>NZ_LDPY01000001.1:1381475-2762950 GCF_001038505.1 Puniceibacterium sp. IMCC21224
TGAGAATCCCAAACCCTTCTTTGCAACCGGTACCGAGAGTTACGCGGCACCCTTCCATTTTACCGGGGTCACGTAGACAATGCCGTCATCAGCGCTGACCATCACATCGCCATCCTGAATATTGATCTGGATCTTCATCGCGCGGCTTGCCAGTTTGGCCAATGCAGCTGTGTCGGCCTCGGGAAAATTCACCACATGAAGGTTATTAAACCGGGTGGTGCTATTTTTGATCTTGTCCCACCACATCTCGGCGGTTCGGCCGCCATATGGATAGACAACCACCTTGCCAGCCTTGCCACAGGATTGGCGCATCACCTTCTCGCTTGGCAGCCCCAAAGCCACCCAGACATCAAGCTCGCCGCTCAGGCTTTTTTGCCAAATATCCGGTTCATCATCCGTTGACAGCCCCTTGGTCATTTCCAGATGCTCATGGGCATTCAGCGCAAAGGCGACAAGGCGCACCATCAGCCGTTCATTTGTCTCTGACGGGTGCTTGGCCACAGTGAGTTTGTGGGTTTCATAGTAGTGACGATCCATGTCCGAGACCGAGAGTTCAACTTTGTAAATGGTGGCCTGTTGCGCCATAATCTGTCCCAAACCTCTGATGATTGGGATGCCTACTCCGTCCGGCGACTTTTGAAAAGCCGATTGAAAAACCGCAAATTGGAAGCTGCGAGGTATGCCCGGTTGTGGGATCAAACGATGCAAGATGCTTGATCCGCGTCCGCGGCTTTGTTGCACGATTCGGCTGAGGGGATTCATCTTGTGAATCCAGCATGGTAGCTGGGTAGCATGAGCAGTTGGTCACCTACAGCATGCAAAACCACGAGCTGGTCGAGCTATACCACGCACTGAGACAGCGAGGGTCGCTGTCGATCGCTTGACCGGCAGCACATGCTTGTGTTTGGCGCCTTCGGCGGCCAGCCGATCTGCCCTGAGTGCGGCTGTGTTGATCACTACGACCTCAAAACCCGTCAAGTATACAAATGCAAGGGCTGCGCAAAGCAGTTCAGTATCACGTCAGGTACAATCTTTGCCAGCCGCAAGTTGCGGGTTCGCGATATTCTGACGGCAATCGCTATCTTTATAAATGGCGCGAAGGGCTACAGCGCGTTGCAGTTGTCCCGCGATCTCGGCGTTGACTACAAAACAGCCTTCGTTTTGCTGCACAAAGTCCGCGAAAGCATAGAGGCCGCTCGTAACGCTGGCGCTCTGTCCGGCAATGTCGAAGTGGATGGCGCTTATTTTGGTGTCTATGTGAAGCCTGCAAATGAAAAGAAGGACCGCAAGGACCGTCGCAAGAAGGTTCACCAGTCAGGTAAGCGTCAGAGCGTTATCGTGATGCGTGAGCGCGGTGGTCGTACCCTTACCTTTTGTCGACGCGGGTAAAGTTTTGCCAGCGGAATCGGGGTGAGGTTTGCCAATATAGGCACAAAAAAAGACCGCCCCGAAGGGCGACCTGCGTGTCGTCATGATAATTTGAGTTCAGAGAATGTTTCGGCGAAAGACTTTTGCTCTCAGCACATTTCGGTCCATGATTGGCTCAATACCCGCACTGGCCAGCTTCATGGACATAGACTGTCAACGGCAGAGTAAAAGTGGGCCAAAGGGCAGCGCAAAATGTTGCCACTTTGGGGTGGGTATGATTGCCGCATCGGGGTGCGCCAGCATCCGGGCAGCCGCGCTTGTCATATAGCTGGCGGTTGCCCGGAAGCTTTGGCCCGTGAGGGCCAATTACCTGCGATGTTGGTATTGGGTTACGCCTTGCCCTGGCGGGCCTTGCTCTGGCCAAGGCGGTAGCTGTCGCCATTCATCTCAAGGATGTTCACGTGGTGGGTCAGTCGATCCAGGAGAGCGCCGGTGAGGCGTTCTGAGCCGAAGGTTTCGGTCCATTCATCGAACGGCAGGTTGCTGGTGATCAATGTTGCGCCGCGTTCATAGCGTTGCGAGATCAGTTCGAACAGCAACTCGGCGCCGGTCTTGCTGAGCGGCACGAAGCCGAGCTCGTCGAGGCAGGGAGGACGGCGGTAATCCTTTTCCGAAAGTCCCGCGAGGTGGGCAAACAGGGCGGCCTCCGGCAGCGCGGTTCCCGTCTCGCCGACCAGCGAACCACTGCGCGTGGGCAGGTGCGTGAAGCCGCGGAGTGCGCCGTCGCTGTCCAATGTGGCAGAGACCTGCAGATCGCTGCGCGGATGGCCGACTTTGTCACCGCGGTCTCAGGTCGTCGCAGAACCCCAGAAGTCGATGAAGGATTTACACGCGCGCGTCCTCCCACGCTTTCAATGTCACCCTGACTTGAATCTTGGGGCGGTGTTGTTCGCGTTTCGACACTGCCGATCCCCTTGGGCTGAGGATCGGCAGGCTGCATGTCATCGTTTGCGTCTTGGTGCGATTTTCGGCGGCTCGGACTTGGCAGAACCGTAAAGTCAGGCCCGCACCAGCTTTTCGTAGCCGTCCGAAATATCCCGGGTCAGGCTACCGACCTCAAAGTTGTAGGTGCCGATCTGGCCCACTGGCGTGACTTCGGCGGCAGTGCCGGTCAGCCAGCATTGCTCGAATCCTTCCAGCTCTTCGGGCATGATGTGACGCTCATGGATCTTGATCTGGCGTTCTTCGAGCATGCCCAAAACAGTCTGACGCGTCAGACCATTGAGGAAGCAGTCGGGTTTGGGGGTGTGTACCTCGCCGTCCTTGACAAAAAAGATGTTGGCGCCAGTCGCCTCGGCCACATAGCCGCGATAGTCGAACATCATCGCATCGGAACAGCCTTTGGCCTCGGCCTCGTGTTTGGACATGGTGCAGATCATATAGAGGCCAGCCGCCTTGGCATGCGACGGCGCAGTTTCCGGTGAGGGGCGCTTCCATTTTGCAATGTCGAGCTTGGCGCCCTTCATTTTGGCATCACCATAGTAGTTGCCCCATTCCCACGCCGCGATCGCCAGCCGTACCGGATTGCGTTTCGACGCGACGCCCATATCTTCGCCCACACCGCGCCAGGCGACCGCGCGCACATAGGCATCGGTGAATCCGTTGGCGTGCAGGACTTCCTGTTTGGCGGCCTCAATCTCGTCCACCGTCCAGGGGATCTGAAAATCGAGGCAGCCTGCCGAATAGTGCAGCCGTTCGGAATGGGCACGGGATTTGAAAATCTTGCCGTTGTAGGCGCGCTCACCCTCGAAAACCGAGCTGGCGTAATGCATGGCATGGGTCAGAACATGCACATTGGCTTCGCGCCAATCCACCAAAGCGCCATCCATCCAGATCTTTCCGTCACGGTCGTCATATGAACCAGCCATCTTTGGCCTCCATCTACAGGTCTTTGCAAAAGTTGCGCAACTAAGTCCGGATCGGGCATAAAGTTGCGTAAAAACTGCGGCTCGCTACCAGTTCAGACTTGGAATGTCAACAAGGCTGACTTAAAGTGATCAATAATCGGACGATTTGTGAAAGGTATGCCATGGCTGAGGCGCAAGGGGCGCAGACCCATGGGGGCGAATCGCTCCTGTTTCTGACGGACGAACAACTGCGGCAGGGGATCGAGGCGATGTTCTTTGCCTATCGCGGCTTTACGGCGGATCCTGACCGGATTCTGCAGGGCCTGTCCTTTGGCCGGGCGCATCATCGGGCGCTGCATTTTATTCATTGCGCGCCGGGGACGACGGTGAATAACCTGCTGACAATTCTGGGCGTAACCAAGCAATCGCTGAACCGTGTATTGCGCGCACTGATCGAAGAAGGTCTGGTCGAAAGCCGGGTCGGGCGTGTCGACAAACGCGAGCGGCATCTGCACCTGACCGAGGCCGGGCAGGCGCTGGAGCGCGAGTTGTCGGATGCACAGCGGGCGCGGATGCGGGCGGCGTACCGCAACGCTGGGCCCGATGCTGTAGCCGGTTTCAGAAAGGTGTTGGAGGCAATGATGGATACCGAGATGCGGCGCCAGTATCACGGCCTGCGGGAGGGCCGGGGATGAGCGATCCTGATGCCCACCTGCTGATCGTCGACGATGACGAACGTATTCGCGGCTTGTTGCAAAAATTCCTGATCCGTAGCGGGTTTCTGGTAAGTGCCGCGCGCGATGCGGCGCATGCCAGACGCATTCTGGCCGGGCTTGATTTTGATCTGATCGTGCTGGATGTGATGATGCCGGGTGAGGATGGTGTCAGCCTGACACGGGGTATTCGCGAAACCTCGATCACGCCGATTCTGCTGCTCACCGCCAAATCCGAGACCGAGGACCGGATTGCTGGGCTTGAGGCGGGGGCGGATGATTATCTGGCCAAACCGTTCGAGCCAAAGGAATTGCTGCTGCGGATCAACGCGATCCTGCGGCGGATGCCTGACACCAGCGCCAAGGACGCGGCACCTAAACTGCTGACATTGGGGCCGATCCGCTATGACATCGAACGTGGAGAGATGTGGCGCGGCGACGATCTGGTTCGATTGACCGGCACCGAAAACCAGTTGATGCGGATCTTTGCCGCGCAGCCCGGGGCCGCAGTCAGCCGGACCAAGCTGGTCGAGGATCTGGGTCGCGATCGCAGTCAGAGTCAGGAACGCGCGGTCGATGTGCAGATCACTCGTCTGCGTCGCAAGATTGAGGCAGACCCGAAACAGCCGCGGTATCTGCAAACTGTGCGCGGCGAAGGCTACATGCTTGCCCCCGACTGACCAGCCTGTCTGGGGCGTCTATTCTGGTTTTACCTGCCCTAAGCCACGGACCAGGACTCATTTCTGCATCAAGGAACTGACCGAATGACTGCTCTGATCACGCATGCCGATTGTCTGAACCACGTGACGCCAGAGGGGCACCCTGAGCGGGTGGCGCGGCTCGAGCATGTGTTGCATGCGCTTGCGGGGCTGGATTTGAATCGAATATCGGCGCCGCTGGCCACGGATGCCGATGTGTTGCGCATTCATCCGCAACGCTATCTTGATCGGATTGAGGGAGGGGTGCCAATGCAGGGATCGGCACAACTGGACGCAGACACATGGCTGTCCCCCGGTTCGGAACAGGCGGCGCGGCGCGGCGCAGGGGCGGTCTTGAGGGCGGTGGATCTGGTGCTGGGGGGCGAGGAGACAAATGCGTTTTGTGCCATTCGTCCGCCGGGCCATCACGCGGAGTCCGAGACTGCGATGGGGTTTTGCCTGTTCGGCAATGCTGCGCTGGCGGCGAAATATGCGTTGGATCATCATGGGTTGGCACGGGTTGCTGTGGTGGATTTCGACGTACATCACGGCAACGGCACGCAGGATCTGCTGTGGGACGAGCCACGCGCGTTGACGATCACCAGCCAGCAGATGCCGCTATGGCCGGGCTCTGGCGCGCCGTCCGAACGCGGTGCGCATGACAATGTGCTGAATATTGCGCTGCCGCCGGAAAGTGACGGGGCGGTGATGCGCGCCGCCTATGAGGCGCAGGTTCTCCCGCGCCTGCGCGGCTTTGCGCCGGACCTGATTATCCTCTCTGCCGGGTTTGACGCCCATCAAGACGATCCGCTGGCATCGCTGAATTGGAGCACGGACGATTTCCGCTGGCTGACACGCGAACTCTGCACATTGGCGGCGCAATTGTGTGGTGGTCGGCTGGTCTCGACTCTTGAAGGTGGCTATGATCTTGAGGCGCTGAGCGCCTCGGCGCTCGCCCATGTCGAAGAATTGCTGGAGGCGTCTAAATGACCGACACACCCGTCGAAGAAATGAGCTTTGAGCAGGCGATGGCCGAATTGGAGCAGGTCGTTGGTCAGCTTGAGCGGGGCGATGTCGCGCTGGAACAGTCGATCACGCTGTACGAACGTGGCGCGGCGCTGAAAAAGCGGTGCGAGGCCAAGCTCAAAGATGCTGAGGAAAAGGTGGCGGCGATCACGCTGGATACCGAAGGCAATCCCACAGGCACAAAGCCCGTCGAGGGGCTGTAATGTGTTTCAGGACGATCTAGGCCGGGTTGCGTCCGCGATTCAGGCGGGGTTTGACCGGCTCCTTGACGATTTTCCAGACCTGCCGATGGCGCAGGGAATGCGCTATGCAACGCGAGGCGGCAAACGTCTGCGCGGGTTTCTGGTGATCGAGGGGGCGCGCCTGCATGGCGTCGGGCAAGATCGCGCATTATGGCCCGCCATGGCGATTGAGGCGGTGCATGCCTATTCGCTGGTGCATGATGATTTGCCCTGCATGGACGATGACGCGCTGCGACGCGGGTTGCCGACCGTGCATATCAAATGGGACGAAGGCACCGCCGTGTTGGTTGGGGATGCGCTTCAGGCGCTGGGGTTTGAGCTGGCCGCGCATGAAAACGTCGGGCCCGCCGAGGTTCGCGCCAACCTCGCGCTTAGTCTGGCCCGTGCCAGCGGTGCACGGGGCATGGTGCTGGGGCAGGCGCTGGATATTGCGGCCGAAACGACTGGCGTGCCGCTGACGCTGGACCAGATCACCGCGCTTCAGGTCGGCAAAACCGGCGCGCTGTTCTGCTGGGCGGCTGAGGCGGGCGCGCGGCTTGCCGGGGCTGACATCGCGCCGCTGGGGGCGTATGCCAGCGCGCTGGGACTGGCATTCCAGATCACCGACGACATTCTGGATGTTGAGGGCGACGCAGCGACTGTCGGCAAGGCGGTGGGCAAGGATGCGGACGCAGGCAAGGCCACTTTTGTGTCGCTGCTGGGCCTGGACGGGGCAAAACGCCGTGCAACAGAGCTGGTTGAGGAAAGCTGCGCTGCGCTAACTGTGTACGGCGACGCGGCGGAGAACTTGAAGCAGGCGGCCCGGTTCGTTATTGCCCGCCGGAACTGACGCAGCGTTCAGCGTCGCGGCACTGACAGCGATGCCCACGGTGCGGGGGCGATCACAACCGGCCATAAGAAGGAGGCGCGCATGTCGTCCAGACCACAGACCCCGCTGCTCGATACGGTGCATGTGCCCGGCGACCTCAAACCGCTGAGCGATGCGGATCTGCATCGGCTGGCGCAGGAATTGCGCGCCGAGACGATCGCCGCCGTCTCAGAAACCGGTGGCCATCTGGGCGCGGGTCTGGGTGTGGTCGAACTGACCGTCGCGCTGCATGCGGTGTTTGATGCGCCGCGTGACAAGATCATCTGGGACGTCAGCCACCAGTGTTACCCGCACAAGATCCTGACCGGGCGCCGTGATCGGATTCGCACGCTGCGGATGAAGGACGGGTTGTCGGGATTCACCAAACGGTCAGAAAGCCCCTATGACCCGTTCGGTGCGGCACATTCCTCGACCTCGATCTCGGCGGCGCTAGGATTTGCCGTGGCGCGCGATCTGGGCGGAGCGAGCGAAACCGGACATGGCGACGCCATCGCGGTGATCGGCGACGGGGCGATTTCGGCGGGCATGGCCTATGAGGCGATGAACAACGCGGGCCATCTGAAAAAGCGGTTAATCGTGATCCTGAATGACAACGACATGAGCATCGCGCCGCCCGTTGGCGCAATGTCGTCCTATCTATCGCGGCTGTATGCCGAAGCTCCGTTCCACGACCTCAAGGCCGCCGCCAAAGGTGCGGTCAGTCTGTTACCAGAACCGTTCCGGCTGGGCGCACAGCGGGCCAAGGATCTGCTCAAGGGCATGGCCGTTGGCGGCACCTTGTTCGAGGCGCTGGGGTTTTCCTATCTCGGGCCGATCGACGGGCATGATCTGGATCAGCTGTTGCCGGTGCTGCGCACGGTCAAGGCGCGCGCCACGGGCCCGATCCTGATTCATGTGCTGACCCAAAAAGGCAAGGGCTATGCCCCGGCCGAGCAGGCCGTGGACAAGGGCCACGCCACGGCCAAGTTCGATCTGGTCACCGGGGCGCAGAAAAAGGCGCCGTCCAACGCGCCTAGCTATACCTCGGTCTTTGGCAAGACGCTGGTCGATCTGGCGGCGGTGGATCCACGCATTTGTGCCGTGACGGCGGCGATGCCGGATGGCACAGGACTGAACCTGATGGCCGAACGCTTCCCCAGTCGCTGTTTCGACGTGGCGATTGCTGAACAGCATGGTGTCACCTTTGCCGCCGGTCTGGCGGCTGGCGGGATGCGGCCGTTCTGTGCCTTGTATTCGACATTCCTGCAGCGCGGCTATGATCAGATTGTGCATGACGTGGCGATCCAGCGCCTGCCGGTGCGCTTTGCGATTGATCGGGCTGGGCTGGTCGGGGCCGATGGCGCGACCCATGCGGGCAGCTACGACATTGCGTTTCTGGCCAATCTGCCGGGTTTTGTCGTTATGGCAGCGGCAGACGAAGCCGAACTGAAACATATGGTTGCCACGGCTGCGGCGCATGACGACGGCCCTATCGCGTTCCGCTATCCGCGCGGAGAGGGCGAGGGCGTCGAGATGCCCGAACATGGTGTTGCCCTGGAAATCGGCAAAGGCCGGATCGTGCGCAAAGGCGCCCGCGTGGCGATCCTGTCCTACGGTACTCGTCTTGGAGAGGTGCTGCGCGCCTGTGAGGCGCTTGAGGCGCGCGGCATCAGCCCGACGGTTGCGGATGCGCGGTTCGTGAAACCGCTGGACCACGATCTGATCCTGTCGCTGGCCGGTGATCACGAGGCGCTGATCACGATTGAGGAGGGTGCTGTTGGCGGCTTTGGCAGCCACGTCGCCCAGCTTTTGGCCGAAGAGGGCGTGTTCGACGCCGGACTAAAATACCGCTCGATGGTGCTGCCGGATATATTCATCGACCAGGCGAGTCCTGCGGAAATGTACGCCGTCGCGGGCCTGAATGCGGCGGATATCGAGGCAAAGGTGTTGGCGGTTCTGGGCGTGGCTCAGGTGGGGAAAAGGGCGTAGACGTATGGCAATTCCGTCATTACCGGAGTTTTATGTTCCGCTCATGCGTGCTCTGCGCGCCGGGGCGACAAATGCACGCTCGGCTTTGCCGACCTTGCGGGATGACATGCAATTTACCGATGATGAGATGGCTGAAACGATCCCCAGCGGAACCCGGGAACGGGTCTTCGACCGGGCCGATTGGGCGCTTTTCCATCTGATGAAGGGTGGTTTGATTGATCGGCCAAGACGCGGCCACTATGTTCTGTCCTCCGAAGGAGCAGCCTATCTGGCTGCGGGGCACGATGCGCTTTCACGGGCGACTCTGGAAGCGATCCCGCAATACGCCGCCTTCAAGGCTGCGACGCGCGATGCATCGCAACTGGCATCGCCGAAGCCCGCCGGGGTGCAACAGGACACGACGCCGCTTGAGCTGATCGCAACATCGCTTGCCGTGCTTGATGCCGAGACGGCGAGCGAGTTGCGCGCGCTGCTGCTGGAGGTCAGTCCGTCCCGATTCGAGAGAATCATCGTCGATCTGCTGATCGCGATGGGCTATGGCGGGGGTGATCCGGCAATGGGACAGAGCATCGGCAGGTCCGGCGATGGCGGGATCGACGGGGTGATCAACGAGGATGCGCTGGGTTTGGATGCAGTCTACATTCAGGCCAAACGCTACGCGGTCGAGAATAAGGTTGGCCGCCCAGCGTTGCAGGCTTTCGTGGGGTCATTGACGGGCGAGGGCGCAAACAAGGGCGTGTTTGTGACCACATCTGATTTCTCGTCCGAGGCGCGAGCCTATGTTGAACGGGTGCAGCAGCGGATCGTGCTTATCAACGGTGACCGGCTGGCGCGGCTGATGATCCAACACGGTGTTGGTGTGCGGCCACGCCAGACTTATGTGATACGTTCGGTCGACGAAGATTACTTTTCGGATATCTGAGCAAGGCTCAGAACAACCCGTTCCACGCCATGACAACGCCGCAGGCCAGCGCGACAGCGCCCGCGTAGCCGAACAGCAGATATAGTCCGTCGCGTGTCATCAGGCCGATGGTGATCAGGGCCACTATCGTGGCACCGACCGAGGTAAAGAACGGAACCAGCTCTAGAAATGGCCACAGGATCACGGTGACAATCACAGCGACCCAGGCCAATGGCGCGAGCGGTCCGCTGGACAAGATCCGCAGGCGGCGCTTACTGTGGCGGTCGACCCAGGCAGCGGGCGTTTTAAGGAATTTCAGCGCCTGACGCATTCGTTGGGCCGACAGGCTGCGCCGCATGATCACGTCGGGGAGCCATAGATGATCGCGTCCCCAAATGGCCTGAAGGGCGATCAGCGTCAGGATCAGCGCCCCGAGTGTCGGCATCCCTGGAATCCCCGACACCGGTGAGACAAGGATCAGCGCAGGTATCAGGGCCGCGGGGGCAAAGGACCGGTCGCCGATCCGCTTGAGTATGATGCGAACCGATATGCCGCTGGCATCCGTGTCGGGCTGCATTGCGCGCAGCAGATCTGTCAGGGATGCAGGTGGAAGCGCGCCAGACGAGGTGTCAGCGGTTGGCTCAGAGAGTGTATCGGTCACGGTTCAGCTCTTTCCTTCGGCGGTCAGAAGCGCACGTAGCCCGGTTTGGTAATCAGGGTAGAGCAGTTCAAGGCCAAGTTCCGCCTTGGCGCGGTCGTTCGCGACGCGCTTGCTTTCGGCATAAAAACTGCGGGCCATAGGCGAAAGGTCGGCCTTATCAAAGTGAATCTCGGGCGGGGTCGGCATATTCAGCAATTCGGCGGCAAAGGCGATTACGTCCTGAGGCGGAGCCGGGTCATCGTCGCACAGGTTGTAGACCGCACCGGGATTGGGACTAATGATCGAAAGCTCGAGCGCCTGCGCGATATCGTCGACATGGATGCGGCTGAACACCTGACCGGGTTTGATGATGCGCCGCGCGGTGCCGGCCCGCACTTTGGCAAACGGACCGCGACCGGGGCCGTAAATCCCGGCCAGACGGAATACATGCAGCGGCAGGCCGGTGATCGCGCCCCATTCTGCCTCGGCCTCGACGCGTTTGATGCCGCGCTCGGTGGTTGGGGTCAGCGGTGTTGTCTCATCGACCCAGGCACCATGATGGTCGCCGTAGACGCCCGTGGTCGACAGATAGCCGACCCAATAAAGATCGCGTGCGCGCTGTGTGATCTGTTCAGTCAGCATTCGCAGACTCGGGTCGCCGCGCTCATCCGGGCCAGCCGAGACCAGCACATGCGTAGCCTGCGACAAGGCCGCCTCCAGCGCCGTTTGATCCCAGAGCACCGGCTCGATCCCCATAGCTGCCAGTGCGTCGGCGGCATCCGGGGTGCGGGTTGTGCCCAGAATTCGCCAGCCCTGTGGCAGGAGGCGTCTGGCCAGCGCGCGGGCGGTATATCCGTGGCCGAGTGAGAGCAGGGTCTGAGTCATGCGCTTTAGATGCGGTGTTGGGCCGCTATTTGCAAGCGCAGGGTAGGGTTCTGTTCCAAAGCGGCCGGGTGTAGCCGCGTCTTTAGTGGAGTCAAAGGTCGGCGTTGGCCGGCGAACTGACGGCTCTGAATTGGTGGCGGCATTGCCTGAAATGGACGCAACCGGCACGAAATCCGGCGCCCTGTGGATGTATTGTTGCGGAGTCGCCGCATCTGAAATCCGCGGGTATCTGGGCGGATCTGCGTCATACAAGGCTGGCGATGGGCAAGGAATCGCCGGTTCCGGCCCGGGGGACTGGTGCGAATCATAGGCCTGTGTAGGAAGGCAGGGCGAAATATTCGGAGTTATCATGCGTTCCTTGACCCGCCGCGCCGCAATGGGTGCGATCCTGATGACGTTGGCAGCATGCGCCGGCGGCAACGCCCCCGAGATTTCGACCCGCGCCGCACCGCTTGAGCCGCCGCTCTATCCCAACGAGACGCGGGAATTGCGTGCGCTGATCAACAAATATGCGGATATTTATCATGTGCCGCGCCCTCTGGTGCATCGTGTGGTCGTGCGAGAAAGCACCCATCGCCCGGGCGCCCGCAACGGTCCTTATTACGGTCTGATGCAAATTCTGCCCGCAACTGCGCGCGGCATGGGATTTAAGGGGCCGGATTCGGCGTTGCTGGATGCCGAAACCAACCTGAAATACGCGGTGAAATATCTGCGCGGGGCCTGGATGTTGTCCGACGGGGATCATGGCACTGCGGTGATGTGGTACGCCCGTGGCTATTATTACGAAGCCAAGCGGCGCGGAATGCTGGTCGCCACCGGGTTGCGCAAGGCCTGAACCGGATTCGGTGTCGGGATCAGGGTGTCAGAGCGCTGCGCATCCCAGCTTCGGGGAAACAAGTGGGTGTTTGGCCGCTCGCCTCTTGCCAGCGCCCGATTGAGCGGCGGGTGCGAAATCCTGGCAATCCGTCAACCCCACCGACATCGTGTCCCATCGCGACGAGCGCCTGTTGCATCCGCGCGATGTCGGACCGGTAAAGGCCACCGACATCGCCCCAGCGCCCGGCAAAATTGCCAACGCCATATTGGATTCGGTCGCCGACATGGCCGACAAACAGCGCATAGAGATCGCTGGTGTTGTATTCCTTGATGACATAAAAATTCGGGGTAACGACAAAGCTGGGACCATGGCGTCCCGCAGGCATCAGCAAAAAGCCCTGTTCCCGGCGCTCATGATCAGGAAAGGGACGACCGGACACGCGACGGAGTCCCATCGTCTCCCACTCAGCGATGCTGCGCCCCTGGTCCGGACCTTCGAGCGCGCAAGAAACCGCTTTTGGCACCGTCACCTCGAATCCCCAGTCGCGCCCCGGGATCCAGCCGTGCCGGGCGAGGTAGGTGCCGATTGACGCGATGGTATCCGCCTCGGATCTCCAGATATCGGCGTGACCGTCGCCATCGCCATCCACCGCATATTTCAGGAAATTCGACGGCATGAATTGTGGTTGACCCAACGCACCGGCCCAGCTGCTTTTCATCTGGCCACTGGGTGCGTGGCCTGCCTGCGCGATTTCAAGCGCCGCGATCAGTTCGTCGGTGAAATAGGCCGCGCGGGTGCTCATGAATCCTTTGGTGCCAAGGACACGGAACACGTTATGGGGAATCTTGGCGCGACCATAGCCGCTTTCGCGCCCCCAGATGGCCAGAATGATCCGTCCAGGAACGCCGGTTGCGCGTTCGGTGGCGCTCAGGGCTGCGGCGTGGCGCGCGGCCACTTGACGACCGATGCTGGCCGCGCTGTCCACCGCGCCACGGTTGAAATATTTGCCTGGCGCGCCGAATTCAGATTGACGTTGCTGTTTCGGGGTTTGCGCCGGCGCCCCCGGTGGCGTGAGATCGGGCAGATCCCAGTTCAGCGTCACCCCGTCAAAGGCCGTTTGGAATGTCGCGTGCGACACGCCTTTGGCCTGTGCGCGGGGCCAGACGGTGTGATCCAGCCACGCGCGAAATTGCCCGTCAACGGTGCTTCGGTCCTGCGCCTGACCTGCCAACGGCAGACTGACAAGGCAGATCAACAGCAGATCCCGCACGTGCATCGTCAGACTCCTGTTTTGTGGCTCCTTGGGCCGGGGGTCAGGTGGCGTAATCCGATCCTTCGTCGTCCAGAATGGACTTGAGTTCGGCCAGGTGCCGCTCATCCTGCTCTGGGTAATCCTCGATTTCCTGCGCGGTTTTCTCTGCGATCTCGTGGCTGAGCACCTTGAGCGGCTGGCCGGTCTGCAATGCGCGGATATATGTTTCGGCCGCACGTTCGAAATAATAAAGCCGGTTGAAGGTCTCGGCCACGGTGTCACCGATGATCATGACGCCGTGGTTGCCCATCACCAGCACCTTTTGTTTTGGATCGGTGAAGAGTTGCGCGCAGCGGATGCCCTCTTCCTCGAATGCAAGGCCGCCGTAGTCGCGATCATAGGCGATGCGGTTGTAGAAGGTGGCGCCGTTCTGGTCGATCGGCGGCAGAGTCGGATCCTCAAGGCAGGCCAGAACTGTGGCGTGGATCGAATGCACATGCATGGCGCAGCGCGCCTGCGGACAGTGGCGGTGCAAGCCGCCGTGCAGGCCCCAGGCGGTGGGGTCGGGCGCGTCGGGACCGGTCAGGGTGTCGGGGTCGTTGGCGTCCACCACCAGCAGATCCGAAGCCTTGATCCGGGCAAAATGCTTTTGGTTCGGGTTCATCAGGAACTTGGTGCCGTCATCATTGATTGACAGGCTGAAATGGTTCGCCACGCCTTCGTGCATGTTCAGCCGCGCAGTCCAGCGAAAGGCCGCAGCCAGATCCACCCGTTCGGGCCAGAAATCCATGTTGGGGCGCAGATTGGTGACGGACATAAGTGGTCTCCTTGGTCAGAATATCAGGTTCGGGTACCGAAACCCGGGCATTGCAGGGCCGAGCGGTCATGCGCCGAACTGAATCGTTCTTTGCGGTTCTGACCTCGGCACCTGCGGTTTGCGTTCCGGGTAAACTTGAACCCGAGGCATGAAGCTGTCAACGTGCCGCGCAAACAGAACAGGGTGAGCAGCAGATGCAGGACCACACGAGCAGTTTAGAGATCGTGACGCCCGATGTGGCCGGACGTGTCGCATACAGCGATGCCAAAGCTGCCGTTGCTCAGCTTGTGGCACTTTACGAGCAATCCGTCGGCTTCCTGTGTGAGCGGTTCAACACCGCGATGAACCAGGGGCATCCGGGTGTGCGGTGCCGCGCTTTTTATCCTGAGGTTCGCCTGACCACGACGAGTTTTGTCAAAGTCGACAGCCGCCTGAGCTTTGGCCATGTTGCGGGGCCCGGCACTTATGCGGCGAGTATCACGCGGCCGGATCTGTTTCGTCAGTATCTGGAGCAGCAGATCGGGTTGCTGCTGGCCAATTACGGCGTCCCGGTTGAGGTGGGTCTGTCGGATACTCCGATGCCGGTGCATTTCGCCGTGGCCAACCGCGCCGATGTGACGGTCCCGCAAGAGGGGGCGGCGGATTTTGTCCTGCGTGACGTCTTTGACGTGCCGGATCTGAGCACCACAAATGACGATATCGTCAACGGACTGGCCACAGCCGCGCCCGATGGCGCCGCCGCGCTTGCACCATTCACCGCGCAGCGGGTGGACTATTCGCTGGCCCGGTTGGCACACTACACCGCCACCGCCGCCGAGCATTTCCAGAACCACGTCCTGTTTACCAATTACCAGTTCTACGTGAGCGAATTTGAGGCTTATGCCCGTATCGTACTGGCCGATCCTGACAGTGGCTACACGGCTTTTGTCAGCACTGGGGATGTCGAAATCACCGATGCCGATCAGCCGATCGCCCCGGTGCTGAAGATGCCGCAGATGCCGACCTATCATCTCAAACGCCCCGGCGGCGGCGGGATCACGTTGGTCAATATCGGCGTTGGCCCATCAAACGCCAAGACGGCGACGGATCACATCGCCGTGCTGCGTCCGCATGCCTGGTTGATGGTTGGTCATTGCGCAGGGTTGAGAAACTCGCAGTCTTTGGGCGATTTTGTCCTGGCCCACGCGTATCTGCGCGAAGACCGTGTGCTGGATGACGATCTGCCGATCTGGGTGCCGATCCCGGCGCTGGCCGAAATCCAGATTGCGCTGGAGCAGGCGGTCGCACAGGTGACGCAATTGGAGGGGTATGATCTGAAACGGATCATGCGCACGGGCACGGTGGCCAGTGTCGACAACCGAAACTGGGAATTGCGCGATCAGCGCGGCCCAGTGCAGCGGCTGAGTCAGTCGCGCGCTGTGGCGCTGGATATGGAGAGCGCCACGATCGCCGCCAACGGATTCCGTTTTCGGGTGCCCTATGGCACGTTGCTCTGTGTGAGCGATAAGCCGCTTCATGGTGAATTGAAGCTTCCCGGGATGGCCTCGGACTTTTACAAGACGCAAGTTGCGCGACATCTGATGATAGGAATCCGTGCGATGGAGCAGCTGCGCGATATGCCGTTGGAACGGATTCACAGCCGGAAGTTGCGCAGCTTTGAGGAAACAGCCTTTCTTTGACGGTAGGAAAGCCGCAAAATGCACGTTTTCCCCTTGCAATTATACACTAATCGTTGTGTTTAAACGCTACATACGGTTAGATTACCGGGATGAGGCCCTACTGGACGGGCGGAGAAGGAGACCATGAAATGGCGATACCACCGATGACAAAGACGCAGCTTGTGGCCGCTCTGGCAGACGAGATGGGCAGTGACAAGAAAGCGGCAGCTGCCGCGCTGGAAGCGGTTTGCTCGCTGATCACCAAACAAGTGGGCGGCGGCGGTGCCGTGACGCTCCCTGGCGTGGGCAAGATCTATTGCCGCGAGCGTCCCGAGCGGATGGTGCGCAATCCCGCAACTGGTGAGCAGTTCAAGAAAGAGGCCGACAAGGTGGTCAAGATGACCATCGCAAAGGCACTCAAAGACAGCGTCAACGGCTAAGCCTTCGGGCCTCGGTCACCAGATGAGAGGGTCGCGCAGTGCGCGGCCTTTTTCGTATTCTAAGGCGGCTTGCTGCAACGCATGCATATTGTGACTAGCGATAGCGGAGTGCGTACAAGACTTTTGAAAAAAGTCTTGTTAAAAATTTTTTAAAATTTTTGGGCGGCGGCGCGGGATTAGCGCATCAGGCGATGGGTTAGACCGGCGCGTACAGCGGGCCATTCTGATGCGATGATTGAATAACAGGCGGTATCGCGGACAGCTCCGTTTGGGCTGATCTGATGCGACCGCAGGACGCCGTCCAGTTTGGCGCCGAGCCGCTCAATCGCCGCACGCGACTGACGGTTCATGAAGTGGGTGCGAAATTCCACCGCGATGCAATCGAGCGCCTCGAAGGCATGGCCGAGCATCAGCAATTTGGCTTCGCTGTTCCAGGGGCCGCGCTGACCGGCTTGGCGCAGCCAGGTCGATCCGATCTCGACCCTGCGATTGGTCGCATCGACATTCATGTATGTTGTCATGCCAAGGGTCATACCCGTGCGCGCGTCAAATGTGGTAAACGGTGTCATCTGGCCTCGTTCCTGCAGGGCCAGACGGCGCACGATCTCGGCCTCGACATCCTCCGGTCGGGGGACAGAAGTATACCAGAGCGCGGCAAGGTCGCCATCGGTGGATGCTTCGGCCAGACCCGAGCTGTGGTCGAGACTGGTGGGTTCTAGCCGGACATGTGTCCCGGTCAGAGTACAGGGGGCGGGCCACATCGGTTCGTACCTTTGACTGACAGAGGTGCGGGCACTCTCTGCCCCAGTTATGGGACAGAGAGTGGGTTCAGCCGAAGACGCGCGTCAGCGCGCCATCGACAGCTGATAGAATATTGTCGATGTCATCTTTGCTGGCGATCAGAGCCGGCGAGAAGCAGAGCGTATTGTTATACCCCGGCACTGATCGGTTGGTGGCACCAATGATGACGCCTTGTGACATGCAGTCACCGACCACCGCCTGCACCATCTTTTCGACCACCGGTTCGCGGGTGACGCGGTCCGAAACCAGTTCGGCCCCCAGGAACAGCCCTTTGCCGCGCACCTGTCCTATAACCTTGTGCCGATCCATCATCGCGCCCAGCTGGTCGAGCATGTAGTCGCCCATCGCCACGGTGTTGGCCAGCAGGTCTTCGTCCTCGATGATGCGCAGATTCTCGAGCGCAGCCGCCGGTCCCGCCGTGCAACCGCCAAAGGTCGAGATGTCGCGGAAGTAGTCAAGCGGATCGCTGGCGTCGGATTTGAACATCTCGAACACCCGTTCGGACGTCACACAGCAGGCGATGGCGGCGTAACCACTCGCGACGCCTTTGGCCATGGTGACAAAATCCGGTTCGATCCCGTAGTGCTGATAGCCGAACCATGTACCCGTGCGACCAACACCGCAGACAACTTCGTCGATGTGCAGCAAAATATCGTATTTGCGGCAGATTTCCTGCACGCGCTGCCAATAGCCTTCGGGTGGGGTAATGACACCGCCACCGGCGGTTACCGGCTCCAGGCAGAGCGCGCCGACCGTGTCGGGGCCTTCACGCAGAATGACCGCCTCGATCTGGTCTGCCGCCCACAGGCCATAGTTTTCGACCGGTGCGCCCTGATCGGCGGCACGGTATTCCAGGCAATGCGGCACCCGGACAAAGCCGGGGGTGAAGGGGCCGTATTGCGCGTTACGCTCGTCCTGGCCACCAGCGGACAGGCAACTGATGGTGGTGCCGTGATAATCGCGCTCGCGGTAGAGGATTTTAGTCTTTTTGCCACCGTAAACCTTGTGCGCGATCTGGCGCACCATCTTGAAGGCTTTCTCGTTCGCCTCGGATCCCGAGTTGCAGTAGTACACGCGGGTCAGACCCGGCATTTTGGCAATCAGCTTTTCCGAGAACAGTGCGCCGGGGATAGATCCCGCCGAGCCGGCAAAATAGTTCAGTTTCAGCAATTGATCGCGCACGGCGTTGGCGATGCTTTCGCGGCCGTAGCCGACGTTGACAGTCCAGACTCCGCCCGACACCGCATCAAGGTGTTCCTTGCCGTGCTGATCCCAGACCGTCATTCCTTTGCCTTCGACGATGATGCGCGGATCGGTCGTCTCGTAGGGTTTGTGCTGGCTCAGGTGGTGCCAGACATGCGCTTTGTCCGCAGCAACCACGCGGTCAAGATCATTGTCGTGAAAAGTGCCGTCCATAGGAGACCTCCTGAGGCTGAAAACGGGATGACGAAACGGGAATGGCGCCGCGCTTTGCGGCGTCCTTACTCCTACATCAGCCCCTTTGTTATGCAGAGGATAGGGCCAGTTGGCGCGGACTTGTAGGGCCAAAACACCGAGGCCAGTCACCGATCCGGTGCTGGTGTTCGGACAATTCCCCGAAATCACTCGGTTTCCGATACATTCGGTTATGACAAATCTGCGGACCCGGTTTGCCGAAGCGGGCAAATAGTCGCGAAAAACAATTGATCGGTTGCCCGTTTTCCGGTCGGATCAGGAACAGAGCGCCGGGAATGGCGCCAGGATCGCAGCATCTGCGCGCGATCTGCAATAATCGCTCTAACCAGGGCGTAACAACAGGGAGTTATGTGTGATGGGATTGAAAACGATTTTGGCGGGCGCTGCGGCAAGTGTTGCGGCACTGAGCGCGGGGTCGGCCTTTGCGGCGGGTCACGACGGCATCACGGTTGGGTATTTCCTCGAATGGCCGATGCCGTTCGAATACGCTAAACAAATGGGCACTTATGACGAGGCGCTGGGCATGACGGTGAACTGGGTGTCCTTTGACACCGGCACCGCGATGTCGGCGGCGATGGCGTCGGGCGATGTTCAATTGTCCGTCTCGCAAGGCGTGCCGCCCTTTGTGGTCGCGACCAGTGCAGGGCAGGATCTGCAGGCGCTGGACGTCGCAGTCAGCTATTCCGACAACGACAATTGTGTGGTGGCCGAGGCGCTTGAGATCGACAAAGATTCTGCTGGTGAATTGGCGGGCAAAAAGGTGGCGGTACCTCTGGGCACGGCGGCGCATTACGGCTTTCTCAAGCAGATGAGCCATTTTGGTGTCGACCTGGCCAGCCTCAACATCGTTGACATGGCGCCGCCGGATGGGGCTGCGGCGATTGCGCAGGGTTCGGTCGATATGTTCTGCGGCTGGGGCGGATCGCTGCGCCGTGCCAAGGAATTCGGCAACGTGCTGCTGACTGGGGCCGAAAAGGAAGAGCTGGGCATTCTGGTGTTTGACTTGACCTCTGGTCCGGCGTCCTGGGTGGCCGAGAACAGCGATACTGTGGCCAAGTTCCTTGCTGTGACAGCCGAGGCGAACGCGATGTGGGCGGACGAGGCCAACCACGCCGAGATGCTGCCGGTGATCGCCAAGGATGCCGGCATGTCCGAAGAAGACACGGCGGCCACACTGGCCACATTTGTGTTCCCGACGGTCGAAGATCAGCTTTCGGCCAAGTGGCTGGGCGGC
The DNA here is from genome assembly GCF_001038505.1 of Puniceibacterium sp. IMCC21224. Classification (NCBI taxonomy): domain Bacteria; kingdom Pseudomonadati; phylum Pseudomonadota; class Alphaproteobacteria; order Rhodobacterales; family Paracoccaceae; genus Puniceibacterium; species Puniceibacterium sp. IMCC21224. The sequence continues at coordinate 1,401,166 of NZ_LDPY01000001.1, forward strand.
GGCGCGCAGGAGTTCATGAGCGGCGTCGCAGACGTGTTTGTCGAGGCAGGAAGCATCGATTCGGCGCTGCCGAGCTATGCGGACAACGTCAACACCGGTCCGCTGGCCACAGCCAACGGCATGTAAACCTAACCGCGCCTCTGACCGTTGCCGGTGTCGCCAGACAGGGCGGGCCGGTAGCGGTCAGAGCGATGGTGCAATTATCCAACAATAAAACAAGGAGCGGGCGATGTCGGGACTGACCATCGAAAATCTCTCCATGCGGTTCGACTTGCCCAACGGCAGTTCGGTACAGGCGCTCAAGGATGTGTCTCTGACGCTGGGAGCCGGTGAGTTATTAAGCGTTCTGGGCCCGTCGGGTTGTGGCAAGACCACGCTCCTGAACATTGTCGCAGGCTTTCTGGCGCCGACGGACGGGCGCATCCTGCTGAACGGGCATCGCGTCACCGGGCCGGATGCGGAACGCGGCATGGTGTTCCAGCAAGGTGCGTTGTTCGAGTGGATGGACGTGCGCGAGAATGTCAGTTTCGGCCCCCGGATGCGGGGCCAGCGCGCATCACAATATAACGCCAACGTGGATCATCTGCTGGATGTGGTCGGTTTGCGGGATTTCAAGGAAAAGGCGGTGTACGAGCTGTCGGGCGGAATGCAGCAGCGCGTGGCGCTGGCGCGGTGTCTGGCCAATGACCCGGATGTGATCCTGATGGATGAGCCGCTGGGTGCGCTGGATGCGCTGACGCGCGAAAAGATGCAGAGCCTGGTGCTCAAACTCTGGAAAGAGACTGGCAAGACGATCATTCTGATCACCCATTCGGTCGAAGAGGCGCTGCTGCTGGGGGAACGCCTACTGGTGATGGCACCGCGACCGGGGCGCATTCACCGCGAATACCGTCTGCCCTTTGCCGATATGGGGGTGGCGACCGATCTGCGCGAGGTCAAGAAACATCCCGAATTCGCCCAAAAGCGCGAGGAAATCCTAAGCATGATCTGGGACATGGAAGAAGAAATCATGGGCCGTACGGAGGCCGCGACATGATTGTTCTGCTGATCTATTTGGCCATCTTTGTGCTGTCCTATACCATCGTGCATTTTGCGCTGCGGCGGGCGGCCAGCGATTACACTTCGCTCAAGACCGTGACATTTGGCGACGAGAGCGCGGTGACACCCAATCGGGTCGCCAGCGTGGTGTCGATCCTGACGATCTTTGTGCTGTGGGGCACGTTCACCGGGTCCAGCCTGTTGCCGTCGTTCCTGCATATGCCAGGGCCTTTTATCGGCACCGCGACGTTTGACTATACTGCAGAACTGAGCGATGGCGCGCGTGACGACGCCACCGTGACCGTGGTCGTGACCCGCGCCGGTGAGACGCCGGTGTTACCGGATATCGCGCCCGGCGATGGGTTCGCCAAAAATGACGTGGACGAAATTGGCGCCTGGCGCAGCGGTCTGATCCGGGTTGATCGCAACGACGATGTGCCCGAAGGGCTGAGCGAGACGGTTGTCGCCGTCAACGGGGCACCCATTGCGCCGGGTGGGTCGGTGCAGACTGACTATGGCCGCATCGGGATGAGTCCGAAAGGCACGCTGAATTTCGAACCTGCCAAGGGCTGGCAGATGGAGCCGATCTGGCTGCCGCCCCCTGAAGCGGTCGCGGCGCGACTGGTCGAGATCAGCCGCGACGGCTATCGCGACAGCACGCTGCTCGAACATCTGGGCTATTCGCTGTTCCGCGTTATCGTGGGATTTGTCTGCGGCGCTGTGGTGGGCATCCCTCTGGGTTATGCCATGGGGTTAAGCAACTGGTTTCGGGGGTGGTTCGATCCGATCGTGGAATTCATGCGTCCGGTACCGCCACTGGCGCTGATCCCACTGGTGATCATTTGGGCGGGCATCGGTGAGACCGGCAAGATCATCCTGCTGTTCCTTGCCGCGCTGTGGATCATGGCGATTGCAGCGCGGGCTGGCGTGTCGGGCGTCAATATATCCAAGGTGCATGCAGCCTATGCGCTGGGGGCCAGCAAGGCGCAGATCATGCGTCATGTGATTGTACCCAATTCCCTGCCCGAGATATTCACCGGCGCGCGAGTTGCGATGGGGGTCTGCTGGGGAACAGTGGTTGCCGCCGAACTGGTCGCGGCCGAAAAAGGGGCCGGGATGATGATCATGGTGGCGTCCAAATTCCAGCTGACCGACATCGTGATCATGGGCATCATCCTGATCGGGGTCATCGGGTTTGGTATCGACATCCTGATGCGCTGGGCCGAACGGGTGCTTGTGCCGTGGAAAGGCAAGGGCTGACCTGATACGGCCCTGCTGATAGGTAAATCCTTTGGCGGGGCCGTTTCAATTTGGACGTTACGCAGTTCAGGAGCCGGAGTCCGTAGGAGTCGCTTCTGAGCTGAGATCGTCAAGCCCGCTCAGCAATGCGGTGATTTGCCCGTCCAGCCAACCGCGCGCTGAATCGACGAAACCGACATATGAGGTCAGTGCCGGTTCCAGGCCCGGTGCCATCTCGGACAGGCGCGGCGCAAAGGCATAGAGCGCGATCGCGAACACAGCCAGCATCAGGACCGAGGCAAATCCGCGCCCAAAGCCGCCCGGCTCGTCCTCTTCGTATAGCTCGGCCCGGCCCTGCGCGGTTTCCACCTCAAGCCGCTCGGAAGATGAGCGCAGGGTCTGGTTGATTTCATCTATATCCGGCAGCTGCCCGCGGCGCGATCCGCTGGCGGCCATTGTTGCCGCGACAGCGGTGGCGACGTCTGGTTCGGCTTGCGGTGTGGGCGGTGTTGCGTCGCGCATCCGTGCCATACGCTCGCGCGCCTCGCGTGACCGGCGGACGGCTTCGTCGATTTCTGGGGCGTCCAGACCTAGCTCGGGCTGGCTTTCCAGTGCCGTGGCTTCGCTGGCGCGATGACGGCTTTCACGTTCGGCCTCTTGGCGCAGCACGTCAGCAACCGAGGGGTCGAGGCCACGCTGGCGCAGCGACGTGGCGGCGGCCGGAAACGTCGCAGTCGGCGGCGGGGCGGGGTCTGGCACGGCTTCCGGCTCTGGCGGGGGCGCGATTATGTCCTGCGGCGGTTCGCTGACCTCGGGTTGATCCGGCTTGTCGAGTGATACAGGATTCGAGTCCGGATGCACCTGGAACCAGGTGTTTCCGCAGTTCGAGCATTGCACATCGCGCCCGCCCAGCGGGACCACATCTTTTGGAACCTCGTATTGTGCGCCACAATTCGGGCAAATCAGCCGCATGTTGTCCCCTTAGCTTTGCCGTTTACGTCTCTGCCGGACGGCGTTGGTCTGATACTAGGCCGGGTAGCCGGTGGCGAAAAGTCCCTTGTCGCAGGGTCGGTGCATTGAAACCTGCGCGATGCTGCTGCACAACAGGTCTGTGCAATGATGTGTAAGGCAGGATCCGCAGTGATCGAGTTGGAAAATGTGGGTTACAGCTATGGCGGCGGCGCCTTGCTGAGCGATATTTCATTGACCCTGGCGCCGGCCTCGTTCCATTTTCTGACCGGGCCGTCCGGGGCGGGCAAGACCACGTTCCTTAAATTATGTTACGGGGCATTGCGTGCGACCGAAGGGCATGTGCGGCTTTTTGACCGTGATGTGACCGAAATGGACCGCGACGCCATCGCGCATAGCCGACGCCGGATTGGCGTGGTGCATCAGGATTGTCAGTTCCTTGACCACCTTAGTCTGGTTGAGAATGTGGCGCTGCCGCTGGTCACGTCGGGGCAGGACAGCCTTGCCGAACAGGCCAATTTGCGTGAATTGCTGAATTGGGTCGGGCTGACGGGCCGCGCCGATGCGCTGCCGCCGCAGCTGTCGGGCGGGGAACGTCAGCGCGCGGCATTGGCGCGGGCGGTGATTATGTCGCCGGATGTGATCATGGCGGATGAACCCACCGGCAATGTCGATTGGGAGATGTCGCAACGCCTGCTGCGGCTGTTGATCGAACTGAACCGGATGGGCAAGACGATCATGATCGCAACCCATGATCTGGGCCTGATCCGTGCCGCCAAGAGCCAGGTGCAGGCACGGGTGTTGCGGATCTCGAACAAAGGTCTGCAATTGGCGGGGGCGGATCTGTGAAGCTGAACCTGTCAGTCCTGTATGGTGTGATGTCACGCGATGCGGCCGCCGACCGGGTGGTGCCGCCCTCTGGGTTCACCGTGCGGCTGACGTTGTTCAGCGCCGCCGCGATGGCGTTCCTTGCGGTCTTTGCATTGGCTCTGTCGCTGGCCTCTGGACGGCTGGCGACCAGCTGGGGAGAGGCGCTGGCGCGGTCTTCGACGGTGCGGATTTCTGCCCCGGTCGAAGAGATGGCAACCCAGACCGCCGCCGCCTTGCGGGTGCTTGAGACGACGCCGGGGGTGGCTCAGGCCCGCGCACTTAGCGCGGACGAGCAGCGCGTGCTGCTTGAACCATGGTTCGGCCCGGATTTGCCGGTCGAGAGCCTGCCGGTGCCACAACTGGTCGAGGTGATCGAGACCGATGCAGGATATGACGCCGCAGGGCTGCGGCTGCGGCTGTCAGCCGAGGTGCCTGGTGCTGTACTTGATGATCACACCCGTTGGCGGCGACCACTGGTCGCGGCGGCGTCGCGGTTGCGCCTGCTGGGATGGGTGTCGATTGCGTTGATTGGCGGCGCAATGGCGGCGATGATCACGCTGGCGGCGCATGCTGCACTTGCCGCCAATGCGCAGGTGATTGCGGTGCTTCGGCTGGTGGGGGCAACGGACTCTTATATCGCCGGGGCGTTTGTGCGTCGATTTACCGGGCGGTCCATGATCGGTGCCGCTGCCGGAACCGCGCTGGGCATTATTGCAGTGCTGCTGATGCCGGGCGCCGGTGACACTGGCGGCGTATTGACCGGGTTGGGGTTTGTTGGCTGGCATTGGATCTGGCCGCTATGTGTACCGCTTGTGGCGGCGCTGGTCGCGCTGCTGGCGACGCAGGCGGCGGCGCGGCGGGTGCTGGAGGGGCTGGCCTGATGGGATATGCGGTGCAATGGCTGCGGTCGCTGCTGTTCAATGTGCAGATGTATCTGGCGATGGCGGTGATCGGATTGGCGTTCCTGCCCTGGGCGCTGGTTTCGCCACGGGGGGCGCGTCTGGCCTGCCTGACCTATTGCCGCTGGGTCCGCTGGACGCTGGGCTGGATGACCGGCCTGCGCACCGAAGTGCGCGGCACGCCGCCGCAGGATGAAGTGATCGTCGCGGCCAAGCATCAATCCTTTCTCGATATTCTGATGATTTTTGGTGCGGTGCCTGCGGGCAAGTTCATCATGAAGCAAGAGATCATGTGGACTCCGATTATCGGTCAATACGCGATGCGGATCGGCTGCGTATCCGTCAACCGCGGCAAGCGTGGTGCGGCAATCAAAAAGATGGTGGCGGATGTGGCGGCAGGGGTGGCCAATCCCGGTCAGTTGATCATCTATTCGCAGGGCACGCGGGTCGCACCAGGGGTCAAGGCCCCCTACAAGGTAGGCACGGCGGTATTATACGAGCAGTTGGGACAGGATTGCGTGCCGGTGGCGACGAACGTCGGCGTGTTCTGGCCCAAGCGCGGGATTTACCGCAAGCCGGGCGTTGCCGTGGTGGAATTCCTGCCACGCATTTCTGCAGGTATGTCGCGGGATGCGTTCCTGTCGCAGCTTGAGCTTGATGTTGAAACCACCTCAGACCAGCTGATGGCCGAGGCGGGATTTCAATCGGATCGCTGAGGGCATCACGGCGCTTTCATCGTCGTGCGCCGGAGCAAGGGTTTGGCAGGCACGAGACCATCCAGTTGAATTGCTCATTCGGGCCAACAACACCCGATGAGTGGGGGCACGCGTTTGGTCCCGTCACGATGACACGATCCAGACTTTTCGCGGCGGGGCGAATCGTGAATGCTGGCCATATCGCCGCGACCCTGCGGCAGCTATAGAAAAGGTGGCACATTGGACCGAGATCTTGGGTTTGCCTGTCGATGTGGCGCGCTGTCGGGCACCCTGCATGACGTCGCGCCGCAGAACGTCTGCCATCTGGTGTGTTATTGCCGGGATTGCCGGGCTTTTGCCCGACATATGGGCCGTTCGGATGAGTTGGAGCCCGGAGGCGGCACGCCGCTGGTGCAGGTTCTGCCGGCGCGGATCACGATCACTCGGGGGGCGGAACACGTCGCCTGCCTGCGCCTGTCGAACAAGGGTTTGCATCGGTGGTATGCTGGTTGTTGTGGCACCCCCGTTGCCAATACAGTTGGCTCTTCGCGGATGCCGCTGGCAGGGATGTGGCGACCGCTGTTCGGTGCGACGGATCGCTTCGGTCCGGTGGTGACACATGGATTTACCAAGATGGCAGTGCCGGGCGCGGGTGTTCCCAGGCGGGACAAAGGTCTGCTTCGAATGCTGGGTGGTCTGGCGCAGCGATCTTTGGCCGCTTACATGGCGGGCACAGCACGCCAAAGCCCGTTCTTTGACGCCGCCGGACGACCGGTTGCGGTGCCTCAGGTGCTGACTGCCGAGGCGCGCGCGGCAGCCTACGCGCGTTGAAGGCTGCCCAAGGTTCGCAAGCGACACCTTTTGTCGGAAATTGCCATGGTTGGTGCCGGGAACGATTGTTAGGATGATCGGGTCGAGACGGAGTTGACGATGAAATTTTCCGCGCTGCGCATCCTCAAAGAAGGTCTGACCGGGAACAAAGGTTGGGGCCCGCATTGGCGTGATCCCGAACCAAAGGCCGAATATGATGCGGTTATCATCGGCGGTGGCGGCCATGGTCTAAGCACAGCCTACTATCTGGCGAAAGAGCACGGGCTGACCAACATCGCGGTGCTGGAAAAAGGCTATCTTGGTGGCGGCAACGTTGGGCGGAATACCACCATCGTGCGCGCCAACTACTTTTTGCCCGGAAACTCCGAATTTTATTCGCATTCGCTCAAGCTCTGGGAGGGGCTGGAGCAGGATCTGAACTACAACGTCATGCATTCGCAGCGCGGGCTGATCAACCTGTTCCATTCCGATGGGCAACGGGATGCCTTCGTGCGGCGCGGCAATTCGATGATCACGCAAGGGGATGACGCGGTGCTGCTGGACCGTGAAGGCGTGCGCCGACATCTGCCTTACCTTGATTTCGACAATGGCCGGTTCCCGATCTACGGCGGGCTGCTGCATCCACGCGGCGGCACGGCGCGGCACGATGCGGTGGCCTGGGGATATGCCCGTGGTGCGGATCAACGCGGCGTTGATCTGATCCAGAACTGCGAAGTGACAGGCATCGACATCGAGGGCGGCGTTGTAACGGGCGTGCAGACCACACGCGGCGCGATCCGGGCCAAGAAAGTTGGGATCGTGGTTGCGGGCCGCTCTGGGCAGGTGGCTGCGATGGCCGGAATACGATTGCCCATCGAAAGCCATGTGTTGCAGGCTTTTGTGACTGAGGGGCTGAAGCCATGCATCGACCACGTGGTCAGCTTTGGCATGGGGCATTTTTATATCAGCCAGTCGGACAAGGGTGGGCTGGTGTTCGGCGGCGATCTGGATTTCTACAGTTCTTATGCCGCGCGGGGAAACCTGCCGATGAAAGAGCATGTGATGGAGGCGGCAATGACGCTGATGCCGATGATCGGCAAGGCGCGCGTGCTGCGGTCCTGGGGCGGGATCATGGATATGACACCGGACGGATCCCCGATCATCGACCGGACGGGGGTCGAGGGCCTCTATATCGACTGCGGCTGGTGTTATGGCGGGTTCAAGGCGGTGCCGGGGTCGGGTTTTGCCTTGGCGCATCTGTTGGCGACAGACCGGCCGCACGAGACGGCCGATCGGTTCCGGCTGGACCGGTTCCGCACCGGTCGCGGACTGATGGACGAAGAAGGCACCGGGGCGCAACACAACCTGCATTAGGCGCCAGTTGAGAGGTCTGAATTTGCGTATTTTAGAAGAGAAGAAGCCGGGGGCCGGAGCGGTTCCGTCCCTTTTCGCGGCGGGAGCGTTGGTGTGAGGTTTCCCTGTCCGATCTGTGGTGAGCGCGACCGGCGCGAGTTCTATTATCAGGGAGTGGCGTTGGTGCGGCCTGATGCGGAGGCTGGTGTCGAGGCTTGGGACGATTATGTGCATCTGCGCGACAATCAGGCGGGCGAGACGCGCGATTTGTGGCAGCACGAGGCGGGCTGCGGGGCTTGGCTGGTGGTGACGCGGAATACGGTGACGCACGCTGTATTGGGCGCGGTGCTGGTGCGCGACGGGCTGGAGACTGGCGATGCGGGTTGAGGGCAGCGGCCGGGTGGACCGGTCAAAGGTGGTTAAGTTTAGTTTTGACGGGCAGGCGATGACCGGATTTGTCGGCGATACGCTTGCCTCGGCTTTGATGGCCAACGACGTGACGCTGTTGGCGCGGTCGTTCAAATATCACCGCCCGCGCGGCGTTTTGACCGCCGGGTCCGAAGAACCGAACGCGCTGGTGACGATTGGTGCGGGGGCGGCGCGCGATCCGAATGTGCGGGCGACCACGCAAGAACTGTACGACGGATTGTCAGCGCAGAGCCAAAACCGCTGGCCGTCGCTGGAATGGGATCTTTTGTCGATCAATGCACTGGCTAAGCCATTCCTGGGGGCGGGATTCTATTACAAGACATTTATGTGGCCAAAGGCCTTTTGGGAGCGGGTCTACGAGCCTGTCATTCGTCGCGCCGCGGGGCTCGGGGCGTTGTCTGGGCGGGCAAATGATGATGTCTATGAAAAGGCCTATGCTTTTTGTGATCTGTTGGTGGTTGGTGCCGGGCCAACTGGATTGATGGCCGCGTTGGTGGCGGCGCGGGGCGGCGCGGATGTGATCCTGTGTGACGAAGGCGCTGAGATGGGTGGGCGGCTGCTGGCCGAGCAGGAGCAGGTTGGCGGGCAGCCGGGGTCGGATTGGGTCGCTGATGTTGTGGCGGAGCTGTCCGCCATGGAGAATGTGCGGTTGATGGCCCGAACAACAATCACGGGGGCCTATGATCAACGTACTTATGGTGCGCTGGAGCGGGTCGCGCAGCACCGCGCCGACCGGACCGGCCTGCCGCTGGAGTGTTTCTGGCGGATCGTGGCCCGGCGCACAGTGCTGGCGGCGGGTGCGCTGGAGCGCGGTGTTGCCTTTGGCGAAAACGACCGGCCTGGAATACTGATGGCGGGGGCGATGCGCGCCTATCTCAATCGCTGGGGCGTGGTGCCGGGGCAGCGTGTCGCCGTCTTTGGCAACAATGACGATGCACACCGGACTGCGTGGGATTTGGCGAGGGCGGGGATCGAGGTTGTTGGCCTAGTCGACAGTCGTATCGATGCGGCATCTGGCGGTGACTTCCCGGTTTTTGCCGGCGCGGTGGTCAGTCGCACCCATGGCGGGCGGCAGGGTATCACCGGGATCACGATCAAGACGCCGCAGGGTCAGCGGCGTTTGGCTGTGGATGCGCTGGCAATGTCGGGGGGGTGGAATCCGTCGGTGCATCTGACCTGTCACATGAACGGCCGACCCGTTTGGGACGAAGCGATTGCCGGGTTTGTCCCGCGTCCGGGTGCCGTGCCGGGGTTGGTGGCTGCGGGGGCGTGTGCGGGTATCTTTTCAACCCATAGCTGCCTGATGGCGGGGATCGAGGCCGGGCAGGGCGCTCTGTCCGATCTTGGACGCAAGCCTGTGGATATTTTGCCCCCCGAGGCAGAGGATGCGCCGTATCGTTTGCAACCGCTGTGGCAGGTACCGGGCAAGGTCGCGGCCTGGCTCGATTTTCAGAACGACGTGACGGTCGCTGATGTGATGCAGGCGGCGGCCGAGAATTTCCGTTCGGTCGAACATATGAAACGCTACACCACGCAGGGTATGGCGACGGATCAGGGAAAGAGTTCGAACGTGGCGGCGCTGGCGGTGCTGGCGGATGTCACCGGGCGCAGTGTGCCCGAGACAGGCACGACGACCTTTCGCCCGCCGTTTGTTCCGGTCAGTATCGCAGCCATCGGGGCGGGATCGCAGGGCATGGGGTTTGCGCCGCAGCGGCTGACGACGTCGCATGCGGGCAGCGTTGTGCGGGGCGCGCCGATGATCGAGGCGGGGTTGTGGTACCGGCCCAGCCACTTCCCCCGCGCGCAGGAGATAACATGGCGTGAGGCCTGCGACCGCGAGGTCGCGATGGTGCGCAATGCTGTTGGCGTTTGCGATGTGTCGACCTTGGGCAAGATCGACCTTCAGGGACCGGATGCCGGAAAGTTTCTGGATCTGGTTTACACCAACACCTTCAGTACGCTGAAGGTCGGGCGGGTGCGCTACGGGCTCATGCTGCGCGAAGACGGGCATGTGATGGACGACGGCACGACGGCGCGGCTGGGGACAGATCATTTTGTGATGACCACCACAACTGCGGCAGCGGGTCCGGTGATGAAGCATCTGGAGTTCGTGCATCAGACGCATGTGCCGGGGATGGATCTGCGGATGATCTCGGTCACGGAACACTGGGCGCAATTCGCCATCGCAGGGCCAAAATCGCGCGAGCTGTTGAACGGTTTGCTGGCCGAGCCGGTCGACGATGCAGGCTGGCCGTTCATGGCCTGTGGCGTGGCGACTGTGCTGGGTGTCGCGGGGCGGCTTTTTCGGATCTCGTTCTCGGGTGAACATGCCTATGAGGTTGCGGTGCCGGCCCGCTATGGCGCGGCCCTGTTTCAGGAACTGGTGGCGCGCGCCGAGGCGATAGGGGGCGGTGCCTACGGGATGGAGGCGCTGAACGTGCTGCGGATCGAAAAGGGTCACATCACCCATGCCGAGATTCATGGCCGGACCACGGCATTCGACATTGGAATGGGGCGGATGGTCAGCGCCAAAAAGGACTGTATTGGCAAGGTGATGTCAGAGCGCCCCGGTCTGACCGGCGTTCGGCGGCAGCAGATGGTGGGCCTGCGCCCGGTGGCCGACGGCACCGTGACCGCCGGAGCGCATCTGTTCGCCGAGGGGGCGAATGTGGCGCGGGAAACGGACGAGGGGTACGTCACCAGCGTTTGTTGGTCGCCGACGTTGGACTGTTGGCTGGCGCTGGGCTTCCTGCGGGATGGGCGCGCACGTATCGGCCAGCGTGTGCGGTTGCTGGACGCGCTGCGCGGAGTCGATACGCTGTGCGAAGTCACCGATCCCATGGCCTATGACCAGAGTGGGGGACGGATGCGTGGTTGAACTGACCGCAATAACACCGTGTGAGGGGCTTTTGCCGCTGGCATGCGGTGGACTGACACTGAGAGAGGTCGACCCCGGCCGCATCACCGCTTTGTCGCCGTGGATGGGGCAGGCGGATGCATTGTCCGAGGCGCTGCAGACGGCGCATGGCATGAGATTTCCTGTATCGGGGCGGGCCACAGGGGGGGATGGCGCGCGCGTGGTCTGGACCGGGCTTGATCAGGCGATGCTGCTGGGGCCAGAGCCGGATATCGCGCTCGGACAACATTGCGTGATGGTGGATCAGTCCGACGCCTGGGCTGTTGTGCGCCTTGATGGGATCGGCGCGGAGGACGTGCTGGCGCGTCTGGTGCCGGTGGACCTGCGCCCGGCGGTGTTCAAACCTGGGCATACCGTGCGCAGTTTATTGGCACATATGACGGTTTCGGTCACGCGGCTGGGGCCGGAAACATTCCAGATCATGGCCTTTCGGTCGATGGCGGGCACGTTGGTGCACGATTTGCATGCGGCCATGTCAGCGGTAATGCGCCGGTCGGATGGGTGACAGTCGCGTGGCGATCTACTAGGTACTGGGGCAGACACGCGACATGACCGAGGTTTGCCCAAAATGAAGATCACGACTTGTACCGCTCTGTTGTGCGCACTGACGACCGCACCTGCCTTTGCTCAGGACAAGGCTGCGATGTGTGGCGATCAGGCCGAGATGGTGATGCAGGTCGTTGCGGCCCGTCAGAGCGGAGTTGCCGCCGTCAAAGCCGAACAATTGGTCGTGGACGCGCTGGACGCTGATACAAGTGCCTATGCTGGGGTTGTGCCGGCTGTGGTGGCCTGGGTCTACACCCTGCCAGAGGATCAATTGGGGGATGCGGTCGGCGAAAGTTGGTCTGCGGCCTGCCTCGCGCAATAGTATTGTCAGGTTCGGTGACGTTGCGCCCCGGCTTTTGCCCTCTCGACTCTGGCCCCGCCGGGCCTGATAATCGCCCTCATGAGTCTGCCCCCCGGTTTCCTTGACGAATTGCGCACCCGCATCAGCCTTTCGGCTGTGGTCGGGCGCAAGGTGATGTGGGACAGTCGCAAGTCCAATCAGGGCAAGGGCGACATGTGGGCGCCGTGCCCGTTCCATCAGGAAAAAAGCGCGTCCTTCCACGTAGATGACCGCAAGGGCTATTATTATTGCTTTGGCTGTCACGCCAAGGGCGACGCCATCTCGTTTGTGCGAGAGACCGAGAATGTCGATTTCATGGAAGCAATCCGTATTCTGGCGGGCGAAGCCGGGATGCCGATGCCCGAACGCGACCCGCAGGCGCAGGTCAAGGCGGATCGGAGGACACAACTGGCCGAGGTGATGGAACAGGCGCTGGCCTATTACCGGCTGCAATTGCGTACTGGCGCAGCGGCGGCTGCGCGCGCTTATCTTGACCGGCGTGGGCTCAGGGTGGAAACGCAGGACCGCTTTGGCATCGGATTTGCGCCCGATGGCTGGCAGGGTCTGTGGGACGCGCTGCGCAACAAAGGCGTGGCAGAAGATCTGATCATGGATGCGGGGTTGGCCAAGTCATCGTCCAAGGGCGGCAAGCCCTATGATGTCTTTCGCAATCGCATCATGTTCCCGATCCGCGACGGGCGCGACCGCTGCATCGCCTTTGGCGGACGCGCGATGGACCCGAACGATAATGCCAAATACCTGAACTCGCCCGAGACGCTGCTATTCGACAAGGGCCGCAATCTTTACAATCACGCCCCCGCGCGTGAGGCGGCGGGCAAGGGCCAGCCGCTGATCGTGGCCGAAGGCTATATGGATGTGATTGCGTTGGTCGAGGGCGGCTTTGGCGCCGTCGTGGCGCCGTTGGGCACGGCGGTAACCGAGACTCAGTTGCAACTGCTCTGGCGGATCTCGGATGAACCGATTGTGGCGCTGGATGGCGACACTGCCGGGTTACGCGCGGCGCATCGGGTCATTGATCTGGCGCTGCCGCTGCTTGAGGCGGGAAAGTCGCTGCGTTTTGCCCTGATGCCACAGGGCAAGGACCCCGACGACCTGATTCGTGCCGAAGGGGCCAGCGCGGTGAAAAAGGTGCTCGATGGGGCGCTGCCGATGGTGCAGCTGTTGTGGCGCCGCGAAACTGAGGGGCGGGTCTTCGATAGCCCCGAGCGCAAGGCCGCATTGGATAAATCGCTGCGCGAAAAGATCAAGCTGATCCAGGATCCCAGTCTGCGCGGTCATTACGGCGAAGAGATCAAGCAACTGCGCTGGGCGCTGTTTCGGCAGCGGCCCGGCTCTGCCACGCGCCGACCCGGCCAGCGGCGGACTTGGGGCAAGGATGTGCCGCAGCCGCCAACCGCCAGCACCAAGGCGTCGCTGCTGGTGTCAGGCGGTGCCAATGGCCAAGACCAATTGCGCGAAGCGGTGATCTTGGCGGCGCTTTTGTCCGCACCCGAACTTATCGAAGCGTTCGAGACACAGATCGCGGCGATGACCTGCGCCAATCCAATCCATTCGCGTCTGCGCGAGGCGCTGCTGCGTGGCGCAGGGAACACAGAAACGGAAATCCGTCAGCTGGTTGCGGCGCATGTCGGGCATGAAGCCCTTGATAATCTGCTCTCGGCACGCCACGTGGCCATTACGCCCTGCTTGCGCTCTCCGGGGAATATGGTGCTGGCGCGCAAAACGGTGACCGAGGAATTCGCCAAGCTCGAAGCGCATCGCGGTCAGGCGGTCGAGATTGCCGAGGCGGGTGAGGACCTGCAAGCCGATCTGGCAGACGAGAGCCTGACATACCGGCTGGGGCGCGCCGCCGAGGCGCCGTTCGCAGCCGGGCGGGCACAGGACGAGGATAGTGCCGACTACGTAACGGCCGAGAATGGGGTGCAAATGGACTCGGAAGAGTTACAGCGCAGCAGGGCGATTTTTGATTCGATCGATGTCACACGAGGTGGCAAACCACGGAAATCTTCCTAATTCGGGTACGATTAGGTAAACAAATCAGGGTAAACGGGTGTGCGAATCATCAGACCGCGCTATTGAGTCGGATCAAACGAATCGAATCACCGCAGGTCGCGCGTCCCCGACAGGAGAGCCATATGGCAGCCAAAGATAACGAAGACGCAAAAGCCGAAGTTCAGGATGACGAGGTTTCCCTCGACATGAGCCAGGCAGCGGTCAAAAAGATGATCGCCGATGCGCGCGAACGCGGCTACATCACGTATGATCAGCTGAACGAAGTGCTGCCGCCGGATCAGGTCTCATCGGACCAGATCGAGGACGTGATGTCGATGCTGTCCGAAATGGGCATCCAGGTCACTGAAGACGAGGAAGGCGAGGAGGAGGACAAAGGCTCCACCGATCTGGTCGACGCCTCGTCGAACAAGGAAGTGGCGCTGTCCTCCGGCACCAGCGAAAAGCTGGACCGCACCGATGATCCGGTGCGGATGTATCTGCGTGAGATGGGGTCGGTCGAACTGCTCAGCCGCGAGGGCGAGATCGCCATCGCCAAGCGGATCGAAGCCGGGCGAAACACAATGATCGCCGGGCTTTGCGAGAGCCCGCTTACCTTTCAGGCGATCACGATCTGGCGCGACGAATTGCTGTCCGAGGACATTTTGCTGCGTGACGTCATCGACCTTGAGACGACATTCGGCAACCAGTTGGGCGAAGAGGGCGAAATTGACGAGCCGGTCGTGCAACCCGGCGCGGTCGAAACCCCCAAAGCCGAAGGCGGCAGCGGCGAAAGTGAGTTGGACGCCGACGGCAATCCGATCAGCGACGACGACGACGATGACGACGATGAACAGGCCAACATGTCGCTGGCCGCGATGGAGGCTGCGCTTAAGCCGCGGGTTCTTGAAACGCTTGACCAGATCGCGCGCGACTACGAAGAACTTGCTGAAATGCAGGATAGCCGAATCTCGGCCACACTGAACGAGGACAAATCATTCAGTGCCGCCGACGAAGGTCGTTATCAGAAACTACGCTCTGAGATTGTGCTGCTGGTGAATGAATTGCACCTGCATAACAACCGGATCGAGGCACTGATCGACCAGCTTTATGGCATCAACAAACGCATCATGTCGATCGACAGCGCGATGGTGAAGCTGGCGGATCAGGCTCGCATCAACCGTCGCGAATTTGTCGATGAGTATCGGGGCCGCGAGCTGGACCCGAATTGGATGGAGCGGATGGCCGAGAAGGCCGGGCGCGGCTGGCAGATGTTCATCGAGCGATCAAGCGAGAAGGTCGAGGAACTTCGCGCCGAAATGGCCCAGGTTGGCCAGTATGTTGGCTTGGATATCAGTGAGTTCCGCCGCATTGTTCAACAAGTGCAGAAAGGCGAGAAAGAGGCTCGTCAGGCCAAAAAAGAGATGGTCGAGGCAAACCTGCGTCTTGTTATCTCAATCGCCAAAAAATACACGAACCGCGGCCTGCAATTCCTTGATCTTATTCAAGAAGGTAACATCGGCTTGATGAAGGCCGTGGACAAGTTCGAATATCGTCGCGGCTACAAGTTTTCGACCTACGCCACATGGTGGATTCGTCAGGCGATCACCCGGTCGATCGCCGATCAGGCCCGCACCATTCGTATCCCGGTTCACATGATCGAGACGATCAACAAGCTGGTGCGCACCGGTCGCCAGATGCTGCACGAGATTGGTCGTGAGCCGACGCCCGAAGAACTGGCCGAAAAGCTCCAGATGCCGTTGGAAAAGGTTCGCAAGGTGATGAAGATCGCCAAAGAGCCGATTTCTCTTGAGACCCCGATCGGGGACGAGGAAGATAGCCAGCTTGGCGATTTCATCGAGGACAAGAATGCGGTCCTGCCACTTGAAAGCGCGATTCAGGAGAACCTGAAGGAAACCACGACACGGGTGCTGTCGTCGTTGACGCCGCGCGAAGAGCGGGTCCTGCGGATGCGGTTCGGCATTGGCATGAACACGGATCACACTCTCGAAGAGGTCGGTCAGCAGTTCAGCGTGACCCGCGAACGTATCCGTCAGATCGAAGCAAAGGCGTTGCGCAAGCTCAAGCATCCGTCGCGGTCGCGCAAGTTGCGGTCTTTCCTGGACCAGTAGCCCGATTGATCGCTGATCAGCCGGAATCCTGATTGAAACGGCAAGTTCCAGTGTGGAGCCTGCCGTTTTTTTTTGGCTAGGGTAGGTGCGGTAAATCGACGGACTGAGAGTGGCAGGTGTTGACGCACAAGATTTCTGTGCGACCACCAATTGTGCAAATCTGCGCAATTTGCCCGCTGATCGACGTTGAAAAGCGGAAATTGGTAGATATTGAATGAAAATCGGCGCGCTTCATTTTGGGCCTGCGCTCTGCGGGTTATGAACGTACCCAAGTGCTTTGGGTGCGGGTAAAATTTACGGAACATTTGTCAGGGGCGACGGGCCGCAGGCAATTAGAACAAACAGGTAAGGGTGCGCTAGCCATGACCTTTCGTGTTTATCAATGCATAGATTGCGGCCACAAAATGCGCTGGAGCGGCGGACATTGTGGCTCTTGTTATTCGACCAAGCCGATGTGGCAGCAGGCCAAAGTTGCATATCTGGGTCTGTTTTGCCTGTGTCTGGGAATGATCGTGATTGTTGCCCTGATCGTCTGGCGATTCACCTAAACTTCTTACGTCGGGTTCCGATCGGGAACCTTTGTCGGATCAGGGACGTTCGTCTTGTAACAAGCAAAGGAGCGTCCCCATGACAAGAGCTACTGTAAAGCTGACCCTCTGCGCCACGGCGCTAAGCTGTGCGGCGGCGGCTGCATGGGCCGCGACTGAGGCGCTCGGGAACGATGGTCCAACTGTGATCGAGATCGAAGTTGCAGCAAATGAGCTGGCAGAATGCAGGGCGACACTTTCACAAGTCGCACAAATGCCAGCGGTTTACGACAATGGATCGCCCATATTGTTTAACTTTTCCGACGATCTTCCGACAGTGGATTGCGTCGTGCGCTAGAGCCGCACGACGCACAGTTCAGGTGACAGACAGTTAGGTAAGATGCTCATTAAAGAACGCGATTGTCCGGTCCCAAGCAATCCCGGCCTGCTCCTCATCGTAGCGCGGCGTTGAATCGTTGTGGAACCCGTGGTTCACGCCGGGGTAAATATGGGCCGTGTACGTTTTATCATTGGCTTTGAGTGCGGCCTCGTAATCCGGCCAGCCCGCGTTCACGCGCTCGTCCAGTTCGGCGTACTGGATCAGCAGGGGTGCCTGAATGCGGGGCACATCCCCGTCGGCTGCCTGACGTCCGTAGAACGGCACTGAGGCGCCAAGCTCCGGATAGGCCACGGCCAAGGCGTTGCAGACTCCGCCGCCATAACAAAAGCCGACGCAGCCGACTTTGCCCGTGGTATCATCGCTGGCCGCCATGAATTCGTAGGCGGCAAAGAAATCATTCATCAGCTTTTCGCCATCGACTGTCTGCTGCAATTCGCGCCCCTCTGTGTCGTTACCGGGATACCCGCCAACCGAGGTGAGCCCGTCAGGAGCAAGCGCGATAAAGCCTGCCTTGGCGACACGGCGGGCCACATCCTCGATGTACGGGTTCAGCCCGCGGTTCTCGTGGATGACCACCACGGCGGGCAGGGGACCCGACGCGTTAGCGGGTTTAACCAGATAGCCGCGTACCTCGCCATGTCCGTTTGGCGACGGGTAGGTGATGTATTCCGGCGTAATGTCAGGATCGTTGAACGAAACCTGTTCCGCCAGGGCATAATTAGGAGACATCATGCCAAGGATGGTGGTGGCGGTCAGCCCGGCGACGGCAAACTTGCCCGCGCGATCCAGGAATTCACGTTTGGTGATATGACCATGGGCGTAGAAATCGTACAGTTCCAGCAACGCGGGGTCAAAATCCTTGGCCGTCAGGCGGGGCTGTGGTGTCATCTCATTCATTGTGGCCTCCATGTGGTGGGTTGCCGCATCCCGGTGACGCGGGCCGACCGCAGCGTAGCACGGAGATGCAAGTTGGAAAGCCGATGATAGAACAGACGACGTTCACAATTTCGACGGCTGGACCGGGGCTTTATGAATTCACGCGTGAGGTGGCGAATTGGGTGCGCGGGTCCGGGCTGCTGACCTTGTTCATCCGCCACACCTCGGCCAGTCTGCTGATTCAGGAGAACGCCGACCCGGAGGTGCGCCGCGACTTGCAGGCATATTTTCATCGGTTGGTTCCGCCGACGAACGATCCGCGCATGTCCTACCTGGCCCACACCTATGAAGGGCCGGACGATATGCCGGGCCATATCAAGGCGGCGTTGCTGCCGGTGTCGCTGTCGATTCCGGTGACTGACGGGGCTATGGCGCTGGGCACCTGGCAGGGGATCTATGTGTTTGAACATCGCGCGACCCCGCACCGGCGTCAGGTCGCTGCACATCTGAGCAGTTGACAGCGCATTATTTCCGGTCTGGGTCTGCGTTTTCCACCATGATCTAGCGTCGACATTTTCATGCTACCCAAATTCTGGCGGAGCCCCTATAGTGGCTGTGGATAAGTGGGGGACAACCCCATTGCCAGAGGCAGAGACGACAGAAAAGAAAAAGGGGGACGGCCCATGCGCTGCCCGTTTTGCGGAAATATGGACACACAGGTCAAGGATTCCCGCCCGGCCGAGGATCATGTTTCGATCCGTCGGCGGCGATTTTGTCCGGCTTGTAGCGGGCGGTTCACGACATACGAACGGGTGCAGTTGCGCGATTTGGTGGTGATCAAGACCAACGGGCGACGCGAAGATTTCGACCGCGACAAGCTTGAGCGCTCGATCCGTATCGCGCTGCAAAAACGTCCGATCGAACCCGATCGGATGGACCAGATGATCAGCGGCATCGTGCGACGTCTCGAGTCGATGGGCGAGACCGATATTCCCTCCAAACAGATCGGCGAGATCGTGATGGAGGCGTTGGCGCGGATCGACACCGTGGCCTATGTGCGGTTTGCGTCCGTCTACAAGAATTTTCAGGCTGCGGACGATTTTGACAAATTTGTCAGCGAATTGCGACCCGAAGCTCCACCAGAAAAGTGAGCCGAGAAATGCTGGTGGACGATGCCCGCCATATGGCTCATGCGCTGGGCTTGGGCCGACGGGGCATGGGGCAATGCTGGCCAAATCCCGCCGTCGGCTGCGTGATCGTCCAAGGCGGCAGGATCGTCGGGCGCGGCTGGACGCAACCCGGCGGTCGCCCTCATGCCGAAACTGTGGCGCTCGCGCAGGCTCAGCGTGCAGCGCACGGCGCAACGGCATATGTCACACTGGAACCCTGCGCGCATCAGGGTCAGACTCCGCCCTGCGCTACGGCACTGATCCAGGCTGGTGTCGGCCGTGTGGTGGCGCCGCTGGAGGATAACGACCCGCGCGTCTCCGGCAAAGGGTTTGCCATGCTACGGGCCGCCGGGATCGAGGTTACCTGCGGGATTCTTGCCAAAGAGGCCGCGCGCGATCATGCAGGTTTCTTCCTGCGGACCGGGGCAGGGCGGCCCTTTGTGACACTGAAACTCGCCAGCAGCTTTGACGGGCGGATTGCCACCGCGACGGGCGAAAGTCGCTGGATCACCGGACCCGCAGCGCGGGCGTTGGTCCACGGCGAACGGGCGCGCCATGATGCGGTGATGGTTGGGGCAGGAACTGCACGAATGGACGATCCCGCGCTGACGGTGCGCGGTTTTGGCGAAATGCGACAGCCGGTGCGCGTGGTTGTCTCGCGGTTGATCGACCTGCCATTGATGGGGCAGCTGGCACGTACTGCGCGCGACATACCGGTTTGGATCTGCCACGGCCCCGATGCGCCCTCTGAACTCCGCAAAGCGTGGGAAGGGTTGGGAGCGACGCTGATCCCCTGCTCAAAAAACGGCAGACAGGTCAACGCAGCATCTGTGCTTCAGGCGCTCGGAAATCGCGGTCTGACGCGAGTGTTTTGCGAAGGGGGCGGTACCTTGGCCGCAACATTGCTGTCGGCGGATCTGGTTGACGCGCTGGTCGGCTTTACCGCCGGACTGGCAATTGGTGCAGAAGGCCAGCCAAGTCTGGGCGCGATGGGCCTGGATCGCCTAACCGCCGCGCCGCGCTTTGATCTGACGGAAACTCGAGCAGTTGGGGCTGATGTGCTACATAGATGGCGTCGACGCACGAGCTGACAAACCGCTGCGAAAGGGCTTGGACACTCGAATAATCGCGCCGCCCCCGCTTCTTCTCTTAAAAAATACGCAAAATGCGGCATATCCAAATGCGCTAAGGTCGCCAAAAATGCGCCTGACTGGCCAGAAGGCCCTGCAACTTCGACAGGGATCGGTTTAACGGCCCCGAACGCGGCACCTGACCGTTGCGCAGACGCTGTGCCACCACTTCGGCCGCGCAGGGCAGACCGGTTACCGGATCGCGGTAGCGCGGATAGTCGATCAGCGCGGCATGCACCAATCCCTCAAGTGCGGGGCGCGCGGCACGTCGCGCCGGCACCGGCCCAAGGTCGCGGCTTAAACCCCAGCCAGCATAGAACGGGGCGCCCAGCGTCACGACGCGGCAGCCGCGCAACAGTGCCTCAAACCCGGTGAGCGAGGTCATGGTCCAGACCTCATCCACCACATTCAGCAACGCGCCCATATCCGCATCGTCGATGACGATATCGGCCCATAGTTCGGGCAGGGCAACCGTGCCAGGCCGTAGCCCGGCGACGACATCAGGATGCGGCTTGAATAGGATCTTGGCCGTCGGATTTGCCTCTCGCGTACGGCGCAACAGGTCGGTGTTGCACCGAAGGTCCGGGCTGCCACGCAGAATCGACGCGTCATCTTCGACCTGTCCGGGGACCAGAATGCGGTGGCCTGCGGGCAGGGGGGGAACATCGCCACCCAGATTGTATTTTGACACCCCGCCACGCACCAGCAACCGGATCAGGGCCAAAGCGCGGGCCAGTTGATCCGGACGCAGTTTGACGCTGGCACTGATCAGTGCCTCAATCCGCGAGGGCCGCGTCGGATCATAATATATGCCAAGATCGTCACTCACCAATGACAGCGGCGGCACTAATTCAGCACCGAGGCCGCGCGAACGCAAAAAACCGTCTTCGATTCGGGTGACATCCTCGGTTGGGGTGGCTTTGCCCGCCCACACCATGAGGCCACGTCCGGTCTGATAGGCTTTGACGCGGGCGGCCGCCGCGTCGTTTTCAAAGATCATCCGGGTGTCGCGCCCAAAAAACTGCTGGAATGGCCGCCGTTTCCAAAGCCGGATATCTCGCGCCACCCAGCCGAGGTGATCCTCGCGCCAGGCGCGGGCGCGGGCGTCGAGATGCGCCAACACATCCTCGATCTCACAACGCCGATCAAAATGCGGGTCGTACCATATCGGATAAAGGATCATCGCCCCGGCAAAGAGCTGCGCCCGCGTCAGCTTGCGTTCGCGGCGCGGCACCGGGCGGTCATCGTCGGTCCACCCCCATCCGGCATAGAACGGTTGACCAAAGACGCGGGGGCGATGGCCGGCCAGGATTGCTTCGAACCCCAGTTGCGACGACACGGTGTAGACGCCCACCGCCCCCTCAAGCAGCGTCCAGGGCGACACTGGCGTGTCGAGCAGCGTGACGCGGGTATTGGTATCGGCGTCGGTAAAATGCCCGGCGCGATGGCCATCGCGGGTCTCGGGGTGGGTTTTGATCACCACACGTGCGCCGGGATGTTCCTCTTGGGCATAGACCAGCATCTCGATAAACCGGGCGCGGTCGGCGTTGCTTGCTGTGACCGATGCATCACCACGGGTCTGGTCGATCACCAGCACATAGCCGGGTTCGGGCACGGGCAGGGTTGGATCAACCGCAGCGTATTTGGTCAGATGGGCCGCCTGCATCCAGGCGATGGCCGCCCGGGCGCGGTCCAGAAGCGCGCTGTCGTCCAGTGGGTGTGTAGCCAGAAGATGCTCAAGATCCGATGGGGTGCGCCCGTCGAAATGCACACCACGACGATCCAGCATCAGCCCGACGGGTGGTTCACCCGCGCGACCCGGATGGAGCGAGCGTAGAAAGGCATCCTCGATCCGCAACAGGGGTGTTTTGTGGCGTGCAGCGATCGCTTCGCCCCGGTGGGCTGTCGGCGACTCGCCCCAGACGCCGATCATATCGTCGTCGCGCGGCAGTCCCAGCGCCACGCGATACCCGGCCAGCGCCAATATGCGCCGCAACCGTGGTTGTGTCAGAAAACCGCCGTTGTAAACGCACAGGCGCCGGAGGGTTTCCCCCCCGTCATCCCGGTGCTCGGGCCCGTTTCCGGGCACAGAAGTCAGCCCCCGCTCAGCGCAGTTGATGCGGTTGTGACTGTGCTGACTGCCGAAAGTGACCCGGTCAGCGCGGCAATCGTCTTGTCCCACTGGGTAAAGGGCGCTTCGGTCACATACAGTAGATCCTGATCACGCACGACAAAATCACGCGCCATGAACAGGCCATTGGGTTCGGTCAGGTCCAGAACATAGACCATCCGTTGTTCGCCGATCAGATCCGTGCGTCCCATCACTTGATTGGCGATCTCTGCCGGTTCGTTGCGGAAGATAAAGACGCCGGTGGGATCCGCAGAGGAAGTCAGCAGGCCACCAACCTGGGCGATGGCTTCGACTGCCGACAGGGTTTGGGTTTCAAACGGAACGCGGGCCTGAGTCCCGGTGGCACCCAGGGCGGTAAAGGCGCGGGTGTCTTCCTCAACCAGGATTTTGTCGCCGCCGCGCAGTGCGATGTCCATGCCGGGATGTTCGTAAAGGTCCTGGAACCAGATCTTGCCGCTCTCGCCGCCGCGCTGGACGGTGACCTGGGCAATCTCGGGGACGATGGTCACGCCGCCGGCCCGGGCCAGCATTGCCGACAGGGTGCGGGTGGGACGTTCAATCGCATAGACGCCCTGACCACCGACCGCACCCACCAGACTGACGGTGGAGCCGTCCCCGGCAAGGCGGCGCACCTGTACCTGCGGATCAGGTGTTTGATCTTCGAGCCGCTGGGTGATCACACGGCGGATCGCTTCGGGTGAATTGCCCGCAGCTTTGATCCGCCCGGCATAGGGTACAAAAATAAAGCCAGAGCCATCGACCTGCACCTCTTCGAGTGCGGTGGAATTGGTCGCATCCGCCGCCAGCAATCCGTCGTCGACGTTTTCCCAGATGGTCAGACCCAGCGTATCGCCGGGATTGATCACGTCGGAACCGACGACACCGGCGTTTTTGAATGCCTCGGAAAAGCCAAGCGCGGGTACAATCGCGGTGGCGCGGGTGACACGGTCGTTGACGGCTACGATAAACGCATCGCCTTCGCGCTGAACCGAGCCGGCAAAAATTTCACGTTTGTTGGGACCAACGCGTGGCAGGCCGCAAGATGCCAGAACTGACACCGCAGCCAGAAGGGCGACGGACCGCGCCCAACGGGAGGGAGTTCGTTTCACTGCTCGGTCTCCTCGACCTGTTATTATTCTGCCTCAGACTTTTTCTTTTACGCTAGGGGAATCTGTCAGCAAAATAAAGCCTTTGAATGGCCAGGTCTTAGTGCACCACGCGCAACTGTTGCCGAGGAGCCGCGGTCCCACGGCGCAGTGCGTCATAGGGATCATCGGGTGACAGCATCATGTCCACCACCTGACGCAGCAGTTGCCGTCGCCCGCGCGCAGAATAGAAGCCACCAGGAAGCTGTGATGTTTCAAGCAGATAGCGTCGGTAATCTTTGTAGGCGCGATTGTCCGGTCGCGATGCCGCGCTGAAAAATTCAGCCATGGGTTGATCTGACACAAATTCGGGTTTGGCATACACCGCGTCGCCGAACACCTTGAGCGGGATGCCACGCCACAAGACCTGCTGCGCAGCCGTCGAATTGACAGTGACAGCGGTGCGCGCATCGTTGAGCAGCTGCGCCAGCTTGCCTCCGCGCACGTAATGCACGCGATCCGCGACGCCATGGTGTGCGGCCAGGTCGCGGACCGCACGGCGCACATTCACGCGGCCATCTTCGAGCGGATGCGCCTTGAACACCAGATGGTGGTGGCCGGGGGCGCCACGGGCGAACCCCTCGATTACCAGCGCCAGAAAATCGGTCAGCGAGGCAAAGGGCGAATGCTTTTGGAACGAGCTGTCATGTTCGAGTTGCAGCAGAGCGAGATGGTAGGGAAACCCGCCCATCCGGATGCGCATCGTGGCGGCAATCCGGTCAAGCGCGGTCATCGGCATCAGCAACAGGCGTTTGACATACAACCGGAATTCCGTTGTGACCGGGATCGCGCGGTGGGGCCGGAAGTTGCGATATTTTCCATTCCGAAACATCACAAACCAATGATACAGCGCGCCGTAGAATATGTGCTGACGCATATCCCCCCAATGGGCCGGGGGCAGGGGGGCCTCCATTTCCGACAGCTTGAGCGCGTCTTGCATGTCGGTCACCGACATCTGCATCAGTCGGGAATGGCCGTTGCTGCCATCGCGTTCGTAGGTCACCCAATAGGGGCGCATATAGCCCTCTTCGAACACATGAACGGTCAGGCCGCGTGCCTTGGCGATGGCAACTGCCTGAGCGTGAACCGGGCGGGTGTCGCCATACAGCACGATGTCGGTGATGTGTTTCTGTTCCAGGATCTGGCGGAACCGGTCAGGCCAGCCATCTGCATCGCCAGTATAGGCCAGATAGCTGTCGCGGTGGAACCAGAATGCCCGATCACCAGCATTGAAGCCAACGCGCCAGACTTCTGCTCCGGTCTTGCGCAGCATCTTGCCGAGGCGATGAAAAAATGGGCCATGTGGTCCCTGAAGGAACAAAAAACAGCGTTTCTGGCCGGTTGCGTTGGTCATGTCGGGGCACTATCCACTCACTCAGAAAAGATGTGTAGCGCGCCTCTGCGACAAAATTAAGGCCGCGGGCAAAAAGTCATATTGTGTGGCAGGAAAAGGACGCAGGATCAGATGTTTACCGGGATCATCACCGATATTGGCGAAGTCCGCTCGCTTGAGCAGCGCGGCGATCTCAGGTCGCGGATCGCGACCGGTTACCAGACGGGCGGCATCGACATCGGCGCGTCGATTGCCTGCAATGGCGTATGTCTGACTGTGGTGGCGTTGGGCACCGACTGGTTTGATGTACAGATCAGTGCCGAGACAGTGAGCAAGACCAACCTTGGCGCCTGGTCGGTTGGCTATCGGCTGAATCTGGAACGCGCTCTCAAGGTCGGGGACGAGCTGGGCGGGCATATTGTGTCTGGCCATGTCGACGGTCAGGCCGAGGTGATTTCCGTGCGCGACGAAGGCGACAGCACCCGCGTCACCCTGCGCGCGCCGCGCGCTCTGGCGCGGTTTATCGCCCCCAAGGGGTCAGTGGCGCTGAACGGTACGTCGCTGACCGTCAACGAGGTCAATGATTGCGATTTTGGTATCAACTTTATCCCTCATACCAAGGTTGCGACAACCTGGGGGGATGTGCAGGAGGGCGATCTTGTGAACCTCGAAATTGATACACTGGCGCGCTATGTGGCGCGGCTGGCCGAGATGTCCTGACTCGCCGCGTCTGAGCCTTCTGCTCAGACGCGGCGGCGCCGGGCCAGCCAGACATGCAGGGCCAGACCACAGGCGTAGCTTAGAAATATAAATGCCAGTCCGCCACCCGGCCCGGCCAGTGCCAGCGCCGCCAACAGAACCGGGGTCCCGGCGAGGTTGCCCATATTGCCCATCTGCGCCACTGCGCCGTTGGCCAGCGCCCGGGCCGACGGCGTATCGTTCAGCTGCGGGATCGCGGCAAAGCTTGCCGCCTGCACCAGCGCCAGCGCCCCGAACAGCAGGATCGGCGGCCAGAGCGCGCCTGGCAGGCTCCAGACCAGCAAGGTGCCAAGAGCAGAGAGCGCGAACCCCGCGATCACCACCGGCACCGCAGGCACGACCCGCAACAGCGGCGCAACCAGCACCAGCGATACGGCGATTGACGTCAGTGGCAGTACACCCGTCAACCAGGGCGGTGCTTGCGGCCCGAGCACCATCGGCAGCACCGTCAGCAGCGACACAAAGGTCAGCGTATAGCAGAGCCAACCCAACCCCGCAGCGCCGATCCGGGGGGACTGGTAGATGGTGCCATGTTGGCGCAGGATGTCGCGCCAACCCGGCAGCGGCTGTGGTGTGGCAAGCGACCGTACTGGCAGCACCGACCAGAGCAACAGCGCCATCAGCGCCATGTAGCCCCCATGTACCGCCAGCAGTGCCCCCGGTCCGAACTGGTCGATCAGCGGCAGGCCAAGCCACGCGGCCAGGCCATAGGCGACACCGAAAAAACTGCTCCACAAGGTCATGGCACCGGCGCGCCAACGGTCTGGCGCCAGTTCAGCGATCAGCGTCGGAGCTGCCACGACAATCACCAGGTGCGACAGTCCCTCGGCCAGACGGCTGAGCAAGAACACCGGTAGCGGTGGCAGCAGCGCCTGTAGCATCGACAGTGCCGCGCCCAGCATCAGTCCACTCAGCAGCATCCGCCGATAGCCCAGCCGTGCCACGATCATCCCGGCAACGACACCGAGCAACAGTCCGACAAGGCTGAGCAGGGATACTGCAAACCCCAGACTTGCTCCGGCCTGCGGATAGATCAATGCGAGCGCTGGAAAGGCCACAGAAATCTTGGCAAATTGCCCCGCAGCCCCCAGCCCGGCCCCCCACAGCGCGAGGATCACAAAAAACGTGGCGCGGGGCATCGAAACATCTCTTGATCTGGGGCGGATGCCGACGTCTTAGGACATCACAGTCCCAAGTGCCAGTCGTAGCGCGACCAAAGGGAAGCCCGTCACCAGATCAGGATGGGGCGGGTTCAAATCCGGTGTGGTCGCGCAGCATCTGTTCCAGCAAGGACCAGAAGAAATTGTCGCCCGGATAGCCTTCGATCCGGGCCAGTTCGTGGCCATCGTCGATCAGGACGAACGTGGGAGTGAACGACACTGGCCGGTCATAGATGATGCCATCCGGCGGATCCGCACGCAGATCGGCGCGCAGGAGAGGGGCAAAGCGACCCTCGGCGGTTTTGGGGTAGATCGGCGCGATTTCTGCATCCCAGCGGGCGCAATAGACGCAGCCGGGCTGTTCAACCATCACAAGGCGCGGATCGGCCAGCGCGGGTGTTGCGACCGCAGTCATGGCCCAAAGCATGAGGGCAGGAAAAATATGTCGGGTCATTCGGTAGCCTGATTGACGTATCATCATATTCATAAGTAATGTTGCGATGAGACGGGATCAAGGCCCGGCCTCCCCGTTTGCAGCTAGGCGGGCAGCCGACAGAACCAACAGACGGAAATGGGGCGGGCATGCTGGATATCACCTTTGCCGGGGCGGCGCTGGCCGGGCTACTTAGCTTTTTTACCCCATGCATTCTGCCGATGGTGCCATTTTACCTGTGCTACATGGCGGGGCTGAGCATGGCCGAGCTGCGCGACGATCACGGCCTTGCTGTCGGGGCGCAGCGGCGGCTGGTCACGCAGGCGGTGTTGTTTGCGCTGGGGGTCACGACGATCTTTGTGCTGCTGGGCATGGGGGCGACGGCGCTGGGGCGGGCCTTTGCCGATTGGCGTGAACCGCTGGGCTATGTGGCTGCGGCGGTGCTGGCAATCTTTGGCCTGCATTTCTTGGGCGTGATCCGAGTGCCAATCCTGTACCGAGAGGCCCGCGTCGAAAGCACGACCGAGCCGACGACGCTGATTGGTGCCTATGTGATGGGGCTGGCGTTTGGATTTGGCTGGACGCCGTGTGTCGGGCCTGCGCTGGCGTCGATCCTGATGATTGCCAGTGGCATGGGGGACATCGCGCGCGGCGGACTGCTGCTGGCGGTTTACGGCGCCGGAATGACGGCGCCGTTTGTCGTGGCGGCGCTGTTTTCTGGGCCGTTCCTGCGCTGGGTCGCACGGCATCGCCGGGCCATGGGGGTCGTCGAAAAAGTGATGGGCGTTATGCTGCTGATCTTTGCTATACTCATCGCGACAAATAGTATGAACCTGCTGGCAGATGCGATGCTGCGCTGGTTTCCAGGGTTCGCCGCGATAGGATGAGGCCCGGCAAGATTTCCGACATAGGGAGAGGGTGGATGAAAACTGCAATGGCACGAGGCCTGATCGGATTGGCCGCAGCGGTATGTTTGATGACGGGGGGCGCAAGAGCGGTCGAGCTGGGCGACGACGGCCTGCACAAGGCGGACTGGATGCGCGACACCTTCAAAGACCTGCGCGAGGATCTGGACGAAGCCAATGCCGAGGGCAAGCGCCTGATGCTGATCTTTGAACAGCGCGGCTGCATCTATTGCACCAAGATGCACGAAGAGGTGTTTCCGACCCCGGCGGTACATGACTACCTGAGCGAGAACTATTTTGTTGTGCAGCTAAACCTGCATGGCGATATCGAAGTGACCGATTTCGATGGCGAAGTGCTGAGCGAAAAGGACATGGCGCGCAAGTGGCGGCTGCTCTTTACGCCGACCATGATGTTCCTGCCTCAGGAGGTTGGCGACGACCTTTCGGCGGACGAAGCGGCTGTGACGATCGTGCCCGGCGCATTCGGTGTCGGGACCACGCTGGACATGCTGACCTGGGTCAACGAAAAGCGCTATCTTCTGGACAGCGATGAAGATTTCCAACGCTACCATGCACGCCGGATTCAGGAGCGCGACAACGGCAAGACCGACTGAGCCGCGTGTCGCGCGCAGGCGGGGCGTCTTGACCGACGGGGTGACATTTCACAGATTTTGTCTCTGTACAGTGAGACGCGGCGCGACCTTGCAGGGTTCGGCGCAAGGCCGGATTTCCTGCATGCCGCGTTGACGTCGCCTGCGCTGGGCGGCATCCTGCCCGCATTCTAGCGCCGTCACCCAAACCCTAATTCCCCGCCAGCCCTTGCAGCCCCCCAAGGCCGATACTAAGACTCAGGTAAGACCTTTTCGGTAAGACGACGACAACAACAGGCAGGCGGATTATGAGAGACCCAGTTGAAACCTACATGAACCTCGTGCCCATGGTGGTCGAACAGACCAGCCGTGGCGAGCGGGCTTACGACATCTTCTCGCGCCTGTTGAAGGAGCGGATCATTTTCATCAACGGCCCGATCCATGACGGGATGAGCCATCTGATCGTGGCCCAGCTACTGCACCTTGAGGCAGAAAATCCGAGCAAGGAAATCAGCCTTTATATCAACTCGCCCGGTGGCGTAGTGACCAGCGGTCTGTCGATCTACGACACCATGCAGTACATCAAACCCAAGGTCAGCACGCTCTGCATTGGGCAGGCGGCGTCGATGGGGTCCGTGCTGCTGGCAGGTGGTGAGGCAGGGATGCGTTTCTCGCTGCCCAACAGCCGGATCATGGTTCACCAACCCTCGGGTGGGTATCAGGGCCAGGCGTCGGACATCATGATTCATGCGGCTGAAACTCAAAAGCTCAAGGATCGGTTGTACGATATTTACGTCAGACACACCGGCCAGACCAAGAAAGCTGTCGAAAAGGCGCTGGACCGCGACAACTTTATGTCCCCCGAAGAAGCCAAGGAATGGGGCCACATCGACGAGATCGTGACCAGCCGGGCCAAGGCTGAAGAAGACGCGTCCTAAGTTTCTGCTGCGCCGCCGGGACAGGTGCCCGGTGGCGCATTTTGCGATTGTGGCCGGGGTGGCCCTGTCCTAAGCTTGGACGATTAAGTGGCCAGGACGGTCGCTGCGGGGCTGGAATGGCCCTTGCGACACGATCTGGACAAGAAAGGTGCGAAATGGCGACGAACTCTGGCGGTGACAGCAAGAATACACTCTATTGCAGCTTCTGCGGCAAGAGCCAGCATGAGGTGCGCAAGCTGATCGCGGGCCCGACGGTGTTCATCTGCGACGAATGCGTAGAGCTTTGCATGGATATCATCCGCGAAGAAACCAAGGGATCTGGACTGAAATCCGCCGACGGGGTGCCGACTCCGCGCGAGATATGTCAGGTTCTGGACGATTATGTGATTGGCCAGATGATGGCCAAGCGTGTGCTGTCGGTTGCGGTGCACAACCATTACAAACGGCTGAACCACAGCGCCAAGACCAACGATATCGAACTGTCGAAATCCAACATTTTGCTGATCGGCCCAACCGGGTGCGGCAAGACGCTGCTTGCGCAGACCTTGGCGCGGATTCTGGATGTGCCGTTTACCATGGCCGATGCGACCACCCTGACTGAGGCCGGATATGTCGGGGAAGACGTCGAGAACATCATCCTCAAGCTGTTGCAGTCGTCTGAATACAATGTCGAACGCGCGCAGCGCGGCATCGTCTATATTGACGAGGTCGACAAGATTACCCGCAAGTCCGAAAACCCGTCGATCACCCGCGACGTGTCGGGCGAAGGTGTGCAGCAGGCGCTGCTCAAGCTGATGGAAGGCACCGTGGCGAGTGTCCCGCCGCAGGGGGGGCGCAAACATCCGCAGCAGGAATTCCTGCAGGTCGACACCACGAATATCCTGTTCATCTGCGGCGGTGCCTTTGCTGGTCTCGATCGGATCATCTCGCAGCGCGGAAAAGGCTCGGCAATGGGCTTTGGCGCGGATGTCCGTGACTTGGACTCCCGCGGCGTGGGCGAAGTGTTCAAGGAACTCGAACCCGAGGATCTGCTCAAGTTCGGCCTGATACCGGAATTTGTCGGTCGTCTGCCAGTTCTCGCCACACTTGAAGATCTGGATGAGGATGCGCTGGTCACTATCCTGACCCAGCCCAAGAACGCGCTGGTCAAGCAATATCAGCGCCTGTTCGAGATGGAAGATACCGCGCTGACCTTTACCGACGATGCGCTGACCGCGATTGCCAAACGGGCGATTGCGCGCAAGACCGGGGCACGTGGTCTGCGCTCGATCCTCGAAGCGATCCTGTTGGAAACGATGTTCGAACTGCCCGGCATGGACGAAGTGACCGAGGTTGTGGTGAACGAAGAGGCGGTGAACTCGGACGCGAAACCACTGATGATCTACGCCGACCAAAAGAAAGAGCCGGCCAGCGCAGGCTAAGCTCCCTGTGCGAACGACGGCGTGAACAGGGCGGGGGGAATCCCGCCCTTTTTGTATGCTTGGTGGAACTGGGACGTTGACAGCCGCACTTGTTTTGCGCTGATAGCGGTAAATCATCAGAGGTGCGATCCATGACCATCAAACGTATCTATTCCGGCAGTCAGTTCGAGGAAAAGATCGGCTATGCCCGCGCCGTGGTTGCGGGCGGCTTTGTGCATGTGGCCGGTACAGTGGGACAGGGCGATACGGTCGAAGAGCAATGCCAGACCGCGCTGGGCATTATCGCCTCGGCACTGCGCCAGGCGGGCGCGACGTTTTCCGATGCGGTGCGGGTGACCTATTATCTGCCTGATGCCGCCGAGTTCGAGGCGTGCTGGCCAATCCTCAAGCAGACCTTTGGTGATGCCCCACCGGCTGCGACAATGGTGGAATGCAACCTTATTGATCCGAAATACCGCATTGAGATTGAACTGACCGCGCTGACACCGGTCTGAAACGCTGGTCTGTCGCTCGGGTGTGCTGGACCTTGTACAGCCGATGGGCCATACAGGCAGACAACAAAAGGAGTCGTCCATGGGCATTCTGAACACGCTTCTGCGCGCCGTTACCTGGTGGAACGGGCAGACACTGAATACGCAATGGTACACCCGGCGCCACGGCGAAAAAGTGGGTGAGGATACACAGGGCAACATCTTTTATCAAACCAGTGATGGCAAACGCCGCTGGGTGATTTTCAACGGCGAGAACGAGGCGACGCGCGTTGGTGCGGAATGGCATGGCTGGCTGCACCACACCTATCAGGAACCGCCGACCGAACGCCCGTTGGCCCACAAGTCTTGGGAAAAGCCGCATCAGGAAAACCTGACCGGCACCGCGCTGGCATATGCCCCGGCCGGGTCCTTACGTCGTATGGATCCAAAACCACGCAGCGATTACGAGGCCTGGAGCCCGGAATAACGCCATGACCGAGCACACCACAGAGATCCTTGTGGGGGGGGCGGTTCTGGCAGCCGCGTTCGCCTTTGGGGTCTTTACCGTCCAAGTGGCTGGAATTGGCGTCAGGTCCGAAGGATATCCACTGACCGCAAGCTTTCGTTCACTTGAGGGCATATCCGTTGGGACCGATGTTCGGCTGGCAGGGGTCCGGGTTGGAACGGTGACCGGGGTAGAGCTGAACCCTGAAACCTATCGCGCCGAAACCGTGGTGCGGATCAACGGTGACATCAAAATTCCCGACGATTCCGCGATCGTGATCGCGTCCGAGGGTCTTCTGGGGGGGAACTTTGTCGAAATCTCGCCCGGTGGGTCGCCGTTTTTCTATGAAGCGGGGGCAGAAGTTCTGGACACGCAGGGCGCAGTCAGCCTGATGTCGCTGCTGATGAAATTTGTGGGCGGGCAGGCGGGCCAATGATCCGAAATATTCTATGGTGTTGTGCCACAGCTTTGGGGCTGTCGGCGGCTGTGGTCGGCGCGCAAGAGGCGGTGACTGACAGTTCAGGCGCAGTGCTGCGTACGTTGGACAAGCTGAACGGAACGGTGCGGGATCTGGATCTGTCCAAAGGGCAGGCACAGGCGCTGGGACGCATCGAAGTTGAATTGGACGATTGCCGCTACCCCGAAGGCAACCCTTCGGGGGATGCCTACGCCTTTTTGACCATCCGCGAGGTTGGCGTTGCTCAGCCAATATTCCGCGGGTGGATGGTTGCTTCGGCCCCGGCGTTGAACGCACTGGATCATCCGCGTTACGATGTCTGGGTGCTGCGCTGCAAGACCTCTTGACCCGAGGCTGGAAGCGGCACTGAGAGTATGTTCGCCTGAGCGTCCAGTGCATCCGCAAGACGACGCTGATAGTTAGAACGCGATATTTCGACGGCCCCCAGAGAGGCGAGGTGCGGTGTCAGGAATTGGGTGTCAAACAGCATGAAACCGGTCGTGCGCAGGTGGCAAATCAACCAGGCCAGCGCGACCTTTGATGCGTTGGTACGGCGAGAGAACATAGATTCTCCGCAAAAGGCCGATCCCAGGGTGACACCATAAACCCCACCGACGAGTTCGCGGTCTTGCCAGATTTCCAGTGAGTGTGCCTCACCCCGCCGGTGAAGGGCGCTGTATAAGGCAAAAATCTCGTTACTGATCCAGGTTTCATCCCGATCCGCGCATCCATGTACGACCTCTTGAAACGCCTGATTCAAGGTCACGGAGAACGTGTCGCGGCGCAATTGCCGTGCGAGGCTGCGCGAAATATGAAACCCTTCGAGTGGAAATATGCCCCTTCGCTGCGGATCGACCCAAAAAATCTCTGGATCATTGCGGCTTTCTGCCATCGGAAAGACGCCGTCACGGTAGGCCAGAATCAAAAGATCGGGTGTCACGTTCACGCCGACGCGGGCCCAAAAGTTTCGTGAAAACCTTTGGCAAGACTTTGTTCAAAAGTCTTTGGCGCGCGTCGGGTCATGAAAAAACTAGCCTTGCTGAAGTGCCTGTTCCAGCCATTTTTCCAACCAGTGGATATTGTAGGTTCCGGCATGGATATCGGGGTCCTGCAGCAGCGCGTGGAACAGCGGGATTGTGGTATCGACACCATCGACAATCAGCTCACCCAGGGCGCGATTCAGTCGCGCCAAAGCTTCTGGTCGATCGCGTCCATGCACGATCAGTTTGCCGATCAGGCTGTCGTAATAGGGGGGAATCCGGTAGCCATCATATAGCGCGGAATCCATTCGCACCCCCAGGCCACCCGGCGCATGATACTGGGTGATACGTCCCGGGCTTGGCGCAAAGTTCGGCAATTTCTCGGCGTTGATGCGGACCTCGATGGCGTGGCCATTGATCTTTAGATCATCCTGGCTGAACGACATCGGCAGGCCCGAGGCGACGCGGATCTGTTCGCGCACCAA
Source organism: Puniceibacterium sp. IMCC21224 (assembly GCF_001038505.1). Lineage (NCBI taxonomy): Bacteria > Pseudomonadati > Pseudomonadota > Alphaproteobacteria > Rhodobacterales > Paracoccaceae > Puniceibacterium > Puniceibacterium sp. IMCC21224. The sequence goes on from NZ_LDPY01000001.1 coordinate 1,435,227, forward strand.
ATCGACGCCAAAAATGCCTTCGGTCACGGGATGTTCAACCTGAAGTCTGGTGTTCATCTCGATGAAGTAGAAATCGCCGTTCTCATACAGAAATTCGATGGTGCCAGCGCCAGTGTAGTTGATCGCCGCCACGGCGTCTGCACAGGTTTTTCCAATGCGGGCGCGTTCCTCGGCTGTGATGCAGGGACCAGGGGCCTCTTCGAACACCTTCTGATGGCGGCGCTGAAGCGAGCAGTCGCGCTCGCCCAGATGCACCGCGCCGCCCTTGCCATCGCCAAAGACCTGGATTTCGATATGGCGCGGGGTGGTCAGGTATTTCTCGATATAGACTTCGTCATTACCAAACGCGGCCTTGGATTCGGAGCGGGCGGTGTGGAAGGCGTGCTCCATCCCAGTGGCGTCGAGTGCAACTTTCATGCCGCGCCCCCCGCCGCCGGCCGTGGCCTTGACGATCACTGGATAACCGATTTCTTCCCCGACTGTTCGGGCGGTATCCAGATCGGGCACACCACCTTCAGAGCCTGGGACGCAGGGCACACCAAGCGCCTTCATCGTGTCCTTGGCGGTGATTTTATCCCCCATGGTACGGATATGTTCGGCGGTCGGGCCGATAAAGGTTAGGCCGTGATCTTCGACAATCTGCACGAAGCGGGCATTTTCCGAAAGAAAGCCGTAGCCGGGGTGGATCGCCTGAGCGCCGGTCACTTCGCAGGCCGAGATGATGGCGGGAATCGACAGGTAGGAGTTTATCGAGGGCGGCGGACCGATGCAGATCGTCTCGTCCGCCATGCGCACATGCATGGCGTCACTGTCAGCGGTGGAATGCACCGCCACCGAAGCGATTCCCATTTCGCGGCAGGCGCGGATGACACGCAGGGCAATTTCGCCCCGGTTGGCGATCAGGATCTTGTCAAACATCGGAGCGGCCTTATTCGAGGATCACGAGCGGCGCACCGTATTCGACGGGGGCACCATCCTCGACCAGAATGCGTTTGACCACGCCCGCACGTGGCGCGGGAATATGGTTCATGGTCTTCATTGCCTCGACGATCAACAGCGTGTCGCCTTCTGACACCGGCTGACCGACATGGATAAAGGCAGGCGAGCCTGGTTCACCCTGCATGTAGACGGTGCCGACCATCGGTGAGGTCACAGCGCCCGGATGGGCCGCGGGATCCTCGGCTGCGGGGGCCGTTGCCGCAGCCGCGGGAGCCGCAGCAACGGCCAGTGGCGCGGCGGCCACGGGGGCCGGTGCAATCTGCGTCTGACGGCTGACACGGACGCTGAGACTGTCGTCGTCGCCATATTCACGTTTGACCTGCAATTCGGTCAGGTCGTTTTTGCGCAGCAATTCGGCCAGTGCCTGGATAAAGGCCACATCTGCGTCGTGTTTCTTTTCGGTCATGAATCCTCGCCCGGTTCAACTGCGAACGGCCCTGCGGGGCCACCATCGGCTGCCCGCTTGTAGCCCATAGGTCGCGGTATGAAAAGCGATGCTGTAGACGAATGAGTGCGGCGGCCCGGTCCTGTCAGGCAAAGATGTCCAAATGGTGGTGACTGGCCGGGTTCTTGGGCGGTACAGCGTCGTCCGAGTCGGGTGGCATGATCTGTCCCGCTATGGCGACATGCGCTGCGACGCCGGTCGAGTTGGGCTCTTGAGGGGGCGTATTGGTCGTCCCCGTCGGGTCGGATGTCGGGGTGGTATCGCGCGCCGCATCGGGAGTGATCGGGTCAGAGCGTTCGGAGGAAAGTGCGGCGTCCCTGTCGGTTTCGGCAATGGTATTTCCGGTGGTTGGGTCGATTCCCGCCTGCTCTGATAAAAGAGCGATGATTTTCAGCTGGGTGATCGAAGGGGGCGCGATATGGGTTGCAGGATCTGGCCTACCTTGCGCCTCGAACCATAGGCGGGCGGTCGATTTGTCCTGTTCGAGGCCTGTGTCGCTGGTGGACTGTTGATTGACAGGGGCGACTTTGCGACTGGTCGATGGCAGGGGCGTAGTGGCGGGCAGGCCCAGCGGATGGCCGGTGGTCTGCGGTGCTGCCCATGGCGCGAGCGTCGGAACAAGCATGATATGCGTCCTTTGTAGCTGTGGCCCCCGACCTCAGACTAGCAGAAGAGACGCCGATTTCGGCGGAGAATCAAAGCAAAAGGTTAACGCCAGCCGCATTACCGGAAAAATCACGTTTAGGATGCGGGCCACCAGCGCGGCCCGCATCAAACGATCTCAGTCGCGATGCATCCGATTTTCGATCAGGTCATCCACCACGGACGGATCGGCGAGTGTCGAAATATCGCCAAGGGTTGCGTGGTCGTTTTCCGCGATCTTGCGCAAGATACGGCGCATGATCTTACCCGAGCGGGTCTTGGGCAGGCCGGGCGCCCATTGAATCAGGTCCGGCGAGGCGATCGGCCCGATCTCTTCGCGCACCCAGCCGCGCAGTTCTTTGCGCAACTCCTCGGTGGGTTCGACTCCGTTCATCAGGGTGACATAGCAATAGATGCCCTGACCTTTGATGGCGTGGGGATAGCCAACCACAGCGGCCTCGGCGACGGCGGCGTGGGCGACCAGCGCCGATTCAACTTCGGCGGTGCCCATGCGGTGGCCCGAGACATTGATGACATCGTCGACCCTGCCGGTGATCCAATAATCCCCATCGGCGTCGCGACGGCAGCCATCACCGGAAAAGTAGTAGCCTTTGTAATCCGAGAAATACGTTTTCTCGAACCGGTCGTGATCGCCCCAGACGGTGCGCATCTGGCCGGGCCAGCTTGTCTTGATCGCCAGCACACCTTCGGTGGGGGACTCGTGGATTTCCTCGCCGCTGGTGGGGTCCAGCACGACGGGTTGTACGCCAAAGAACGGCTTCATCGCGGCGCCGGGTTTGGTGGCATGCGCACCGGGCAGGGGGGTCAGCAGGTGACCGCCGGTCTCGGTCTGCCACCAGGTGTCGACGATCGGACATTTGCCGCCGCCGATCACGTCATTGTACCAGTTCCAGGCTTCGGGGTTGATTGGTTCGCCCACGGTGCCCAGCAGGCGCAGAGACGACAGGTCACATTTTGTGACGGGATCGTTGCCCTGACCCATCAATGCGCGGATCGCAGTGGGGGCGGTGTAGAACTGCGTCACCTTGTGCTTTTCGCACACCTGCCAGAACCGCGAAGCGTCTGGCCAGGTCGGCACACCCTCAAACATCAGTGTGGTGGCGCCATTGGCGAGCGGGCCGTAAACGATATACGAATGCCCGGTGACCCAGCCGACATCCGCCGTACACCAATAGACATCGCCGTCGTGGTAATCGAACGTCACTTCATGCGTCAGCGCGGCATAGACCAGATATCCACCTGATGAGTGGACGACCCCCTTGGGCTGGCCGGTCGAGCCAGAGGTGTAAAGTATAAAAAGCGGATCCTCGGCGTTCATCTCAGCCGGTTCAAAGCTGGTCGGCGCCTCGGCCGCGAGTGCGTTGTAATCAACATCGCGGTCCTGAACCCAGGTGGTCTGGTCGCCGGTGCGCTTGACCACCAAGCATTTTACCGAATCTTTGCAATGCAGCAGCGCCTTGTCGGCGTTGGTTTTCAGCGGCGTTTTGCGACCGCCGCGCGGGGCGTGATCGGCGGTGATCACCACCTTGGCTTCGGATCCGTTGATCCGTGCCGACAGGGCGTCGGGCGAAAAACCGGCAAAGACGATGGAATGGATCGCGCCGATGCGGGCACAGGCCAGCATGGCATAGGCAGCTTCGGGGATCATCGGCATGTAGATCACGACGCGGTCGCCGCGTCCGACACCCAGATCGCTGAGCACGTTGGCCATGCGGCAGGTGTTGTCGTGCAGCTGCTGATAGGTGATGTGCTGTGCACCCTCGGCAGGATCATCGGGTTCCCAGATGATTGCGGTCTGATCCGCACGCGTGGCCAGATGCCGGTCGATGCAATTTGCCGAGACGTTCAGCGTGCCATCGGCGAACCAGTTGATCTTGACCTGTCCCAGGGTGAAATCGACGTCGCTGACCTGCGTCGGGGACTTGATCCAGTCGATGCGCTTTGCCTCGCGCGACCAGTAGCCATCGGGGTCGGTGACGCTCTCTGCATAGAGCGCGTCATAGCGCGCCGCATCCACATGCGCGCGGGCAACGGTATCTGCCGCGGGGGGATAGGTTTTATGTATCATGGGGTCCTCCAGTTTTGCGCGCAGGGAAGCTGGACTGGTGCCGGAATGCAAGCCTGCTTTGGTCGTATCGCGGCCATGCCGCGGGTCGGGTAGGGCTGCTCGCGCTGGGATCGCACCTGCGCGAACGGCCCGGACTGGGCCTGCGCCCGGCCCATTGCGTCTGAACCGCAGGGCCGGACAGGCCGCGTCAGATCGCCAGATATTCGGCGCGAAGCTGCTCGTTCTCAAGCACTTCGGCGGCGGTGCCGTCGAACACGATGGACCCGGTGTCCAGGATCACAGCGCGGTCCGCCAGTTGCAGCGCCCGCACGGCGTTCTGTTCGACGATGATCGTGGTCATGCCCTGTTCCTTGACGATGCGCAGAGTTTTTTCGATCTCGTCAACGATCACGGGGGCCAGACCTTCGTAGGGTTCGTCCAGCAGCAGCACCTTGATATCGCGGGCCAGCGCACGGGCAATGGCGAGCATCTGCTGCTCACCGCCCGATAGGGTCACGCCCTCTTGTTTGCGCCGCTCACCAAGGCGGGGGAACAGCTCGTACAGCCGCTCAAGCGACCAGCCGATGGGCGGCGCGATCTGTGCCAGTTGCAGGTTTTCCTCGACTGTCAGGCCCGCGATGATGCGGCGGTCTTCGGGAACGAGGCCAAGGCCGGCAATCGACGCCTGATACGACGACATCCGGTGCAATGGCTGATGATCGAGCCAGATTTCACCCTTTTGAACCTGCGGATCTGCAAGCCGCGCGATCGAGCGCAGGGTGGTGGTTTTGCCAGCGCCGTTGCGGCCCAAAAGGGCGAGGATCTCGCCCTCGTGGACGTTAAAGCTCACGCCCTGAACAATATAGCTCTCGCCGTAATAGGCGTGAATATCCCAGACCGAGAGAAAGGCAGGGGCTGTTTCGGCGTGGTTGGCGTGCTTGGAAAAGTCGGGTTTGACGTTCATCTGTGTGCCCTTTTTTTAGGCCGATTCGCCGAGATACGCTTCGCGTACCTTGGGGTGGCCCTTGATGTTTTCCGGCGTATCCTCGACCAGCGGGGTACCTTGCGCCAACACCGTGATCCGATCCGCGAGCGAAAAGACCACGTGCATGTCGTGTTCGATGATGCACATGGTGATGTTGCCCCGGCCCTTGATCTCTTTGAGCAGGTCGATGGTGTTGTTGGTGTCTGCGCGGGCCATGCCTGCGGTCGGTTCATCCAGCAGCAACAGGCGCGGCTCCTGCACCAGACACATTGCCATTTCCAGCCGCCGCTTGTCGCCGCGCGACATCGACGCTGCGTGCATGTCCAGCTTGTCCTGCATGTTGACCTCGGTCAGCATTTCCTCGGCCCGTTCGCGCAGGGCTTTTTCGCGGAAGACGGATTCAATCGCCCGCATGCGAAACGATCCATCCCGTTTGGCAAAGCAGGGGATCATCATGTTTTCGATCACTGTCAGATCGCCAAAGATCTCGGGTGTCTGAAACACGCGTGAAATACCCATCTGGTTGATTTCAAACGGCTTGCGCCCCAGAACTGACTGACCGTCGAACATCACTGACCCTGTGTCAGGGATCAACTTGCCCACCAGGCAGTTCAGCAAAGTGGACTTGCCCGCGCCGTTCGGCCCGATGATGGCGTGGACGGTGTTCTCCGTCACCGAGAGGTTTACGTTGCCGAGGGCCTGTAGGCCACCGAAGCGCTTGTTGACGTCTTTGACTTCAAGAATGCCCATGTCGCGCCTCCTTATTCTGCGGGTGTCTTGGCGGCGGACGCAGCTGTGTCCGAAACCTTTTTGCGGCGAAACAGCTTGCCGATGCGCTGGCCACCTTCAACGAGGCCACCGGGCAGAAAGATCACCACGGCCATGAACATCAGGCCCAGCGTCAGCGACCAGCCTTTGCCCACAAAGGGGTGCACGATGGTCACGATAAAATCTTCGAGTCCGTCTGGCATGAAAGCGAACCACTGGTGCAGGACGTTATCGTTGATCTTCGAGAAGATATTCTCGAAATACTTGATAAAGCCTGCGCCCAGTACCGGGCCGATCAGCGTGCCGGCACCGCCCAGAATGGTCATCAGGACCACTTCGCCAGAGGCTGTCCACTGCATCCGCTCGGCACCTGCAAGCGGATCCATTGAGGCCAGAAGTCCGCCCGCCAAACCGGCATACATGCCCGAGATCACAAAGGCTGCCAGCGTGTAGGGCCGTGCATTCAGGCCAGTGTAGTTCATCCGCTGCTGGTTGGATTTTACCGCCCGCAGCATCAGACCAAAGGGTGAGCGGAAGATGCGGATCGCCAGATAAAAGGCCAGCAGCAGCATAACTGCGCAGAGGTAGTACCCGACATTGAACTGGAACAGCCAAGGGCCGACATCCATCTGGTAGGTTGACCGCATTTCCAGACCAAAGATCGCAGTGGCCGGGATGCCGCCGTCAGCGGTGGCAGACACCCCCAGAACCCTGGGATCGCTAAGCGTCAATTGCAGACCGGTTTCACCATTGGTGATGGGGGTCAGTACCGAATAGGCCAGCGCAAAGGACATCTGCGCAAAGGCCAGCGTCAGGATCGAGAAATAGATGCCAGAGCGGCGCAGGCTGACAAATCCAATGACCACTGCAAAGATTCCCGACACGATGACCGACAGCACAATGGCCGGCAGCACGTTCATGCTCAGGAGTTTGAACATCCAGACCGCTGAATAGGATCCGACCCCCAGAAAGGCCGCGTGGCCAAAGGACAGATAGCCGGTCAGGCCAAAGAGGATGTTGAAGCCGATGGCAAAGATGCCGAAGATCACGAACCGCTGCATCAGGTCGGGATAGCCCGCGTTGAACTGCGCCAGCGATGAGCCTTCGGGGAACGGGTTGAGGATAAATGGGGCAAGAAGCGTCATTGCCGCCACGATCAGCAGTAGGGTGGTGTCTTTTGTGTTCAATCCGAACATGGCTTAATCCTCCATCACGCCTTTGCGGCCCATCAGGCCCCGTGGACGGGTCAGCAACACGACGATTGCCACGACATAGATGATAATCTGGTTGATCCCCGGGATCAGGTCGATCACCTGAGTCATCGACGCAAAGCTTTCGAGGACCCCGAGTAGGAAGCCGGCCAGCACGGCACCGGGCAGCGATCCCATGCCGCCGACGACGACGACTACAAAGCTCAGCACCAGAAAATCCATGCCCATGTGGTAGTTGGGCGAATTGATCGGGGCGTACATCACACCGGCCAGCCCCGCCACGGCGGCGGCGATGCCGAACATGATGGTAAAGCGTTTGTCGATGTTGATGCCCAGCAGGCCGACGGTTTCGCGATCTGCCATGCCGGCCCGCACAACCATGCCGAAGGTCGTGAATTGCAGAAAGGCAAAGACCGCACCGATGATCACTGCAGCAAAGGCAAAGTACACAAGACGCCAGTAGGGATAGATGATCGCATTGGGATCAAAGCCCAGCAAGACGCCGAAATCGAACGACCCGGTGAACACGGCAGGCGCGCCGGTGGGGATCGGATTGGCACCGTAGAAATATTTGATCACTTCCTGCAACACGATGGCGAGGCCAAAGGTGACAAGGATCTGATCCGCGTGGGGACGTTTGTAGAAATGCTTGATCAGTCCGCGTTCCATGACAAAACCGATGAAAATCATCACCGGAACCGAGAAGATCAGCGCCAATGGGACCGACCAGTCGACGATCGCCGCGCCAAATTCGGGACCAAACCAGGATTCTACATAAGGTGTGTTGATTTTGGCGGGATTCCCCAGAAAATCGGTGCGTGTCGGGTCCAGCGTTTCATAGCTTAGCGACAGAATGCGCTGTACGGTGACGGCGCAGAACGAGCCGATCATAAACAGGGCCCCGTGGGCAAAATTGACCACGCCCAATGTGCCAAAAATCAGCGTCAGACCCAGCGCGATCAGCGCATAGGCCGAGCCTTTGTCGAGTCCGTTCAGCGTTTGCAGAATGATTGCGTCCATCGTCCCACCCTTTGTGCGGTTATCATGTGGGGAAGCACCCGGGCCCATGGCCACGGGTGCGATAAAACCGGCCGCGGGGTGGCGGCCGGTTTCGAAATCGAGCGCTTAGGCGCCCGGATTACAAGCACCCAGCTGGCCGCCGGCAAACATTGGATGCTCGGGGTCATAGGTCACTTGATCGACCGGAGTCACCTCGACGATTTCCACCAGGTGGAATTCGTCCTCGGGGTTTTCGGCACCTTTCACGACCAGCACGTCCTTGAAGCACTGGTGGTCTTCGGCACGGTACGAGGTCGGACCGTTGCCAAGGCCGTCGAATTCAAACCCGGCCAGGGCTTCGCCCACGGCGCAGGGGTTGAACGATCCGGCGCGCGCCACGGCATCCGCATAAAGCAGCGTCTGCGCGTAGCAGGTCTGGGCAGCCTGGCTCGGCGGGAAACCGTATGCCTCGCCAAAGGACTTAACGAACGCGTTGGTGCCTGCATATTTGGCGCCCTTCTCGTTCTCGATCTTCCAATCCCAGTTCTGCGACCCGACGATGCCCTTGATGTTGGCACCGGCACCTTTGGCCATCAGCTCGGAGTAGAGCGGCACGACGATCTCGAAGTTCTTGCCGTTCACCTGCTTTTCGCGCAGGCCGAATTGAACCGCGTTGGTCAGCGAGTTGACCATGTTCCCGCCGTAATGGTTCAGAACCAGAACATCTGCGCCCGAGTTCAGAACCGGCGCGATGTATGACGAAAAGTCCGTCGCGGCGAGCGGGGTGAGGACGTTGTTGACCGTGGTCCAGCCCAGAGCTTCGGTTGCCGCCTGGATCGATTCCTGCTGCGTCCAGCCCCAAGTGTAGTCGGCTGTCAGGTGATAGGCGGCACGATCCGCTCCGTAGAGGTTCTTGAGCACCGGCGCCAGCGCGGCGGCTGACATATAGGCGTTGAAAAAGTGCCGGAAACCGTTGGCCTTCTTGTCCTTGCCTGTGGTGTCGTTCGAGTGGGTCAAACCGGCCATAAAGACCACGCCGGCCTCTTGGCACAGGCCCTGAACCGCCACAGCCACACCCGAGGAGGAGCCGCCGGAGATCATGATCGCGCCGTCTTTTTCGATCATCGACTTGGCCGATGCGCGGGCGGCGTCGGATTTTGTCTGGGTGTCGCCAGTCACGAACTGGACCTTCTTACCCATGATGCCGGTGCCGTCGAGCGCCTTGGACGAGAAGGTCTGCAGCATGCCGCCGTCGCCTTCGCCGTTCAGGTGCTTGACCGCCAGTTCAAAGGCACGCAGCTCGTCCGCGCCCTCATCCGCATAGGGACCGGTCTGCGGTACGTTAAAGCCGAGTGTCACGGTGTCGCCCGTCGGAGCGTTGGTAAAGCCGGAATGCGCGGCCGCAGAAAGATAAGTGGGCAGGGCAAGGCCTGCGCCGGCTACAGCACCGGTCTTGATCACGCCACGGCGTGTCAGATGTTTGGTCATTAGAAACCTCCCAGTTTTTTGAAGTGCAGAGGCGAGCTCCTCAACTCGCGACCGCGCGCACATTTGTGCAAACTCAGTATCGCGGATGTGGTGCAAATTTCGCAACAACTGCTTTATTCGTATTGATTTTTTTGTCAAAAAATGAACAAGTAGACTTGCCATTCTGTAAATTATTTTATGTCGCAGCGCAGAAAGGTATTGTTAGCGAAAGGAAATTACCATGCCGCGGGACACGTTGACCGGCAGCCGCATTCGCGAAAGACGGATCATGGCGGGGCTGCGGCAGACTGATCTCGCCAAGCGGGCAGAGATCTCGGCCTCGTATCTGAACCTGATCGAGCACAACCGCCGCAGAATCGGCGGTACTCTATTGCGGCGCATTGCCGGAATCCTCGGGGTCGAGCAGGCCTTGCTGACCGATGGCGCAGAGGCAACGCTGGTTGCGTCCCTGCGCGAGGTGGCGTCGGATCAGCGCGGTGTGGGCGCAGAGCTGGATCAGGTCGAAGAGTTTGCCGGTCGGTTTCCCGGTTGGGCCGCGCTGCTGGCCGGGACCGGTCGGCGTGTCGCCGCGCTGGAACGCACGGTTGAGACGCTGACCGACCGGATGACCCATGATCCGCATCTGGCGGCCTCGCTGCACGAGATGCTGACCACGGTGACGGCGATCCGGTCTGCCGCATCGATCCTGGCCGAGCCGGGCGAGATCGAGCCAGAGTGGCAGATGCGGTTTCACCGCAACATTTACGATGACAGCGCCCGGTTGGCGGAAACCAGCCGCGGACTGGTCAGCTATCTTGAGGCTGCCGACGATGCCTCGGCTGCGATCAGTGTGCCGCAGGAAGAGGTGGACGCGTTGCTTGAGACTGCGGGCCATCATTTTGCTGGGCTGGAAGCCGGGCAAACCACGCCGGATGCGCTGGCTGAAAAGTTGACAGGGGGGGCGTCCGATGCGGCGCAAGATCTGTTGCGCCGGGGGCTGCAACGCTATGCCGAAGATGTTGAACGTCTGCCCGAGGCAAAGTTACGGGATCTTGTGACACAGACCGGGCCCGATCCGCTGGCGTTGGCACAGGCGGCGGGCGTTGATCCCGCACTTGCGATGCGGCGTCTGGCCAGCCTGCCAGAGGATGTTTTGGCCGATCCGGTGGGGCTCGTGATCTGTGACGCGTCGGGTACATTGACCTATCGCAAGCCGCTGCCGGACTTTGCCATGCCGCGGTTTGGGTCGGCCTGCCCTCTATGGCCATTGTATCGCGCGCTGAACCGTCCCGGCATGATGCTGGCCGAATATGTGGCGCAGCCGGGTCGCGCGGCCCGGCGGTTTCGTGCCTTTGCGCTGGCACAGCCGGTAGGGCCCGTGCAGGTGAACCGCGATCCGTTGTTTCAGGCGCATATGTTGGTTGTGCCTGATCCTGCGCCCGCTCCGGCATCCGGTGCCCAAACCGGACTGGTCGGGGTCACTTGCCGGATCTGTTCACGCAGCCGCTGTGCCGGACGGCGTGAGCCGTCAATCCTGGGTGGGCCTGAAGCAGAGGAATTTTGACAGCGGCCTGCTTCTTGATGATAAGGAAGAGGCGGGACACAGGAAACAAGGGCGCAAGACCCGGCCTGTCCCGCATATGCATGACACGGGGGGAGAGGACGGGGAATGGCCAAGCATGTTCTGGTGATCGAGGACGAACAGAACATCATCGAGGCGATCAGTTTCATTCTGTCGCGGGATGGCTGGTCGGTCCACACGCATTCCAACGGCGCCACTGCCGTCGAGGCGGTACATGCGCGCGCGCCGGATGTTGTCATCCTTGATGTGATGCTGCCGGGGCGCAGCGGGTATGACATTTTGCGCGACCTGCGTGACGATCCGCGTACCCAGGCGCTGCCGGTGCTGATGCTGACCGCGCGTGGCCAAAGCCGCGACCGCGAGATGGCGCAGCGGGCCGGTGCCAGCCGCTACATGACCAAGCCGTTCAGCAATGCCGAGGTGCTTGAGGCGCTTGAGGCGTTGCGGGCGCTGGGCACACCATGAGTGACGGCCCACGGCCTCGGGTACCGCTGTTTCTGGAGCGTCAGACTTACCGGCGGCGCAGGCTGATGGACGCGGCACGGTTTCTGCCGGTGCTGGGCCTGCTGCTCTGGGCCGTGCCGCTTTTGTGGCAAAGCGGGGTGGTGGCCAGTTCCGGCGCGCTGATCTATATATTTGGCGTCTGGCTGACGCTGGTGTTGGCAGCTTTTGTCCTGTCGTTCAGGTTGCGTCTGCGCGGCGATGAGCCTGGTGCAGACAGCGGAGCAGAGTTCCGGGGTACGGATAGCGGCGTATGATGACGCTGAACGCGCTGGTCGCGATTTGCATCGCTTATGTGATTTTTCTGTTCTCGGTCGCGTTTGTGGCAGAGCGGTCGGCCTTGCGGGGGCGGGTGCGCTGGCTGCGTGCGCCGGTGGTCTACACGTTGTCGCTGTCGATTTACTGCACTGCCTGGACCTTTTACGGTGCTGTTGGATCGGCGGTGCGCACGGGGTTTGAGTATCTGACGATTTACCTTGGGCCGAGCCTTGTGATGATTGGCTGGTGGTGGGTATTGCGCAAGCTGGTGCGCATCGGTCGCAGCCAGCGGATCACGTCGGTCGCTGATCTGATCTCGTCCCGCTATGGCAAGTCGAACCTGCTGGCGATTGGTGTGACCTTGCTGGCTGTGATCGGGACGACACCTTATATCGCCCTGCAACTTCAGTCTGTAACGCTGAGCTTTGAGGTCTTTGCCCAGCCCGGTGTCCCTTCGCCCGAAGAGGGCGCGCGCAGTTTCACGGCCTTGTGGGTCGCGGTTGGGCTGACAATCTTTACCATTATCTTTGGCACCCGAAACCTGGATGCCAACGAACGCCATCACGGCGTGGTTATGGCCATCGCGGTCGAGGCGGTGGTCAAGCTGGCCGCGCTGATGGCGGTCGGCATCTTTGTGGTCTGGGGCGTCTCGGGCGGAGTCGCGGCGACACTGGATCGCATCGACGCTTCGGAACTGGGTGAATGGCAGATGGACGGCGGTCGCTGGGCGGGTCTGACGATGTTGTCGGCCGCGGCTTTCCTGTGTCTGCCACGCATGTTCCAGGTGCTTGTGGTCGAAAGCGATGATGAAACCCATCTGCGCACAGCGAGTTGGGCGTTCCCGCTGTATATGATGCTGATGAGCCTGTTTGTGGTGCCGATTGCGGTGGTCGGGCTGGATCTGTTGCCGCCGGGGTCGAATCCGGATCTGTTTGTACTGACTGTGCCCCTTAGTCAGGGACGCGAGGGGCTGGCTGTCCTGTCGTTTCTTGGTGGCTTCAGCTCGGCGACGTCGATGGTGATTGTGGCGGCGATTGCGCTGTCGACGATGGTGTCGAACCATATTGTCATGCCGATCTGGCTGCGTCTGACCGGTGGCGGTGCATCTGTATCGGGCGACGTGCGCAATGTGGTGATCCTCGCCCGGCGGCTGTCGATCGGCGGCGTGGTGATGCTGGGGTATCTCTATTATTCGTTGTCCGGGGGCGGCACCGCACTGGCGGCAATCGGGCTGGTGTCGTTTGCTGGGTTGGCGCAAGTGTTGCCTGCGATGATGGGCGGCATCTTTTGGCGCGGTGGAACCCGTGTGGGTGCGCTCGCGGGACTGACCATCGGCTTTGCCATCTGGATGTATGCGCTGTTCCTGCCCAGCATTGGTGGCGGGATCTACTCTGATGCGATGATGGCGCAGGGGCCGTTCGAGTGGACCTGGCTGCGGCCGCAGGCGCTGTTCGGGATCGAGGGGCTGGACCCGTTGATGCATGCGTTGCTCTGGAGCATGTCGCTGAATTCCATAGCCTATTTCACCGCCTCCTTGGCCAGTTTCCCGGCGCCGCTAGAGCGGTTGCAGGGGGCGCAGTTCGTCAACGTCTTTCAGCACAGCACCGGCCCGCGCAGCTGGTCCGGTGGGGTTGCCCAGACCGAGGATCTGATGATCATGGCACAGCGCATCCTGGGCGCAACAGAGGCGCAGGCGCTGTTCAGCCGCGAGGCGCAGCGCCAGGGCGCGCGCGGCGCGCTGCCAGAACCGTCGCCGGATTTCCTCGAGACGTTGGAACGGGAATTGTCCGGGTCGGTCGGGGCGGCCACAGCGCATGCTATGGTTGGTCAGATCGTCGGCGGCATGTCCGTGTCGGTCGAGGATCTGATGGCCGTCGCGGATGAAACGGCGCAGATGATGGAGTATTCCGCGCGGCTCGAGACCCAATCGAACGAGCTGAGCCGCACCGCGCGGCAATTGCGCGAGGCGAACCAGAAACTCACCCGGCTGTCGGTGCAAAAGGACGCTTTTCTCAGTCAGATCAGCCATGAACTGCGCACGCCGATGACTTCGATCCGTGCGTTCTCTGAAATCCTGCGTGATGGAAACGGGCTCAGCACCGAAGATCAGGAGAAATACGCCACGATCATTCATGGCGAGGCGATCAGGTTGACCCGGCTGCTGGACGATCTTCTGGATCTGAGCGTGCTTGAGAACGGTCAGGTCAACCTGAACCTGCGTCACGGCACATTGCGTGCGGTGTTGGACCGGGCGGTTGCTGCGACCGGAATCGAGGGCGTGCTTGAGATCCGGCGCGACCCCGGACGTGAACAGCTTTTGTTGCACAGCGATTTGGACCGACTGAGTCAGGTGTTCATCAATCTGATTGCCAATGCGCGTAAATATTGCGATGCCGCGCAGCCTTTGCTGGAAATTCGCGTCGCTCAGGATCACGGTCTGCTGGTGATAGATTTTGCCGACAATGGAACAGGTGTGAGTCGCGAGGCACAAGACCTGATTTTCGAGAAATTCGCCCGCGTCAGCGACGGTGAGGCCGGCGGTGCCGGGCTGGGACTTGCGATCAGCCGCCAGATCATGACGCGGCTGGGTGGCGAAATTGCCTATCTACCGGAGCAAGGAGGCGCGGCATTTCGCGTGACGCTGCCAGCCGATATTGCCATGGCGCAGTAATTCTGGCGGCTTAAATCGATTGGTAACCAAATCCGCCGATAATCGGTGACGAGGCAGCCGAACGATGGGCGATATACGCAATGGGTGAACCAGCAAGGCAAGATGTTCTGGGCCAGAAGGCGCGTGCTTCACGGCGGGCGTTTGAGGCCCGCGCAATGTCACCAGTCAAGGCGCTGCGGTTGGCATTGTCGCGCACAGCAGATGCGCTGTGGGATCTGGCACTGGTGACACAGGGGGTCCAGCTGGAGTTGCTGGATCAGGAGGGCGCGCATGAGGCGGTGCCGGATGGTCTGCTGCTGGTGCTGCTCGACGGTCCCGACGGGGTTGCCGGGCTGGTTGCGGTAGATCGGAACGTGATGACAGCGATGACCGAGGTGCAAACCATCCTCCAGGTGACCTCGCTCCCGGTTGAAGAGCGCGCGATCACCCATACCGACGCTGCCATGATGGCGCCACTGATCGACGGCGCCTTGTCGCGATTCGAGGCCAATCTTGAAGGTCATCCTGATCTTGAGATGCTGTCAGGCTATCGTTTTGGCGCAATGGTTGAGGATTCCCGAACCGCTGGTCTGCTACTCGAGGCGGCGCGGTATCGTTTGTTTCGGGTCGCGATGGATCTGGGGGGGGGCAAACGGCAGGGCGATTTGCAAATCATGCTGCCCGAGCGAGAGATTGCTGCGCCGCAGCGACCCGAGGTCGAGCAGGGTCCGGGTCCGCATGAACAACGGCTGATGTTGGTGCCGGCGCAAATCGACGCGGTGCTGTGCCGAATGCGATTGTCGCTGCACAAGGCAGCAACGCTGAAGCCGGGGGACCTGCTGGAATTACCGGTCGACGCGCTGGGAACCGCCGAACTGATGGTCGGACAGAGGCATCGGATGGCACGTGGTAAAATGGGGCAGATGAACGGGTTTCGCGCGATCCGGCTGGAATGGCCGTTTTCCATGGCGCAACACGAGGTCGCGGCAGCATTAGAGAACCAGGCGCCTGATTTGGAGGGACCGACCGACACCGTGCCCACCGCTATTGATTCTGACGCCGATGTGGCGTCGGTCTCTGTCCCCGTGTCACTGGATCAGGCAGAGGAGGATTTACCCGACCTGCCGCCGATAGACTTTGAAGATGGCGCGTTTGAAGGCGACGAAACAGCGTTCAACTTTGATCCTGACGCACTTGATGCCGACGCAGAGTGGGACGAAAAGTGATCCGGGATCAGTAGAAAATCGGACAGGCTGGCGGTTGGACTGGTGAAAACCGCTCAGGCAAGTGAGTCTAGCGTCGTGCGTAGCCCGGACAGATCGTACCCGGCAGCGGTGGTCGCGGCCAGAATTTCGTCGGTCGAAAGCGTGCCAGCCTGTCCAAGCGCCCAAATGACCGAGCAGCGCGTGCCCGACGCGCAATAGGCCAGAACCTGCCCGGGAGCAGCCGAAACCAGTTCCGCCTGACGGGCTATATTCTCGGCAGTCATGGTCTGGTGGGTCAGTGGCAGCAGTTCAAATTCAAGACCTGCTGCGCGCACTGCCATCTCGATCGCGGCGGCCTGATGGCTTGGTGGAACCTCGGCATCGGGGCGGTTGCAGATTACTGTCGTGAATCCTGCATCCCTGAGGGCAGGAATATCCTCGACACTGATCTGTGGTGCGACGTGATAGCGGGGCGTGATCTGGTTTATTTGCATGAGGATCGATTACTCTGCCGGAAGGGTTCTGTCCAGACGGGACCGCAGCGCTGGGGCCAGCGCCATGCCCGCCAACATTGCCATGCCAAAGGTCAGAACCGGTATGCCGCCATAGCTGAGCGCGGCAATGACCGGTCCGGGGCACAGCCCGGCCAGCCCCCAACCGATGCCAAACAGAACAGAGCCGATCACGAGATTGCGACCCAGGCCTTGGTCGGGCTGTGAGGGAAAGGCGCCGCCCAGCAGCGGTGCGGTCCGGCGTCGCGCGATTTGCCAGGCCACGGCCATGGGCACAATCGCACCACCCATGACAAAGGCCAGTGTCGGATCCCAGTCGCCAAAGACATCTAGCCAACCCTGCACCTTGGCAGTGTCGGTCATACCCGAGACAAAGAGGCCCGCGCCAAAGAGCCCTCCGGCGAGCAGGGCATAGAGGTTTCGCACTTCAGATCACCCCCAGAAAATGGCGGAACAGGATCACACTCAGTCCGCCGGCGAGAATGTAGAACACCGTGGCCACGATCCCGCGCAGACTAAGCCGCGAAATACCGCAGACCCCATGCCCCGAGGTACAGCCATTTGCCAAACGGGTGCCCACCCCGACCAACAGCCCCGCGCTGATCAGCACGACGATATTGCCGGTGGCATGGGTGTCAGGCGCGCCGAACAGTAGGGCCATCAATGCAGGCAGCCCGAGCACCCCAGCCAGAAAGCATAGCCGTTCACGTCCCGTTACACGGCCCGACCCGTCGACCAACCCGCCGATGATGCCGCTGGCCCCCATGATCCTGCCGTTGGCCAGCAGATACACCGCGCCCCCTGTGCCAATCAGAAACCCGCCCAGCAGGCCGTATATCCAGTCCATTTGCATCCCGAGTCCTTTGGCAAGATTTCGCGTCAGATCTTGTTCAATGGCACTTTGAGAAAGACGTTGCCCAGCGCATCCGCAGGCGGCATCTGACCTGCACGCATGTTGATTTGCAATGATGGGATGATCAGCCTTGGCTTGCTGAGCGTGGCGTCACGGGCGTCGCGCATGGCAACGAATTCTTCGCGCGATTTGCCGCCGCCAATATGCACGTTCAGCGCCTTTTGCGCGCCGACGGTCGTCTCCCATGCGAACTCTTCCCGACCGGGTGCCTTGTAATCGTGGCCGACAAAGATCCGGGTCTCGTCCGGCAGGGCGAGGATTTTTTGCACCGAATTGAACAGCATTTCAGACGAGCCTCCGGGGAAATCGCAGCGCGCGGTGCCAAAATCCGGCATGAACAGCGTGTCGCCGACAAAGGCCGCGTCGCCGATCACATAGGTCAGGCAGGCCGGTGTATGGCCCGGTGTGTGCAGCACATCTCCGCGCATCTGCCCGATGTGAAAGCTGTCGCCTTCTTTGAACAACTGGTCGAACTGAGATCCGTCGCGCTGAAATTCGCTGCCTTCGTTAAACACCTTGCCGAAGGTGTCCTGCACTTCGGTGATAAGCGCGCCGATGCCGATTTTGCCGCCCAGATGCAGCTGTAGGTACGGCGCGGCGGAAAGGTGGTCGGCGTGGACATGGCTTTCGAGCAGCCATTTCACATCGAACCCGTGCTGGCGCACAAAGGCGATGATTGCGTCGGCTGATCGCGTGTCGGTGTGCCCTGACGCGTAGTCAAAGTCGAGAACGCTGTCGATGATCGCGCAATCTGATCCAGACGGGTCGCGGACCACGTATGAGATCGTGTTGGTGGCGTCGTCGAAGAAACCGGTGACGTCTGGCGACATGGGGAACCCTTTCATTTCGGACGTATGAATACATATATAGATTTGGGAATGTGTTGCAAGCTGTGGATGCGCTATCGGTGTCACAAACCTGAAACAGCAGCTGTGCAACTATGACTTGATCGACTCGGCCGAGCTGGGGCAAACTACCGCTAAGCGCGAGTGATTTGGGGGTGTAGGAGGCGCTCCTGGATCTGGATGATTTAAGGGGGCTTCCGACGCTCTGTCATTTTGCGGCATGGGGCGGTCCTGGACGGATAGAGGATCGTGTCGAGTTAAGCGGTGCAACGTGTCTTGGAACCAAAGGCAAAGCCGATGCATTTTTTCGGTATATGCAAAGCTGACCATGTGAGGGAGGAAACACATGACGGATCACAGCCAGACTACACCCAGTACCGGAACACCAAGAGCCGGAAAATCGACAGTACGCACTACAGAAACCGCGTCGGTTGAAGCGCGCGTCGACCGGACAACGCAGGCTTTGTGGCACTTAGGCGTCATTGGATCGAGCAAAGGACGATCCCCAGGCGCGCGGCGCGATCAGGCGCATGACGAGTCGCTGGAGGATCAGTTCGACAACATGCCGATCTGATCTTGCCACTGCGAGCCCGCGACGCACCCATCTGTCGCGGGCAACCTGACCCTTTCGACGCGATTCCATCTGACGCCAGGGTTGCCATGGGCGTCGTTCTGGCGTCTAATGTGCTGCAAACGCGTATCAAAATCGCGTAAACCCGAGGGGAAACGACGCGCAAGCGCCGTGTGGGGGCAGGTGTATGAGTGATCCGATCATTTATTCCGTTCGCGAAGGTGTGGCCTTTGTCGCGGTATCGCATCCGCCGGTGAACGCGCTGAGCCTTGCTGTCCGCAAGGGTCTGATCGCGGCGCTGGCGCGGGCCGAGGCGGATGAGACTGTTTATGAGATCGTTCTGATCGGGCAGGGGAAAACCTTTCCTGCCGGGGCGGACATTGCTGAATTTGATCTGCCGTTAAAGGAACCGTTGCTGCCAGAGGTCTGCGACCGGATCGAGGATTGCACCAAGCCGGTTGTGGCCGCGCTGCATGGCACGGCGCTGGGCGGTGGGTTTGAAATCGCGCTGGCAGCCCATTACCGCATCGCTCATGACAGTGCACGCGTTGGACTGCCCGAGGTGCGTTTAGGATTGCTTCCCGGCGCTGGCGGCACCCAGCGCGCGCCGCGACTGGGCGGGGCCAGGGTTGCGCTCGACATGATGCTGAGCGGGCAGGCCTATCCGGTGAACAGCCCGCCGGCGCAGGTGTTTCTGGATGCGATGACCGATGGTGACCTGGCCAAGGCGGCGCAGGCCTTTTGTCTGAAGCTACGCGAGGCAGGCAAGGGGCCGCGCCGGACACGGGACCGGCGCCGTGGTTTTGTTGACCCTGCCGCCTACCAGGCCGAAATCGAGGCCCGGCGCAAAAGTGTCGCCGCGCGGCCGGAGCTGGCCCCCCAAGAGATCGTCACCGCCGTCGAGGCCGCGCTGCTGTTGCCGTTCGAGGCCGGAATGGCACTGGAATGGGATTTGTTTTCGGATTGTCTGGACTCGGATCAATCGGCGGCCCTGCGTCACGCGTTCTTTGCCGAACGGCGCGCGAGAAAATTTCCGCTGGAGCCAGGGCAAGTCGTGCCTGAGATCGCCGCAATCGCCGTTTTGGGCGGCGGGCCGTTGGCACTTCACATCGTGCTGACGGCGCTGACCGCCGGTCTTGTGGTGCGATGGGGGACACGTGATCCGCAGATCCTGCAGGCCGGTGTGTCGCAGCTAGGCGCGCTGTTCAATCAGGCGGAAGCAGCTGGTGGGCTGACGCGCGAACAGGCGCGCGCACATCTGGCGCGGCTGACGACCGGCGAAAGTGCCGAAATGGCGCGCGGCACGGACATGATCCTGCATGCCGCACGCGGGCAGGGCAATGTTCCCGCGCCTGACGATGTGGTGCGCGCCGTCGCCATGCCCGGTCGGGTCGAAGAGCTGGGCCTGCGCTTTGCACATCCGGTCCATACCGCCCGGCTGGTCGAGGTGGTCGCGGGTCCGCTTGTGACCTCGAAACAGCTGGCGGCAGGTCTAGCGCTGGTGCGGCGTCTGAGTAAAGTGGCGGTGCGGGTTGTGTCGGAGGGCGACAGCATTGCCGGACGGATGACGGCGGCGCTGCACCGCGCGGCAGATGCATTGGTGGACGCGGGGCAGAGCCCCTATGCGGTGGATGCGGCACTGCGGGACTGGGGTTGGAACCACCCGCCGTTCGAGTTGCGCGACGCGCATGGCATGGACGAACTGGCACAGGCATCACGGGCAGAAGGTGCGCGAAACTGGTCAAAGTTCTGCGTCGAGAACGGGCGTAGCGGGCAGGCCAGCGGGGCGGGGGTTTACCTTTATCCTGCGGACGGGGGCGCGCCGGAACCTGATCCCGAAATGGAGCGCCTGCTTGCCGGTCAACGCCCGACACTGGCCCCAATGCCGCCAGCGCGTCTGGTCGATCTGTTGCTAGGCGCGCTGGTCAATGAGGGCGCGCGATTGCTGACCGAAGGCTGGGTGACGCGCCCGTCGGATATCGATATCGCGATGATGCTTGGGCTTGAGTTTCCGCGCTGGCGCGGCGGGCCAATGAAAGCGGCGGATTTGACGGGGCTTTTGCGGCTCAGTCAGGCACTGTCGCGGTTTGATCACGCGGATCGTGCGTTCTGGGACCCGCATCCATTGTTTGGTGAGCTGATCAAAAATGGCCGCAGGTTCGAGGCACTGAATCGCGTGTGACGCGGGCCTAGCCCAGAAAAATACCAACGATCACCAGCATCAGGCCGATCACCGACACAAACAGCGATCCCAGATTGAGCGGCATCACCTTTTGGACGGCAGCGCGCAGTTCATCGTCGGACAACCCTGCTTTGCGGGCGCGGGCAACACGGATGATGCACCACATCAGCCCGACAAGCCCCGCGACCGAAATTGCTGCTCCGCTCCAGATCAGACTATCCATGTATCACCTTTTCCAAAGATCCGACCGACGCGCGGTAATTCATTCGCTGCCCTGCTGCAACCCCTTGATGGAGCGCGGGCAGAGCGCTAGGAAAAGGCAAACCCTGAGGAGAGACAGAGCATGGACGACCAGCAGGCCGCCGACACCTACCGCGTCACAGCAGACGAATTGCGCCAATTTATCGAGCGTATTGAACGGCTTGACCAAGAAAAGAAAGACATCGCCGAGCAGCAGAAAGAAGTGATGGCTGAGGCGAAAGGCCGTGGCTACGACACCAAGATCCTGCGCAAGGTGATCGCGCTGCGCAAGCGCGAGCCCGATGATATTGCCGAAGAAGAAGCAGTGCTCGAGATGTACAAGGAAGCGCTCGGGATGTCATAATGTGAACATAAGCGTTTGATATTGTTTAATTAAATACTGGGTGTTGCGCATGAACTCTGTTGGGAAAATCGGGTTTTGGATTTTCCCGGTGAATCCAGCGTGATAGCTGTGGGACATGAGCAGACCATCACCCCCGTCCTACAAGATCAAGAACTGGCGGGCCTACAACGAAGCGCTCAAGCGCCGGGGCTCGCTGACGATCCACTGGTAATCCCCCCCGAAAGTAAGGGGCTGCGGAAGTAGAATTTTCTCGGCAAGATGCATGAGGAGATTCAGATGAAGATGACGAGATACAGTGAGCCGCAGATCCTTGCGATCCTGCGCCAGGCCGAAGGCGGTGTTCCGGTGGCCGAGCTTTGCCGCGAACATGGTATGAGCACAGCGTCCTTTTACAAATGGCGGGCGAAGTATGGCGGGATGGATGCTTCAATGATCGCGCAGACCAAGGCGCTTGAAGACGAGAACCGACGCCTGAAGAAGATGTTCGCAGAGTTGAGCATGCAGAACGAGTTGCTGAAGGAAGCCCTTGGAAAAAAGTGACTGGGCCATCTCAGCGACGAGAGATGGCCGCAACGGCGGTAGAGCGACGCGGGGTCAGTGTCGCCGTGGCGTGCCGCACCTTTGGGGTTAGCGAGACCTGCTATCGCTACAGCCCGCTTCTGAGCGATGAGAACGAACAGATTGCCGATTTGCTTGTCGGGCTGACGGATACGAGGAAGACTTGGGGCTTCGGACTTTGCTATCTGCACCTGCGCAACGTCAAAGGTCATCCGTGGAACCATAAGCGGGTCTATCGCATCTATTGCGCGCTGGAACTGAACCTGCGGATTAAGCCCCGCAAACGGCTAAAGCGGGATAAACCCGACGCGCTGGCGGTACCCGAGGCCCCCAACATGACCTGGTCGATGGACTTTATGGCCGACAGGCTGAGCGACGGTCGTCAGTTTCGACTGCTGAACGTGCTGGACGACTTCAACCGCGAAGGGCTTGGCATTGAGGTCGACTTTTCATTGCCTGCTGAACGCGTGATCCGGAGCCTCGATCGCATCATCGAATGGCGTGGCAAGCCCGGCACGATCCGGGTCGATAATGGCCCTGAATACATCAGCATCAAGCTGCTGGAATGGGCTGAGAAACAAGGTGTTACCCTCCAGCACATCCAACCAGGACAGCCCCAGCAGAACGCCTACATCGAACGTTACAACCGCACCGTCAGGAATGAATGGCTGGACCAACACATCATCGAAAACATCGAGGAGGCCCAAGACTTCGCCACGCAATGGCTCTGGACTTACAACAACGACCGCCCGAACATGGGCATCGGCGGCATCACACCCGCACAGAAACTGAAAATGGCCGCGTAAGTTCTACGGCTGCACCCCATTAAAAATGGGGGGATTACCCACTGACCGGCAGTGCATTGCGCAGCAATGTCACTGGACTTGTCGCGATTTAGTTCCGGTCTCTTTCGAGCGATATTCGCAATGAAGGAGACACAAATTGGCACCAAGATACAGCGACGAGTTCAGACGTGATGCGGTTCGCATTGCAACAAGCAGTGGACTGACGCGACCTCAGATTGCGTCTGATTTAGGGGTTGGTGTTTCGACACTGAACAAGTGGGTTCAACACCATCAGAATGATGACCTGATGTCCGGCCCGCATGAGGATGTGGAGAAGGAGAACGCCCGCCTTCGCAAAGAGAACCGGCTACTCCGCGAGGAGAGGGAAGTGTTAAAGAAGGCGACGATCTTCTTCGCAGGCCAAAAGGCGTGAGGTTTGCCTTTATCGACACCTGGAAGAAGATCTGGCCCATTGAGTTTCTATGCCGCGTTTTGCGGGTAACTTCCCGTGGGTTTCGCGCCTGGAAGATCCGCCCTATCAGCCGAAGCCAGCGAGATGACATGGTGCTGTTGGCCCATATCAGAGAACAACACCGCCTTAGCCTGCAAAGCTACGGCCGACCTCGCATGACGGAGGAACTGCGCGATCTCGGTCTTGTTGTCGGGCACCGCCGGGTAGGCCGGTTGATGCGTGAGAACGCGATCAAGGTTATTCGAACCCGTAAACATAAAGTCACGACTAACAGCAATCACGCCTTCAATGTCGCCCCCAACTTTCTTGATCAGGACTTCTCTGCTGATGGCCCAAACCAAAAATGGGCAGGGGACATTTCCTACATCTGGACGAGCGAGGGATGGCTGTATTTGGCCGTGATCATCGATCTTTACTCCCGCCGGGTCATTGGCTGGGCGGTCAGTAACCGGATGAAGCGGGACCTGGCCATCAAGGCATTAGACATGGCAGTAGGGCTGCGAAAGCCACCCAAAGGCTGTATCCATCATACGGATCGTGGCTCTCAATACTGTTCAGGTGACTATCAGAAAAGTCTGAAGCAGCATGGATTTCTGGTCTCAATGAGCGGCAAGGGAAATTGTTATGACAATTCCATGGTCGAGACCTTCTTCAAATCTCTGAAAGCCGAACTGATCTGGCGTCAGAAATGGGCGACCCGCAGACAAGCAGAAGGAGCAATATTCCAATACATCAATGGGTTCTACAACCCGCGAAGACGGCATTCATCCCTTGGCGGGAAAAGTCCCTTGGCTTTCGAGAGACGGGCTGCCTAACATGAGCTGAGAGACCGGAACTTTTGCGTGGCAAGTCCAGACCGGTCTGGACACCGGCGATTCCGATCCTCAACTGTCTATCGCGGGCAGCGCCGGAGGGTCTACTGTCAGCTACCTCGAATTTTCGGTCTTTTGGGAAGGGGTCGCTGCTGAGACGTTGTCGGATAGCAGCGATTTTCAGTACGACATTGTGTCCTGAACCGCCCCTTGGGTTCGAAGGTCTTGCGCGGCGGACTTGGCCTGCCTGACACGGCGACAAGAGTTCAGTGTGTTCCCGCAAAAGCGGGCGCATCAGTCTGTCCCGTCCTCATCATCCTCGGGCGAAAGGAATGTGATCTCTCCCGATGTGACCATGTCGCGGATGGCGCGGATCACAATGGTCACGGCCTCTTCGCCGACCTTTTGTTTCACCTTGCCTTTGGCATCAGCATCCTCGCGCAGGCTGGCAGACATGCGCTTGGACATATTTTCACACAAGAAGTCGACGGCTCTCAGATCTTCCTCGCTTGATGCAAAGGCGAACACGGTTGTCAGGGTCGCGGCATCGACGTCACGGGTGATTTTGGGCACGTCGTTGGGGTTCAGGCGGTCGGGAATGTTGGCAAAGGTAAAAATAGCACGGCGCACCGCCTCTGCAAAGGTGCTGTCTTCTTCGTCCAGCCCACTCAGCACGTCGTCGCGGGTTCTGGAGGCCGAAAAATTCAGGATTGCGCCAACGCGATCAGACGGGGTGATGCCAAACGCTTTGGGCGGTTCGGCATCTAGCTGGCTGGCAAGGCTGAGGCCGATGCGGTCCACCGCTTCGGGGGTTACGCCAGCGGTCATCGACACGGCATACGTGATCCGACGGGCGCGGGTACCGGGCAACCGGCCCAAGAGCGTCGCGGCCTTGTTCACGTCGATTTTGGACAGCAGAACGGCGGCGATTTCGGTGCTTTCGGTCAGGACAATCTGTTGCAGCCGCTCAACACTCAGCGCGGCGATGCGGGCCCATGGATCACCGGCCTGGCGCACTCCAGCCTCTTTGCGCAGGCGACGCGCGGTCTGAGGGCTGATCCTGCCATCCAGCGCCGACAGTGCGCCGGCGATATCCCCCGGGAACGACATGCCGATCTGATCAAGCTCATCCGCAAATTCCCCAACCACGCTGTTCAGCGTGTCCCGGTCAACATACCGCATCGCGCCCAACTGCTGTGTGAGCTGCGATTGCAGATCCTCGGGCAGCGCCGAGAGCGGGACATCCGCCCCCTCGTTCAGGATGAATTGCACAATAATCGCGGCCTTGGCCCGGCGGGTCAATACCGTAGGATTTGCCGCGCCACGGGACGGCCCAGGCAAGGCAGCCAGAGAGGTCAGATTGCTCATGTCACGCACTCCGTTACAGTCTGGCAACGGATAGCGCGGCAGGGTTAAGAAAGGCTGAGACTATTCCCTAAAAACCGAGGAGATCTGACATTTCGCGGCGCTCAAATTTGTACTCTGCCATCCAGACCCCGTGATATCTGCGGTATCGGGTCAGGACGTCCATTCGTTCCGCGAAAGCGGATCAGCCAGATACAACCTTGCAACTGTTTGAGGCGCTGTCGTAGCTCATCCCATCGCTGCACGACATGGCCTGCCGTTCATGCCCGGAACAACTGGCGGACACCAGTGTCGGGGCAACCGCCAGAACGATGGCGGTGAATAGGGCCTTGATCTGCATATTGTACCCTCCTGTTAGACTCGCCTCAGGATACCACAGGTTAACGTAGGGTCAAAATGCAGCTTGAGGCACAATTTCAAAAGGTTGCTGGATTTCACGTAAAGGTGTGCGACAATTGTGGGCCGCAATTCCCACGGCGCGTCGCAGCGGACACGCCGTAGTGTTTCTGCCAATTTGATCGTTAGTCGCTGTCAAAGACCCGCGCAAAGATCGTGTCGACATGTTTGGTGTGATAGCCGAGGTCGAATTTATCTTCGATCTCGGCCGGGCTCAGCGCTGCGGTCACTTCGGGGTCGGCCAGCAGCTCGGTTTTGAAATCCGCGCCCTGTTCCCAGACTTTCATCGCATTTCGCTGCACCAGTCGGTAGCTATCTTCGCGGCTAACACCGGCCTGCGTCAAAGCCAGCAAAACCCGCTGCGACATTACAAGGCCGCGGAATTTGTTCATGTTGGCCAGCATGTTGTCGGGATAAATCACCAGCTTGTCGATCACGTTTGTCAGCCGCGCCAGCGCGAAATCCAGCGTGATTGTGGTGTCAGGGCCGATGTTGCGTTCGACCGAGGAGTGCGAGATGTCGCGTTCGTGCCAGAGCGCGACGTTTTCCATCGCCGGAACCACCGCCATGCGCACCAAACGGGCGAGGCCAGTCAGGTTTTCGGTCAGCACCGGGTTACGTTTGTGCGGCATCGCGGACGATCCCTTTTGGCCGGCGGAAAAGAACTCCTCGGCCTCAAGGACTTCGGTGCGCTGCATGTGGCGGATCTCGATCGAGATATTTTCAATTGACGATCCGATCACGCCAAGCGTGGCAAAAAACGCCGCATGACGGTCGCGCGGGATGACCTGCGTGCTGATCGGCTCGGGCGTCAGGCCAAGCTGGGCGCAGACATGCTCTTCGACAGCAGGGTCGATATTGGCGAAGGTGCCGACAGCGCCAGAAATGGCGCCGGTGGCGATTTCGGCGCGGGCCACTTTCATTCGGGTCAGGTTGCGGTCCATTTCGGCATAGAACCGGGCAAAGGTCAGACCCATGGTTGTCGGCTCGGCGTGGATGCCATGGCTGCGACCGATACGGACAGTATCCTTGTGCTCAAACGCGCGGCGCTTGAGCGCGGCGAGCAGCCCTTCGATATCCGCAATCAGAATGTCGCTGGCGCGCACAAGCTGGATGTTGAACGTGGTGTCGAGCACGTCGGACGAGGTCATTCCCTGATGGACGAACCGTGCCACATCATTGCCGATGATTTCCGCCAGATGGGTGAGAAATGCGATGACGTCATGTTTGGTCACCGCCTCGATTTCATCAATCCGGGCGACGTCGAATTCGGTCTCCTTGGCTTTCCAGACCGCTTCGGCATTGGCCTTGGGGATGACACCCAGATCGGCCTGCGCGTCGCAGGCGTGGGCCTCGATCTCGTACCAGATACGGAACTTGGTGGCGGGTTCCCAAAGGGCGACCATCTCGGGGCGGGAATAGCGGGGGATCATGGCAGCGGGCCTTTCTGAGCTTGTTCAGCGTTTGTCAGAGGTCTTAGACTGAGGGTCGGCTGGCGGCAAGAGAGGCGGACAGGATGACAAAGACGCAGGGCGCAGCGGCGCGGGAAACGTCGAGCGGGGCAGCGCAGTCCTGCGAACGGGGCGTGTCATTCGACAGTCCGCGCGCAAAGCGCCGACTGTGACGATGGGCGGTCCCCATTCCATCGTGGATTTCACCGGGCGCTGGACGTTACGACGCGAGATTGCCGACCGACAATCGGGGCGGCATGGCCAGTTCGACGGAGACGCCGAGTTCCTGTCGGACGAGGACGGTCTGAGCTATGTCGAGCGCGGGCAGTTGCGGCTAGAGGGGCAGGGCGCGATGACTGCCGAACGGCGCTATCTCTGGCGTGCCACGCCGAGTGGTGTGGCGGTGCATTTTGCCGATGGTGCCGCGTTTCACAGTTTTGCGCTGGGCGGAGGCGGCGCGGAAGCGGCGCATTGGTGCGATCCGGATCAGTACGATGTGACTTATGAGTTTCAGCACTGGCCCCGATGGCGCAGCATCTGGGAGGTGCGCGGCCCGCGCAAAGACTACAGGATGGTGTCGGTTTTTGAGCGATAGTGCATGGTTGCGCTACCACTGTGGCCTGTGGGGCGGGATGGCGCTTGCGGTGCTGAGACGCTTGGGGCAGAACGGTGCGCAGTGAATTTTCAACAGGGAGGCAGGCTGATGAACCTGGCACTGAACCGAAACGTCCTCGTCGATATGTTTGGCGCGACGACTGGCACCGGGCTGAGGATCAAGCAGGCGGCGCTGATCGTAGCAGGGATCGTTCTGCTGGCTGTTGCCGCCAAGATCAAGGTGCCGGTGCCTGGATCGCCAGTGATGATCAGCATGGGAACCTTTGCGGTTCTGACCGTTGGCGCGGCGTATGGCCCACGTCTGGGGCTTGCCACCATGCTGGGCTGGATGATCGTCGGCCTGATGGGCTATGATGTGTTCCAAAGCTCGACCGCCGATCTGAATGGCATTGAGTACATGATGGGCGGCACCGGCGGGTATCTTGTCGGCTATGTGCTGGCGACGCTGGCGCTGGGTGTGCTGGCGCGGGCAGGCTGGGATCGCACAGCGCCGAAAATGGCTGGCGCGATGCTGCTGGGCAACGTGCTGATCTACGTGCCGGGCCTGATCTGGCTGGGCATGCTGTATGGCTGGGACAAGCCGATCCTGGCCTGGGGTCTGACCCCGTTCCTGCTGGGGGATGCGATCAAGCTGGCGCTGGCTGCGCTGATCCTGCCGGTGATTTGGAAGGCAGTGGGCCGCGCCCGCGGCTAAACGCAAAATCCGCCATTTTTGATCCAATTGAGAGGCGCAGAGCAATGCTCTGCGCCTCTCTGGTTTCTGGAGCAGGCTGGGACGCGAGCCCGCCGTCGCAACGCAGCGACTGTGGTCAGACCAGTTCAGTTTCCACCCGTGCGGTGCGTTCCAGCGTACGATGAACCGGGCATTTATCGGCAATCTCCAGCAGGCGCTGCCGCTGAGCATTGTCCAATGCCCCCTCAAGGGTGATGCGGCGCCGGAACAGGTCTATCTTGGCCTCGGTCACGCAGTCGGCATCCTGAGCGTGGACCTTGTCGTGACTGATGTCGACGCGCACATGATCCAGCGGCCAACCCTTGCGGCGGGCATACATGCGGATCGTCATCGAGGTACAGGCCCCCAGCCCGGCAGCGACGAGGCCATAGGGCGACATGCCTCGGTTGGTGCCACCATAGGCCATCGGTTCGTCCGCCAAGGTATGGTGATACGGTCCGGATTGCACATCCTGAAGAAAGCCGGCCGGGTCGGCTTCGGAAACCCGCACGATGCCTTCGGGCGCGCCGATCGGCGGGGCTGGCGGGGTGAGCTCAAGG
This sequence comes from Puniceibacterium sp. IMCC21224, assembly GCF_001038505.1. Taxonomy (NCBI): domain Bacteria; kingdom Pseudomonadati; phylum Pseudomonadota; class Alphaproteobacteria; order Rhodobacterales; family Paracoccaceae; genus Puniceibacterium; species Puniceibacterium sp. IMCC21224. The sequence goes on from NZ_LDPY01000001.1 coordinate 1,464,360, forward strand.
TACCGACCGGCCCAGGTGGCAATGACATCGGCGGCGTATTCCGCATCGTTGGGATCGCTGATCAGATGATCCGTGTCATCAAGGGTCACAAAGCTTTTGGGATGTTTGGCGGCGTCAAAGATCTCGGCCGCGTTGGCAATGCCCACTATTGCGTCGCGCGGCGCGTGCAGAACCAGCAGCGCCTTTTTGAGATTGGCGAGGATGGGAGCGAGATTTGCGGCCTCTACATCGCGCACGAAGCTGTCGGTGATGGTGAAGGGCCGCCCGCCAAGGTCTACCGTTGCCTTGCCGTGTTCGCGGATCGTGTCGAGCGCGCTGCCAAAGTTATGTGTCACATGCGCCGGATCGAATGGTGCGCCGATGGTGACGACGGCGCGGGCTGAGGCAATGTCGGGGGCGGCGCGCAGCACAGCCGCTCCGCCCAGTGAATGGCCGATCAGCAGCTTGGGGGCAATGCCGCGGTCTTGCAGCGCCTGCGACGCAGCCAGCAAATCCGCAACATTCGAACTGAAGGCGGTGTTGGCAAATTCACCTTGCGAATGGCCAAGGCCGGTGAAGTCGAACCGCAGCACCGCAATGCCCATCGCGGCAAGCCGGGCCGAGATCCGGCGCGCGGCGGGAATATCTTTGGAACAGGTGAAGCAATGTGCAAACATCGCCGTAGCAAGATGCGGCCCGTCAGGCAGGTCGAGCCGGGCGGACAATATGTCGCCGGAATGGCCCGGAAAGGTGAGACGCTCGGTTGGCATGGGGGTCCTTGGGTGTCTGCTACGGTCTTTGGTTGCCCCTAAGGATGTGTCCTGCCAGAGCGGGCCGCAACCATTGTGTCAGCCGTGTCACTGGATGGTGAGCCGACGATCCTGAGGTGTGATGCGATCGCGATGCTGAGGCAGGATAAGCCGCCGCTCGCGTCCGGCATTTGCCTGTGCTGTCAGGGGGCGTTGCAAAATCAACCGGCTTGTTTAGGACACGGTGTTGAACCGGCCTGTCAGCGGGCGATCAGGTGGTTTTTGTCGTTAAACCTGCTGCCGCTACGGTTGGCTGTGCGGCAGGGTGTCCCGGTCGAAATAGAGGGGGGTAGGCAGGGTATACTCCTCGGTATCGCGCTGGTCGTCGCCCTGTCCCATCAGCACCGCAACGTTGCAGGTGCCGTGGGGGCTAAGCAATCCGTGATGCCAGACGCCGCGCTTGTAGATAATTCCGGTGCCGGGCGGTAGCAGAAATGCCCTGAGTTTGCCGGTGTCGGGTGTCCCGTCTGCCTTGGACGGGCAAGCCGCCATAAGCAGGACAGCTGCGGACAGCGGCAAAAAACTTTGCGGGCTGAAGGGATGACGCTCGATCTGGGCGAAGGTGATCTTCTGCGGGGCAGCGTTCAGGCTGTTGATCCACAGCCGGGGACGGACCTGCGGTGCGATATCCTCGAACGCCATGTCGAGATAGTGTCGCTCGGGTTGACCGGTATGGCGCACGAGGGTGCCAAAGGGCGCAAACCCGGATTCGGTGATCCATGTCGGAAGGGGCGTGGTGTTCATGGCAGTTTTGTTCCGGTTCCTGAGGCGTAATCTGGCGGAAATGACGTGACGCCCGCAGAGGCGCGGCGGCGGTTAATCCGGTTTCGGCGGGTGTTCCTGCATCCAGTGGCGGGCGATGTCGACGCGTCGGCAGATCCACACTTTTTCCCGGGACTGAATGTGGCGCAGGAATCGTTGCAGCGCCAAGGCGCGTCCGGGGTGGCCCATCAGTCGACAGTGCAGGCCGATATTCATCATACGTGGCTGCGTTTCGCCCTCTTCATAAAGTAAATCAAAGCTGTCGCGCAGAAATTCAAAGAACTGCCCTGCGGTTGCCGTGTTGCCACGCGCGAATTTTCCGTCGTTTAGAGTCAGGCTGTAGGGGATCACCAGATGATCACGTTCTCCAACCTGCGTCCAATATGGCAGTTCATCGGCATAACTGTCCGAATCGTATAGAAAACCACCATGATCGGCGATCAGCTGACGCGTCCGCAGCGACGGTGCATATCGACAGTACCAGCCCGCCGGAGGTTCGCCGCACAGGGTGCCGATGACGTCAAAGGCCCGCGCTATGGCGCGTTGCTCGGTTGCGGCGTCCAGCATTTGATGCCGCACCCAGCGGTCACCATGGGCGCAGACGTCCCAGCCATTGGCGCGGATCGCCTCGGCCACTTGGGGATTCCGCTCAAGCGCCTGAGCACACCCGAAAACGGTTGCCGGAACGCCAGCCTGTTGGAGCAGGCGAAACAGCCGCCAGACGCCGACCCGGCTGCCATATTCAAACATGGTTTCAGCGCCAAGATCGCGACCGGTGAATGCACCACCGCCGCCTTCGGTCAGTCCGCCTTCGGAGAGGGCATCGCCATCGCCAAAGCTTTCTTCGGCACCTTCTTCGTAGTTCACCACGATATTGACTGCAATCCGTGCGCCACCGGGCCAGCGCGGATCTGGCGGGTTTGGACCATAGCCGACGAAATCGCGGGTGGGATGGTGGATCGCCGGTGTCCGGATGGGTGTCGGCACCGGGTCGTTTGTGCATGACTGCAGCCATTGGATGTAGTCGCGACAGGCCATATCGGGCGTGCGAAACAGAAATCCAAAGTCGCGTTCGAACCTTGTGGCGATCAGCGGCTGTCGCGCCTGTGACGGATCGTCGTGCAACGTCAGCGTACTGTCACTGCCGTCTGGCTTGCCGATCCCGGCCTGCCATGTGGGGAAGGCGACGGCCAAATGCCCGGCCAGCAGCGCAGGGTTCCAGGGCGCGCCGATCCCAAGGTTATAAAGCTCAGCCTCCAGCTTTGGCGCAGTGGCAAGATGCAAGAGCGCCTCGGCCACGTCGCGGCTGCTGGTCCAGTCGCGCTGCAGGCCCGCAGGCAGCACGGTCGGTTTCCCCGTCATCGCCTGTTGCGCCATCTGGAACGGCAGGCTCATCATGTCGCGGGTCGTGGTTTCCCGTTCATGGGGGCCGAACAGCGCCGTGATACGGGCGCAGACGCAAGACGAGCCATAGCTTTTGGCCGTTTCCGCGACCAGTCGTTCGCTCGCCAGCTTGGTATAGCCATAGACCGAGACGGGGCGGGGTGGGGTGTCTTCGGTGATGGGCGTCCCGTCATAGAGTGCGGCACCGTAGACCGCAGTCGAGCTGGGATAGACAAAGCGCGCCACACCGACTTTTCGGGCCTCGTCCAGCAGAACTGCTGTCGAGACGGCGTTGACGTCGAACGCGGTATCGGCACCGGTCATTCGGCTCGTCGGCGCCAATGTCACTGCGGCTGCGTGAATGATGCCCTGAATGTCGTGACGTTGCAGGATGGCGGCCATGGCCGCACGGTCACGCACATCCGCGATTTCGATGGTCAGGCCGGGTCTGGTCGAAAACTCTGGCGGGAGAGGCCGGTCGTTCACTGCGACGCAGGGGATCGCATGCGCAAGCAGCGCCTCGACTATGTTCAGCCCGAGAAAGCCTCCGGCACCGGTGAGCAGAATTGTCATGGCTCAGTTACTCATGTTTCGGGGCAACCAAAGCACCAGCTCGGGCACGTAGACGATCACGGCAATAAAGGCGAGAAAGGCAACTACAAACGGCGCGATTCCGATGAATACGTCGTTGATGTTGGAATCCTTTGGCCGAAGGTTCTGGATAACGTACAGATTCAGCCCGACCGGCGGCGTGATCAGTGACAATTCCATCAGGATGGTCAGAAACACGCCAAACCACAAGGGATCGAACCCGGCGGCAATCACGATTGGGACAACAATACCGACGGTGGTCACCATCATGGCGACGGCCTCAAGAAAACAGCCAAGGATCACGTAGAACAGCACCAGCAGCCAGATCAGCGCATAGGGTCCCAGCCCGGCCTGGGTGATCGCGCGCGATGCGTCCTGTGGCAGCCCGAGCAATGAAATAATGAAGTTCAGGCAAAAGGCCGATACGATGATCAGCATGATCATCGACGTGGTGCGAAACGCGGCGGCAAACGCCTTGTGCAGCATCGCGACCGACAGTTTGCCGTTGCATGCGGCCAGCATCAGCGCCGCTACGATGCCCAGGGCCGCCGCCTCGGTCGGGGTGGCCAGACCGCCATAGATGCTGCCCATGACGACCAGAAACACAAGGAAAATCGGCGCGACCTGCCAGAGCATGCGCAGCTTTTGCGCCAGCGGGACACGTTCGGTTGCGATGGTGGGCGGTGCGATAAACACCGAAACGATGACAATGGTCAGTGACATCATTCCCGCCAGAAGCAGACCGGGAATAATCGCCGCGATGAACAGTTTGCTGACGGACAGTTCGGCCAGCGTGCCATAGACGATCATCAGGATACTTGGTGGGATCAACACGCCCAGCGTCCCCCCCGAGGCAAGCGATCCATAGATCAGACGCCGGTTGTAGCCGCGCGCCTCAAGCTCGGGGATGGCGATGGTGCCGATGGTGGCAGCCGTCGCAACACTGGACCCCGAGGTGGCGGCAAACACCGTGCTCGCATAGATATTGGTATGCAACAGCCCACCCGGCAGCCGGTTCATCCAGACCGAAAGGGCCGAATACAGCTTGTCCGCGACTCCACCGCGGATCAGGATTTCACCCAGCATCACAAACAGCGGGATCGCGACCAGAGTGAACGAGTTCATCTTGTCCCAGGCGATCGAGCCGAGCGACGCTGACAGCAATCCGTTGCTCAGGATCAGATCCGCACCAAAGGCGAGCAGGATAAGCGCCGTCGCCACATGAAGCCCAAGCATCAGAAGGGCGAGAAGCCCGCCAACAAACATCAGCGCGACAGTCATTATTCGATCCCCTGAATGCGCGTGATCTGGCTGTCCTCGCCGGAACGCGCCTCGCCCAGAAGATCGCTGGTGGCGTCTTTGTCCCCCAGCAGAATGGTTTGTAGCAGATGTAGCAGCCGCAGCACGATTGCCAGAAAGAACAGGCAGAACCCTCCGGCCCAGATTGCCTGCGGGTAGTAGATCGGGGTGCGCAGCGGCGTGTTTGAAAAGGCACCGAACAGGTAGGATTCGTCCGTCAGCCTGATCGCTCCCAGCGCCAGCATCCCGACCACGATGCCAAGGGCAAGGATCGCGATCACCGCAAACACCCGGCCCAGCCTTTTCGGCAGTTTGCGCACCACCACGTCAATCTGGATATGCGCATGTTCGTAAAAGCAATAGGCCAGCCCCAGCGACGCGGTGGTCGCAAGGGTGTAGCCGCCGTATTCATCGATTCCTTGCAGGGATTCACTGAACACCTTTCGCAGGAAAACTTCGACACAGATGCCAATCGACAACAATATCACGAGCCAGCCACCGACGATGCAGGCAGCATGGGATATGGCCCTGAGGGCCGCTTCTGAGGACGGGATGATGCGTTTCATGTCATTTGCGCCGAAATTTGTTTGCCTGTGTCGATTACTGAGCCGCAATCACTTTGCCGATGGTTTCGTCAAAGCGGTCGGCGCAGTCGGGGAAGATCGGGGTACAGCTTTCTTTCCACTTGGGGATGATCGTGGTGTTGACGATCTCTGCCAGGATGTCCTTGTCGCTCGCAGAGACTTCGGTGAACGTCATGCTGCCCGGTTCGCCGCCAAGGGTACATTCGCCCTGACCCGTCGCGCAGACCACACCCTGATTGTGGACGTCGGGGGCCATGGCCCACAGCTTGTCCTCGGCTTCCTTCATCTTGGCGCTGATCATGTCCTGATCTTCGGCCGAGAGGGTGTCCCAAAAGGTCTTGTTCGCGACCTGAACAACCTGGCTGTAGCTGCCCAATGGGAAATTATAGAGATGGTTGGCGACCTCGTGCCATTTGGTACTGTAGCCATATGTGCTGCCCGTGGAGCCACAGTTGACAAGGCCGCGCTGCAACGCCTGATAGACCTCGCCGCCGGTCAGGTTGACTGCGGTCGCGCCCAGTTGATCCAGCGTGTCAGCCGCGGGTGCGCCGGACACCCGGACCTTGCGACCCTTGAGGTCGGTGATGCTGTTGACTGGTTCATTGCACCAGACGATTTGCGGATTGAACGGCCAGTGGGTCAGCAGAACACCGTCAAACCGCTCTAGTCGCTCGGCCATGGTCGGACGGTAAACATCCGAGATTTTGCGAAGCGTTTCATAGTCATACGCCAGCCCGGGCAGATCAACGGCGACCAGAGACGGTTCGTCGCCGCTGACATAGGCCGGGCTGATGGTCATGATGTCAAAGGCACCGCGCTTGAGAAACCGCAACGCCTGATCCCCCTTCAGGCCGGCCTCGTTCAGGGTCAGGTACTGAATTTCGATCCGCCCGTCGGATTCGGCCTCGATGGCTTCCCACATCGGGCGGTCCACGTCGTCGATCTGCGGCTGGTTGCCCCAGAACCCAAGGACCTTGATTGTCACGTCCGCAGCCTGCGCCATCGAAGCAGACGAGAGGGCGCCAACAAACGCCGCGCTAAGGATTTTTGATGCTGTGTTCACTGATCTGTCTTTCTGTTTGAGTTGGAAGGGTTGCGTTTATCGGGGCCAAAGACCGGGCCGCCTGCCAGAGGCTGCGACTGCCCGCACGAGGTGTTCGTCGACCATGAATTTTCTTCCCCAAGATATTTCCCGTTTCATCGACGTTTCGGACCGAACCAACACGGGGGCGCGCCCGTGACGTCCACGCTGCCATCTGCGCCTGACCATGCTGATCCGACCCTCGAAATGGTTCGCCGGATTTGCCGCTGGATGAGATGTTGCGCGTTCTGCCTTGTCGTCCAAGAGGATTGATTTCTTTGCGCCAGGCGAATTTCCAATTAAATACAGCCGCAGTCACATAAGTTGGGGTTATACAAATGAACGTCCGCTATCTTGAGATATTCCGGGCCGTGATGCAGACCGGTTCAACCCTGGCGGCAGCTGAGCTGCTCAGCATCTCGCAACCGGCGGTATCGAACCAGCTGCGTCTGCTGGAATCTCAGATCGGTTTTTCACTGTTTGATCGCCGGTCCAGACGACTTGTCCCAACAGCCGAAGCGCACCTTTTCTATGAGCGTTCAAGAAGCTTCTTTGAGGTATTACAATCACTTGATGTCTATTCAGAGGAGTTGAGGCGGGGTGAACGGGGGCGGCTGAACTTTGTGTGCAGTCCGAGCCTGGCCAACGGTCGCATTCCCGAGGCCATTCGCCGGTTTCATCGTGACCGGTCGGATGTAACTCTCAGGCTCGATATGCCGTCGAACGAGCGGATCATCGCGATGATCCTGGCCGAGATGACCGAATTCGGACTGACGATTACCCCCCTCGAACACCCGTCACTCGAATCCTCTCTGCTCGCTAAGTTACCGATATATTGTGTTTTGCCTAAAAATCATGCGCTGTCGAAACGTGCGATCATCAAGCCAGCCGAACTGGAGGGCGAGAATCTGATCGCTTACCCCAAACATTCCGAGGTTGGTCGGATCATCGATTCAATACTGCCCGTGTCCGGGCGCGCTATCGAACCCTTCGCCGAAGTGCGCTATATTTCCATGGCCTTGCGCCTGGCCGAAGCGACATTGGGGATCGCGCTGGTGGATGGTGATACAGCCCTTGCGGCGAATCCCGATCTGGTGGCGGTCCGACCGGTGGAAACCGACCAGTTCCTGCCGCTCGTCGCGACACATCTGAAAGGGCAGAAGCTTTCGCTGATCGCCGAAAGTTTCATTGCAGATTATATCAAAGTCACAACCGCCCAGCCTGGTTGAATATTTGTATCCTTTAGGCCGGTGCCTCTTGTCATTCCCGGGACGGCTGCAAAGGATCAGCGTCGGCAGACAGGCTGGACAAAAAAGGGATCAGAATATGACGACCGACAAACCACTCAACGACCGTGTGGCCATCATCACCGGGGCAGGCGGCGACATTGGTCGCGCGATTGCCATGAGTTTTGTTGAGGCTGGCGCGCGGGTCTGTCTGATCGACCTTGCACCGGTGTCCATCGCGGATTTTCCCGAAGATCGCGCCCTGACGCTGGCCTGTGACATCACCGATCCGACCGCCGTCGATGAGATGGTCGCCACGGCCGCGCGGCATTTCGGGCGGATCGACATTCTGGTCAACAACGCCGCGGCCGAAGCCCGCATCGGCAAAATCTGCGACCTTCCGGTCGAAGCCTGGACCCAAACGCTGAGTGTGAATCTGACGGGGGCCTATCTGCTGTGTCGCGCCGGGATACCGCATTTGCGCCGCAGCAAAGGGGTGATTCTGAATATCGCATCGCAATTGGGCCATGTCACCGCGCTGGGGCATGCCGCCTATTCCGCCAGTAAGGCGGGGTTGATGTCGCTTACCCGGACCCTTGCTCTGGATCATGCAGATGAGGGCATTCGCGCAGTGAGCCTGTCGCCCGGTGCGGTGATGACCAGTCGGCTGATCCGCCGCGCCGGGAGTGAAGAAGACGCTCTGGCGCTGCACGCGCCGCGCCATCCACTGGGCCGCATCGGCACGCCGGACGAGGTCGCAGACGCGGCGCTGTTTCTGGTTTCTGACGCCGCGACTTTTATCACCGGCAGCGATCTTCTTGTCGACGGCGGCTATACGCTGAAGTGAGGCTGAAAGGTTTTACAGAACGTGGCAGTCACAATGCACTGGGCCATCGAACAGCATCAAGGCCTTTCGTTGAGCCATTCACATAGACACCATACTGCGTGTGACCCATTCGGTGAAACCTGCTGAGCTATCTGCATCGGCGGGGGCGGGCGGCACGGGTGGCCGCCCGCAGCGCCCGAGGATCTGACTGGCCGGTTCGTCCGTGGGGACAGAGCCACCCGGGTGGCGTTATAGCGGCCTGACTTTCAGCCGGGTGACGCGGTTGCCTTCGCGGCCTACCACCTCGAACCGGAAGCCGTGAAAGCTAAAGACCTGCCCGGCGGTCGGAATCATCTGCGCCTCGTGAATGACCAGACCGGCGACTGTGTTGGCCTCGTCATCCGGCAGGTTCCAGTCGGTGGCGCGGTTAAAGTCGCGGATCGTGGTGGCGCCGTCGATCCAGTAATGGCCATCTTCACTGAGTTTGAGAAGCTGTTCGGCCTCGGTGTCGAACTCGTCGGTGATCTCGCCGACGATCTCTTCGAGGATGTCTTCGAGGGTGATCAATCCCTGAAGCGCACCGTATTCATCGACAACCAGCGCAAAATGCGTCCGGCGGCGCAGGAACTGGCGCATCTGGTCGTCCAGAGATGTCGTGTCAGGGATAAAGTAGGGTTTCATCGCCACATCCGAGACTTTGAAATCCTTGAGAGAGGCAAAGGTCGTGTCGGTGTCCTGGATCAGTTTGTACATCGCACGCAGCAGATCCTTGGCGTGGATCACACCGATGATGTTTTCCGGGTCGCCGCGATACACTGGCAGACGGGTGTGGCTGCTCTCCAGACACTGCGTCAGGATTTCACGCGGGTCGGTGGCGGCATCGACCATCTCGATCCCGGACCGGTGCAGCATGATCTCTTCCACCGTGCGATCGCCCAGATCAAGTGCGCCAAGAATGCGGTCGCGATCCTCTTTCTGCACCACGCCTTCGGAATGGCCCAGTTGCAACGCGCCTGCAATCTCTTCGCGCACGGCCAGAATATGGCTGTTCGGGTCGGTCTTGACGCCAAAGAGGCTTAGCACCAGCCGCACCAGAACCCGCACCGCCGACACCATCGGTGAAAAGACCAGAATGATTACGGAAATAATGGGCGACACCCGCGCGGCGGCGGTTTCTGGATTGGTGATGGCATAGGTCTTGGGCAGGACCTCGGCAAAGATCAGCACCAGCAAGGTCATCACGAGCGTCGCCAGCGCCACACCGGATTCGCCAAAAAGCCGCGTGAACAATGCAGTGGCCAGCGAAGTGGCAAGGATGTTGACCAGGTTGTTACCCAGCAGCACCGATCCGATCAGGCGTTCGTTGTCTTCGGTGATTTTGAGCGCGCGTTCAGCCCCTTTGGAACCTTTGTCCACTGCTGCGCGCAACTTGCCACGTGACGCCGCCGTCAGGGCCGTCTCGGAGCCGGAGAAAAACCCCGACAGAACCAAAAGGCAAAAAATCGACCCCGAAGTGATCCAGAAAGAGGCGTCCAGCAGGCTGGCGTCAGTGGGGTCCATGGTGGTTGCCGTTCCTTATTTGGGTTTGCAAGATATGGGTTTGCAGGTGGTTATGGCGGTGGCGGCGACGTCAATCAAGAGGCAGGGCAGGGATCAGTCCCGTGCCATCGGATGATGATCGAATACAAGTTCCCTCAGCCGCTCTTCCAGGACGTGAGTATAGATCTCGGTTGTGGCGACGTCGGCGTGGCCCAGAAATGTCTGGATCGCCCGCAGATCGGCTCCATTGGCCAATAGATGTGTCGCAAACGCGTGGCGCAGCGTGTGCGGTGTAACCTTGGCGGGGGATACTCCGCCGTCGACGGCCAGTTCCTTGATCAGCACATAAAAAGCGTGGCGCGTCAGGTGCCCGGCCTTGCCGCGCGACGCAAAAAGAAAGGGAGAGGCTGGCTTGCCGTTGATACGGGCATCGGCTTCGGCCTCTTCCCGCGCGTCCAGCCAAGCGGCCAGCGCGACCCGGGCCGGGGCGCTGAGGGGCACCATGCGTTCCTTGCCGCCCTTGCCACGGATCAGCAGCATACGCGGATCACCCCGCGCTGCCGCCAGAGGAAGGGATACAAGTTCGCTCACCCGCATCCCTGTGGCATAGAGCAACTGCATCAGGCAGGTGTTGCGCAGGCGGTCCAGATCATTGCGGCCATGGCGGGTGGCGGCGTCTAGCAGGTGGTCGACTTCTTCAGTTGTCAGTGTCTTTGGCAGGCGTTTGTCCCGGCCTGGACCCGAGATTTGCAACGCCGGGTTATCCGTCCTCAGCCCTTCTTCAAACGCAAAGCGGTAGAGCTGCTTGATCGCCGACAATCGCCGGGCGCGGGTGGATTTGGCCAGCCCCTGCGCATCGCAATACACCAGATAGCTTTCGACATGGTCCTGGGTTGCTGCACTAGGGCTGGTTGCGCGTAGATGCAGCCAGTCCTCGAAATCCTTGAGATCGCGGGCATAGGCCAGCAAGGTATTATGCGCTGCGCCGCGTTCGGCGGCCTGCGCATCCAGAAAGGCCGAGATCCAGTAGGTGTCGCTCATCGCAGGACCCCTTCGGATTGCAGGATGACCAGTTGCAGCGCGGCGCGGCGGGCGGTGTCCTCGAGTCCAACCGCGCGAAAGGTCGCAAGTGCGTCGGTCAGATCGGCGGGATTGCCATCGGCTCCGCTGGAAAACAATGCGATGGCGCGCAGAATGACTTCGCCCAGCCGACCTTCGGTAAGCTGGGCTGCGATTTCAGGCGGTGGCGCTGCATCTGCGGCAAACGCCGCCGCGATGGCCTGTTGCTGGAGGGCGTCGGGCTGGGTTACCGGGACTTCGCCGCGCGCCACTGCGCTGAGAAAGGCAAGTTCGGGTGCGGATGCGCCGATGCGGTGGGCGGCGGCCTCGTATTCTTCGGATAGCAACGCCACGCGGGGGGCAATGTTTGCGGCGCGCCCCGACAAGGGAAGAGGCAGCAGCCGGGCACCATAGAGCTGCGAGAACGGCACCAGCAGTCCCGCGCTGCGCATCTGCGGCCAGACCTTCTCTAATGCCGATCCCACTGCCGAAGGATCCCCGGTCGTCATGGCCGTGTCAAAGCGTTGCAATGCCTCGACCCTGTCCCAGATTCCGCCTGACGCGGCGCGGCGTTGCCGTGTGTAAATCCCCAGCAACCGGTTCCCTGAAATGGCTCCGGCACGGGCCAGACGTTCTGCCGCCTCAAGCTGAGCCTTCCAGCCGGTATCGCCGCTTAGATCGACGGTGGCAAAGGCGCGGGGCAGGGCGGTTGTGGACAGCGGCTCTCCGATCGCCTGAAACAGGCGAAATTGCAGCGGTGTAGGGCGCGCCGGGGGAAAGGGAACCGCCGATTCTTCGGCCAGTGCAGGATCCAGGAACCGAGCAAGAAGATCGGCATCGCGCGCGCTGATTGTCCCCAGCGCCGCACCGGTTTCCAGCACAGTGGCGGCTATGGTCCAGTCGCCGTCTCGCGCGGTACAGTAGATCCGGGTTGCGAGGTCGGTGCTGAGCGACGGGCGCGCCGCCAGTGCCGCGCAGGGCGGCTGGGGGCGGTCCGTCAGCAGCGACAGATCGAACCATCGGCTGAACAGCGCGGGCGTGCCTGCACCGGCCCGTTCGACCAGCGCCTCGGCCGGATCAATCACTCCCTGGTCGATCAGCCGATCGAGTCGCGCCGCGAGCAATGGCGTCCCCGAACGGCGTCCGCGGGGCGGATCAGCCTCGGCGAGCATCAGCGTGTGTAGCAGGGCTGACAGCGCGGGCACCGCCGGGTCCACAGCCGCAATCAACTGTACCAAGGTGTCAGTCTGGCTACCCTGCCACAGACTGCGCGGCAATCCGGTGACGGAACTGGGCAGCAGCCCCACCGCTTCGGGCGTCGGCGCGTCGAGCGGCAGCACCTCGACGTCGGGCACAAGCACCGATTGCGCCACGGGGGGCTCGGATGTCGCCGGAGGCACGGCAGGCGGGGCCAGTTGCGGCACAGCCGATTGCTTGTCCATCCAGTCAATTGCGGACAGCGGCGCCTGCGCTATCGCGGGCCCGGCAACGCAGATCAGAACAAGCGAGACCGCCTTAACCTTCATCCAGTTGTACCGGCTTACGGATTTCTGTCTGCGGCGGCGAAAAGTCCGCCCCGAAGAACGGTCCGATATAAGCGTAGGCGACAAGCGCGATTCCGCCCAGCACGAGAAGATAGAACAGCCATTTGACGATGCGACCCATGGTTTCCGGTGACTCCTGCCTCGTGTTTTTTCCAACTTATACCTAGCCTTTTGCGTAAGATCACGTCATTCACGCACCAGTTTACAAAAATGGCGGCGTATAGCCGAAGAACAAGGGCAATGCAGGCACGGCTGAAGAAAACGGTAGTTCTGGTTGGACTGATGGGGGCAGGGAAAACCGCCGTGGGCAAGGCGCTCGCGACGATGCTGCGGGTGCCGTTTCGCGATTCGGATGCCGCCATTGTCGAAGCGGCGAACATGAGCATCGCAGAAATTTTCGCCCGCGACGGAGAGCCGTTCTTTCGCCGCAAGGAAAGTCAGGTGATCGAACGGTTGCTTGATAGCACGCCTTCGGTGCTGTCGACTGGCGGGGGTGCCTTTATGCAACCTGACACGCGCGAGATGGTGACACGCAAGGGGGTGTCGGTCTGGTTGGACGCGGATTTGCCGCTGTTGTGGTCGCGGGTGCGACACAAAGACACCCGGCCGCTGCTGCGCACCGCCAACCCGTTCGAGACATTGTCAGAACTGTATTCGGCGCGGGCGCCGATCTATGCGCTTGCGGATCTGAGTGTGACCGCACGCCCACGGTTTTCGATCGAAGATACCGCGGCCGAAGTCTGCGAGGCGCTGAAATCGCGCCCCGATGTATTGGAGTTCCCGAAATGACCGACACTGTTCATGTGGCCCTGGGCACGCGGGCCTATGATGTGCGCATCGGCTCTGGCCTGATTGCTGTCGCTGGAGCCGAGATTGTGCCGCTTTTGCACCGCCCCCGCGTGGCTGTTGTCACTGACGCAACCGTCGCGGGGCTGCATCTTGAGGCATTTGTTGCCGCGTTGGCAGCGCAGGGCATCGCGGCTGAAACGCTGATCTTGCCACCGGGTGAGAGCACCAAAGGCTGGCCGCAATTCACCCGCACTGTCGAATGGTTGCTGGCGCAAAAGATCGAACGCCGCGACGTTGTTGTGGCGCTTGGCGGCGGTGTGATCGGCGATTTGGTGGGCTTTGCTGCGGCGGTGCTGCGTCGGGGTGTGCGGTTTGTTCAGGTGCCGACGTCGCTTTTGGCGCAGGTTGACAGCTCGGTCGGGGGCAAGACCGGGATCAATGCGCCGCAGGGCAAGAACCTGATCGGGGCGTTTCATCAGCCGTCACTGGTGCTGGCGGATGTTGATGTTCTCGCGACCCTGACGCCGCGCGATTTTCTGGCCGGGTACGGTGAGGTGGTGAAATACGGGATGCTGGGTGATAGGGCGTTCTTTGAGTGGCTTGAAAACAACGGTGCGGCGCTGGCAGCCGGTGACACTGCGGCGCGGGCTTATGCTGTACGCCGCTCGGTCGAAATGAAGGCCGAAATTGTCGTGCGCGATGAGACCGAGCAGGGCGACCGCGCGTTGCTGAACCTTGGCCATACCTTCTGTCACGCGCTTGAGGCGGCGACCGGCTATGGTGACCGGCTGTTGCATGGTGAAGGCGTCGCCATCGGCTGTGCGCTGGCGTTTGATCTGTCGGCGCGTCTGGGACTGTGTCCGCAGGAAGAGCCGAGCCGCGTTTCCGCCCATCTGAGCGCCATGGGGATGAAGACTACCCTTGCCGATATTTCCGGCGACCTGCCCGATGCTGACGGTCTGTTGGACCTGATGGGGCAGGACAAAAAGGTGATGGACGGCCAGCTGCACTTTATCCTTGCCCGTGGCATCGGAGCGGCCTTTGTCACGTCGGATGTGCCGCGCGATCATGTGCGTAGCCTGCTGTCCGAAGCGCTGGCCGCCCGCTGACGGTGTTTGCAGCATCATCTGTGGTCGATCTTGCGAATGCTGTGCTGCCGGTTCAGGCGCTCTGATCTTTATGACATCGGGGCACGCGAACAGAAAAACGGCGCCTAGCCCCGCCAGACGCCGCCGGTTGTTCAGATAAGGTGTATCTTAGAACGGGATTTCGTCGTCGATATCGCGCGACGGGGCCCGTGCGGGTCCGCTGTCGCCGCCGCCGGAATACCCGCCGCGATCACCACCATCATAGTTACCGCCACCCGATCCGCCGCCGTCATAGCCGCCCCGGTCGCCACCACCACCACCGGCGCTGCCACCGCCTTCGCCGCGACCGTCGAGCATGGTCAGAACTCCGTCAAAGCCCTGCAGCACCACTTCGGTTGAATAGCGATCCTGGCCGCTCTGATCCTGCCATTTGCGGGTCTGAAGCTTGCCTTCGACGTAAATCTTGGAGCCCTTGCGCAGATATTGCTCGGCAATACGCACCAGACCTTCCTGAAAGATCGCCACGCTGTGCCATTCCGTCCGCTCGCGCCGTTCGCCGGTGTTGCGATCCTTCCAGGTTTCAGAGGTGGCGATGCGCAGGTTGCACACCTTGCCGCCGTTCTGGAAATTGCGCACCTCTGGATCTGCACCCAGATTGCCGATCAGGATGACTTTGTTGACTGAACCGGCCATGGGAACCCTCGTCTCTTGCTGTTGCGAATCTGCGGCATCACCGCATTTGAATGACTCTATACCACCGCACTGGCAGGACGCCACCGCACCGCGGGGAAAATCCGCCGGTCAATTGCTCTGGCGGAATCCGGTTTTTTGTCTATAGTCCCGCAGAGCAAGGTCTAGAGGCCGAGGGACAATGATCACACGAAACTGGCTTTTGCCCTTTGCAGCATCGGTATGCCTCGCGTTCGGTACCACGGCACAGGCCGAGGTGCTGTCGAGTAAGAGTCGCGTTAAACTGTTCTCTACCCAGACCAAGGTTCTGGATACACGCGCGGCGCAGCAATACAAAAATTCGATCCGGCTACAGCCGCCCACAGTTGTAACGCCCACCAAATGGGGTACGGAGGATGGCACCTCGCCAGTCTACCGCGGTCGCTACAAGGGGGTTTATGTCGGCATGGCGCGCGAAGCCGCCCGGCGCAATGGCGTGCCCGAGGATCTGTTCCTGCGGCTGGTGCAGCAGGAATCCAACTGGAACCCGAATGCGAAATCGCACAAAGGCGCGTTGGGGCTGGCACAGCTGATGCCGGGCACCGCCCGCGTCCTTGGCGTGGATCCGAAAGATCCGGCGCAGAACCTTGAGGGTGGTGCGCGCTACCTCAACCAGCAATATCGGAAATTCGGCTCGTGGCGGCTGGCTTTGGCAGCGTATAACGCTGGCCCTGGCGCTGTCGAAAAGCATGGTGGCGTGCCACCCTACCGTGAGACCAAGAATTACGTCAAAGTCATCTGGGGCGGCTAGGCCGTCGACCGTGCAGCGCGGACACTTTGATCCGTTCCGGATCGGGGCTGTGCGATATCCACTCTGCTGATTGACGGATCAGGTCTCATCGCCGCCGGGATCCAGGGGCCGCCGATCACGGATCTGACGCAACCTCGCGCCGTGAGCACGCTGAATGTGAAGCCGCATGGTGCGTTCCGCAGCATCCTCGTCTCGCGCGATGAGAGCCGCCAGAATGGCGTCATGTTCTGCCACAACCGCTTCGGCGCGCTCGTCCTGCTCAAGGGTCGAGCGCCCGAGGATCAGCAGCGTCTTACGGACCGACTGCATGGCGCGCAGCAGGAACCGATTGCGCGCGGCGTCCAGAATAGCAGCGTGAAACGTCTGGTTCAGACGGAACAGGTCTTCGCTCAGCTCGGCCTGCGTCATTGCCTGCTGGATCGCACTGATCTCGCTCAGTTCAACCGGTGACGCGGCCCGCGCGGCAAATCGGGCGGCGGTGCTTTCCAATACGGCGCGCATTTCGTACAGCTCTGCGATCTCGGAATGATCCAATGTGCGGATGGTTGCACCCAGACGCGGCATGTGAACGACAAGGCCATCTGCCTCAAGCTGGCGGATTGCTTCGCGCACTGGCGTGCGTGACATCCTGAACCGGGTGGCCAGTTCGGTTTCGGTCAGCTTGTCACCGGGCAACAATCGTCCTGATCGGATGTCGCGCACGATTTGCAGGTAGGCGTCCTGACCGGGGGGGCGGTCAGATTTCTGAGGTGGGGTCATGGCGCCTTGTGTCCTCCTGCCGATTGCGGATACATCTGTATACACGCGGATGCAAGAAGGACGAGATTCGAATGTTACCCCTCCTGAAACCGCACAGCCCCTCCGGTAAGCGCCTGATGACGTTCCTGATCGCAGTGATCGGGACGGCCCTGTTTTGGCTGACAGGGCTGCCGCTGCCATTTCTGTTTGGTCCTCTGACCGCCTGCTTGATTGCGGCCCTGATCGGGGTGCCGCTGCGCGGTTTTGGTCAGGTTTCGGTCGGGGCGCGGTCCATTCTGGGGGTCGCTGTAGGCGCGTCGATTACGCCCGAACTGTTGGGCCAGTTGCCGCAGATGGCAGCGTCGGTCGCACTGGTCCCGGTCTATATCATCGTGATTGCGGTGATCGGTGTGCCATTCTTTCACCGGGTCTGCGGTTTTGACAAAGTGACAGCCTGGTATGCGGCGATGCCCGGCGGGTTGCAGGATATGGTTGTTTTCGGCACCGAAGCCGGCGGCGACGGACGCGCCTTGTCCCTGATCCACGCCACCCGCGTTCTGATTGTTATCTCGATCGCGCCGGTGATCCTGACCATGGGCATGGGGGCTGAACTAAGCAATCCGATCGGCGCACCGGCCCGCGATCTGCCTCTGACCGAAATGGCGCTGATGGTGTTTGCCGCACTTTTCGGCTGGAAGGGGGGCGAACGGATTGGCCTTTTTGGCGCGGCGATCCTTGGGCCGATGATTGTGACTGCCGTGCTGTCGCTGGCCGGTCTGATCCACACCCGCCCCCCGGCCGAAGGTATCCTGTTCGCGCAATTCATGATCGGACTGGGGATCGGCGTCGGCTATGTTGGCATCACACTGGTCGAGTTCCGCAAGGATGTGCTGTCGGGGGTCGCCTTTGTGCTGGTGCTCGCGCTGTTGGCGGCAGGGTTTACCGAAGTCGTGGTGTATTTCGGGCTGGCGCACGCGGTTGAAGGGTTCCTGGCCTTTGCGCCTGGCGGGCAGGCCGAAATGACTGTTCTGGCAATCGTAGCAGGGGCGGACCTCGGCTTTGTCGTGGTGCACCATTTGACGCGGATCTTTCTGGTGATCACCTGCGCACCGCTGGCGGCACGTCTGATGATTGGCAAGAGCGGGCGCTGATCCGTCGGCGTCAGTCGGGATCCAGAGCATCTGATATCTGCGCGGCGTGAACCGACATGCGTTCCGCCCAGGCGAGCATCGCACAGCGCGCTTCGTTCGGGGCCAAGCGCGGCGATAGCCATGCAGTCACCATCAGCCAGCCGATGCGAAACCAGGCATCTGCGGCACGCTGCCGTCGCTCGGGGTCGTCACATGCGATAAGGCGCTCAGCCATTTTGGCGAACAGCCCGAGGTCAAGATCGCAAGCCGCGGCGATTTCAGAGAAAACATCGAATCCAACGTGATCACGGATCAGGCGACGCTCGAGAAAATCGAGCGCCTGTATCCCGGTGGTGCCCTCATATATCGCGGCCACGCGGATATCGCGTACGATCTGTTCCAGCGGCCATTCGCGGGTGTAACCGGCACCACCGAGGACGAGCATCCCCTGATTGGCGACCTCAAATCCGGTCTCGGCACCAAAATTCTTGATCAGCGGCAGCAGGAAACCCGACAGCGCCGCGGCATTGTCACGTTCTTGGGGGTGAGGGCTGCGCCGGGCAATGTCCATGGTGCAAGCCAGTTCCAGTGTCGCGGCGCGCAACAGTTCGGTCTGGCTGCGCATGAGCAGCAGTCGACGTGCCACATCCGGGTGGCGCGCGATGGAGATAGGTGGTGCGTTCGGGGGGCCGCCCTGCAACCGGTCCTGTGCATACCCTTCGGCGATGTCGCAGGCACGGGTCGCGGCGCCCAACCCCTGACAGCCAGTTTGCAGGCGCATCAATTCGATCATCTTGAACAGGGCGGGGACGCCGCGTCCCTCTTCTCCCAGCAGGGTTGCGTGTGCGCCATCAAACTCCAGCGTGCAGGTCGGAGAACCGTGCAGCCCCATCTTTTCTTCGATCCGCAGGCAAGTGATGCCGTTTGCCGCGCCGTTGTGGACCGAGGGGCATAGAAACAGGCTTAGCCCCCGGGTACCGGGCATGTCAGAGGTGCGGGCCAGGATGCAATGGCCGATCATGTCAGTCATGTCGTGGTCGCCGAACGAAATCCAGCATTTTTGCCCTGTGATCCGCCAGATGCCACCCTCGTTCTGGGCCAAGGTCTGAATGCGCCCCACATCGGACCCGGCGTCGGGTTCCGAGATGCAGATTGTGGCGGTGCGGGTGCCGGCGATCAGCGCAGGCACCCAGTCTGCGGCCACCATTGACGGGGCAACATCAGACAGCAGCACCGCCGCCGCGCGGCTGGCCCCGGTCGCCATGTTGAAGGCGATGCTGGCCCGGTCAAACAGCGGCTCGGCCGCAGCCTGAAGGACGATGGGCAGGCCAGATCCACCCATGCTCTCGGGCAGGTCGATCCCGATCCATCCGCCATCGGCAACCGCCCGATAGGCGGCGCTGTAGGCGGCAGGCACCTGAACCCGACCCTCTGTCAGGCGGCAGCCGTCGCGGTCGGCCACGCTGTCGAGCGGCTGAATGACCGTTTCAGCCAATGTACCGGCGGCAGACAAGATCGCCTGCGCGGTGCTGTCATCGACCTCGGGACAGAGCGTCCGGACGCGCGCCCAACCCGTCGTCTGCGCCAGTAGGCTTAGTGTTCGGGCCTGCTGATCATGGGTCAGGTCATACATTGCTTATCACTCGGCTTAGGTCGATCTGCGGTGGCCGCGGAATCACATCCAGGATGGAAGGAACAGCACAAGCTGCGGAAAGGCGATGATGATGGCCACCACCACGATATCTGCCACCAGAAACGGGATCACGCCCCGGAAGATCTGAACGACCGTGGCGTATTCGCTGGCCACGCTGCGGATGACAAAGACGTTCAGTCCCACGGGTGGTGTGATCATCCCGATCTCCAACAGCTTTACCACCAGGACGCCGAACCAGATCAGGTCGATGCCCTCGGCGCGAAAGATCGGCAGCAGAACTGGAAGTGTGACCAGCAGCGCGCCGAACGGCTCCATGAACATGCCGAGCACCAGATAGATCAGAACCACGATCACCATCAGGTGGACATAGCCAAGGTCGGCGCCACTGACCGCGCTTGAGATAAAGCTCGATACACCTGTCAGCCCAAGAAAGCGGGTGAACATCGCCGCACCGACACCGATGATAAACAGCGACGACGAGGTGGTGATGGTTTCAAGGATTGCGTTGCGCAGAACCTGCCAGCCAAAACGTCCGGTCAGTGTGGCAATGATGATCGACCCCAGCGCGCCAAAGGCGCCAGCCTCGGTCGCGGTAAAGAAACCCGAAAACAGCCCGCCAAACACCACAAAGATCAGCGCGATGACCGGCCAGATATTGGCCAGCGCCTGCCGTGCGCTGATGCCTTTGGCATCCAGCGGGCGGGGCGGCGCGATGTCCGGGCGCAACCAGCACGTCAGCAGAACCACAACCGCGTAGGACACCGCCGTCAGCAGGCCGATGGTGATGCCGCCAACAAAAACCTTGGTCACGGAAGTTTCGGCAAAGACGCCGTAGACGATCATCAGGATTGACGGCGGGATCAGCGCGCCGATGGTGCCGCCCGCCGCGATAGATCCTGCGGCAAAGCTGGGCGCATAGCCCGATTTCACCATTTCGGGAATCGCGATCCGTCCCATGGCAGCGGCGGTCGCCAGCGATGATCCGCAGACCGCCGCAAACCCCGAACATGCAAAGATAGACGAGATCGCCAGCGCGCCCGGAACCTTGCGCAACACGGCTTTGGCGGCCTCAAACAACCCCGCCGTCAGCCCGGCGTGAAAGGCGACAAAGCCCATGAGCAGGAACATAGGCACCGCAGACAGCGTCCAGTTCGCCACAAACGAGAACGGTGTCGAGGACAGGATTCCAATGGCCGGGGTCAGCCCCAGCAGCCATGTGATGCCAACAAACGGCACCGCGATCAGCGCCAGCGCCACGGGTACGCGCAGTGCCAGCAGAACAAACAGCAGTGCAACGCCGAAAAGTCCGGTTTCGACGCTCATGCCGGGTTGTCCTGTTCAGGCGAGAGAATGCGCACGGCGGTGACCGCGGCCGCCAGAGCAAAACCCAGCGGCGGCAGGAAATAAGCGGGCCAGGTCGGCACCGCCACGTTCTGCGCCAGTACAAAGGTGCCGGTGGCATAATTGCCCAGCGCCGTTTTCCACGTCACCCAGGCCAGCGCCGCATAGATCACGGTCGACAGCAATGCCACGAACCTGTCGGACAGGCGCAGCAAGGCCGGGGACATCAGTGGCTCAAGCACTTCGACCTGTACCATACCGCGCCGCCGTTCGAGCCAGGCCAGCGGCAGAAACGCCAGCGCGATCATATAGTAATGCGTGACAACTTCGTAGGTCGCGGGGATCGGCTGGTTCAGCAGGTTGCGCATCGCGACATCCGCCACGACGTGGATCATCAGCGTCAGGATCGCGAGTCCCCCCAGCACCGCCAGCAGATCGAGCCCCCGGTCGCGCAGTCGAGTCAGTAACGGCATCTTGCCAGATCTCCGCAGTTCAGAGCGGTTCGGACCCGGGCGCGCGACGCGCCGGGTCCGACCGGTGTCAGCCGCCGTAGGTGGCGTAATCGATCTTGGACCAGACTTCGTCATAGGTGCGGGCGGCCATTTTCACCGGATCGTTGTCCAGTTCCTCGGCAATCGCCGTCCACTTGTCGACCAGCTTTAGGAAAGCCTCGATCTGCTCGGGCGCATCGGCAATACCGAACTGTTCCTGACTGTAGCTGCCCGCTGTCTCGATATCCGCCTCAATGAACGACTGAAGTTCTGAGATAAGGGCCGGATCAGCCTCTAGGAACTCGATCCCGGCCTCATTCGCGGCACCTTCGGCAATCGCCGGGATCTCGGCACCCCAGCGGTTGGTGAAATCGGTGTTGGCCCGGTTGGCGGCACGCGCCATGGCGGCGCGATCCTCGGCTGACAGACTATCCCACGTTACCTTGGACGTGGCAAAGTTCGAGGTCGAGATATACATGCCCAGCGGCACATAGGTGATGTATTTCACCACTTCGACCAGGCGGAATGCCAGCATATCCCCGATCGAGGCCATGGTGCCGTCGATGCTGCCCTGGCTGATTGCCTCGAACTGGTCAAAGACCGACATTTGTACTGGCACCGCACCAAAATGCTCGGCCAGTCGCGCCCAGGGGGCACCGCCTGAACGCAGGCGCAGACCTTTGAGGTCCTCGGCGGTGCGCACTGGCTTGGTGGTCAGAAATTCATAGCCGTCCGACGCCCCGGATCCAAGAAAGACCAGCCCAAGCGTTTTCATCTCGTCCTGGCAGGGGGCGCAGTTGACGACAAATTCGGACATGGCTGCGCCCATCGCCTGACTGTTCGTGCCGGTCAGGGACAGCTGTCCGGTGACTGACATCATTGGCAGGTCGGCGGGAAAATAGAGCGGTAGCAGGTTGGCAACTTCGGCGATCTGCGATTGTAGTGCGTCCTTGACCTGCGTCAGGCTGACCACTTCGGGGCCAAGCATGATACCTGTCAGTCGGCCGTCGGATTCCTCGGGCAGGTATTTCAGGAAATTGGTGTACATCACGCCGTTGGCCGGGTGGGCCGGCGGTGCGGCGGGTGCTACGCGCAATTCGCGTGCCTCGGCGGATGCGAATGCGACCAATGATATCGCAAGGGCAAGGCCTGTCGTCTTCATCAGAGTTTTCATTGTGTCTCCTCCCAGAGTGCATCCATCACAGGTTCAGCAACCTTCGCGCATTTTCCTTCAGGATGAGCGGACGCACTTCATCCCGAAAACCGGCGTTTTCAAAATCGGCCAGCCAGCGGTCCGGCGTGATCGCGGGCCAGTCCGAACCAAAGAGCATCTTCTTTTTCAGCAAAGTGTTGGAGTAGCGGATCAGGATCTCGGGGAAATACTTCGGGCTCCAGCCGCTGAGGTCGATATAGACGTTGGGCTTGTGTTGCGCGACGGACAGCGCCTCTTCCTGCCAGGGAAAGGATGGGTGGGCCATCACGATCCCAAGGTCCGGAAAATCCACTGCAACGTCGTCGATCGCCATGGGGTGGGAATATTTCAGCCGCATCCCCATGCCGCCGCGCATGCCGGACCCGACGCCGGTCTGACCGGTGTGAAACAGCGCCAGCGCGCCCTCGTCCTGGATCGCCTCGTATAGCGGGTAGGCCATCCGGTCGTTTGGGTAGAAGCCCTGCATCGTCGGGTGAAACTTGAACCCGCGCACGCCGTAATCGCGCACCAGACGCCGCGCCTCGCGTACCGCCATCTTGCCCTTCCACGGGTCGATGCTGGCGAACGGGATCAGGATATCGTCGTTTTCGGCGCAGAGCCGGGCTACATCCTCGTTGGAATAACGGTGGAACCCGGTTTCGCGTTCGGCATCAACGGGAAAGATCACGGCGGCGATGTTGCGTTCGCGGTAATAGGCGGCGGTCTGTTCGACTGTCGGCAGCATGCCACCGGCCCCGGCCGGGTTTTTGAAATAGGCGGCCATGCCGGCCTGAAATTCGTTGTAGCCATCGTCGCGCGTTGTGCAGCAGGGTTCTTCGGCGTGGGTGTGAAAATCGATGGCTGTCACGTTGTCGATATCAATCATCACGCTTGTTCCCTGCAATATACCGTTTCAGCAGCGTCAGAATCTGGTCAAATTCCTCGGGGGCGAAACCGCTCCGGTCCTTGATTTCCAAGTTTTTCAAGGTTGTCTGCTGGTGGTCGACAAAGCGCTGGCCGTCTCTGGTAAGTGACAGTGTGACCGAGCGGCGATCCTCGGGTGTTGCCTCACGTTCGACATAGCCTGCATCCACCATGCGCTGGATCAGCTTGGTCATATGTGCGGGCTTGATCCGCAAAGCTTTGGCGATGACACCCTGACGCCGTCCGGGGTTCAGGCCAATCAGGCGCAACACGGTGAATTCCCCCGGTTTCATCTGCGTCGCGTCGAACGCGGCATAGAAGGAATCGAACGCCTGCAGTTGCGCAACCCGCAGCAGAAACCCGAGCGAGGCGTTCAGGTCGCCAAAATCGAGGGTATCTTCGTCAGGCGTATCGCGCAGGGGCAGGTTCATTCGTTTGACCCCGGTTTTGCGACCTTACTACCGGCCTTTTTGCTGAGAAAGGCGTTCAGGCGCGCTTCGGCTTCGGGGCTGGTGGCGGTGAACGAGGCGATGAAGCTTTCGACAAACAGCCCGTCATCGGTGGCCATGTCCTGAATGCGGGGCAGAGCGTGGATGATCGCGTAGTTCGAAATCTCGGCATTGGTGGCTGCCTGGGTTGCCAGTTCGACGGCTTTGTCCAGCGCCGCGCCCTCGGGCATCACATATTGCACCAGATTCCAGCGTTCGGCCTGATCCGCATCGACCGAACGTCCAGTCAGCATCAGGTCCGTCATCCGCGCCACACCCATCAGCCGCGCGGTGCGCACCGACGCGCCGCCGCCGACAAAGATGCCGCGCTGCCCCTCGGGCAAAGCAAAGAACGCCGAAGTATCCGCCACACGCACGTGGGTGGACGAAGCAAGTTCCAGTCCGCCGCCAACCACTGCACCATGCAACGCGGAAATCCACGGCAGCCTGCCACGCTGGATGCGGCCAAAAACCTCGTGCCAGCGGCGCGATCCGTGCACCCCCTCGAACGGAGTCTTGCGGACATGTTCGGCCAGATCCAGCCCGGCACAGAAATGCGGGCCATTGGCATGGATCACGCCAGCCTTGGCAACCGCTTCGGCCCATGTGATCGCAGCGTTCAGCTCTTCGACAAAGGCATCGGAAATGGCGTTGCGCTTTTCCGGTCGGTCCAGACAGATCAGGGCGACGTCGCCGCGCAGTTCAGTGGTAAGATAAGGCATCAGGCAGTTTATTCCTTAGGATCGTGTCATAATGTATCCATGGAAAATATATCCCTGTAAACTAGTATTTGTTGACACGAGCCACGCGCGCCCCCCAAACATAGGCTTCGGCGCTGCTCCCAGATCCGCCGCCCATCGGGTGCTGCGCAACGGGGCGTCCGAGATCAGGAGCGGGGAGGCTCAGTCCAATGAAGTCGGGAAAACTGCGCGATGTGGCGCTTTGGCAGACGGATATCGCCTGGGAAAGACGGGCGGATGGCGCGGTTCTGGTCTGGCAGACTGGTGCGTTGCCGCCTTACCCTGACCGCCTGTCGGATCGGATCGCTCATTGGGCGCAAGTCTCCCCGCAGACTACCTGGATGGCCGAGCGGGACGATGCAGGCAACTGGGCCCGGGTCGATTATGCGGAGCTGTTCGTGCAGGTCCGATCCATCGGGCAGGCGCTACTGGATCTGAACCTGTCCACCGAACGGCCATTGGTGATCCTGTCGGGCAATTCCATCGCCCACGCGCTGATGGCGCTGGGGGCGCAATATGTCGGCATTCCCTCGGCGGCGTTGGCACCGGCCTATGCCACATCTTCGGGCGATTTCGTCAAGTTGCGGCAGATCCGCGATCAGATCACGCCGGGGGCGGTCTTTGCCGACGATCTGGCCCCGTTCACACCGGCCATAGACGCTGTTTTTACTGATCTGCCGCGACTTGGCCTGCGCGGCGCTGGACGGGTGATCGACTGGGACAGCCTGCTGGTGACACCTGTCACCGGTGCCGTTGATGCGGCCAATCAGGCCACCGGCCCTGATACAGTGGCCAAGTTCATGTTCACATCAGGCACCACCGGCGCGCCCAAGGCGGTGATCCAGACTCAGCGGATGCTCTGCTCTAACATGGAGATGGTGCGCGACTGCTTTGCCTATCTCAAGGACGAGCCGCCGGTGCTGCTGGACTGGGCACCGTGGAACCATGTGGCAGCTGGCAATAAACTGTTCAATATGGCGCTCTATAACGGCGGCACATTCTACATTGATGCTGGCAAGCCGTCGCCGGCGCTGATCGGCCAGACCATTGCCAACCTGCGTGACGTGTCGCCCAACTGGTATTTCAACGTGCCTGTCGGTTTTGAGATGCTGGTCGAGGCGATGCGCAGCGACCAAGAACTGGCGCAGAGCTTTTTCCGCAATCTCAAGCTGATGATGTACGCTGGCGCGGCGATGGCCGAACACACCTGGGCCGAATTGGATCGGTTGGCAATCGAGGTGACGGGCGAACGTATCCTGCTGTCCACCGGGCTGGGGTCGACCGAAACTGCGCCACATGCGCTGTTTTGCACGGAACCGCAGGAGAAACCCGGCAATGTCGGTCTCCCCAACAAGGGGCTGACGCTAAAGCTGGTGCCGGTCGACGGCAAATGGGAGGCGCATGTCAAAGGCCCGTCGATCACGCCGGGATACTGGCGCGATGCCAAGCTGACAGCCGAGGCGTTTGACGACGAAGGCTTTTACAACTTTGGTGATGCGCTGCGCTTTGCGGATCCCGACGATCCGTCAAAGGGGTTCTTTTTTGACGGTCGCACAGCCGAGAATTTCAAGCTGGCCACCGGCACATGGGTCAGCGTCGGCATGTTGCGCGCCAAATTGACCAATGCACTGGATGGTCTGGCGCGCGATGTGGTGATCGCGGGCGAGGGGCAGACCCGGCTGGGCGCGCTTCTGCTGCCGTTCCGTCCCGCTATCGAACGACTGGTCCCGAATGGCGCAACATTGTCGGATGCCGCACTATATGCCCATCCGGTTCTGCGTGCCAAAGTGGCCGAACTTTTGGCGCGCCACAATGCCACCGCCGGGGGCAGTTCCATGCGCGTCCCGCTGGCGCTGTTCCTGACCGAACCACTGGATTTCGACAAGGGTGAGGTGACGGACAAGGGGTCCGTGAACCAGCGTGCGGTGCTGCGTCAGCGTTCTAACCTGATCGAGGCACTGTTCGCGGGCGATCCACAGGTGATCGATAGTCAGGTTTGACCGGCAGCACCACTTTCTGATCTCGCCGGCAGGCGTTTTCCCAAAGCGCTGTACGGACAAATTCCAATTGGAACGCCGCCCCGGAGTTGTGGTCAGTGGACGTCGCAAAGCGTCTCGTTTAAGGAAGATGTCAAATGCAACAGGGGCTTTTGAACATGGCTGACTCGAACAACGTCGATATCGTATACACCAAAGTGGATGAGGCACCGGAATTGGCGTCTGCGTCGCTTTTGCCGATCATCCGCAGCTTTGCCGCTGCGGCCGGGGTGTCTGTCGGCACCCGCGATATTTCTCTTGCCGGGCGCATCATCGCCACCTTCCCGGAAAAGCTGACACCCGAGCAGCGCCAGTCCGACGACCTCGCAATCCTGGGCGATCTGGTCAAATCGCCTGACGCCAATGTCATCAAGCTTCCCAATATTTCGGCCTCGGTGCCGCAGTTGGTTGCGGCGCTGAAAGAACTGCAATCGCAGGGCTACGATCTGCCGGACTACCCCGAAGATCCGCAGACCGCCGAAGAAAAAGATGTGCGCGCCCGTTTTGATGCGATCAAAGGCTCGGCCGTAAACCCGGTTCTGCGCGAGGGTAATTCGGACCGTCGCGCGGCTATCGCCGTGAAGAAATACGCTATGGCCAACCCGCATTCGATGGGTGCTTGGGCCAGCGACAGCAAAACCCATGTCTCGACCATGTCGGCCAACGACTTCCGCTCGAACGAGACCTCGGTCACGCTGAGCGACGCCCAAGCCGGACCCGCCAAGATCGAGCTGACCGCAACCGATGGCACGGTGACCGTTCTTAAGGACGGTGTGACGTTCCCGGCAGGCACCGTGGTCGATGCGACGTTCCTGTCGGCCAAGGCGCTGGATGCATTTCTGGCCGAACAGATCGAGGCGACGAAACAGGACGGCGTCCTTTTCTCGATCCACCTCAAGGCCACGATGATGAAAGTGTCCGACCCGATCATCTTTGGCCACGCCGTTGCTGCCTATCTGCAGCCGGTGTTTGACACCTATGGCGATGCGCTGGCCGCTGCCGGCGCCAACCCGAATGCCGGAATTGGCGATCTGCTGGCCCGTGTGGCCGATATGGCGGAAAAAGACGCGATTCTGGCCGCCATCGACAGCACGCTGGCAGACCGTCCGCCGCTCTATATGGTGAATTCTGACAAGGGCATCACCAACCTGCATGTGCCGTCAGATGTGATCATCGACGCCTCGCTACCGGCGCTGATCCGCGCCGGCGGCAAGGGCTGGGGGCCGGACGGCAAAGAGGCCGATACCAACTGCGTCATCCCCGACAGCTCGTACGCTGCGGTGTATGCCGAAACCATCGCCTATTTCAAAGAGACCGGCGCGCTGGACCCGACCACCGCAGGCACGGTACAAAACATCGGCCTGATGGCGCAAAAGGCCGAGGAATACGGTTCGCACCCCACCACATTTGAAATCGCGGCAGCAGGTACCGTGCGCATGATTGCGGCCAATGGCGACGTGCTGCACGAACACGCGGTTGAGGTGGGCGATATCTGGCGCTCGGCCTCGACGCGCAAGGCCCCGGTCGAGGATTGGGTCAGTCTCGCAATTTCGCGTCAAAAGGCCGAAAACTGCCAGGCGATCTTTTGGCTGGACGAAACCCGCGCCCATGACGCGCAGCTGATCGCCTATGTCAAACCGTTGCTCGCCGCAGCGGGTGCGACTGACAAGTTCCAGATCCTCGCTCCGCGCGAGGCGACGCGCCTGTCGTTCGAAACCATCCGCAAGGGCGAAACATCCATTGCGGTGACCGGCAACGTGCTGCGCGACTACCTCACCGATTTGTTTCCGATCCTCGAACTTGGCACCTCGGCCAAGATGCTGTCGATCGTCAAGCTGATGAACGGCGGCGGTATGTTCGAGACCGGGGCAGGCGGGTCGGCCCCGAAACATGTGCAGCAGCTGGTAGAGGAAAACCATCTGCGCTGGGATTCACTGGGTGAATTCTGCGCGCTGGGGGAAAGCCTCAAATTCCTTGCCGATGTCAAAGGCAATGAAAAGGCGCGTATACTGGGCGAGGCGGTCGATGTGGCGACGCAAGGCATCCTCGACAACAACAAATCGCCCAGCCGTCGTGTTGGGCAGCCTGACAACCGCGACAGCCATTTCTTTTTTGCGCTGTACTGGGCGCAGGCGCTGGCTGAGCAGAGCAAGGATGCAGAGCTGGCCGCGCATTTCGCCCCGATTGCCGCGACGCTGGCGTCACAAGAGTCTGCAATCGTTGCCGATCTGGCCGCCGCTCAGGGTGGCGTTGCCGAGACCGGCGGTTATTATCATACCGATGCGGCCAAGACCGTCGGCGTGATGCGTCCGTCATCGGTGTTCAATAAGATCATCGGTTGATTGTTTCTAGAATTGAAGTCGCCGTCCGAGGATACCTCGGGCGGCTTTTTTACGCTTCCGGCTGGGCAATGTCGCGTGGGGTTGCGTCACGGGCGCCTATGATACCGCTGACCGATGCGCTCGGGATGTCGACGCTGCGTCCTGGGTTGCCATGGAATTTGCAAATCCCCGTTTGGTGCGGATCAGTTTCATCGGTTCAGGCGGACTACCTATAAGTATATCTTGTGTCGACTGATGCAGCCAAAAGCCTGTCAAAATTGTGGCAGAGGTGCCGAATAGTGGCGCAGATTGTGTTGTCTAGGGTGGCCAGCTCGACGGTTGATTCGGGATTTGTTACTGGAAACCGGCGGTGCGGCTGATCAATCTATCCACGTTCGGGCGATTGATGCGCCTCAATGTACAAACGCTGCCACATTTGAACGCAAGAACGCGAACAGTTTACTTCGAACTGGGATCGCTGACATTGTGTCCAATTTTGCAACAATGCGCGATTCAGCGTGCCAGAGGTTTGCAAAAATCCATGAAAAATCCATGCTAAACCGGTAATTCGACCTGAGCGGACCGCAGGACACCGCGAAGCGAACGAAACAATCATGCGCCCAAAGACACAAATGCCTAGCGGCGAATACCCCGACGCGACGACAAAAGCGGAAATGCAGAAAGCTTTCATACATTTTGTCCTTTGTTCGCGACATCAGCTTAAGTATTAATCTCTCAAGCCCAACTGGGGGGTGATGTCTGTTGGCCACGGGGGCGGCCGCTGAACTGTATCGCATCCGCAGGGTGCTAAGGGACGCGTGGGTCGGGAAACCGATGAGCCGCCAGAAGGCGACCTTTGTTCACCATTTGGGTGGGCAGACGACATCGCGCGACCTTGGCACGATTGCAAGCTATACACACAAACGAAACCGGGCGGTGCTATCGTGCTGCCGTCGCGCAGCTGCGGCATGGGGCTTGCCCCCGTCTTAATGTAAAGAGGGTCAATGAGATGACTGATTTGGTATTAGACTGGGGCACACTAGGCGCCTACGGAACGAATTTGGATAGCACGGGGCCTGATACGGTCTCTGCAACGATCGAAACCGGGGGCGTCGCAATCGACGTGATCTACACCGGGGTCGAGCCGGGCAATCAGGCGTTCACCTTCAATTCCGAAGGGTATGTGGCGGACGGCGAAACCATCGACCCGTATTCGCATCTCAAACTGTTTGGCGATGGCAGCGGCACAGCTACCCCGTCGACCGAAGAGACGTCGAACGTCGTCTTTGATTTTCGCGCGACCGACACGTCGCTGTTCACCGACAACGTTCAGAACGTGACCTTCCGGCTGTCAGATGTCGATTCCAGCGATACGAACGAAGATCTGGATGGCGAACCAAATGGGACGTTTCAGGATTTCCTGACCGTCACAGCCTATGATGCCGAGGGAAATTCGACCCCGGTGACGCTGACCCCGGCTGGCACTGCAACGGTTGCAGGTGACACCGTGTCCGGCAACACCACCAGCGGCTTTGCCGATGTGGACGGTTCGGTTCTGGTCAGCATTCCCGGCCCGATTTCGCGTATCGAATTTACCTATGACAACGGCGGCAACGCGGCTCAGGGTCTTTTGATCTCGGATGTGCAGTTTTCGACCGTGGACGTAGAAGATGAGAACGACGCGCCGGTGGCCGTCGATGATGACGTGACAACCGACGCGGATATGGATGTCACCATTGAGGCACTGGCAAACGACTCGGACCCCGATGGAGATGAGATTTCGATTGTCGACAATACTGCCCCGGCCAATGGCACTGTCACCGATAATGGTGACGGCACATTTGGCTACACGCCGAATGCAGGCTTCATCGGCACGGATACCTTTGATTATACAATCAGCGATCCCTCGGGCGCGACGGACACCGGCACCGTGACGATTAAGGTGGGCGAGGACACTATAGATGGCGGTAACCGCCCGCCCGTGGCCGAGGATGACAGCGCAACCGTGCCCAGCGGCACGACCACAGCGATCCCAGTGCTGTTCAACGACAGCGACCCTGACGGTGATCCTTTCACCATCACCACGCTGACTGCGGCCAATGGTACGGTTACCGACAATGGCGACGGCACGGTGAATTACACACCGAACGACGGTTTCACGGGTGAAGATACGATCTCGTACACCATCACGGATGATGGCGGTCTGTCTGACGATGCTGTTGGCATTGTGACCGTCGAAGTTGGTGACACCAATGGTAACCCGGTTGCCAATGATGACACGGCTGACACAATCGGCGATCCGGTGATCATTTCCGTACTGGAAAACGACACCGATCCTGACGATGATCCACTGACTGTCACCGATGTTTCTGACCCGGACAACGGCACGGTTGTGATCAATGACGACGGTACCGTGACTTACACCCCGGACGATGGTTTTGTCGGGGATGACACCATCTCGTACACGATCGACGACGGGAATGGCGGCACGGACACTGGCACAATCACCGTGACGGTTGGGACTGCGCCGCCACCGCCGACCGGTGGTGATCCGCGTATCGACGTTGATGTTTTCCCGGTGGCTGATGCGGATCAAGCGCTCGACCCACTGGACGGGCTGGACGAAGATCCCGATCCCACCGACGATATGGAAACGCTGGTTGGCACGGATGGCGCTGACAGCATTGATGGTGGCGATGACAGCGATGTGATCACCGGTGGTGCCGGGGCTGATACGCTCGAGGGCGGGATCGACAATGACACCATCGACGGCGGCGGCGGCGACGACCTGATTACGGACGAGCAGGGCTCGGACAGCATCACAGGCGGCCAGGGCAATGATACCATCGTGGCGGGTGTCGATACCTTCTCGGATTACGAAGGGGATGATCCCAGTTTCCCGCTGACCGTGGGCGGCACAACCTTCCTGTCCGATCCAAACACCACGGACGGCATGGACACCGTGCATGGCGAAATGGGCGATGACCTGATTTCGACCGGTGACGACGCCGACAGCATCACCGGCGGCGACGGCAACGACACGCTGGACGGCGGTATCGACGACGACACCATCCGCGGCAACCTTGGTGATGACAGCATCATCGGTGGCCACGGTTCGGATTCGCTCGATGGGGGTCAGGGCAACGATTACATCGACGGGTCGAACTTTGCGATCCTCGAGCAGATCGACGCCATCGACGTAAACACGGAAAACGACCGGGACAGCATCTATGGCGGTCTGGGCGATGACACTCTGATCGGGGGCGACGATGACGACACTTTGCTTGGCGGCTCTGGCAATGACCTTCTGGATGGTGGCATCGATGAGGATAGCCTCAACGGTGGTGATGATAACGACACTCTGATCGGTGGCCAGGGTGGCGACACCCTGAACGGTGGTGCAGGCGTCGACAGCATCGACGGCGGCGCGGATCGCGACGTGATTATCGTCGACAGTGCCAGCGACGGCGCCGGTGATTATGTTCAGGGCGGCAACGCGGGCGACGATTTCGACATCCTCGACCTCAGCGGTGTTGGCGTTCAGGGCACCGACTACCGTCTTGTCAACGTGACGCCCGACGATGATGGCGATCTGCCCAGCAACGGCATCGACGGGACGGTCGAATTCCTGAACGGGTCTGGCGCTGTCACCGGCACGATGGATTTCTTCAACATCGAACAGGTGGTGCCGTGCTTTACCCCGGGTACGCTGATTGCAACCCCGCAAGGCGAACGCCTGGTCGAGGATCTGCGGGAAGGTGACCGGATTATCACCCGCGACAATGGTATTCAGGAAATCCGCTGGACGGGTCGCAAGGATCTGACCGGGCATCAGTTGTCACGTCAGCCGCACATGCGTCCCATCCTGATCCAGCGCGGCAGTCTGGGCAACAACCTGCCCGAGCATGATCTGCTGGTCAGTCCGAACCACCGCATTCTGGTCAACAACGACAAGACCGCGCTGTATTTCGAGGAAAACGAAGTGCTGGCCGCGGCCAAGCACCTTACCGGCCTTGACGGAGTGGATGAGGTTGGCGCGTTGGGTGTCAGCTACCTGCACTTCATGTTCGACCGTCACGAGGTTGTGTTGTCAAACGGCGCCTGGACCGAAAGCTTCCAGCCCGGCGATTACAGTCTCAAGGGGATCGGTGGTGCGCAGCGCTCTGAAATCCTGGAACTGTTCCCGGAGCTGGAGCATGCCGAGGGCATTCAGAGCTATCAGTCGGCCCGCCGGTCGCTGAAAAAGCACGAGGCAAAGCTTTTGACGAAGTAATCGTCAGGTAAACAGACGCAGTACAATCCGGTTGGATGTACGGAAAACGGGGCGGATCACACCGCCCCGTTTTTTGATTGTGGATGGCGACAGCGACGTCAGCGGCGCATTGTCCGCGCGCGACGTCAGATTTCCGGCGGGCTGCAATCTGCCAGTTGTGTCCTGCGCCAGGCTTCCCAGGCTTCGGGGGTATCAAGGTCGGTCAAGGCGTTGTTGCCGGGCAGGGCAACCTTTCGCACCCGGTGTGCGTTAGTCTTCAGAACGTCGCGCGCACCTCGATCCCCGCTCAACCGCTTGAGCGCCATAAAGCAATCTTCGGGAAATAGGACCGGGTGGCCCGCCACACCCGCAGCAGAGCTGCCCTGATAGATTAGAGGATGGTTTGCAGAACGGAATGCCGCGATAATGCTTTGATAGTCGTCCTCGGTCAGGTCCGGCATGTCGGCGGGTGCGATGGCAACGGCCGAGATTTCTTTTGGAAGAGACGCCACGCCGCGCCGGAGCGAATTGGCCATGCCAAGTTCAGCATCCGGTACGTGGACCATGCGCAGCGGCAGGCCAGCCATAGCCTGTGCGCGGGGGCCGTCGAGCGACCGCAGCGTGACCACCACATGGTCCGCGGCTGTCAGTGCACGCAGTGCCTGACGGCGCAGCAGCGGCATGCCATCGACAGACTGCAACAGCTTGTCAGCCCCGCGCATACGGGTGCCAAAGCCGGCGGCGGGAATCAGTATGGCAACGCGTTTCATGCGGCACCATACTGCTTTATCCACGCATGCGCGCCCCATCCGCATCAAAAAGCGGCTGAGTCAAAAGAACGGCTGGCCGCATCTTGCCGAGAATTTCAATCTCGGCCTGCAATCCGTCGTGCGCCAGCGCGCGAGGGATAAGCCCCAAGGCAATGGATTTGTTGGCATAATGCGAATAGCCGCCTGACGTGCAGAACCCCTGTACCTTGTCATCAATCCAAATCGGTTCGTAGGCGTTGACGTCAGTATCGTCGGCGTCCAGCTCAAACGCGACCAGCTGGCGCGCAGGAGGAACCTCTCGCTCAGCCTCGGCTGTGGATCGACCAATGAAATCAACGTTCTTGCGGAAAGAGATAAAGCGATCCAGTCCGGTTTCCGCCGCGGTGTAGTCGGGCGAAAACTCGCGCATCCACGAGCCAAAGAACTTGTCCAGGCGCAGCGACATCATCGCACGCATGCCGAATGGTTTCATGCCATGCGGTGTGCCTGCCGTCGTAAGTGTCTGCCACAGCTGGCGTTGGGCCATGGGATCGCAATAAATCTCAAACCCAAGATCGCCAGTATAGCTGACCCGCTGCACCAGACAATCGGACATGCCAACACCCAATTGCCGCACATCCATAAAGGCCATGTCGGAAACGTCGTTGCGGGTGCAGGCTTGGAGAACGGCCCGTGCCTGCGGTCCCGCGATCTGAAAACCTGTGCGCTTATCACTGATATTTTCGATGCTTACGCCGCTGTCCTGATGCTTCTGAAACCAGCGCATATGATAGTTCTGCGCGCTATAAGATGCGGTGAGCTGGAATGTCTCGTCTTCAAGACAGGAAATGGTGAAATCGCCGATCAGTCGTCCTCTGTGTGACAACATCGGGGTCAACGACAGCCGACCCGGCTGCGGCACGCGTCCGGCCATGATCCGGTCGAGCCATGCGCGGGCGTTGGGGCCGCTGATCAGATATTTTCCAAAGTTCTGAACTTCATTGATTCCAACGGCTTCGCGTACGGCCTTTACCTCTCGTGCCGTCGCCTCAAAGGCGTTCGAGCGTCGGAATGACGGTGCTTCAAACCGTGGTTCTCCCTCGGCGGCAAAGTAATTTGGCACTTCCAACCCGTATTGCTGCCCCCAGACCGCGCCCATCTGGTCAAAAATGTCGTACATCGGCGTGGTGCGGTTCGGACGCGCGGCTGGCTTTTCTTCGTTTGGATAAGCGACGGAAAAGCGGGTCTGGTAGTTTTCGGTCACTTTGGGACGGGTGTAGCCGGGCGTGATCCAGGGGCCAAATCGGGCTACATCCAGCGCGCTGACATCGCGCTCTGCCTCGCCCTCGATCATCCATTGCGCCAGCGTCAGGCCGACGCCGCCACCCTGCGAAAAGCCAGCCATGACGCCGCAGGCCGACCAGTAGTTCCGCAACCCTGGCACAGGCCCGACCAGAGGGTTACCATCGGGGGCAAAGGTAAAGGGTCCGTGGATCACCGTCTTAACGCCGGCGGTCTCAAGCACCGGAAAGCGTTTATAAGCAAATTCAATGCTGTCCGCAATTTTGTCAAAGTCATCTGGCAACAGTTCGTGGCCAAAATTCCATGGGGTGCCATCGACGGCCCAGGGACGGCAGGGCTGTTCATAGAACCCGATACACAGCCCGCGCCCCTCTTGGCGCAGATAGGATTCTCCGGCGGGGTCCATGATATGCGGGTGTTCGGTGCCACGTTCGTAAATTTCAGGAATGTCGTCGGTGACGATGTATTGATGTTCCATCGGGTGCAGCGGGAGGTAGATACCCGCCATTGCACCGACTTCGCGCGCCCAAAGGCCACCGGCGTTGACCACATGTTCGGCGTGGATCGTGCCCTTGTCTGTCACCACGTCCCAGGTGCCGTCTGGGCGCTGGTTGGTCTCGCGCACCATGCAATGTGTCTCGATGGTAGCGCCGCCCAGCCGGGCCGCCTTGGCATAGGCATGGGTCGTTCCAGATGGATCAAGGTGCCCGTCCAGAGGATCGTAGAGCCCGCCGATAATACGGTCGAGGTTCACGATAGGCGCAAATTCAGCGATCTCGGCCGGGGTCAGGATGCGGGTATCCAGGCCCATGTAGCGATGCTTGGCGCGCTCGGCCAGCATCATGTCGAACCGGTCCTGATTGTCCGCCAACGTCACGCCACCCACATGGTGCAGCCCGCAGGACATGCCAGTGATCTCTTCCAACTCTTTGTACAGCCGGATGGTATAGCCCTGCAGCGCGGCCATATTGGTGTCGCCATTCAGCGTGTGAAATCCGCCCGCGGCGTGCCAGGTGCTGCCGCTGGTCAGCTCGGATCGTTCAATCAGCATGACATCGGACCAGCCCAGCTTGGTCAGGTGATATAGCACGGAACAGCCGACAACGCCGCCTCCGATGACAGCAACGCGGGTGGTGGTTTTCATGGCATTCTCCCAACGGACTGGGCACAGCTTGCGTTGACGGCGCGACGTGGTGCCAGCCCGTTTCCGACACATCCTGTCGCAAGGGAGCCATGAGATGAGGGCGGGGCGCAAAAAGTCTTTGCTGACCGAATGAGCGTGCGCGTGATGTGTTGCCAGGGCAAGGCCGTTTTGCGGGTGCGGCGAATGCATCGCCACGGGATACACAACTGTGTCAGATGTGGCGCGATCTAACCCAGCAGATGCGCATGCGGCCAGTGTTGCAGTGTCTCGGGCATGTGTTGGGCGCAATAGGTATAGTCGGCGGCAAAGCGGGGGAACAGCTGCCGGGCGGTTTCGGGCGGGACGGCGCTGGCGTCAGCCGAGGCATTGACCTTTTGCGCGCCCTGTTTCGGGTCCGACGGAATGCCTGCATAGCTGCTGAGCGCATCGATTGCCGGGGTGGTGAACAGTGTTTCGAACAGGCCCGTATAGCGCCGCTCGGTGGGAAAGATCTGTGAAAGAGTGGTGAGCGTGGCGCGGTAACTGTCGGCTTCACCCGGCTGGAAGGTGGTGTAGCTGTCCAGAAACGCGGTTAGGTCTGTGTGGTCGGCTGACAGATGCCCTTTGCGCCGCTTCATGCGAAACACTGACCAGGCGCGCTCAATCGGGTCGCGCATGACAAAGATCGGTTTCACCACGATGCCACGCGCGGCAAAGCCGGTGTCGATCCGCTGTAGCACCTCGGCGGGCAGGGCGGCATAGCCGGGGGTGATATCGCCGGTATGCGTGATACCCGCCCGGGCGAGGATGCCGGCAAAATAGCTGAAATATCGGTCGGGGTTTTGTTGCAGCCGGTAGCGAAACGCCTTTGCGCCAATGGGCAGGCCCAGGCGGGTGGCGAACGCCGCTTCGATCCGCTTGAACAGGGGTGGGCGGGCAATGCGGTATTTGGCATTGGCCGGAATGTGTAGTGCGTCCCAGACCTGATATTCGCCCAGTCGGCCCATATCGACCATCGGCGCAGAGTTGAGATAGCTCTGAACCCAGCTGGTGCCGGATTTCGAGGCGCCTAGCCCAAGAAGGAAGGTCGGCTGCGTCATGTTGTGGCCTCAGCTGGGAAACTCGCCGGGTTGTAGGCAGAAACCGGATTGGGCGCAATTGGCGCCTGCTTGAATGCGCGCTGCCGCGGCGGGCAGGCGATGCCACACATTGTTGTGAGGAACCTTTCACAGGGCCGGGGCCTTTGCTCATGTATAGAGACAGACACAAATCTTAAGGATACCAAAATGACCGAGCAGTCCCTCTTTTCCGCTTTTACCGCTGGTGATATCGCGCTGAAGAACCGGGTGGTGATGGCCCCGCTGACACGCAATCGGGCGCGGCCCGAAGATGATACACCGCATGGCTTGCATGTCGACTACTACACGCAGCGCGCCGGAGCCGGGTTGATCATCACCGAAGCCACGCAGATTTCGCCCGAGGGCAAGGGCTATGCCTGGACGCCTGGCATCTATTCCGACGTGCAGGTCGCA
The DNA here is from genome assembly GCF_001038505.1 of Puniceibacterium sp. IMCC21224. Classification (NCBI taxonomy): domain Bacteria; kingdom Pseudomonadati; phylum Pseudomonadota; class Alphaproteobacteria; order Rhodobacterales; family Paracoccaceae; genus Puniceibacterium; species Puniceibacterium sp. IMCC21224. Next base: position 1,502,412 of record NZ_LDPY01000001.1, read on the forward strand.
GGTTGGAAAAAGGTGACTGAGTCGGTTCACAAGGCCGGTGGCCGGATTGTTCTGCAACTTTGGCACGTCGGTCGGGTATCTCATACCTCACTTCAGGAGGGGGGCAAGGCACCGGTCGCACCCTCGGCTATTGGTGCCGGCGCCAAGACTTTTGATGGCGAGAAGATGCTTGAAACCTCCGAACCGCGCGCGCTGGAACTGGATGAGATCCCGCGCATCATCGAGGATTTTCGCAAGGCGGCCGTCAACGCCCGTCGCGCCGGTTTTGACGGGGTCGAGCTGCACGCCGCCAATGGGTATCTGCTGGATCAGTTCATGAAGGACGGCGCGAACAAGCGCGATGATGCGTATGGCGGATCGCTGGACAACCGCACCCGCCTGACGTTCGAGGCGCTGGACGCGGTACTGCAGGAATGGGAGCCGGGACGCGTCGGTATCCGCATCAGCCCGTTTTCCAACGCGAACAACATCACCGAAAGCGATCCGGCTGCTCTGGCGCTGCATGTGGTGGACCGGCTGGCGGGCTATGATCTGGCCTATATCCACCTGATTGAGGGTCAGACCGGCGGCAAACGTGAGTGGCCCGAGAGCGTTGATATGGACGACCTAAAGGCGCGGTCCGGAACGCCCTGGATGGTCAACAACGGCTATGATCGTGCCATGGCGCTGGCAGCGGTGGCGGATGATCATGCCGATCTGGTGGCCTTTGGTGTGCCGTTCATCGCCAACCCCGATCTCGTTGCGCGGCTAAAGCTGGACGCACCGTTGAACCAGGCCGACTCGTCGACTTTTTACGGTGGTGGCGCAAAAGGGTACACCGACTACCCCACACTTGATGAGGCGCAAAAGAAGGCGGGCTAAGCCGCGCCGCTACGTCGCCCCTGCCCCCCGGCATCGCACCCCTTGCGTCTGTCGGGGGCCGGGGGCATGCTTAACCGCAAAAGACGGATGTGCTTGAAAAAGTCTGGCAGGTACACCATTTCTCATAACCGAGACCGGAGACAGCCGGAGTTGCCGCATAGCGGGACAAGCGCTGTCTTGCCAATAATAAGGATTGAGCATGAAAAAGCCCCTCAATACGTCTTATCCGGTGCTGCCGCTGCGCGATATCGTGGTGTTCCCGCATATGATTGTGCCGCTGTTTGTCGGCCGCGATAAATCCGTGCGTGCATTGGAAGAAGTCATGGCCGACGACAAGCAGATCCTGCTGTCGAGCCAGATCGACCCCGCAGTTGATGACCCCGACAGCACCGGCATTTACAAGGCTGGCGTGCTGGCCAATGTGCTGCAACTGCTCAAACTGCCCGATGGCACCGTCAAGGTTCTGGTCGAAGGTCAGGCGCGGGTGCGGATCACCGAATACCTTGAAAACGACTCGTTCTTCGAGGCAAAGGCTGAATATCTGACCGAAATGCCCGGTGATCCCACCGCAATCGAGGCGTTGGTGCGCACCGTGGGCGAAGAATTCGAACGCTACGCCAAGGTCAAAAAGAACATCCCAGATGAGGCGATGAGCGCCGTGTCCGAAGCGACCGAGTCGGCCAAGCTGGCCGATCTGGTGGCCGGGCATCTGGGAATCGAAGTCCATCAAAAGCAGGAACTGCTTGAGACGCTCGCCGTCAGCGACCGGCTGGAAAAGGTCTATGGCCTGATGCAGGGCGAAATGTCCGTCATGCAGGTCGAGAAAAAGATCAAGACCCGTGTCAAAAGCCAGATGGAGCGCACGCAGCGCGAATATTATTTGAATGAGCAGATGAAAGCCATTCAGAAGGAGTTGGGCGACGGTGAGGACGGCCAGAACGAGGTTGCCGAACTCGAATCCAAGGTCGCTGCGACCAAGCTGTCGAAAGAGGCCCGTGAAAAGGCCGACGCCGAGATCAAGAAGCTCAAGAACATGTCGCCAATGTCGGCCGAGGCGACAGTGGTGCGCAACTACCTTGACTGGATGCTAAGCATTCCGTGGGGTGTGCGCAGCCGTGTCAAAAAGGATTTGGGCCGGGCGCAGAAAGTGCTGGATGACGACCACTATTCGCTTGAGAAAGTGAAAGAGCGGATCGTTGAATATCTCGCCGTGCAGCAGCGGTCGAAAAAGCTGAAAGGCCCGATCATGTGCCTTGTCGGCCCTCCGGGGGTCGGTAAAACGTCGCTTGGGAAATCGGTGGCCAAAGCGACGGGGCGCGAGTTTATTCGCATCAGCCTTGGTGGTGTGCGCGATGAATCCGAGATCCGCGGCCACCGGCGGACTTACATCGGCTCCATGCCCGGAAAAATCATTCAGGCGCTGAAAAAGGCCAAGACGACGAACCCGCTGATCCTGCTCGATGAGATCGACAAGATGGGTCAGGATTTCCGGGGCGATCCGGCGTCGGCCATGCTCGAAGTGCTGGATCCGGAACAAAACAGCAGCTTTGTCGATCACTATCTTGAAGTCGAATACGACCTTTCCGACGTGATGTTCCTGACCACAGCGAACTCTTACAACATGCCGGGGCCGCTTTTGGACCGGATGGAGATCATCCCGCTGTCGGGTTACACCGAGGACGAGAAAGCCGAGATCGCCAAGCGCCACCTGTTGGACAAGGTGAACAAGAACCACGGACTGAAAAAAGGCGAGTTCGAGGTGACGGACGAGGCGCTGACCGACATGATCCGCTACTACACGCGCGAAGCGGGTGTGCGGAACCTGGAACGTGAACTGGCCAAGCTGGCGCGCAAGGCGGTGACTCAGATCGTCAAGGGTGACATGAAAAAGGTTGTCATCACGAGCGAGAACATCGACGACTATCTCGGTGTGCGCAAATACCGCTATGGTCTGACCGAGGACGATCACCAGGTCGGCGTTGTCACGGGGCTGGCCTATACTTCGGTCGGCGGCGATCTGTTGCAGATCGAGGCGCTGCGGCTCCCGGGCAAGGGCCGGATGAAAACCACCGGCAAGCTGGGCGACGTGATGAAGGAATCGATTGATGCGGCGTCGTCTTACGTCCGTTCGATCAGCCCTCAGATCGGGGTCAAGCCACCGATGTTCGAAAAGTGGGACATCCACGTCCACGTGCCCGATGGTGCCACCCCCAAGGATGGCCCATCTGCCGGTCTTGCCATGGTGACGTCGATTGTGTCGGCGCTGACCGGAATACCGGTGCGCAAGGACATCGCCATGACCGGCGAGGTGTCGCTGCGCGGCAATGCGATGCCGATCGGCGGGCTTAAAGAAAAGCTGCTGGCGGCGCTGCGTGGCGGAGTCAAAACCGTTCTCATCCCTGAAGAGAACGAGAAAGACCTGATCGAACTGCCTGACAACGTTAAAAACGGGCTAGAGATCATCCCGGTCAGCCATGTCTCTGAAGTGCTGAAGCGCGCATTGATCCGCGCGCCCGAGTCCATCGTCTGGGATGAGGACGCCGAGGAGGCCGCCGCCCAGGCGCTGGCCAAGCAATCGCCCACGGCAGGTGCCGTTGCGCACTGAGCACGCAGCACGTTCGCTGAAGTCGTAAAACAGTTTCGCCGCCAGAGATCACCTCTCTGGCGGCGTTTCTTGTGGCGTGCTGTCCAAACGGTATTCGGGCTGAAAATGGCCCGAGCCGCGTGATCCTGGAATAGTGACCCGGATGTCGGCAAAGTTCATTAGGCCTTGCCGGGATGGTAGAAATTCGCAAAGAGGGTGCCCCACGCAAATGTTCCATGTCGATCAGGGGCTGTCAGGCCGTCGCCAGAATCGGCGCATCAGTCCAAAGACGGCGGGTGCTGCGACAATAACAAAGGTGATCCGAACCAGATGGTGCGTTGCCACATAGGCCACGTCCGCATTCAGAGCCAGCGCGACCAGGCTCATCTCGGCCAGACCTCCCGGCGCATAGGCCAGCAACACCTGATCCAGCGCCTGGCCAAAGAGCTGATGCAAAAGCAACGCAAACGCCCCTGACACACTGAGCATGATCACCGTTGCCCCCACCCCCAGCAATAGAGCGCGGCCAATCGCACGTGGGGCGCTGCCCAGGAACCGGCAACCCATGATGGTGCCCAGCAGAATCTGTGCTGCGATCACCACTTCGCGGGGTGGTGGATTGCTGGCGTATCCGGTCGCGTGGACCACGGCGCTGAACAGCATTGGCCCGACAAGAAAAGGTGCCGGAAGCCGCAGCTTTGGCCCTGCCAGATAGCCCGCAATGCCACAGATCAGTAGGATGGTCAGGTCAGAGAGGGGGACGTCAACAAAGGCCACGCCAAATTGCGAGCGATCGCTCAGATCCACGCCCAGGATCACCCGGAACCAGAGTGCCAGCAGGCAGACCACCACAACGATCCGACTGGCATGTGAGAGGATAATGATGCGGTCGTCGCCGCCCATTTCTTTGCCGATCATCATCATTTCGTTCAGCCCACCCGGCATGCCGGCGAAATAGGCGGTGACCGGGTCCAAGCCGCCAACCCAGCGGTAGTACGGCACCACAAGCAGGCCAGATATGCTCAGATAAACCGCAAGGAGTGATAGCGAAATGGCCCAATTCGACAGTTGCCCAAGCATCGCAGGGGAAAAGCCCGATCCCAGCAACACACCGATGATCACAACCACATAGGGACGGGCACGCGTCGGAGGTTGCACCGGCAGCCGCAGCACAGCGGCGATGGTACTGACCACGATTGGCCCCAGCATCCAAGGCAGCGGTAAAGTCAGCCAGTTGAACAGCACACCGCCCAAGGTGGCAGCGACAAGCGTCAGCAAAAGGCGCAGATATGTCCGATAGCGGTCGCTCAGTGTGGGGTCCTCGGTCTGGGCTGCCCCGTGCGTGCCAATATGGATCACGACGATTCCAGGCGGCCCTGTGGCAGCGTGGTTTCGTCTTAGACCGCCCGGAAGCCGGAGGAAAGCCCCGCCGGTGGAACGGAGCGTGGGTCGGTTCGAAGGTGTTGCCGATCTGGGGCACAACCGCACGTCGTGGCGCAAATAGGCAACACAAATTAAGTGCGATCACACACTTGCCAAGCCTCGTTGCGCCATGGCGTTGGTGCAGATCCCTTTGATGCGGGGCAGGGACGTCGCCCCCGTTCGGAGGGATTGGGCGGAACCCGGTTCTTCGGATCCCGCATGGAGGTCAGAATCTCTTCGTTCAGGTGCATAGGCACGACGCTGATACTGGGACCTCCATGGGGCTGAGGGTGTGCTGCTGGCGGCACACTGTGGTAGTTCGCCGGGCCGTTTGGCTCTCGCTCGGAGCGTTGGCCTTCGCAGCCGCCAGCTTGTCGGCCTTACAAACATCAGAACGCAGGTGCGTCCGGGAAATCTTCTGTTATTCCTGATGCATGGACATCATCCTCGTCACGACCGTCATTTCATCGCTGTTCCTTGTCATCGGCGCCGCCGAGCCGTTCGCTGCGCGCTTACGGCTGCCCTATAGCGTGATACTTGCGGTCCTCGGCATCCTGATCGGGGCCGGGGCTACCTTCTTTCTAAGAACCGAACTGACGGACGCGCTTAACCCCGTCGCTGAGGCGATCCTCGGTCTGCCGATCAGATCCAACGTCTTTCTTTATGTCTTTCTGCCAACGCTTCTGTTTCAGGCGACACTTGGGATGAACCTGCGGCGGATGCTGGATGATTGGGTCCCTATCCTGGTGTTGGCGGTGCTTGCCGTCGTCGTTGCCACAATCTCCGTTGGCTACGCCCTCTCTTGGGCCAGTGCGCTTCCCTTGGCGGGCTGCCTGCTGATCGGTTCCATAGTCTCGACCACCGATCCTTCCGCGGTGGTCTCGATCTTCCGCTCGATCTCGGCGCCGCGACGGCTGGCGCGCATCATTGAGGGTGAAAGCCTTCTGAACGATGCAGCGGCCATTGCGCTGTTCGGTCTCTTTATGGGGTTCGTGATGCTGGGCCTCCCGGACCCCGACCTTGGCGATGCACTGGCACGGTTTCCGATCCTCATCGCGGGTGGGGCGCTGACGGGTTGGCTGGCGGCGCGGACCGCAGTATGGGTCATGGCCCTGTTCAGCCGTCACGAACTGGCGCAGATCTCCATCTCGGTGGCGTTGCCCTACCTTGCCTATATCGTGGCAGAGCAGAGCGTCGGCGCATCGGGTGTGATTGCCGTCGTCGCCGCCGGGCTGACGCTGAACCTGACCGCTCCAGGGCGCCTCCCTCCGCAATCATGGGCCAACCTGCGCGAACTATGGGCCGTGCTCGCACACTGGGCCGGCGCTCTTATCTTTATCCTCGCCGCTTTGTTGATCCCCAGACTGCTTGAGGAAGTCAGGTTCGAGGATTTCTTGCTGATCGGTGTGGTCATCCTTGCCGCCATTGTCGCGAGAACCGCGATCCTGTTCGCCCTGATGCCGCTTTTGACGGTGGTGAAGCTTTCTCCGACTGTCGAGCGACCCTACAGGGTGGCGATTCTCTGGGGCGGGCTCAGGGGGGCCGTGACGCTCGCGTTGGCCCTCGCCGTGACCGAGAGTGTCCGCGTGCCAGGCGAAATTCAGCGCGTGGTCGGTATCCTCGCCACTGGCTTTACCCTGTTCACGCTTTTGGTGCAGGGCACGACCCTGCGCTGGATCATTGCCCGTCTCGGACTCGACCAACTGTCGCCGATGGACGAGGCGCTGTCCCGGCAGGTCGTCGCCGTTGCCTTGCAGACCGTGCGGGAAGACGTGGCGCGTACCACCGAAAACTACGACCTCAACCACGACACGGTACGGTCCGAAGCCAAGCGATTTGGCGAACGGCTCGACCTGGCGGTGAAAATGGCCGAGGAAAACGCCGATATCCTCGATCGCGACCGGATCGCCCTGGGGCTGATTGCGCTGGCTGGCCACGAACGCGACACGATCCTGGCCCGGGTGCGGGAGCGGACGATTTCGGCGCGGATGGCGGAACTGGTGCTTTCGGATGCGGACCAACTGATCGAGGGCGCGCGAACACAGGGGCGCAGCGGATATCAGCGAGCCGCGCGGAAAAGCGTCGGCTATGGACGGGGTTTCCGGGCCGCAGTTCTGCTTCACGGGCGTCTTGCGCTGTCAGGCCCGCTTGCCCGGATGACGGCCGATCGGTTCGAACTGCTCTTGTCGCAACGGTTGATCCTGCGCGACCTCGGGGCCTTCATCGACGGACGCATCCGACGCATCCACGGGCGGCGGGTTGCCGAGTTGCTGCACGAACTGCTGTCCCGGCGGATCGAAGCTGTCGAAACCGCGCTGGAGGGCCTGCGACTGCAATACCCCGGTTATGCCGAAGAGCTTGAGCGGCGCTTTATTCGCCGCACGGCGCTGCGGATGGAAGAACGGGAATATGTTGCGATGCGCGAGGATGGCCTGATCGGCGCGGAGGTCTACACCGCGCTGATGCAGGAACTTGCGACCCGCCGGGTGGCGGCGGAGGACCGCCCGCGCCTCGACGTTGCGGTCCAGCGCGCGGCTTTCGTTCGGCAGTTCCCGCTTTTTGCCGATCTCGATGACGGCTTTCTGAAGCGTCTGGGGCGGTCACTTACAACGCGGTACGTCGATGCGGGCGAAGTGGTCCTGCGCAAGGAAAGCGCGGCCAAGAGCGTGTCCTTCATCGCTTCCGGTGCTGTCGAGTTGGAAAGCGCAGGCCAGACATGGCGCCTGGGGCGCGGCGAGATGTTCGGCCAGATGGCCATCCTGACACACAAGGCGCGCCGTGCCGATGTCCGTGCGATTTCCCCCACGACGTTGCTTGTCCTGGACGAGGATCGGTTCCGGCGATTGCTCAAGCAGAGCCAGGCGCTGCGCGATGCCGTCCGAACCAGCGCTGAAAAACGCGGGATTGATCCGGCTGTTCTTTTGCCGAACGAATGAGACAATGGCTGCGATGCGTACGTATGCCCGGTTCCCGAGATGGTGCGCCACCACGATTTGGGTCAGGCTCCGTTGACCTGCTCGCCTGAAAAGTCCGCGATTTGCAGTTAGTCTGTTCCTTGCAAAAGACGCATGCGATGAAGTGATCATGGAAGATGCCGAGCCAGAAGCCGCGCAGGTCGGGAAACCTATCAGGATCATCAAAGGGAATCGGGTTGGTGTTGTGCCCTTCCAGACCGAATGGGTCAGTCCGCGCGTTGCCCTCTATGTTGAAATCCCGAGATCTTGCGGACTGCTCTTTATGCAGAGCTGGCGGTCATCGGGCCTTCATTCAACCGTGATCTTTGCCTGTCGCAGAGCGAGGATCTTGTCCTTTCGGACCAGAGACACGGTGCCGGTATAGGCCCCCTTCGGCCAGCCACCCTCGGGCGCGTGACGGCCGAAGGCGCGGAAAAGTTGGCTTTGGCCGCGATCGATGGTGAGGCGATGGGTAAAAACTGCGCCGTCTGGGCCCGTTGCCGTTAATTGCATCTCGTCGCCAGTTTCGGCAAAAAACGCAAAGCCATAGAGGATCAAATCATGATCTGGCCGTGCCGAATCGCGTCGCGCGGCGCCGGACTGAACATGCGTGAGGCGCGGCATCGACGTGGTGAAGCTGGCGGTGAACAGGCCGGTCCGACCATAGATCGGCGGGTCAAACCAGAGTGTGCCACTGCCAGTGCCACAAGCGGGTTCGATCCCGGCAGGGACTTCGGGGGCGAAGGGGTCTACGACCTTGCCATCTTTGAGCACTGTGATGTGGACATGGGGGAAATTGGATTGGCCGCTCATCCCGACCTGACCGATGGGGGTGCCGGTGGTGACCTGTTGGCCCTGCTGCACCGCCAAACTGCTGCGCTTCATGTGGCAATAAAGCGTTTGATACCCGTTGGGATGCAGAATCCGAACCGCATTGCCGCATTCCTGCCCGGCGATTTCGGCGGCAATTTCCGCGCTGTAGGGGCGGTCCGGAACACCATCGCGCACCGCTTCGACCACCCCATCGGCTGCGGCCAAGACTGCGGTGCCGCGGTCCATCGCGTCGTCCGACAGCAGGGCGATATCAGTGCCGCGGTGCCCATCGCGGGATTTCAGTCCGCAGGTATAGTCATGTTGTGCGATGCCAGGGTCGGCATCCACGTAATCCTCGATAAAGCAGGTCTGCCCCAGTGTGCAGTCCAGCGGCAACGATAGAAAGGGAGCCTCCGCCGCGGTGGGCGCGGCGGAGGCTGTCAGGATCAAGGTCGCCAGCAGAGCTTTGGCGGGCCCTTGCATCACGCCGAACATCACTCGGCGGTCAGCAGCGGCGGCTTGTTTCCCGAGAGGCGGGGACTCTGCGGTCCTTCGAGGTCGAGAACGATTTTGCCGTCGCGCACGCCGACCTTGACCAATCCGCCCTTCATCAACTGACCAAAGAGCAATTCTTCTGCCAGCGGTTTCTTGATGTGTTCCTGAATCACGCGGCCCAGTGGACGTGCGCCCATCTTGCTGTCGTACCCCTTGTCGGCGAGCCATTCTGCCGCAGCGGTGCTGAGTTCGATCGTCACGTTGCGGTCCATCAGCTGTGCCTCGAGTTGCAGCACGAACTTTTCGACCACCTGCATGATCACCGATTTCGGCAGTGGCTGGAAGCTGATGACTGCATCCAGACGGTTGCGGAATTCCGGCGTGAACGTCCGTTCGATCGCGGCAGTATCTTCGCCCTCGCGGCGGTCGCGCCCAAATCCGATGGCTGCTTGCGCCTGCTCCATCGCGCCGGCGTTCGACGTCATAATCAGGATCACATTGCGGAAATCCACTGTGCGGCCGTTATGATCCGTGAGCGAGCCGTGATCCATCACTTGCAACAGGATGTTGTAGACATCCGGATGGGCCTTTTCCATCTCATCCAGCAGCAACACACAATGCGGATGCTGATCAACACCGTCGGTTAGCTGCCCACCCTGATCAAACCCGACATATCCCGGAGGCGCGCCTATCAGACGGGATACCGCATGTTTTTCCATGTATTCGGACATGTCAAAGCGCAGCAGTTGCACACCTAAGGTATCCGCCAGCTGTTTCGCCACCTCGGTCTTGCCGACGCCTGTCGGCCCGGCAAACAGGTAATTGCCAATGGGCTTTTCCGGTTCACGCAGACCGGCGCGCGCGAGCTTGATCGCTGACGACAAGGCCGTGATGGCATTGTCCTGACCGAACACGACCCGTTTGAGCGATGCCTCAAGATCCTTGAGTACCTCGGCATCGTTCTTTGAGACGTTTTTCGGCGGGATGCGGGCGATCTTGGCCACAACGTCCTCGATTTCCTTGGTGCCGATGGTCTTGCGGCGTTTGCTGTCGGGCAGCAGATGCTGGGCGGCACCGGCTTCGTCGATTACATCAATGGCTTTGTCCGGTAGCTTGCGGTCGTTAATATAGCGGGCCGACAGCTCGACCGCGGTTTTTACTGCGTCAGCAGTGTATTTCACGCCGTGATGCTCCTCGAAATAGGGCTTCAGGCCCTTGAGGATCTTGACCGTGTCTTCGACGGTCGGTTCGTTGACGTCGATCTTTTGGAACCGGCGGGCAAGGGCGCGATCCTTTTCGAAATGCTGGCGGAACTCCTTGTAGGTGGTCGAGCCCATGGTGCGCAGCTTGCCACCCTGAAGTGCGGGTTTCAGAAGATTCGACGCATCCATCGCGCCGCCGGATGTGGCACCCGCACCAATCACTGTGTGGATCTCGTCGATAAACAGCACGGCATCGGGGTGATCTTCCAGTTCGGTCACAACAGCCTTCAGCCGTTCCTCGAAATCACCACGATAGCGGGTGCCGGCCAGCAGCGCCCCCATGTCGAGCGAATAGATCGTGGTTTTTGACAATACCTCAGGCACTTCGCCATTGACGATTTTACGCGCCAGCCCTTCGGCAATCGCCGTCTTGCCGACGCCCGGATCACCCACCAGCAGGGGATTGTTCTTGCGGCGGCGGCAAAGCACCTGAATGCAGCGCTCAACTTCAGTGGCGCGGCCGATCAACGGATCGATATCGCCCTTGCGCGACTTGGCGTTCAAATCGACGCAATATTTTGCCAGCGCCGATTCTTTTTGTTCGCCGCCCCCCGATGAGGTTTCGGAGGTGTGCGAATCCTCTTCGGCGTCAGAGGCGCCAGTGATTGGGCGACTTTCGCCATAGGCCGGGTTCTTGGCGACGCCATGGGCAATGAAATTGACCGCATCGTAGCGCGTCATTTCCTGTTCTTGCAGGAAATAGGCTGCGTTGCTTTCGCGTTCGGCAAAGATCGCGACCAGAACGTTGGCGCCGGTCACTTCGGTCCGCCCCGAGCTTTGGACATGGATCGCCGCGCGCTGAATGACCCGCTGGAACGCCGCAGTCGGCACCGCTTCGGAGCCTTCTATATCTGTCACCAGATTGGACAGATCCTCATCGATGAACTCGACCAGAGTGGTGCGCAGTTCCTCGGTGTCAACGCTACAGGCCTTCATCACCTGCACGGCATCGGGTTCATCGACAAGCGCGAGCAGCAGATGCTCCAGCGTTGCAAATTCGTGAGATCGCGAGTTGGCCAGCGCCAGCGCCGCGTGAATGGACTGCTCAAGTGTGTTCGAGAATGAAGGCACGTTTGGTGCTCCTTCTTATCTGTGTCAGACCGAGGCATCGGTCCAGACTGGCCTCTTACGTTTAAAGTTTGGTCTATATTGACCGAGCTTCAAGTTTTTTCTGTGTCTGCGCATCTCACTTTGTCACACGAGCCCGTAACATGAGGTGAATTTGCACTAGAAACGGTCCTTGCGCTGGCGAATTTCGGCAAAGACGGCGGCATCGGTGGCGTCCGGCATACCAACAGCCTCTTTCACCGAAGGCTGGGCGGCGCGCAGGAAGGGGTTTGTGGCCAGCTCGTCCGACAGAACCGAGGGGACGGTCGGGATACCTTCGGCACGAGCTTTGGCGATTGCATCGCAACGATATTTAAGCGCAGCGTTTTCCGATTCAATAGTCAGGGCGAACTTTGCGTTGGCGGCTGTGTATTCATGACCGGAGCAGACGGTGGTATCGTCGGGCAGCGCCGCCAGCTTGGACAGGCTGTTCCACATCTGGTCAAAGCTGCCCTCGAACACCCGACCGCATCCCAGCGCCATCAGGCTGTCAGCGGTAAAGACCAGTTTCGAACCCGGCAGATAAAACGCGATATGGCCGACCGTGTGGCCTGACACGTCAAGGATCTGTACCACCTCGCCCCCGAACGAGAATTCATCGCCGTCAGCCACGGCGTGATCAAGGGGGGGCAGGCGATGCGCGTCAGCGGCGGCGGCGATCACCCGCGCTGGGTGCTTGGCCAGTAGGGGCGCGACGCCGTCGATATGATCGCCATGGTGATGCGTCAGCCAGATTTCTGTCAGTGTCCAGCCGCGCTCGGACAGGGCAGCATCGATGGGGGCGGCATCCGGGACGTCGATGACGGCGGTGGCGCCCGATGCGGCGTCATGAATCAAAAAGGCGTAATTATCGCTGCGCGCCGGGATGGTGACAAGTTCAAGGGGCATGGTCATTCGGCTCCGTCTGGGTACACTGGCCCCAGCTTGGACGATCAGTAGCGGGGCTGCAATGCACCTGGACGTGACGCATCTTCGCAATTTCTATTATCGCAGCGCGCTGGGTCGCGCCGCCCAAAAGATCGTGCGCGATGAGGTCGTCCGGCTTTGGCCGGTAGCCAAGGGTCATACCGTTGCCGGCTATGGCTTTGCCGTGCCGCTTTTGCGCCCTTACTTGCGCGATGCGCGCCGGGTGATCGGGCTGATGCCTGCGCCGCAGGGCGTGATGCACTGGCCGGTGGGAATGCCCAATGTCGCGGTCCTATGCGAAGAGACGCTGTGGCCGATCGAAACCGGGCGCGTCGACCGGCTGGTACTGATGCACGGGCTGGAGACGTCCGAGAATGCCACGGCCCTGCTCGAGGAATGTTACCGGGTTCTGGGGCCGGGGGGGCGGGCGCTGTTCATCGTGCCGAATCGATCTGGCCTATGGGCGCGCAGCGATGTGACGCCCTTTGGCTATGGCAGGCCATATTCGCTCGGCCAGCTCGAAGCGCAGTTGAAGCGGCACGAATTTATCCCCGAGCGCACGCGCTCCGCGCTGTATCAACCGCCATCGTCGCGCCGGTTCTGGATGAAAACCGGGCCGATGTGGGAAAGGACCGGGCGCGCCGCGGCGGTCATCATGGCCGGCGGCGTGCTGATGGTCGAGGTGGCCAAACGCAGCCCGCCGCGCCCCAAAGGTTTGTCGCAGGCGGCGCGCAAGCCGTTGGGCGTACTGATCCCATCCCCCAAACCCAAGGCGGTCTGACCCGCACTATGCCGCTTGCTTGATGGATGGATTCGCCAGTTGACACGGGGGCGGTCAGGGCAAGGTGTCGCATGCGCCTAAAAATGAGGCGGTTTTGAGACAGAGCGGGATTCGACGCCCGCCGCGAAAAAACCCATGCTACGCGAGGGCAGACAGACGGCAAACTGCGACCACTGGCGCAATCTCCATGAAATAAAGGGTTATGCGGACGAGGCAAAAACGTCTAAGCATGTTGCGGGGGTGGGAACGCTCTGCTACATCCGCGCTGATTTTAATGCCCTGGGACAGTCCAGGGTCGCTATAAACGCCTCCGGACCCGGCAGCGATGTCGGGCCACGGGGGCATAATATCGGAAGGGTGGACGTGTCTGAATCAGCTTCGATATCCTCCGGCATCGCCAAGCGCTATGCCACGGCAGTCTTTGAGATCGCCAACGAGAGCAAGCGGCTCGACAAGCTTGAAGCCAATATCAATGACCTCTCGGCAGCTCTGAGCGAAAGCGCGGATCTGCGGGACCTGATCCACTCGCCGCTTCTCAGCCGCGAAGTGCAGGGTGCGGCCATCGGGGCGGTGGCCAAAAAGATGGGCCTGACCCCCGATATGCAGAACACGCTGGGCCTGATGGCCGCGAAACGGCGTCTGTTTGTGCTGCCGCAGATGGTGGCAAAGCTGCGCGAGATGATCGCGGAGCACAAAGGCGAAGTCACCGCTGATGTGGTCTCAGCCACCGCGCTGACCGCCGCACAAGCCAGCAAGCTTTCCGAGACGCTCAAGGCCCAGGTTGGCCGTGACGTCAAAATCAATGCGAGCGTCGATGAGAGTCTCATCGGTGGTCTAGTTGTCAAGATGGGCTCGAAGATGATCGACACGTCGATCCGCGCCAAGCTCACTTCCCTCCAGAATGCAATGAAAGAGGTCGGATAAATGGGTATCCAAGCAGCCGAGATTTCTGCCATCCTCAAGGAGCAGATCAAGAACTTTGGCCAGGACGCTGAAGTCACCGAAGTGGGCCGCGTGCTGTCCGTCGGCGACGGGATCGCGCGTGTCTACGGACTCGACAATTGCCAGGCTGGCGAAATGGTCGAATTCCCCGGTGGTATCCGCGGCATGGCACTGAACCTCGAATCCGACAACGTCGGCGTCGTGATTTTCGGTTCTGACCGCGACATCAAAGAAGGTGACGTCGTCAAGCGCACCAAGTCCATCGTGGATGTGCCGATCGGTGACGCCCTGCTGGGTCGTGTTGTAGACGGTCTGGGCAATGCGATTGACGGCAAGGGCCCGATCGAGACCACCGAGCGCGGCATCGCCGACGTTAAGGCACCGGGCATCATCCCGCGTAAATCGGTTCACGAGCCGATGGCGACGGGCCTGAAGTCCGTCGACGCCATGATCCCGATTGGCCGTGGCCAGCGCGAGCTGATCATTGGTGACCGTCAGACCGGCAAGACCGCTGTCGCGCTCGACACGATCCTGAACCAGAAATCGTACAACGACGCTGCGACCAACGAAGGCGAGAAGCTGTATTGCATCTACGTCGCCATCGGTCAGAAGCGTTCGACCGTGGCACAGCTGGTGAAAAAGCTCGAAGAGAGCGGCGCGATTGAGTACACCATCGTTGTCGCCGCAACCGCGTCCGACCCGGCGCCGATGCAGTTCCTGGCACCCTATTCCGCCACGGCAATGGCCGAGCATTTCCGCGACAACGGACGCCACGCCCTGATCATCTATGATGACTTGTCTAAACAGGCCGTGTCCTACCGTCAGATGTCGCTGCTTCTGCGTCGCCCGCCGGGCCGCGAAGCCTATCCCGGCGACGTTTTCTACCTTCACTCACGTCTGCTCGAGCGTTCGGCAAAGCTGGGCGACGATCATGGCAACGGCTCGCTGACGGCTCTGCCGATCATCGAAACCCAGGGCGGCGACGTTTCGGCGTTTATCCCGACCAACGTGATCTCGATCACCGACGGCCAGATCTTCCTCGAAACCGAACTGTTCTACCAGGGCATCCGCCCGGCGGTGAACACCGGTCTGTCGGTATCGCGTGTGGGTTCTTCGGCTCAGACCAACTCGATGAAATCCATCGCAGGACCGGTCAAACTGGAGCTGGCGCAGTACCGCGAAATGGCGGCCTTTGCGCAGTTTGGTTCTGACCTCGATGCCTCGACCCAGCGCCTGTTGGCACGTGGTGCGCGTCTGACCGAACTGATGAAGCAGCCGCAATACGCACCGCTAACGAACGCAGAAATCGTCTGCGTGATCTTTGCCGGTACCAAAGGGTATCTGGACAAGGTGGCAGTCGCTGATGTGGGCCGGTTCGAAAAGGGCCTGCTGAACCACTTGCGCAGCAAGCGTAAGGACGTTCTTGACTTCATCACCAAGGAAGATCCCAAGATCAAAGGCGATGCCGAGGATAAAATCCGCGCAGCGCTTGATGAATTCGCCGCCGACTTCGCATAAAGGGGAGATAAGGCAATGCCGAATCTCAAGG
The DNA here is from genome assembly GCF_001038505.1 of Puniceibacterium sp. IMCC21224. Taxonomy (NCBI): domain Bacteria; kingdom Pseudomonadati; phylum Pseudomonadota; class Alphaproteobacteria; order Rhodobacterales; family Paracoccaceae; genus Puniceibacterium; species Puniceibacterium sp. IMCC21224. The sequence continues at coordinate 1,518,088 of NZ_LDPY01000001.1, forward strand.
TCCTAAAAAACCGGATCGCGTCGGTCAAATCGACCCGCAAGATCACCAAGGCCATGCAGATGGTGGCCGCCGCAAAACTGCGGCGGGCACAGGAAGCTGCCGAACAGTCGCGTCCCTATACCGAGCGGTTCAATGCCGTGATGGGGGCGCTTGCCGCCTCAGTCGGGGACTCGGCCAGCGCGCCGAAACTTCTGGCCGGCACGGGCAGCGATCAGGTCCAACTTCTGGTCGTGATGACGGCGGAACGCGGGTTGTGCGGTGGCTTCAACTCGAACATCGCCAAGCTGGCCAAACAACATGTGGCCAAGCTCAAGGCTGCTGGCAAAACGGTCAAGATCCTGACCGTGGGCAAAAAAGGCCGCGACAGCATGCGCCGCGAATACGGCGACATGTTTATCGGTCACGTCGATCTGACCGAGGTCAAGCGGGTCGGCTATGTCGACGCGCAGGGCATTGCCAGTGACATCCTCGGGCGGTTTGATGCCGGGGAATTCGACGTCTGCACGATCTTCTTCTCACAGTTCGTCAACGTTGTGTCGCAGATCCCGACCGCGCAGCAGATCATTCCGGCGTCTTTCGAGACGACCGCAGGTGATGCAGAGCAGACGCTCTATGACTACGAGCCGAGCGAAGAAGAGATCCTGGCCGACCTGCTGCCGCGCGGCGTGGCGACCCAGATCTTTGCGGCGCTGCTCGAAAATGCCGCCTCGGAGCAGGGGTCGCGGATGTCCGCAATGGACAACGCCACCCGCAACGCAGGCGAAATGATCGACAAGCTCACGATCGAATACAACCGTTCGCGTCAGGCCGTCATCACCAACGAACTGATCGAAATTATCTCGGGCGCGGAAGCGCTCTAAGAACCGGAGACGAAACATGGCAAACGCAGTAGGCAAAATCACCCAGGTGATCGGCGCTGTTGTCGACGTTCAGTTCAGCGATGATCTTCCCGAGATCCTGAACGCCCTGACAACGGACAACAACGGCAAGAAACTGGTTCTCGAAGTCGCGCAGCATCTTGGCGAAAACACCGTCCGGACCATCGCGATGGATGCGACCGAAGGTCTGGTGCGTGGTCAGGCTGTGACCAACACCGGCGGGCAGATTACGGTGCCGGTTGGCAACGAAACTCTGGGCCGCATCATCAACGTCACCGGCGACCCGGTCGATGAAAAGGGCCCGGTAAACTCGGCGACGTCCCGCGCAATCCACGGCGACGCACCGACCTTCGCCCAGCAGTCCACCGCGACCGAGATCCTCGTGACCGGCATCAAGGTGATCGACCTGCTGGCACCCTACACCAAGGGCGGAAAAATCGGCCTGTTCGGTGGTGCCGGTGTGGGCAAGACGGTTCTGATCATGGAACTGATCAACAACATCGCAAAGGTGCACTCGGGTCTGTCCGTGTTCGCCGGCGTGGGTGAGCGGACCCGTGAAGGCAACGACCTGTATCACGAGATGATTGAATCGGGCGTTATCGTTCCCGACAATCTGGTCGATTCCAAAATCGCGCTGGTCTACGGCCAGATGAACGAGCCTCCGGGTGCGCGTATGCGTGTGGCCCTGACCGGTCTGACGCTGGCCGAGCAGTTCCGTGATGAATCGGGTTCGGACGTTCTGTTCTTCGTCGACAACATCTTCCGCTTTACCCAGGCGGGTTCCGAGGTTTCGGCGCTTCTGGGTCGTATCCCTTCGGCCGTTGGCTACCAGCCGACACTGGCGACCGACATGGGCGCGATGCAGGAACGTATTTCGTCGACCAAATCGGGTTCGATCACGTCTGTTCAGGCCGTGTACGTACCTGCGGACGACCTGACCGACCCCGCGCCGGCCACATCGTTTGCGCACCTCGACGCGACCACGGTTCTGGACCGTTCGATCTCGGAAAAAGGCATCTACCCGGCTGTGGACCCGCTTGGTTCGACGTCGCGTCTGCTCGATCCGCTGATCATCGGTGACGAGCATTACAAAGTTGCGACCGACGTGCAGAAGACGCTTCAGCGCTACAAATCGCTGCAGGACATCATTGCCATTCTTGGTATGGATGAACTGAGCGAAGAGGACAAAGTGGCCGTGGCCCGTGCCCGTAAACTGGAACGTTTCCTGTCGCAGCCGTTCGACGTGGCCAAGGTGTTCACCGGTTCTGACGGTGTGCAGGTCCCGCTGGAAGATACGATTGCGTCGTTCAAGGCGGTTGTGGCCGGTGAATACGATCACCTGCCCGAAGCGGCTTTCTACATGGTTGGCGGTATCGACGACGTAAAGGCCAAGGCCGAGCGTCTGGCCGCAGACGCAGCCTAAGAAGCGTGGTGCGAAGGGTCCAACCGGGCGCTTCGCACTCCAAAGGAGGGCCATATGGCAGAGACGATGCAATTCGACCTGGTCAGCCCCGAGCGGCGGCTATACTCGGCAGAGATTCTGTCGGTGCAGATCCCGGGTGCAGACGGCGACATGACGGTGATGCCGAACCATGCGCCGACGATCACAACCCTGCGCCCCGGTGTACTCAAGGTTGAGACCGAAAAAGGCACCGAAGAATTTGTCGTGACGGGCGGTTTTGCCGAAATCGGCGAAAGCGTGAGCGTTCTGGCTGAACGTGCGCTGCCACGCGGTGACGTGGATCAGGCGACCTACGAAACCATGGTGGACGAAGCTCATGCCGCATATGGCAAGGTCAAGGACACCTTCAAGAACGAGCCCGGCCCGGTGGATGACGCAGCCAAGCTGCTGTCGGACATGGTGGCCGTAGGCACACATATCGGGTTGTCGCCCAAGCAGCCGTCACTCTGACGCACGACGACTTTCGCTGAAAACGCCAAGGGCCCCGTGATATGCGGGGCCCTTTTGCGATTCCACCACGCAACTTTGCCCGGGTGATCAGTTTGACCTTGGTGGACGAAGAACACCGGATTTTGCCATTCCAAAATCCGCGAGTTTCACGGACTATCCGCACGCGCACCGGATGAGGCAGGAATGAAAAAACTCAGAGCAACCACCATAGGCGTCGATCAGGGCAAAGTTGAACTGTTTTCAGAATTTGCCGAAGGCGGCGAAATGTGGGTCGGATCGGGAACCCGCGAACGGCGGCAATATATCCCATTCTCAACCAGCTATCGCACACCGCCGACGGTGCATCTGTCCTTTGCCCTGTGGGATGTTGATCGGAGCGCCAATCTCAGGGCAGATCTGATGACAGAGAACCTTGGCACCGACGGTTTCGATATGGTGTTTCGCACCTGGGCGGACACTAGGATCGCCCGGGTGCATGTGGCGTGGATGTCGATCGGTGAGGTTGCCTCGGACGATGACTGGGATCTCTGACGCTTTGGCAGTGCGGTGTCAGAGAATGCCTTCGTAGATCGGGCCCAGTGTTTCTGTCTCGAACAGGGACGACACAGAAGTACCGTTCCAGATGTTCAGGATCGCCTGCGCAAACATTGGCGCGGTTGGCAAAATGCGGATGTTGGGGGCATTTTTGACTGCATCGTTCGCGTGAATGGAATCGGTAATCACCAGCGACTTCATCACAGATTTGGTGATCCGTTCGACCGCAGGACCGGACAGAACGCCGTGGGTGATGTAGGAGTGCACCTCGGTCGCGCCATGTTCCATCAGCACCTCCGCGGCCTTGCAAAGCGTGCCGGCCGTGTCACAGATGTCGTCGACGATGATGCATTTCTTGCCGGTCACGTCGCCGATTACGGTCATTTCCGCAATTTCTCCGGCCTTTTCGCGCCGCTTGTCGACGATCGACAGAGGCACGTTGATCCGCTTGGCCAGCTCGCGGGCGCGCGCCACGCCGCCGACATCCGGCGACACGACCATCACATCCTCCACCCCGTCCTTGAACTGGTTCAGCACGTCGAGTGCGAAGATCGGCGAGGCATAGAGGTTGTCGACCGGAATGTCGAAAAAGCCCTGAATCTGCGCCGCGTGCAGGTCCATGGTCAACACCCGTTCGATGCCCGCTTCGGCGATCATATTTGCCACCAGCTTGGCCGTGATCGGGGTGCGCGCCTTGGTGCGGCGGTCTTGCCGGGCATAGCCGAAATAGGGGATCACGGCGGTGATGCGCGACGCTGAACTGCGTCGCAGCGCGTCCGCCATGATCAGAAGTTCCATCAGGTTGTCATTGGCGGGGTTCGACGTGCTCTGGATGATGAACATATCCTCGCCGCGGACGTTCTCGTAGACTTCGACGAAGATCTCAGCGTCGTTAAACCGTTCGATCCGAGCATCGACCAGCCCCACGCTCATGCCACGATACAGCGACATGCGGCGGGCAATGGCCTGACCAAGAGGCAGGTTTGCATTCCCAGAGATTAACTTGGGTTCGATGAGTGTCGGCATGAGGGGGCAGCTCCGGTCCGTGAATGACAGATTCGTGACGTTGCGCACCGCTTAACATGCCGTTACCGTCCGGCAAAGCGCATGACGACAAGGGAGAAACCGAATGACCGCCATTGATTACTTTTTCGTGACACTGTCGCCGTTTAGCTATCTGGCGGGCACCCGACTAGAAGAGGTTGCTGAGCGGACCGGGGCGACGATCACCTACAAACCGCTGGATATTATGGCGCTTTTTGCCCGCACGGGCGGTACAGCCCCTAAGGACCGCCATCCAAGCCGGATGGAATACCGCGCGCAGGAACTTCTGCGGATGGCCAAACATCTGGATATGCCGCTAAACCTTAAGCCAGCACATTGGCCGACCAATGCCGCACCGTCATCCTATGCCATCATCGCAGCCCAAAGCGCGGGCGGCGGCGATCTGGGCAAGCTGACCCATTCAATCCTGCGCGCCTGCTGGGCTGAAGAAAAAGACATCGCTGACGACGGGGTGATCAAAGACTGCCTCGAACGCGCGGGATTTGATCCCAACCTGGCTGATAGCGGACTGCTAGCGGGCGCTGAGACCTATTCCTCCAATCTGGAAGAGGCTGTGGCCAAGGGCGTGTTTGGCGCACCCTTTTACATCACGGATGACGGTCAGCGTTTCTGGGGCCAGGACCGGCTGACCTTTCTTGAGGCGCACCTTGCCGGCAACGCCTAGTGCCGCAGGCCATTCGCGCCGGATATTCGGTTTTCTGGCAGGAATTTGGCACCGGGTCGGATCCGGCGCTGCTGTTGCATTGTGCACTGGCACATTCGGGGGCTTGGTCGGGACTGGCTGAACGGTTAGAGGGGCGTTTGCGAATGCAGGCGCCCGACCTGCCGGGCCATGGGCAAAGTGCGGATTGGGACGGACGCTGCGACTATCATGATCAGGCCACGGATATCGCGGCTGATTTCCTTGCGCCGGGGACGCATCTGATCGGGCATTCTCTGGGGGCCACCGTGGCCCTGCGTCTGGCGCTGAACCATGAAAGCGCGCTGCGGTCGCTGACACTGATTGAGCCGGTTCTGTTCGCCGGGGTGCGCGCCAGAAATCCCGATCTTTACGCGGCGCATCAGGCGTCCAATGCCCCCTTTGCCGCTGCAATGGAGACTGAGGACTGGGACCATGCGGCGCGGATCTTTACCGCCCAATGGGGGGCAGGGCGGCCATGGGATAGTTTGAAGCCGCAGCAGCGGGCGAACCTGACGGCCCGTATCAGAATTGTCGGCGAAACCAGCCGTGCCCTGAACGAGGATTCAATCGGCCTCTTGACGCCGGGACGTCTCGAATCGTTGAAAATGCCCGTGTTGTTGATCCGTGGCGCGCGTTCCGAGCCTGTCATCAAGGGCATTCACGACGCTCTTGCCGCGCGGATTCCTGTTGTTCGCCAGGCATGTATTTCCGGCGCCGGGCACATGGTGCCGCTGACGCATCCCGATGCTGTCGCCGCCGAAATCCTGACATTTCTGCCCTGAAGGCGTGTGTCAGCTATCCGCAGCCGGGGGGGCAACCGTGAACGCCTCAATGGCGAGCTGTTTATCGTCCGAATCATTCTCATAGATCGTGCGGCTGGTGACACCGGGCAGTTTGGCAAAACTCTGGCTTAGTTTCAGCGGAAAGAAGGTCGCAGGCATGTCCTCGAACCCGGGTAATTTGCGCAGGATGGACGATGTGCTTTGGGTGCAAAAGGTCTGCCCGACTGCCCCGTTGTCCTGCACCAGACGCAGCGCCTGTTCGGCGACGGCCGGGGATACTTCGATCTGTTGGACGATGACGTGATAGGTGGCGCGGGCGTGGGCGCTTTCATAAAACGCCTCAATCCGCGGGGTGATCCCATACAGCACATCGCCGCTTTCCGGCACGGCAGAATGGCGCACCGATCCGGCCGGATCAAAGATCACCCGCTGCGAGGCGTTGACCATCAGACTGGTGTGCGCACCCGCGCCCGAACGGTTCGACACCATTGTGAACAGCGTCAGCGCCGGGGGGCCGTCGTGACGATATACGGCGCGCTGGATTTCGTCGGGGGACGAATCTGTGGGGCTGGTATTGGCGGCACACCCCGCCAGCGCGAGGGAGGCGGCAAAGGCAAGAAAGGCCGCGCGCCACAGCGCCCAGCCTTTAGCAAACAGTCGGATCACCCGCCGACTATGGCCAGAAAAATAACGCACACCAAGATCGCGATCACTGATTTGGTGGTGAAGCTGATAAAACCAGAAAATGTTTTCTCTTGGGTCGAGATATCCATGCTGCCGTGCTTGTAGTCTGCCATGTGATTGGTCCTTGTCAGAGCGCTTTGTCGTTGATTAGCCGATTTGGTACGGGCTGTCACGTGGTCTGCGCCGCGCATTCTGACGCGGGTCAGGCCGTCTGATCGGCGTTGATCCCCTGTGACAGCTGGAACCCGATACGGCGCGGCGTCTCTTCACCGGACGGTTTTGGCAGGGCGCGCAAAATCACGCTCAGCTGGCTGATGTGCTGGATCAGTTGGGTGCGCGCGCCGTTGGCATCGGAGCCATAGAATGTCACGATATCAGGGTCAAAATAGCCCATACCTTCGATCCGCAACACACCGGCGTCGCCGCCGACGAACCCCATGGCGACCTCTTGTGCGGGGTCAAGCTGCTCTTCGAAATTGCGGATGTAGAGCACTAGCCGTTCATAGGCCCATTCGGCGGGTGATTTGGATTTGACCGGCTTGCGCGTCACCTCTTCGGGCAGGTCGGCGCAGGCGCTGCGTTGCGGGGCATCGGTGTGAACGTCAATCTTGCGGGGCAGGGCGTCGGCCTCGTAGGCTTCGGCGGTGGTGGCGATTTCGTCGATCATATCAGTCCTTTCACAGCGGCAGGGCAGTGGTATCCTTGATCTCTTCCATCACAAAACTGGCCGAGATGTCGGACAGGTTAACCTGCGCGATCAACCGTTTATAAAAGTGGTCATAGGCGGGCACATCCGCAACCCGCACCCGCAAGAGGTAGTCCAGATCGCCAGACATCCGGTAAGCGCCGGTGATCTCGGGCATGGCGCGAATCGCCTTTTGGAAACCGGCCATCCACCCCGCCTCGTGTGCCGAGGTGCGCACCATCACCATAACCTCAAGCGGGCAGCCGACTTTGCGAGCGTCGGCCAGCACAACGCGGCCACGGATCACGCCTGACTCCTCCATCAGGCGGATGCGTCGCCAGCAGGCGTTGCGCGACAGGTTCACCCGGTCCGAGATGTCATCGACACTTAAACTCGCATCCCGCTGAAGGACGCCCAGGATGCGCCGGTCGATTTCGTCAATATTCTCTCTCATTCTGGGATACTGTCCCATACTATCGCGATTTGACAGGTATATTTGGGACATAGCGCCGGGATGTGCAGGATAGAGTGCCCTAAATCCCGCCCATGTGGCCCGAACGTAGGAAAACGACCATGACCGCTGTTTCTGGCAATCCGCTGAACCGCTTGTTCCTGAACCATCCAGCCAAGGTGAACGAAAGCTATTTCCAGCATATGCAGGAGGCGCTTGGCTTTGCCTTCTGGCTGACGGTGGCCGCCGCCGCCGCGCTGATACATGCCTTTGTGCCCGCCCTGTGCGAAACCACAGCGAGCCGGATCCTGCGGCGGCTGACCGGCAAGATGCAGCGCCGTCACGTTCATTGACGGGCTCAGCCGATGTCAGATGGCGCCAAATGCCCAGGCACCGTCGTCGCGTAATCTACGTGTCGCGCGGCCTTCGTGCCAAAGGTGCATGCAATGGGCCATCGCCTCGACCAGGGCTAGGCCATATTCCGCCTCACCGATCGCACGCTTAAAGAGCGGGGCAAAGCAGTCACCGGCTGCTTTTGGCGATGTCAGGTGCTTTTCCAGTCGGACCAGCGCGCCGTGATGATTGTCGATCAGCTGGCGCATTCGCGTCGGCAATCCGGTAAACGGCAGCTTGTGCCCGCCGAGAACCAGATGATCGGGCCGCGCCAACCGTTCGAGCCGCTCACAAGCTTCCAGCCAGTCGGCGACTGGATCAGCCTCGGGTTCGGTCGCGTAGACGCCGATGTTCGAGCTGATCGACGGCAGCATCTGATCACCGCCCAGCACGAGATTGTCATCGCGCGACCACAGGGTGGCATGTTCGGGCGCATGGCCGTTGCCGATATGCACGTCCCAGGTTCGCCCGCCGATCTGCACCGTATCGCCCTGCCGGATGCGTTTGAAACCAACCGGCATCGGATACACCACATCGGCAAAGTTGAACGGGCGTTCAATGGCGCGTTTGGCATGCAGCGCCGGGTCCATGCCGCAGAGCTGCCAGAAGGCAAGGGTTTCCGGCGTCGCCACGTCCTGATTGTCCAGCGTCAGCATGCGCGAAAACAGCCATGCGGTGCGGGTGGTGATCAGCTCGGCACCGTGCTGTGTCTGAAACCAGCCCGCCATGCCGACGTGATCGGGGTGGTGATGCGTCACCAGCACACGGCGCACCGGGCGCCCCGCCAGCGGTCCGGCCATCAGCGCTTTCCAGATCTCAACGGTGTGCAGCGAATAAAACCCGGTGTCGATCACGGTCCAGCCATCGCCATCGTCCAGCGCAAAGACGTTCACGTGATCCAGCTTCATCGGTAGCGGCAGGCGCATCCAGATCACGCCGTCCGCGACTTCGATGGCCTCACCGGTGGCCGGTGGGGTGTCCCACGGATAGCGGATGCCTGTTTGCGTCCCGTCCATCATGCAGCCAGATCCTCGGGGCTCAGGGCCATCAGATCGGTCGCCCCGGCGCGGGCATGGTCAAAATTGCCCTTATGTTCGGGCAGCAGCCGAGTGATGTAGAACCGGGCCAGCCGTTCGCGGGCTCCGCCTGGTTCGGCCAATGCGGCTTTGAGGTGGTAATGCGCGCCCAATACCCGGGCAAAGCCCCGCAGGAACGGAACAGAACCGGCAAACCGCGCACCCAGATCCTGCTGCGCCACCAGCCATTCGATGGCTTCTCGCAGGGTTTCTGAGGCTTGCCAGACGGGGTCGGCCAGATCGGGCAGCGTGGTCTTGGCGGCTTCGGCGTCGGCCTCGATCTCGTCGAGCAGGGTAAAAGCCGCGTCGCCACCGTCCATCATCTTGCGCGCGACCAGGTCCATCGCCTGAATGCCGTTGGTGCCTTCGTAGATCGCGGTGACGCGGACATCGCGGCTGAACTGCGCGGCGCCGGTTTCCTCGATAAAGCCCATGCCGCCGTGGATCTGCACACCCATGTCCGAAACAGCGATGCCGGTGTCGGTGCCAAAGGCCTTGGTGATCGGGGTCAGCAGGGCGGCGCGGGCGGACCATTCGGCATCGCCGGTGGCGCGGGCCATGTCGATGGCAACGGCACAGGACAGCGCGATCGCGCGGGCGGCAAAGATGTCGGCCTTCATCGTGGCCAGCATCCGGCGCACATCCGCATGATCGACAATGGCGCCCGTCTCACCCGATGTTTTGCCCTGCCGACGTTCCGTGGCATAGGCCAGAGCATGCTGATAGGCGGCTTCGGCCACGCCGATGCCCTGACCGCCGACGCCAAGCCGGGCATTGTTCATCATGGTAAACATGCACTTCATGCCGTCATTCGCGCCGCCAATCAGCCAGCCCTGCGCGCCATTATATTGCATCACGGCTGTTGGCGATCCGTGCAGGCCCATCTTGTGCTCTAGGCTGACAACGTTGAGCGTGTTGACCTTGCCGGGATTGCCGTCAGAATCGGGAATGTATTTCGGCACCAGGAACAGACTGATCCCCTTGGTGCCGGGGATCGATTCAGGCAGCCGCGCCAGTACCAAATGGCAGACGTTTTCGGTAAAATCGTTGTCGGCCCACGAGATAAAGATTTTCTGACCGGTGATCGCATAGCTGTCGTCGTCGTTTGGTTCCGCCCGGGTCCGTAGCGCGCCGACATCTGATCCGGCCTGCGCCTCGGTCAGGTTCATCGTCCCGGCCCATTCGCCTGAAATCAACTTTGGCAGATAGATCTCTTGCAACGCGGGCGAGGCGTGATGCTCCAGCGCCTCGATCTGGCCCTGCGTCATCAGCGGATTCAGCTGTAGCGACAGGCAGGCGGCCGACATCATTTCGTTCACGGCTGTGGTGACGGTCATCGGCAGGCCCATGCCGCCGTGATCCGGACTGGCGGCAATCGAAACCCAGCCACCATCGGCAATCGCCCGGTATCCCTCGGCAAAGCCGGGAGATGTGCGCACAACGCCATTCTCAAGATGGGCAGGGTGCAGATCGCCATTGCGTTGCAGCGGGGCCAGCACCTCTTCGCACAGCTTGCCGGCTTCGGTCAGGATCGCGTCGACCACATCCGGCGTCGCATCGGCAAATTTGTCTGTACCCGTGACCTGCGGCAGGGCCACGATATGATCAAACAGGAAACGGTAGTCAGCGACGGGCGCGCGATAGGGCATGGCGATCTCCAAACATCAATGAATGGGGCGGGTGGCTTGGCAATGGCTCGCGGCTCCTCTATGTAAGGCCGCGTCCCCGAGGTCCAGACTTATCCGGGGGGGCTGTCTCTTCAACCGAAACGCGGCGTCACAAATATGCCCAAGTTTGCCACCCAGGTCCTGGGGACCAATTCCGAGGCAGTTGGGCAGGCGGCAACGATGCTGCGTGGCGGCGGTCTTGTCGCCTTTCCGACCGAGACGGTGTATGGTCTGGGCGCCGATGCAACGCAGGATCACGCAGTGGCGCGGATCTTTGAGGCGAAGGGCCGCCCGAGCTTTAACCCCTTGATTGTGCACGTGGCCGAGGTGTCGGCGTTAAAACATCTGGTGCAATGGTCCGACGCGGCGCAGGCCGTGGCGGACGCGTTCTGGCCTGGGCCGCTGACGCTGGTTCTGCCGCTGCGCGCGGGGGCGGCTATCTCCAAACTTGTGACGGCGGGATTGCCCACTCTGGCGGTGCGCATTCCGGCGCATCCTGTGGCGCGGGCGTTCCTGGCGTCGTTTGGCGGGCCGGTCGCGGCCCCCTCGGCCAACCGGTCGGGACAGATGAGCCCGACCCGGGCGGCGCATGTGACTGCGGATCTGTCGGGCCGGATCGAGGCGGTGGTTGATGGCGGGCGCTGCGGTGTCGGTCTGGAATCTACGATCCTCGGGCTGGCAGGGGTCCCGACGCTGTTGCGCCCGGGGGCAGTGACCGAGGACGCGCTCGCGCGGGTTCTGGGCCGGGCGGTGGCGCAGCGGCAAGACACCGAAACGCTGAGTGCGCCGGGGCAGATGCTGTCGCATTACGCCCCCGCTGCGGGGGTGCGTCTGAACGCGCTCGACTGGCGCGAGGACGAGGCGCGTCTGGGGTTCGGTGCGGTCGATTGCGATCTGAACCTGTCGGAAACAGGGGACCTGACCGAAGCGGCGGCCAACCTGTTTGAATATCTGCACCAGCTCGATGCGCGCGGCGCGCCTGTCATCGCGGTGTCGCCCGTGCCGCATCGCGGGCTGGGTGTTGCGATCAACGACCGGCTGTCGCGGGCGGCAGCACCGCGCTAACGCAGATGTCGGCAAAGTTCAAAGATGCTTGCGTCAGGCGCGACCGCCCTCGGAGGAAAGGTTCAGCGCGCTGACACCCAGCGATTCGAGCGAGGCCTGCCACTTGGCGTCGTTGGTCTGGTCAAACACCAGATCGGGCGAGGCGTCGCAGACCAGCCAGCCATTCTGAGCAAGCTCGCTTTCCAGTTGCCCCGGCCCCCAGCCGGCATAGCCCAGTAGCATAAGCCGCTGTTGCGGGCCGGTGCCCCGGGCAATGTCTTCGAGCACGTCAAGCGTGGCGGTCATGCGGAACTCTGCGTCGACCTCAAGCGTCGTCACCACCGATTCGTAATCCGAGGTGTGCAGAACAAAACCGCGCCCGGGTTCGACCGGTCCACCAAAATGGACCTGCTGGTGCGACAAATCCGCAGAGGGTTCGATCGACAGCTGTGTCAGCAGGTCGTTCAAGTCGAGCCCGTCGGCAGGTTTGTTGACGATCAGGCCCATCGCGCCTTCGTCGGAATGGGCGCACATGAAGATGACCGAGCGTTCGAACCGTGGGTCGCCCATACTGGGCATGGCGATCAGCATCTTGCCGGTCAGATCGGTTGTGCTCATTGCTGCGCCCGCCTTTCTTTGGGTCCGGATCCTTGCGTCCTGGGTCTGGTTCAACATGGCCCCACCAGATGGCAGGTGCAAGTCCGCCCCCGTTGGAAACCGATGTGGCGGGTCCGCTGCACACGGCAGGATCGCCGCAACGTGACTTGGCAAGGTGGCGGAAAACCGCCATTCCGGCTGTATGAGACATATCAGGTTACTTTCGCTGGCGCTCTGCGCTGTGGTGCTGGGCGCTGTTCCCGGTGCGGATATGGCGCGGGCAGACGAGTTCGACAGCGGACTGCGCGCCGAATTACGGCCCGGCTGGCGGCTTGCCGATGGCAGCCACATGGCGGCGCTGCATCTGACGCTGGCACCCGGTTGGAAGACCTACTGGCGCGCGCCGGGGGATGCGGGCATTCCGCCGCTATTCAACTGGAGCGGATCGCAGAATGCCGCCTCTGTCGGCGTGGTCTGGCCAACACCCAAGGTGTTCCATCAGGCCGGGATGCGCTCAGTTGGATATGCGGATGAGGTGGTTCTGCCGCTACGGATCGCGGCGCGGCAGGGCGGCGACATCCGGTTGCGCGGTGAGATGCAGTTGGGGGTGTGCAAGGATATCTGCCTGCCCGAGACGCTGCGGTTTGATGCCGTGCTGCCGGCGGGAACCACGCGGCCCGATCCGGTGATTGCAGCTGCCATGGCCGAAGTACCGTTTTCCGAATCCGAGGCCCGCGTTGGCACGGTGCGCTGCTCTATTGGTGCCGGTGGTGAGGGGCTGACCCTTCGGGCCGAGATTGACATGCCGACCACCGGTGGCGCTGAGGAAACCGTGGTCGAGACGGCGAACCCGCTGCTGTGGGTGGCCGAGCCAAAGACCCGCCGCGAAGGCGGCAAACTGGTGACCGAGACAAGGATGGAGCATGTCGAAGGCCGGGCCTTTGCGTTGGATCGGTCCGCTGTGCGGATCACGGTTCTGGGCGGGAAACACGCCGTCGATATTCAGGGCTGCGACGGCTGAGTCCGGCTGCGGTGGATCAGCACCGCGATGCAGACCAGCACATAGACTGCCAGCGTCACCACCGTGACCCCGGCAACAAAAACCAGCAGCGCCGCCTGTAAGGCGCTGATCCCCGGCACGGCCAGCCCATAGGGTAGTGCGCCGGTTGCCAGTACCCAGCCCAGTGTCGCCGCCAGCCAGACAAGCATCAACGCTCCTGCCGCCAGCATCGCCGCGCGCACGCCGCGGGCCCGGAACTTCAGACCGTGGCGGAAGGCAGCGATCTGGCGCGCCATGTCCTGTTGCACCGCCATCAGGGCGGGCACCACCAGCAACACCAGCACCATGCCAAAGCCGAGGCCATAGACCAGGGTGATTACCGTGGGTTTCAGAAATTGCGCATCCGCCGACCCTTCGTACAACAGCGGCGCGAGGCCCAGAACCGTGGTCAGCGTGGTCAGCAGCACCGGGCGCAACCGGTCCGATGCGCCATCGATGATCGACGGCACCAGCCCGCGTGTGGCCGCATGTTCGTCGATGGTTGTCACCAGCACGATGGAATCGTTGATGATGATGCCTGTCATGCCCAGCAGGCCGATCACCGTGAACATGCTGAGCGGAACATCCCACAGCGCATGACCCCAGATCGTGCCCACCAACCCAAATGGAATGATCGCCATCACCACCAGTGGCCGTGTCCAGCTGGCAAAGACCCAGGCTAGAACCAGATAAATGCCCAGCAGCACAAGGGTCAGCCCGGTTGTGGCGTCACTCAGGAACGCGTCCTCTTGTTCGCTCAGACCCGACAGACGGTATTCGACCTGCCGTTCTTCGGCGATTTTTGGCAGGATTTCCTGTTCTAGCACCTGCATGATCTCGGTGGCGACGGCGGGGTCATCCTCGGAAATGTCGCCGGTGACGGACAGCAGACGTATGCCGTTTTCGCGGCGCACGGTGCTGAATCCGGTGCGACGCTCAACGCTGACCAGATCGGCCAGTGGCACATATTGCCCGGCGGCGGTGCGCAGCTGCATCCGCTCAAGGAAATCTGCTGTCAGCTCGTCCTCGGGCAGCTCAACGCGGATCGCGGCAGAGCGCGGTCCGTCGGGATAGGTCGCGGCCTCGATCCCGCCCAGCCGGTTGCGCAGCACCGACCCCAGCCCGTCGATGTCAAACCCCAGCGCCTGCCCCTGCGGCGTCAGCTCAAGGATCAATTCCTCTTTGTCGTAGGACAGGTTGTCTTCGACCGCCGAAACTTCGGGAAACCGGGCCATTGCGGTTTTCAGGTCTTCGGACGCGGCCTTGAGTACCTCGGACGAAGCGCCAGAGAACTGCACGTCTAGCGCATCACCGCCGGGCCCGTTGCGCATTCCGCGAAAGCTGACGGTTTCGGACATCGGGTGCGGGACAACCGCCTCTTGCAGCTCACCAACAAAGGCAAAACTTGAGAATGGGCGCAGGTCGGCTGCGATCAGTTCGATGGATATGGCGCCCAGCTGGTCGGCATCCTTGCTGTCGGTACCTGCCAATCCGCGACCGGCATTGCCACCAATTTCAGCGATGACATAGGCGATGGGGTTGGTGCCGTATTCTGCCTCGTATTTTGCGCCCAATGCCTCGGTCGCGCGCTGCATTTCGCGCATCATGGCGATGGTGTCGTCGCGTGTCGCCCCCGGTGCCATGGCAAAGTTGCCGGTGACAGACGCCTGTTCGGGGGCGTTAAAGAACCGCCATTGCACGTCACCCCGGATCAGCAGCGCGACCTGTGACGCCAACAGAACCAGCGCCCCGGCCAGCACCACGTAGCGCGCAACCACAACCCCGGCCATCAGCGGGCGGAACACAGCGTCGCGGAACCAGCGGAAGCCACGATTGAACAGCCTCGACGGCAGATCGTACCAGTGCTCTTTCGAGGAATGCGCCAGCGCCTTGGACATGTGATGTGGCAGGATCAGGAAACATTCAGCGAGCGATGCAAGCAGCACCACAATCACAGTAAACGGGATATCCTTGATCAGATCGCCGAACCGCCCGCCAACCGCCACGAGGCCGAAAAACGCGATCACGGTGGTCAGCGTGGCGGAAAACACCGGCAACGCCATGCGCCGCGCCGCAGTTTCGGCTGCCTCGACCGGCGTAAGGCCGCGCCGCGACAGCTGGTCGGCATGTTCCCCGACTACAATCGCGTCATCCACGACGATCCCCAACGTGATGATTAGTGCAAACAGCGACATCATGTTGATCGTGATGCCAAAGGCGTACATCAGGGCAATCGCCGCCAACATTGAGGTGGGAATGCCCGCCGCAACCCAGATGGCCGTGCGGGCGTTAAGGAACAGAAACAGCAAGCCGAGCACCAGCACCAACCCGGTCAGGCCGTTTTCCAGCAGGATATCCAGTCGCCCGGTGATATCCTCGGCCCGCGTGCGGATCAGATCGAGCGTGACACCCTGCGGCAGCGCGGCCTGCATTTCGGCGGCAACGGCTTCGACCTGATGCTGGATACCGATGGCATCCCCCCGCGCGGTGCGGTCGACACGAACGGAAATGGCAGAGTTGTGGCCGACAAAATACGTGCGCTGACGATCGATGCCTTCGGAGCGCAGGGTGGCAACATCACCGATGGTCAGGCTGGTCCCATCGGAGTTCGAACGCAGGACAATGCCCGCGATCTGGTCGGCGCTGCGTTTCTCGACCCCAGTGCGGACGCGGGCGTTGGCACCGCTTACGTCGCCAGCCGGGTCGGCGTCGACTTCGGCGGCGATGGCATCGGCAATCTCGCGCATGGTGACATCGTTGGCGATCAGCTTGGCCGACGGCACTTCGACCACCACCTGCGGGGCGGCAAGGCCCCGGATGGTGGTGCGCGTCACCCCTTCGGCAAACAGCCGGACCACCAGCTCATCGGCAAGACGGGCAAGCTGTGCGGGGTCCAGTGGACCAGTGATCACTACGTCGGTCACGCGATCGTACCAGACGCCGCGCCGCACTTCTGGGGTGTCAGCATCGTCGGGCAGCGAACTGACGCCATCCACCGCCTGCGCCACATCCGCCGCAGCGCGGGCCATGTCCCAGCCCGGCTCGAATTCGAGCGTGATGCTGGCGCTGCCTTCGCGCGACCGCGCCTCAGAGGTTTCGACACCTTCGACGGCCAGCAGCACCGGCTCAAGGATCTGCACAATGGCACCGTCGACATCGTCGGCCCCCGCGCCGTCCCACGAGACGCTGACAGTGATGTCGTCCACCACCACGTCAGGGAAATACTGCGCCCGCATATTGGGCACGGCCAGTGCGCCGGCGACGATCAGGATCACCAGCAGCAGGTTGGCCATCGTCGCGTGGCGGGTAAAGTAGCTAAGGATGCCGCCCGCGCGGGCTGGAATATGTCGTGCCATAGGTCAGCCTCCGATCCGGTCTTCGAGACGTTGCACCACCTGTGCGGGCACCGTCGTCTGCGCCAGCTGCGCCAGAATGCGCTGCTTGGCTTCGGGCGGCATACGGTTGTTGTCCTCGACAAAGGCGACAAGCTTGGCGCGCCGCGCGTCTGTCAGCTCCAGCATGTCCGGCCCGGTCGGGGCAGGGGGGGCGGCCTGGGCAACCTGTTCCGCGCTCGTGTCCCCGGCGGGGGTTAACGTGCGAACCTTGATCCCCGCGCCCAGCAGCGGTGTGCGTTCCGCCACCACATCGCGACCTGGCAGCGCATCGGCGCGGACCAGCACGTCGTCGCCCTGGCGCCGCACCAATGTGACTTGCATCGCCTCAAGCCGCTCATCCTCAGCCAGAACCAGCACAGAGCCATTGGCATCCACTGCCGTGGCGGGTAGGCGCACCACGTTTTCAACCGGGGCCTCTTGAACCGAGACGGTGATGAAATCACCCGGCTTGAACCCCGGTGCGGCGTCCAGTCGGGCAAAGATCTGCCGTCCGGTCTGGCCCTCGCCCACCGAGGCACTGTCGCGGCTGAGCGCACCCGTAGCAACGAGATCGGTGCCGTAGACATCCAAGGTCACAGTGACCGGGGCAGGCCGCAACGTACCTGCGTCATCCAGCAGCCGCGCATACCCTTGGGTCGAAACCCGGAACGCCACTTCGAGGGCGTCGGGGTCAATCAGCATGCCCAGTTGTTCATTGGCCGAAACCAGCCGCCCCTCAACCACGCTCACGTCGCTGAGCATTCCGTCGAAACCGGCGCGGATCGCGGTGTCATCCAGCCGCCGCTGCGCCTCTTCTACGGCCAGTTGTGACCTTGCGGTCAGGGTCTTGGCCTGATCAACGCGCGCTTCGGCCTGCGCCAGCGACTGCCGCTGGTTCAGCACTGATGCTCGGGCGTTCGAGGCGCTGAGTTCGGCGGCTTCGACGGTGGCAGCTGTGCCGACGCCGCGTGCCTCAAGGCCGAGCTGGCGTTGAAACGCCTTTTCATACAGCGCGGCCTGTTCTTCGGCAGCGGCAAGGGTATCCTGTTGCAGAGTCACGGCGCGGACGGCTTCGCGGGTTTCGGCCTCGGCATCCAACAGGTCACTGCGGACCCGTTCCAGCGCCGCCTCGGCATCCGCCGGGTCGATCTGGGCCAGAAGCTGCCCCGCAGTGACGTGGCCGCCTTCCTCAAACCCGGGGGCGAGACTGACGAGCCGACCCGTCGTGGCTGAGCGGAGTTCAAGCGTGCGGCGACTCTGGACCTGGCCAAAAGCTTCGAGAACGGGAGTTTCAGTTGTTGCCCCGGCTGTGATGACGTTGACGGCGAACACCCGTTCACGGGCTTGCGGCACACGCGGCGTATCCGACAGCCGCACCTGTACCGCATCATTTACGAGCGCCCCGGCATAGACCAGCAGCCCCAGCGTGAGAGAAACCAGAAACAAGCCTGTCAGGCTCTGGCGCAGAAACCGCATAAACGTCCTTTCCTGCCAGAGGCGGGACCAGCTGGGTCCAATGCCTCAGGTAAGTTAAATCCGGGGTTAGCCCCTGCCAAGCAACGTCTGCGTGACGCCTTGTATTACGCGGGCGCTGCGGCACTCCGTCGCCAGGTGACATCACGACTGCGTGATCGACCTATTTGCGACGCTGATGTTCGTCCAGGCGCGGCAGGATTTCGACGAAATTGCAGGGGCGATGGCGATAATCGAGCTGCTTTTCCAGAATTTCGTCCCAGGCATCGCGGCAGGCCCCGGGACTGCCGGGCAGGGCGAACAGATATGTGCCCATCGCGACGCCGCCAGTGGCGCGACTTTGAACGGCGCTGGTGCCGATCTTTTGCATGCTGACGATGGTAAAGACGGTGCCAAAGGCGTCGATTTCTTTCTCGTAGACATCGCGGTGTGCCTCGACCGTTATATCGCGTCCGGTCAGCCCGGTGCCGCCGGTCGATATCACGACGTCGATGCCAGGGTCGGCGCACCACGCGCGCAGCTGGTCTGCAATGTCGCCACGTTCATCACGCAGGATGCGGCGATCGGCAACCACATGTCCCGCCGCCTCGATCCGCTGCACCAGCGTGTCGCCGGACCGGTCGTCTGACAGATCGCGGGTATCACTCACGGTCAGAACGGCAATGTTCACCGCAAGAAAGTCGCGGCTGTCGTCGATGCGGCTCATTTACCGTCCTTTGCCTTTGGGGGTGTCCTTTAGCCGCGCCTGCAATTCCAGCAGGTCGGCCCAGGCCTCGTGCTTGGCCGTCGGGGTGCGCAGCAGATAGGCGGGATGGACCATCGGCAACACTGGGCGATCATAGGCCTTGTCCCACTGGCCGCGCAGACGGGTGATGCCGCGTTTGCCCAGCACCGCCTGACACGACACATTGCCGACCACGACGAGAATATCCGGCGCAGCAAGTTCGACATGGCGTTGCAGAAACGGCTGCATCA
This sequence comes from Puniceibacterium sp. IMCC21224, assembly GCF_001038505.1. Taxonomy (NCBI): domain Bacteria; kingdom Pseudomonadati; phylum Pseudomonadota; class Alphaproteobacteria; order Rhodobacterales; family Paracoccaceae; genus Puniceibacterium; species Puniceibacterium sp. IMCC21224. Next base: position 1,537,399 of record NZ_LDPY01000001.1, read on the forward strand.
TGGCGATCTCATCAGGTTTCGGATCGCGGTTTTGTGGCGGCCGCCAGGGCAGCACATTGGTGATGTACAGCGCAGCGTCGCCCGTGCGATCACGTCCGATCCCGATGGCGGCAAACATCCGATCCAGTAACTGGCCGGCCTTGCCAACAAAGGGGCGGCCCTGCTGGTCTTCGTCCCGGCCCGGTGCCTCGCCGATAATCATCACGCGGGCGCCGGGGGTGCCGTCGCAGAAAACCAGATTGCGCGCACCTTTTTTCAGCTCGCAATGATCATAGGCCGTCATGGCAGCGGCCAGTTCGTCCAGAGTCCGGGCTGACTGCGCGGCACGCTGCGCCTCTGCCACTGGATCATCGGTTTGGGGGCGGGCGGTGGCCGCGACGGCCGCGACCGACGCCTGCGCCGCAACCATTTCGGCGGCGGCCTCGTAGCGGTTCACCGGCGCGTCGCACATCGCCTCGGTCACGCCAAGTTCCACTTGCCATGCCAAGAGCGCGTGGGCGCTGTGCCAGTCCAGATCCGATTCCATGCCGCACCCTATCCTGCCCGCCGGGCTGCGAAAAGCACTGTTGAATGGGCAACAGACCGCATCCGCCGACAGCGCGGCCTTGCCGCCTCATGCCGGGCTTTCTATAAGCGCCCTCAACAGGCAAGGAACCCGCATATGCGTTTTGATCAACGTCACCTTCTGGGCATCGAATCACTGCGCCCGGACGAAATCACCACGCTGCTCGATCTTGCCGATCGTTATGTCAAACTGAACCGCCAGCGCGAGAAACATTCCTCGGCCCTGGCCGGACTGACACAGATCAACATGTTCTTTGAAAACTCGACCCGTACACAGGCGAGTTTTGAGCTGGCAGGCAAGCGGCTGGGCGCGGATGTAATGAACATGGCGATGCAGGCCAGTTCGATCAAAAAAGGTGAAACGCTGGTCGACACGGCGTTGTCGCTGAATGCGATGCATCCCGATCTCTTGGTGGTGCGGCACCCGCATTCCGGTGCCGTCGATCTGTTGGCGCAAAAGGTCAATTGCGCGGTGATCAATGCTGGCGACGGGCGGCACGAACACCCGACGCAGGCATTGCTGGATGCCCTCACCATCCGCCGCGCCAAGGGGCGGTTGCACCGGCTGTCAATTGCGATCTGCGGTGACATCGCCCATTCGCGTGTTGCACGGTCAAACATCCTGCTGCTTGGTAAGATGGAGAATCGCATCCGTCTGGTCGGCCCGCCGACGCTGATGCCAGCCGGGATCAATGAATTTGGTGTCGAAGTTTATGAAGATATGAACGAAGGACTGCGAGACGTTGACGTCGTGATGATGCTACGCCTGCAAAAGGAACGCATGGACGGCGGGTTTATCCCCTCCGAGCGCGAATATTATCACCGCTACGGGCTGGACGCGGAAAAGCTGGCGCAGGCCAAACCCGATGCAATCGTGATGCACCCGGGACCGATGAATCGCGGTGTCGAAATTGACGGCACTCTCGCCGACGACATCAACCGGTCGGTGATTCAGGAACAGGTTGAGATGGGGGTTGCGGTGCGTATGGCGGTGATGGATCTGCTGGCGCGCAATCTACGGGCCCGCCCGCGCGAGGTGATGGCATGATTGGCCCGAACCGACGGATGGCCGCTATTCCGACGTGGAACTCGGTCGCTCTGCGATGGGTTGGGTTGATCACACGCACTTCGCCGAAGGGGGCAGACCGGCGGCGGGGATCGCAGTGCCAATTCTCGAAGGGGCTAGCATGACACAGATGCAGATCAGCGCGACAGAAACAGGCACCCTCAGGGTGTTCCACATCGACCTGCCCGCGCAGGCGATCCACCGCTTTACCACCCAGGCGGGCACAGGGGAATGGCCGTTGCAATATGCGCTGGGCGCGAAAAACCTGCGATCGTCTTTTGTCGAGGTGGTGTCGATCCGGGATCTTGAGCAGATGACGCTATCGACCTATCTGGCCGAAGGCTATGGCCTGAGCGGGTCGTGTTTGGAGTCCGCGCGCCAACAGCTTGATGGGATCAAGGGGCATGTCCTGTTGTTGCCCGCGTCGGCGTTTGGCAATGTGGCGCAGACGCTGACCATTGCCAGCCCACTGCGCTGGGTGGCGACGTTTTCCGAAAAGACGCGGCCTGCCTCGCTCAATCCGCTGCGGTCAGCGGGTGCCAAAGGCGTTTTGGCCGAGGATACCGGCACTGACGCAAATACCGAGAGCGGAGCCAAGACTCTGCGCGGGTTGTTGATGGTGGCGTGCTGCATCGTGCTGCTGGTGCTGGGTATGCTGTTGTTGAAGGTGACGCAGTGACCGAACCTGCCACGGCAATGCGTGCTGGCGGTGCGCCCCAAGCTTTACGCTTGATGCGCGAGATTCAGAAAGAAACACAATGACCCAACACCTGATCACGAATGTTCGTCTGATCGACCCCCAGGCAGATCAGGTCCGGCACGGCGCGCTGCTGATCCGCGACGGGAAGATTGCCGAAATTTATGACGTGCCAGAGCCTGGGGTCGATGTCGCGACTGTTCCGGCCGAACATCGCCAGGATGCGGACGGCCGCTTTGTAGCGCCTGGCATCGTCGATATCGGCGTCAAGGTCTGCGAACCGGGTGAGCGGCATAAGGAAAGCTTTCGCTCGGCGGGGCTGGCGGCAGCGGCGGGTGGTGTGACCACCATTGTGACGCGGCCAGACACCCTGCCCGCCATCGACACCCCCGAGGCGCTTGAATTCATCCGCCGCCGTGCGAACGAGGCGGCCCCGGTGCATGTTCTGCCGATGGCGGCGCTGACCAAGGGCCGCGCGGGCCGCGAAATGACCGAAATCGGGTTTCTGCTGGATGCCGGCGCGGTCGCCTTTACCGATTGCGACCACGTGGTCACCGACACCCGCGTACTAAGCCGCGCCATGACCTATGCCAGGTCGCTGGGCGCGCTGGTTCTGGGCCACCCGCAGGACCCGGGACTGTCAGCCGGGGCGGCGGTCACATCGGGAAAATTTGCCACGCTGCGCGGATTGCCGGGGGTTACGTCGATGGCCGAACGCATGGCGCTGGATCGCGATATGGCGCTGGTTGAAATGACGGGCGTGGCCTATCACGCTGATCAGATCACCACCGCCCGCGCCCTGCCTGCGCTGGAGCGGGCCAAGCGTAACGGGTTGAACGTCACCGCCGGGACGTCGATGCACCACCTGACACTGAACGAATTGGACGTGTCCGACTACCGCACCTTTTTTAAGGTGAAACCGCCCCTGCGATCCGAGGAAGACCGGCAGGCGATGATCGAGGCGGTGCGCGACGGGTTGATCGACGTGATCTGTTCGATGCACACGCCGCAGGACGAAGAAAGCAAGCGCCTGCCCTATGAAGAGGCCGCGTCGGGCGCCGTGGGCCTTGAGACGATGTTGCCGGTGATGCTGCGGCTCTATCACGCAGGCGATCTGACGCTGCCACAGCTGTTTCGCGCGCTGGCGCTGAACCCGGCGCGGCGGCTTGGCCTCGAATGTGGGCGGATCACCGTGGGGGCACCTGCGGACCTGTTGCTGTTTGATGCTGACAAGCCACGCATTCTGGATCGTTTCAAACTTGCGTCAAAATCCAAGAACACGCCCTTTGACGGTGCCCGCCTGCAAGGTAAGGTTCTGGAAACCTTTGTGTCAGGCGTTTCTGTCTATCGGAGCAATTAGATGGTCGCAGTTGAAAATACTCCTCTGATTTTGGGTCTTTGGGCGCTGGTTGGCTATCTTCTGGGAACTATTCCCTTTGGCATTTTGCTAACGCGTGCCTTGAATCTTGGGGATCTGCGCAGCATCGGATCGGGCAATATTGGCGCCACCAATGTTCTGCGCACCGGAAACAAGGCGGCGGCGGCTGCGACACTGCTGCTTGACGGGGCCAAGGGCGCGGTTGCGGTGTTGCTGGCACGGGCCATGGCGGGCGAAGACGCGGCACAAATTGCCGGCCTTGCGGCGTTCCTGGGCCATTGCTATCCGATCTGGCTGCGGTTCCGGGGGGGCAAGGGGGTTGCGACCTTTCTGGGGATTCTGCTTGCGCTGGTCTGGCCTGTTGGCATCGCCTGCTGTGCCACTTGGCTGGCGGCGGTGGTGATCACCCGGATATCAAGCTTTGGCGCGCTGGCCGCTGCGGCGTTTTCAACCATCTGGATGTTTATATTCGGCTCGTTTGACGCATTTTTTCTGGGAATCGTGCTGACCTTGCTGATCTACTGGCGTCACCGTGCCAATATTTCCCGACTGCGCGCCGGAACTGAACCGAAGGTCGGGCAGAAATCCTTAAGCGTCAGCCCAGAACATAGCCCATGACGATCAGTGTGGCCGCGCCACTCAGCATGGTGACAATGACGTTTTTTGTCAGGTAGCCAACCACTATGGCGACCGCGGCGGTGATCAGTCTTGCGGGGTCGGGCTGCCCGCCTGTTGCCTGCGGCCAGAGCACCAAGGGGGCAACAAGGGCCGGCAAAACCGCCACAGCGGTATAGCGCAGATGCCGCAACAGCCAGTCCGGCAGCTGCCGGTCGCCGACAAAGCCCAAAAATACGAACCGCATGGCAAAGCTGCCAAGGCCCAGGCCAAAGATCACAACCCAGATATTGCTTGTGTCGATCATTGCTGTGCCCTTTGTTCCAGCCAGACTTCGGTCCGGGCGCCCGCCATCATGCCGCCGATACCGCCGACGATCAGCGCAAGATTATAGGGCAGCCACGCACAGCCAAGTGCCAGGACCACGGATACCAGTGCGGCGGCCCGGTGCGCCGGGGTACGCAGCAGCGGCATGATCATCGAGATAAAGGCGATCGGCAGCACAAAGTCGAGGCCGAGTTCCGTCGGAATCGCGGCCCCCAGCCAGCCGCCTAAAAGGGTGGCCGCATACCAGGGCAGGCAAATCGGCGTACAGGTTCCAAAGAAATAGCCGACTTTTTCGCCCAGCGTCATTCCGGGACGTTTGTCATATTCAAGGAGCGAGGCGGCATAAGTCTGATCGACCAGAAAATACGCGATCAATCCGCGCTGCCACAGCGGCGCCGCTCCGAGATAGGGCGTGATTGAGGCGGAATACATTGCCATACGCATGTTCACCGCCAATGCAGAGGCCAGAACGACAACCGTTGGCGCCTGTTCGGACATAAGCTGAAGCGCTGTGAACTGCGATGCTCCGGCGATCACCACGACACTAAAGGATACCGTCTCAAACAGGCTTAACCCGGCCTCGGTCGCCAGAACCCCAAATAGCATGGCAAAGGGCAGTACGATGACCAGAAAAGGCGTCGCATCCCGCAACCCGCGCAGATAGGCGTGGCGCGCGCCCGCACGCACTTGACGCCCGTCTGGCAGCTCTGGTCCCTGACTTGACATTGCAGCACCGCCCGCCATGACTGTCCCCTGTCCGTGTTTGGCACAGACCTAGCCACAGTACAGGAAAGATGCAATTGCCCGTCTCCCCCGAAACATTGCCGAATGATGACACCTACCTGATCGCTCCGAATCCTCAGGCACCGGGGCTGACACGGGCAATGACCGGGCGGGATCAGGCCGGGGCCGAGGTGGCGCTGCATGTGGTTGAAGAGCGGCCGCTGACGATTTACCTGAATGCGCAGGAAATCGTGACAGCCATGACCATTGGCGACTATCCAGAATATCTGGCGCTGGGATTTTTGCGCAATCAGGGCATGCTGCGCGACGGTGACGATGTGACAGGCGTCGACTACGACGAAGAGTTGGGCGTCGTTGTGGTGCGCACTGCCAGCCAGACCACCTATGAGGACAAGATGCGTAAAAAGACCCGCACCAGCGGTTGCGCCGTGGGTACGGTCTTTGGTGACATGATGGAGGGGCTTGACGGAATCCATCTGCCAGGGTCCCCGGTGCGCCTGTCCTGGCTTTATGCGCTGGCGGCGCGCATCAACACCACGCCGTCGCTGTACCTTGAGGCGGGCGCGATCCATGGCACGGTGCTGTGCTGTCAGGACCGGCCCTTGGTCTACATGGAGGATGTCGGACGTCACAATGCGGTGGACAAGATTGCGGGCTGGATGTTGAAACACGGCGTCGAAGCCGAGGACAAGATCCTCTACACCACGGGGCGACTGACATCTGAGATGGTGATCAAAACTGCGCTGATGGGAATCCCGGTGCTGGCGTCGCGCTCCGGCTTTACAGCCTGGGGAGTCGAGATCGCGCGGCAGGTCGGGCTGACTTGCATCGGACGGATGCGGGGGCGACGCTTTGTCTGTCTGAGCGGTGAGGGGCGGCTGGTACGCGATATTACCCCCGATGAGATCCCTGAGGAGGGACGCCGTGTGGGCCGTGAACGGACGGGCCGATGAGCTGGGGCCAAAATTTTTATCAAAAATTTTTACAAGAAAATTCAAAATTTTCTTGGCCGCGCGTGACAGGGCGAATGACATGATCCAGCCGCTGGGTGTGATTTTGGCCGGGGACTCGCGCGGCGTATGGGCGGCGGGGACAAGGGTCTGCTGTCACTCGCTGGTCGACCACTGTTATCCCACGTTGTCGAGCGGCTAGAACCGCAGGTCGCGAATGTGGCTCTGAATGCGAATGGCGATGCGGCGCGGTTCGCAACCTATGGCTTGCCGGTGATTTCGGATTCCATTGCCGAGTTTCCGGGGCCGCTTGCCGGGGTGTTGGCCGGGCTTGATTGGGCCGCCGCGGCGGGCGCCGAGGCGGTTGTCACGGTGGCTGCTGATACCCCGTTTTTCCCATGCGATCTGGTGCCGCGGCTGCTGCTCGCAGCAGAAGGCATGGCGGCGCCGCTGGTGCTGGCCGCAACCCCGGACGCCGAACGCGGTACGGCGCGGCATCCGACCTTTGGCCTTTGGCCCGTGTCGCTACGCGAGGATCTGCGCGCTGCCTTGCGGGATGGCATGCGCAAGGTCGTGCGCTGGACCGATCAGCATAACGGGCGCGAAGCGGTGTTTCCTGTGACCGGGGGGGACCCTTTCTTTAACGTCAACACGCCGCAGGATCTGGCGCAGGCTGAGGCAATGATGGCATGAAGCTCTATGGGGTGACCGGCTGGAAGAATGCGGGCAAAACCGGATTAATGGAGCGCCTTGTGACCGAAATCACTGGTCGCGGTCTGTCCGTTTCGACCGTCAAACATGCGCATCACAGCTTTGACGTGGATCATGCGGGCAAGGACAGTTTCCGCCATCGCCAGGCCGGCGCGCAAGAGGTTCTGTTGAGTTCGCGTAACCGCGTGGCGTTGATGACTGAATTGCGCGGGGCAGATGAGTTCGCCTTAGAGGCGCTGCTGACCCGGCTCGCGCCGGTTGATCTGGTGTTGGTCGAAGGTTACAAACGCGATCCGCATCCCAAGATCGAGGCGTTTCGCGCCGAGACTGGCAACCCTCTGATCGCGCCGGGCGATCCGACGATTCGGGCGATCGCCAGTGACGTGCCGCTGGAGAGTGATCGCGCGGTCTTTGATCTGAATGACACCATCTCGATTGCTGACTTCATCCTGCGGGAGGTTGGCCTGTCAGGGGGCAGACCGTGAGCCGGTTTGATACGATTGTGGTAGTCGACTGGTCAGGTGGTAACGACCGCGGGCTGACACCAAAGCCGGATGCTATTTGGGGTTGCGTGGCGCGTTCTGGTGTATCCAAGGAGCCGGTCTATCTGCGCAACCGGCAGGTGGCCGAGATGTGGTTGCATGACCTTATCGAGGCCGAACTGGCTGCCGGACGGCGGGTATTGGCCGGGTTTGATTTTCCGTTTGGCTATCCTGCTGGGATGGCTGAGGCGCTAACCGGCGCAAGTGATCCGCTGGCCCTTTGGGATTGGTTCGAAGCGCGCATTGAGGATGCTCCCAAAGCCAACAACCGCTTTGATCTTGCCGGGCGGATCAACCAGAATTTTGGGGGCCAGGGGCCGTTCTGGGGCAATGGCCTGCGCCGCGATGTCGATGGTTTACCGCGGAACAAGGCGCGTTATTCCAACCCGTTTGCTGATCGCCGACAGGCGGAATTACAGGCGCCGGGGGCCTTTACCTGTTGGCAGATGGCGGGGGCCGGATCGGTCGGCAGTCAGGTGTTCATGGGGTTGCCGGTGCTTGCACGATTGCGCAGGGCCTTTGCTGGTCGGGCGTCCGCGTGGCCATTCGAGACACCGGATCGGGAGATTGCGCTCGTCGAGGTGTGGCCGTCGCTGTCGGTTTCAAAGCCGCCGGAGGGCGTTATCAAGGATGCGTATCAGGTGGCGACGCTGGCGCGGGTATTGTCAGCGCTACCAGCGCGAGAATTGGACGAAATGCTGCTGGTGAGCGCGCCGGAGGAGGGTTGGATCCTCGGGCTCGGGTATGAACATCGGCTGGTGGATAGCGCCGCAACGCGCCCGGAATTACAGCCCCCGCCACTGCGCAACGATTGCTTTGCGCTGCCTGCTGGAATCGACTGGACGCCGGTGGATCAGGCACTGGGGTTGTTGCGCACTGGGTTACATCCTGTTGTTCTACAGGAAGACGTGCCAGTGATGCAGGCGGTGGGGCGGGTGCTGGCGCATGATCTGATGGCGCGCCGGTCGAACCCGCCGCATCGCAACACAGCTGTGGATGGGTATGGTTTTGCCGCAGGGTCGGTTGGCGAGGGTCCGCAGGTGCTGCCGCTGATGGCGGGACGATCAGCGGCCGGAAAACCCTTTGACGGTGTGGTGCCAGAGGGCCGTGCGCTGCGGGTGCTGACCGGCGCTGATTTGCCTGCGGGCGTCGACACGGTTGTGCTGGATGAAGATGTCACCCGCGGCACTGGTGAAATTGCCTTTCGTGGCGCATTGCGGCGCGGGGCGAATACGCGTGAGGCTGGCGAAGATGTGGCGCGGGGTGCGCTGGTGCTGTCGGCGGGGCGGATTCTGACCCCGGCTGATCTGGCGCTGGCCGCAGCGGTCGGGCACGGTAGTTTGCGGGTATTTGCGCGGTTGCGGGTGGCGGTGATCTCAACCGGTGATGAACTGGTCGAAGCAGGCGCCGCAGCCGAGCAAGGCCAGATTTACGATGCAAACCGACCGATGCTGCTCGCGATGGCGGCACGCTGGGGCTTTACCTCTGTTGATCTGGGGCGGTTGCCGGATAACCGCGCTGTTTTGCGCGACACACTGGATCAAGCTGCGCAGCAAGCGGATGTAATTCTGACTTCAGGCGGCGCTTCGGCGGGGGATGAGGACCATGTGTCCGCCCTGATGCGCGAGAGCGGTGCCCTGCAGGAGTGGCGGATAGCGTTAAAGCCGGGGCGTCCGCTGGTGCTTGGGTTGTGGCAGGGTGTGCCGGTCTTTGGTTTGCCGGGCAATCCGGTGGCGGCACTGGTTTGCGCACTCGTGTTTGCACGGCCCGCGATGGGCATTCTGTCGGGCGAGGGCTGGCACGATCCGGTCGGATATGATCTGCCCGCAAACTTTGAAAAGCGAAAAAAGCCGGGGCGGCGGGAGTATCTGCGGGCGCGGGTACGCAACGGCAAGGTTGAGGTGTTCCGCTCGGAGGGATCTGGGCGGATCAGCGGACTGAGCTGGGCCGAGGGGCTGGTCGAGCTGGAAGACGGCGCATGTCACGTCCAGCCCGGTGATCCAGTGCGGTATATCCCGTTCGGCAGTTTCGGTTTGTAGGCTGAAACAGATGTAACCTAGCGGAGCACGTGTGCTGCGCGTGTCAATCGAACGTCCCGGCGACACGGCCCAGTAACATAAAGGCGCGGGCGGTGCGGGTGTTGGAAAACTCTGAAATGTCACTGTCGCTTGCGTTGCCCTCGAAGCGGGCGAATGTTTTGTCAAAAAGGCGCAGGAAATGATGCGCGGCGTCGCGAAAAATCGGGTCCTGTTTCATCCGGCCCGCCGTCAACGCGAGCGACGACCGGTCGCGCACGCCGCCAAGGGCGGCGATGGCACGGCCACGATCACCGGCAGCAAAGTGGCGCCAGACCTCGGGGCGGGCCTGATCGGGGCGCAGGTCGTCCATATAGATGCCATCCTGGCTGAGCAGGGTCAGTACATCCTGGCTGGCCTGCACTAGTTGCGCAGACGGTCGGTCGCGCAAGGCGCGGCGCAAGGCAGCAAAGCCTGCTGTGTCCTCGGCTGTGTCGGGAAAATTCAGCGCGCGGATCAGGTCGGTGTTCGTCAGCGGCGGCGCGAGAGATTCGGCCGGCGTGCCGAGTGCCAGGCCAGGTTGATCACTGCCGCCAGCTGGCTGGGCGACGGGCTTGGGCGCGACGGTGTTTGGATGCGGCACACGTATCGAGGTGAACATCGCCAACGCCGTCTCGGCCTTTTTCTGCGCTGCCGCAATATCGTCGAGCTTTTTCGCGATGGAGGGGCTGGTGGTGTCGTGCGCGGATTGCTGTTGTTGCGCGACATACGCGTGGCGGATCGCGTCGATCGCGCTTTGCAACCGCGCGCTTTCTTCGCGCATCACGCGGCTGGCGCGGGTTGCCGTCGCCCCGACCCAGATCATTGCCACCGGCAGGAACAGCGTTATCACGGTCAGCATCTGCCGCAGACCGTCGGCGCCATCAGTGGCACGCAACAGAAAATACCCCCCCGCGAGCACCAGCCATAGCCCGCTGAGCACGAGGGCGGTGATCTCGATCCCGGTTACAGCGCTGCCAGCGCGTCGGTCATAAAGACCGAGCGGCGTGGTGCGGGCATCGTTGCTGTCGGCCATGGGCCCCTCGCTCTGTCAGATATACGCGATCTTGAGCACTTCGTAAGATTTGACGCCGCCGGGAGTCTTGACCTCGACGCTGTCGCCTTCTTCCTTGCCGATCAGCGCGCGGGCGATGGGCGAGCGTATATTCAACAGGCCTTTTTCGATGCTTGCCTCCTGCTCGCCGACGATCTGCCAGGTTTTTTCCTCGTCGGTATCCTCGTCCACCAAGCTCACGGTGGCGCCGAATTTGATCGACCCCGACAGCTTTTGCGGGTCAATCACTTCGGCCAGACCGATAATGCCTTCGAGTTCTTTCACACGACCTTCGATAAAGGACTGCTTTTCGCGGGCAGAATGATATTCGGCATTTTCGGACAGATCACCATGTTCGCGGGCTTCGGCGATCGCGCGAATGATCGCGGGGCGTTCAATGGATTTGAGCGTCTTCAGCTCGGTTTCGAGCGCCGTGTGCCCGGCGCGGGTCATCGGGATCTTGTCCATGGTCCTACCAAAAAATGTACCGCGCGCCCGTTCCCGGACGGCGGTGGGTGTGTGTCAACAATCGCCGTTAACTGTGCATTGGCGCGCGCAGAATGCAAGCCAGAATCATAGACCGGGCGGCGGGCCTTTGCCGGTTGATTGAACGACGATTGTGCAGTTGGCATCGCCAAAGACGTGTGTAATGGTCGCGTCCGGGGCATTTTACGCGGTGTGCAATTGAACTGCGGCTGCCCCTGAGGTAGCGATTCCCGGAAGAAAATAGACGGGTCAGCCGGGGCCCGTGGATAGCATGGGGAGCCGTCTGTTATGGGTGATGTGATACGCGAAGCGATGGAGTATGACGTGGTGATCGTGGGAGCGGGGCCTGCGGGCCTGTCTGCCGCCATCCGTCTTAAACAGCTCGACGCGGATCTGAACGTCGTGGTGCTGGAAAAAGGCTCTGAGGTTGGCGCGCATATCCTGTCGGGCGCGGTGCTGGATCCCCGCGGGCTAGACGCGTTGATTCCGGAGTGGAAAACCAAAGGCGCGCCGGTCAAGATCCCTGTGCGTGAGGACAATTTTTATCTGCTGGGCGAGGCGGGCAAGATTCGTATCCCCAACTTTCCGATGCCCCCGCTGATGTCGAACCACGGCAATTATATTGTCAGCATGGGCAATGTCTGCCGCTGGATGGCTGAACAGGCCGAAGAGTTGGGGGTCGAGATTTTCCCCGGAATGGCCTGTTCCGAGATGGTCTATGGCGACAATGGCGAAGTGCGCGGTGTGGTCGCGGGTGAATTTGGCCGAAACCCCGACGGCACCCCCGGCGATGGCTATGAACCGGGGATGGAGTTGCTGGGCAAATATGTGTTCCTGAGCGAGGGGGTGCGTGGATCTCTGGCCAAGGAAGTCATCAATAAATACGACCTGAGCGCAGGCAAGGAACCGCAGAAATTCGGCCTTGGCATGAAAGAAATCTGGGAGATTGACCCGGCCAAGCATAGCGAAGGCACCGTGACCCATACCATGGGCTGGCCGCTGGGCAGCAACGCCGGCGGCGGGTCGTTCATCTATCATCTTGAGAATAATCAGGTCTATGTCGGCTTTGTGGTGCATCTGAACTACAAGAACCCGCATCTGTATCCCTACATGGAATTTCAGCGGTTCAAGCATCACCCGATGGTCGCAGAATTGCTGAAGGGTGGCAAACGTGTGGCCTATGGCGCGCGGGCGATTTCAGAAGGTGGCTATCAGTCGATGCCCAAGATGGTGGCGCCGGGCGTGGCGTTGCTGGGCTGTTCTGTCGGCATGGTCAACGTGCCGCGGATCAAGGGCAACCACAACGCGATGCTGTCAGGCAAGGCAGCGGCCGAGGCGGCCCATGCCGCCATTCAGGTGGGTCGTGGGTCCGACGAATTGATCGCATATGAGAAAGAGGTACGCAATGGTGACATCGGAGCGGACCTGAAAAAGGTGCGCAATGTCAAACCTTTGTGGTCCAAGTTCGGTCTTGTGGCGTCGCTGACGCTGGGTGGGTTCGACATGTGGACCAACACCTTGGGGTTTTCGCTGCTAGGCACTGTCGGGCATGGCAAAACCGACGCCGCTGCGACCGGTAGGGCAAGCCTGTTCGAGCCGATTGATTACCCCAAACCCGATGGAAAACTGTCGTTTGACCGGCTGACCAACGTGTCCTTCAGTTTTACCAATCACGAAGAAAACCAGCCCGCGCATCTTAAGCTCAGGGATCCCTGGGTGCCGATCGGCACCAACCTTCCAGCCTATGCCGAACCGGCGCAACGCTATTGCCCGGCTGGCGTCTATGAGGTGGTGCGCGAAGAGGGCAAGGATCCCCGTTTCGTGATCAATTTTCAGAACTGCGTCCATTGCAAGACGTGCGATATCAAGGACCCTAGCCAGAACATCGTCTGGACCGTGCCGCAGGGTGGCGACGGGCCGAACTATCCCAATATGTAACTGTTTTTTGCGTTGGGGGCTTACGAAACGGTTTCCGGCGTTTCTGTGTCTTGCTGCCGTTTCAGACGATCACGGGAACGTTTTCGCTGCTTTTGTTGGATTTCGGTGCTCTGCATTGCGCGTTCAGCGCTCTGCGGCTAGTCTCGCTCCAAACAGATCATGGCAGAGTGAGGCAACATGACCAATTGGGCAAACCAGCTGCTGCGTGGCGTCGTTCTGGCCGCAGCTCTGGGCGCTCCGGCAGCAGGCACTGCCGCGGGCATTTCGGGCGACTATCTGGCAGCACGTCAGGCGAACTACTCCGGCGATTACAAGGCTGCAGCCAAATATTACGGTCAGGCGATCCTGCTGGACCCCGGCAATGGCGATCTGATGGAGCGCGGGGTTCTTGCCAATCTGTCGCTGGGCGATTTTGACCGCGCGATTGCGCTGGCGGATCAATTGTCCGACGGCGGCTTTAGCAGTCAGATCGGGTATATGGCACAGATGGCGGGCCTTGCCGCATCCGAGAATTACAGTGCGATCCTCAAACAGGTCGATGCAAACAAGGGCGTCGGCGTGCTGATTGACGGGCTCGTGCAGGCCTGGTCAGAACTGGGGCAGGGCGACCTGAGCGCCGCCCTCGTCAAATTCGACGAGGTGGCGACCATTGATGGCATGGGGCCGTTTGCCGCCTATCACAAGGCGCTGGCGCTGGCGTCAGTCGGTGATTTTGAGGGGGCCGAGACGATCTTTGCCGCAGGCACTGCCGGGGGCATGCAGATGACGCGCCGGGGCACCGTGGCGCGGGCCGAGATCCTCAGCCAGTTGGATCGCAACGCTGATGCGGTCGCGATGATTGACGAAAGTTTTGGTCCCGATCCCGATCCGGGACTCAGCACGTTGCGGGCAGATCTAGCGGCTGGCACCCGACTGCCGTTTTCCCACATCAGCGGCGCACGCGATGGGTTGGCCGAGGTGTTCTATACCCTCGCCGGGGCGCTGTCGAACGAGATGAACGACGATTTTACCCTGCTTTACACCCGTGTTGCAGTCTACCTGCGCCCCGATCACGTCGATGCGTTACTTCTGGGCGCCGAGCTGTTGGAAAAGCTGGAACAGAATGATCTTGCGGTGGCGGCCTACAAACAGGTTCCGCGCGACAATCCGGCATATTACGCTGCTGAACTGGGTCGCGCCAATGCGTTGCGTGCCTCGGGCAAGGTGGATGCAGCTGTCGAAGTGCTGGAACAACTGGCTGAAACGCATGGCGACCTGCCGCTGGTGCAATCGACGCTGGGCGACCTGTTGCGCCAGCAGGAACATTTCGAAGACGCGATTACCGCCTATACCCGCGCGCTGGATACCTTTGACGAACCCAATGTCACGCAGTGGTTTCTGTATTACGCTCGTGCGATCAGTCATGAACGTCTCGACCACTGGGACGAATCCGAGGCCGATTTCCGCGCCGCGCTAGAGCTGAACCCCGAACAGCCCCAGGTGTTGAACTATCTTGGCTATTCGCTGGTCGAGAAGCAGCAAAAGCTGGATGAGGCGCTGAACATGATCGAACGGGCCGTCGCTGCGCGACCCGACGCTGGGTATATCGTCGATTCGCTGGGCTGGGTGCTGTACCGACTGGGTCGCTATCAAGAGGCGGTCGGACATATGGAACACGCAGCCGAGTTGATGGCGGTCGATCCGGTGGTGAACGATCATCTTGGCGATGTCTATTGGGCGGTGGGACGCAAGCTCGAAGCGCAGTTCCAATGGAAACGCGCGCTGTCCTTTGCCGATTGGGAGGATGCGTCAGAAGAGGCCGACACGGACCGTATCCGGCAAAAGATCGCCGTTGGGCTGGATCAGGTCCTGCGCGAAGAGGGGTCGCCGCCGCTTGAGGTTGCTCAGGACAGTGCTGTCCCGAGTGACTAAGGCGTTTGCGCCCGCCAAGATCAACCTGACCCTGCACGT
This sequence comes from Puniceibacterium sp. IMCC21224, assembly GCF_001038505.1. Lineage (NCBI taxonomy): Bacteria > Pseudomonadati > Pseudomonadota > Alphaproteobacteria > Rhodobacterales > Paracoccaceae > Puniceibacterium > Puniceibacterium sp. IMCC21224. The sequence goes on from NZ_LDPY01000001.1 coordinate 1,552,475, forward strand.
CACTGGCCAGAGACCGGATGGGTATCACCTGCTGGATTCGCTGGTGGTGTTTGCCGATGTCGGCGACCAACTGGTCCTGACGCCTGGATCTGCACTGACGATTGAGGTTTCGGGGGCGTTTGCCGCCGGTGTGCCACTGGATGCACGCAATCTGGTCTGGCGTGCGGCAGTGGCTGCGGGCTGGACGGGTCGGATCGTTCTGGAAAAGAACTTACCTCACGGCGCCGGGCTTGGCGGTGGATCGGCGGATGCGGCGGCGGTGCTGCGGTCGTTGTTCGGTGATGATGTGCGGTCAGGAATCGGGTTGGACGCCGCACTTGCCCTTGGGGCTGATGTGCCGGTCTGTCTGAGCAGCGCACCGCAGCGGATGTCAGGAATAGGCGAACGACTTGAGCGCGTCTGGCCGGTTCCGCAGCTTGACCTCGTGCTGGTCAACCCCGGCATTCACGTGGCAACCCCAGAGGTGTTCCGCGCGCTTGCGTGGCGCGATAATCCGGGGATGGAGCGGTGTGACGGCTGGTCCGACAGGCAGAATTTTGTCAATTGGCTGGCCATTCAGAGCAATGACCTCGAACCAGCAGCGTGCACGGCGGCACCGACCATCACGCGTGCCCTTGATGCACTAGCCGGTGCGCAGGTGGCGCGTATGTCCGGATCGGGCGCGACCTGTTTCGGGCTGTACCGATCCGCCGCCGCAGCGCAGGACGCCGCCCGTCAGATCGGCGCGCAACACCCGGACTGGTGGGTGGTGGCGACGCGCACTGTTGGGGTTGGCTGCGCCTCAGCTTAGCCGCGCAACAACGTAATCGGCCAGATCTGTCAGCATGTCCCGCAGGTCTGACGCGGGCAGGGCCTGTAACGCTGCTTTGGCATTGGCCGACCATGTCAACGCATCCTGACGCGTTTCCTCAAGCGCGCCATGATGGTTGAGGAGGGAAATTGCGTGCTCAAGATCGCCGTCTTCCTGCTTGCCGCGCTCGATCACGCGGGACCAAAAGGCGCGCTCGGTGGCTTCGGCTTTGGCCACTGCCTTGATCACCGGCAGCGTCAGTTTGCGTTCGCGGAAATCGTCGCCGACATTCTTGCCTGTGGCCTTGCTGTCGCCCTGATAATCCAGCAGGTCATCGACAATCTGAAAGGCGATCCCCAGCGCGTCGCCGTAGTCAAACAGCGACCGGATCACGGATTCCTCGGCATTGGCGATGACGCCGCCCACTTCGGTTGCAGCGGAAAACAGTGCCGCCGTTTTGCCGCGTACGATTTGCAGGTAGATCGCTTCGTCTGTGCGCAGATCCCGCGCGGCTGAGAGTTGCAGCACTTCGCCCTCGGCAATGGTGGCCGATGCGTTGGCTAGGATGTCCAGAACCCGCAGCGATCCGGTTTCAACCATCAACTGGAACGACCGGGCAAACAAATAGTCCCCGACCAGAACACTCGACTTGTTGTCCCACAGCAGGTTCGCCGTGGGTCGTCCGCGCCGCTGGCCGCTTTCGTCCACTACGTCGTCATGCAGCAGGGTCGCAGTGTGGATGAATTCAACCGTCGCAGCCAGATGCACATGGAACGGCCCGTCATAGCCGCACATCCGGGCCGCAGCGAGGGTCAGCATCGGACGCAGACGTTTGCCGCCAGCCTCGACCAGATGGGCTGTCACCTCGGGGATGCGGGGGGCGTGTTTCGATGCCATTCGAACCCGAATCAGCGTGTTGACTTCGGCCAGCTCTGCCGACAGAGCCGTGGCCAGACGTTCATGCGGTTTCGCTGCGACGTGGTCCAAGCTCATACCCTTTCCCCCGGACAAGGCTCGACAACTGCGCGCCCGATCCCTAAATCTTCTGTATGGAAGAACTCTTGCGCACCAATGACATCACGCTGATCCCGCGGGCTCAAGGTCTTCTTGAGGACGAGGGTATAGCCAGCTTTGAATTGGACGTAAATATGAGCATCCTCGAAGGGTCCATTGGCATTTTGCCGCGCCGTCTGATGGTGCGCAGCGCCGATCTGAACGATGCCCGCCGCATTCTGCGCCTCAACGGGGTCCGGTTCGAGGCGCGCTAGGCGGTGGAGGCCGGGGATTTCCCTGAGGATGCGCTGGTCTGCAACGACTTTTTGGGCGGACGGGTGCGGTTGTGGCAGCCGCGCAGGGGGTATCGCGCGGGCATCGATCCGGTGCTGCTGGCCGCTTCTGTGCCTGCGCGGCGCGGCGAAACTGTGCTGGAACTTGGGTGCGGCGCGGGTCCGGCGATGTGCTGTCTGGCCGCACGTGTGCCAGAATTGGATCTGGTCGGGGTCGAAAGGCAGGCGGCCTATGCCACGCTGGCGCGGCGCAACGCGATGCAGAATACCGTCAATGCCACGATTGTAACCGCTGATCTGACGTTGCTTCCTGTGCCGGTTTCGCAGCGACAATTCCACCACGTGATGGCCAATCCACCTTATTTTGACGCCACCGCCCGAACGGCCGCCATAGATCCTGGGCGCGAGGCCGGGCTGGCTGAGGACACGCCGTTGTCGTTCTGGGTCGCCACTGCTGCGCGCCGCACCCGGCCCGGCGGTTCGGTCACGATGATCCATCGCGCCAGTCGTCTGCCAGACCTGTTGGCGGCTTTTTGCGCATCTCTGGGGGCTGTTGAGGTGCTGCCGCTGTCCCCACGTGCTGACCGCGACCCCAAGTTGGTTCTGGTGCGTGGCAGGCAGGGCGGACGGGCGGCATTCCGCTTGCACAAGTCATTGATATTGCACGAAGGTCATGCTCATCCGGGCGATAGGGAGCATTACCGGCCTGAAATCCGCGCGGTGCTGCGCGATGCTGCAGCCCTCGGGTTTGCGTCTTGATTTTGTGGCGATGAATTACAATGTAACAATTTGGTAACCGTTTATTGCCACAGCTAGGTGACAGAATCTGATTTCTGTGATCGACTGAAGATCCATACAACATTCAGGAGGATAATATGAGCTTGAGTTCGCACCTGCAGGAACTGAAGAAAAAGCACCAATCCCTCTCGGACGCCGTAGAACAGGCGCAACGCGCCCCTGGTATTGACGACATGCATATTTCTGAGCTGAAAAAGCAGAAGTTGCGACTCAAGGAAGAGATTGCACGACTGTCGCCACAGACGATGCACTGACGACGCTTGGGTCCGGCGCAAACTGTGCCGGGCTCATTGTCCTTCGGCAGAGGGACGCATTTGATCCATTCGCCCAGTGAGATCAGAACCGAGGCGCTTGGGTATTTCTGATTTCAGCCACGACAGAAAAGCCGCGCCGCGCGGGCAAACAGCTGTTGATCGTAGGCTTTGGCACGGAGTTAACGCCTCTCAGCTTCACGATGACCAGGTTGCTGTTTTTAGTTCATCCAGAACGATAGCGCTGGAATGGCATATGCGTGTGCGATCTGGTTGGGGACGTAAAATGCCCCGGTCTTGTTGTGACCGGGGCATTGGTTCTGACCCTTCACGGGTTATGGCTTTTGTCGGATGTCAGGCAAAGAACTGGGCACCGTTGGCCGAGATGGTCGAGCCGTTGATAAAGCCAGCGTCGTCCGAGGCAAGAAATACCACGCAGCGGGCAATTTCTTCGGGTTCGCCAAGACGCCCGGTTGGGATCTGCGCGATGATCGAATCTCGGACTTTTTCTGGCACGGCCATGACCATCTCGGTGGCAATATAGCCGGGGCAGACGGCGTTGGCAGTGATGCCGGCGCGAGCACCTTCTTGGGCCAAACTCTTGACGATGCCAAGATCACCCGCTTTGGTCGCGGCATAGTTGACCTGTGCGAACTGACCCTTTTGGCCGTTGATCGAACTGATCACGATGACACGGCCGAACTTGCGTTCCCGCATTCCTGGCCAAATGGGGTGAACGGTGTTGAAAACACCGGTCAAATTGGTGTCGATAACGTCGTTCCACATCTCGGGTGTCATCTTGTGAAATGGCGCGTCGCGAGTGATGCCGGCATTGGCAACAACCACGTCGATCGGGCCAAGATCGGCTTCGACCTGGGCCAAACCGGCCTTTGACGCGTCATAGTCGGCGACGTTCCATTTGTAGGTCTTGATCCCCGTCTCTGCGGTGAAGGCTGCGGCTTTTTCATCGTTGCCGGCATAGGTTGCGGCGACGCTGTAACCGGCCGCTTGCAGTGCTTTGGAAATCGATTCGCCGATGCCACGGCTTCCTCCGGTGACGAGTGCAACTCTTGCCATATTTTCCTCCAGTTCTGGCTGATCTTTGTAACTTTGCTATCGGATTGAATTGCCTGGCGCAATAATATTACAACGCCGCGCTGCGGCATTTACGGTTTTTCCCATCTTTCTGGCCGCAGACATGCCAAGGGGCGCCCTAAAGCGCCCCCGGTTTGTGTCGTAATAACAGCCTTTTACGGACGCTCGACGCAGAGCGCGACACCCATGCCGCCGCCGATGCACAGGGTAGCAAGGCCTTTCTTGGCACCGCGCCGCTTCATCTCGAACAGCAGAGTGTTGAGAACGCGGGCGCCAGAGGCCCCGATCGGATGGCCAATGGCGATGGCGCCGCCATTGACGTTTACAATCGCCGGATCCCAGCCCATGTCTTTGTTCACGGCGCAGGCCTGAGCGGCAAACGCCTCATTCGCCTCGACCAGATCAAGATCTTCGGCCTTCCAGCCGGCCTTGGCCAGCGCCTTGCGCGACGCATAGATCGGGCCGACGCCCATGATCGAAGGATCAAGCCCGGCAGTGGCATAGGACACGATCCGTGCCAGCGGTTCGATCCCGCGCTTTTCGGCATTGTCCGCCGTCATCAGCAACACGCCAGCCGCGCCGTCATTCAGGCCCGAAGCATTGGCCGCTGTAACCGAACCGTCCTTGGTAAACGCGGGGCGCAGTTTTTGCATCGCTTCCATGGTAGCGCCGTGACGGATGTATTCGTCTTTGTCGACCACGGTTTCGCCCTTGCGGGTCTTGATGGTAAAGGCGATCACCTCGTCATCGAATTTGCCGGCCTTTTGCGCGGCCTCGGCCTTGTTCTGGCTGGCGACGGCAAATGCATCCTGCATCTCGCGCGTGATCTGCCACTGATCCGCAACGTTTTCGGCGGTCTGCCCCATGTGGTAGCCGTTAAACGCATCCCAAAGGCCGTCACGGATCATCGTGTCGATATAGGTCATGTCACCCATCTTGTGACCCTGACGCAGGTTGGCGGCATGGGGCGACATTGACATGTTTTCCTGACCGCCGGCGCAGATGACGTCGGCATCGCCAAGCAGAATGTGCTGGGCCCCAAGGGCAACCGCGCGCAGGCCCGAGCCACAGACCTGATTGATGCTCCAGGCGGCGGCTTCTTTGGGCAATCCGGCGTTAATATGGGCCTGACGGGCGGGGTTCTGGCCCTGTGCGGCTGTCAGGACTTGGCCAAGAATGGTCTCTGACACTGCGTCCTTTTCGATTCCGGCGCGCGCGACCAGCGCTTCGAGCATGGCTGCCCCCAGATCATGCGCGGGCGTATTGGCGAAAGATCCGCCAAAGCTACCGACAGCCGTCCGGGCGGCAGATGCGATTACGACATTGGTCATGTGTGGTCCTCCAGCAGGTTCCTGGCCAAGCGCCGATGCGCTTTGCCTCGCCCCCAGAAACCTTTCCTGTTCCGGTACGTCAAGGGGCTATCGCGGATTGGGTGCATCCTCGGGGCTGGCGAGGCCGTTATAAATGTGGGCTGGTGCTGACGGCACTTACCGAATCAGGCGAGCCTGATCGCTGCGCTGTGATCACCGGCTATAGAGGGCCGCATGTCAGGCCTTGGCGCGCTTTGGAAGGCGCTGTTGCCATGGCGGTGCGACGGTTGGCGCCCCGTAGTGATACCCCTGCAGGCAATCGACGCCCATCTGTTCAAGAAACGCCGCGTCCGCAGCCGTTTCGACAAATTCCGCCACCGTGAACATGTCAAACTGTTGTGCCACCAGCAGCATGGCCCGGGTGATTACCTGATTGTCGCAATCACTCGCGATTCCGCGAATAAACTGGCCGTCGATCTTGAGAATATCAAAGCTGAAGTCCTTGAAATAGCGGAACGCAGTGTAGCCCGCGCCGAAATCATCCAGGGCAAAGGAAATGCCATGCCGCTGGAGGTCCTGCATGAATGTGACCACCAATTCCGGCACCAGCATGGCAGAATTTTCGGTGATTTCCAGAATCAGCCGTTCCGCGATCAGAGGGTTGCGGTTCAAACCGCATGTGAGGATATGCATCCATTTCTTGTAACCGATTGAACGCGCCGACATATTGATGGCAAGCCGCAGCGATGGCTCATTCTCCAGCTCGGCAAGTCCCTTTTCCAGCGCGATGCAGTCTATGATCCGCCCGGTTTCGGTTTCTTCCACCGCGGCAATGAACTCCCGCGCCGGAATGATGCGCCCGGTTTCGTCCAGGACTCGAATCAACGCCTCGTGATAGGCGATGTGATCTGGGCGGCTGGCCTGTACCACCGGCTGGAACGCCAACAGCACATGGCCGTGGCGAACTGCGTCCCTTACCATGCCCAGAATAGTGCTATCGCGCGTCGCGACGGCCTCTGATATTGGGTCTGACGTCTGCGGGTCAGCGTCTCTGAAACCTTGTGGTGTCACCTGAACCTCCAATTCTTGACGGCCATCTTCACGCCACAAGGTTTAAGCAAGGTTTAAATTCACTAGGCCCGGTCAATTGGAGCTATTCTGCTGGGCGCAGGGGCTAGGTCACGCCTGGCGCCGGGATGCCGGTTGACACCGCGCATGTAGCGCCTATAAGCGCGCTTTCATTGGTGTTGGTGGGCCCTGCAAAGGGATTCCTGTCGGGGTTTCGGCCCAGAGGACAACGCCCTTCATCGTGCCGCGACCAGTCTAAAGCTGGTTCAGTCACACCCCTAAGAAGGAGATCAGACGGTGACCAAACGCACCTCTGCCAAGTATAAAATTGACCGCCGCATGGGCGAAAATATCTGGGGCCGCCCCAAGTCCCCGGTGAACCGTCGTGAATACGGCCCAGGCCAGCACGGTCAGCGCCGCAAAGGCAAGGTTTCGGACTTTGGCTTGCAGCTGCGCGCCAAGCAGAAACTGAAGGGGTATTATGGCGACCTGACCGAAAAGCAGTTCCGCCGCATTTTCCGCGATGCAGAGCGTCAGCGCGGTGACACCGGTGAGTTGCTGGTTGGTCTGCTCGAGCGTCGTCTCGACGCTGTGGTCTATCGCGCCAAGTTTGTGGCAACCGTGTTTGCCGCACGCCAGTTCGTGAACCACGGCCATGTGACCGTGAACGGCCAGCGTGTGAACATCCCGTCGTACCGCGTGAAAGAGGGTGATGTGATCGCCGTTCGCGAGAAATCCAAGCAGATGGCAGCGATCCTTGAGGCCGTCAGCCTGAGCGAGCGCGATGTTCCTGACTACATGGAAGTAGACCACAACAAACTCAGCTGCACCTTTGTGCGTGCGCCGGGTCTGTCGGATGTGCCCTATGCGGTTGTGATGGAACCTAATCTGGTCATCGAATATTACGCACAGAACTGATCCCGAGGCCGGGTCCGGGCGAGGGGATTCCCCTTACCCGGCCCGGTTTTGCGTCAAATGATCGACAAACAAAAAAGCCGCGCCCCGAAGGGCGCGGCTTTTTTGTGTCCGCACAACCTCTGAACGTGGCGTCAGAGGTAGAACATGTCACGGAAGACGTAGTGTACGATTTCGTCACGCTTCAGCCCTCGGTTGGCGAGTTGTTCGTCGCTCATCGCTTGCAGGCGCTCTACTTCCTGGATCTTGCGGTTGCTCTCAGCGATACGGACGAGGCCGCGACCGATGGTCTTGAAAATTTCGCCGATGACGTTGCCGCGATTAGGGGCTTCGGCGTGGGCGTGTGGTTCGACAAATGCAGTTGCCATTGTTCATATCCTTATGTCTGTGTTGCAGCCAACATATGCCCGCCTGCCCTCGGCGACCACAGACAGGTTGGAATAGCCGCATCCTTGGAATTGCATGGCTGAAACGGTGAAAAAACAGGCAGTTTTCCCGGTGGTGGGGTGCTTGCTCGACATATAATTTTTACCAGTTGATAAAAAAATTAACCTATGACAGCCTTTTCTGACAAATACGGCTCACGGAGTGGCGACAGATGGACGGAAAAGCGTTTGCGACAGGCGTGGTGCCCGGGCGGCTTGGTGCTGCTGATATTGCCGCGGGATTTGCTGATTTGCACCCGGTGCTGAACGATCACGAGGCGCTGGTCGCTTCTGATCGCTGCTATTTCTGCCACGATGCGCCCTGCATCACCGCCTGTCCGACCGATATCGACATTCCGCTCTTTATCCGGCAGATCGCCACGGGCACGCCGGATGCTGCCGCAAAAACGATCCTGAGCCAGAATATCTTGGGGGGTATGTGCGCGCGTGTTTGTCCGACCGAGACGCTGTGTGAAGAGGCGTGCGTGCGCGAAGCGGCCGAAGGCAAGCCGGTGGATATCGGGCGGCTTCAACGCTATGCCACTGATGGGCTGATGGAGCAGGGGATTCACCCCTTTGTTCGTAACGTCGACAGCGGCAAAAGGGTTGTCGTCGTTGGGGCCGGTCCGGCAGGACTAGCCTGCGCGCATCGCTTGGCGATGTATGGGCATCAGGTCGAGATCCTGGATGCGCGACCCAAGGCAGGCGGGCTGAACGAATACGGCATTGCGGCTTACAAGGCGACCGACGATTTCGCCGCCCGTGAGGTCGATTGGCTGCTCAAGATTGGTGGCATAACCATACGGACAGGGATCGCGCTGGGCCAGAATGTGGCGCTTGAATCCCTGCGGGCCGATTACGATGCGGTGTTCCTTGGCGTCGGGCTTGGGGGCGTTAACGGATTTGATACGCCTGGCGCGGACAAGTCCGGGGTATCGGATGCCGTGGATTTCATCGCCGACCTGCGCCAGACCAAGGATATGACGGCGTTGCCAGTGGGGCGCGATGTTGTGGTGATCGGGGGCGGGATGACTGCCGTGGACGCAGCTGTGCAGGCGCGGCTACTGGGCGCGCTGAATGTCACGATCGTGTACCGCCGTGGGCAGTCAAGGATGAATGCGAGCCGGTTCGAGCAGGATCTGGCCGCCTCAAAGGGGGTGCGGATTATCACCAATGCGTCGCCTGTGGCTGTGTATGGAAACGGTGCCGTGCGCGAGATCGAGTTTGAGTATACGGACGATGCGTTGACTCCTACTGGCCAAAAGTTCCGTCTGGCTGCCGATCAGGTGTTCAAGGCGATTGGTCAATCGCTTGAGGATGTTGATCTGCCAGCGTTGGACGGGCGCAAGATCGCTGTATCAACCGCTGGACGAACATCGTTGGATCTGGTCTGGGCAGGCGGCGATTGCGCCGCAGGCGGAGACGATCTGACGGTGACCGCCGTGGCTGAGGGGCGCGACGCTGCTGAGGATATTCACGCAAAACTGATGGCGGTGGCAGAGTGATTTCCACCCGACAGGAGGTACGCAAATGGCTGATCTGACAACCGAATTCGTAGGCATTAAGAGCCCGAACCCCTTCTGGCTGGCTTCGGCGCCACCAACAGACAAGGAATACAACGTCCGCCGTGCCTTTGAGGCTGGCTGGGGTGGCGTGGTCTGGAAAACCCTTGGCGAAGCCGGGCCACCGGTCGTCAACGTCAATGGTCCGCGTTACGGCGCAATCTGGGGGGCGGACCGGCGGCTGCTGGGGCTCAACAATATTGAACTGATCACCGACCGCCCGCTCGAGGTCAACCTGCGTGAGATCAAAGCGGTCAAGCGCGACTATCCCGATCGAGCGTTGGTCGTTTCGCTCATGGTGCCCTGTGTCGAAGAGGCATGGAAGGCAATCCTTCCACTGGTCGAAGAGACGGGCGCCGACGGAGTTGAGCTGAACTTCGGCTGCCCGCATGGTATGTCTGAACGCGGTATGGGCTCTGCGGTCGGCCAGGTGCCAGAGTACATTAAGATGGTGACACGCTGGGTCAAACAGAACACACGGATGCCCTGCATCGTAAAACTCACTCCGAATATCACCGACATAAAACAGCCGGCGCTTGCCGCGCTTAACGGCGGTGCCGACGCCGTGTCGCTGATCAACACGATCAATTCGATCACGTCGGTCGATCTGGATCTCTATGCACCGGAACCGACCATCGACGGCAAGGGCGCGCACGGGGGCTATTGCGGGCCCGCGGTTAAGCCTATCGCTCTTAATATGGTGGCCGAGATCGCGCGTACCCCTGAAATGGCACATCTGCCGATCAGCGGAATTGGGGGTGTGACTACTTGGAAGGATGCTGCCGAATTCATGGCGCTTGGTGCCGGTAATGTTCAGGTCTGCACGGCGGCGATGACCTATGGTTTCAAGGTGGTGCAAGAGATGATCTCTGGCCTTTCCGACTACATGGATCGCAAAGAGATGGTTGCCACATCGGAACTGGTGCGCAAGGCGGTACCGAATCTGTGCGACTGGCAGCATTTGAACCTGAACTATATTGCCAAAGCAAAAATTAATCAGGATCTGTGCATTTCCTGCGGTCGCTGCTTTGCGGTCTGTGAAGATACCTCGCATCAGGCGATTGCAATGACAGCTGATAGGGTATTTTCGGTGAAGGATGACGAATGTGTCGCCTGCAACCTCTGTGTCAATGTTTGCCCAGTAGAAGACTGCATTACAATGGAAGAAATGAAGCCAGGTGCTATCGATCTGCGCACTGGGAAAGTGGTAGATCCACACTACGCCAATTGGACGACTCACCCAAACAATCCGGGCGTTATCAAAGCCGCTGAGTAGACCTTAGCTCAAGATTTTTCGTACGAAAAATCTTGGTCCATATCTCTGCATCAACGAAAATTCGTAAGAATTTTCTTAGAGCCTAGCATATTACACGCATATGTCCGTCGTGGCAGATAATCACGTATTGGTCGCCACATGCGATGAGGTGAAAACCACGTCTCCGAACTTCATCAATGAGAGCCTCGCGACCGACCTCTCGATGGACATCACGCATTTTGCGCCGAACGACGCCGCCAGTGTGGGCCGCTTGCGCGGAAAAGATCCGTGACATCCAAGCCAAATTGACCGGCCGGTCAATCTGTTCGAGGGCGCGTTGCGAAAGAGAGGATGTGTGAACCTGCATGCTCCGAAACTTAGCTGGACAATGGTAAATGCCTCGTAAGTGATGTTTCAAGTCATATGCTGAGCAGTTTGTTGAACAGCATTTCCACATGTCGATCGGCACCCTTTTGCGCCGTTTCGACATCGGGCAGCAGGACCTGCACCTGCGAGGCGAAATCTGCATAATGCTGAGTGATCGCCCAGATCGAAAAGATCAGATGCTCGGGTTCTATCTGTGCAATCTTTCCGTCATCCATCCAGCCGCGAATTAGAATGCACTTCTCGTCAAACAGTGGCTTCAGTCTTGCGTGCAGATGTGGGCCGATCCGCGGTGCCCCTTGTGTGATCTCATTGGCAAATAGCCGACTTTCGCGTGGGTATGCGCGGCTCATCTCCATCTTGCGACTGATGTAGCGTAGCAGTTCTTCGAGCGGCGCACCCTCCGGGTCCATTTCTTCGAGCGGCGCCAGCCACTCATCCATCAAGGTGTTGAGCAATTCGATATGGATCGCCTCTTTGCTGGCAAAGTAATAGAGCATGTTTGGCTTGGACAGACCTGCAGTTTCGGCGATCTGGTCCAGCGTCGCGCCGCGAAACCCGTAGCGCGAAAATACATCCAACGCCGCGTCCAGAATCTTGCGCCGGTTGCGCAATTGAATGCGGCTTGGCTTTTTCTCAGTATTTTCAGTAGCCATCCGCGTCGCGTCCTATTCCGTCTTGCTTCTGGATTATGCAGCGCCTGACAGCGACCACCGGTTGCTATCAATTGCCCCAAGTGAAACCTTGACAGTCTGATGACGCATTGCAATCGTGTCTTGACCAAATGGTAAAAAACATGTGGGCCGGGGGCAACAGATGCCTGCCTGGTCGGAAGTGACGGGGACAAGACATGGCTGCACCGGGCGAAAACCTGAGGATAAACGGCGACCGGCTGTGGGAGACCCTGGTGCAGATGGCAAAGGTCGGTCCCGGTGTCGCGGGTGGCAACAACCGCCAGACTCTGACCGATGCGGATGCTGAGGGTCGCGCGCTGTTCCAGTCCTGGTGCGAGGCGGCAGGGTGCAGCATGGGATTGGATGCACTTGGCAATATGTTTGCGACGCGGGCCGGAACTGACCCCGACGCGTTGCCGGTCTACGTGGGCTCACATCTGGACACGCAGCCCACGGGCGGCAAGTACGACGGCGTTCTGGGCGTTTTGGGCGGGCTTGAGCTCCTGCGGACGCTCAACGATCTGGACATCAAAACCCGGCATCCGATTGTGGCAACCAACTGGACCAACGAAGAAGGGGCCCGGTTCGCGCCACCCATGCTGGCTTCGGGTGTCTTTGCCGGTGTGCATGCGCAGGACTGGGCCGAGAGCCGCGAAGACGCAAAGGGGCTGCGCTTTGGCGACGAACTTGATCGGATCGGCTGGCGCGGCGATGAACCTGTTGGCGCGCGCAAGATGCACGCCTTTTTCGAACTGCATATCGAGCAGGGTCCGATTCTCGAGGCCGAAGGCAAAGACATTGGCGTCGTGACCCATGGACAGGGGCTGTCCTGGACGCAAGTCACCATCACCGGCAAGGATGCGCATACCGGATCCACGCCGATGCCGATGCGGCGCAACGCGGGCCTTGGGATGGCGCGGGTGCTGGAATTGGTCGAAGAGATTGCATGGTCGCACAAACCTGATGCCGTCGGGGCCGCAGGACATATTGATGTCTATCCGAACTCGCGCAACGTGATTCCGGGTAAAGCGGTCTTTACTGTCGATTTTCGGTCGCCGGATCTTGGAGTGATCAAAGACATGGAGGCGCGCCTCAAGGTTGGCGCTCAGAAGATCTGTGACGATATGGGGCTTGGTGTCGAGTTCGAAGTGGTCGGAGGCTTTGATCCGGTGACCTTTGATCCGACCTGTGTTTCTGCGATCCGCGATGCCGCCGAGCGTCTGGGCTATTCTCACCGCGATATCATTTCGGGTGCCGGGCACGACGCCTGCTGGATCAATCAGGTGGCGCCGACGGCTATGATCATGTGCCCGTGCGTCGATGGGCTGAGTCACAATGAGGCTGAAGATATCTCAAAGCAGTGGGCGACAGCGGGGGCGGATGTGCTGTTGCACGCGGTGGTCGAGACGGCGGGAATCGTCGAATAAGGTGCAGGATAAATCGGGGGCTCTGCCCCCGGACCCCCGGCATATTTGGGAACAGAAGAAGACAAGGGTGCGGCCACGAGCCGTAGCGGATCGGAAGGGACTGAAATGACGACAGTCATCAAGAACGGCACAATCGTGACGGCGGATCTGACCTATGAGGCGGATATTCTGATCGAAGGCGGCGTGATCACCGAGATCGGCATCGGGCTGAGCGGCGACGAGGTTCTCGACGCGACCGGGTGCTATGTCATGCCGGGTGGGATTGATCCGCATGTGCATCTTGAGATGCCGTTCATGGGCACCTATTCGGCGGATGATTTTGAGAGCGGGACCCGCGCCGCGCTGGCGGGCGGAACGACGATGGTGGTGGACTTCTGTCTGCCAAGCCCCGGGCAGGGCCTGCTTGACGGATTGCAGATGTGGGACAACAAATCCACCCGGGCGCATTGCGACTATTCCTTTCATATGGCGGTGACCTGGTGGGGCGAAAAAGTATTTGAAGACATGAAGGTGGTGACCGAGAGGGGCATCAATACCTTCAAGCACTTCATGGCCTACAAGGGCGCGCTTATGGTGAATGACGATGAGATGTATGCCTCGTTCCAGCGCTGCGCTGAACTGGGCGCGATCCCTCTGGTGCATGCCGAGAATGGCGATGTGGTGGCGGAGCTGTCGGCGCGGTTGCTGGCCGAGGGCAACAATGGGCCCGAGGCACATGCCTATTCGCGGCCGCCGCAGGTCGAAGGAGAGGCCACCAACCGCGCGATCATGATTGCGGATATGGCGGGCGTGCCACTCTATGTTGTGCATACAAGCTGTGAAGAGAGCCACGAGGCGATCCGGCGGGCGCGGATGCAGGGCAAGCGGGTCTGGGGCGAGCCGCTGATCCAGCATCTGACGCTCGACGAGAGCGAGTATTTCAATGCCGACTGGGATCACGCCGCGCGGCGGGTGATGTCGCCGCCATTCCGCGACAAGCGCAATCAGGACAGCCTGTGGGCTGGGCTGCAGTCAGGGTCGTTGTCCGTGGTCGCGACGGATCATTGTGCGTTCACCACCGACCAGAAACGCTATGGTGTAGGGGATTTTACCAAGATCCCGAACGGGACCGGCGGGTTGGAAGACCGGCTGCCGATGCTCTGGACCTATGGTGTTGCGACGGGTCGACTGACGCCGAACGAATTTGTCGCAGTCACGTCGACCAATATTGCCAAAATCCTGAATGTGTATCCGAAAAAGGGTGCCATTCTGGTGGGTGCGGATGCGGATATCGTGGTTCTGGACCCTGAGAAAGAAAAAACCATCACCGCTGCGTCGCAGCAATCCGCCATTGATTACAATGTGTTCGAAGGCAAGAAGGTCAAAGGCCTGCCGCGGTATACCCTGACCCGAGGCCGGGTTGCCGTCCTGGATGGTCAGATCAAGCCGATGGAGGGACACGGTCGGTTTGTACCGCGCGCACCGATGGGCACTGTGAACAAGGCGCTGTCATCCTGGAAAGAACTGACGGCGCCACGCAAGGTCGAGCGGACCGGCATCCCGGCGAGCGGGGTCTAGGGAGATGCAACAGATAGACAAAGCGGTGCCGGTCAGTTTCACTGCCGGTATCGTCGAACTGATCTTTGGTAATTCTCGGACTAGGGGCGGGCGAGTATTTAGCGAGCAAAATTCGGATGGTCGCAATTCAGCTGGCGTTGCTTCTGACAAGTCGAATATTGCGATCTGTTTGGTGCGGGGTCTGCTGTTGAAACTGTCCCTGGGTTTGTGGGAAATTTCGGCCGGATATAGTTCTGTTTTAGAGAGGCCGCGCTAGCCGTGTCTATTTCGCCAGACGCAGACCGGGCCATTGACCGCGATACGCAAGCTGTGATCTCTGCCCGTAACCTTGACCTGACATTTCAGACCGGAGACGGGCCGGTGCAGGCGCTGAGCGATGTCGATCTTGATATCGCAAAGGGTGAATTTGTCAGCTTTATTGGTCCGTCTGGCTGTGGAAAGACGACCTTTCTGCGGGTCATGGCGGATCTGGAGCAGCCAACGGGGGGCGCGATCACCGTCAACGGCGTGTCGCCGCGCGAGGCGCGGTTGAGCCGGGCGTATGGCTATGTGTTTCAGGCAGCAGGTCTGTACCCATGGCGCACGATCGGCGGAAATATCCGTCTGCCGCTGGAAATCATGGGCTATTCGCGCGCCGATCAGGCCGAACGGGTGGCACGGGTGCTCGAGCTGGTCGAGTTGACCGGGTTCGAGAAAAAATTCCCGTGGCAGTTGTCTGGGGGGATGCAGCAGCGGGCGTCGATTGCGCGGGCGCTGGCCTTTGATGCTGACATCCTGTTGATGGACGAGCCGTTCGGCGCGCTGGACGAAATTGTGCGTGATCATCTGAACGAGCAGTTGCTGGCGCTTTGGAAGCGCACCGAAAAGACGATCTGTTTTGTGACGCATTCAATCCCCGAAGCGGTCTATCTGAGTAGCAAAATCGTGGTGATGAGCCCGCGGCCCGGACGGATCACCGATGTGATCGATAGCCCGCTGCCAAGAGACCGGCCGCTGGATATTCGCGATTCTGCGGTATTTCTGGAGGTGGCGCACCGGGTGCGCGAGGGGCTGCGGGCAGGGCACGCCTATGATGGATAGGATTCGCCCGACCCCGCATGGACGGTATGAGGATGTCGCCCGGTCGGGCACATGGCTGTCATCGAGCCCGGGGATCGATGTCCTAGCCGCTGGATCGACTGGAGGCGGGAGGATGCGCGCGATGATGGGGCGGATTTTGCGTATTTTAAAAGAGAAGAAGCGGGGAGCGGCGTGATGCGGCGCAGCGTCCTGCCGGTTGTTGTGGTGATCGCGGCGATTCTGATGCTTTGGTATGCGGGGGCAGTCTGGCTGAACGCAGAATGGGCACGGGAT
Source organism: Puniceibacterium sp. IMCC21224 (assembly GCF_001038505.1). Taxonomy (NCBI): domain Bacteria; kingdom Pseudomonadati; phylum Pseudomonadota; class Alphaproteobacteria; order Rhodobacterales; family Paracoccaceae; genus Puniceibacterium; species Puniceibacterium sp. IMCC21224. The sequence continues at coordinate 1,568,625 of NZ_LDPY01000001.1, forward strand.
CAGGCGCGACGGGCCGGGGTGGAACTGACGGTTTTTGAACTGGTGGCGGATACCTGGGCCCAGGCAAAACCCAAGCTTCCGGCACCGCATCAGGTCGGGGTTGAGCTGTGGCAGACGGTGGCAGAGAAGAAAGTCACTTCGCGTCGGTCGCTCGTGTACCACGCCTGGATCACGCTGAGTGCGACATTGCTGGGGCTGGGTTTAGGGACGGTGTTAGGGTTCACGCTGGCGATCGGGATCGTCTACAATCGGGTGATGGATATGTCGGTGATGCCTTGGGTGATCGCCAGCCAGACCATCCCGATCCTGGCGATTGCGCCAATGATCATCGTGGTGCTGAACGCCGTCGGGATCAGCGGGCTGCTGCCCAAGGCGATCATCAGTATGTATCTGTCGTTCTTTCCAGTCGTGGTGGGCATGGTAAAAGGGCTGCGCAGCCCGGACCGGATGATGCTAGACCAGATGCGCACATGGAACGCCAGCGCGACGCAGGAGTTCTGGCGGTTGCGACTACCGATGGCGGCGCCGTATTTCTTTACTTCGATGAAGATCGCGATGGCAGCGTCTCTGGTGGGGGCCATTGTCGGAGAATTGCCGACGGGGGCCGTCGCGGGGTTGGGGGCGCGGTTGCTGGCGGGCTCGTACTATGGACAGACGATTCAGATCTGGTCGGCGCTGATCATGGCGGCGGCTCTGGCGGCGCTGATGGTGGGCCTGATCGGGGTTTTACAGCGGGTAACGCTGAAGCGGATGGGCATGGTATGAACCTGGTGGCGCTGGCGGTGGTGATCTGGGCGGTCGGCTGGGCGCTGAACGTCTGGCTTGTGCGACGTGGGCGCGGCGGAGTGTTGGTTCCGGTGATCTTTGGCCTGACCATCGTGCTGGTCTGGGAATGTCTGGTGCGCGGGCTTGAGGTTAGTCCGGTGCTGCTGCCCACACCTTCGGCGATTGCCGTGCGGTTTGCTGCATCGACCAATGTGCTGTGGGAGGATTTTGTTCAGACGGTAATCAAGGGCGCATTGACGGGCTATGTCACCGGGTGCGGCGCTGCATTTGTACTGGCGATTGTGGTGGACCGGTTCGATTTTCTGCGACGGGGCCTGCTTCCGGTGGGTAATTTCGTCGCCGCTTTGCCGATCATCGGGCTTGCTCCGATTATGGTGATGTGGTTCGGGTTCAACTGGCACAGCAAGGCCGCGGTTGTCGTGGTCATGGTGTTCTTTCCGATGCTGGTGAATACGGTACAGGGGTTGGCTGATAGCAGCGCCATGCAGCGAGATCTGATGCGGACTTATGCGGCGGGCTACTGGATCACGCTTTGGAAATTACGGCTGCCGACGGCGATGCCCTTTATCTTTAACGGGTTGAAGATTGCCACCACGCTGGCGCTGATCGGGGCAATCGTCGCTGAATTTTTCGGCTCTCCGATCCGGGGCATGGGCTTTCGCATCTCGACCAGTGTCGGGCAGCTTGCGCTTGATCTGGTATGGGCGGAAATCGTCGTTGCGGCTTTGGCGGGATCGGCCTTTTATGGGGGTGTGGCGATGCTGGAACGGGTGGTGACCTTTTGGCATCCGTCACAACGCGGTCGGACGTGATACAAAATCAACAGGACCAACAGGGAGTTAAGACAATGAAAAAAATTGGAATGGTAACAGCTGCGGCGCTGGGCCTGACGGCCAGTGTTGCGACGGCGGCGGATGATATGACGCTGCAACTCAAATGGGTGACGCAGGCGCAGTTCGGGGGCTATTACGTCGCGCTCGAAAAAGGATTCTATGAAGAAGAGGATCTGAATGTCACGATCAAACCGGGTGGGCCGGATATCGCTCCGGTTCAGGTGTTGCTGGGCGGCGGTGCGGATGTGATGGTGGACTGGCTTCCCTCGGCGCTTGCTGCGCGGGAAAAAGGTGCGCCGATTGTGAACATCGCGCAGCCGTTTGCCAGTTCGGGTCTGATGCTGACCTGTCTCAAGGAGCATGGCATCACATCGCCCGCAGATTTTCCCGGTCATACGCTTGGCACCTGGTTCTTTGGCAACGAGATCCCGCTCTATTCCTGGATGGGCAAGCTGGGCTATGCCACCGACGGATCGGATGGCGGTGTGACGATCCAGAAGATCAACTTTAACGTTGATCCGCTGCTGCAAAAGCAGGTCGAATGCGCCACCACGATGACCTATAACGAATATTGGCAGGTGATTGATGCGGGCCTGGCGCCTGACGATCTGGTGGTTTTCAAGTATGAGGACGAAGGCATCTCGACTCTTGAGGATGGCCTGTACACCACCGAAGATAAGCTGGCCGATCCGGCTGAAGTTGAAAAGCTGGTCCGCTTTGTTCGTGCTTCGATGAAGGGCTGGAAATACGCCGAGGCGAACCCGGACGAAGCTGCGGATATCGTGCTCGAATATGACGAGACCGGTGCCCAGACCGAAAAGCACCAGCGCCGTATGATGGGCGAAATTGCCAAACTGACTGCCGGATCCGACGGCGCGCTGGACGAGGCGGCGTTTGATCGCTCGGCCGAGATAACGATGGAAGGTGGCATGATCACCGAAGCGCCGGAAGGTGCCTGGACCCACGCTATCACCGACGAAGCCTTGAAATAGCGGCGACTTCGCCTTGAAATCAGCGGGGTGTTTCCCTTGGAGCCACTCCATTGTCAGTTCGCGGAACAGTTTCACTGGCGCGAGCGAAATGAGGGGCAGCCTTTCGGCCGCCCCTTTTGTTTTGAAATGTCTGTTCGAAAATGCGTAGCCACATCCGGGGAGATACGGAAAAGGTTTGGTCTGAAATCCGCGTGCATGATGTGCCGTTTGGGTAGCCACCCAGTGTGACAAGGGCATGTCAGTTCAACAAAGCTTTTCTTGCGGCGCGCGGGAAAGGCGCAAATCAGACTGCGGTGTGGATTCGCGCCTAGGATCAGGCCGGAAGCCGGTTTATTCCGCTGCCAGCGCGATTTCGCTGCGTACCCCGAGGAACCGTTGTGCGGCTTCACCCGCCAGATGGGTAATGCGACCGCCGCTGATTGTGGCCTCAATCGCGCGGGTGTGTTTGTGAACCACAACTAGATCGGCGCGCAATCCGTAATCGATGACGCCACGGTCCGGCAGACGCAGGATCTGTGCGGGGGTGGCTGAAATCATCGCCCAGGCCTGAGGTAAAGACAGAACATTGTCGTCGACCAGTCGGAACGCCGCTTGCAACAGTGCCGGGTAGTAGAAATCCGACACCAACACATCACAAAGCCGGGTGCGGATCAGATCGATAGCCGCCACATGCCCGGCTTGTGATCCGCCACGTACCACGTTGGGGGCCCCCATCAATACCGGATCGCCGACGGCGCGTGCGAGGGCGGCGACACCGCGCCGCAAGGGAAATTCGCAAATCTTGGCGCCAATCATCGAAAACGTCTCTCGGGTTTCGCCGTCGGGGTCGTCATGGCTGCCATAGACCACGCCGAGCGTGTCGAACGCCTCGGCAAGACGGCAGAGATAGCGTGGGACATCCCGCTTTTGCGCCTGGGCGCGGCGGATCACATCCAGCATCTGGGCAGCGCTGCTTTCGGTGTCCCTTGCCCAGTTGACCAGTGAATCGGGGCTGGAAATGGCCGTGGCCAGCGTCTGCTCAATATGATTGTTGAATACGACATACTTTACGCGGTGGCGGCGTACGGCGGCAAGCAAGCGGTCAGCGGTGTCGGTGGTATGGGTCTCGCATCTGATCTGCACACGCAGATCGGTAAGGGCCTGCGCGCGGTAACGGTCCAGCGCCCGAAGGAACTGTTCCGCATGATCGGGGCTGCGCAGCCCTCCCTCCCAGCTCCAGCCCTGGGTGATCCAAGCGGTGGTGACACCGTTCGCGGCGGCATCGCGGTCAGTGGCCCGCAGGGCGCTCTCGATCGAGAAGGCCGCGTTGGGGCGTGGCATCTGATGCCGTTCACAGGCATCGCCATGCAGATCAATGATTCCAGGCAGGATGTAGTAGCCCGAAAGGTCCACCTCGGGCAGGGGCCCCTTGGAGATGCGCCCATTCTTGATCGCGACCGAACGGTTCTGCAGCGTGCCATCACGCAGCGAGGTGGCGCCGGTCAGGCGAAGGGAAAGGGGCGAAGGGATCATCGGGGGACTGCACCTGAAATTTGCTTGACACTAGCGGGGCAATGTATCGGTCAAGTGACAGAATTTTGCGGGAAATCCGGTTCTTTTCCATCAATGCGGGTGTAAATGGATCGTGGACAACCGCGCGCCGGAACTCATTCGCCAAAAGGGATGCGATGTAGCGCGTGGAACCGGCCTTGCTCATCTTCGCCGCATAGTGTCAGCGCGTCGATGACATAGGGGCGCGGTAGCAAAGGGGCCAAATGCGGCATCAACGCTGCGTGCGTGGTGGTAAGGTTGGTGCGCGACAGCCGATCGGTAAGTGTGATGTGAAACCGGAACGCCTCGAAGACGTAGGGATAGCCCCAGCGTAGCAGCAATGCGTTTTGCACAGGACTAAGGCGGGCGTTGCGGCGGCTCGCCAGTTCCAGTGGGCTCAGCGCGGCGCGCAACGGGTCGAGCCGGGTGACCGCAGCATCTGCCAGCGCCGAGAGGGCGCGGGTGTCGCCCTCTGGGGTGAGGGCCAGAAAACGACCAAGCGGGCCAAGCGCCAGCCCGTCGAGGGTTATCGGCGTCATCTCGCGACAGAGCTGTGCGAAACAGCGCGCCAGGTCGTCGGGAGTTGCCCCGGGAGCAAGGCGAAAAGGCGGTTTTATCGTTCCGTGCATGCCATATTTGCGCGGTGTCGCAGTCAGGTTATGGGGATCGTCAGGCAGACCCGCGATCTCAGGCGCGGCAGTATCTTTACCACGGGCGACGTCCCAACCCAGCCAGGCCGCGCCAAAGTCAGCCAGCGGTCCTGGCGGGCAGGTATGGTAAACAGCGTAGCGGCTGAACTGCATGGGTCTTTTGGTCCTTTCCGGCCCTGTACCACAATGATATGACTCAGATGGCATGACGCAAGCGAGTGTCTTCACCAATCTGCGGCCGCTGATGCGGGGCGGGTCAGAGTGCGCCAGGTACTCCGTTTGATGGATCGCGATACCAGCCGTCATTCAGGTCAAACCGATCCAACCCGGCAAAGCGGGTGACACGGGACAGTTCGGCGGTAAGACGTGCCTGACGCGCGTCAGTCCAGCGCACCCCAACTTCGGGCCAGAGGCCGGTGACATTTAGCACACCGCCCGCCCGGTCGGCCTTCATGTCGATCCGGCCCACCAGACGGTCACCTTCGAGCAGGGGAAAGACGTAGTAGCCGTATCGCCGCTTGGGCGCGGGTACAAAAACTTCGATCCGGTAGTGAAAGCCGAACAGCCGCTCGGCGCGCGCCCGGTCACGCAGCGCCGGGTCAAACGGGCTGAGCACGCGCATTCGGGCGGGGGGTGTCGGTGCGACCTCGGCCTCGCTCAGCACATCGGGGCGGGCAAAGCTGCGGCGCAACTGCCCGTCAGCACCCTGCACATCCACCTCGATCAGGGTACCTGCGGAGAGGGCCTGTGCCGTCCATGCGGCGGCCTCTTTCGCAGAGGCAATGTCCCAAAAGGCGGCAATCTCTCCGCTGGTGGCAAAGCCAAGCCGGTCGATCGCCGCGTTGCAGAGCCAGTCGATGCTGTGATCCGGGTCAGGGAGGACGTCGCGCAAATCGTCGGGGATCACGTTCGGGCTAAGGTCATAAACTTTGCGAAACCCGTCGCGCCGGGTCACCGACAGGGTGCCGCTGCGCCACAGATATTCCAGTGCAGTCTTGGACGGGTGCCAATCCCACCATCCACCAGAGCCGCGTGCCTCACCCTCACCCACATCGGCGGAACAGACCGGGCCCTGTTCGCGGATGCGTTTGACGATGGTCTGGCATTGCTCAAGATAGCCCGCCCGGCGACCATCGCGCCAACGCCCCGGCAACTGTTCAGCGTCCCGAGCGAACTTGATCTGCCAGTGCGGATAAAATGCCGTCGGGATGATCGCGGCGTCATGGGTCCAGTGTTCGAACAGCGTGCGGTCGCGGTCCAGCAATGGCGCCAGATGTGCGGGCCGATAGCTTTGTCGCCGGGCAAACAGGATCATGTGGTGGGCGCGTTGCACCGTGTTGATGCTGTCGACCTGCACAAATCCCAGCCGCTGAATCAGAGCGCAGAGATCGTCACCCTTGGTAGGGCCGCTTGGTGACTCTGCCAGCGCGTGACGATGCAGGAACAGCCGCCGGGCAAGGCGGTTGGGCAGGATGGAACGGGTCATGCCGAAAGTGGCCGCGCGTGCAACATCAGCGCCGCTTGAGCGTGTCGCCAAAAGTGATTTTGGGCGTCAGTTCGACCAGGGTTTCGATCTCGGCATTCGGATCTTCGACCCGTGCGGCAATGATCTGGGCGGCGCGTTTGCCGATTTCCGCTCGACAGGCATCCATCGTCGCCAGTTGACGCGGCAACCCTTGCAGCAGTTCGACCCCGTTGAACCCGGCCAGGCCAATCTGCATCGGGATATCGATTCCTTTTTCCAGCAGGTACAGCAATCCGCCCGCCGCAATCATGTCATTGGAATAATATAGAAAATCCAGATCTTCGGTGCGCTCCAATAGGGCTTGTGTCATCTCGCGCCCCTTGGCAAGAGCGGAACCGCCGGAATAGAAAATCTGATCCGCAACCTCAACTCCGCCCTTAGCCAATGCCTCGGTAAACCCTTCGAAGCGTTTGCGGGCGCGGTGATCCAGCGGCATCTTGGTGCCCAGAAAGCCGATGCGTTCGTAATTCGCCTTGAGGATCGCCTGCGCCATCATCCGACCTGCGCGGCGATGAGAAATTCCGACCATCGCATCGACCGGCGTGCCGTCCACATCCATGATCTCGACCACCGGAATACCGCTGTTCTTAAGCATGGCGCGAGCGGCATCGGTATGTTCAATGCCTGCGATGATCACGCCTGAGGGTCGCCAAGAGAGCATTTCATACAACACCCGCTCTTCTTTTTCGGGCAGGTAATCCGTGACGCCGAACACCGGCTGCAATTCAGTCTCTTCCAACACGTGGGAAATGCCGGTCAGCACCTCAGGAAACACCATGTTGCTGAGGGACGGCACAATAACCGCGACCAGGTTCACCCGCTGGCTGGCCAGAGCGCCCGCGATCTTGTTGGGAACATAGCCCAGCGTCTTGGCCGCCTCGAGCACCTTTTCCCGGGTTTCGGCTGAGACATCGCCGCGGTTGCGCAGCACCCGGCTGACAGTCATTTCAGAAACGCCAGATGCCTCAGAGACATCACGGAGCGTCAGGGGGCGGGGGTCGTCATGAGCCACATACGCTCTCCTCAATTGGGCATGTTCGCGGGTAACGTAGAACGGCAGAGTGCCACATGGTAGGGGTATCTGAACGGGATTGTTGGCAATAGGCGAAAATCGTAGTTCCAGTAGATGACAAGCCGGAAGTGGCGGGCTATGCAGTCGTGGCGTGGTCCCGTGGCTCAACTGGATAGAGCAGCCCCCTCCTAAGGGGCAGGTTGCAGGTTCGAATCCTGCCGGGGTCACCAAAAACACCTGAAAAATATGGCTTATTTACAGGGCTTTGTGCAGGAGCTTGCAGAAACTCCCGTGAGCTTTCGGGCCGAATTCTGCTGAAACGGCGGAAATCTCGTACAAATCCCGTACAAAATTCGCACGTCCTTGCGTCTTTTGAAGCCTTCCAATGAGCTGGCGGGTTGCAAACACATGCGCGGAACGGAAGTTCGGCAGCGCCACACGCAAGCAGATCATCATGTTCTTGGCGGACAAGGCGTCAGATGATGGTTCAGGTATCTGGTGTTCCAAGGGCACAATCCAGCGACATACCGAGCTGGGGGAGACCACGGTTAAGCGAACCGTCCGCGAGTTTTTGAAAGAAGGTATCTTGATCGAGACCGGCGCACGCACCTGCAAGAACGGTTTCACCGTCGTCTACCGGATCGATCTGGCCAAGGTTGAGGCGCTGGACCCCACGCTTGAACCCGAGATTGAGACGGGGTCCACAGTGGCCCCCGTCCAGTCTGGACCGGGTACGGGGTCCACTGTGGCCGGGGTACCGGGGCCACCACGGCCCCCAAACCATCCTAAAACCATCCATAAACCACCTACGCGCGAGCGCGAGGCGGCGGCGGATCAAGAAGCTGAGAAGGTTTTGGCAGCTTACCCGCCCGACCGGCTGCGGGGCAAAGCGGCCTGCCTTGTCCAGATCGAAGAGGCCATGAAGGAAGGTATCAGGTCAGAGGACATGCGGCAGGCCGTCCAAGCTTATGCCACCGACAGCGCTGGTTTTACCCGCTCCAAGGTCTGCTTTTCCGACAACTGGTTTCAGTTGCGGCGCTGGCAGGCTTATGTCGAGAAGCAGGCGGAAGATCGAGAAAAGGCGACCGCGTTGCAGGCGGACCACCATGCGCGGCTGGCCTGCTGGATCAGTGATCGCAGCCCGATGTGCAAACACATCACGGCCAAGCAGATCGACGGATTGCTGGCCTCAAGGCTGGTGACGCAGGCCCAAATCCTAGCCGCAGGCCTCAAATCATGACCGCTACTGATCCCACTGAAGAGCAAACAGCAAGGCGACCCATGTCATACGCTGGCGCTGCTGACACGGGACCTTGCGAGGGGCGGCAAGCCTCCCCTTCGAACCCCACCGGCGCTGGCAAAGCCCGCACCAAAGAGCCGCTGGCCGAGACCTTCGTCTTTCGGTGCACAGCGGCAGAGAAGGCCCAGTTGCGCGCCAAGGCCGAGGCCGCTGGCTTGCCTGCCGCGACCCTGCTGCGCGAGGCACTTGGGCTGACCGAGGCCCGCCGTCGCAAGCCCATCCCCCGCGTCGATCCGGCGCTCGTGCTGGCCGTCGGGCGCATCGGCGGCAACCTCAACCAGATCGCCCGCTGGCTGAACCGCGCGATGCTGGCGGGTCGCGTTGATCTCGACACGCTCACCGTTGCCCGCCGCTTGCTGACAATCGAGCGCCAGCTTGCCCAGATCGTCGAGGCCGCACGCCGATGCTGATCAAGTTCTTCCGCAACGGCAAAGGCGCGGGGGCGGGTCCTGTCGGCTACCTCGTCGCGGACAAGGTGCTGGCCTATGACGACAACCGCGACCTGATCCGCGATGCAGACGGCCAGCCGATGACCGTGACGCGGGAGCCTTTGCCTGAAGTCCTTCGCGGCAATCCCGACCGCACCGAAGCCCTGATCGATGCCAGCCGCCACCAGTGGACCTACCGCGCGGGGGTGATCAGCTTTGCCGCCGAGGATGCCCCGACCGAGGATCAGCAGGCCGAGGTCATGGACGGGTTCGAGCGTCTGGCCTTCGCGGGGCTGGACCCTGAGCAATATGACGTGCTCTGGGTCCGACATACCCACGAAGACCGGGTCGAGCTTCACTTCTGCACACCGCGCTTGGAACTGACCTCGGGCCGCAGCCTGAACATCGCCCCGCCAGGCTATGAGAAGGCCTTCGATAGCCTGCGCGACGTGATGAACCAGCGCCACGGCTGGGCCGATCCGATGGAGCTGGAGCGCACCCAAGAGGTCCGTGACGCCATCGAGACACCAACCCGCGCCCAAGGCCGCGACGAGTTGCATGGGTGGCTCCAAGACCAGATCAGCGTCGGTCTGATCATCGACCGTGCCAGCATGCTCGATGCGCTCACCGATGCGGGCTTCGATATCCCGCGCGCAGGCAAAGCCTACCTGACCGCCCAAGACCCCGACACCGGCGAGCGCTGGCGTTTGAAAGGAGAGATTTTCCATGAAAACTGGCAAGCCGACCCGGCTGAGCGAGAAGTTGAACGCGGAGCTGGACACGATCCGGCAAGACTACGCTGCCTCGATGGCATCCCAGCTCGAGAGCTTCAGGACCGATTTGAGCAAAGTTGCGACCATCGCGCATCGTACAATGGTAATCCCCCCATTAAAAATGGGGGGATTACCACGACACCCCTGACAGCCTTGGAAAGCGACTTGCTCGCCTGCGTCGAGCGGTTGGTGACGGCCTGCGAGGTCTCAGCAAAGGAATTGAGCGGATTAGAGGAACGCTCGACGAACAGGATGCAGAGCCAGCTGGATGGTATCGCACAATGCGTGACACTGCTGGTGCGTTCGCAAGCCGTATCAATGAAAGCATTGCGTGGATTGTTGAACAAGGAAGCGAGCTACGCGACGCTGGACGAACAATTGAGCACGAGCTTGAGCTTAGCGAAGGACGCCGAAGAGAGGCTGAGACAGAGCTAGAGGAGCGGGAGGTCGAGATGGATCGGGGGATGACGCATTAGGAGTCAGTTGGGGTCAGCAGTGTGGCGAAGCAAACTTTCGCTGCTCATACCAAATACCTGTGAAAATTGGTGCGAAGTGTTCAGAGATCGAAATGGGAGGCACATTTTACCCAAAGCGGAATTTGGGACAAGTCTACTTTGGAAGCGAAGTCGCTTCCATAACGCTGTCCATCAATGGCACTCAGAACCTTCAGTGTGCAAAGCGCCTGATTTGTTGCCAGCATAGGTAATTCTGAAAACTGACTTTGCCACTCGACAATAAACGCAGAAATCAAATCTCTTCCGGGGTCAACCGTCAGAGACCAGTCGTTCTCGTTAAGCGATCTCATATGAGCGCCGACTGACTGTGCTGCTGGATGAGCGTAGCCGCAAAGTTCAGTATACATATCATAAATTCTTGGTGCATAGGGCTCCAAGCTTTTGACATACACGTGTGTCCGCTCGGCGCGATGGCTGTCAGCACTATCTTCGCCGTTCTTCACCTTCCTTGCGTGAGTATAGTGAATCAATGAATTTTCTAAGTCACTTGAAGAAATAAAAGGATTCGAGTTTCCGCCAAGCATTCTTTTTATTTCTGAGCTATTTTCAGCTATCGTGAGCGGCACCAAATTTAGGGAGTGAATAGTGTCTCCGGAAAATTCAGTAAGTGCGCGAACGGACGACATGAATGATAAGAAATTATCGTCTTCATAAGCAGAATCGATTGCCCTTACCCAATTGACTGTTCTGATGATCGCGGTTGCACTTGAAAAGTGGGCTCGGTCCAAAATTTCTTGCCAGTATTGAATGCCCGCTCGACCCATATCTTTGGATGCCAGGTCTCTAAACTCATCTTCGCTCAAAAAGTTGTAAACGATGTTACCGTCTCTAAACTCTCCAACAAGAGTAGACAGGTTAGTCATGATCGTTTGACCAGTTTCACCAAAGATTTGTGTTACGTTTTTCACGAGACGCCCCCAAAATTTGGATCAATAGGCCATATAAACTAACTGATATAAAGGGCAAATAGCCTTGAAGCGGACATTTTTGCGCGCCGCAGCAACCACGGTGGCGTAAGTGCAGAATTGCACCCATTTACGCGACTGGCTGCCACTAGGCGGCAACGAGCGGTTCGATGCTAGACACGTCGATTTCTTTGGCCGCTACCGCCATGTCGTAGTTTGTCTGCAGGTTCACCCAATAAGCCGGTGTCGTGTTGAACACGCGGGCGAGACGGAGCGCCGTATCAGGCGTGATCCCCGTAGTTCCCTTGATAAGCCGCTCGATGCGTGTCCGGGGTACACCCAGACGTCGCGCAAACGCGATTGCTCCCAGGTCCAAGGGATCAAGATAAAGTTCTTTCAGGACTGCACCGGGGTGTATTGGTTCATCAAGTACGCTCATCAACATTCCTTTCTTGCGGTAATAGGCAGTCTCGATTTACTTAGTGCCGTCCGGCGTCTGAAAATATTTCGTGGTAACAAAACCCATCAAGAAACACCCTGTAGTCCCGCAGAAAAACTCTACCTCTTGCTGGATTTGTGGAGGAAAGCCCAGTGATTGCTCGTATGTTTGGTCCGAATGACAAGCCGCGCAATGAAAATTCACCTGCCATGGCCAATTTTGTGAAACGACCAGGGCAACTAGTCATCAGCCTTCGCGGAATTTTTTTGAGCGACTTTTTGGTAAGGGCGTGTACCTATTGTTTTTGGGTCTGCATCGATACCGTTGAGCAGATCCGACATGGATATACCAAGTGCAAAAGCTATCCGCGAGAGTGTCTTAAGATTTAGGTTTTGCCGACCTGCTTCAACTCTCCAAGCGTAGTTATTGCTCATTCCTGCTGCCTCAGAAAACGATTGCTGAGAATGACCAGATTCCATCCGAAGCTGTCGAATCCGAAGTCCAACTGCCTGTAAGAGTGGTTCACCGACTTCTTTCGTCTGTTCTGTCATGCGATCTACTCGTCATCTTCCGCTGGGAGAAAGTTGATTTCGTAAATTGCCGTTGCGAAATCAAGTTGATCAAAAGGTGACTTAAGTTCGCATAGTACTGGCGCATCGTTCAGATTTCCAACCCGCAAGATAACGTAGGTTTCAGGGTTAGCGTCCGCGAATACTTTCTCTGGAGCGGACATAAAGAAGCGCGTTTCTAGCGGCCCCTGAGTAGCCTTAACTTCAACTAGTCTGTCTGTCCCATCGAGTTCAAAGGATTTGATGTCATATCCTTTCGTGTCATCTTCCAATGACACATGCTCGATTTTCTCTACCAGATCAGGATGGCCGCGTAGTCTCCATTGTTCATATTGAAGCGCAAATTCCTCGCCGACACGGCCAACTATGTCGTTGCGTTCTTGCTTTCGCTTATGGTCAATTTTCTTCGGAGCAGAGCCCCCCTTTTTTCTAGGTTTTTTCTTAGGTGGTTGAGGAGCCGCGCGTTCTACTTTTTCAAAATTTATCTCAGCTGGCAGCTTTAAGATGGCATCTGGCTTGGTAGTATCGGTGCGACCACCTTTAGCCTGGTCACTTGCAGGACCGGCTGGAATCCCGATATTGGCGATAATCGCAGCAAACTTTTCTATCTGTTTTTCGTCAAACGAGTCCCATTGCCTTGGCCGTCTGGGTTGCCCAAACTCCCGCAGCAATGTTCGCGGATCTTGCTTTGGCGTTGCCATTATCTCAAGAGCAAGGCAGACCGTTGCTCGAGCCTTTCCACGTGGAATTTTTCCGCCAATGGCACGGGCAACTTGATCTGCCGCTGATTGTGTTTCCTTATCTGCGGCAACCTCTTCAGCATAGTCATCAAGGTCATACTCAATGGCCTCAACAGGTACTTTTTCGTCTCTGAAAGCGGAGCCGGGCGCAAAGCCATCTATAGAGTTGTCAAGGTAATTCAGAATGAAGAGCGCATCCCAGTTGTCGAGTAATTTGTGCGGGTCGTATGATGACCGGAGCTCAGCCCAGTATTCAGCATACGATACATAGGCATCTACATTCAGTTGCCGAGCTTCATGCATAAGCAAGAATGTCCGCGCAAACTCATCTGCCATGGAGTCGTTCGCCACATCGTACTTCAACCAAGAATCAAGTGTCGCGTTGCCTAACTCTGTAAGTGTCGCCGTATCGACGGCACCAACTACAAGACCTGCGCTCCTAAGATCCGTTATTCTTTGGACTTGATCATTGTGAGTGAGCGGTTCACCAGCCCGAACAGACAATAGATTAACCGTTACATCGTCTAGATCACGCATTGATGTAGCGAATGGATCAAGACGGCGCTCAGTTGTTCGATTACTTTTGCCGGTGGCTGTTAACCAATCAAGAACGCGTGCTCCTAGCCCGACATCATCCCAATCCACTGCTCGCTCCTATCGTCACCTGCTTTTGCGGCGATACTAGCCTTGCTTGCGGAGAAAAGAAATTCCTTAACTTCCTTTGCCTTATGGCCACCATAGCTTTGGTAGTTAGTTCGGGAAACCGGCTGAAATTTGACGCTGTTCGGTTGGAACAGGTCACTACGAAAGAATGCTTCAAGAACTTCTTTTCCGAGGAGCTCGCTTTCCGCAGTCTTAAATTGTCCCCAATGGTTTCGGCCATCGAAGTAGCTTAAAACAACATGGTCTGCTTTGGAGCGTTCAATGAGGCGCTTGAGTGAGGGCATGAAGCCAGTTTTGCTGCAAAAAGTTGACTTGAAATCACTTTCCATGTTTTGCCCTCGAACAAACTCAATCCGCGCAAAGAAGTTGTCAAGGTCATCAACTTCTGCATGGGACGAAAGCAAGTTAAGCATGAAGTAGTACGATGTATATTGCCGAAAATTGTATGGTGGATCGAGATACAACACTCGGTGACGAGGGATCGTGCAAACAAAATCCATCGAATCTTGCTCTTTGCCGATGTGAGTGCTCTTCAAACCGCTAAAAATCTCGTCGGGCGGCACTTCAAGCGATATAAAATTAAGTGCCCGAGAATCGATAAGATCCCTTGGGAAATCATGATAAGTGCCTTGCGTATTGCTTACCTTTTCAACGGCACTTAACAGCATTGCTGTTAGGATGCAGCGAGTGCGCTGATCAATTGATTCCGTTCTAAACCAATGTCTTATGCGTGAAAGCGCTCTATCAATCGCTTTAGCGTTGTCGGTTGAAAAGAAGCGACGGCGACCGGTAGTGCCCCTTGAGCTTTGAAAGCCACTTTTTTCGCCTTCTTCACAATAATGATCAAATATGTCAGTGCGGCGTTCGAGCTGAGGAAACTTTCCATCATATGGTGCTATGAGTTCGGTTGCTAAGCTTTGCCAGAGTTTCCTTCGCTCTGTCGAAGATACTACACGACCATTAGGCGCGTATGGATGGTTTCCCGAAAAGAACGCATGTGCGAAAACCCAAGAAAAGTGATTGATGTCGTTGCACGCAACGCGGTAACCGGCTCGACGAAGTGATGCAGATACTGCCAAAGAGCCCGAGAATGCGTCAACAATTAGGTCGCCTGGGCTGGCAAGTTCGCCAATGGCATTAATGATCTCATCCGAGATCGTAGATTTGTTGCCAAGATAGCGCTGAATTAGACCGATTTGCATAGTATCAGAACTTCCTTGTCATCGCGTTTTGAGTTTGAGTTTCCTGTGCTGTTGAACTGCCTATAACGATGATCCATCGTTTGACATTCCACTCGGCTTTTCCCAAAGGCACCAACGCATATTTCTTGTAGCTCGGAAAGAGAGACCATTCTAGCGTTTCCATCCGAACCAGCGGAAGATGCAGAGTAGCTGATTATCGCAGAAGCGCCTTGGGCTGCGATCTTACCCATTAGACTAGCGAATGCTTTGGGCGCTTTGGAGCGAGCACTGAAAGCAGATTTATAACGGTTTTCTGGGTAGAGCCCTGTCGTAATCGGGGTGTTCGCTGGCAGCTTTGGCACTCCATCATCCGCTAAGGTCTCTAGAAAATGGTAAAATCGAGAATATTGCTGAGCTGTATAAGGCGGATCGAGGTAATAGAGTTGCTGAGCACCAATATCGCTAACGATGTTTTCTGCAGCGCCTTTTAGTGAGCGATGTTCATCTTGGGAATAGAACGGTGTGGAGGACACAGATTGACAGCCCTCCAAGAACCGAACGATGATGTCTTCGCGACGATCAGAAAGAAGTCGCCCATCGAGAAAGCGAGTATTTTCGGAAGTGGTTTTAAATGGCTGTGCAAAATGCTTTCCTGCTGAGTGCACGGCCACTGATGCGGCATGCATCAATGCGGTTTTCGAAGCAGCCCGCTGCCACAAAGACAGTTGCTGGTTGCCCGCAAGCTCTGCACAAAGTGAGTGCAATATATCTAGCGAAAGTGTTTGCCTAACTCCAAAATAGCTACCGGCGTACACTGAAGTCATCGGTGATGTATTTGATGCCGTATCAGGCCGTTTCCAAGATAATGGAAGCCCTTCATAAAGATCTCGAAGAGCTGAAATATCTTGAGTGGCGATGGCTTCGTCCTCACGAACCATCGCACTCGTCCATTGAGCATATTCAGGCGTCGCCATTTTTCTATCAAAGTGTTCGTTGAGCCCCTCGAGGGTCAAATTTTCGCCTGCTACTCGGTGCACGCCAAGAAGAGCAGTTCCAAAAATTTCAGCATAAGCTTGTGTATCTATTGCAGTTACTTTGTAGCCGTCTGAAGCAAGCGCCTGAGCAACAACCGTCGAGCCCGTGAAAAGGTCCACGACTTGTGCGTTGGGAGCAACCAGCTCCGCAACTGCAGCCCGAATTTCATTTAGCACTCGCATCTTACTGCCCAGATATTGAACCGGGCGGTAAGGAGCATAGTCCGCTTTCGCGGCTTCAGAAGTAATTGGCGCACTGACCATGGTATTCACGTTTTCGCTTTCATCTAACCGTCTGTAGGCCATGCGACCACAAAACTACATCTTCTACGTGCGAATTTGCACTAACGCGAATATGTACTTTAAAGTACATACAGTCAACGTCTATTTGACGCCGATATTTTGTTGCCTTGGCGCAAAGAAAAATTGCCCTTACGTGCATGATCAAACAACATCTTCGCTCACACTCCCTGCCTCTGGAAAACGTTCAGAACGTGAACATCTTTCTGCAATGAAGGTATCAAAAGTGTAGTTCTCAAAGTACTGATTGCATGAAAATAATGGCTTCTTTAGATGTCTTTCAGCGACGATAGTTAGGTAATCCCCCCCGGTAATCCCCCCCGAAAGTAAGGGGCTGCGGAAGTAGAATTTTCTCGGCAAGATGCATGAGGAGATTCAGATGAAGATGACGAGATACAGTGAGCCGCAGATCCTTGCGATCCTGCGCCAGGCCGAAGGCGGTGTTCCGGTGGCCGAGCTTTGCCGCGAACATGGTATGAGCACAGCGTCCTTTTACAAATGGCGGGCGAAGTATGGCGGGATGGATGCTTCAATGATCGCGCAGACCAAGGCGCTTGAAGACGAGAACCGACGCCTGAAGAAGATGTTCGCAGAGTTGAGCATGCAGAACGAGTTGCTGAAGGAAGCCCTTGGAAAAAAGTGACTGGGCCATCTCAGCGACGAGAGATGGCCGCAACGGCGGTAGAGCGACGCGGGGTCAGTGTCGCCGTGGCGTGCCGCACCTTTGGGGTTAGCGAGACCTGCTATCGCTACAGCCCGCTTCTGAGCGATGAGAACGAACAGATTGCCGATTTGCTTGTCGGGCTGACGGATACGAGGAAGACTTGGGGCTTCGGACTTTGCTATCTGCACCTGCGCAACGTCAAAGGTCATCCGTGGAACCATAAGCGGGTCTATCGCATCTATTGCGCGCTGGAACTGAACCTGCGGATTAAGCCCCGCAAACGGCTAAAGCGGGATAAACCCGACGCGCTGGCGGTACCCGAGGCCCCCAACATGACCTGGTCGATGGACTTTATGGCCGACAGGCTGAGCGACGGTCGTCAGTTTCGACTGCTGAACGTGCTGGACGACTTCAACCGCGAAGGGCTTGGCATTGAGGTCGACTTTTCATTGCCTGCTGAACGCGTGATCCGGAGCCTCGATCGCATCATCGAATGGCGTGGCAAGCCCGGCACGATCCGGGTCGATAATGGCCCTGAATACATCAGCATCAAGCTGCTGGAATGGGCTGAGAAACAAGGTGTTACCCTCCAGCACATCCAACCAGGACAGCCCCAGCAGAACGCCTACATCGAACGTTACAACCGCACCGTCAGGAATGAATGGCTGGACCAACACATCATCGAAAACATCGAGGAGGCCCAAGACTTCGCCACGCAATGGCTCTGGACTTACAACAACGACCGCCCGAACATGGGCATCGGCGGCATCACACCCGCACAGAAACTGAAAATGGCCGCGTAAGTTCTACGGCTGCACCCCATTAAAAATGGGGGGATTACCCAGCGACGAGTACAGACGTGATGCGGTTCGCATTGCAACAAGCAGTGGACTGACGCGACCTCAGATTGCGTCTGATTTAGGGGTTGGTGTTTCGACACTGAACAAGTGGGTTCAACACCATCAGAATGATGACCTGATGTCCGGCCCGCATGAGGATGTGGAGAAGGAGAACGCCCGCCTTCGCAAAGAGAACCGGCTACTCCGCGAGGAGAGGGAAGTGTTAAAGAAGGCGACGATCTTCTTCGCAGGCCAAAAGGCGTGAGGTTTGCCTTTATCGACACCTGGAAGAAGATCTGGCCCATTGAGTTTCTATGCCGCGTTTTGCGGGTAACTTCCCGTGGGTTTCGCGCCTGGAAGATCCGCCCTATCAGCCGAAGCCAGCGAGATGACATGGTGCTGTTGGCCCATATCAGAGAACAACACCGCCTTAGCCTGCAAAGCTACGGCCGACCTCGCATGACGGAGGAACTGCGCGATCTCGGTCTTGTTGTCGGGCACCGCCGGGTAGGCCGGTTGATGCGTGAGAACGCGATCAAGGTTATTCGAACCCGTAAACATAAAGTCACGACTAACAGCAATCACGCCTTCAATGTCGCCCCCAACTTTCTTGATCAGGACTTCTCTGCTGATGGCCCAAACCAAAAATGGGCAGGGGACATTTCCTACATCTGGACGAGCGAGGGATGGCTGTATTTGGCCGTGATCATCGATCTTTACTCCCGCCGGGTCATTGGCTGGGCGGTCAGTAACCGGATGAAGCGGGACCTGGCCATCAAGGCATTAGACATGGCAGTAGGGCTGCGAAAGCCACCCAAAGGCTGTATCCATCATACGGATCGTGGCTCTCAATACTGTTCAGGTGACTATCAGAAAAGTCTGAAGCAGCATGGATTTCTGGTCTCAATGAGCGGCAAGGGAAATTGTTATGACAATTCCATGGTCGAGACCTTCTTCAAATCTCTGAAAGCCGAACTGATCTGGCGTCAGAAATGGGCGACCCGCAGACAAGCAGAAGGAGCAATATTCCAATACATCAATGGGTTCTACAACCCGCGAAGACGGCATTCATCCCTTGGCGGGAAAAGTCCCTTGGCTTTCGAGAGACGGGCTGCCTAACATGAGCTGAGAGACCGGAACTTTTGCGTGGCAAGTCCACCATCTTGAGAGCCAGCCTGACTTCCCAAACATCAATGGTAAAATCCGCCAGCAGGTCGTGACCGATTTGTTCAACCGCGTCCTCTACGCAGGATACATAGAACATCAGCCTTGGGGCATCTCTCGCCGCAAAGGGCATCATGAAGCGCTTGTCTCACTGGAGACCTATGAGCGCATCCAAACCCGCAAAGCTGAGCGCAAACTGGCACCTGCACGCACTGATCTCAATCACGACTTCCCACTGCGTGGGGCCGTTGCCTGTGCCTGTTGTGACGCGCCGATGACGTCCTGCTGGTCAAAGAGCGCAACTGGCAAGCGCTATCCCTATTACTGGTGTCAGACAAAAAACTGCGGAATGTATCGCAAGAGCATCCGTGCGGAAAAAATTGACGCCGCCTTTGCGGAGATCATGCAATCCCTTGAACCATCAAAGGGCTTGATCGCGATCACCCAGGCAATGCTCAGGGATGCTTGGCACCAACGGTTGGTGCATGCTGATGCTCAGAAAGACGGCCTCAAGCGCGAAATCACCAAATTGGACAAACAGCTCGATGGCTTGCTGACTCGCATTGTGGAGACCCAAAACGCAACGGTCATCACCGCTTACGAAACTAAGATTGCCAAGCTGGAAAGCGACAAGATGCTACTGGCAGATAAGGTTGCTCGAAACGACAAACCCAAGCACACACTTGAAGAACTTTTCGAACTTTCCATGAGATTCTTGGCAAGACCTTGGAATATATGGGAAAATGGGAATCACTCACTTAAGAAAACAGTTCTGAGAATGGTGTTTAAGACGCCATTGGCCTACAGTAAAGAAAGCGGATTTCGAACTCCGCAAACCTCTGTAATCTTTATGTTTTTAGATAATATCACATCAAAGTGTGAAATGGTGCGGTCGAGAAGACTCGAACTTCCACGGGTGTTACCCCACAGCGACCTCAACGCTGCGCGTCTACCAATTCCGCCACGACCGCACTGTCCCGACTTGGTAGCGGGCGTATAGATCAGCAGTGAGGCCTTGTGAAGAGTAAAATCACGGTTTCTCAAATACGTGCCGCAGATTCACGGCCACATCCCGTTGAGCTTAGCTGAACGTGACGTCTTACCGTCTGAAAACAGAGCGATGACATCGTAGTGGTCCTGCTTTGTCTAGGAGGTTTTCCGATCAGTCAGGCCGAAACTCCCGGACCGACGTCGAGGGGCGAAGGGCGCGTGCCCCCAGCGGAAGAATACCATTCCCTGACTATGTCAGTGCCCTGTTCGAGGCAGTTCTGGGGACCCGTCAGCGGCGGTCAAACAAATCGCTGCCCCGATCAGGGATCTGGATACCCGCACGTGCTGCAAGGTCGATCTCATCGCGTGAGCCGGGCGTGCAGGACACAAATTCGCTTTGGGTGCAGTACGGCAAACCTAATGCCGCGATCAGTGGCGCGTCGTAGTGACCGGACAATAGCAGGATGCCGTCGCGGGCCAAACGATCGCGCGTCCCCTTGCTGTTGTCCGAACGTATGCGCCGCATGAAGTCCTGTTGTTGGGCCACCGCCTCGACAACGTCGCGGGTGATTGGTGTCCTCTGTACTTCGCGGAACAGATTGGCCATGCGTTGATTGCCGGATTTGCCCGAAAATATCCGTTCAATCACGTCTGTTGGCATCGTACGCCAGAAATTCGCAGGGTAGGGATGATCGCGCAGCAGCCACAGGATGTTGGAGAACCCCTGCGCTGAGACGCTTTTTTTGGCATCTTTGTTCTGGCCGTGGGTCAGATATTCTAGGCGCGCCACAAACAGGCCGAGGTAGCAAATCGCCCGCTCCTCGTCGGCGGCGACTAGAATGCAGGGGTGGTCAACTGCTTCGGTTGGGATCATCCAATTGTTGCCCATTGTGTTCTTGATATCGACATCCTGTCCCAGAATGACGGTATCCAGCTTGCCCTTGGGCAGGCGCAGCATCGCGCGCAACTCAATCTCGACCCGCGTGCCGATATAGGTCTTTTCGGTCTTTTCCAGCTCGTCGTACGAGCGCCGCCCGGTTTTGGGCGTCATGATCACGTCATCAACACATTGGCGCAGCATGACAGAGAACTGGGTGACCAAGGCGTCGTCGCCGCCCGCGCGCTTTGATATCTCCTTCGCGATGGCGGTCAGGGCAGTGTGGTCACTATGTCCTGCGACAACGGCGCTCTCTGGAATGGTTTTTTTCAAATGCTCATCGTCCTGAGCCTCTGTTGTTTCTCAACAAACTGTCGCGTGTAAAGCCGTCTGAGACGGCTATGCGTTGACTGTGCGCAGCACCCGCTTGCGCAGCGCCTTGGCGATCTGGCCGGACACCGCCTGCGCCACAGGGGGCGGAAACGCATTTCCCACCTGCTTGTACGCGTTGGTTTTGGCCCCGGTAAAGTGCCAGTCGTCGGGAAAGCCCTGTATCCGGGCCACCATTGGCACCGTCAGGCGCGGCATCCCGGTATGAAAGGCATCGGGTGCCTCGGGCGCAATGGTTCGCCCCTCAACGCCGAGAGTGGCCCAGGCGGCACGGGCACGGGTTGGGCCAAGGTCGGGGCCGCCATGCTTTTTTGAGCCGCCAACAATGGTTGGGGCAATTTCGTCGGCTTTGGTTGCCCAGTCGTCCGCGCCAGGCCAGCCACCGGCGGCCATCAGGTCGCGCAGGGTTTCACCAACGGTGGACGGGTTATGTGGATTCGGTTCGGGCCAGTCAAAAAAGTCCGCGCGCTGCCTTTGGACAGCCACGATCACCACGCGGGGTCGAAGCTGCGGCACGCCAAAATCCGAGGCATTCAAAAGCCGCCAGTCGGTCCTGTACCCCAACTTGTCCAGCTGAGTCTTCAACCGCTCGCGATAGTCGTGGAACACGGCATCCAGAAATCCGCGCACGTTTTCGATCATCACGGCGCGGGGCCGGGCCGCATCCACGATGTCGATGGCATCATTAAACAGATTGCGTTCGTCCTGTTCGCCCAGTTGTTTGCCCGCGACCGAGAAGGGGGGGCAAGGCAAGCCACCAGCCAACAAATCCATGCCTTTGTAGTCGGCGGCACGCTCCTTGAAGTGACGCATATCTTCTTCGAGGACATTCCACTGTGGTCGATTGTGGCGCAGCGTGTTGCAGCAATGTTTGTCAATCTCGACAAGGGCGGCGTGGGCGAATCCGGCCTGCTCCAGCCCAAGGGCCTGACCGCCGGCGCCGGCGCAAAGTTCAACGGATGTCAGCATTTTGCCGGCCCTCTTTTCGCAGATAAAATCCGTTGTGCGCGTCCGGCGCAACCTTGGAGTGGCGCAGGGGCATATGTTCCACGTTCGTTCCTATCGAAAATTGCCGCGACGGGCAAGCCTTGGCGACGCAACGCTCTCAAAAGCAAAGGCCGCCCGAAAGGGCGGCCTTGGATGCGTAGACTTTGCGTATCGACTGGAGCGGGCGAGGCGATTCGAACGCCCGACCCTAACCTTGGCAAGGTTATGCTCTACCCCTGAGCTACGCCCGCGCTTCAGTCGTTATCAACGCCATTGGAGCGGGCGAGGCGATTCGAACGCCCGACCCTAACCTTGGCAAGGTTATGCTCTACCCCTGAGCTACGCCCGCGTACCAATGGATGTCGGGGCGGTGTATCCAGTACCGCGCGCGTCTGCAAGTAAAAAAATCCCAGTTTTTGACGAACCAAAAGAGTTCTTTGGCGAGAACGCTGAACCAGCCCTTCCGCCGCCTAGCGTTGGATGGAGGAATAGCGGACAAAACGTAAAAACCCCGGATCAGAGATCCGGGGTTTCGTCATATTGGTATATCAGCTGTGTTCGAACAGTGCATCATGCCTTGCGGCGAAATGCTCCGAGTCCAACCAGTGCCCCGAACAGCAGGAACGCTCCTGCAGGAAGCGGAACCGGTGAGGCGAAGCCCTCGGGCGGTGTTTGGATCGAGAAAGAGAACCCGGGTGCATTTACGTCGTTCCCGGTGAACGAAAAGCTTGCTGTTTCGGCCAGCAGCGTCAAAGTCGGCGACCATACTGTCAACAGACCGGCAAGGTTCCAGCTCGAAGCAAAACCAGGATTTGCTGTTACCGACGCGATCGCTGTGTCGGAAATTGTAAATGTGATGTTGTGCGATCCGGAAACCGCCGAAAAGGTTTGTCCATTATTGACAGCGCCAGTGCTCAGCACAAGATTGCCCACGGACACCAGATCAAACCCTGCGTATTCACCTCCGGACGATCCTTCGAACAGGCTGCTCGAGAATTGGATTGTCGAACCTGGTGTGATCGGGAGGGAGGAGGCTTCGGTAAAGCCAATACCCGTAAGCGACCCGATGGTCGCCGCATGCGCGGAAAACGCGATGCTCGATAGTGCTACAGTTGCTGCGACAGCAGCGATTTTGAAGAGCTTCATGCCTGACCTCATTATAAGAGTTTACTTACTAAGTCTTTGGACTTTGGCTAGCAAGCTTTGACCAAATCGTAAAGAGGTTTATTCAAATTCAATGAACTGCGCGGCGAAGCGAATGTGATTCTGAACCGATCTCGGTACTGAATGAAACTTGAGAGGCGCCCGGCTTTCAAACTTTGAGAAGCGTGACTTTCGGCCTGCGCTGATATGCTTTGGCGCGGGCCGAAAGTCGTATTTTTCAGTTATTCCAGCTCAATCAGCAGATCTTTGGCGTCGATCTGGCCGCCGGCCTGGACATGCACCGCCTTGATCACGGCGTCGCGCTCGGCGTGCAGACCGGTCTCCATTTTCATGGCTTCGATGGTCAGCAGCAGGTCGCCTTCTGTGACTTTTTTGCCGACCTGTGCCGATACGGTGGCGACCACGCCGGGCATGGGGGCGCCGATGTGATTGGGGTTGCCAACCTCGGCTTTGGGACGTGCGATGGACGTGGCCTTGGCCTTGCGGTTGGGGACACGCACAGCGCGGGGCTGGCCGTTGAGTTCAAAGAACACCCGCGCCTCGCCATCCTCATGGGTTTCGCCAACGGTGATCAGGCGAATTTCCAGCGTCTTGCCGGGGTCGATCTCGGCGGTGATCTCTTCACCCGGTTCCATGCCGTAAAAGAACGTCCGCGTTGGCAGAACCCGCACCGGGCCGTAGGTTTTGTGACGGCCCATATAGTCGAGGAAGACCTTGGGATACATCATGTAACCCATCAGATCCTCGTCATCGACCTCTTTGCCGTCCATCTCTTTGCTAACCTCTGCGCGCGTGCTTTCCAGATCAGCGGCAGGCACGTGTTTGCCGGGACGTTCGGTGTTGGGCTTTTCGGCTTTCAGCACTTTTTTAACAATTGTATCGGGAAAGCCACCCGGAGGCTGGCCGAGGTTGCCGCGCATCATGTCGATCACCGAATCGGGAAAGCTGACGTCTGTGGCGGGATTTTCCACGTCGGCGCGGGTCAGACCCTGAGAAACCATCATCAGCGCCATGTCACCGACCACCTTGGACGAAGGCGTCACCTTGACGATATCGCCGAACATCTGGTTCACGTCAGCGTAGGTCTGCGCAACCTCGTGCCAACGCTCCTCGAGCCCCAGCGAGCGCGCCTGCGCCTTGAGGTTGGTGAACTGCCCACCCGGCATTTCGTGCAGGTACACCTCAGAAGCGGGAGCCTGAAGCGAGGATTCAAAGGCGGCATACTGGCCGCGCACCGCCTCCCAATAGTTGGACATTTCGCGGATCACCGACATATCCAGCCCGGTGTCGCGGTCTGTGTTCTTGAGTGCCTCGACCACAGACCCGAAAGTCGGCTGAGAGGTGTTGCCCGACAGCGCGTCCATCGCCGCATCCACCGCATCGACACCGGCAGCAGCGGCAGCCATGATCGACGCGATGGCGGCGCCAGAGGTGTCATGTGTGTGGAAATGGATCGGCAGGCCGACTTCTTCCTTCAGCGCCTTGACCAAAGGCCCGGCGGCCGAAGGTTTGAGCAGCCCCGCCATGTCCTTGAGCCCCAGGATATGCGATCCGGCGGCCTTTAGTTCCTTGCCCATCTCGACATAGTATTTCAGCGAATATTTGGCGCGGGCCGGGTCGAGGATATCGCCGGTATAGCAGATCGACCCTTCGAGCACCTTGCCCGACTCAAGCACAGCGTCCATCGAGACGCGCATGTTTTCAACCCAGTTGAGCGAATCAAACACGCGGAACACATCGACCCCGGACAGCGCAGCGCGCTGGACAAAGGCCTGCACCACGTTGTCGGGATAGTTGGTATAGCCAACGCCGTTCGACCCACGCAGCAGCATCTGCGTCATGATGTTGGGCATCTTTTCGCGGATATCGCGCAGGCGCTGCCATGGGCATTCCTGCAGGAACCGGTAGGCCACATCAAAGGTCGCACCGCCCCAGCATTCGACCGAGAAGAGTTGCGGCAGGTTGGCAGCATAGGCCGGTGCGGCCTGAATCATGTCGATTGACCGCATCCGCGTCGCCAGTAGCGACTGGTGCCCGTCACGCATGGTGGTGTCGGTGATCAGAAGCTGTTTCTGCGCCGCCATCCAGTCGGCCACGCCCTGCGGTCCCTTTTCGTCCAGCAAGTTACGGGTGCCTGGGGTGGGTGTTTCGGTGCGCAAGATCGGTGCCTTGGCGGGTTTGAGATCGGGGTGCGGACGGGCGCGGCCCTCAACCTCGGGGTGACCGTTCACGGTTATGTCGGCGATATAGGTCAGCACCTTGGTGCCGCGATCACGGCGCTTTTTGAAATGGAAAAGCTCGGGCGTCTCGTCGATGAATTTGGTGTGGTACTGGTTATTCAGAAATGTCGGATGTTTCAGCAGGTTTTCGACAAAGGCGATGTTCGTGCTGACGCCGCGGATACGGAATTCGCGCAGGGCGCGGTCCATCCGGGCGATGGCCTTTTGCGGGGTCTGTGCTGATGCGGTGATCTTGACCAGCAGCGAATCGTAGTAGCGGGTGATCACGCCGCCGGCATAGGCGGTGCCGCCATCAAGTCGGATGCCCATCCCCGTGGCCGAGCGATAGGCCGAAATGCGGCCATAATCGGGGATAAAGTTGTTCTGCGGATCTTCGGTGGTGATCCGGGTTTGCAGCGCGTGGCCGGTCAGGCGGATGTCATACTGGCTGGCCTTGCCGGTGGCTTCGGCCAACGACTTGCCCTCGGCGATCATGATCTGCGCCTGCACGATGTCGATGCCGGTCACTTCCTCTGTCACCGTGTGTTCGACCTGCACCCGGGGGTTAACTTCGATAAAGAAGAACTTGCCCGAATCCATATCCATCAGGAATTCGACCGTGCCCGCGCATTCATAGTTAACATGGGCGCAGATCTTGCGACCCAACTCGCAGATTTCTTCGCGCTGTGCCTCGGAAAGATAGGGTGCAGGGGCGCGTTCCACGACCTTTTGGTTGCGGCGCTGAACCGAACAGTCGCGTTCGAACAGGTGGTAAATGTTACCGTGGCTGTCGCCAAGGATCTGCACCTCGACGTGGCGGGCGCGCATGATCATTTTCTCAAGATAGCCTTCGTCGTTGCCAAAGGCAGCAGCGGCTTCGCGACGGCCTTCCTTGACCTTCTCCTCAAGCTCCTTCTCGGCCATGATCGGGCGCATTCCGCGCCCGCCGCCGCCCCAGGACGCCTTGAGCATCAGCGGATAGCCGACCTCGGCTGCCTGTTTCTTGATCAGCTCCATGTCGTCACCCAGCACTTCGGTGGCGGGAATGACCGGCACGCCTGCCTCGATCGCAACCCGGCGGGCGCTGGCCTTGTCGCCCAACTGGCGCATGGTCTTGGCCTTGGGGCCAATAAAGGTGATGCCGGCCGCGTCGCAGGCATCGACAAATTCCGGGTTCTCGGACAGCAGTCCATAGCCGGGGTGGATTGCGTCGGCGCCGCATTCCTTGGCCACTCGGATGATTTCGGGGATGCTCAGATAGGCGGCGACGGGGCCCAGCCCTTTGCCGATGCGGTAGGCTTCGTCGGCCTTGAACCGGTGCAGGCCCAGCTTGTCCTCTTCCGCAAAGACGGCGACCGTCTTTTTGCCCATTTCATTGGCAGCACGCATGATGCGAATGGCGATTTCACCACGGTTGGCGATGAGGATTTTCTTGAAATCGGGCATGGGGATCTTCCTGGGACTGAGGATGCCATTAAGGGTACGTAAGAATTATCCGGGCTACAACTCGGGGCAACGCGTAGGTTCGTCGTCTGGGGGCGGATGCCTTGTTTTGCGGCGATTGTATCAATTGGTGACGGCCTGTCCGCGCAGGTCAGCGGGCTTGGCAACGCCAAGCTGGCCAAGATTGGCAACAAGATCGCGTTGTAGGATATCGATCAGATGCGCAGGCCCGTCGCGCCCAAGCGCACCCAGCGCATAGTGGAATGGACGACCCAGCATGACAAAATCGGCCCCCAGCGCGATCGCGCGCAGGATGTCGAGGCCGCCAGTCACACCGCTGTCAAAGATCAGCGGCAGCGTGGTCTGCGCCCGGATCAGTGGCAACGCCTCGATGCTGGCGGGGGCGGCGTCGAACTGTCGTCCCGAATGGTTGCTGACCCAGATCGCATCGACCCCCGCAGCCTGCAGGCGCGGCGCGTCGTTCGGGTCCAGCACGCCCTTGACGATCAGCGGGCCATCCCAGTGTTCGCGCAGCCAGTCCAGGTAATCCCAATCCGGCGAGGTGCGCAGAAGATAACCGACATGGGCCGTAGAATCACGCGCGCCGGTATCGCTGCTGTAAGTATCGAGCGTGCGCATATGCGGCATGCCGATCCGCGCGGTGCCAAGCGCCCAGGCGGGCCGCAGCGCAACCTGCGCCAGTAGGCGCGGCGTCAGTCGGGGCGGCTGCGTCAGGCCCGATCGCAATTGCCGCTCGCGGCGCGATGCAACCGGGACATCGACGGTCAGAACAAGGGTCGAGAAACCAGAATCACGCGCACGCTTTAGCATGTCCTTGCGAATCTCGGTGTCGCGGGGCGGATAGAGTTGAAACCAGCCCTTGCCACCGGTCAGCGGGCCGACGGTTTCGGGCGTCTGTGCCGCGACAGTTGACAGCGTATATGGCAGCCGCGCGTTCGTGGCGGCCTGCGCCAAGAGGCGTTCGGCATCGGGCCAGATCAGACCGGACATCCCCAGCGGGGCTACGCCGAACGGCAGCGGATATTCCTCGCCCAGTAACGGTGTGGTGAGGTCTGGCGCGATCTCGCCGTGCAGGATTGATGGCACGAACCGCACCTGATCGAGCGCCTGCCGGTTGCGGTTCAGGGTTGCTTCGGTGCCGGTGCCACTATCGAGGTAGTCCCAGACGAAACGCGGGATCCGGCGACGCGCCTGGGCACGCAGGTCCGAGATGGCGGGAAAGCGACTATTGGCATCCATGCCGCATGAATGGCGTTTTGTCGCGGCGGCTGCAAGAGGGGCAATGCCGCAACTGCATTCTATTAGGCAGTCCGCACGGCTCAACCCAATGATCCGGTCGGCGGGCAACAGATATTGTTACGGAACAATGCCCGAACATCTCTTTATCTCGGGGGATATCGCGGCTACTCTGGCAGGATGAGCAGTTTCGATGAAATGGACGCCTTTGAAGGTGCATCGCTGTCCGCGCGCGCGATGGCCGCGCGACCTGCGCCCTATCTGGACGAATTGAACCCGGCGCAGCGCGAAGCGGTCGAGACGATGGATGGCCCGGTGCTGATGCTGGCGGGGGCAGGCACCGGCAAAACCAAGGCGCTGACCGCGCGAATCGTGCATCTTCTGAACACCGGGCGCGCCCGCCCAAACGAGATTCTTGCTGTGACCTTTACCAACAAGGCCGCGCGCGAGATGAAGAATCGCGTGGGCCGCATGTTGGGTGAGACGGTTGAGGGGATGCCTTGGCTCGGCACCTTCCATTCGATCTGCGTCAAGCTGTTGCGGCGGCATGCCGAACTGGTCGGGTTAAAGTCGAACTTTACCATTCTGGACACCGACGACCAGATCCGACTGATGAAGCAATTGATCGCGGCCGAAAAGATCGACGACAAGCGCTGGCCCGCGCGGATGCTGGCGGGCATTATCGACCAGTGGAAGAACCGCGCGCTGACCCCGGACAAAGTGCCTGCCGCCGACGCCGGAGCGTTCAACAACAAAGGGCCACGGCTGTATGCGCTGTACCAGGCGCGGCTCAAGGAGCTGAACGCCGTCGATTTCGGCGATCTGCTTCTGCATGTGGTGACGATTTTTCAAACCCATGGCGATGTGTTGGAGCAGTATCAACGCTGGTTCCGCTACATCCTTGTCGATGAGTATCAGGATACCAACGTCGCGCAGTATATGTGGCTGCGGCTGCTGGCGGCATCGCATCGCAACATTTGCTGCGTTGGGGATGATGATCAGTCGATCTATGGCTGGCGCGGGGCTGAGGTCGGCAACATCCTGCGGTTCGAAAAGGATTTCCCTGGCGCCCATGTTGTGCGGCTTGAGCAGAATTACCGCTCGACCCCGCATATTCTGGCCGCCGCCAGCGGTGTGATCGCCGGCAATCAGGGACGCTTGGGCAAGGAGCTGTGGACCGAGGCGCAGAACGGCGAAAAAGTTCGCCTGATCGGCCATTGGGACGGAGAGGAAGAGGCGCGCTGGATCGGTGAGGAAATCGAGGCCGGGCAAAAGGGCAGCCGTGGCCTGCGGGCATTTTCGCTGGATGAGATGGCGATTCTGGTGCGGGCGTCACATCAGATGCGCGCGTTCGAGGATCGGTTCCTGACCATCGGACTGCCATATCGGGTGATTGGCGGCCCGCGATTCTACGAGCGGATGGAGATCCGCGATGCCATGGCGTATTTCCGGCTGGTGATCAGCCCTGACGACGATCTGGCGTTCGAGCGGATCGTGAATACACCCAAACGCGGCTTGGGTGACAAGGCGCAGCAGACCATTCAGCTGGCGGCGCGATCAAGCGGCGTCTCCCTGCTGGAAGGCGCGCGTTTGACCGTCGATCAGGGGCTTATCAAGGGCAAGGGCGGTGCCGCACTGCGCGAACTGGTCGACGGGTTGGCGCGCTGGAGTAGTAAGATTCGTGGGCCGGTCCGTGAGGTTGGCGCCGACCCCGACAGTGTGATCGACGACGACTTCGGGGCGGTACGTTATGAATACGGCCCGCCCGAGATCAGCCATATGGAACTGGCCGAGGTCATCCTGGACGAAAGCGGCTACACGACGATGTGGCAGAACGATAAAACGCCCGAAGGGCCGGGGCGGCTGGAAAACCTCAAGGAACTGATCAAGGCGCTGGATAATTTCGAGAACCTGCAAGGGTTTCTGGAACATGTCAGCCTGATCATGGACAACGAAAGCGACGATGGTGGCGCCAAGGTGTCGATCATGACACTACACGGTGCCAAGGGGCTGGAATTCCCGATGCTGTTCCTGCCGGGTTGGGAGGATGGGTTGTTCCCCTCGCAACGGTCCATGGACGAAAGCGGCGTCAAGGGGCTCGAGGAGGAACGGCGGCTGGCCTATGTCGGCATCACCCGCGCCGAAGAGCTCTGCACGATTTCCTTTGCCGCCAACCGCCGCGTGTTCGGTCAATGGCAGTCGGCGTTGCCGTCACGGTTCATTGATGAATTGCCCGAGGATCATGTCGATGTGCTGACGCCGCCGGGACTGTATGGTGGTGGCTATGGCGCGGCAGGTATGGGTGGTGTGTCCAGCGGCATCGAAAGCCGTGTCGCCGAGGCGAA
Source organism: Puniceibacterium sp. IMCC21224 (assembly GCF_001038505.1). NCBI lineage: Bacteria > Pseudomonadati > Pseudomonadota > Alphaproteobacteria > Rhodobacterales > Paracoccaceae > Puniceibacterium > Puniceibacterium sp. IMCC21224. Next base: position 1,599,139 of record NZ_LDPY01000001.1, read on the forward strand.
TGTTTACAATTCTCCGGGATGGAAACGGCTACAGGCGCGGGCATCCGAACGGTCGGTGAACCAGCCAAAGGTCAGCCACGGCACGGTGATCGACCTGAACGCAGTGTCGTCTTATGTGATGGGTGAGCGGGTGTTTCACCAGAAATTCGGCTATGGCGCGATCATCGGGATCGAGGGCGACAAGCTCGAGATTGATTTTGAAAAGTCCGGTGCCAAAAAGGTCGTGGCACGATTTATCTGTGCGGCGGATGACGTGCCGTTCTGACGGGTGGCGCGTCAAAACAGCGGGCTCAGGCGATGCGATGTGTGTGGTTGTACCAGGCGGTCTCACAATGTAGCGCCTCGCCGCGAAAAGAGGCGCAATAGAGGTCAATGCCCGCACCCATCGCTGCCCAGATCATCCGCGTCGACAGCAATCGCGCCGTCTTGGACGAATTATGGCACCGAGCGGAAAAGGTCATGTCGGGTGCTCCACCGGTCAGACGGTTGAGACGGATCGACAACACGAACAGCAATGCTTCGGTGAATTCCTCTTCGAGGGTCCCGTCGGGCATCGCGCTCGTGATCGCGGTTTCGAGGGTGTCGCGCCACATCTCGAGTCGCAAAGCCCCGGACAGAGCATTCCGGCTGGCTGAAGTGTCAAAGAAGTACATGTTCAAGCCCCACTACATCTTGTTGCCTTTCAGTAGTTCATCCATACGAAGCTAGCGTGAAGCGGGGGTTACAGCTGCGTGACGGTCTTGACCTGTGATGCAACGGGTCGTAGACCACATGCTGTGGCGATTTGTTACCGGATTGCGGGCCACGTAAAACATACCGCTAAAGAGGTCAGACGACGAGGGGACCCCCTTTCGCTTGGCCGCGACGGGGGTTTTTTTGTGGCCCATGAGGCCCGGGAGCGTAAGAGATGAAAAAACGGACACAGCTCGTGCATGGCGGCACCAAACGCAGCCAGTGGGGAGAGCTGAGCGAGGCGATCTTCCTGACTCAGGGGTTTGCCTATGACAGCGCCGAGCAGGCCGAGGCGCGGTTCATCCAATCCGGGCCGGACGAATATATCTATGCCCGTTACGGTAATCCGACCGTGCGCATGTTCGAGGAACGGATTGCACTGCTGGAAGGGGCCGAAGACGGCTTTGCCACAGCGAGCGGCATGGCCGCTGTCAATGGCGCGCTGGTGTCGATGTTGAAGGCTGGCGATCATGTCGTGTCGGCCCGGGCATTGTTCGGCTCTTGCCTGTACATCCTTGAGACGATCCTGCCGCGCTTTGGCGTCGAAGTTACCTTTGTTGACGGTGCGGATCTGGACCAATGGACGGCGGCGCTGCGCCCGGACACCAAGGCGGTGTTCTTTGAATCCATGTCCAACCCGACGCTGGAACTGGTCGACATCGCCGGGGTGTCCGCGCTGGCGCATACGGTCGGCGCGACCGTGGTGGTCGATAACGTCTTTTCCACCCCGGTCTATTCCAAGGCGATCGAGCAAGGCGCCGATGTGGTGGTCTATTCCGCGACCAAACATATCGACGGCCAGGGCCGCACCCTTGGTGGTGTGATTCTGGGCACGCAAGAGTTTATCCGCAAGACGGTCGAACCCTATATGAAGCATACCGGCGGCTCGATGAGCCCGTTTACGGCCTGGGTCATGCTCAAGGGACTTGAGACGATTGACTTACGGGTGCGGGCGCAGACATCCACGGCACTGGCTATCGCCGAGGCAGTCAGCGGCCATGACAAACTGCACCAGGTGATTTATCCCGGTCTGCCCGAGCATCCGCAACACGGGCTGATGCTACGCCAGATTGGCAAGGGCGGAACGATGGTGTCACTCGACCTTTCGGGTGGCAAAGAGGCAGCGTTCCGGTTCCTCAACGCGCTTGAGATTGTGCTGATCTCGAACAATCTGGGCGATACAAAATCCATCGTGACCCATCCGGCGACCACAACACATCAGCGTCTAAGCCCTGAGCAGCGCGCGTCGCTGGGGATTTCGGACGGTTTGGTGCGGTTGTCAGTCGGGATCGAGGATCCAGACGATCTGGTGGCCGACATTCTTCAGGCGCTGGCGCAGGCGTGATGGTTTTCGGCGCGGTTCCGGCTGAAACCGGGATCTCGCCGATACCTTTGTCGCGAAATGCTGCTTAGAATTGGAATTCCTTTACGCAAAGACCTATGTAAGCTGTCTGCGATGACGCAAAGGGGCCACCTGATGAACATTCACACGCCAGAGATTGATCGCGTGCCAAGCCGGGAAGAGGCTGCAAAGGCGCTCGCGCTGTTGCGGCTCTGGGCCGGCAAGGTACCCGATTCCGAGATCGAGGCGCTGGACCCGGTGCTGGCACGGCTGGCCCCGGATGCCCCGGCGGATGAATACCCGGTACTGTCGCGGGATTACCCCCAGAGCTTTGCCGTAACGGGTGCTTACAAGGCGACACTGCCGGATCTGCAAAACGGTTCGGCCACGCTGATCCGGGGGGCGGACCGCGCGATCCAGCATGTTGGCATCTCGAACTTTCGGTTGCCGCTGCAATACCGCACCCGTGACAGTGGCGCATTGACCTTGGAAACCAGCGTGACCGGCACCGTCAGTCTGGATGCGGGTAAAAAGGGCATCAACATGTCCCGGATCATGCGATCGTTCTACAAACACGCAGAAAAGACGTTCAGCTTTGGCGTGATTGAGGCGGCTCTCGACGATTACAAAAAGGATCTCGAGAGTTTTGATGCGCGGATCAACATGCGGCTGTCTTTCCCGGTGCGGGTTGAAAGCCTGCGCTCGGGCCTGTCAGGATATCAGTATTACGACATTGCGCTTGAGCTGGTCGAGACGGCGGGTGTCCGCCGCGAGATCATGCACCTGGACTATGTCTACAGCTCGACCTGCCCCTGTTCGTTAGAGCTTGCAGAACACGCCCGGCGCACACGCGGGCAGCTGGCAACACCGCATTCGCAACGCTCGGTCGCGCGGATTTCGGTCGAGGTGCTGGACGGAAAATGCCTGTGGTTCGAAGATCTGATCGAGATGTGCCGCAACGCTGTCCCAACCGAGACGCAGGTGATGGTCAAACGCGAGGACGAACAGGCTTTTGCCGAGCTGAACGCCGCGAATCCGATCTTTGTCGAGGATGCCGCGCGGCTCTTTGCAGAGCAGGTGCAAAAAGACCGGCGGATCGGGGATTTCCGTGTACTCGCCTCGCATCAGGAAAGTCTGCACAGTCACGACGCGGTGTCGGTGTTGACCGAAGGTGCGCTGTTCGCTGACGAATCCCTGGATCCGAAATTGTTTTCGACATTGTTCCACGTCGGCTGACGTCGGCGGGGTGGCGGGGCCGATTCTGACCGCGCGACAACATCTGTCGGGTCGCGCGGTCCGGCAGGGCGGGATGGCTTGACACTGACACGGGCGCAGGCCAACGCTGCGCCCATGTTCGACCTGCGCCCCGTTGCTTATGTGATCAGCCTGCTGGTGGCCATTCTGGGTCTGACCATGCTGTTGCCGATGCTTGTGGATATCGCCGAAGGGCGCGGCGCCTGGCCGGTCTTTGCCCAGAGCGCGATCATCACCGTGATGAGCGGCGCGCTGGTGGCGATGGCCTGTGCTAACTCGGTGCCCGACCGGCTGTCGATCCAGCAGACTTTTTTACTGACCACGGGGGTCTGGGTGGCGCTGCCGATCTTTGGTGCATTGCCCTTTGTACTGGGGGCGACCGAGGCGCGGTTTGTCGATGCGTTGTTCGAAGCGATGTCGGGGCTGACCACAACCGGATCGACCGTCTTTACCGGGCTCGAGGAACTGCCCAAAGGCATTCTGCTGTGGCGCGGGCTGTTGCAATGGCTGGGCGGCATTGGCGTGATCGTCGTAGCGATGGTGTTCCTGCCCGCGCTGCGGGTCGGCGGGATGCAGGTGTTCCGGTCCGAAGCGTTCGAGACCATGGGAAAAATCCTGCCGCGGGCGACGCAGATCGCGTCGAGCATTTCGACCATCTATGTGACGCTGACGCTGGTTTGTGCGCTGGCCTATATCGTGACGGGGATGAACGCATTCGACGCGTCTGTGCATGCGCTGACCACGGTTTCGACAGGCGGTTTTTCCAACTACGATGCCTCGTTTGGTAAGTTTTCAGGCTCTGCGGAATATGTCGCCTCGGTCTTTATGCTGCTCGCGGCGCTGCCATTTGTGCGCTACGTGCAGATGGTTAACGGCAACCAACGGGCGATATTCCGTGACAGCCAGGTGCGGACATTCTTTGGTATCATCTTTGTGCTGGTGGCCGTCATGGTGTTTGTGCTGTTGCGCACCTTTCCGCATCATCCCGAACAGGCGGTCCGAGAGGCGCTGTTCAATATCACCTCGATTATCTCGGGCACCGGCTATGCGTCGGTGGACTATATGTTATGGGGTCCGTTCCCGATTGCGCTCTTCTTTTTTATCGGGCTGATTGGTGGTTGCGCCGGTTCGACCGCCTGTTCGGTAAAGGTGTTCCGCTATCAGCTTTTGTTCGCGGCCATCGCGATTCAGCTGCGCAAGATTCGCAACCCACACGGGATTTTCACCATGCGGTACGAAGGACGCCCGGTGGGCGAGGATGTCCTTAGTTCGGTGATCTCGTTCTTTGTTTTCTTTGTGGTGACGCTCGGGGTGATTTCGGTCGCGCTGGGGATGACGGGGCTGGATTTCATCACCGCGATTTCCGGCGCTGCCACGGCGCTGGCCAATGTCGGGCCGGGGTTGGGGGATCAGATTGGCCCCTCGGGCACGTTCCAGGGATTGAACGACCCCGCTAAGTGGTTGCTGATCATCGCGATGCTGTTGGGTCGCCTCGAACTATTGGTGGTATATGCGATTTTGACGGTGCAATTCTGGCGGGGCTGACAGTCAGACAGCGGCATGGACGACAGTCCGCGTCGGACCGCCCGGCGCATCAGACCACAGCAGTCTGAGCCTACACGGACCTTGGCCAGCCCAATCACGTAAAAGGCGCGGGAAGGCACCGCGCCTTTTAGGTTTCTATCACCTGTGCCGCTTAGCCAAGTTCGGCCAGGCGGGCGAGGGCGGCGCTGAGCGCCGCGGCCTCTTCCTCACGCGCGGCCAGATTGTCGCGGGCTTCTTGTACAACCTCATCGGGGGCGCTGGCGGCGAATTTCGGATTGTTCAGCCGCCCCTTGAGACCGCCGATTTCCTTGGCCAGTTTGCCCAGACTCTTTTCCAGCCGGGATTTTTCCGCCTCAACGTCGATAATCCCGGCGAGCGGGAGACCAAAGACCCCGCCTTCGACTGGGATGATCACACAACCTTTGGGGAACGCCTCAACCGAGTCGAGCGATTCGATCCGTGCAAGTCGTTTTATCAATGCCTCGTTGCGTTCCCATGCGGCCTGTCCGGCTGCGTCCAGATCCGTGACCAGCATCGGCACCTTGAGGCCGGCCGGGACATGCATCTGTGCGCGCGCGGACCGCACACCGTCAATCAATGAAATCACCCATGTCATCTCGCGATCTGCGACTGTATCCACCAGTTCGACGGGCGCATAGCTGGGCCAGTCGGCATGGATCAACAACTTGGTGCGCGGCGCGAGGGTGCCCCACAACTCTTCGGTGATAAAGGGCATGATCGGGTGAAGCAGGATCAGGCACTGGTCCAGAACCCAGGCCATCGTGGTGCGGGTTTCGGAAATGATTTCAGCGTCCTGGCTGTCAAACAGCGGCTTTGAGAATTCGACATACCAATCGCAGACCTTGCCCCAGACAAAGGCATACAGCGCGGTCGCCGCATCGTTGAAACGGTAGGTGTCCAGCGCGGCGTCAACCTCGGCCCGCACGCGCGCGGTTTCACCGATGATCCATTTGTTGGCGGTCTGTGACGGGGTCGGGACCTGCGCGGTGCTTGCGACACGTCCCTCAAAGACGCTATTCATCTCCGCGAAACGGCAGGCATTCCACAGCTTGGTGCTGAAATTACGATATCCCGCGATGCGCTGAGTATCCAGCTTGAGCGCGCCACCAAGCGACGCCATGGCGGCATTGGTGAACCGTAAGGCGTCAGCGCCGAATTCGTCGATCAGCTCCAGCGGATCGACGACATTGCCCAGCGATTTCGACATCTTCTTGCCCCGGGCATCGCGCACAAGGCCGTGCAGGTAGACCGTCTTGAACGGCACCTGATCGACGACCGTCAGCTGCATCATCATCATCCGCGCAACCCAGAAGAACAGGATGTCAGTACCAGTGATCAGGTCACTGGTCGGAAAGTATTTCTGCAACTCGGGCGTCTGTTCGGGCCAGCCAAGGGTGCCAATCGGCCAGAGACCGGACGAGAACCAAGTGTCGAGCACGTCGGAATCGCGCCAGACCGGATAGACCAGTTGGGTCGGATCCTGAGTGGCGGTATAATCGGCAAGGCTTTGTGCCAGTGTGTGAATTGCTGTTGCGCGGTCAGCGACCTCGACAACCCGGCAATGGTTGAGCGGGGTCGGCAAAGTGTCGAGCACGTCACTGAATTGTTTGCTGACGGATTCGAAATCCGACGCACAGTGAAAACGGTCCGTGCCTTCGATCAGGTCTTGATCCAGCAAAAGCCGCCCCATTTCGACCAGATCAAGCGCCCCGTCGCTTTCGTCATCGACAAAGCCGTGACGTTCGAGGTCAAGACCATACCAAACCGGAATTTGATGGCCCCACCAAAGTTGGCGGGAAATACACCAGGGTTCGATGTTTTCCAGCCAGTGGAAATAGACCTTTTTCTCGCGCTCGGGGATAATCTGCGTGTCACCATTTCTCACGGCATCCAGCGCCGGGCCGACGATCTTGTCGGTGTCGACAAACCACTGATCCGTCAGCATCGGTTCGATCACCACTTTGGAGCGGTCACCAAACGGCTGCATGATGGATTTGTTTTCAACATACGCAATGGTCGGCTGCATTTCTTCACGCGCGTCGGCATCCGCCGCTTCCCACGCAGGATTCGGCACCATGACGGCCAGCCCCTCGGCGGTGATGTCGGCAATCACCATGTCACGCGCCGCAAACCGGCCCAGCCCGCGATAGGCATCCGGGACAAGGTTGATCGAATCAATCTCGGCCTCGGTAAAGGCCTGTCCGTTGACGATGGCCTGCGCTTTGGCGGCTTCGTCGGCGTAGGACGCACCATCGGCGCGCATCGCGGCGCGGGTGTCCATCAGGCGGTAACACGGAATATTGCCGCGTTTTGCCACGGCGTAGTCGTTGAAATCATGTGCGCCAGTGATCTTGACCGCGCCAGAGCCGAAATTGCGGTCGGGGTAGTCGTCGGTGATGATCGGAATCAGGCGGCGGTGTTCTTTGGGGCCGACTGGAATTTCGCACAGCTTACCGACGATCGGTGCATAGCGCTCATCCAGCGGGTGAACGGCCACCGCGCCGTCGCCCAGCATGGTTTCGGGCCGTGTCGTGGCGATTGAGATATAGTCGCGCACCTCTTCGAACAGGACATTTCCGTCTTCGTTCTTTTCGACATAGGTATAGGTTTCACCACCCGCGAGCGGGTATTTGAAATGCCACATATGGCCTGCGACGTCGATATTCTCGACCTCAAGGTCCGAAATTGCGGTCTCAAAATGCGGGTCCCAGTTGACCAGCCGCTTGCCGCGATAGATCAGCCCCTTGGCGTACATCTCGACAAAGACCTTGATAACGGCGTCGTGGAAATTGCCGGCTTCACCTTCGGGGGCACCGGGTGCGCCGGACATGGTGAACGCCTCGCGCGACCAGTCGCAACTTGCACCAAGACGTTTGAGCTGGCCAATGATCGTGCCGCGCGATGCGATCTTTTGCTGCCAGACGCGCGACAAAAAGGCGTCGCGGCCCATATCGCGGCGCGTTGGTTCACCGTTGGCGGCCATTTCACGTTCTGTCACCATCTGGGTGGCAATGCCGGCGTGATCGGTGCCGGGTTGCCACAGGGTGTCATAGCCCTGCATGCGTTTCCAGCGAACCAGGATGTCCTGCAACGTGTTGTTGAACGCATGCCCCATGTGCAGCGAACCCGTCACATTGGGCGGTGGGATCATGACCGAATAATGTTCCGCCCGCGAGGCGTTGGCCCCGGCCTTGAACGCGCCCGAGTCTTCCCAGGCCTGATAGAGGCGCGCCTCGGCCTCGGTCGCATCAAATGTCTTTTCCATAGCCATGGGTTTGTCCCCGTCCTTGGGGCGCGCGGCCCCGGTCCTGTCCTGTAACCTGATCCTCTACCGAAGCTGAGGCCCGAGGGAAAGCCGGCAGGTGGGGAAATGCGGGATGTGGGGTGGCCTTGGACGGGGTGGGGCGTGCAGATCACTGTTCGATCCGCGCAATCTTACGCGTTCGATGTGCAGCCGATCGAGACGCAAAAAAAACGGCGACGCATGTTTCAGCGTCGCCGTTCAAGTTCACGAAACCCCAGGGAGGAGGAGAGGGGCCCCGAACTGTGATGGGACCAAGTGGGCCCCGAATGTCTGGTGCGGCGACACCAGGGAGGAGGAGAGGTGCCGCCGCGTTTCCGACCGGCCCAGGGAGGAGGAGAGGGCCGCCGAACTGTGGTGGGGTCCGATGACCCCGGAATAGAAAGGCGCGGCGACGCCAGGGAGGAGGAGAGGCGCCGCCGCAGTTTCGAACGGCCCAGGGAGGAGGAGAGGGCCTTCGATACCGATGGGACCATGTGGGCCCCGAATGTCTGGTGCGGCGACACCAGGGAGGAGGAGAGGTGCCGCCGCGTTTCCGACCGGCCCAGGGAGGAGGAGAGGGCCGCCGAACTGTGGTGGGGTCCGATGACCCCGGAATAGAAAGGCGCGGCGACGCCAGGGAGGAGGAGAGGCGCCGCCGCAGTTTCGAACGGCCCAGGGAGGAGGAGAGGGCCTTCGATACCGATGGGACCATGTGGGCCCCGAATGTCTGGTGCGGCGACACCAGGGAGGAGGAGAGGTGCCGCCGCGTTTCCGACCGGCCCAGGGAGGAGGAGAGGGCCGCCGAACTGTGGTAGAGATCTAGGATCTCCTGTGTTCTTCAGGGTGACGGACTGTCCGTCACCGGGGTGCAGCGGGTATATCCCGCCGCGCCGTCAGGTCATGCCCCGTAGGCTGCCTCTTGCGCAATGCTGCGGATCGACGACCGGCTGATGCCCAGATCTGCCAGTTCGCGGTTGCTCAGTGCTTCGAGTTCACGCAGGGTCTGGTTGTAGGTCCGGCGCTGGGCCAACTGCAGGCGCAGTTTGGTCAGAAGCGCGGAAAATACGGAGACGTCAGTGCCTTGTGCGGCGGATGTGATGTGCGTTGCGTATGCCATTTTAGGTTCGCCTGTTTCGCTTTGTTCGTTTCGTTGAGTTGAAGATGGGGCAATTGCTGCAGTTGCACAATAGCTTTCGGCCTCAATGCTGCTATGCAGAAAACGCATGGACTTTTTTGTTTGTGTAGTAGCGTTTTGCCTGAAATGTGTGCGTTGAATGAACCGCTGTTTCCAGGTGATGGGCAATTGCCCGATGATTTGGCAATTATGCAAGGAGAAGAGGCATGAGTGATATTCGGACCGATGTGCAGGCTGCGCTGGCGCGGCTTGCGCTGCCTGACGGAGGCGACCTGATTGCGCGGGATATGATTCGCGCCTTGACGATCGAGGGTGGCGCCGTGCGTTTTGTCATCGAGGCACCGTCGCCCGAGGTCGCGCGGCAGATGGAGCCTTTGCGCCGCGCCGCCGAGGCCATTGTCGCCGGGGTGCCCGGCGTCGATAGCGTATCAGCGGTCCTGACAGCCCATGCAGCCGAGAAAAAGCCGCCATCGCTCAAGATCGGGCGTCACGCAGAGCCACAGGCCGGGCCGACCCGCCCCGATGGCGTGGCAAAGGTGATCGCGATTGGATCGGGCAAAGGCGGCGTTGGCAAATCGACGGTGTCGTCGAACCTGGCTGTGGCCTTGGCGCGGGCGGGGCGGCGTGTTGGTCTGCTGGACGCGGATATATACGGTCCCAGTCAGCCACGCATGATGGGCGTGAACCAGCGCCCCGCCAGCCCGGATGGCAAGACAATTCACCCGCTGCACGCGCATGGTGTCACGCTGATGTCGATCGGCCTGATGCTGCCCGAGGACAAGGCCGTCGTCTGGCGCGGTCCGATGCTGATGGGGGCGTTGCAACAGATGCTGGGGCAGGTGCTCTGGGGCGAACTGGATATTCTGCTGGTCGATTTGCCGCCCGGCACCGGCGATGTGGCGATGACCCTGTGCCAAAAGACCGATCTGGCGGGGGCGATTGTGGTGAGCACGCCGCAGGATGTGTCGCTGATCGACGCGCGCAAGGCGCTGGACATGTTCTCGACACTCAAGACCCCGGTTCTGGGGTTGATCGAGAATATGTCGCTGTTTGTCTGCCCGCACTGCGGAGGAGAGAGCCACATCTTTGGCCATGGCGGTGTGCGCGAAGAAGCTGAGCGGCTCGGCTTGCCGCTGCTTGCGGAACTGCCGATTGATCTGGAAACCCGGTTGTCGGGTGATTCAGGGCGTCCGGTGGCGGCAGGCGACGGGGAGATGGCTGCGGCCTATGCCCGGCTGGCCGAGACACTGATCGCGCAAGGCGTGGCCTGAGCCGTCTCAGCGGCGGTGACGCGTCACCGCGGATCAAGGCCTTAGCGCGCCGGGTTATGAGTCCCGGCGCAGCTTGCAGTGGGGTGTTGTCCGCGGCGATTGCGTGGCCGCGGTCTGACACATGCGCGGAATGGTCAGCATACCGGCGCCTCGCCGGAGATAAGACGGACGAGCGCATCCAGCCCATCGGTCAATGCCGCAGGGCCGGGCTGCAGCAACAGCGGCGATTTGATCTCGTAGAGCCGCCCATGGCGGACGGCCGGGATCGCGTCCCAGCCGGGGCGGGCAGTGACCTTGTGCGGCGCGAACTTTTTGCCACACCATGAACCGATGATGATATCGGGCTGGGCGTCGATCACCGCCTCAGGCGGGACGATCCGGTTGATCGCGGCCTGTTCATGACGCAGATGGCCAAAGCAATCGGCACCGCCTGCAATCTCGATCAATTCTGACACCCAGCCGATGCCGGTGATCAGCGGCTCGTCCCATTCCTCGAAATAGACGCGCGGGCGGTGCGTCGGCTGTGCGGCGCGCAGAGTGGCAATGCGGTCCTCGTATCCGGTGGCCAGCGCCTCGGCGTCTGCTGTGCAATCGGTGAGGCGGCCCAGCATACGGATCATCCCAAGGATGCCCGCAATACTGCGCTGGTTAAAGGTGTGGACATCGAGCCCCTCGCGGATCAGATCTGCGGCGATATCTGCCTGCAGATCCGAAAAACACAGCACCAGATCTGGGTTCAGGGCGAGGATCTTTGGCACATCCGCCGAGGTAAACGCGCCGACGCGCGGCTTTTCACGCCGTACACGGGGCGGGCGCACGGCATAGCCGGTCACGCCGACGATCCGGTGTTCTTGCCCCAGAAGATAGAGCGTCTCGACGGTTTCTTCGGTGAGGCAGACGATACGGGACGGAGCGGTCATGACAACACATCCAATGCCTGAAACAGCGGCCCGTCAGGGGTGTCATGGATTCGGGCGCTGAGCGAAAACACTTGAGCGAGGTTTTTGGCTGTCAGGACGTCAGCGGGCGCGCCATCAGCCACCTTGCGACCCTGCCCCAGCAGCACCAGCCGCGTGCAGTAGCGTGCTGCCAGACTCAGATCGTGCAGCGAGGTCAGAACCGCGCGCCCCTCGGCGGCGAGGCTGGCAAACACCCGCAGCGTTGAAATCTGCGCGGCGGGGTCGAGCCCGGCAATCGGTTCGTCCGCCATCAGAAGCGGGGTATTTTGGGCAAGGGCGCGCGCAATAAGGACGCGTGCCTGTTCGCCACCCGAAAGTTGCGTGGCAAGGCGGTGGCGAAACGCGGAGAGTCCCATCCGGTCCAGTGCAGCGTCGACGGCGCGCTGATCCTGGGGGCGCAACCGAGTGCCGCGCGGCAGATGTGGCAAACGACCCAGCGCCACGACGGTTTCGACGGTGACGGGCCACGCAATTTCGCGTTGTTGTGGCAGCCACGCGACAGTCGCGGCGCGTTCACGCGGGCGCAATGTGGCGAGAGTGCTGGCACCAGTATGCGGCAACAGCCCGAGGGCGGCGCGCATCAACGTGGTCTTTCCCGATCCATTGGGTCCGATCAGCCCAACGCATTCGCCTGCTGGGACCGTGATCGAGATACGGTCGACCACCGGGCAGGTGGCGCGTGTGACCGTGAGGTCTGTGGTGCGCAGCAAGTTCATCGCGGCGCACCCGTGCCGAAGCTGCAGGCGTTGAAGATGCGGGCGATACCGGTTGCGTCAGACAGTGGCGTCACAGGATCTCCCTCCGGGTTCTGTAGATCAGATGCAGGAATAGCGGTGCACCGATGATGGCCATCACCACCCCCAGCTTCAAATCCCGCGTTGGCAGGACCAGTCGCACGGTCAGGTCTGCCGCCAGTACCATGGATGCACCACCCAGCATTGACGCCCACAACAGCATCGACGGGCGCGCCCCGGTCAATGGGCGCAGCAGATGCGGCACGATCAACCCGACAAAGCCGACAGCCCCGGCGACCGCAGTGGCCGCCCCGACAGCTGCCGCTGTACCGCCCAGCAACCGCAGACGCAGCGATGACAGCGATACGCCCATCGCCTCGGCTGCGTCTTCGCCCAGCGTCAGCGCATCGAGCCCGCGCCCCAATGTCAGCAGCAGCCCCCAGCCCAGCAGCATCAGCGGCAGGGCCAGCGTGACATGACTAAACGACCGGTCCGCCACCGACCCCATGATCCAGAAAATGATCTCGGACGCCGCATAGGGATTGGGCGAGAGGTTGAGCACCAGAGAGGTCAGTGCGCCAGCCAGAGCCGAGATCGCGATTCCAGCCAGAATTAGCGTCAGCGATGCCCCGCGCGGACCTGCCAGCACAAGGATCAGCACCACCGCCACCAAGGCGAACGCCAGCGCCATCAGAGGCAATGCCAGCGTAAACCACGCAGCGAGGCCGGTTTGCAGCGCGATCACCGCCCCCAACGCCGCCGCACCCGAAACGCCGATCAGCCCCGGTTCGGCCAGCGGATTGCGCAGATATCCCTGCATGGCTGCCCCGGACAGCCCCAATGAGGCTCCGACCATGGTGGCCAAAAGCGCGCGCGGCAGCCGGATTTCTTGCAGGACCATGACGATCAGCGGATCGTCGGCACCCCATAAGGCGCGCAGTGACTGCATCGGGCTGATATCGCCCTGTCCCACCAGCAGCGACGCCACAAAAAGAATGATAAGAAGCGCGGACAGGCCGAACAGCAGTCTCATGCCTGACACCTGTCGCTAAGGGCGCGCGCCGACCCGGAACCGGCAGGGCGCACACCGCTGGCGCGCACCCTTGTGTTCACGCTTGGCGCGCCGCCGTCACAAGGCGGCGGCGCGCTGGCGAGGATATGTTCAGAACGACGCATTGATCCCGAAGAATACGGAACGTCCGGGCGAATTATAGCCGCCGGAAGTCACATAATCCTGATCTGTCAGGTTCTCGACCCGCAGATACACCTCGGCGGTGTCGGTGATCTCGTAGGCCAGATTGGCACCCCAGAGTGTGTAATCCGGCAGCGGTGTGCCAAAATCGTCCGGTCGGTCGACGATGCGCTGCACGCTCAGCCCGCCGCGCAGGGCGTCGCTCAGCTGTGCCTGCACGCCCAGTGCCAGATCGTAGCGTGGAATCCGCAGCTGGGGATCGTCCAGCGCGTCCCGGCTGTCGGTATAGGTGAAGGCCCCGGAAACCGAGACCCGATCCGACAGCGGCACCGCGCCCGACAGTTCAAGTCCGCGCGTCTTTGTGGTGCCGGTCACCTGATTGTACCCCCCGGCAATCGGCCCAAGGTATCCGTCGGGATCGAAATACTGGATCAGATCGTCGATTTCGGTATAGAACAGCGTCGCCTGAACGCGCGCGCCACCGGCAAAGGACTTTTCCACACCCAGCTCGGCGTTGCGGCTGACTTCGGGGTCCAGCGTCGCATTGCCATAGGTCGGATTGTACAGCTCGTACAGCGACGGTGCGCGAAAGCCATTGGACAGCAGCGCCCGAACCGTCAGATCCGGCAACGGCCGCCAGGCCAGCGCCGCGCGGGCCGAGGTGGCACCGCCAAAATCGGAATGATCGTCATGGCGCAGCGATAACGTCAGATCGAGTTTGTCGGTGGGCGCATACAGCGCCTCGGCAAACACACCGGCAATGGTCGAGTCGCTCTCGGTTGAGGCGCTGCCCGAACGGGCAAAGGTCACCGGGTCATAGACAGCGCCTGTGGTCATCGCCTCTTCGCGGGTCCAATCGGCACCAAAGGACAATGTCAGTGCCTGCGACGCATGCCAGGTCCCTTTGTAATCCACGCGGTTGCGGGTGCCACCAAAGGGATCGGCAAAGCCGCCCGCAGTGCTGGTGCGGTCGATGGTAAAGCGCGAGACAGAGAAGCTGTGGTCAATCGTGCCAGTCGTCAGTTCGGCATAGGCACGTATCGCGCGGGTCTGAGTCTGGGTTTCGCCGCCTTCGGGTTTGGCGGCAAAAGGGCCATCGTCAAAGTCAGCATCAGCATCAAGGGCATAGCCCGACAGGCCAATGCGCAGGGTGTCCGTGACATCATAGTAGCCGTCAAAGGTCAGCCGTTTGCCGTCAAAGCCGTCGTCTTCGTCAAAGCCAGCATCGCTGCGGGCGGAAATGCCGTCGCTCTGGGTGCGGCTCAGGCCAAAGGACAGCCCGGCGCGTTCGGTCCGGGTGCCGATGTTCACAGTGGCAGAGCGGGTATTGTCGGTGCCGAATTCCGAATTGGTGTCGATCTGTGTGCCGATTTCGTCCGGGATCTGCGCGGTGGTGATGCTGATCACGCCGCCGATCGCCTCAGAGCCGTAGACTGCCGATTGTGATCCCTTGACCACCTCGATTCGGCCAATGTTGCCCAGCGTCAGGGACCCCCAGTCGAACTGGGTCTGGGTGCTGGACGGGTCGGTGACGTCGATGCCATTGATCAGCACGGGGACATAGGCGCCCGAAAGCCCGCGCAGGCGCAGGGTCGATCCGGTGCCCAGCCCGCCATTGCTGCTGACCGATACGCCGGGCAGCGTGTCGAGGTAATCGACAAGCCGCGTGGTGGGGGCCAGCTTCAGATCCTCTTCTGTCACCACCTCGACGGACGCGCCGGTATGGTCAAGCGCGGTTTCGGTTTGGTTGGCGAAAACGGTGATCACGTCGAGGTCCATGACCTCTTGGGCGTAGGATGGGGCGGGCAGGGTGGCCAGTGCAAACAGAGAGGCCGAGCATAGCAGGCGCGTCATTGTGATTCTTTCCAGTTTGGTCCCGCGCGGTGCGCGGTCCATGGGTCGTGTATCGAAAATGTCATTGGAAAGGGTGCCCCCTCCGCAAACGGTGAAAGGTCGCCACCACATACGGAGAACCGTAACCCGTGCGCGCCCCGCGCTGGGGTAGGGTGATCGCTGCGGCAGGTCTCCTGACTTGCGGGTCGTTGCGTGAACCGGGCCTTCCCGGAGGTTTGGATCCCCCCAGTGGCGTAGAGCCGGTCACACTCGCCGCTTACAGTTGCGGGGGCAGTCATGGAATTGCAGCGATTGCACCGCGCACCACGTTCCCTTTTCACCGGATGTCCCCATCCGGACCGAAGCAGGCACTGGGTAGGGCCGTCACGAGGCAAAAGCAAGCGCGATTGCATCGCATGCGGCCTGACTTGGCGTCCTTGGTGGGCGCTGGCAGGGATTTCATGGGTCAGATATCGGGGTTTTGAGCTCGTGTGGGAATACATGGGACAAAATTGGGGCTGCCCGGAGGTCGCACTTAATTTGCGACGCGTTTCACGACGGAGTCGCGGTATTGTTGGTTGATTCGCGAACCGAAGTACGGAACAAATGGGTCTCTGGCACGTTTTTAGCCATCGATATCGACGTTAATAGAATTTTTCCGGGATATCATGGGATTTTTCGCGACCTGAATTTTTCCACTATATATTGTGTTTTTTCGAATGATATTACCATATCGGCGATATTTGGTCCCGTTCTGGCATCAATATCTTGTTTTGGAGAGGTCTGTAGGGCAAGATGCAGTGGGTTGGAGTGAAATTATCAGTTGCCACCCACGATTTCCCGTGGCATCAATAATTACACGATGAGGGACGGGAAAGGCAAAGGGGTCCCCAAGAACCCCGGCGACACATCCCAATGATAATAAAAGAGAACTGGCAGGTTCCATACAGGTCCCGGCCTTCATCGTGAAGCAGAATCCGGCGCGCGAG
The DNA here is from genome assembly GCF_001038505.1 of Puniceibacterium sp. IMCC21224. Lineage (NCBI taxonomy): Bacteria > Pseudomonadati > Pseudomonadota > Alphaproteobacteria > Rhodobacterales > Paracoccaceae > Puniceibacterium > Puniceibacterium sp. IMCC21224. Next base: position 1,615,429 of record NZ_LDPY01000001.1, read on the forward strand.
CGAGCAGACATCCCCCCAGGTGGCGCGTGCAGTCGGACTACCCGCAACGCGGGATACAGGGCGACGGGTTGATCGGTGGCAGCGGATCAACCCGTCGCTTTTTCAGTTTTCGGGGGTCAGGCACAAAGGGCGCACGGGACAGTGGGTCAGAGGTTCAGGGGCGAAAGCCAGCACAAGGTGGACAGCAAGGGCCGGGTCTCGATCCCGTCCCTGTTTCGTCGTGTGCTCGAATCCGCTGACCCGAACTGGGAAAAGGGCAAGAACCCCGAACTGGTCATTGTCTATGGTGATCACCGCAACAGTTGCCTTGACTGCTATTCGATGGAAGCGATTGCCGAGATTGACGCCAAGATCGACGCCTTGCCGCGCGGATCGCAGAAGCGCAAGATCCTGCAACGGCTGTTCCACGGTCAAAGCTATCCCACCAATGTCGACGAGACCGGCCGGCTGGTGTTGCCCGCCAAGCTGCGCGAAAAGATCGACCTAAATGGCGAGGCGTTCTTTATCGCCAACGGCGATTCTTTCCAGATCTGGAAGCCAGAAACCTATGAGGTCGAAGAGGTGGCCAGGACCGAGGAATGGCTGGACGATCAGGACGAGGATTTTGATCCGCTGATGCTTTTGGACGACCAAGCGGGGGTGTAGAAAATGTCTGCGCCGCAAACCCCACCCGACATAGGGTCAAAGCCGCCCCACACTCCTGTTCTGCTGCGCCCGCTGTTGCGGGCGGTTGCGCCTGTTGGAGGGGTCTGGATCGACGGCACCTTTGGTGCGGGCGGATATGCGCGCGGGCTGCTTGCGGCGGGTGCCGATCAGGTGATCGGGATCGACCGGGATCCGCTGGCGCATGAAATGGCCGCGCCCTGGGTTGCCGAATATGGCGACCGGTTGCGGCTGGTGGTCAGCAATTTCGCCCAGATGGACGAAGTGGCTGAGGCCGTGGATGGCGTTGTGCTCGACCTGGGTGTCAGTTCGATGCAGCTGGATTTGGCCGAGCGTGGCTTTTCCTTTATGCGCGACGGCCCTCTCGACATGCGGATGAGCCAGCAGGGGCTTAGCGCCGCTGATCTGGTCAATACCGCTGACGAAAGCGATCTGGCGGATATTCTTTACGTCTATGGCGAAGAGCGCATGTCGCGCCGGATCGCGCGCGCCATCGTGAAATCGCGCGAAGGTGAGCCGATCCGCACAACACTGCGGCTGGCCCGGATCGTCGAAGGATGCCTGCCACGCTCCAAACCGGGGCAAAGCCATCCTGCGACGCGCAGTTTTCAGGCGCTTCGAATTGCGGTGAATGACGAATATGGTGCGCTCTATCAGGGGCTTATGGCCGCAGAGCGGGTTCTGCGCCCCGGCGGTTTGCTGGCGGTTGTGACCTTTCATTCGGTCGAGGACCGTATGGTGAAACGGTTCTTGCAGAATCGGGGCGGGCAGCTTGGCCGCGCCAACCGCTATGCGCCCGAGGTGCAAGAGCAGCTGTCGCAATTCGATCTGGTGACGCGCAAGGCCGTTGGACCCGACCCGGACGAGCTGGATGAAAATCCGCGGGCACGTTCTGCCAAGTTGCGCGTTGCCCGCCGCACCGATGCGCCCGCCGGAGAAATTGAGGCCAGGGCCGTGGCGATGCCGCTACTCAAGGGGGAACGGAGTTGAAATCACTATTGTACGTGATGACCTTTATGGCGGTCATCGGCGCGGCCTTCTGGGCCTATCACGAAAATTACAAAACGCAGGACGCGCTGAGCGAGGTCGAGACGCTGCAACGCCAGATCGGCGCTGCGCGCGAACGGTTGGCATTTCTGCGCGCCGAATGGGCCTATCTGAACCGACCCGACCGGCTGCGTGATCTTGCGGACATCAACTTTGACCGGCTGGGCCTGCTGCCGCTGCGCCCGGATCAGTTTGGACGTGTCGATCAGATCGCCTATCCGGCCCCGCCGATGCAGGACCTGACCATCACCAACCCTGTCGATATCTCCAGCGCCGGAGCCGAATTCCCATGATCCGCATACCGCTGCGCCCGTTGGCGCGTATCCTCGATGCCCGCAGCAAGGGCGAGAACACCGACGCAATCGAGCGCGAGAACCTGCGCATCCGGCACGAGCAGATGCGCGACAAGGCCCGCAATCGCGCCGAAGGCCGTCTGTTGATGCTGGGTGTGGTGTTCTTTTGCGCCTTTATGGTGGTTGGCGCGCGTATGGGCATTCTGGCCAGCACCGAACCAACCGAGCCGCGCGCGCAGGCGGCGGGTGCGTCGATCGTGGCACAGCGTGCCGATATCGTTGACCGGCACGGACGAATTCTGGCCACCAACATGGAAACCCATTCCCTGTACGCCCACCCGCAGCAGATGATCGAACCGGAACGCACCGCCAAAGCGCTGGTCAAGATCTTTCCAGAGCTGAAAGAAGAGCGGCTGATCAAGGATTTCACGGGCACGCGCAAGTTCTTGTGGGTACGTAAGAAACTCAGCCCCGAGCAAAAGCAGGCGGTGCATGATATCGGTGAACCCGGTTTGCTGTTCGGCCCGCGCGAAATGCGGCTGTATCCCAACGGTAAATTGGCGGCGCACGTGTTGGGCGGATCCAGCTTTGGCCGCGAAGGCGTCCACTCTGCCGAGGTGATCGGCACCGCCGGGATCGAGAAATTTGCCGACGAGATGTTGCGCGATCCGGCACGGGAAGGTGCGCCGCTGGAATTGTCGCTGGACCTGACCGTACAGGCGGCGACCGAACGGGTGTTGCTGGGCGGCATGAAGTTGATGAACGCCAAAGGGGCCGCAGCGGTGCTGATGGATGTCCATACCGGTGAAGTGATTGCGATTTCCAGTCTGCCCGACTTTGACCCCAACGACCGGCCCAATGGCCCGGTTACCGGCAGCCCGAGCGATTCTCCGCTGTTCAATCGCGCCGTTCAGGGGGTTTACGAGCTTGGGTCGACCTTCAAGATATTTGCCGCCGCACAGGCGATGGAGCTGGGGCTGGTCAATCCGGATACGGTGATCGACACCTCGCCGCCGCTAAGGGTTGGCGGCCACAATATCGGAGAGTTCAGCAACCACAATTACGGTAAGCAGACGGTCGAGGGCATCATCGTCAACAGTTCGAACCGCGGCACAGGCAAACTGGCGCTGGCCATCGGTATTAAGCGGCAGCAGGAGTTCCTTGAATCGCTGGGCATGTTCGTGCCGACCCCGCTCGAGATTGTTGAGGCAAAGGGCGGCAAGCCGCTGTTGCCCGCCCGCTGGACCGATCTGAGCACCGTCACGATTTCCTATGGGCATGGCATCAGCACCTCGCCGCTGCATCTGGCGGCGGGCTATGCTGCAATTGCCAATGGCGGGCGCGTGGTTCACCCAACGCTGTTGAAACAGAGCAGCCCGCAACTGGGGCCGCGGGTGATCTCTGAACGCACGTCGGCAGCGGCGCGGTTGATGCTGCGCAAGGTGGTGACCGAAGGCACAGCCAGCTTTGGCGAAGTTGCGGGCTATGCCGTCGGCGGCAAAACCGGCACTGCGGACAAGCCCAAGGAAATGGGCGGCGGCTACTATAAGGACAAGGTCATCACGACCTTTGCCTGCATGTTCCCCGCGCATGATCCAAAGTACGTTTTGGTCCTGACACTGGATGAACCGGTCGAGACCAGCGGAGACAAGCCGCGTCGCACGGCGGGCTGGACTGCTGTCCCGGTGGCTGCCGAACTGATTGGCCGGATTGCCCCGCTTCTGGGCTTGCGTCCCGAGGTGGAACCGGGGCAATTGGCAGGCGTCGTCCTGACGAGCAACTAAGACAGTGCTACTGCGGCAGGACAGGAACATGGACTAAAGGCCGGGGGCTTTCGTGACCGAGGCGACCAAGACATTAGGCGATTTGGGCCTGACCGCCCGGAGCATGCGCGAGGCGACGATTACAGGACTCGCCGTGGACAGTCGCGCTGTCAAACGTGGCTATCTCTTTGCGGCGCTGCCGGGCACGCAGGTGCATGGCGCAGAGTTTATCGGAACCGCGCTCGACATGGGGGCGGTGGCCATCCTGACCGATGCCGAAGGTGCCCGGATCGCCCAGGCCGAGATCGGGCGTGCGGACCCGGCGGTGGTGGTCGCGGCGGACCCGCGTCAGGCGCTGGCCTATACGGCGGCGCTGTGGTCGGGCATGCAGCCCGAGGTGATGATCGCCGTGACCGGCACCAACGGCAAGACGTCGGTGGCAACTTTTGTCCGGCGGATCTGGCAGGAATTGGCCCTGCGCGCGGTCAATGTCGGTACAACCGGTGTCGAGGGCGATTTTGAGACACCCCTACGCCACACCACGCCCGAGCCGATCACCCTGCATCGCGTATTGGCCGAGGCGGCCGAGGCGGGTGTAACTCACGCCGCGATGGAGGCGTCGTCGCACGGTCTGGCACAGCGCCGGTTGGATGGCGTGACGCTGCGTGCGGCGGGCTTTACCAACTTCACCCAGGATCATCTGGATTATCACGCCAGCTTTGACGAATATTTCGATGCCAAGGCGGGGCTCTTTGCCCGTGTGCTGCCCGAAGATGGCGTTGCGGTGATCAACATCGACGATCCGCGTGGTGTCGATATGGCGGCGATTGCACAGGCGCGCGGTCAGGGCCTGATCACAGTCGGCGAAGCCGAAGGTGCGGATCTGTGCATGATGGCGCAGCGATTCGATGCCACGGGTCAAGAAATCCGGCTGCGCTGGATGGGGCGTGTGGTGCAGATGCGGCTGAACCTGATCGGCGGGTTTCAAGGGGAAAACGTCTGTCTCGCGGCGGGGCTTGTGATTGCCTGCGGCGGTGACCCCGACCATGTGTTCGCGGTGCTGCCACGGCTGGAAACGGTGCGTGGGCGGATGCAGTTGGCAGCCAAGCGCGACAATGGTGCTGCGGTCTTTGTCGATTATGCCCATACGCCTGATGCAGTCGAAACCGCAATCCGGGCGTTGCGTCCGCACGTTATGGGGCGGCTTGTGGCCATTGTGGGCGCGGGCGGTGACCGGGATCGCGGCAAACGACCGCTGATGGGTGCTGCGGCGGCCGAATGTGCCGATATGGTCATCGTCACCGACGACAACCCGCGCACCGAAGATCCGGTCAGCATCCGGGCTGAAGTTCTGCGTGGCGCACCGGGCGCCACTGAGGTGGCTGACCGCGCCGAGGCGATCCTGCGCGGCGTTGACGCACTGGGGCCAGGGGATGCGCTGCTGATCTGTGGCAAAGGTCACGAGACGGGACAGATCGTCGGAATCACGGTCTATCCGTTTGATGACGCCGAACAGGCAAGCGTTGCTGTTGCGGCCTTGGACGGGAGGCTGGCATGACCCTCTGGACCGCAGCCGAGGCCGTGATGGCCACCAATGGCCAAAGCACCCGTGACTGGCAGGCCGACGGCGTGTCGATCGATACCCGGACGCTAAAGCCCGGCGATCTGTTCGTGGCGCTGAAGGCCGCGCGCGACGGCCATGACTTTGTCGCTCAGGCGCTCGCCGCTGGTGCCGCCGCGGCGCTGGTCGATCATGTGCCCGAGGGGCTGCCCGACAATGCGCCGCTGCTGATCGTGGACGATGTGCTGACCGGGCTTGAGGCATTGGGCGTGGCTTCGCGGGCGCGGACAGCGGCGCGTGTCGTGGCGATCACCGGGTCGGTCGGCAAGACTTCGACCAAGGAAATGCTGCGAAAGGTTCTGTCGGGTCACGGCAAAACCCATGCCGCCGAGGCGAGCTATAACAATCATTGGGGGGTGCCGCTGACGCTGGCGCGCATGCCGCGAGACACCGAATTTGCCGTGATCGAGATCGGCATGAACCACCCGGGCGAGATCGCGCCGCTTAGCCGCATGGCGCGCCCGCATGTCGCGTTGGTGACGATTGTGGCACCGGCCCATCTGGCGGCGTTCGAAAGCATTGAGGGCATCGCGCAAGAAAAGGCGTCGATCATCGAGGGGCTCGAACCGGGCGGAACCGCGGTGTTGAACGCCGATCTTGAGACGACGCCATTGTTGATCGCAGCCGCCAGGGCGCGGGGTGCGCGGGTTGTGACCTTTGGCCAGTCGCGGCGGGCGCATCACCGCATCACCGATCTGCGGATCGGCGATCAGGCAACCGTGGTGCAGGGCAGGGCATGGCGCACCCCGGTGTTGTACAAGATCAGCGTTCCGGGTCGTCATTTCGCCGAAAACGCCATGGCGGTGGTTGCAACTGCGGGCGCGTTGAAACTGGATCGCGCCCTTGTCCTCGCCGATCTTGGCCGGTGGGAGCCGGGCGCGGGGCGTGGTCAGCGCGAAGTCATTACGCTTGACGTGGTTGATACCCACATGACCTTTGAACTGATCGACGACGCCTACAATGCCAACCCGGCCTCAATGGCGGCGGCGCTTGAGGTGCTGGCAGCCGCTGAGGTGCGCCATGACGTGGGACGGGTCAGCAAGGGGCGGCGCATCGCCTATTTGGGCGACATGAAAGAGCTGGGCGCGACCGAAGCGGCGCTGCACGCCGCTCTGGCAGAACATCCGGCAATGGCAGAGATCGACGTGGTGCATTGTGTCGGGCCGCTGATGCAGTCGCTTTACGACGTGCTGCCCGCCGAAAAGCGCGGGCGCTGGACCAGGGACACCGATGGAATTCTGGTTGGGCTGCGCTCGGATCTGGATGCCGGGGACGTGGTTCTGGTCAAGGCCAGCCTGAGCATGGGGCTGGGTCGCGTGGTTGACGCGATCCGTAAAATGGGCCAAGGCGCGGCCTCAATCGAGGTATAGGGGACGGGTGATATGTTATACTGGCTGACCGAATTGTCGGATGGCGGCGACGTCTTCAACCTCTTTCGCTACATCACGTTTCGCGCCGGTGGCGCGTTTATGACCGCGCTGATCTTTGGCTTTCTGTTCGGACAGCCGCTGATCAACGTGCTGCGCCGCCGCCAGGGCAAGGGCCAGCCGATCCGCAGTGACGGACCCGAGGGCCATTTTGTCAAGGCAGGCACGCCGACCATGGGCGGATTGCTGATCGTCGGGGCCTTGCTGACGTCGACATTGCTTTGGGCGCGGCTGGACAATCCCTTTGTCTGGATGGTGCTGTTTGTCACTATGTCCTTTGCCGCCATTGGCTTTGCCGACGATTACGCCAAGGTGAGCAAGCAGAACTCGGCCGGAGTGTCCGGGCGGGTGCGGCTGCTGTTGGGGTTCCTGATTGCTGGCGTGGCCAGCTATTGGGCAGCGGTCTATCACCCGGACGAGCTGAGCTTTCAACTGGCATTGCCGGTGTTCAAGGACACGCTGGTCAATCTGGGCTACCTGTTTATTCCCTTTGCGATGATCGTGATCGTCGGTGCAGCCAATGCGGTCAACCTGACTGACGGGCTGGACGGGCTGGCGATCATGCCGGTGATGATCGCGGCGGGCGCGCTGGGGGTGATTGCCTATGCGGTGGGCCGGGTCGATTTCACCGACTATCTGGACGTGCATTATGTGCCGGGAACAGGCGAGATTCTGATTTTTACCGCCGGCGTCTTTGGCGGTGGACTTGGGTTCCTGTGGTACAATGCGCCGCCGGCGGCGGTGTTCATGGGCGATACCGGATCACTGGCGCTGGGCGGCGCGCTGGGCGCAATCGCGGTCGCCACCAAGCACGAGCTGGTGCTGGGCATTATCGGCGGGCTGTTTGTCGTCGAGGCGCTGTCGGTGATCATTCAGGTGCTTTATTTCAAGCGCACCGGGAAGCGCGTGTTCCTGATGGCGCCAATCCATCACCACTACGAAAAGAAGGGCTGGGCCGAGCCGACAATCGTGATCCGGTTTTGGATTATCTCGCTAATCCTCGCAATTATCGGGCTGGCAACACTCAAGGTTCGCTGAAGTTTCAAAGATATCGTCAGCCCGTCGCGCATATCTGACGCGCCAGTCGGGTGATCTTGCGAATTCATGATCTTGGCTCGGGTTTGCCGTGTCGCCCGGTTGGGATGCAGGCGTTCATCCAGACGACTCAGCTCCGCTTGGAGATTGGTGAAATCGAGATTTTCACAGATTTTCACAGATTTCCGCGGCGTCAGACGGACCAATTTGTTCTAAGGCTATTTGATATATTATACTCGCAATATATGCGAGTATCGCGGTCCTGACGATGCAGTTCCAGAGAGAGCCTCGATGACCCGCGCCACTGTTTCCCGTGACCTCAGTCTCAAATCGCTCGAACTGTTCCAGATCTGCGCCAAGGACGGCTCATTGCAGGCCGCCGCGCGCGAGGCGGGCTTGACCGTCAGCACCGTCTCGCACCATTTGCGCAGCCTTGAAGAGCATCTCGGGGTCGAACTCTTCAACCACGCGCGCCGCCCGATGGTGCTGACCCCGAAGGGCCAGGTTTTCTTGCGCAACATTGACGATGCGCTGCGGGCGATCCGCAAGGCCCGGGCCGAGGCCTCGGCCGGCAGCGTCGCCGAGGCGAGCTATCTCCGGATCGGCTCGATCGAGGATTTCGAAAGCGACATCGTCCCCGAACTGGCGGTCTCGCTGTCGGCCAACATGCCGGCCTGCGATTTCATGTATCACACCGGCTCGAGCCATGATCTGATTGAGATGCTGCGCAACCGCCAGCTCGATCTTGGCATCACAACCGCCCCTTCCGAGCGGATGAGCGATCTGCAAGACCGCCCGCTGCTGCGCGATCCCTTTGTCGCAGTTCTGCCGCGCCTCTCCGGGCTGTCCCTTTCCGATACCGTCAACGGGGACACCAAACTGCCGTTTCTGCGCTTCACCAGCAATCTAATGATAGCACGGCAGATCGAGTCGCAGTTGCGACGGATCGGTGCAACGTCGCCGCACCGATTCGAATGCAGCAACAACCAAACGCTGATGGCAATGGTGGCCGCCGGTGCCGGCTGGACGATCACCACCCCGCTGCTGTTTTCGCGCGCGAAGGAGTTTCATCACCAACTGCGGATGCACCGCTTTCCGGGCAAGGCCTTTGCCCGGACCCTCGCGCTGGTCACAACGCCCGATTGCTCCAGATCAGTGATTGAACTGGTTGACAGCAAGGTGCGTAGCCTGATCCTCCGTCATGCCATCACCCCGCTGCAACACAGCGATCCGTGGCTGGCTGACAGTTTCAGGTTGCTCGAGTGATCGGCAGTGTGGGTCTCAGAGAACGGTGAATTGCGCGCGAAACTCGCGATCCAGCGCTTCCGACAGGTCGGCGGGCCGGCCATCTCGCGGCACCTTGCCCTTGCCCATGCCCAGATATCCTCCGCACGCTTCTTCGCCGTGAATGTGTGGTTCGCTGCCAAGGAAATGGCCCTCGCAAGGAGCGGGGCTTCGTGCCGCGCCATGCGCGTTTTCCGTCCGCTGCGGCTGTTGCTCGTTCCGGCCATGATGATTCCGGCTGCGATGCATACGAACCAGACGCGTTCTTGCCTGCGTTAGGTGTTCAGCCCCGGCATCTGGTGGATCGGGTTGCGTGGCTCTCGGGTTCGGAACGTGTAAATTTTCGAATTTTACGTCAGCGGGGCAGAATTTCTAAAACCAAAGAACGAAATAGGTTTTCTGGTGCGAGATCCCAGTCTTGCCCGATCAAGGTTTCAAGTTGAACCGGTTAGGTTCCAATTTTGACCGAACGCCACACATACTTAGATAATTTGACACCTACAGGATTCCCGTTTGCGGGTTTGCGGGCTTGTGCGCCTACTCTTGGCAACACGCATTCGGAGGCTTGCACATGAAATCTCGGACCAAGGTGGTTGTTGTCGGCGGCGGCATCGCTGGTTGCTCGACGCTGTATCATCTCACACAGGAAGGCTGGAGCGATGTGGTTCTGGTCGAGCGGAACGAGTTGACCTCGGGCACGACATGGCACTCGGCCGCGCAGGTGACGAATTTCGGCGGCAACCAGACCATGGTCGGGCTAAAGACCCATTCGATCAACCTGTACAAGACGCTGTCCGAAGACCCGGAATATCCGATCAACTATCATCATGCCGACGGCGGCATCCGGCTGGCCAACACGCCAGAGCAGATGATGGGCTATCGCCACTTTTCCTCGATGGCTCGCGGCATGGGGGTCGATCTTGAAGTCATCGACGCGGAGGAATGCGCCCGCCGTCACCCGCTGATCTCGACCACCAACCTGCTCGGCGGGCTTTGGGATCCGCTGGACGGCGACATCGACCCGGCGCAGCTGTGTCAGGCGCTGGCCTATCATGCCCGCAAGGCCGGGGCCGAGGTGTACCGCGAAACCCCTGTCACCGCGTTGACCCAGCGCAAGGACGACACCTGGACCGTGCACACCGAAAAGGGCGACATCGATTGCGACATCGTGGTCAACGCCTGCGGCTACCGCGTGAACGAGGTCGGCGCGATGATGGGTGTGCATCACCCCGTCGCCTCGATGGAACACCAGTATTTCCTGACCGAAGACATCCCCGCCATCGCTGAGGCGGGCCACCGCATGCCGCTGCTGCGTTGCCCGATTTCGGATTACTACAGCCGACAAGAGAAGAATGGGCTGCTTGTCGGCTTCTACGAACAGGACTGCAAGACATGGGGCATGGACGGAATCGACCCGAACTTTGTCAACGCGCTCTGCCCCGACGATCTGGATCGTGTCATGGACGTGATGGAAGGCGCCTTTGAGCGGATGCCCGCCTTGGCCGAAACCGGCATCCGCTCCATCGTCAACGGCCCGATCACCTATACCATCGACGGCGCGCCGCTGGTCGGCCCGATCCCGGGCAAGCGCAACGCCTTCTGCATCATCGGTCTGCGCGCCGGTCTGGGCGAAGGCGGCGGCCATGGCTGGCTGCTGGCGCAACAGATCGTGCACGGCGAAGCCTGCTATGACACCTGGGTCATCGACCCGCGCCGTTTTACCGGCCACACCAACGTCGAACTGACGGCGCTGAAGGCCATCGAAGATTACCAGAACGAATTCCGCTTTCATTTCCCGCACGAACATCGCCCGGCTGGCCGTCCCGCGAAAACCACGCCGCTGACTCCGATACTGGCCGCTGAAGGCGCCGAGTTCACTGTCGTCAACGGTTGGGAGCGGGTGGATTACATCAAGCCCACACCCGGCTTTCACCCGACGCTGACCTTCAACTTCGATGAGGCGTTCGATGTGGTCGCGGCCGAGGTGAAAAACGTGCAGGAAAACGTCGGCCTCTGCGAGGTCAACGGCTTCAATCGGTTCGAGATCACCGGCGCGGATCGCCACGCTTTCCTCGACCGGATGTTTTGTGGCGCGGTGACCAAACGCGATGGCCGAGTCGGGCTGGGCTACCTTCTGAATCATCACGGCATGATCAAGGGCGAAGCCACCGTGGCCAACCTACCGGCCTCTGACCGCGGCCCGGCGCGGGCCTGGTACGGTTCGGCAGCGGCCAGCGAATATCACGACATGGACTGGCTCCAGATGCACTTGCGGGCCGACGAGGACGTTCACATCCGCAGCCTGACCAACGACCAGACCATCCTCGTTCTGGCCGGTCCGAAAGCGCGCGACGTGCTGTCGGCTTGCGCCCGGGGCGACTGGTTGAAAGCGGCATTTCCGTGGCTCAGTGTGCGCGAATGTTTCATCGGATTCGCCCCAGCCACGGTTCTCGGCGTCAGCTTCTCGGGCGAGTTGGCTTACGAAATCCACGTGCCGAATGCATCGCTCTACGCCGCCTACCTCGCGCTGCGCAAAGCGGGCGAGACGCACGGGCTGAAATTGTTCGGCGCCCGAGCCGTTGACTCGATGCGGATGGAGAAGGGCTTCTTGCACTGGAAGGCTGATCTGATCACGGAATTCGATCCATACGAGACGGCACTCGACCGGTTCGTAAAACCCGAGAAGGGTGATTTTATTGGCAAGGCCGCGCTGCTCAGACGCATCGAGGAGGGACCGCGCAAGAAGCTGGTCACGCTGACGGTCGATGCCACCCATGCGCCTGCTCATGGTGGTGCCTCGCTGATGCGGGAAGGCAAAGTCGTGGGCACGATTACCTCTGGCGACTGGGGGCATCGGGTGGGGATGAACCTCGCCTATGGTTTCGTTGATCCCGATCTGGCGGCGCCTGGCACGCGGGTCGACCTCGATCATTATGGCGACATGGTGGCTGCCGAGGTGATCGAGGCGTCGCCTTACGACCCCGATTACAGCCGGATGCAAGCATGATTGACTTGTCCGGCCCGCACGCCGCACGGGCTGGCATCAGGACCACGCCCTAACAATCAATACCGAATACGGATTGAAGAAGTCTTTGGTCGGGCCAAAACCGTCGGCGGCAGAGCGCAAACCGGCGATCGCGGCGTTGAACAGGTCCGATTCCGGGTCATTCTGGCGACCGCCGTCAACATCCCGTCCCAACGGCGCATTGTCGAGAGCAAGAGGCGGACGGCGACTGCCCGGAGGCCGAAAATCCCGCACCATGTTGAGACAGGAAGGGCGTATACCCCAGCGCAAGAATACCATCCCGACGTGTCGACTGTTTCAGCGGCCTGATATAGCTGACCTGAGTTGTGTATCGCGCTTCCGAAGTCGTTCTGCTGCGGATCTTGGCTGGCCCCACTTGACCCTTACCCCATCCTCCCCTAAACGACCCCATCGGCGCAGCCCCGGATTCGTCCGGGGCTTGCCTTTTTTGTTCGGCGCGGGTTTGCCCGCACTTCAGGACAGCGAAAATCGGGCACCTTCGGGGGCCTATACTCAGGCCACCTTCGGGGGGCTTTAACATAGGCGGGGGCCTGTTCCCTGCCGTCTGCTAACGGAAGACAGAAAGCATGGCACTCAAGTCGTATAAGCCGACGACGCCGGGCCAGCGCGGGCTGGTGCTGATCGACCGTTCGGAACTGTGGAAAGGACGCCCCGTCAAATCTCTTACTGAGGGTTTGACGAAATCGGGTGGCCGGAACAATACCGGACGAATCACATCGCGCCGTCGCGGTGGTGGGGCGAAACGCCTCTACCGGATCGTTGATTTCAAACGCAACAAATTAGATGTGACCGCGACCGTCGCGCGCATCGAGTATGACCCCAACCGGACCGCGTTCATCGCGCTGGTGCAGTATGACGATGGCGAGCAGGCCTATATCCTAGCGCCGCAGCGTCTGGCTATCGGCGACCGTATCGTCGCGGGTTCCAAGGTCGACATCAAGCCGGGCAACGCGATGCCGTTCTCGGGCATGCCTATCGGTACGATCATCCACAACATCGAACTGAAGCCCGGTAAGGGCGGACAGATTGCCCGCGCTGCGGGCACCTATGCCCAGTTCGTCGGTCGGGATGGCGGTTACGCCCAGATCCGCCTGTCGTCGGGTGAACTGCGTCTCGTGCGTCAGGAATGCATGGCCTCTGTCGGTGCCGTGTCGAACCCCGACAACTCGAACCAGAACTTCGGCAAGGCCGGCCGGATGCGCCATTATGGCAAACGTCCGTCTGTTCGTGGTGTCGTGATGAACCCGATCGACCACCCGCATGGTGGTGGTGAAGGTCGGACCTCGGGTGGTCGCCACCCGGTGACCCCATGGGGCAAGCCGACCAAGGGTGCCAAGACCCGTAATACCAACAAGGCCTCGCAAAAGCTGATCATCCGCTCGCGCCACGCCAAGAAGAAAGGGCGCTAAGATATGTCTCGCTCTGTTTGGAAAGGTCCCTTCGTTGATGCCTACGTGCTCAAGAAGGCCGAAGCGTCCCGCGAAAGCGGTCGCAGCGAAGTTATCAAGATCTGGTCGCGCCGCTCGACGATCCTGCCCCAGTTTGTGGGTCTGACGTTTGGTGTCTACAACGGCCGGAAACATATTCCTGTCAACGTCTCTGAGGACATGATTGGTCAGAAGTTTGGTGAATATTCGCCGACACGGACCTACACCGGTCATGCGGCAGACAAAAAAGCGAAGCGGAAGTAAGCCATGAGCAAGGATAAAAATCCCCGCCGCGTGGCAGACAACGAAGCAATGGCAAAACTGCGCATGCTTCGCACCAGCCCGCAGAAACTGAACCTGGTTGCCGCGATGATCCGTGGCAAAAAAGTTGGCAAGGCCCTGACGGACCTAACCTTCTCGAAAAAGCGGATCTCGGACGATGTGAAGAAATGCCTTCAGTCGGCCATCGCCAACGCCGAGAACAACCATAATCTGGACGTGGACGAACTGATCGTTGCCGAAGCCTATGTCGGTAAGAACCTGACGCTCAAGCGCGGTCGCCCGCGCGCACGTGGTCGGTTTGGCAAGATCGTGAAGCCGTTCTCGGAACTCACCATCCTGGTGCGTCAGATCGAGGAGCAAGCCTAATGGGTAACAAGACCAATCCGATCGGGATGCGCCTGCAGGTCAACCGGACCTGGGACAGCCGCTGGTACGCCGACACCAAGGATTATGGCAAGCTTCTGCTCGAAGATCTGGCCATCCGTGCCTTCATCCATGAAGAGTGCAAGCAGGCCGGCGTCAGCCGCGTGATCATCGAACGTCCGCACAAAAAGTGCCGCGTAACGGTGCACACTGCACGTCCGGGCGTCATCATTGGCAAGAAAGGCGCGGACATTGAGACGCTGCGCAAAAAGCTTGCTGCGATGACCAAGTCCGAGCTGCACCTCAACATCGTTGAGGTTCGCAAGCCCGAGCTTGACGCACGTCTTGTTGGCGAGAGCATCTCGCAGCAGCTCGAACGCCGGGTGTCTTTCCGTCGCGCCATGAAGCGCGCCGTTCAGAACGCCATGCGCATGGGTGCTCAGGGTATCCGGGTGAACGTTGCTGGTCGTCTCGGCGGTGCCGAGATCGCGCGTACCGAATGGTACCGCGAAGGTCGCGTTCCGCTGCACACGCTGCGTGCCGACATCGATCACGCGCATGTCGAGGCCACAACGGCCTACGGCATCATCGGGATCAAGGTCTGGATCTTCAAAGGCGAGATCATGGAGCACGACCCCCAGGCACGTGACCGCAAGGCACAAGAACTCCAGGACGGCCCGGCACCTCGCGGTGCAGGCGGTGGCCGTCGCGATGATCGGAGATAAGTCATGCTTCAGCCAAAGCGCACTAAATTCCGCAAGCAGTTCAAGGGCCGCATCAGCGGTGACGCCAAAGGCGGTTCGGACCTGAACTTTGGGACGTTTGGCCTCAAGGCCTTGCAGCCCGAGCGTGTGACAGCCCGTCAGATCGAGGCGGCTCGCCGCGCGATGACGCGCCACATGAAGCGTCAGGGCCGTGTCTGGATCCGGATCTTCCCGGATACGCCGGTAACCTCCAAGCCCACCGAAGTTCGGATGGGTAAGGGTAAAGGTTCCGTCGATTACTGGGCCTGCAAGGTCAAGCCGGGCCGGGTCATGTTCGAACTGGACGGTGTCGGAGAAGATGTTGCCCGCGAGGCTCTGCGCCTTGCCGCGATGAAATTGCCGATCAAAACCCGCGTAGTGGTCCGCGAGGACTGGTAAACCGGGTGGCGCGCCAAGTGCGCGCCCCAGCCTAAAAATTCAAAGCCCCCGTCGGGAAACCGGCGGGGGCTTTGCTGTGTGTGACCGGGGCAGGGCGCAGAAACTTGCGTGTATCGGGGCAACTAGTCCGCGATCCAGCGTTTCGCCTCGGCGAGTTGATCTGCGTCGAAATATCGGACGTCGCCTTTGATCAACTTTCTGGCCAAAAGTCTCGCCGCCTTTTCAAAGGAGTTGGTGCCAACGATGGCACATTTCTGAACCAGATTTCGGTGATCCCGCACCAGGGTGAAATGCTGCCCAAGTGCGCCAATTCCCTGCCAGCCGTCAAAGTCGCGCAGGTCCAGCAGCAGCCGAAATCCGTCATGTGCTCGGGCATATGCACTCATGTCCTGTGCTTCCTCTGCATAGACGGCAGCGTCGAGTTTGCCGCGCAACTGCACGTGCAGCACGCCGCCGCCAAGGTCGGTCTGGTGGATGCTGCCCAGTGATTCCACCAGCCAGCGGCGGGCCTCGTCCTCTTGCGACAGATCAAAGAGCATGACCGGGCAGGGCATGAACACGCTGAACGCCCGCACCGCCCGCGTTATCCCGCTCGTATCGGCAACCACGGCAATTCGGTCAAAGCCGGCCCAATGCTTCAGCCCGACCCGGGCGTCCTCGAAAATCGCGCCCAAGGTGTAATCTTCAAAGTCGCTTTCGATCCTGACCAGCAGACGGATGTTTTCATATGTGTCGATGGCGTCTTCCAGTGCCGGGATCAGGACCGCTCTGTAGTCCTCTTCAGTCACAGAGCCAGAGATCCGAAATTCGAGCAGGTTCCGGCGCGATGTTGCCATGATTTCGAGCATACAAAGTCTCCTTAAGGTGTCAGCTGCCGGGACGAGTCGCGTGCATGTTACACAGCCGTCTCGAATGCGTCTTGATCTATCGCAACCGCGCGCGGGCTTGCGCGCCCTCTCGCCATGGCGGTCGCGCTGGTCTATCACCACAGCATGTCCCAGATTGATTCCCTTTTTGTCACCCGCCTGTATCGCGCTGCACTGTCCGAACTGGGCAAACCGGTCGACATGGCCGAACTGGAAACCTCGTGTCTTTCGATTGCCGAGGATGACGAGGCCGGCCAACTCTGGTGCGAAGAGAACGGATATCCCGGCTACACCAGCTATGCTTCGCTGACGGATCTTGGCTGGCGCTTTCCGATCTTCAAGGACCTGGTCAAGGTGCTGAACAAACACGTCGCTGGTTTTACCAAGGACCTGCAATTCAATCTCGACGGCAAAAAACTCAAGCTCGAGGATATCTGGATCAATATCTTGCCCGAGGGCGGCACTCATTCCTCGCATATCCATCCGCATTCGGTGATCAGCGGTACGACCTATGTCACCATGCCCAAGGGTGCCAGCGCGATCCGGTTCGAGGATCCGCGCCTGGCGATGATGATGGCGGCACCTGCCCGAAAAAAATCAGCCCGCGATGAGCTGCGTCAGTTCATCTATGTCGCGCCAGACGTCGGTGAAGTGTTGCTGTGGGAAAGCTGGCTGCGCCACGAAGTCCCCCTGAACATGTCGGATGAAGAACGGATCAGCATCAGTTTCAACTACAGCTGGGGATAGCGGGCGGCGGCGCGCTTTTGCTTTGCGGCACATCCAAACTGGTTTGAAACCGGCTGTTTGCCGTTCCTGATCTTATGGAGCCGGGTCACAGGCGTGTGAGATTGATTCTGGCTGGATCAAGGTCGGCCTTTAAATCCCCTTGCATTTGGTATACCAAATTGACAGCTTGCGATCAGAGTGTGTCGCATCCTTGCGACCGGCGGAAGGAAATCAAGATGTCAGATACGCGCGCGCACAAACGGTTCCGGTCTCAGGAATGGTTCGACAACCCGAACAATCCGGGGATGACCGCGCTCTATATCGAGCGGTATCAGAATCAGGGGTTTACCCGTGGCGAATTACAGGGCGACCGGCCGATCATCGGTCTGGCCCAGACCGGCAGCGATCTGGCGCCGTGCAATAAGATCCATTTGTTTCTTGCCGACAGGGTCAAGGCGGGTATTCGCGACGCAGGCGGCGTGCCGATGGAATTCCCGGTGCATCCCATCCAGGAGACCGGCAAACGGCCGACTGCGGCGTTGGACCGCAATCTGGCCTATCTGTCACTGGTCGAGGTGCTGCACGGCTACCCCATCGACGGGGTGGTGCTGACAACCGGGTGTGACAAGACCACGCCCGCGATGTTGATGGGCGCGGCCACGGTCGACCTGCCGGCGATTGCACTGAACGGCGGTCCGATGCTGGATGGCTGGTGGCAGGGCAAACGTGCAGGATCTGGCACGATCATCTGGCAAAGCCGCCGGTTGCTGGCTGAGGGCAAGATTGATTACGAAGAGTTCATGGATCGCGCCTGTGCGTCGGCCCCGTCGCTGGGCCATTGTAACACGATGGGCACCGCCAGCACGATGAACGCTATGGCCGAGGCCTTGGGCATGACGCTTACTGGGTCGTCGGCCATTCCCGCGCCGTTCCGCGAACGGATGAATATGGCGTATGAGACGGGTCGCCGTATCGTGCAGATGGTGCTGGATGACCTTAAACCGTCTGACATTCTGACCCGTGCGGCCTTTGAGAATGCTATTGTCGTCAACACGGCGATTGGCGGATCAACCAACGCACCACCGCACCTTCAGGCCATTGCACGCCATGCCGGGGTCGACCTGTCGGTCAAGGATTGGGAGACCGTCGGGTTTGACGCGCCGCTGCTGGTTAACATGCAGCCGGCCGGCGAGTACCTGGGCGAAAGTTTTTTCCGCGCCGGTGGGGTGCCAGCAGTGATGGGCGAGCTGGCCAAAGCCGGGATGCTGCGCGGTGGCGCGATGACCGCGACCGGCCAGAGCATGGCCGAAAATCTGGGCAATTGGGGTAGTCGGGATACCGAAGTCATCCGCCCGGTCAGCGATCCTATGCGGCAAAAGGCCGGGTTCCTCGTGCTGTCGGGCAATCTCTTTGACTCAGCTCTGATGAAAACCTCGGTGATTTCTGCCGACTTCCGCAAGCGGTTCCTGTCAGCGCCGGGGGCAGAGGGCATCTTTGAAGGCCGTGCCGTGGTCTTTGAAGGTCCCGAGGATTACCATGACCGGATCAATGACGAGAGCCTTGAGATTGACCCCGAGACGGTGCTGTTTATTCGCGGCGTCGGCTGTGTCGGCTACCCCGGATCGGCCGAGGTGGTGAACATGCAGCCGCCCGATGCGTTGATCCGTCAGGGCATCGAACACCTGCCCACTGTGGGCGACGGGCGGCAATCGGGCACATCGGAAAGCCCATCGATCCTGAACGCCTCACCCGAGGCAGTGGTGGGTGGCGGCCTTGCGTTGCTGCAAACAGGTGACCGTATCCGGTTGGATCTGAACGCCTCGACGCTGAATGCGTTGGTCGGCGACGCAGAATGGCAGGCCCGCCGCGACGCCTGGGTGGCCCCGGTACTGCACCACCAGACCCCGTGGCAGGAAATTTACCGCACCCATGTCGGTCAGCTGGCCGAGGGCGGGTGCCTGGAACTGGCCACGGCCTATCAGCGGATCGCGCGGGATCTGCCACGCGACAATCACTAAGGAGACACCCTATGCCATCGATCATCATCACCGGAGCCGGCAGCGGCGTTGGACGTGCAACCGCCACAGCGTTTCTGGATGCAGGCTGGCAGGTCGGTCTCGTCGGACGTCGCGAACAGCCGCTGGCAGAAACGGCGGGTGGCCGCGATGCGCTGGTGCTGCCGTGCGACGTGACGGACGAAGCATCTGTCGATGCCGCCTTTGACCAGGCGGCGCAGCATTGGGGGCGCATTGACGCGTTGTTCAACAATGCCGGCGTCAGTCTTGGCGGGGCACCGATCGACGAACTGGCCGTTGCGGACATTCGCAACCTGATCGACGTGAATGTCATGGGGGCATTCATTGCGGCGCGCGCCGCCTTTGGCCAGATGCGCAAACAGGACCCACAGGGCGGGCGCATCATCAACAATGGCTCGGTGTCGGCTGCGGTTCCGCGCTGGGGGTCCGCACCCTACACGGCGTCGAAACATGCGATCACCGGCTTGACGCGCACGATCTCGCTCGATGGGCGGCCATTTGGCATCGCTTGCGGTCAGATAGACATTGGCAACGCGCTGACCGACATGGCCGCCAAGATGACCAAGGGTGTGCCGCAGGCCGATGGCTCTATGGCGGTTGAACCGGTGATGGATGTCAGCAATGTCGCGGCGTCGGTGTTGCATATGGCGTCTTTGCCGCTTGGGGCGAATGTGCAGTTCATGACCGTCATGGCAACCAACATGCCGTTCATCGGGCGCGGCTGACAGGCGGATCGCCGATATGTTTTCTGACCTTTCCGGATTTCGGTCAGGTTGATTTTGGGAAATGCCTAGCGAGGGAACGGACATGGCAAACGGCACTGTCGCAATTTTTGGCCTTGGGGCTATGGGGCTCGGTATGGCGGGTTCGCTGTTGCGGGCCGGGCTGACGACGCATGGTTTTGATGTGAACGCTGACGCGGTGGCCCGGTTTCAGGCCGCCGGTGGGGCCAAAGGCGCGCTGTCCGAGGTCGCACAGGATATTCAGGCCGTGGTGGTGGTGGTGGTGAATGCCGCCCAAACCGAGGCTGTGCTGTTCGGCGATACAGGCATAGCCGGGCAACTCTGCCCCGGTACGGTTGTTGTCGCCTGCGCGACCGTCGCGCCCGAATTCGCCCGCGACATGGGTGCACGCTGCGCCGAACTGGGGTTGCACTACCTTGATGCGCCGGTGTCAGGCGGCACGATCCGCGCGGGTGAGGGAACGTTGTCGATCCTCGCCTCGGGTTCCGCCGAGGCCTTTGCCCGCGCCCGTCCGTCGCTGGATGCGATGGCGTCGCAGGTGTTCGAACTGGGGGACGAGGTCGGCGCAGGGTCGTCGATGAAGGCGGTCAACCAGATGCTGGTTGGCATCCAGATCGCCGCCATGGCCGAGGCGCTGACATTTGGCATCACGCAGGGGGTCAAACCTGACCAGTTCCTTGAGGTGATCCGCCAATGCGCCGGCACAAGCTGGGCGCTGGAAAGCCGCGCGCCACACGTGATCGCCGGTGACTACACGCCGCTGAGCGCGGTTGACATCTGGCTCAAGGATCTGGGAATTGTGCTCGACATTGCAAAGGGCGCGAAGTTTGGAGCGCCGCTCACGGCTGCTGCGCTGCAACAATATCTGGCGGCCTCCGGCTCTGGTCTGGGGCGCGAAGATGACGCCGCAGTGGCCAAGGTCTATGCCCGCAATGCCGGTCTGACGTTGCCAGGGTCCGACTGAGGCCAGGTCAACAGCCCGTTGTATCCAAGTCCCGCATTGCCGGTGTTTTCAGAGATGTCGACCAGCGGCATCAAAGAGCATCTCGTGGGAGCTGTCCCAGGTCAGCTGTGTTGTTTCACCTTCGGATAGGAAACCATCAGACGCGCTCTGACGGGCCGTGACGATTGTGCCATCTGTCAACTTCACATGGACAAGCGTCTCTGCACCCAGCGCTTCGGTATACAGCACCGTGCCGCTGACCTTGTGATCGGTGGTGGTGATCAACAGATGCTCGGGACGGACCCCGAGGGTCACGGCATCAGCACTGGCGCCGTTTGCGAGATCTGCCGTCATAAAGTTGGTTGGCGGTGATCCGATAAACCCGGCCACAAATTCTGTGGCGGGACGGGCATAAACCTCTAGCGGCGCACCGATCTGATCGGCGACGCCGCCGTTCATCACTATCATCCGGTCCGCCAATGTCATGGCCTCGACCTGATCATGCGTCACGTAAAGCGATGTCACCCCAAGCCTGCGTTGCAGTTGCTTGATCTCTAGCCGCATTTGGACACGCAGTTTGGCGTCCAGATTGGACAGTGGTTCATCGAACAGGAACACAGCTGGCTTGCGCACAATCGCGCGGCCCATTGCAACCCGCTGACGTTGGCCGCCCGACAATTCGCGGGGGCGGCGTTTAAGGTAGGGTTCAAGTTGTAGCAGTTTGGCGGCGTCCTGCACCCGCTCTGCGATCTCGGATTTGGGACGACCGGCAATTTTGAGGCCGTAGCCCATGTTGGCCTCGACCGTCATATGCGGGTACAGGGCGTAGTTCTGAAACACCATTGCAATGTCCCGATCCATCGGCTCTAGCGTATTGACGATGCGGTCACCGATATGGACCTCACCACTGGTCACAGTCTCAAGCCCGGCCACCATGCGCAAAAGCGTGGACTTTCCACAACCTGACGGCCCGACAATCACGATGAATTCGCCATCCTTGATGTCGATGTCCACGCCGTGGATCACATCGGTCTTGCCGAACGATTTCTTGATGTTCTTTAGGCTAACGGTCGCCATTGCTATTTCTCACTATCGACAAGGCCACGGATAAACAGCCGTTGCATGCTGATGACGACAATCACAGGCGGGATCATCGCAAGGATAGAGGTCGCCATGATCACTGGCCAATCCGCGATATCGTCACCCGAGGGGAACATCTGTTTGATCCCCATGACGATGGTGTTCATCGACGGGTCCGTGGTGATCAGCAGCGGCCAGAGATATTGGTTCCAGCCATAGATAAACAGGATCACAAACAGAGCCGCCACATTGGTCCGGCTCATCGGCAGCAGAATGTCCCAAAAGAACCGCATCGGGCGTGCGCCGTCGACGCGGGCCGCTTCGGCCAGTTCATCCGGTACGGTCATAAAGAACTGGCGGAACAGGAATGTCGCCGTAGCCGAGGCTATCAGCGGAAATATCAAGCCAGAGTAGCTGTTGAGCATGCCAAAGCCTGCGACCACCTCGTAGGTTGGGACAATCCGAACCTCAACGGGCAGCATCAAGGTCAGAAAAATCAGCCAAAAGAACGCCTTGCGCCCCGGAAATCGGAAATACACGATCGCAAAGGCCGACAGCAGCGATATCGCGATTTTGCCCACGGCGATGCCCATCGCCATGATAAGCGAATTCAGCATCATCCAGGCCACGGGCGCATTGACCCCCGCCAAGAGCGCCTTGCTGTAATTCGCAAAAAACTGATCGCCCGGTAGCAGCGGCATCGGCGGGCTTACGATTTCGGGCTGAGACACTGTGGAGGCGACAAAGGCCAGCCAGATCGGGAAGAACACAAACAGCAGACCGATGATCAGACCCAGATGGGTCAGCCAGTATCCTGACCCGCGATTTTCGACCATGCCGGTACGCTGGGCCATCAGTAATGCACCCGCCGTTCGATGAACTTGAACTGAACGATTGTCAGCAGTCCAACGATGAACAGCAAAATCACAGATTGCGCCGCGGATGACCCAAGATCCTGGCCAACAAACCCATCGGAATAGACCTTGTAGACAAGGATTGTGGTGGATTGCTGTGGACCACCGCTGGTGATCGTATGGATCACGCCGAAGGTTTCGAAAAACGCATAGACGATATTGACGACCAACAAAAAGAACGTGGTCGGTGACAGCAGCGGAAACACGATGGTGCGAAAGCGGGTCCAGAAATGCGCGCCGTCTATGGCAGCAGCCTCGATCACGGATTTTGGAATTGCCTGAAGCCCGGCGAGGAAGAAAAGGAAATTATAGCTGATCCGACCCCAAGCTGAGGCGACAACGACCAGGCCCATCGCCTCTTCACCGTTCAGGACGTGGTTCCAGTCATAGCCGAGCACGCCCAGATACCACGTCACCACACCAACGCGCGTGTTGAACATGAACAGCCAAAGCACACCCGCAACAGCCGGAGCCACGGCATACGGCCAGATCAGCAGCGTCCGGTAAACGCCCGAACCTTTGATCAACCGGTCCGCCAGCAAGGCAAGGTAAAGCGCGATGCCCATAGAAACGACTGTCACAAGGATCGAAAAGACCGCCGTCGTCACAAAAGACGCACGATAATAGGCGTTGCCCAGCAAGTATTCGAAATTCCCAAGGCCGACATATCGCATCGACAAACCAAAAGGATCGGGAATGAACAGCGACTGCCAGACCGCTTGACCGGCAGGATAGAAAAAGAAGACAGCCGTGATCACGATCTGCGGAAAAATCAGCAGAAGTGGCAACCAGATGCCTTTGAAAGTGACGCGTTTTTCCATCGGGGTCAGCCGCGCCCTACGTCAGCAGGGCGCGGCCTTTTCCTTAGCGGTTTGCTTGCTCAAAGCGGCGCAGCAATTCGTTGCCACGGCTCGCAGCACTGTCCAGCGCGGCTTTGGCATCCTTGTCGCCAACCCAGACTGCCTCAAGTTCTTCGTCGATGATCGTACGGATCTGATCGAAGTTGCCCAGACGCAGACCCTTGGAGTTTTCGGTCGGCGCATTGGTGGTCATCTGAATGACCGCCACGTCGGTGCCGGGGTTCTCCTCATAGAAACCCTGCTCGCGGGTCAGTTCAGCAGCGGCGCTTGTGATCGGCAGATATCCGGTATCCTGATGCCATTGCGACTGAACTTCGGGCGAGGACAGATAGTTCAGAAAGGCCGCGACGCCCTCGTATTCCGAGTCCGTCTGACCAGCCATCACCCAAAGCGATGCACCACCGATGATGGTGTTTTGCGGCGCCTCGACCAATGCGGACCAATAGGGCAGCGGTCGTACGTCAAAGTCAAAGGTGGCTTCGGATTTGATCCCGGCGTACCCGGCAGAGCTTTCGGTGAAAAGCGCGCATTCACCGGCGCGGAAGTTGGCCCCGCCTTCGTTGCGACGCCCGGCGTAGATGAATTTTCCGTCCTTCGCCCAGTCCCCCATGGCTGCGATATGCGCGACCTGCGCGTCGCCATTCAACACCAGTTCCGTGTCCAGACCGCCAAATCCGTTCTCTTTGGTTGCAAACGGGACGTTGTGATAAGCCGACAGGTTCTCAAGGTGAATCCAGCTTTGCCACGCAGTGGTCATCGGGCAGGTGCTGCCCGCTTCTTTCAATTGGTCCAGCACCGGGCCAATGTTTTCCCATGTGGACAGGTCTGTGTCGGGGTCGATGCCGGCATCTGACAATGCAGTGCGGTTGACCCAAAGCACCGGCGTCGATGAATTGAAGGGCATCGACAGCATGTCGCCGTCACTGGTTGTGTAGTAGCCTTTGACCGATCCGATGAACGCATCGGGGTCAAAATCCGCGCCTGCGTCGGCCATCACTTCGTAGACCGGTTTGATTGCCCCTTGCGCAGCCATCATGGTTGCGGTGCCAACCTCAAAGACCATCAGGATGTCGGGCTGCTCGCCCGCGCGGAACGCAGCAATACCGGCATTCAGCGTCTCGGAATAGTTGCCCTTATGCGACGCGGTGACAATGTAGTCGGATTGTGTCGCATTAAATTCATCGACTTGTGCCGCGACCAATTCCCCGAGTCGTCCGGTAAAAGCGTGCCAAAATTCAACCTCTGTTTGTGCGGCCAAGGGTCCAGCGAGGACCGTGACCGCGGTTGAAGCGAGCAGCAATGGCTTGATGTTCATGATATTTCCCCCAGTACATCAAAATTCGTCTCCGATAACGATAAAGCCACGTCTGCCGCCTAGGCAACCTACTTGCGCAGAAACTGGGCAGGTTTGAAAAAATCCGGTTCCGGACACAAAAAAAATTGACCGCTCAGAAGGGGGGCATGTATTGTCCATTTGCCCATGCGGGCGAAAGACATCAGACCTCAGAAATCCGGCAATGTACGGGCGAATAGCAAGCGCGCGGCGCAGCAGGGGGCGCCCGGACAAAGGATGTTGGCGAGCGGTCGACCCTGACGCTTTTGTCCTGCCACAGCGCAGGTTTGGTTTTGCACCAGCAGTATGGCGGGGGAACAATTCACTCGTTGATTGATTTATGTCAAATTGATACAATCAAAGCGGTTGCGCGAATGTTGGGAATCCGTAGAGAATTTCTACGGCCTATCCACAATTTCAATATATTCTTATCCTTGGGAGCGTCCATATTATGACCAGATCCACCAAGCTCATGTTAACCGCTACTTTCATTGCCGTGCCTGCACTCACGGCGTTCGGTCAGGGGTCTTACGGCACATGCACTGATGAGGGGTGGCTGACCAAGTCGGACGCGGCGTTCGCGGCTGATTGCGCCGCCATGGCCTTTGACGGCGGACTTGAAGAGCGTCAATCGCTGGCCTGGATGTTCTTTGCGCGGGTCAATCAGTTGATCGAGGACGCCGATAATGGGGGCATGTCTGGTTCGGGACACGTGCCAGAATGGATGGCCTGGCCCACCGATCCCGACACCTTTGGCACCACCAAGCCGTTTGACTTTGAGGCCGCTCCGCGTTCGGATCTAAGGCCGAGCGCCGAGAAAAAGGATATCGAAGCAGGCCGCGTCGCCACCGCCGACCCAGATGGCGCCAACGAGGAAGTGACGCGCAACAAGATCAGCTATGATTATCTGGTCCAACGGGGCCTGACGACCAAGCTGGATGTGGCCGCCTACTTTGCCCAGAACGACTATGTCGACATGCCTGTCGGCACGATTGAGCTTAAGGCGTCGTGGTTGCAGGTGACCGAGGGC
Organism: Puniceibacterium sp. IMCC21224; assembly: GCF_001038505.1. Classification (NCBI taxonomy): domain Bacteria; kingdom Pseudomonadati; phylum Pseudomonadota; class Alphaproteobacteria; order Rhodobacterales; family Paracoccaceae; genus Puniceibacterium; species Puniceibacterium sp. IMCC21224. Next base: position 1,641,353 of record NZ_LDPY01000001.1, read on the forward strand.
AGTCCGGTACCGGATGGCGCGCTGACCTTCAAATTCGACACCGGCGAATACTGGTGGCGCGGCCTGCACATCATGGTCAAGATGCAGTCGCTCGCGAATCCGGGTGACACCTTTTATACCGAGGACCCAAGCTGGTTCTGGACCACATTCGAGTTCAGCGACAACCCCGGTGTCGCCCATGTGCGCGACACGCTGATCACCCAGCGGGCGGAATTGCCCGAGGCCGAAATCGCCGCAATCCTCAGCGAAGCTGACCTTGCGGGGTTCGGCTTTGACTCTTATGCCCCGAACGGCACTCAGATCCGCTTTACCGTGGACGGAACGGGCGACACGCCGGTAATTCTGGGGCACACGGATATGGAGGATTTCGCCGGCAGTCCCAATACCGCGCAGCCGCAATATTGGACCGGCTTCGAGGCAAGCTGCCACAGTTGCCATGCCACGGCGGCGTATAATCCGCAAACGCGGGCCTTCTTTCCATTTTCGGTGCCGACAGGCGCGTTACACTCAGGGTACAACATGACCGACAAAACTGGCGAGGTGCGCTACTTGGGGCAAGGGTACAAGCCGCTGGACTTTATGTGGCCAATCGCGTTCCAGACCCGCTGACCTAAACGGGGCACAGCTGTGACCAAACGATCTGTCCCGCAGTATCCACGCTGCGGGACAGATCGTTTGGCAACGCCGATTGCGCGCCGTCAATATCCTTCATCCGCAGGTGCATCGCCCAGAACATAGCGTGGCCCGGCGCCCTTTCCGCCGGCAATATCGCCCTGATTGTATAGCTTGCATTGGCGCAAAGACAGGCAGCCACAGCCGATACACCCGTCCAGCCGGTCGCGTAACTCTGTCAGACCCTGAATCCGGGCGTCGAGATGATGTCGAAAGCCCCGGCTCAGGCGTGTCCAATCGGATCTGGTCGGTGTCCGACCCTCGGGTAAATGCGACATCGCCTCTCGAATCTCGGCGATGGAAAAGCCGAGCCGCTGAGAAATCATCACAAATGACAGCCTGCGAATGTCGCTGCGGGCAAAGGTCCGCCGACCACCGGCTGTCCTGTCCGGGTGCACAAGGCCCATGTCTTCGTAGTAGCGGATCGCGGAAACGGCGAGGCCCGTCCGCTGGGCGACTTCACCGATGCTGAGGTTTGCCATAACCTAAAGTATACTTGAGTTTCCGATGTCTGTCCAAGACCGAATTGTCGTCAGAATGAGCTTAAAACAAGGCGTTTGTGGAACGCATCATCTGGCGATGACTGGTTTGTTGCGTGTGCAATGAAAGCGCTCATTGCAAGGAATGCAACCGTTTGAAACGACATGGATGCTGAGCGTTCTGCTGGGTCACGCGGCGCTGCGGTATCGCCGGGGTAACACGGCAGCATCATTGGGGATTGTCGCTGTTTGAACGGAACCCCGCCTATAATTGGCATGTACTGCTGACATCGACAGCCGTAATGCTAGATCCATGACCATGCCAAGTGACCAGACCCAAATATTCATCCTCCTCGCCGCAGTTGTTGTTCTGCTGATCTGGGGGCGATTGCGCTACGATCTTGTGGCGTTTGGCGCGCTGATCCTGGCCGCCTCGCTTGGGCTTGTCCCAACCGAGGAAGTGTTTTCAGGGTTCGGGCATTCTGCGGTTGCGATCATCGCCCTTGTCCTGATTGTCAGCCGTGGTCTGTCATCATCGGGCGCGGTTGAACTGGTTGCTTCCAAACTGATCGATCCTGATCGGCCCCTGCCGCTACACATCGCCATCATCGCAGCCGTGGGCGCCGGACTATCCGCGATCATCAACAATGTGGCGGCTCTGGCCCTTCTGATGCCGCTGGACATGGAAGCGGCGAAAAAGGCAAAACGGGCGCCGGGGCGAAGCCTGATGCCGCTGTCGTTTGCCACGATCCTTGGCGGTATGATCACCCTGATCGGCACACCTCCGAACATCGTGATTTCCGAGTACCGGAGCGACGCCCTGGGCCAGCCGTTTGCGATGCTGGACTTTGCCCCGGTCGGCCTTGCTGTGGCGATTGTCGGTATATCGTTTGTGTCCATTCTGGGCTGGCGCCTACTGCCCGCTCGCACCTCAGCCGCAGAGGACGGGGGCGAAATCCGTCAAGGCCGCTACGTGGCCGAGCTTCGGGTGGGCGATCAAACATTCGAGGACGATATTCTGGTTCAGGATCTTTATCCCAAGGCCAACGAGTCCGACGTTCACATTCTCGGCCTCATCCGAAACGGCAAGAGACGACCGGGGTTTGCAACGCGTGAGACGCTGCAATCGGGCGATTTCCTTGTTGTCGAAGGCGAGCCAAAATCCATCGAGACGTTTATGGGGCAGTCCGGGCTCGAATTTGTCGGCTCGGAAAAGCACGACGGCGGCGTTACCGCGCGCGGGCTGACGCTGACGGAAACGATTGTTCCTGATGGCGCCCGCATCCAGAACCGGACCGAGCGCAGCCTGCAATTGCTCAGCCGTCATTCGGTAACCCTGCTTGGGGTGTCGCGCGAAGGGCAGCGGTTTCGGGATCGGGTCCGGCTCCTGACGATACGGGCTGGCGACGTGCTCTTGCTGCTGGGAACGCCGGAACGGGTGGCCGCCGCCACCGACTGGCTGGGTGTTCTGCCGATTGAGGGGCGCCGTACCGAGGTGATCCAGCGGACCAAGGCTGGCCTGTCCATCGGGATTTTCGTCGCCGCTGTGGGGCTTGCGGTTGCTGGCCTGTTGTCACTGACCGTCGCACTCGGCGCCGCAGTGATCGGGTATGTGGTGCTGGGACTGGTGAGTGGCCGCGAAGTTTACAATTCGATCGAATGGAAGGTGATCGTGCTTCTGGCGAGCCTTATACCGCTGGCCGAAGCGTTCGAGCGCACCGGCGGGGCCGAGACTCTGGCCAATCAGATCGCTGGTCTGACCGATGGGTATCCGGCCTGGGTCACGCTGACCGTGCTGATGGTTGTGACCATGACGATGTCGGATTTCCTGAACAATGTTGCAACGACCCTGATCGCCGCGCCGATTGCACTGTCGATTGCGTCGGCAACCGGCGCGAACCCGGATACCTACCTTATGGCGGTTGCTGTGGCCGCATCCTGTGCATTTCTTACGCCGATCGGACACAAGAACAACACGATCATCCTTGGTCCGGGCGGCTATCGTTTCTCGGATTATTGGCGGATCGGATTGCCGCTGGAGCTGTTGGTGATTGCAGTTGCGGTGCCGATGCTGCTTGTGGTTTGGCCGCTGTAGCGGTCAAACCAATATGGCGGGCGAGGCCAGATTGCGTCGCGCGTGGGCCGCGGGGCAGATCACCCTGGACACTCGAGGATATCAGCTTGTGCCGCCCATGGCCTTGTTTCAGGCGCAGTGGGGTTGCGACATTTCCCCGCCAACCCGATGCGCAATCTTGTCGGCGACATACGCCGCATCGTCTGCCACGCCTAGGAACCGTCCCGACCCCCATGTGTGCAGCCAACCCAGACCTAGAAAATAGACACCAGCCTCGTCACAGACACCACGCGTGTGAATGGGTCTGCCGCGCTCGTCCAGGCAGCTCACACGCAGCCAGCTGTAATCCGGGCGAAATCCGATGCACCACAGGATTGAGGTGATCCCCTCGGCGGCGGCGTCGATCTCGGTCGTCTCGGTTTCCGGGCGCCAGACCTTTTCAAACGGGGCTTCGACAGGGGCCTCAATCCCCTGGCGGGCAATGTGGTCGTCGATCATCGTGCGGATGCCGACATAGCTCTGATCTGCGGCATCTAGATTGGCCTCAAGATCGGGCAGAAACCGGATGGTGTTGCCCTGCATTCCCGCGACCGAACCGTAAAGGCGCAGACCATCTTTGGCAAAGCGGCGCAGGTCGATTTCGTGACCACCGTCGCGTCCGGACATATAGTGGTTGGTCTTGGCCTCGGTCGAGCGCGGATCGGGTTGCTGATCGATGGTCATGTCATAGTATTTCAACTGATGCAGCCAATCGGTCGCGTCCTTGCCGCGATACCAGCGCGGACTGCGCGGCGCCGGACCCACGGCAAGACGCACATCGCGCCCGGCGATGCGAAGATCTTCCATCAGTTGAACACCGGATTGCCCGGTACCAACGACCAGACAGGTTCCATCGGGGATATCCGACGGACGTCGGTAAGATTTCGAATGGATCTGGCGGATCGCAGGAGACAGCGCGGCGGCAAAGGGTGGAGTAATCGGGCGGTCATAGCCACCCGAGGCCACGATGACATGATCGGCAGACCAGAGGCCGTGATCGGTGTCGACCTGAAACCGCCCCTCAGGTCCGCGCTCCACCCGTGTAACGGTGACGCCTTCGCGCAGCGGGGCATCAAAACTGTCGGCAAAACCTTCGACATAGTCAATGATCTGATTCTTGAGCATAAAGCCTTCGGGATCGTCGCCGCGGTAGGGCCAGTCCGGCAGCTTGCATTGCCAGTTGGGCGTCACAAGGCAGAACGTGTCCCAGCGATCCGTCTTCCAGGAATGGAATCGCTTGTGACGTTCCAGCACGACATGGTCGATCCCGGCACGGCACAGGTGATACGACGCTGACATGCCCGCCTGACCAGCGCCGACGATTGCGACGGTGACAGAGGTCCGGGCGTCCGGCGTTAGCTGATGGACAGACATAATACACTCTCCTCGGGGGTATAGCGTTTGGCTGAGGCGGCGATCCGCGCGGCCTGGGCATCGGCGCGGCTGCACCGATAGCCGAATTTCGCCTCAACCCGCCGCGCCGCGTGGTCAAGCGCGGTTGTGCTGCGCGCGTGAAAGTCGTCGACCCGGTAAGTCTGCCCGGCCAGGAGATGCTGGTGAATCGCGGTTGAGGGCGAATAGCAGTCCTCTTCCTGACCATCGGGCCAGCGGATGCGAAAGATCGCTTCAGGCAACGGCTGTCTCCTTTTTTTCCGGGCCAAGTCCAAGGTAGGGGTGGGCGGCGTGATCCCAGACCACGTGGTGTGTCGCCCCATCGCTCAGCGACAGGGTGCTGCCGGCAGTCACGCTGCCGATCACCGCCGCGCCGATATCGCGCGCTTGGAAACGGTGCAGCACGGTGTCGGCGTTTTCGGGGCGGGCAGTCAGCAGAAAGCCAAAACTGGGGAATGCGGTCATCCACCGGGTCAGATCGCCATCGGGCGGAGTGATGTCACCCGGCGTGATGCGGATACCGACGCCTGAGCATTCCGCCAACATCAGTGCTGTGCCTGCGATGCCACCCTGGCTGATGTCCTTGCCGGCGGTGGCTAATCCATCCTCGGCCAGAGTCGGCAGCAGATCCATGTCGCCACGCAGCCGCGCAGCGGGGGTGTTAAGGAACGCGGGGAAATTGTCGCTGTCGCCGGCATACGCGCCGCGCTGGTCGGTTGCGGCGATCAGCACGTCGCCGGGGCGTGCGTCAAAGCTGGTGATGAGTGCCCGCGCACGCCCCCAGATCGCTGCCGCCAGTTGCGGCTGGTCCGTGCGCAAATTGGTGTGCCCGCCGACGATGGGCACGCCGTAGGTTTCAGAGGCGTCGCGCATTCCGCGCAGGATCTCTTGGGCGGTTGCGGCGTCGGGGGCCCAAAGCGCATTGGTCGCCGCCGTCGGACGCCCGCCCATGGCGAGGATATCCGACACATTGACCATCACCGCGCACCAACCCGCAAACCACGGCGCAGCGGCCACGAAATCATTCATGAACCCCTCGGTCGCCATCAACTGCCAGCCGTCGGCGTCGGGTATAGCGGCGGCGTCGTCACCGGGGCGGCCAGGGCTGTTCTGTGACAGACCCAGCGCGGCACAGGCGACGTCGATGTCGCGTTTGCCCGTGATATGCGGGTGTGTGGCCAGCGCCGCAGCAAGGGCGGTCAGGTCCGTCATGCGGCCCGCCTGCGTGTCAGCGACATCCAGCCCCGTGCCGGATCGGCGATTGGTGGATAATACGCCAGATCGGCCTGCATTTTCATGTGCGGGTGACCGTGCAGGTCCTGCTGGCCCAGAGGCACCCAGTTCAGTTTCTCGAACAGGGGTACGTTTTGCATCTGGACGTGGGCGAGGAATTGTTCGCACCCGCGCCCATGGGCCGTGCCAACCGCAAGGCGGATCAATTCCGCCCCCAACCGCCCGACGCGGCGGTAATCCGGGGCAACCGCAAGACGCGACCCCCACCATATCCCCGGGGGGACTTCGTGGATGCGGACGGTGCCCACAACCTCGTCGGCCTCTGACGCCATGGTCGAGATCGCGACAAGCGGCAGTGCGGTCTTGTCGATTTGATCGCGGTCGTGCCCTTCAAAGATGCCCTGTTCAGTCACAAAGGTGCGATGGCGCAGAGAGGCCGCGCCGCCGATCTCCCAGCTTTCGGTGGCGAGGCGGATCAGGAATTCCGGGGTTACAAAGGCGGCGGGGCGTTCGATGATCATGACACGGCCCGTTCCAGCGCAGGCTTTTTGAACTTTTCAAACGCCGACAGGGCCGAGCACGCGCCGCAGCGTCCACAGCCCGCTTTGATATCCTCGGCCCGCATACCCTGATCGACGATCATCTGCGATAGGGGGCCCAACACCCGGTGCATGAAGTCCGCTGTGGGGGCCGGGTGGCTTTCCAACGGCGTGCCGGTGACGGGAACAAAGGGCACAACAAAAGGGTAAACGCCGATTGCCGTCAGCCGTTCGCACATCGACAGGATCGCCTCTTCGGTGTCGCCCAGCCCTGCGAGGATGTAGGTCGACACCTGGCCCCAGCCGAAAACCTCAACCGCGGCTGCAAAGCTGTCAAAGTATTTTGACACCGGAACCTGTGCTTTGCCGGGCATGATCTGATCGCGCAGCGCTGGCGTGACCACTTCAAGATGCATACCAAGGCTGTCGATGCCCGCGTCCTTCATTCGTCTGTGCCAGACATCATCCTCGGGCGGTTCGCACTGGCCTTGCAGCGGTAAATCGACGGCGGCGCGGATCGCGGCGGCACTTTCGGCCAGCACCTTGGCACCGCGATCCTTGCCAGCCGGGGTGCCGGTGGTCAGCACCATATGCTTGACCCCGTCCAGCAGCACGGCGGCGCGGGCGACTTCGGCCAGTTGGGCCGGGGATTTGTGGGCGATGGTCCGACCGGCGGCCAGGCTTTGACCAATGGCGCAGAACTTGCAGGTCTTCTTGCGGCTCTCGTAGCGGATGCAGGTTTGCAGCACCGTTGTCGCCAGCACGTCTTTGGCATGCAACTGCGCGATATGGCCATAAGGCACGCCCTCGGCCGTCGAAAGATCAAGGAACTTTGCCCGCTGCGGAAACTGGACATCAGCAAAAAACGCACCGTTCTTAAGCACACGCGCATGGCCTGCGGCGTCGGGGGCTTCGACGATATAGGGCGATTCAAACGCTGTGGCGGTATGGACCGGAATCATCACGGTCATGTTGTTGATGGTCACAGCCTTGTGGTCCGTCGGGCCAGCACCGCCGCGGCGGCTGTCAGCGCCGGCACGCGGATCAATCAGGCGCATGCCGCGGGTTTGCAGGTCGTTGATGATGTCGCCAGTCTGCATGTCAGTCCTCCAGGGGGATCGGCTGAAATTTTGGCCCAGACGCGGTTGCGTGCCGGGTCGGCGTCAGGTCAGTATTATGGTGCAGGGACAGCAGCTCAGGCCGTGCGTAATGGCCGACGGAATCCATCATCCGCTTGCGCTTGGTCACCAGCGCCATGTCGAGGTCGCCATAAAGTATACCCTCGCCCGAGGTCAGCGGAGGGACGACATGACGACCCTCGGGCGTGACAATGCAGGTCATGCAGCCGTCGCGCAGCGCCTTTTGCAGCGCCGGGTCGGGTGTCACGCTGTCGATCTGCGCATCGGTCAGCCAGCCCGTGGCATTGACCACAAAACAGCCGGATTCCAGCGCGTGGTGGCGCATTGTCACTTCGATCTGTTCAGCAAAGATCGGCCCCACGAGTGAGCCGGGAAACTGCGCGACGTGAATTTCCTCGTGTTGGGTCATCAGGGCATAGCGGGCCAGCGGGTTGTAATGTTCCCAACAGGCCAGTGCACCGACGCGGCCGACACGGGTGCCCACGACTTGTAACCCAGCGCCATCGCCCTGTCCCCAGACCATGCGTTCGTGATAGGTCGGCGTGATCTTGCGCCGCTTTAATAGCAGCGTGCCATCCGCGTCAAAGATCAGCTGCGCATTATACAGCGATCCGTGATCGCGTTCATTCACGCCCAGCACCACAACGACGCCGTGATGGGCGCAGCGCTCGGCGACGCGACGCGTTTCGTCAGACGGGACCGTCACTGCCTGCTCATACAGATGCAAATGCGGTTTGCCCTGTTGGCAAGGCGGCAGAACGAACGAGAAATAGGGGTAGAACGGAACAAAGGTTTCGGGAAATACGATCAGGTCAGCCCCATGGCCTGCGGCCTCGTCGATGGCATCCAGAACGCGGGCCATCGTCTTGTCGCGGCTGGTCAGATCGGGGGCGATCTGGACGGCGGCGGCTTTGATGATGGGGGACATGGCGCTTCCAATCCGAATGGTGGCCGGGGCCTGCGCGGCCCCGGCGGACAATCTTTAGACCGTCCAGGTGTCGATGATCACCGCGTTGTCGCGCATGTGCAGCAGCTTGAGGTCCAGCACATCCTGCGGCGCAATCGGGATAATACCCGGCAGCAGCGACGGCTCTCCGTGGCCATAAAGTGCCTGTAGCGCGAAACGGCAGGCGTAGATCTTGCCGCCTTCGCCCATGAACTTTTTGAGGTTGTCGGCAAAGTTCTGATGACCCGGAAAAGCCGCATCGCCCAAGGTGGGAAAGCCGCGCTGGATGCCCAGCGTCACACCCGGACCATACAGCAGGATCGACGTCTCAAATCCTTTGCGGGACAGACGGATGGCATTGAGCATGTTGACCAGACCGATAGAGCCCTCAAAGGCGACGGTGTGAAAGGTCACAAGCGCCTTCTGGCCTTCTTCGGCTTTGACGTCCTCAAACACCTTGTCTTCGTAATCGACGAAAAAGTCCCCGTCCTTGTGCTTTTCCATAGTGACTGCTGGCATGTGCTTTCTCCCTGTATGCGACTGACCGGCTGCGGTCATCTGGTGTGAAGAGAGCGTGCATTGCGCGAAATGTATCCATCAATATGGCAATCAATAATGCATACAATTAAGATTTTAAAACGCGCCCTTTGGCGTATTTTTTCGGGCAAGTCGGCTAAATAGGCGGCAAAATGTGAAAAATATCTGCACAGGTAGTGAATATATCCATACAAATCGCTTCAATTTGGGGCGAATCATCGCTAGAGGTCATGTATGCAGAACTGGACACCAACCCTGCGTCGCGACGGCGCGGCCCGATACCTTCAGCTGGCCGATGCCATCGCCGAGGGTATTGCGCTGGGCACCCTGAAACAGGGTGATCGCCTGCCGCCGCAACGTCGGCTGGCAGATCGGCTTGGGATCGACTTTACCACGGTATCGCGCGGTTATACCGAGGCACGGCGGCGTGGCCTTGTCGACAGCCATGTCGGACGGGGCACTTTTGTCGCCAAGAATGGCGATCGAGACCCACAACGCGAATTGCGGCGTCATGCCGATGTCGACCTGACGATGAACCTGCCGCCGGAACCCGAGGATTCGGTGCTTCTGGCGCGGATGCAGGCCGGATTGCAGACAGTGTCTGCGAACCTTATCGACCTGCTGCGGTATCAGGCGTCCACCGGCGGGCAGATCGACAAAGAGGCCGCCTCGACATGGTTGTCGTTGCGCGGACTTGTACCGTCGCTTGACAGGATCGCGGTGACGCCGGGGGCGCATCCGACGATCCTGGCCATCCTGATAGGACTGGCGCGTCCGGGCGATACGGTTCTGTGCGAGGATGTGACCTATGCCGGGTTTCGCGGCATCGCCGCTCGGCTGGGTCTGACCCTGATCGGTTTGCCCGGCGATGCGGACGGAATCGACCCCGACGCGCTGGATGTGGCGATCCGGCGGCATGGGCCAAAGGCGCTCTACCTCAATCCGACGTTACAGAATCCGACGACACGGACGATTTCGCTGGACCGTCGGCAGGCGATCGCCAATGTTATCATCGCCCACCGGCTGCCATTGATCGAAGACGACGCCTATGGCTTTATCCCGCCCAGTCCACCGGCACCGCTCGCCAGTTTTGCGCCGGATCTGGTCTGGCACATCGGTGGCCTGGCCAAATGTATCGGTGCCGGCCTGCGGCTGGCCTATACCGTTGCGCCCAACAGCCATGCTGCGCGGGAACTGGCGCATCATCTCAAACTGATTTCGGTGATGCCGTCGCCGCTGATGATGGCGCTGGCGACCCGGTGGATCATGGATGGCACGGCAGACGGCATTCGGCGCTTTGTTCGGGCTGAAACTCAGGCCCGTCAAAAGATCGCGGCAGGGGCGCTAAGCGATTTCCGGTTCGAAGCGGCACCGCACGCCTTTAACGTCTGGCTGCATCTGCCGACTGGCAGCACGCGGGCCGATGTTATTGGTCGTATGGCAGGGACGGGGATAGGATTGATGCCCGCCGACGCCTTCACGGTTGCGGGCGAGCCGACGGAATCGATTCGTGTCTGTCTGGGCGGGCAAATCGGACGAGAGCAACTGCGTGACGCACTCGGGTTGCTATCTTATGTCATTTCCAGCCGTTTCTGAGGTGGCCGCCAATGACGCGGCACTGATGTCTCAGTCCTGAACGGCGGAAAATTCCTGAGCGATCGCGAGCAAGGCGCTGATCAGTTTGCCGCCTCGACGCTCTCTGAGGCAGATCAGAGCCTCTTCCATCATCATCTGACCCTCATTTTCCAGAGGAATGCGGATCAGCCGGGAATCTTCGCCAAATTCCGCAACCGAAACAAACCCGAGGCCCGCACCAGACGCCACGATTTCGCGCACGGCTTCGCGCCCTTCTGCGACGATGGTGGGGAGCAGCTCATATCCCGCCGCCGATGCGGCCTCTTCCAGTTTTTGGCGTGTCCGGGATCCGCGTTCGCGCATGACCAGCGGGATGTCTGTCAGGTCTTTGAAACGTAGCGATGTGCGGTCGGCCAGAGGATGCGAGCGACAGACAAAGGCCGAAATTGGCGTTGAATTCAGCAGGACCGTTTCAAAATCGCGACCGGTCGGGATTTCGCCAAGAACTCCGATATCGGCCTGATAACTGAACAGCTGGTCAATCACGTTGTCGGTGTTCCCGGCGCGGATCTCAATCGCGACGCCGGGATAGCGTTCGCGAAACCGCGCAAGGATGTGCAGAACATGCTGCGCGCTGTCCGCCATGATCCGCAGTTTGCCCGCCCGCATCACCCGGCTTTCCGACAAAAGTTCGCGGGCCTGCTGCTCACTGTCAAAAAGCCTGCGGGTGATTTCGAGCAGGCGGTCGCCTTCGGGGGTCAGGGTCACCTGTTTTTTGTGCCGGTTGAACAGCAGGATGTCGTATTCCTCTTCCAGTTTGCGCACCTGATCGGAAATGGCAGGCTGAGTCAGGAAAAGCTCTTCTGCGGCGCGGGAAAAGCCGCCGCAGATCGCGACGTAGTGAAAGGCCCGAAGCTGAACATAGCGCATTGCGGTTGCCGGGCCTTTCTATCGCCTTAGTCAATGTTATCATTAGAACTAACGATTTTACTATCGGCCTGCAACCTCGCAGGCTTGGCAATCGCTGCCGCGATCAAAGGAGTGCCGATGTTGCCCCTGACGTTTTTGTTGCATCTTGCCGGGTCTGTCATGCTGTTGCTTTGGGCGGTGCGGATGGTGCGTACCGGAGTCGAGCGCGCCTTTGGCACCTCGCTCAAGGCGGCGCTGCGCGGGGCACGCGACGGCAAGGTCAAAATGGCGGTCGCGGGGATGGTTCTGGCCATCGGTCTGCAAAGTTCTACGGCGGTTGGTATTCTGGCTGCCGGCTTTGCAGCGAGCGGCATTCTGACGGTCAGCGCAGGCATCGCGGCGCTGTTGGGGGCTGATCTTGGCTCGGCTCTGGTGGTCAAGATCCTGTCCTTTGATCTGAGTGGCCTGATTCCGATCCTGCTGTTGGTCGGTGGCACATTGTTCCTGAAGTTCGAGAAACGATCATGGCGGCAGGTGGGTCGCATTGCCTTGGGTATCGCCTTTATTCTGTTGTCCCTGACGATGATCGGTGACGCGACTGCCCCGTTGCGCGACAGCGCGGCGCTGCCGCAGCTGGTTGGCTATCTGCGTGGTGACCCGCTGACGGCGTTTGGCATCACGGCGCTGCTGGCGTGGCTTGTGCATTCTTCGGTGGCGACCATTCTGATGTTGGTGAGTTTTGCCGCCGTCGGTCTGCTGCCGTCATCGGTCGCCCTTCCGATGGTGCTGGGGGCCAATGTGGGTGGCGGCATCATCGCGGTGTGGCTGAGCCGTTCAATGGATGTTGCGGCGCGCAGAATCCCGGTTGGGAACCTGATCTTTCGCGGTACGGCGGCGTTGCTGGCGCTGTCCGTCAATTTGGTGGTCGACGTTCCTGTGCATCTGTTCGGTACGACCGAAGCCGCGCAACTGGTTAACCTTCATGTGGCGTTCAACGCGGTGCTTGTCGTTGTGGCGCTGCCTTTCGCGGGGCCGATGACTGTGCTCACTGAACGGATGCTACCGCGCGCGCCGGACAGCACTGACTCGATGGATCAGGCGGGATCGGTCAGCGTGCTGGATCGCAGCGCGCTCGACATGCCGTTGGTGGCGCTGGCCAGTGCCAGGCGCGAAGTGCTGCGCATGGGCGATATCCTGTCATTAATGTATCACCCGCTGATGGATCTGATGGACGGCGGAAACCTCGAGGTGGTCGGGGCGCTGCGCCGCCGAGATGACCAGGTCAACGCGATCCATACCGACATCAAGCTGTTCGTCGCCGAGGTGAACCGGCGCGAGCTGAGCGAACGCGAGGCGAAAATGGGGATCGAGCTGATGGATGCGGCGATCAACCTCGAACATATTGGCGACATCATCTCAAAGAAGCTACTCCCCCTGGTCGAGGAGCGGGCGGTTCGCAAGCTGCAGTTTTCCCCCGAGGGCTGGATGGAAATGAACCTGCTGCATGCGCGGGTCGAGGCAAACATGCAGCTTGCCCTGAATGTGCTGATTTCGTCCGACATCGCCAGCGCCCGCCAGCTTGTGCGCGAAAAGGAATCGATGCGACGATTGGAGCGCGACAGCCACGACAAACATCTGGCGCGACTGAATGCGGGCAATTCCGAGAGCGTGGAAACCAGCGACATCCATTTGACGATGGTGCGCGGGCTCAAGGACATCAATTCCCTGTTGGTGATGATCGGGTATCCGATCCTGACCGAAAGCGGTCAACTGCTTGAAAGCCGGTTGGCTGTGCCGGTTTGAAATGAGATGATTCATTGTATCGTTTAAAATGATATAACGATATAATTTAACGATTTTACAAATGATACGTGCCGTGGGAAATATCTGACGAACGCACCAGAAAACGAGAGGGAGGACATCATGCCTTTGGAGCAAACAGTCGCCAACCTGGCTTTTCCGGAGCCAGAAATGGGCGAGCCTTTTCTGCTGACGCCGGGCCCGCTGACCACAGCATACAGCGTAAAAGAGGCGATGTTGCGTGACTGGGGCTCTTGGGACGGTGATTTTCGTGGCATGACAAAATCCCTTTGCGAACAGCTTGTTGCGCTGGCCGGGGATACCGATGGCGCGTTCGACTGTGTGCCGATGCAAGGGTCGGGCAGTTTCTCGGTCGAGGCGCTATTGGGCAGTTTCGTGCCGCGCGACGGCAAGGTGTTGGTGTTGGCCAATGGTGCCTATGGGTTGCGGGCGGCGGAAACGCTGCGCTACCTCGGGCGCGATCACGTGGTGATCGACAAAGGGGATTATATGCCGCCGCGCGGAACCGAAGTTGGGGCGGCGCTGGACGTTGACCCGGCGATCACCCATGTGATCATCGTGCATTGCGAAACCTCCTCGGGCATCCTGAACCCTGTGGCTGAAATATCCGAGGCGGTCTATGCCCGCGGGCGCAAGCTGCTGATCGACAGCATGAGCGCGTTTGGTGCGCTGGAGTTGAGAGTGAACGACATCCGCTATGAGGCGATGGTGTCGTCCGCCAATAAATGTATCGAGGGCGTGCCGGGGTTCGGTTTTGTCATCGCCCGCAAGACTGAGCTCGAGGCGGCCAAGGGCAACAGTCATTCACTGTCACTGGATGTACATGCGCAATGGGCCGCGATGCAGAAAACCGGCCAGTGGCGCTATACCCCGCCGACGCATGTGGTCGCGGCCTTCCTTGAGGCGTTGCGCCTGCATTCGGCCGAGGGTGGCGTCGCTGGGCGCGGCGCGCGCTATACCCGCAACCGCGATGTGATGGTCGAAGGTATGCGTGCGCTGGGGTTTGAAACCCTGCTCAAGGATCGCTGGCTTAGTCCGATTATCGTCACCTTTTTCTGCCCGGCACATGAACGCTTTGATTTCAGCCGCTTCTATGAGGCTATGAAAACCAAGGGTTTCATCATCTATCCCGGTAAGCTGACCGTGGTCGAGTCGTTCCGTATCGGCTGCATTGGCCGGATCGACGAGCATATCATGCGCCGCGTCGTCACCGCCGCCGGTGAAACCCTGGCCGAGATGGGCGTTGATACCGCCGCGCCGCCCGCAGCAGCCATTGCCGAACGCGCCAAACTTGCCGCCTGAGGCCGCCCCAAATGATCGACACCCGAGAGGATTCGCTATGAAAGATACCCACCACGCCGATGTTGCCGTCAACGCGCGCAGCTATCCCTGGCCCAAAGTCCCCGCCATCGCCATCTGCCTGGACGGCTGTGAACCCGCCTATCTGGAAGAGGCAATCAAAGCTGGGTTGATGCCGACGCTCAAACGGATGCGCGAAATCGGGACGGACCGGCTCGCTCATTCGGTGATTCCGTCCTTTACCAACCCCAACAACCTGTCGATCGCGACCGGGCGCCCGCCCAGTGTCCATGGCATCTGCGGCAACTACCTGTTCGATCCCGAAACCGGCGAAGAGGTGATGATGAACGATGTGAGGTTCCTGCGGGCGCAGACGATCTTTTCCGCCTTTTACGACGCTGGTGCGCGTGTCGCTATCGTCACCGCCAAGGACAAGCTGCGCGCGCTTTTGGGGGCCGGACTTAAGTTCGACGCTGATCGCGCCAAGTGCTACTCGGCGGAAAAATCCGCGACATCGACCGCAGCCGAGCACGGTCAGGACAATGCCAGTGCCTGGCTTGGTATGGCCCAACCCGAAGTGTATTCGGCGGACCTGTCCGAGTTTGTGTTCGCCGCCGGGGTCAAGCTGCTGCGCGACTGGAAACCGGACGTGATGTATCTGACCACCACGGATTACGTGCAGCATAAATACGCACCGGAACAGCCCGAGGCGCAAAGCTTTTATAAGATGTTCGACACCTATCTCACCGAATTGGACGCCTTGGGCGCCGCCATCGTTGTGACTGCGGATCACGGCATGAAGGCCAAGCACACCGCCGATGGTGAACCCGCAGTTGTCTATGTGCAGGACCTGCTGGATCAATGGCTGGGTGAGGCAAAGGCCCGTGTGATCCTGCCGATCACCGACCCTTATGTCGTGCATCACGGCGCGCTGGGCTCCTTTGCCACAGCCTATCTGCCGGAGGGCGCGAACAAGGTGGACATTATTGCCAAACTTCTTGCGGTCGAGGGCATCACCGTGGTCGTCGACAAAGCCGAGGCGATCCGCCGTTTTGAACTGCCCGGCGACCGGATCGGCGACATAGTGATGATATCGGGTACGCATATGACCATCGGGACGTCGGCGCACCGGCACGACCTTGCCGCGCTCAACGAACCGCTGCGCAGCCATGGCGGACTGACTGAACAAGAGGTGCCGTTTATCGTCAATCGCGTGCTCGACCTGCCGAACGAACCGGTCTTGCGCAACTTCGACGCGTTCTTTTTCGCGACCACTGCGGCGGCGCTGTGATGAACAAGGTTGTGACAAATGCCCCTATCGCGATGCGGCACGAAGCGATGCGGATCGCCGGTCGCAAGGTCGACACCAAAGACCGCGTGCCGGTCCATTATCCCTACACCGGTGATGTGATTGGATCGGTCCCGGCTGGCAATGCCGAGCATGTGCGCGAAGCCTTTGCCATCGCCAAGGACTACCAGCCGACGCTGACCCGTTATGAGCGGCAGAAAATCCTGCTGAACGTCGCCAGGATCATCAATGACCGCAAGGCAGAGCTGGCGCCGATCATCACTGCCGAACTGGGCATCTCGCTCGCTGACAGTCTGTATGAATGCGGACGTGCCTATGATGTCTACACGCTGGCCGGCCAGATGTGCATCCACGACGACGGTGAGATCTTTTCCTGCGATCTGACCCCGCATGGCAAGGCACGCAAGATCTTTACCACGCGCGAACCGCTGCGGGCGATTTCGGCCATCACACCGTTCAATCACCCGCTGAACATGGTCAGCCACAAGCTGGCCCCGGCGATTGCCACCAACAATTGCGTCGTGCTCAAACCGACCGAGTTGACGCCGCTTACCGCGATCTGGCTCGCGGATGCGCTGTACGAGGCTGGTCTGCCGCCGCAGATGTTGTCGGTGATCACCGGCTGGCCGCAAGACATTGGCGATGAAATGGTCGTCAACCCGGACTACGACCTGATCACCTTTACCGGTGGTGTGCCGGTGGGCAAAATGATCGCGGCCAAGGCGGTCTACAAACGTCAGGTGCTGGAACTGGGCGGGAACGATCCGCTGATCATCTGCAACGATCTGTCGGATGCCGATCTGGCCAAGGCGGCGGATCTGGCGGTTGCCGGGGCGACCAAAAACTCGGGTCAGCGTTGCACCGCAGTCAAGCGTATTCTGGTGCAGGAAAGCGTGGCGGACCGGTTTGTGCCGTTGGTGTTGGAGCGGGCGCAAAAGCTGCGGTATGGCGATCCGATGGACCCTACGACCGAACTGGGCACCGTGGTTCACGCCCGCGCCGCCGAGACGTTCGAGGACCGCGTCTTCAAGGCCGAAGCGCAGGGCGCCAAGGTGCTCTATCATCCGGGGCGCAATGGCGCGTCACTGCCACCCATCGTGGTCGATCACGTCCCGCACGAGAGCGAGCTGGTGATGGAGGAAACCTTTGGTCCCATCGTTCCGATCGTGCGTGTGCCGGATTGCGATGAGCAGACCATCGCCATCTCGAACTCCACCGCCTTTGGTCTGTCGTCGGGTGTGTGCACCAATGATTACCGCCGGATGCAGCACTACATCCGTGATCTGGTTGTCGGTACGGTGAACATCTGGGAGGTGCCGGGCTACCGGATCGAGATGTCGCCGTTTGGTGGCATCAAGGACAGTGGCAACGGCTACAAAGAAGGTGTGATCGAAGCGATGAAGAGCTTTACCAATATCAAGACGTTCTCTCTGCCCTGGGGCTGAGGCCTGTTGTTTCAATATCCGGGCGGGGCCTTTGCGGGCCTCGCCCTTTCTTGCGTTCTTAAGGAAGTATCATGAGTCAGGCCGTTACCCATACCGAGGGCGAATCCAACACCTCTGCCGCCCGCCGCGCCTGGGCTGAAACGCATCCCGATGCCGCAACCCGCGACCTGCTGGCGCGCGATGCCGACGCGTTCCTGCATCAATCCCTGTCCAGCCCCTGCGTGTCGACCATAGCCAAAGCCGAAGGCATTTGGATCGAGGATACCGCCGGCCGTCGTTTCATGGATTTCCATGGCAATTCGGTACATCACCTTGGCTATGCCCACCCCCGGCTGGTGGCGGCAATCAAGGCGCAGTTGGATGATCTGAGCTTTGCCCCGCGTCGGTTCACCAACGCCGTGTCAGTTGAATTGGCGGAAACGCTGGGCGCCATCGCGCCGGGGGATCTGAACAAGGTATTGTTCACCACCGGCGGATCGGATGCGAACGAAGTCGCGTTGAAAATCGCGCGCGCCGCGACCGGACGGTTCAAGACCATCAGCTTTTGGGACAGTTTTCACGGCGCCGGTTTTGGCGCGGCCAGCATCGGCGGAGAAGAGACATTTCGCAGCCACATCGCAGGGCCACTGATGCCGGGAACCGAACATATCGCCCCGTTCAACTGCTATCGCTGCCCCTATAATCATGCCGGGCCAGAGAGCTGTGGCCTCGCTTGCGCGCAGATGGTGGACTATGTTCTGGGCCGCGAGGGGGATGTTGCTGCGGTGATCGCAGAACCGATGCGCGCGGTGCCGGTGGTGCCGCCACCGGGATTTTGGAAGGCCGTGCAAGAGGCATGCCACAAGCGCGGCGCATTGCTGATCATGGATGAAATCCCGACCGGTCTGGGCAAGACCGGTCGCATGTTCGCGTTCGAGCATGATGAGGTGATCCCGGACATCGTCACGATGGGCAAGGCGCTGGGCGGAGGCATTCTGCCGATTGCGGCCGTTGTCGCCCGCCACGATCTGGATGTTTGCGGCGATTTTGCCATTGGGCATTACACCCACGAAAAGAACCCGGTGACCGCACGCGCCGCCCTGACCACTATCGCGATCCTGCAAGAAGACGGGCTGGTTGAACGCTCTGCCGAACTGGGGGCTTATGCGTTGACCCGATTGCGGACGGCACTGGCCGATAATCCCATTGTTGGCGATATTCGGGGCAGGGGGCTAATGTTCGGGATCGAGATTGTCGAGGATCGCGGCACCCGCGCTCCGGGCCGCACGGCGGCGGAACGGATCTATTATCGCTGTCTTGAGGCGGGTCTGAGTTTCAAAATCAGCGCGGGCTGCGTCCTGACGCTGTCGCCGCCGCTGATCATATCGCGCGAAGATCTGGACCGCGCCCTGGGCATTGTCGAAGACGCCATCCGCGCCGAGGCGACCCAGTGAGCCTGTTTGCTCTGGGGATTGTCCTGTTCGCCGCCGTGATGCACGCCAGTTGGAATGCGATGGTAAAGGCGGTGCCGGATCGCGCTGCTGTTTTGGCCGGCGTTTCGGGTTGCCACGCACTGATCGGGATCGTGTTGATCTGGATGTCGCCCAGCCCCGACCCGGCAAGCTGGCCGATGATCGTGATTTCGGCAGTGGTACATTACGGCTATTACCTGTTGCTGTTCTACTCCTATCGCTTTGGCGATCTGTCGCAGGTCTATCCGATCTCGCGCGGTATGGCCCCGCCGACGGTTGCGTTGATGGCGTTTCTGCTGGTGGGTGAGACGTTGCCGGTCTCTGGCTGGTTCGGACTGGGTGCGGTCTGCCTGGGGATCAGCATTCTGGCGCTGCAACGCGGTGCCGTCGACGCCCGGCGCAGTACGGTTCTGCTGGCGCTGTGCCTGGGCATCTGCATCTCGACATACTCGGTGGCGGACGGGATCGGGGTGCGGCTGTCGGATGCGCCGCTGGGCTATATCGGTTGGCTGTTTGTGCTCGAAGCGCCGGTGCCGATGGCGATCATCATCTCGCGCGGGGTTGGCGGGGGGCGGTTCGAACTGCGCCCGTTGCTGGCGGGACTGCTGGCTGGGGTTCTTGCCGGGGCCGCTTACGGGTTGGTGCTCTATGTCAAAACCTTTTCACCACTTGCGGCCGTGTCGGCGGTTCGCGAATCCAGCGTCATCATCGCGGCACTCATCGGAGTGGTGCTTTTCGGCGAACGCCCATGGAAAGGGCGGCTTGCCGCCGCAGTAATCGTTGGGGGGGGCGTTATCGCCTTGTCCATAGGATAATTGGCCATATCGAACGTTTCTCTTAATCCAACCATAAGATAAATAGATTTTACTTATTGTTGGGCAGTTCCCAGACTGAATTCAGGATCACGATCCAAATCGGCGGTGATATCACCCGTGTCATTAAAATGTGATGCGCCGCCGCAATAAGAGAACCGCGAACGCGGGTGGCCAAGCGGCGGATTCACCGGCGCTGACCGCGCGCCAACCAACAGGGACCTGCAATGAACACGAAAACGCTTTTGAATCTGACAGTTTGCGCCACGGCTTTCAGCGCGACAATGGCCTTTGCCGAAACCGAACTTACGGTCTACACCGCTGTCGAGGCCGAAGATCTGGCCCGCTACGCCGCGACCTTTAACGAAGATCATCCGGATATCAAAATCAACTGGGTGCGCGATTCAACCGGTGTGATCACGGCCAAGCTTTTGGCCGAACGGGAAAACCCGCAGGCGGATATGGTCTGGGGTCTGGCGGCAACATCGCTGCTTGTCCTCAAATCCGAAGGGATGCTTGAGCCATATTCACCCGCCGGTCTGGATGCGCTTGATGCGCGTTTTCGCGATGGCGATACACCGCCGTCCTGGGTCGGTATGGACGCTTGGGTCGCATCGGTCTGCTATAATACCGTCGAAGGGGACAAGCTGGGCCTGACTGCGCCAACATCCTGGGCCGACCTGACGAAGCCGGAATATGCCGGTCACGTTGTCATGCCGAACCCGGCATCCTCGGGAACCGGGTTCCTTGATGTGTCGAGCTGGCTCCAGATCATGGGCGAAGATGCGGGCTGGGCCTACATGGATGCGCTGCACGAAAACGTCGCGGCTTATACCCATTCCGGCTCTAAACCGTGCAAGATGGCGGCATCGGGCGAAACCGTCATCGGTGTGTCCTTTGCCTTTCGCGGCGCCAAATCCAAGGCTGAAGGCGCGCCGCTGGAAATCGTCGTTCCGACAGAAGGCATCGGTTGGGACATGGAAGCCACGTCGCTGATTGCAGGCACCATGAACGAAGAGGCGGCCAAGACGCTGATCGACTGGTCGATCACGCCAAAGGCGATGGAAATGTACAATGTTGGCTACGCTGTGGTCGGCATTCCGGGCATCGCCAAACCGGTGGATTATTTCCCCGAAGGCATCACCGACGCGATGATCGACAACGACTTTGAATGGGCGGCGAACAACCGCAGCGCCATTCTCGAAGAGTGGACCAACCGGTACGACACCAAGTCCGAGCCCAAGGGCTAAGGCCATCCGGTTTCGGTGCCGGGGCGCCCCAAGTGGCGCCCCGGCGGTCCAAACTCTATCCTGGAACAGACAGCATGAATGCAATCGTACAGGGCGGCATTGCGCCCGCGACTGATGGGGACGTCATTATGGACGCAGCGCAGCCGTATCTTCGGATTCGGAACCTCTGGAAAGCCTTCGGAGATTTCGTTGCGCTGAAGGATATCAACCTTGACGTTGCATCCGGCGAATTTGTCTGTTTTCTGGGACCGTCCGGGTGCGGCAAGACCACGCTGTTGCGCACCATTGCCGGGCTGGATCCGCAGTCGCGTGGAGCCATCCATCAGGGTGGCACCGATATTTCGTCGCTGCCGACATCCAAGCGCGATTATGGCATCGTGTTTCAATCTTACGCGCTGTTTCCGAACCTGACCGTGCGCCGCAACATCGCCTTTGGGCTTGAAAACACCGGACGGCCCAAACCCGAGATTGCCGCGCGGGTGAGCGAGCTGCTTGATCTGGTCGGCTTGCCGGAACAGGCTGAAAAATACCCGGCGAATCTGTCCGGCGGACAACAGCAACGAATTGCGCTGGCGCGTGCCATCGCGATCAATCCCGGTCTGTTGCTGCTGGATGAACCGCTCTCGGCGCTGGACGCCAAGGTGCGTGTGCACCTGCGCCACGAGATCAAGGAATTGCAGCGCAAGCTGGGTGTGACCACCATTATGGTGACGCACGATCAGGAAGAGGCGTTGTCGATGGCCGACCGGATTGTGGTGATGAATCACGGCGTGATCGAACAGGTCGGCAGTCCGACCGACATTTACCGCCACCCGGCGTCGCTGTTTGTGGCCGATTTCATCGGTGAGACCAACAAGATCGAAACACGGCTGAACGATGGCCACGTACAACTGGGCGATGTAACGCTAAAAACCGGCGCGGCGGGCATCCGCGACGGATCGGACGTTACGGTGGCGATCCGCCCCGAAGATATTCTGCCGCATCCGGCAGGTGAGGCGGGGGCAGACAATCTGCTGCCGGTCACAATCACGGATATGGAGTTTCTGGGATCATTCTGGCGCACACATCTGCGCAGCAACGCGCTTGCCGGGGTGCCTCTGGTGGCCAACTTTTCGATGAATGCGATGCGCAGGCTGGCGCTTGAAACGGGCACCGATCTGAGCGTCGAACTGCCGGCCGAACGTGTTCTGGCCTTTGTCAGGGGCGCCTGAGCATGAACACCGCTGACACCACGTTGCCGTCCGGTCGCCCTATTCGTCTGTCGCTGGATCGCGATGGCGTCGTCAAACGTGGCTTTATTCTGATTATCGCGCTCTATCTGATCGTGGCGTTGGCGCTGCCGCTGTATACGATGCTGTCCAAGTCGCTTGTGACCTATGGCTTTGATCTGGCGCGGTATGAAATTCAGGCCAGCGACGCGGCGGGAACCTTTGCGCCACCGGTCAATGTGGCCAAGCTGAACCAGCAGACTGGTGCCTATAGCGCGGATGATCTGAAAACCAGTTCGGACGGTCGGCTCGCGGTCACAAAATTCTTTGCTGATTTCAGTTTCCGCAGTCCGGTGATGTATCGCATTCGTAGCCTTGATGCCGACGCGCCCTATCTGGTCGGCCTTGATCTGCAACGCACGACAAAATGGCAGGAATACGACAGCAACGCGTGGCGACGGATCAACCTGCGGCCGGTGCAATCGATCGGGTTTCAGAACTATGCTGAATATTTCTCAAACGCGTCGCTGTATCAGTCGATCCAGAATTCGCTGTTCATCGCCGGTCTTAGCACCGTTGTGACTGTCTTTCTGGCCTTTGGCTTTGCCTATGCGCTTAGTCGCAGTTGTATGGCCTACAAAGGCGCGTTCCGGCTGATTGGGATGATGCCGATCCTTGTGCCATCGCTGCTGCCTGGGATTGCGCTGATCTATATGTTCGGTAATCAGGGTTTTGCCAAAGAGTTGCTGTTGGGGCAGTCGATTTATGGCCCACTTGGCATTGTCGTAGGGTCAGTGTTCTTTACCTTTCCGCACGCCATGATCATCATATCCACGGCCTTGTCTATCGCGGATCAACGCCAGTACGAGGCCGCGGATTCCCTGCGCTCGACCCCGTGGCGTACGTTCTGGACCGTGACTATTCCCGGTGCACGCTATGGATTGATCTCGGCGGCGTTTGTGGTCTTTACGCTGGTTATCACCGATTTCGGCCTGCCAAAAGTGATTGGCGGGCAGTATAATGTGCTGGCCATCGACATTTACAAACAGGTCATCGGCCAGCAGAACTTTGAAATGGGTGCGGTGGTGTCGGTGGTTCTGCTAATTCCGGCAGTGCTGGCTTTTGTCGTTGACCGGCACGCGCAGAAAAAGCAGGTCTCGTTGCTGTCGGCGCGCTCGGTGCCGTATGAGCCCAAGCCGGACCGGGTTTTTGACAGACTTTGCATGGTTTGGTGCGGGGCCATCGCGCTGTTCATCATCGGGCTGATCGCCACGTGTCAGTTCGCAGCATTGATCAAGTTCTGGCCCTATGATCTGAGCCTGAGCCTGAACAATTACGATTTCAATCGTATGGATGGCGGCGGTTGGGCGGCCTATGGCAATTCGATCAAATTGGCGTTGCTGACAGCCGTGTTCGGCACCGTAATCGTCTTTACCGGCGCGTATATGGTGGAAAAGATCGACGGTTTTGGCGCGGGGCGCGGGTTTTACCAATTTCTTGCGATGCTGCCGATGGCGGTGCCGGGCATGGTGCTGGGATTGGCCTATATCTTTTTCTTTAACAGCCCGGACAACCCTTTGCACTTTGTCTATGGTACGATGGCGATCCTTGTGCTGTCTACAGTGACCCACTTCTTTACCGTCGGACACCTGACGGCGCTGACGGCCCTCAAACAGATTGATGCAGAGTTCGAGCCTGTTGCCAGCTCCTTGCGCCAGCCGTTTCACAAGTTATTCGCGCAGGTTACCGTGCCGGTCTGTCTGCCGGCAATCCTCGACATTTCGATTTACTTGTTCGTGAATGCGATGACCACGGTGTCGGCGGTTGTGTTCATCTATTCGACCCATACCGCACTGGCGTCAGTCGCGGTTCTGAACATGGATGACGCGGGCGATATTGCGCCGGCTGCCGCGATGGGGATGATGATCTTTTACACCAACGTGGCGGCGCGCCTGCTGCATCTGTTGGCATCCCGCAGGATCCTGAAACGGACCCAGGCCTGGCGGACGCGGTGACGCCATAGCCCCGGATAGCATAGCTGGCGATTGGGTTCGCTATGGTCACACCGCCTGCAACCCGACTGGAATGCGCGGCGTCTCTCTGAGGCGGAGGATTTCCGGTTCAGCCCGTGGCGCTGCAGTCGCTCGGTTTTAGCGCAGACGGTTGTGTCGCGCCATCAGCCGTCCAGAAACGCCCTTTGCGCGTCGCGCAGGGCGAAGATATCGATGTCATCGACAATCTCGACATCGTCCAGACGAACGATTTGATCCTTCTTGATCGGCTTTTTCAGTTTTATGTTATGCGCCAACCCGATGGGCAGTGCATTCAGCCGGTGTGACTGCTGGGCGGGGATCGCCTTGGCCCAGACTTTATAGCCGCCTTCGCCGTCCAGATAGTCGCCCGCACCAAAGTCGCCCTTGGAGGTGGCCACGGCGTCGCCACGCCAGCGGGTTGACGACCCTGTCGCCTCGCCGCGCAGACAGGCAGACAGCACGGAGACCGATGTTTCCAGCCCGATCAGGTGGAACGGTCGCCACATCGAGCCGTACCAGCCCGACGGATCAGTCAGCAGGCCGTATTGCTGGAAACAGGCGCGTGTGTATTCGTCGGGTGCCTTGAACGTCACGAACATGCCGTACTGGATGTTGTTCAGCACCACGCGTCCGTCCGGTTCGCGACTGGATGCGATGTCGACAAGGCCGGGTTTTGCCAGTTGACCACCCTCGGATTTTGGGCGGAACACACTGGCGAGATCCTGCAGCCCGGCCGGATGAAACGCCAGCCCGTCGTCCGGGCAATCCATCCCCGTCGCATTGGCCACCGCCGCCATTTCGATCGCTGCCTTGGTGCCATCAGTAAAGGAATTGTACATCTTGGGGTTAAAATCGCCAGCCGCCACCTCTTCGTCGCTCCAGCCGAAATAGCTCCAGACTGTGTCGGGTGTTGAGTAGCGATAGGGCGGGGCAAAGTTCATGCCCTTGCCCGCCGCGATCAGTTCAAAGCCACATGACCGCACCCAGTCGACAAGTTCGCAGATCGCGGCGGGCTGGTCGCCATACGCCATGGAATAGACCACACCCGCCTGCTGCGCACGATTCGCCAGCACAGCACCACACAGCACATCCGCCTCGACATTGACCATGATCACATGTTTGCCCGCTTCAATTGCGGCCAGCCCGTGGCGGGTGCCAGCCAACGGATGGCCCGTCGCCTCGATGATGCATTCTATGGCGTCGCAGGCAAACAGGGCGGCGGCATTGTCGGTGATGCAGGTCGTTCCGTTCTGCACCGCATCACCCATCGACGTGGCGCCATAGCGATCCGCCGTCCAGCCGGTGCGGTTCAGCGAGGCCCGCGCCTTCTCCACGTCGAGATCGGCGATTCCAACGATCTGAAAGCCGGGAATATGTTTGGCCTGTGCCAGGATCATCGACCCGAATTTGCCCGCTCCAATAAGGCCGACGCGCACCGGCTGCCCGTTAGCTGTGCGGGCGGCAAGAAGAGATGACAGGTTCATGATATTGCTCCGGGTGTGAATTTTCAGCCAGGCTAACATGTGCGGGCGTCGACATCTTTTAAGCTTAGCTAAATAATTGGTTAAGAATAGTTGATTGAACTGACCGTCCGGGAATGCTGTTCTGACCGCAGAGTTTCGGAGGGGGAGCCATGGACAGCACAACAGTCAGGGGCGGATCAAATGTCAGCCTTGAGCGGCGCGCCTGGGCGATCCGGCGCAACGCGCTGCGAATGGGCGAGGTGCAGGGCCAGGGCTATATCGGTCAGGCGCTGGGTGTCGCGGACGTGCTGGCGGTGTCGTATTTTCACGCGCTGACCTACCGCGCCGCCGATCCGGAATGGGAGGGGCGCGATCGGTTCCTGCTGTCCATCGGGCATTACGCGATTGCGCTGTATGCTGCGATGATCGAGGCAGGGATCCTGCCCGAGGACGAGATCCCGACCTATGGCATGGATGACAGCCGGATGCCGATGTCCGGCATGGCGGCCTATACGCCGGGGATGGAGATCACCGGCGGCTCGTTGGGCCACGGGCTGGGGATCGCGGTCGGTATGGCGCTGGGACTGAAACGCAAGAACAACGCAGCCTTTGTCTACAACCTGTTGTCGGACGGCGAATTGGGCGAGGGATCGACATGGGAGGCGGTGATGTCAGCCGTGCAGTGGAAACTGGACAACCTGATTGCCATCGTCGATTTCAACAACCAACAG
Organism: Puniceibacterium sp. IMCC21224; assembly: GCF_001038505.1. NCBI lineage: Bacteria > Pseudomonadati > Pseudomonadota > Alphaproteobacteria > Rhodobacterales > Paracoccaceae > Puniceibacterium > Puniceibacterium sp. IMCC21224. The sequence goes on from NZ_LDPY01000001.1 coordinate 1,667,709, forward strand.
GCCGACGGGCCGACCCGCGACGCGCTGGCGCAGGTGCCTGAGGCGGGGCGCTGGCAAGCGTTTGGCTGGTTCGCGCAAGAGGTCGATGGCAACGATATGACGGCGGTGGTCGCGGCCTTTGATGCCGCCCGCAATCATGACGCCGCTCAGCCGCGCGTGATCATCTGCAACACCAAGATGTGCAACGGCATCCCATTTTTGGAAGATCGCGAGATCACGCATTTTGTACGGGTCGAGCCCGAGGAATGGGCAAGTGCATTGCGTATTTTAGAAGAGAAGAAGCCGCAATGAACCATCAACATTTGTCCCGCCGCGCGTCGAAATATACACCACGCCGCGCGCCCAAAGGTGAACGGCTGGCCACCTCGGCGATGATCGCGTCGTTGGATTCCGAAGGGCGCGACACCGTTGCGGCCCCCTTTGGTCATGCGCTGGTCGATCTGGCGAAAACCCGCGACGATATCGTCGGGTTGACGGCGGATCTGTCGAAATACACCGACCTGCATATCTTTGCCAAAGCGTACCCGGACCGGTTCTACCAGATGGGCATGGCCGAGGCGGTGATGATTTCGGCGGCCGCCGGTCTGGCGCGCGAAGGGTTCACGCCCTTTGCCACCACCTATGCGGTCTTTGCCGCGCGCCGGGCGTATGATTTCATCATCATGGCCATTGCTGAGGAAAATCTGCCGGTCAAGATCGTTTGCGCCTTACCGGGGCTGACTACGGGTTATGGCCCCAGTCATCAGGCGACCGAGGATCTGGCGATCATGCGCGGGATGCCGAACCTGACAATCATCGACCCCTGCGATGCGACCGAGATTGATCAGGCCACCCGTGCCATCGCCGATCATCCCAGCCCGGTTTACATGCGCCTGTTGCGCGGGCAGGTGCCAAACGTGTTGGGCGAATACGGCTATCAGTTCAAGCTGGGTCGTGCGCAAATTCTGCGCGATGGGCGGGATGTGCTGTTTGTGTCCAGCGGGTTCATGACGATGCGGGTGCTGGACGCGGCGGCCCGGTTGCAAAGGGATGGCGTCGATTGCGCTGTGCTGCACGTGCCGACGATCAAGCCGCTGGATGTGGAGACGATTGTGGCCGAAGCGTCCAAAGGTGGCAGGCTGGTTGTGGCGTCGGAAAACCACTCAGTCACCGGCGGTCTGGGCGAAGCGGTCGCGGCGACTTTGATGCGTGCAGGTGTGCATGTGCCGTTCCGCCAGATTGGCCTGCCGGATGCGTTTCTGGACGCTGGCGCCCTGCCGACCCTGCACGATCAATACGGAATCTCTGTCGATGCGGTCACCGCATCGGTGAAATCCTGGCTCTGAGGGAACGGACATGGAACTGCTGAGAGGCAAGACGGCAATCATCACCGGCGCGGCCAGCCCGCGCGGATTGGGCAAGGCAACGGCGATGCTGTTCGCGCAGCATGGCGCGCGGGTGGCAATTCTGGACCTTGACCCCGACGAGGCGGCAGAGGCGGCGGCAGATCTGCCGGGAACGGGGCACACCTCGGGCGTGTGTGACGTCACGGACAAGGCGGCCTGTGATGCTGTCACCGCCGATCTGGTCCAGACGCTGGGTCAGATTGACATTCTGGTGAACAACGCAGGCATCACCCAGCCGCTGAAGGTCATGGAGATTGCGCCCACGAACTATGATGCGGTGATGGACGTGAATCTGCGCGGCACACTTTACATGAGTCAGGCCGTGATCCCGCATATGCGAGGGCGCGGGCAAGGGGCGATCGTGAATATGTCCTCGGTCTCGGCGCAGCGGGGCGGCGGCATCTTTGGCGGGCCGCATTATTCGGCGGCCAAGGCAGGCATCCTTGGCCTGACCAAGGCGATGGCCCGCGAACTGGCACCCGATGGTGTGCGCTCAAATGCGATTTGTCCGGGCTTTATCGCCACCGATATCACCGCAGGCAAGCTGACTGATGAGATGCGCGCGCAGGTTCTTGCGGGCATTCCCATGGGGCGGGCGGGGACTGCGTTGGACGTGGCGGGGTGCTGCCTGTTCCTGGCGTCGGACCTGTCGGCATATGTCACGGGGGCCGAGGTCGACGTCAACGGCGGCTCGCTTATCCACTAACAGATTCAACGCGGTCAGTGGTCCGGGCGCCGATAAAGCTGGGTCTCGGGGTCGATGTCGCTGACGCAAAGCCCGTGCAGATCCAGCAACCGTGCGACTTCGGCCTCGTGCAGCGCGGCCTGATCTTTGGCCCAGTCCAGAAACAACCGCACGGGGCGACGTTTGACAAACCGAGCGGGACAGAGCGCCCAGTAGGCCGGGAACCGCAGCACAGGATGGGCTGGAGTGACCGGCACCAGATCGCCACTGGCCAGTTCCGCACTGGCCAGTGCCAGCGATTCAAGAACCACGCCAGCACCATCCAGCGCCAGTTGCAAGGCCATCGACGATCTGTCCATCAGGATCGTCTTTTTATTGGCACGGGACGCTATTCCATTGTGCCAAAACCAATAATCCCATTGGCATAGTGCTCGCGCGCTGTCGATAAGCCGCGCCCCTGCCAGCGGATCATCGCGGCGCAAACCTGCCAGGTAGTCGGGACTGGCCAATGGCAGCACATGATCCGCGACCAAAGGTTGCGAATACAGTCCTGACCATTGACCGGTGCCATAGCGCACGTCCAGATCCATGATCTCGCGATCAAAGTCGGTAGGGTCGGGGGCGGCGTCCACCCGCAGATCCCAATCCGGGTGCTGCGTCAGAAATTCCGACAACCGCGGCCCGAGCCAGCGCACCCCGAAACTGGGCGACACCCGCAGATTAAGCCGCCGTGCGGTGCGGGTCTGACCAAGGTTGGCCTGTGCATCCGTCAGCATCCGCAGAGCGGTGCCCGCCGTCTGGGCCAGCAACTCGCCCTCCAGCGTCAGGTTCAGCGCGCGACCGCTGCGGCGAAACAAGCGGACTCCCAGTTGTTGCTCCAGCAGCTTGATCTGTTGGCTGACGGCCGAAGGTGACACGGCCAATTCCTCGGCTGCGCGGGACAGGCTGCCGCGCCGGGCGACGGCCTCGAAATAGGGCAGTGCGTTCAGATTCGGGGCGCGCGCCATACCGGGGGCTAGGTCGGGCTGTCGTCGTCCGACCCGGAGGCTGACGCGATTTCCAGCGAGATCACCTCGAGAATGTCCTGAGCCAGCCGGTCCAGATGCACACCCAACGAATCCCGTAGCGCGAGGGGATTGCGTGCCCTGAGGGCCTGGGCAATCATCGAGTGGTGGTCGATGACCCGCTCGCGATTGCGGCGTTTGACAGCGGACAGGAACCGCGCACGCCAGAGTCGGGCCAAAAAGGTCTTGTGGATTTCAGCCAGCGGCGCGTTGTGCGAGGCGACAGCGATGGCGCTGTGAAAGCTCATGTCGGTTTCAAACAGATCAAGTGGATCGGCGGTTTCGAACCGTTCCGACATGTCTTCGACAATTGCGAGGATTGCCTCAATCTCGGCGTCGGTGGCGCGAATACAGGCAAGTTCACCAGACAGCTTTTCGACCGCCAAAAGCACCTCGACATCATCTGAGATTTGCCTGAGGGAAGGCATTGAAACGATTGGGCTTCTTGCCGGGCGCAGTTCGATCAGGCCCTCTTTGGACAGGATGCGGATTGCCTCGCGCAGGGGGGTGCGGCTGACGCCCAATTCTGCGGCGTTGTCGCGTTCCTTGACCGAGGCACCCGGAGGTAGTTTGCCGCGCAGGATGTCACGGCGCAACTGGGACGCAATCTGTTCGGCAAGGATCTTTTCAGTCATTCGATGGGGTCCGCCCCTGATTTGCCCCGAGACATCCGTGGCTGCGGGAATTTGGTATACCGAAATTCATTGATTGTCGAGAATCGAGTCGCTATCGTCTTTTGAGATGGTATACCATCTGTGTGAACGCCAGAGGAGGTGGCGTGGACATCAAAAAAAGGCGGTCACGATACCGTCAAGGGAGGAGTTAACCTATGAAACTAAAGGCACTTTTGACGTCTGCCGTAGCCGTTGCGGCTATTGCCGGACCGGCGCTGGCGCAGGACGTTACACTGCGAATCCAAACGCACTATGCCACCGAACACCCGACCGGCCAGTTGCTTGCTCAGTGGATCGACGACGTGCAGACAATGTCGGACGGAGCTATCGCGGTCGAGATGTTCTATTCGTCGTCCGTCGTCGCCACGACCGAGACATTCGACGCTGCAATCAACGGTATTCTGGACTGCGACGCTACGGGTGGCGCCTACCAGACTGGTAAGAACGCCGCCTTTCAGTTCGTTGGGGATATCATGGGCGGTTATGACACGCCTTGGCAGCAGTACAGCTGGCTCTATTACGGTGGCGGCTATGACGCGGCGCAGGAACTCTACAATGCGCAGGGTATGCAGCTGATCGGCTGGTCGATCTACGGTCAGGAATCGCTGTCTTCGTCCAAGCCGCTGGCCGGTTTTGCCGATCTCGACGGTTGGAAGTTCCGCTCGCCTCCGGGGATGGAGACCGAGATTTTCCAGGAACTGGGTGCGTCGCCCATCGTAATGGACTTTACCGAGATTTTTACCGCGCTGGAAACCGGCATCATCGACGGGGCTGACGCGTCCGGTCTGGCCAACAATGTCGGTTTGGGCATCTATGATATCGTCAAACATGCCACCTATCCCGGCTTTCATTCGATGCCGTCCGACCATCTGGCCTGCAACCAAAGCGTCTGGGAAGGTCTGACCGAAGGTCAGCGCCGGATCATCGACACCGCGTGGCAGAAACTGTCGTTCCAGGTGGCGCTGTCCAATGAAAAGGCCAATGCCGAAGCTGCAGCAGCGCTGCGCGAAGACGGTGTGAAGCTGTATAACTGGTCTGCCGAGGATCGCGCCGCCTTCCGCAAAGGCGCCCAGGTCGCGTGGGAAGACTGGGGCACACGCAGCCCCGAGGCCGCGGCCCTGCTGGAAAGCCACAAGACCTATCTGGGTCAGCTTGGCCTGCTGAATTGATCGACGACGTTCCAAATTGAACGTTTGATCACATCAGGCGGGCCCCCTTAGCGGGGCCCGCCCCATCAGCGGCGCGCGACCAGCGCGGGCGGAGGAGGCCTGACATGCAAACCAATTCCTTGTGGCTGGGACGCATGCGCGGCCCGATCAAAATGGCGATGATCGGCTTTATTGGCCTGACCGTTGTCATTTATCTGTGGTTGGTCGCGCAGGCCATCTTCAGTGCAGAACCTTATGGCATGTTCGAGATGATCCGCCCGGCGGGACGGCCGCTGGCGCAACTTATGCTGTTCAGTCTGAGCGGAGCGCTGTTGTTTGCCTCGCTGTTCCTGTCCGACACCAAGGGGGTGATCGAGACGCCGCCTGACGGTTTCTTTGATCTGGTGTCGGTGGTGATCGGGCGGCTGGCGATGATTTTGACTGCCTTTATCGTGATCGTGATGTTTTACGAGGTGGTGTCGCGCTACGTCTTTTCCAAACCCACCCTCTGGGCCAATGAGATGTCACTCTGGATTGCGGCTTTTGTGTTCCTGTTTGCCGGGCTTTACGCCATGCAGCAGCGCAGCCATATCCGGATCTACATTATTTACGACATGATGCCGCGCTGGGGGCAGAAGGTGTCGGATGCGGTGTCTGTCCTGCTGATCGTGTTTTTCACCTTTGCGTTGGTCTGGGGCGGGTACACAGATGCGATGAACCGCTGGATGCGGATGGAGACATTCGGCACCGCCTGGGATCCGCCGATTCCGGGCATCGTGAAACCGGCGCTGCTGATCATCATCGTGCTGGTCTGTATTCAGGCCGTGTCCAATCTGTTCGCCGATTGGAACAAGGCCCCCGAAAGCCATACGCCCGCAGACGAGATCGACGAAATCGAAATCGAGAACATCCGCCGCACGCTTGAGGAGAAGTGAGTCATGGTCGATATCGGCACACTTAGTCTGATCCTGCTGGCCGCGATGTTTGCCTTGTTGGCAATCGGGATGCCGCTGGGATTTGCCTCGGCGTTTCTGGCTGTGGTCACGCTGATGATGAAATTCGACCCTGGCCTGTTGTTCGGCGATTTCGGTCGCGGGCCGCTGTCGGTGCTGGGTCAGGCGGTCTATCGGCAGATGACAAATTATGTGCTGATCTCGGTGCCGCTGTTTATCTTTATGGCCGCGTTGCTCGAACGATCTGGGATCGCGCGCGACATGTATTCGTCGCTGAACGTCTGGATGAGCCGGATGCGTGGTGGTATCGCGTTTGTGACCTCGATCATGGCGGTGATCATGGCGGCAATGTCCGGCATCATCGGCGGAGAGGTGGTGCTGCTGGGACTGATCGCGCTGCCGCAGATGCTGCGGCTGGGGTATGACCGCAATCTGGCGATCGGGACGATCTGCGCCTCTGGGTCGCTGGGCACGATGATCCCGCCGTCGATTGTGCTGATCTTTTACGGGCTGGTGACGGAAACCTCGATCAAGGCGTTGTTCACGGCGTCCTTTCTGCCGGGCTTTATGCTGGCGTCGTTCTTTCTGATCTACATCGTGGTGCGCACGCAGATGAACCCGTCGCTCGCTCCGCTGCCGCCCGCCCAACCCGGAGAGCCGGAGGGCCGCGACAAGGGGCTGATGTTTCTTGGCTTCCTATCACGCTTTACCCTGTGGATCGCAGGAGTTCTGCTGGCGCGCGCGCTGTTCTTTACCGCCACTGGTGAGAACGTGGTGCGTGAGGGCGAGGACCCAATTCCGTTGGGCATGGTCAGCGATATTCCGTGGATCATCGGCACCTTTGTGCTGGCGTTGCTGCTGATCTTTGTCGTCGTCGGGCGCGCCCGCACTGCCAAAGGCTGGGAAATGGGCAAAGGGTTGATTGCGCCAACGGTTGTGATCGGTGTCGTTCTGGGTTCGATCTATGGCGGCATCACCGGCATCACCGAAGCCGCCGGTATGGGCGTGGTGGCGGTCTTTGTCATCGGGATGCTGCGGCGCGAGATGACATTCGACATTGTCTGGGACAGCCTGATCCGCACGCTGCGATCAACCGGAACCATCATCTGGGTCACGATCGGGGCGGCGGCGCTGGCGGCGGCGTATACGCTGGTCGGCGGGCCGACTTATGTCGCCAAGCTGATCGTGGGGGCGGAACTGCCGACCATGGGGATCATCCTGGTAATGATGCTGGTGTTCCTGATCATGGGGATGTTCATGGACTGGGTCGGCATCGTGCTGCTGATCATGCCGGTGTTCCTGCCCATCGTCGTGCGCCTGCCAGCCGAAGAGATTGGATTCCTCGGCCATGTCGATGCGCGCTATGTGCCGATCTGGTTCGGCGTGGTGTTCTGTATGAACATGCAGGTCAGTTTTTTGTCTCCACCATTCGGGCCAGCTGCGTTCTATCTGAAATCGGTCGCGCCGCCCGATATTTCGCTGACCGATATCTTTCGCGGCTTTCTGCCATTCATCGCATTGCAGCTGTTGGCGCTGTCGGTGCTGTTGATTTGGCCGCCTATCGTTACCCTGTTCTTGTGAGGGTGAGTGACGCAGGGCGGCAGGGCGTCGGACTAACTGGACGGACGACATGCCCGGCCCCGATGGCGGCGCGCCGTTGGATTTGATCAAAATTGGGAGTGTACGCATATGAAGCTGTCGCAGGATCAACGCACGCAGTTTGAAACCCAGGGCTATCTGGTGGTGCCGGATGTGCTGGCGGCGGATCGTCTGGCGCAGATCAAGGGCGAATATTCCGCGCTTCTGGATCGGCTTTATGCCGGGTGGCAGGCCGAGGGGCGTGTGCCCGCGTGCGACGGTGATTTCTATGAAAAGCTGTTGGTCAGCTACCGTGCGGGCTGTGACTGGTTCCAGCCGATGGATATTTCCCTGCCGGGGGATGAAATTGCCGCTGACTGTCCGTTTCACATCAGTCCAGCGGTGTTCGACATGGTGACAGATTCCAGCCTGCTGGATCTGGTCCAGGATCTGATCGGACCCGAGATTACGTCAAATCCGATCCAGCATGTTCGGCTGAAACCGCCGGCGATCACGCTGCGCGGAGAAGAAGCGCGGGCGCATATCATGGCCACCGACTGGCATCAGGATCGCGCTGTGGCCTTGGCAGAAGGTGACAATACGCAAATGGTGACGGTCTGGCTGGCAATATCGGATGCGACGCTGGACAATGGCTGCTTGCAGGTGATCCCCGGACGGCCGCAGATGTATCCGCACTGCCCCAAGCGGCAGACCGCGATTGCCGACGGCTGCCTTGACCTGAGTACGGCGACGCCGCTGCCGGTCAAGGCCGGGGGGGCGGTAATATTTCATCCGCTGACGCCGCACGCATCGCGCGACAATAGTTCGGATCAGTTTCGCTGGTCGTTCGACATCCGCTATAACGTCAGCGGGCAACCGACCGGCCGTAGCCATTTTCCGGAATTTATCGCACGTTCGGCCACGGCGCCGGAAACCGAATTGCGTGACTGGCGGGAATGGCACCGGATGTGGGAACAGACGCGCGCCGATCTGGCCAGCCGAACTCATATCCCGATACACCGCTGGTCCTCTGATGCACCGGCTTGCGCGTGATGGTGGCAATCTGCACATGTAACGCGGGCGGATGAGGTATCCGTCGCGTCACCGTTTCAGGTGCGCAAAGGTTCCTGCCGCTCGATGCCTGAATGGTATGCAGGCAATTTCCGCCTTGAATGCGGGGCTGAAAACCGTGCAGACAGGGCTCATGCCGCCCATGGTGGCATAAGGCCGAACAACCCGGCCCCACAAACTACAGGCGGACAATGTCCCATATCGTAGCCCCAAAAGAAGAGCGCATCGTCATGGGCCTGGCGGCAATGGCCGGTGGGGTGGTGTTCTTTACCATGATCGACACATCGGCCAAATGGCTGGTGACCGCTGGCATTCCGGTGATGCAGGTGGTTTTTGCCCGCTATCTGATGCATTTCCTGATGTCTGCGGCGATTTTCCTGCCGCGCGAGGGGCGCACAGCATGGCGCTCAAACGCGCCATTCAAACAGGTGCTGCGGTCGTTCTTTCTGTTTGGCAGCACCTTGCTGAATTTCCTCGCGCTGCGGTATCTGCCGATTACTGTCACAACCACAATCATGTTCGCCGGGCCCATTGTCGTGACGCTGCTGGCGATTCCGATTTTGGGGGAAAAGGTCGGACTCCATCGGCTCGTCGCGGTCTGCGTCGGCTTTCTGGGCGTGCTCTTTGTGATGCAGCCATGGGGGGCGGGGTTTCATCCGGCGATGTTCTTTAATCTCGGGGCGCTGTGTGTGGCGTCGATGTATTTTATCATGACGCGGATGCTGGCTGGTGTGGACAGCAACGCCACCAGCCAACTCTGGGCGTCGGGGCTTGCGACGATCTGCCTGTCTCCGCTGGCTATTCCGATTTGGGTTTGGCCGGACACGGCGGCCAGTTGGGCGTTTTTGCTTCTGATCGGGGTGTTTGGCGGCACCGGGCATATTCTGGCCACTGCGGCGCATCGGATGGCGGATGCGTCCATCCTGGCGCCGGTGGTCTACATCCAGATCTTTCTGGCGGCGGCGGCGGGCATTCTGGTGTTCGACACCTGGCCGACAATCTGGACATTGGGCGGCGGGCTGATCATCATCGCCGCCGGGATTTATATCTGGCATCGCGAACGATACCTCGGGATTGCCGCGGCGAAAGAGCCGAAAGGCCCGCCGGTCTAGGGCACGATCAGCGACGAATTCGCAGGATAAGTTCGGAACGCATCAATGGGGGGAGTGAGGCTTTGGGACGACTGACAGGCAAACGGGCGTTGGTGACGGCAGCGGGACAGGGGATCGGGCGGGCCAGCGCGCTGGCGATGGCGTCTGAGGGGGCGCAGGTTTTTGCTACCGATATCAACGCGGCGGCGCTGGACGATCTGATCGCGGACGGGATCGAGACCTTTGTGCTGGACGCCCGCGACACCGATAGTGTGAACTTAGGCATGGCCCGTGCCCAACCGGACGTGGTGTTCAACTGCGCCGGATTTGTCCACAACGGCACAATCCAGGAGGCGACGGACGACGATTGGGACTTTGCCTTTGACCTAAACGTGCGGTCAATGTTCCGCACCATCCGCGCCGCCCTGCCGGGTATGGTTGATCGGGGATCGGGGTCAATCGTCAACATGTCGTCGGTCTGCTCAAGCATCGTCGGGGCGCCAAACCGGTTTATCTATGGCACGACCAAAGCGGCGGTGATCGGGATGACGAAATCCGTGGCGATCGACTATGTCGCCAAGGGAATCCGCTGCAACTGCATCTGCCCCGGTACCGTCGAAAGCCCAAGCTGGCATGACCGGGTCAAGGCGCTGGGTGAACAGATCGGATCCTACGACGCGGCGATGCAGCAATTCGTATCACGTCAACCCATGGGCCGCGTCGCCAAAGCCGAGGAAGTTGCGGCGCTGGTGGTCTATCTTTCGGCCGACGAAAGCGGGTTCACAACCGGGCAGGCGCATGTGATCGACGGCGGCTGGTCCAGCTAGGGGCCGCGGCGCGGGTCCGACCTGTCAGGCTGTGGTTCCATCCGTGGCCCCGGGCAGCGTCGACAGGATCTGTTTGTCGAGCATCATGTGACTGCCCTTTTGCTCGTTCACGATCTGGGTGATCCGCAGATCGCCGGTCAGGCTGAGCAGCATGTAAATCTCGGCGCGTGACAGGGTGCAGCGGGTTTCCACCCAGTCGATCATCCGCCGGAGCGCATCCCGCGCGGCGTTGTCCAGATCGGCATCCATGCCCATCGTGATCAGATGTGTCGGGGTTTCGGCGCGGGGATAGGTCCAGCTCCGCCCCTTGTGCAGATGGAATTCAAAGCGCCCGATCAGCGCGGTTTCAATGGCCGTGACACAAACTTCGCCATCCCCCTGCAAGCCATGGCCGTCACCGCAGGAAAACAACGCCCCTTCGGTATGGACCGGCAGGTAAAGGGTCGATCCGGCAACCAGTTCTTTGTTGTCTAGATTGCCGCCATGCGCGCGCGGCTGAATCGAAGAAATCGCCCCCCATCCCGCCGGTGGGGCTACGCCCATCACGCCAAAGAACGGGCATAACGTCAGCTCGGTGCCCCAGGGCAGTCGCGCAGTACCGCGCGCGAGGTCCAGCGCGGTGTGAATCTGCATTCCGGTGTCAAAATCATCCGGCAGACCGCCCGCCAGTGGCCGCATAAAGGTATAGCCCCAATCCAGCCGGGGGCGAATATCCTGAATGCGGATTTCCAGCACGTCACCCGGCTGCGCCCCGCGCACATGCACCGGACCAGTCAGCATATGCCCCGGCAGTCGGCGCGGGGCGGACTGATGAATCGCGAGCAGTTCGGGCGGTACGGTGAATCCCTCTGGCGGCAGGTTGAGCGGGCCACCCGACAAGGACGAGATCACGACGGTATCGCCGCTGTCGATGGTCAGGATCGGGGGCATCCCGGCCTCGAACCAACCCCAATGTACCGTGTCCGGTCCGGCGTCGAGTTGATGTTCGGCCATGGTGTCCTCCGCAGTGGCGTTCGTTGCTGCAAACGTTAGGCGGCTGACGCTGCGGATGCCAGCGTTCTGTCAGACTGGATGCTGCGTAAACTGCGACGTTAGGGCTGTTGTTCACGGCGCCGGTGGCTGTTAGCCGATCCTGCGACCCGGTGCTGGCAGAGCGCGCCCGTCGTGTCACAGAAACAGGAGATGTCGATGCTGCGTACAGTTGTCTTTGATCTGGACGGGACGCTGGTTCACAGCGCACCGGACCTGCAGGCCGCCGCGAACCGGATGCTCGCTGATCTGGGGGCCGCACCGCTGGATATGGAAACCGTGATTTCGTTCATCGGGCGCGGTGTTGCCGTGTTGGTGCGGCGCTGTCTGACCCATGTCGGTCTGGATACCGACCCGGACGCTGCGCTGGCGATATTTGAGGCGCATTACGCCCGCGACCTGACCACGCTGACCCGGCCCTATCCGGGCGCCGAGGTGATGCTGGCGACCTTGCGGGATCGGGGGCTGACGCTGGGACTGTGTACCAACAAACCCGAGGGGCCGGCGCGGGCGCTGTGTGACGCACTGAACCTGACACAGTATTTTGATGTCATCGTCGGTGGGGACACGCTGACGGTGCGCAAGCCCGATCCCGATCCGCTGTGGCATGTCATCACGGCGCTGGGCGGCAAACTGCCCGAAACGCTATATGTTGGGGACAGCGAAACCGACTACCTGACAGCGCGGCGCGCGGGTGTGCTTTTTGCCTTTTTCGAGGGGGGATATCAGCCGGGCGAGATCGCAGGATTCAAGCCGAATTTCCGGCTGGCCCGGATTGAAGATCTGGGGAAGTTGCCGGAACTCAACCCTAAGATTTGACCGGATCGGCCGCAAACGTCACACCAACGTCGCAACCGTTGCAATTCGGCCACAAATAGGTATTATGCATTGGAGCAGTCAAAAAGAATATTTAACGGTGGCCGATGTCAGAAACAGGCGAACAGATCGCGGCTTTGCCCATGCGATGGGACAAGTCGGGCAATCTCAAAATTTTACTTGTAACCTCACGTGATACAGGCCGTTGGGTCATGCCCAAGGGGTGGACCATGGACGGTCACAAACCTTGGGCCGCCGCCGAGATTGAGGCATTGGAGGAAGCGGGGGCCAAGGGCTATATCGCGCGTGAGGAAATCGGCACCTATCGTTACCCCAAGATCCTGGATGGCGGCGGGATCATACCGTGCCGGGTGCGGGTTTATCCGATGATCGTGGAAAAGCTTTTGAAGCATTGGAAGGAACGGCACGAACGCACTCGGCGTTGGTTCAGTCCGAAATCCGCCGCGCGTAAAGTGGACGAAGAAGACCTGTCGAAGCTATTGAAAAGCCTTTCCAAAAAGCCGCGCAAGCAACCGGTGATCCAGGAATTGCTCCGCGCGTCGTGACGGCGATCAGTCGACCCGCAGACCGCTGGCCACATGGTCATGGCGATTCAGTGGACGGATTGCCTGCCATCTCGAATTGCGAGGTCATCGGAAACAGCGCTTGCGCGGCGGTGGGTGAGTTTTGCAATGCCTACCCAAGATAGATACCAGGCGTTTGGCTGCGGTGGTGCTGATGGGCTGCAGGCGCGTGTCGACATTGAACCAGCGCGCAATCTGATCGACGATTACTGTGTGTGGATGTATCCGCTCCGCTAAGTATGGCGCCGCCCGCCGGGGAGCAAGCGATCACTTGCCCCCGGTGCGGGCGGGCCTGCTAACGCATCGGCATAAAGAGCAGCGTCAGCACAAACAGTCCGGCCCAGAACCCGATTTCCAGGGTTTCTGTCATAGGTTGCGTGCCTTCTGCCCAGCCCCAGATATGGACCACGACCATAAACACGCAAAAAACCGCAAAAAACTCTAGCATGGTGGTGGCCCCGGTGCCGTAAATCCCGGCGCGCAGGAAAAACAGATTGGTGACAATGGCAAAGGCGCCAAGGCAGCGAGCAAAGTACCACGCCAGATCGGTGTCGTCAGGGATGCGCCAAAGCAGCAGTTTTGCCCACATCCCCGGTCGCAGAAAGATTGGCAGGCTGAAGGCGAAAAACGTGATTGCGGTTAACACCAGAATATAGCTGCTGGAATGCGCGGACCAAAGGCCGATCATGTTCATCTCGGCCCCCTTCAGAACAGCTTCGGCGCGTATTTCCACGCGTCGGCATCTGGGGTCACGGAATCGAGGTCATACTGGTTTTCAATCAGATGCCGCGCCGAGGTATCGCCCAGATTTGCTGCACGTTCGATCATCTGCCGTCCCTGCGCGTCATCCTGCGCCACCCCGCGACCGCGCAAAAGATCCAGCCCGTAGTTGAACATACCAACCTCGCTGCCAAGTGCCGCTGCCCGCCGGTCCCATTCCGCCGCTGCCTTTGGGTTTTCCGGCCCGGCCAGGCCGTTGTCGTCCATCCAGGCCAGCCATGTCATGGCCTGCGCACTGTTTAGTCGCGCGGCTGCGCCTTCGAAGATGCGGCGCGCTTCGGCATGCAGACCGGCCTTGGCCGCGCCGTAACCCAGGGCGTATTCCATCGGATGCGCTTGGTCATGCGACAACCGGTCGAGCAACCCGTTCAACGACAGTTCTTCGGGGTTCAGCGTGCCTAAATCGTCGGCTACGGTGTCCGACTGGGCGACGGTCGCGGCACACAGGGCCACTGTAAATGTCAGGTGTTTCAGCATCATGTCCTCCTCTTGGTTGCTGGTTCTGGGCGTGGGGACAGATTGACCTGCGCCGCCGGTAGATGGGTCAGCCGGTTGCAAGAGAATTGCAAGAATTCTGCAAGTTCAGCCGGTATAGCGGTATCCGCGCCCATGCACTGTCTCGATCACACCGGGATGACGGCGGTCCGGGTCCAGTTTGCGGCGCAGGGTCAGGATGTGCTGCTCCAATGCGCGGCTGTTGGCGTGAAATGTCTGGCCCCAGCCGGTGTCATACAGGTCATCTTTGGAACAAACGTCACCCGATCGGCGGCGGAAAATCTCGATCAACTTGAGATCGCGCAGGGTCAGATCGCTGAGTGTCCCGTCGCAGTCGACCGTCATCTGACGCGGGTTGATGGTTGTGTGACCAAAGCCAAAACTGTCTGGGTCGGGGGGCGTACCATGCGCCGAACGTGCCGGTCGGGCCATCACTGCGATCCCAGCGAGGGCGCAGAGCAACACACCGCCAACAAGCAGGATCAGCGGCGTGTGGTTGGTATCGCCCTCAATCAGGAAACGGTGATCGTCTGCCACACGCCCGAGCGCCGTGGCCAGGTCGGGGCCACTGATATCCAAACAGCGCAGTGGCGTGCATTGATAGTAGCGCTCTGCGCCTTTCGACGCGATATCCCACACTGGCGTCGTCGACGTGGCTCTGAGTGCGTTCAGGCGTTCGATGTCTGACAGGATGTGCTCTTCGGACACATGGGGAATGGTGTTGGCGGGGGGAAAGACACGAGTGCCGCGGCTGTCCCAGATCACCATTGTCTTGATGATCGGTTCGGCCCAGATCGCAAATCTCAGCGCGCTGGGATCAAGCGACATCCAAGGTGTCACCAGACGATCAAGATAGTCATCCGGCGTGTCGATTGTACCGCCAGACAGCGGCAGCATCAGGGCAGATATGATCAGAGCGCGGCGCAGCATGTGACATCAATGCGCAAGGCCACGTGGCGTGGCAATTGGGCGTTGGTCGGTACTGCACGCCCGGCGGCGCCAGGCGATGGGTCCGTCAGGGAATAGGGGGCGACCGGGTGAAACTGAAACGGCGCGGCGTTGCCGCCGCGCCCTCAATCACAATGTCTGGTCTGGTTCAGTGGCGGCGCTGATCAGCCCTTGGGGCGTCTGGGGACATCGTTGCCGCCCGGCTTTCCTGCGGGTTTGCCCGTAGACTTCGCACCCGGTTTGCCAAAGGGCTTGCCACCGCCAGGTTTCGCGCCCGGTTTAAAGCTGCTCTTGCCGCTGGGTTTACCCTTGGCGCCGGGGGGCACAAAGCGTTTCGACGTGTCAGTCGCTTTGGGCTCCGGGGCTTTGGCGGGGCCATCGGCGCGGGCATATGATTTGCCTGCGCCCCCGTCGGTGGATTTTCCATATGGTTTGCCGCCGGGCTTGCCATCAGATTTGCCAAACGGTTTGCCGTGGGGGCGGTCCTCGGACTTGCCATACGGTTTCCCGCCGGGTTTTCCAAACGACTTGCCACCGGGTTTTCCATCCGGCTTGCCATAGGATTTGCCGTGGGGTTTGTCGCTGCTGCGGGCTGGACCTCTGGCATCATCGCTGCGCGGCGCACGCGGCTTGTGAATTTCTTTGTGCGCTTCTTCTGGCGGATGCTTGGGCTCGGACGCCGTATCGGCGTAAGACCGCGGGGTGCTGCGTTCATAGGCGGGCTTGGGGCCTGAAGCCGGGGCCGAGCGCGGAGCGCGACGTTCGCGGGGACCAGAATCTCGGGGACCAGAGTCACGACGGGGCGGAGCCGAAAGCGTGGGCGGTGTGGCAAGCCGGGTGATGGTGACCCCGCCCTCAAGCTCGCCCGCGTCACCGATAGCGGCGACAAAGCGGTCGGCATCGGCGGCAGCAAGTTCAACAAAGCTCTCGGTTTCCTGCACCCGGATCGCGCCAAGGCTGTTCTTGTCCACATCACCCGCGCGGCACAGCAATGGCAGCAGCCAGCGCGCTTCGGCCCGCTCATTGCGGCCAACCGAGACGGTGAACCAGACTGACGGGCCGAATTCGCGCGGCGCGCGTTCGGCGCGGGCAGGTTTGGAGTCGGGGGGCGACAGATCTTCGGGTGCAGAGCGGCGCGACTGATGCAGCCGCAGATAGGCGGTGGCCAGCTGCATTGGCGTAAACGTCTCGCTTAGCTTGGTGGCAAAGGCCTCTTGGTTTTCGTTGGCGGCTTCGGTCCAGGCCGGGTCGGTCAGCAGACGCTCTTCTTCGCGCGCGACGATGTCATCGGCCGACGGGGGCACGGTCCACTCGGCCGTCAGCTTGGCGAATTTCAGCAGGCGCTGTGCCTTGGAACGCACCTTGGGTGCAACGATCAGGGCGGAAATCCCCTTGCGGCCCGCGCGACCGGTGCGGCCTGAGCGGTGCAACAGCGTTTCCGAATTCGACGGCAGTTCAGCGTGAATCACCAGCTCAAGATTGGGCAGGTCGATGCCGCGCGCCGCCACATCCGTCGCGACGCAGACACGGGCGCGACCATCGCGCATGGCTTGCAATGCGTGGGTGCGTTCGGATTGCGACAGCTCGCCGGACAGCGACACGGTGGCAAAGCCGCGGTTGGTCAGACGGGCGGTAAGGCGGGCGACCATGGCGCGGGTGTTGGCAAAGACCAGCGCGTTCTGGGCGTCATGGAACAGCAGCAGGTTAATGACGGCATGTTCGGCATCGTGTTGCGATACGTTGAGCGCCTGATATTCGATATCCGCGTGCTGTCGGGTGCCGGCGGCAGTGTTTACGCGGGCGGCGTCGCGCTGATATTGTTTTGCCAGCGTGGCGATCATCGGCGGCACGGTGGCCGAGAACATCAGTGTGCGGCGGTCATCCGGGGATTCGCCCAGCATAAACTCTAGATCTTCGCGAAAGCCAAGGTCGAGCATCTCGTCCGCTTCGTCCAGCACGATGGCGCGAATACCCGACAGATCGAGCGAGTTACGCTGGATGTGGTCGCGCAGACGACCGGGTGTGCCGACAACAATATGCGCGCCGCGCTCCAGCGTGCGTTTCTCGGTGCGCATGTCCATGCCGCCGACACAGGTCGCGACCTGTGCACCGGTTTTGGCGTAAAGCCAGGTGATTTCGCGCTGCACCTGAAACGCCAGTTCGCGGGTCGGTGCCACAATCAGCGCCAGCGGCGTGGCTGCGCGGCCCATGCGGCCATCTTCGTCCAGCAGCGTATCGGCAATGGCGAGGCCAAAACCCACCGTTTTACCCGATCCGGTCTGGGCCGACACCAGCATGTCGCGGCCCGCAAGCGCGGGATCGGTCACGGCCTCTTGCACCGGAGTGAGAGTTTCGTAGCCTTTTTCGGCTAGCGCATCGGCGAGAGTCTGGATCATGTGGCAGTGTCCTGATAGCATCCGAGGCCGGGCGGCTCGGCCAAGCGTCGGTCCCTAATGCGGATTGCCCCCATTGTATAGGGGCGATTGCTGCATCGTGCAATCCGCGCCGGTTCCGGCCCCGTGACGTTGGGGCGCGCGGCTCAGCTGCGCAGGTCGCGCAGCGGTGAGCGGCGCATCGCCAGCAGTGCAGGCAGCAGGGCGCAGAGCAGTGCCAGCGTCAGAAACCCCGCCGCCAGATGCAGTTCGGTCCAGCCCGGCGCGGCGCTGATCTGGATCGAGGTGCGTGCGGTCAATATCCGCGATAGCATCGCGGCCGCACCGATCCCAAGGCCAAGGCCCAGAACGGTACCAATCGTCAGCAGGGTGGCGGCGTAGCTCCAGACCACGGCCAGCAGGAACCGAGGCGCCGCGCCAAGCGCGCGCAGCACGGCAAGGTTGCGGGCAAACAGTCGGGCGATCATCATCAGCCCGGCCAGAATAGCCACGGCGACAAGGATCTGGCTGACAATTGTCAGCAACGACATCGCCGCGCGCACATCCGCCGCCAGCCCGTGCAACTGGCTCAGCACCGCGCCGGGAAAGAAGGCCATCATGTCCGCGCGCGAAAATTGAGTGCGCAGGGCGTAGCTTTGATAGATCTGTTCGGGCTTGATCAGGACGGCGGGGGTGCCGGGGAAAAGGTCAGGCGTAAAGGGCGGGCCGATCTGTTCGGCTGTCGCGGCGTTGTGACCATTGGCCAGTCCATGCAGTTCCCATACGATTTCGACCGGGACAAGGATCGCGCGATCCCACGGGCTGCCGGTGGGGGGCAGCTTTCCGACCACCTTGTAGTGAATATCGTGATGCTCGTGATCGTCGTGGCCATCTTCGTCGTCGTGAACCTCGGCTTCGATCTCGACCGCGCCATGGCTTGGCACAACCTCATCCCCGATCTCGACAGGGGCAAAGGCCCCAGCGACTGCCTCTTCATGGGCACTGAACATTCGGCCTGCAATCCGGTCGTCGGACAGGTGGGTGACAAAATCAGCGGTCGTGCCGACAACCGGATGGCCCTGCCAGTTGTCGCCAAAGGCCAGCGGCGCGGCAAAGCTGACACCATCAGCTTGTTCGATCTCGGCATATTGCGCGCCACTCAGCAGCGGCAGGTCGTTGGGCTGAAGGTAGACAGCGGTCAGCAGCGATGTGATCTCGGACCCGGGCGCGGTGACGATCAGATCGAATTTGTCTGCGGCGCGGGCGCTGCCTTGTCGCAAGGCGCGCTCTTGTGCGGTCAGCCCCACCCCCAGCGCCACCGAAAGCGCCACCAGCCCGATAAACACCAGATTGACCGGCGCAAAGCGGCGCAGCATGGATGTGGTAAGCGCGCCGGGGGCGAGGCCGCGTGACACCCATAGTGCGATCACCACGGTGGGGAGCAGGAGGGCGACCAGTATCGCAGTATCCTGAAGCGTGTTAGGCAATGCGACCCAGAGATTGGTCAGAATGTCAGGCAGCATGTTTGGGGGCCTCCGCGGTGCCATCGCTTAGCGTCAGGGTCTGGCCAAGCCGCCAGGCCAAAGTGTCGTCATGGGTCACGCAGATCAGGCCAAGGCCAGTACGCCGCGCCGCATCCAGCAGATCGTCCGTCAGCCGGTCGGCATTGGCGCGGTCAAGGCTGGCGGTGGGTTCGTCCGCGAGCAGCACTGCGGGGTTCTGTGCCAGCGCGCGGGCCACGGCAATGCGCTGTCGTTCGCCGCCGGAATAGGTCGCGGCGCGGCGCTGGTCCTTTGGATCCAGTCCAAGCGCGGCCAGTGCCGATGCCGCGCGATCCAGAATTTCCGCGCGCTCGGCTCGGGGGGCAAACAGCCGCGCGACAGCGGCATTCTCAAGCGCAGGAAGTTCGTCAAACAACAGGAAATCCTGAAAGATCTGACCGATATGGCGGCGGCGAAAATCGCCCGCTTTGGCGTCGGACAGGCACGCCAGATCGGTATCGCCCCATAGGATCTGGCCCCGCGCGACCGGCAAAAGCCCTGCCAACACATGTAACAGCGTGGATTTGCCTGCCCCTGACGGGCCACGAATGGCCAGGCTCTGACCCGCGGGAAGGGAAAACTGCGGCAGATCCAGCAAAATGCGACCAGACGGGGCGGTGACATGGATGTCGTGCAAGGTCAAAGTCAACGACGTCATCGGCTCAGGCCCGTGAGAAGGTTGCATTGGTGATACGCACCTTTGAATAAAAACCAAGCTCGGGGTCGGTGTAGTCCCCCAGATCTAGCGTGCCAGTTACATGGACCGGCACGTTGAACGGGATCACCTGCACTATGCGGCGGGCATAGATCGCAAGGATGTCGCGCGGCCATGTGGTGCCGGGTTCGCAGAACGGGCAGACAGCCATCGGGCGCTTGGTCAGCACAAAGAAATCGGATTCCGCCTTGAGCGGCGGCGCCATGAAGCCCGAGACCGTAATGCGCCCATCCTTGTAGGCCAGCGCCACGTCGGAAAAGCTCAGATCCTTGTTGTAGAGGTCACGCATCCTGATCGGACCTTCTTGCGCGGCATGTCCGCGGTATGGGGTCGCGAGGGTTGCGGCAAGCGCGGTCAAAAGGGTGCGTCGGTGCATCTGTGCTCTCCCTTCGGGGGGGTATGGCGGGGGTGGACGTCTTGCAGACAGTGTAGCGGAAAAACGCAAAACCGGGCCAAGAGGGTGGCCCGGTCTGATATCGTTCAAGCCGGGATTATTCGACGGTGACGGCCTGACGCATCACGTGGAAGATCACGTTCTGCTCGATCACACCGTTAAAGAGATGCGCCCAGGGGCCCTGTGCAAAGATTGCAACATCTTCACCCGAGTGGGTTTCCGACGAGGCGGGGATCAGCGCCTGCTGGATGTAGTCGGGATCCATTGCTTCTTCGTCGGTCACGTCGGGGCGAACGCCGGAATAGGTGCCGTCGGCCTGTTCCTTAAGAACCGAACCAACGCCGTTGAGGTAGCCGGCCACGGTGTAGGGCTTGCCATCGGCGCCAAGCAGCGGCTCACCGGTGTTCATCATGCCGTTATCGTTGATGTCCATGCACAGGCCGGTGATGTGCGATCCGCGTCCGCAATAGCCGTTGAACGCGATGGCATGTTCATGGTCCGCAGTCACGATGATCAGCGTGTCCTCGGGGTTGGTCAGCTCCATCGCCTTGCGGATGGCGGCGTTGAAGGCGACACCGTCCGTCAGGGTGCGGTGCAGGTTGCCATCATGGTTGGCGTGGTCGATACGGCCAGCCTCAACAGACATATAGAAACCGTTCTCGTTGGATGAGAGCGTCTTGATCGCTGCTTCGGTCATTTCCGCGAGCGACGGCTCGCCGGTGCGGTCCTGCTCGTACATCATGTGCGACGGTTCAAACAGGCCGAGGATCGGCGCGTTGGACCCTGTGGTGGTCAGCGCCAAGAACTCTTCTTCGGTCTGGGCGTACTGGGCTCCCATGGCCTGTGCTTCTTCGACCAGGTTACGGCCATCTGTGCGCTTGCCGGTCTTGCCTTCGGCATCAGTCACGTCTGTGCCGATAAAGTGACGGCGTCCGCCGCCCATGGCCACGTCGATCGTGCCGGCCTTCATGGCGGCGATCAGCTGGGCTGCGATGTCTTCCTGATTGGTGCAATCTTCGGGGACGGCAGTGTTGTCTTCCCAGTTGCGGTTCACGGTCTTGGAGTAGACAGCCGCCGGGGTGGCGTGTGTCAGACGTGCGGTCGAGATGACGCCGACCGATTTGCCCATGCCTGATACGATCTCGGCAAAGGTGGTCAGTTCGTGACCCTTCATGCCCGCGCAATCATTCACAGCGACAGCGTCAGAGACGTTGATCATGGTGTTCTTGGATTTGACGCCGGTGTTCATTGCGGATGCGGTGGGGGCCGAGTCAGGCGTCTGGCCGTTGGTTGTGTAGGTTTTCACCAGAGCCGAGTTCGGGAAAGCTTCGTGTGGCTGAACGAAATCGTCACCGGTGCCGCCGTTCAGCTGACCTTCAAACAGACGGATGGCGTAGTTGGTGCCTACGCCGTTCCCGTCGCCGGTGAACAGGATCACGTTCTTGGCGCGGCCCGTGTTGGGCATCGCGGCCATATGCGCGGCAATGGTGTCCTGGGCGGCTGTGAACCAGGGGTCATCGGCCTGTGCGATGGTCTGGGCAAATGCGGGGGCGGCGAGTGCGGCAAAGGCGACGCCAGCAAGAAGGGTGCGTGTCATAAAAGACTCCTGAGAACTTCGGTGGGGCCGGGTTAGTCGGAGTCTGTGACGGTTTTATTTGGCTTTTGTGACAGGTTGATGAGGTGTTCTTTTTCCGAGCTTTCCGGGGGCGACCCCGCGTTATGTACGCCTGAGGGCGTTGGCGTGGGCGGTGGGACTGCAAAAGGCCGCAGCGGGTGCTGCGGCCTTGGGACGTTTGATGTGATCTGAATGGAAGATTAATTCAGATCGCTGGAATAGGCTGTGTCCAGATCCGCTTCGGCCTCGGACACAGCGGTGGTCAGCGCCTCAAAGATCTCTGGCCCGCCTTCGACATTTTCCTGGAACCACGAATAAACCGGCTCGGCCGCCGCGCGGAACGCCTCTTTCTCTTCGGGGGTCGGCACGTAGAGATCGCCGCCCGCCGCGACGAAATCCTCATAGGCCTGGATCGACTTGCGCTTGGGCGAGGCAAAGGTGGCCTGCTGAAGCTCGGCAAAACCATCGACCACGACGCGGCGCATGTCCTCGGGCATCGACAGGAAATTTTCGTTGTTCATCACCCAGATGGCCCCCATGTAGGCGTGACCGTCGAGGGTCAGGTATTTCAGCCCGGCCTCTGGGAACTTCATGTTCATGATGTCGGTGATGCCGTTCTTGGACCCCTCAACCACGCCAGTCTGAAGCGAGGTGAACAGTTCCGGCCAGGAAATCGGCGTGGGTGACGCCCCCAGCGCCTTGACCAGTTCCTGCGGCAGATCGGCCACCACGGTGCGGATCTTAAGCCCGGCCAGATCCTCGGGCTTGGTCACGCGGTGCTGAGTGTTGGCAAAGTTGCGCCAGCCCCCCGTATTGCCGATGGTCATCACGCGGATGGTGTCGCCGGATGACGCCAGCGCCATGTCGCGCATGGTGCGGGTGAAATCGCCGGACAGCACCGCCTCGGCGACGCGGTCACTCGACATCAGGTATGGCAGGTCGAGCACCTGAACATAGGGAAAGATGCCGGCCGCCCCGCCAGAGGTGGTGACAAACACGTCGATCGACCCGTCCGCCACACCCTGAAGGCATTCCGCCCCGCCCGAGCAAAGCTGCGTGCCGATAAACAGCTCAACCGCGATGGCACCATTCGATGCGGATTCAACGTAGTTTTTGAACACGACAAGGCCGTCGTAATCTTCGTCATTGTCGTTCGAATTGGCGGTGGCGCGAATGGTGTATTCCTGCGCTGTCGCGGTCATGGCTGTGCCTGCGAGCAGGGCGGCGGTGAGCGCCGCTGTGGTAAGACCTTTGAGCATTCTGTGAACTCCCTATGCTGGATGGTCGGTGGATCAGTTGACGAACCCGAAGAGGCGCGGGACCGTCATGGAAATGGCCGGGATAAAGGTGATCAGAAAGATCACAACCACCTCGACCAGAAGGAAAGGCAGGATGGCGCGGGCGATGGTTTCGACCCGTTCGCCAGAGACCGAACTGGCGACAAACAGCACCAGCCCCATCGGCGGTGTGGCCAGACCCACGGTCAGGTTCACCGACATGATGATCGCGAAATGTACCGGATGAATGCCGAGATCGACAAAGATCGGCCCCAAAATCGGCCCCAGGATGATGATTGCCGGGCCTGCGTCCAGAAACATGCCAACGACAAACAGCAGCAGGTTGATCAGAAACAGCAGGACCAACGGATTTTCGGACAGGGCAAGGATAAACGCGGCCAGCTGTTCCGGCGCGTGAGACAGGCTGACGACCGTCTTGAATGCCATCGCGGCCCCCACCAGCAGTAGCACCACGGCTGATGTCATCGCTGCACGTGACAGCACATCGGGCAGGTCGCGCAGTTTCAGGGTGTTGAGGACAAACATGCCGATGAGGATGGCATAGGCAGCCGCGACAGCGGCGGCTTCGGTTGGGGTGAACACACCACCAAGGATGCCGCCAAGGATAATCACCGGCGTCAGCAGCGGAAAGAACGCGCGCAGCGATGCCTGCCCCTTTTCGCCCCAGGTCGAGCGGTTGCGGGATGCCGGGAAATCATAGCGGTCCGCCATGAATTTGACCATAATCATCAGGCCCAGACCGACGAGGATTCCAGGCACAATGCCGGCCAGAAACAGCGCTGCGACGCTTTCGCCCATGACATAGGCGTAGATGATCATGATGCCGCTGGGCGGAATGATCGGGCCGATCACGGATGACGCGGCGGTGATGGCCGCTGCGAATTTACGGGTATATCCCTCGCGCTCCATCGCCGGAATCAGCATCGAGCCGAGCGCCGAAGTGTCTGCCACGGCTGAACCCGAAAGGCCCGCAAACAGCATGGACGACAGCACGTTCACATGCGCCAGACCGCCGCGGAAATGGCCCATCATGGCCTGACTGAATTCCACCAACCGCATCGTGATGCCACCACGGTTCATCAGCTCGCCCGCCAGCATGAAAAACGGGATCGCCATCAGCGGAAAGCTGTCCATACCGTTGTAGACATTGCGATAGAGCAGCGACAGGTCACGTTCCTGCCCGTTCAGCATCAGTAGGATGCCGGGGGCGGCCAGCATGCCAAAGAAAACCGGCAGGCCGATCATCAGAAACACCAGAAACAGCGGCAGGAACCAGACCAGCATTTATTCGACCCTCAGTTCGGCATCGGCCAGCGGGCGCAGGTTGCGCTCTCCTCCGAACATGGCAATGACCGCGCGCAGGATAAGTTCGATATTGACGGCGAGCAGCAGGATCAGCCCGACATAGAGCGACATGTACATCCAGGCGAGTTTCAGCTTGAAACCCTTCATGCCGATCCATTCCATAGGCACCCGCAGCGAGGATGAGGAAAACAGCCAGCCGGAATTGACGTGTTTGATGCCCAGTTGCAGTCCGACCACCAGGACCATGCCAGACAGGATCAACAGGGTCAGCGACAACAATGCGGCCAGACTGCGCGGCAGTAACGCCGACAGCATGTCAATCGCCACAAATCCACCGCGGCGATAGGCCGAAGGCGCCATCAGCCCGGTCATCCAGAGCATGAGAAAGCGCGCGGCCTCTTCGGGCC
The DNA here is from genome assembly GCF_001038505.1 of Puniceibacterium sp. IMCC21224. NCBI lineage: Bacteria > Pseudomonadati > Pseudomonadota > Alphaproteobacteria > Rhodobacterales > Paracoccaceae > Puniceibacterium > Puniceibacterium sp. IMCC21224. The sequence continues at coordinate 1,692,484 of NZ_LDPY01000001.1, forward strand.
AGGGCAGGGCGTTGTTCAGCACATAGCGGCAGAACACCTGCACCAGAATGGCGACCACCATCAGCGCAATCGCCACGATCGACACTGCGCGCCCCGCGCGCAGCACCACATCGTTGACAGCTTGCAGGGGGCGTAAAATCCCCAGCAATACGGCCATTGGCCTTCCTCCTCCCTGGCGCCCCGGTTTTTGTGTTATGGGGGCGGATTATGACACTTAGGCAAAACCGCCGTAGGTGCCGCTGAAAAACAGCAAAGGCGCACCCGGACGTGTGGACACGCGCGTCACACGCGCCACGACAATGGTGTGGTCGCCGCCATCATGTTCGGCAATCTTTGTACATTCAAACCGCGACAGGCAGCCTGACAACAGCGGCACGCCGGTCGGCCCGCGTTCCCAGTCGCCGTTGCCAAAGGCGGTACCATCGCGGGCAAAGCCACTGCACAGCGGGCCCTGTTCGGCGCCCATGATGTGGATCGCAAAATCCTGCGCCGCAGCAAAGAACCCATAGCGGGACGAGGTTTTTGCCGGTGCCCAAAGCACCAGCGGCGGGTCCAGCGACACCGAGGCAAAGCTGTTGGCGGTGATGCCCAGCGGACCATCAGCGGTATCACAGGTCACCACGGTGACGCCGGTGCCAAACCGGCCCAGTGCATCGCGAAAGGCGCGCGGGTCTTCGGTTGCGGGGTCAAAGTTCCGGGGTTGTGTGCTCATGCTGTCACCCGCAGCGATCCGATCGCAATTCTGGCATCTGACGTGCAAGCGTTTGTGTCATGCCACTTCATGGCCGATGGCGTGGGTGTATAGTTCAAACCAGGTCTCCCGATCCAATGTCACACGGGCAGCATCGCTTATCAGGGCGATGCGGTCCAGATTGTTGGTTCCAAGGACCGGCAGGATGCGTGCCGGATGCGCCAGAAGCCAGGCAATCGCGACGGCGGTTTCATCAACACCCTGTTCGTTGGCGACACGGCTCAGTGTTGTGCGCAGGTCGGCATGCTTTGTGTCAAAGAACAGCGATCCGCCGCCCAGAGGTGACCAGGCCATCGGCGCAATGCCGTTTTTCTGAAGAAATGCGATGTCGCCGTTGGTGAAAGCTTCGTTCGCGGCCAGCGAAATCTCGATCTGGTTGGTGGCCAGCGGCGTGGACATGGCCGATTGCAGCAGCGACCAGTCCCACGGGCGAAAATTCGACACGCCGACCGAGCGCACTTTGCCCGAGGCAACCAGTTCGTCCAGCGTGGCACCGGTTTCATGCGGATCCATCAGCGGATCAGGCCGGTGGATCAGCAACAGGTCGATCACATCGGTCTTCATCAGACGCAGCGATTGTTCGACCGAAGCTACAATATGCGCGCGCGAGGTATCGTAATATTTTACCCGCGCGGCAGAATGACGTCCGACCGGGGCGACAATGTCGCATTTGGTGATGATCTCGATCTTGTCACGCAGGGCGGGGGTGAGGGCATTGCCCAGCACCTCTTCGGCCATGTAGCCGCCATAGATATCGGCCTGATCCATTGTGGTAATGCCTTGATCAAGGCAGGCGTCAATCTTGGCCCGGACATGCTCGGGGGCGGTGTTTTCATCGTCGCTCAGCCGCCACATGCCATAGACAAGGCGGCTGAGGCTGACATCGGGGGTGATCTGAATACGGTCCATCAACGTCTCTTTCCTGCGCCAAGCGGCGTCTGCGGGGTCTTGGTGGGCACCCGGCCATAGGCCTGGGGCAGCGAACAGGTTTTCATTTGCTGCAGCACGCGACTGCCAAAGTGACGACATTCGTCGATATGCGGATAGCCGGACAGGATAAAGGCCCGGATGCCCATTTTCTGATAATTCTCAAGCTCGGACAGAACCTGATCCGTGGATCCGACCAGTGCGGCACCACAACCCGAGCGCGCGCGGCCAATGCCGGTCCAGAGGTGGGGTTCGATGAACCCCTCCATATCCGCCAGATCGCGGTTGCGGGCCTGATGCGACACCCCGAGCGAGGTCGAATCAAGCGCGCGGTCGCGGATCTGCTTGCCTGCATCGTCGTCCAGCTGGCTGACCAGATGCTGCGCGTATTCGCGGGCCTCTGCCTCGGTATCGCGGACGATAACATGCACGCGCAGGCCGTAATCCAGCGTGCGGTTGTGGCGGGCGGCGACAGCGTGAACGTCCGTCATGCGCTGGGCGAGGGCGTCTTTGGTTTCGGGCCACATCAGATACACATCGCAATGTTGTCCGCACAGTTCCAGCGCATCGGGGGAATAGCCGCCAAAATACAGCAACGGGCCGCCAGACTGATAGGGGCGCACCGGGTCGGTGGTCAGCCCCTCGAACTGATAGACCTCGCCTTGATAATTGATCTCGTCCTGGGTCCATGCCTGTTTCAGGATCTCGACAACTTCGCGCGACCGCTGATAGCGGAACGGCGATGGCTCTTTTTGACCGGGAAAGTCCGACGAGATAATGTTGACCGTCAGGCGACCCTCAAGCATGTGATCGAGCGTTGCAATCGTGCGGGCCAGCATGATCGGCTGCATTTCGCCACAGCGCACGGCGGCCAGCATGTTGATGTGGTCGGTGATCGGCGCGCAGCCAGCCACAAAGCTAAGTGTATCCTGACCAACCTGATAGGACGACGGGCACAGGATGTTGCGAAACCCCTGTGACTCTGCCTCTTTGACGATATCCGAGCAATGCGCCCAGGATGATCGCAGCGCCTCGTCGGGCACGCCCAGATAGGCGTAATCGTCTGAGCAGAGCGCCGAGAACCACGACACTTCGGCGGCGTCGAGGTCCGGTGAGGTGATCGGCACAATGGTCATTTGGATGTCCTCTGATGCGGAATTTGCGCTTGCGTAGCATTCAATTTGATGTAGATCAATAGTGTATCAATCTTACAGCATCAGGCTATGGATGACCGACAGCCACTCACTTCCGCTCTATATCCAGCTCAGCGAGCTATTGATCCGCGAGATCCAGTCAGGGCGGCTGGCGGATGGCGAACGGTTGGCACCGGAACGTGAGATGGCCGCGCAGCTGGGCACCTCGGTCGGGACATTGCGCAAGGCGCTGGCGGATCTGACGGGTAAGGGCCTGCTTGAGCGGGTGCAGGGCTCAGGCAACTACGTGCGTGCCAAAGTCGATGCCAAAAGCGTCTATGCCTTTTTTCGGGTCGAACTTCTGGATGGGGGCGGGTTGCCCACTGCCGCGCTGCTGGATGTGGCCCGTGTGGTCAAGGCCCCCGGCCTGCCCGAATTCGGCAACAGCCCCGAGGGGCACCGCATCCGCCGACTGCGGTCGCTGAACAGGCAGCCTGCCGTGTTAGAGGAAATCTGGCTCGATGGGGATTACACGCCGCGGATCGACCCCGAGGTGCTGTCGGAATCGCTGTACCTGTTTTACCGCGAGGCGTTGGGCCTGTGGATCACCCGGATCGAAGATCGCGCTACGATGGATGTGGTGCCGGACTGGGCGCCGATCAGCTTTGGGGTGATGCCGGGCGCGCCTTGTCTGCGCATACAACGGATCAGCTGGGCGCAGGATGGTACGCGGGCGGAAGTCTCAAACAATTGGATCGACAGTACGGTCGCGACCTATGTGACGCGGCTGACATGAGGAGTGGTCAAATGAATGCAATGGATCAGATGCAGAATGGCGCGGTCGGTACAGGGGTGATGCGGTACGGTCTGATCGGCTGCGGCATGATGGGTCAGGAGCATTTGCGCAATATCGCATTGTTGGAGAATGCCCGCGTCACAGCGATTTTCGAACCTGACGCACAGATGCTGGCGGCGGCGCTGGCGCTGGCGCCGGGGGCGCAGGCCTGTGCAACGGTTGAGGATCTGCTGGCGATTCCGGACCTGGATGCGCTGGTGATCGTGTCGCCCAATCATCTGCATGTGCCACAGCTTGAGCTGATCGCGCAGCGCAGGCCGTTGCCGATATTGGTTGAAAAGCCGCTATATACTCAGGCGGCGGATCTTGAGCGGGTGCAATCCTTTCTGGCCAGCTATCCCGCGCCAGTGTGGGTGGCAATGGAGTATCGCTATATGCCCCCGATCGCCGCGTTGCTTGAGCAGGCGCAGGCGGCGACGGGAGGGGTGCAGATGTTGACCATCCGCGAGCACCGGTTTCCGTTCCTGCCCAAAGTCGGCGACTGGAACCGCTTCAACCGCAACACCGGCGGTACATTGGTCGAAAAATGCTGCCACTTCTTTGACTTGATGCGGTTGGTTGTGCAGTCCGAACCTGTGCGCGTCATGGCCAGCGCGGGGCAGGCGGTGAACCACCGGGACGAAGTATATGACGGCGAAACACCAGATATCTGGGACCATGGATATGTCATCGTGGATTTCGCCAGCGGAGCGCGCGCGATGCTGGAACTGTGCATGTTCGCAGAGGGCAGCCGCTATCAGGAAGAGGTGAGCGCGGTTGGCCCGAACGGCAAGATTGAGGCGCTTGTGCCGGGACCGGGGCGGTTCTGGCCCGCAGATCTGGGCGCGCCGCCGGTGCCGCAGGTGATCGTCAGTCCGCGCCGCCCCCAAGGGCCACGCAGTGTTGAGATTCCGGTTGATCCGGCGTTGTTGCAGGCAGGGGATCACAACGGATCGACGTTCTACCAGCATCAGCGGTTTTTGCAGGTGGTGCAGGGTGTTGCCCGGCCCGAGGTGACGCTGGACGATGGTGTGGCTGCGGTGCGGATGGGCCTTGCTGCGCAGCAGTCTGCCCTGACAGGACAGGCTGTAGCGCTCTGATTTCGCAACAGAAAGACTATGGCGTGGCGGCTCGGCTTAACTGTTACGCCACGACGATTTTTTTGGCTCGGCGCATATTGAGTGTAGAAATTGTGGCAGAATTGCGGTAATCCGGTTCCAAATTAATAAGGCCGTCTGCCAAAAAGACGTCCATGAGCGAGCGGTGATAGTATGAATGCGATCAATTATGTGGTCCGCACAGGTGCGGGCGCAACGAATTATGGTACGGTCGGTGGCGAGGGGCAGGGTTTGGTTGTCCCGGCGGGCACCGGAAATGAAATTTCCCTGAACCTGTCCCAGGCGGATCTGCGCGGGTATGACCGTGCAGGTAGCGATCTGCTGATCACGCTGGCCGATGGTCGTGTCATTGTGCTTGATGGATATTTTGACGGTGCCGCAGCCGATGCGAACCGCCTGTTCCTAAGCACGGATGGGACCTTGAGCGAAGTCAGCCTTGTCGGCGCCGAAGGTGGCGCGTTGTATGCGCAATACGGCCCGACCGAGGCTTGGGATAAGTGGAGCCCATCGGATGCGCTGATATTCGTGGATCGGCCCGAAGTGCTCGCCGCTGCAGCCGACGCTGACGAGGATGTCAGCATGTTGGCGGCAGGCCTGCTGGGTGGTCCGGGTCTGCTGGGATTGTTGGGCGTGGGCGGGGCCGCAGCTGGTGCGACGCTGCTCGGGTCTGACGGCGACGGTGATGGCAACGGTGGTGGTGACAACGGCGAGAATGGCGGTGATGGCGGCGGCAGCGATGGCGGCGACAATGACAACGGTGGCAGCGATGGCGGTGGCAGCGATGGCGGTGGCAGCGATGGCGGTGGCAACGGTGGTGGAGGCGGCTTCCCCGGTGGTGGCGGTTACGGACCCGACGGCAGCGGCAGCGACGAATGGGGTGTCCCGACAATTGATACGCCCGACGATTATTTTGAGGTTGGCGGCAGTGATGAGCAGATCATTCCGGTCACCGGCACGGCTGAACCCGGCTCAGAGGTGGTTGTCACCATCGGTGACGAGACACAGACCACCACATCTGACCCGGCGGGCAACTGGGATGTCGACTTTGACGGCGAGGATTTCCCCGTAGACGGAGAATACCCGATCACGGCCGAGGTAACGGACCCGGACGGAGAGGTGGTGATCGTTCCCGGACCGACCGTCGCGATTGACACCACGCCTCCGGCGCTGGAAATCAACGAAGGCACGGTTTCGGTCGGTGAGATCGTCAACGCAGTTGAGCACCAAGACGGGGTCCAGATTGGCGGCACTGTCGAACCGGGCGCCATGGTTGTTGTCACAATCGACGACGTCGATTTTGCCGCAACGGTTGATCCTGCGGGCAACTGGACCACGGTGATCGACACCACAGTCCTGCCGGGCGGCGAATACACCCAGAGTGTGACGGTCACCGCGACCGACAGCTTTGACAATGCGACAATTGTGGTTGATGCGGTTGAGATCGACACTGTGCCGCATCCGCTGACGATTGATTCGGTGGGGGGCGATGATCTGATCAACGCGGCCGACGCCGAGGCGGGTTTCGACATCACCGGGACCAGTACGCCCGGGGCGGAGGTCGTTGTGGTCTTTGCCGACACAACCCACACCGCGACCACCACTGCCGAAGGCACCTGGTCGGTCTCGGTCGAGGCGGGAACGGTGACGGGCGAATACACCTCGACCATCACCGCACAGACTGTGGATGTGGCTGGCAACCCCAGCAGCGCCTCGTCCGAGGTGCAGATCGATACGGTTGTGACGCTGGAAATTACCAACCTGCCGCTGGCCGTCGATGATATCGTCAACGCGGACGAACAGGATGCAGGCGTGGCTCTGACCGGCACCGCGCAGGCCGGATCCAGCGTGACAGTCACCATCGGCGACGTCACCCAGGCCGTCACCGCCACGGCCGAGGGCACCTGGACTGTAACCTTTACCGCCACAGATCTGCCCGGTGGCACCTATGGCACCGAAGCGGTTGTTGCGGCGGTCGATACCTCTGGTAACTCGACTCAGATCACCCACGGCTTTAGCGTCGATACCGAGATTTCGGTGACAATCGACAGCACGCTGGCAGGTGACGGGCTGCTGAACGCCGCCGAGGCGGGGCAAGGCTTTGACATCACCGGCACAGCCGAGGTTGGGGCGACCGTTACTGTCACGTTCAACAGCCGGACATACACCACGGTCACGACCGAAACCGGCACGTGGTCGGTCACGGTTCCGGCAGCCGACATTACCGCAGGCGCCTATGAGGCCGAGATCACTGCAACGGCCGTCGATGCGGCAGGCAACTCCGGCTCTGCAAACGGCAGCATCAGCGTCGACACCACGGCGGGCGTCACGCTCGACGGTGGAATCGGGGGTGAGGACGGAATTCTGAGCGCCGCCGAGCGCGCCGAAGGTGTCACCCTGACCGGCACCGCACAGAGCGGATCAACCGTCACGGTGGTCATCGCCGGTACCAGCTTTGTCGCCACCGCAACCGAGGCCGGTATCTGGAGTATGGATGTCCCCGCCGGAGCCATTCCCGAGGGAACGCAGGATGTGGCCATCAATGTAAGCGCGGTGACACTGGTTGGCAACACCGCCACCACCACCGGTACAATGAGCGTCGACACCGAAGCCTTTGTATCGGTCGACGCCTCCGGCGCGGGCGGTGACGGCACGGTCAACGCGGCTGAGCATCCGGATGGTGTGACCCTGACTGGTCAATCCGAACCGGGATCATCCGTGGATGTGACCATGGGGGCTGTAACGCAGGCCGCTACTGTGGCCGCTGACGGCAGTTGGACGGTCAGCTTTGCCGCGGATGCCGTGCCGACAGGTGAACAGGACGTGACCGTGACCGCCACCGCGACTGATGCGGCAGGCAACATGGCGACGGCCAGCGATATCTTTGCCGTGGATACCGTGACCTCCGTTTCGCTCGATGCGTCGGGTGTGGCGGGGGATGGTGTAGTCAACGCGGCGGAACGTGCTGCGGGTGTGACCTTTACCGGGCAGGCCGAAGCAGGATCAACCGTGTCGGTTGTCATCGGGTCGACAACGCAGGCCGCGACGGTGGCGACTGATGGCAGCTGGACCGTCACCTTTGGTGGCGGCGCGATGCCAGAAGGCGAAAAGCAAGTGACCGTTACCGCAACCGCAACCGATGCGGCGGGGAACACAGCCACAGCCAGCGATACCTTTGATGTCGATACGATCACGTCAGTGTCGATCAGCGATGAACGGGTGGAAACCGACGGCATCGTCAACGCCGCCGAACGTGTGGACGGCGTGACCCTGACCGGACAGGCCGAGGCGGGGTCAACCGTCTCTGTGGTCATGGCAGGAGTGACCCAAGCTGCGACTGTCGCCGCTGACGGAAGCTGGAGCGCGACCTTTGCCGCCAGCGCCATTCCCGAGGGTGAAACCGTTCTGGACGTGACTGCCACATCCACTGATGCGGCTGGCAACCGCGCCACCGCCAGCGGACAGGTGCAGGTCGATACAATTGTGCGCAACTTTGCCATCGGCAGCACGCCGGGTGGGGATGATGGCGTGATCAACGCCGAAGAGGCGACGCAAGGCCTGACCCTGACCGGCACAACCGAAGAGGGCGCAAGCGTTACCGTCACGCTGAGCGGCATCAGCCATGCTGCGACAGTCGCCGCAGATGGCACATGGACCGTCAGCTTTGCCGCCGCTGAACTGCCGAGCGGCGAACAGACCGTCACGCTAAGTGCGAGCAGCATCGACATTGCAGGCAATACCGAGACAGTGACTCAAGATGTGATCATCGACACCGTCGCAGGCACGCTGACGATCAGCGAGGCACCGGTCGAAGGCGACGATGTGGTCAATTTGGTCGAGGCGTCGGATGGCGTTGTGTTGACGGGGACATCGGACGCAGGTCAGGACGTGGTGGTGACGCTGGATGGCGTTTCGGTCACAGTGCCGACCGGCGCGAATGGCATCTGGGTGGCGAACTTTGCTGCTGATCAGATCACCCCCGGGACGCATGACGCGCAGATCACCGCAACGATCACTGATCCGGCGGGCAACACTCTGACACGCACGGATTCAGTGCGGGTCGATACCGAGGTGGAAAACTTTGCTGTCACCGCCACACCCGGCGGGGCCGACGATGTGGTCAACGGCGTTGAGGCATCGGCAGGCATCACGCTAAGCGGCACGACCGAAGTCGGCGCTACAGTTTCCGTTGCGCTGGGCGATGTCACCCACGCGGCCACGGTCGATGCGGCGGGCAACTGGTCCGTCGATTTTGCCGCGAACGAGATCGCAGAGGGGCAGTACACCGCTACCGCCCATGTCGCTACCACCGATGCTGCGGGCAATACGGCGCAAACCACCGCGTCATTCGGAGTGGACACCTATGTTGACACGCTGACCCTGTCGCCCGACCCGGTGACGGCGGACAATGTGATCAACGCAGCAGAAGCGGCGCAGGGCGTCACTCTGCGCGGCACCGTCGAAACCGGCTCGCAGGTCACAGTCACACTCGGCGGGGTGGCACATGTGGCCACCGTCGCGACCGATGGCAGTTGGAGCGTCGATGTGCCGCCAGGGTCGATCCCCGCCGGTACGCTGGACGCGCCGGTGCTGGTCGAAGCGGTCGATGCCGCAGGCAACACCCGCGACATCAGCGACACGCTGAGCATCGACACCGAGGCACCTGTTTCACCTGATGCGGCATCTTACACCCGCGACCACACCGGCCTGCGCGGCATCTCGATCGAGTCGAGCGACGATGCCGTGGCCATCGGCCATGTCGAAGGCACCGGCGCGAATACGGTGGTTGATCCGGTCAGCTTTAGCCGGTTCGATGTCTCAGCTCTGAACGAGACCAATTTTGCCTTTGCCGAAAACGTGCCGGACGGATCGCACCTGGTCATCACGGCGACGGATGATGCGGGCAACACCAGCGGTACCTACTTGGTGGTGGATGACACCACGACGAGCGTTGTCGACATGAGCGCGGCGGGCGTTCTGGGGCAGTTCCAGATCGAGACGATTGATCTGCAATTCGCCGAGGAAAGCCAGTTGACCATTACCGAGGCGCAGATCCTGGCGCTGTCGTCCAACAGCGACACAGTCACGGTTATCGGTGGTGTCGACGATCAGGTCACCATCACCGGGGCGCAGGCTGCAGGTCATGTGGTCGAGGATGGCAAGGGGCTCAACGTCTTCCATCTGGGCGAAGGCACGGTGCTGATCGATGACGACATCACAAACGTGGTGATCTGAGACCGGCGGGCGCGCCGGTGGACTTCAGAGTTTCCCGGCGCGGGATACCAAAAAGACGAAACCCGACAACGGGGGCAAGAGCATGAGGCAGAGCCGCTGGCAGACCTATGGTCTGATTGCTGCAATAACGGCGCTGACAGGCTGTGCCGAGGGGCCAGGCGGCGGCAACGCTGTCACCCGGTTTCTGAACGACACGACAGGCAGGGGGGCGGCGCAGATCGACGCACCCGAACCCTCAGAGGACGAAGCGGCGTCGCCGATTATCCGCGATTTGCGGGCGCGCCAGTCGGTGCTGGTCGTCGACAGTGCCTATGGTCAGATCGCCGCGTCGGTGCTGGCCGCTGATGCACGTGTGGCCGAAGCTGAGCTGCGTATCGCCCGCCTGCGGGCCGAAGCGGCGCAGCGCAACTGGCTGCCGACCATCGGGCCGCGCATTTCCTTGACGTCTTTGGGCGATATGGCTGCTGATCTGGTGATCAATCAGGTGCTGTTCGACAACGGCCGCAAAAAGGCGGAACGCGATCTGGCCCGCGCCGATGTGGAACTGGCCGCTGTGGGGCTGGCCGAGGATGGCAACAACCGGGTCTACGAGGCGTTGTCGCTGTATCTGTTGGCAGAGGAAGGTCGCGCCGCCAGCGCCCATTTCGGTCGGGCACTGGATGACATGTCGCAATTCGAATGGGTGATGAACGAACGGGTGCGGGGCGGGGTGTCGGACACCTCCGACCTCAATATCCTGCGCCAGCGGCTGGCGGATCTGCGGGCGCGTAAATCCGCATCGCAAGAGCAGGCCACAACCGCACTGGCCGAACTGACCGCGATGTCCGCGACTCCGCTGGACGGGGTTCGGGGGCTAAGCGGGCTGAACATGGCACCGGGTGGCGTCGAACCGGTCGCGGTTCTGGCCGCGCAGGCGCAAAAAGGCCGCGCGGTCGCGCAGGCGCGGATCACGCGCGCGTCGCATCTTCCGGGGCTTTCGGCCGGCGGCAGTATCGGTGATTCCGGGGATCAATACGGCCTGAACATCGAATCCGAACAGCTGTTGGGTCTGGGTACCGGAGCTACGCTGCAATCTTTGGCCGCCGTCGAAGAGACCGAAAGCCGCAAGATCGTGCAGGCCCGTGAAGACGCTCAGCGCGAGGTGCAATCGCAATTGCGTCAGCGTGATGCGCTGCAACGCCAAGCCAAAGAGGCCAAGACGCTGACGGTTCAGGCCAAGGCGAACCTCGACCTCTTTCAGCGCCAATATGAAGGTGGGCAACGGCAGGTTATGGATGTTGTGGGGGTTTACGAGACGTATGCCCACGCATTGGAGAAAGAGTTGGATCTGACCTATGGTGCCGCGCGGGCCGGGCTTGAAATTGCCCGCATCCGTGGTGTCCTTGCCGATGGGGGCCTGATGTGAGCGGCGCGGCGGTACCAGATCTCGCCGGTCGGGCCAGGCAGGCGGTTCTGCGGGCCGTGCCAACACCTGATGCCGCGACAGACGCTGTTGCGAACCGTCCGAACCCGGCACCGCGCCAGTCTGAACGCGCCCGCGCGCGGGCGGATCTGATCCGGGTTCTGGCCCGTCGGTTGGGGCTGAACGCACGTCAGCCCGATATCCTTGACGCGCTGGCCCGCCACTCGGATGGCGCGACGATTGAAGCCAAGGCGATGCTGGCCGGTCTAAAGGCTGCGGGATTGCGCGCCGAAATCCAGCAGATTCGCGCACCCGATGCCACGCTGTGGCCCGCACTGGCGATGATGACCAGCGGTCAGGTGGTTCTGGTGCTGGGGCAAGAGGGCGCACTTCTCTCAATCTATGACGACAGTCAGCCCGAGAAACGCTCGGACGTCGCGATCGCCGACTTTACCCCGTATTTCACCGGCACGCTGCTGCGGGCCGAGGCGGCTCTGGACGCGCTGGGCGACGTTCACAAGGACACTGAGCGTCAGCCGCATTGGTTCTGGGGCCAGTTCGCCCGGTTTTCAAAACCCTTTGGCGAGGTGGCGTTGGGATCGTTTGTCGCCAATCTTCTGGCCGTCGCCGTGGCGCTGTTTTCGCTTCAGGTCTACGACCGGGTGATTCCGCATCAATCTGAGGCGACGCTGTGGGTACTGGCCGCCGGCGCCGCAATTGCACTGCTGATGGAGGGGTTCCTGAAACTCGCGCGTTCGCAACTTCTGGATGGTGCCGGTCGTCAAATCGAAGTGACGGTGCAGGATATGCTGATGACCCGGCTGCTGGGAATGCGGTCTGACATGGTGGGGCGATCCCCCAGTCAACTATTCTCGTCGATGCGGGAATTCGGGTCGGTCCGAGAGTTTTTTACTGCCTCAACCGCCGGTGCGCTGGCGGATATTCCGTTCATCTTTGTGTTCCTGCTGCTGGTCTGGTCGATTGCCGGATCTGTGGTCTGGGTGCTGGTACTGGGCGGTGTCCTGATGGTGTTGCCGGGGCTGGTGATGCAGAAACGCATGATCCGCCTGACGCAGGAAATGCAGGGCGCATCTGCCCGACTGTCGCGGTTGCTTCAGGAAACCGTGGTAGAACTGGACACAATCAAGACACAGCGCGGCGAAGACCGGTTTCGCAGGCTCTGGTCCGAACTGACGGCGCTTCAGGCGGTCAAGACATCGGAGCAGCGGCGGCTGTCGTCAAAACTGACGTTCTGGAGTCAGGGCGTGCAGCAGGCGACCTATGTGGCGGCGGTCATCATGGGCACCTATCTGGTGTTCGCGGGTGAATTCACTGTTGGCTCGATCATCGCCACTGGCATTCTGACGTCGCGCACGCTTGCTCCACTGACGCAGGCCACGGGTATTTTGGCACGCTGGGGCAACGTCAAGGCCGCCCTCGACGGGCTGGATCGGATTGCTGACGCACCGCAAGACCGCAGCGCCACCCGCACCTATCTGCGCCGCGAACGCCTGACAGGCGCCTATGTGCTGCGGGCCACGCGGTTCCGTTACGGCGAAGACGACGCCGCCGTGCTGGATATCGCGCAACTGGCGATTCAGCCCGGGCAAAAGGTGGCAATCCTTGGTCCCAACGGGTCGGGAAAATCAACGCTGCTCAAGCTGCTGTCGGGGCTTTATGCACCGTCCGAAGGCGGGGTGATGATCGACGGGTGCGAGATGGGCCAGATCGACCCGCGCGATTTGCGCCGCTGCATCGGTTATCTGGGGCAAGAGGTGCGGCTGTTTCAGGGCACCCTGCGCGACAACCTCAACCTTAGCCTGTTGGAGCGTGATGACGACCGGCTGTATCAGGCCCTCGATTTCGCCGGGTTGGGGCAATTTGTGAAATCGCATCCGCTGGGACTGGATCTTGAGATTCGCGATGGCGGTGAGGGAATGTCTGTCGGGCAACGTCAAAGCATCGGCTGGGCGCGGCTGTGGTTGCAGGATCCCGATATCTGCCTGCTGGATGAACCCACTGCGGCATTGGATCAGACCTTGGAAAAGACGCTGATTTCCCGGCTTGAGGGCTGGTTGCAGGGGCGCACGGCGATCATTGCCACGCATCGCGTGCCGATTCTGGCGCTGGCTGACCGCACACTGATTCTGGCCGGTGGCCGGATGGCCGTGGACGGACCGCGTGATGAGGTGTTGGCCCATCTGCGCGGCTTGGGACAGGGGATTGGCTGATGGCAATGCAGGCGACCAATCTGGGCGGACAACTGGGCGCCAGGATGCGTGGGCCGTCGCTGACGATCTGGCTGTGTGCCGCGACGGTGGGGTTGTTCATCCTCTGGGCCGGCTTTGCCTGGGTTGACGAGATCGTGCGCGCCGAGGGCGAGATTATCAGCGAGTCGCGCCCGCAGATCATTCAGAATCTCGAAGGTGGGATTCTGTCAGAACTGTTGGTCAAAGAGGGCGATACAGTGGAACGCGGCGATGTGTTGGCCCGGCTGCACGGGACGATGTTCCAATCTTCGGTCGATGATCTCAGCGATCAGATCGCCGCGCTTGAGATCCGGCGGTTGCGGCTAGAGGCGGAATTGGCCGAACAGGCAGAGTTCACTGTACCTGATACACTGGCGGTGCAAAGCCCCGGTATTGTTGCGTCGGAACGGGCGCTGTTGGCCGCGCGGGTGGCCGACAGTCTGAGCCGCAGGGGTGGGGCCAAGCGTGTGCTGGATCAGGCGGCACAGGAACGCACGTTGATGGAGGACCTTCTGGGCAAGAAGGTCGTGTCGCTGATCGAGGTGACGCGCGCACGCAAGGCCCATGCTGATGCCCGGATGCAGTTTGACGAGATCGTCTCGCAGACCGAACTGACGCGGGCGCAAGAGTTTTCAGACACGCTTAAGGAACTGGCGACGCTGCGCCAGAACCTGAAGTCAAGCACCGACCAATTGAGCCGCACGGTTCTGGTCAGTCCGATGCACGGCGTGGTCAACACGTTGTCCGTGACTACCATCGGCGGCGTTGTTCGTCCGGGCGAAGAGATCCTGCGCATCACGCCCTTGGACGAGGAACTATTTGTTGAGGCACAGGTCAAGCCCGAGAACATCGCCAATATCCGCGGCGGGCAGGAGGCGACGATCAAGTTGTCGGCCTATGACTACACGATCTACGGCACGCTCAAGGGGCGGGTCGACGTGATCTCGGCTGATACCTTCAAGGACGAGCGCCGGGCAGATGCCGAACCGCATTACAAGGTCACGTTGCGGGTGGACCGGACCGAACTGACTGAGCGTCAGCGCAATATCGAGATTCGGCCGGGGATGCTGGCACAGGTCGAACTGCACACTGGCGAAAAAACCATTCTGCAATATTTGCTCAAACCGCTCTATAAATCGCGTGAGGCGTTCCGCGAGCCCTAGGCGTGGCGGTATCCGCTCGCACGTCCGTGCGGTGTGGGGTAGGCGGGGGATCTGAGCCGGGGAATTTGGATGAATTGTATATTGTGTGGGGCGGATGGCGCCACAGCGTTGGTGGTTCCGGTCTCAGAGCTTCAGACGCAGGTGTGCGACACCTGCCGCAGCGGGATCGAGGCGGCACCCGAGGACGGACCGCACTGGCAATGCCTGCACGACGCAATCTGGTCTGGCGATGCGGGCGGGCAAATCCTGGCATGGAGAGTGCTGCACCGGTTGGACACGCTCTGGGCGCGCGAATTACTGGAGATTGCCTATCTGGAGCCCGATGTGCTGGCGCAGGCAGAGGCGGGATTGGTCGATGCAGGAATACCCGACGTGGTGCATCGCGACAGCAATGGCGCTGTGTTGGCGCAAGGCGATACGGTTGTGCTGATCAAGGATCTGGTGGTCAAGGGCGGCGGGTTCACCGCCAAGCGTGGTACTTCGGTGCGCGGGATCTCTCTGGTTTCGGACAATGCGATGCAGATTGAAGGTCGCGTCGACGGCCAGAGAATCGTGTTGTTGACGCAGTTTGTTAAGAAATCTTGAGCTCATGACGGTCAGGCTGTCGTGATCCAAAGGGGCGGCCTGCGGCCGCGCCGGATATCTCGGCTATGGCCCTTTGGGCCAACGCCTCGGGTTGGCGCGCGTTGTGACGGTGCGGGCCGATCAGTCGCGTTGCATGGTGTCGGGTGGGCCGATCCGGCTTAGCGCGCGGTATCAAGCCAGAGCGTGATTGGTCCATCGTTGACAAGTGCCACGGCCATGTCGGCGCCGAAGCGGCCTGTGGCGACCGGGATGCCTTTTGCACGGACCTGATCTGCGAACGCCTGATACAGGGTTTGGCCGGTGGCGGGATCGGCTGCGGCAGAAAAGCCGGGGCGATTGCCGCGTGTGGTGTCGGCCGCCAGGGTGAACTGACTGACGATCAGCGCTGCGCCGCCGGTGTCCACGAGGGAGCGGTTCATTTTGTCGGCGTTGTCGCGAAAGATCCGCAGCTTGGCAACCTTTGACGCAAGAGTTGCCGCCTCGGCCAGGGTGTCGTTCTGCATCGCGCAGACGAATATCAACAGGCCGGGGCCGGTTTGGGCGATTACCGTATCATCGACGCTGACCGATGCTTGGGTGACGCGTTGCAGCAGTGCCCTCACAGTTCGTCCAGCCAGGGTGGATTGGCGCCGGCGCGGCTGACGGTGACGGCTGCGGCACGTGCGCCCAGTTCCACAGCGGGGCGCAGGTCTGTCAGTGCGGCGGCGCGCATCTTTGCACGATCAAGAAGTCCGTCGCGGGCCAGCCCGGCCAGCACGCCGGCGTTAAAGGTGTCGCCAGCGCCCACGGTGTCGACGACGGTGGCGCGGTTGGCGGGGACACGCAATGTTCCGCCGGCGGTGGTGGCATCAACCCCTTCGGCGCCGCGGGTGACAAGGACCAGCGCAGTGCCTGCGGCGATAAGTTGCTCTGGGGTCGTGCCGAGCCAATCCATATCCTCGTCCGAGACCTTGATCACATCGGACTGCGCCAGCATGGCGGTCAGGCGGGTGCGATAGCGCGGCTCGTCCGTAATAAAGGTGGGGCGGATGTTGGGATCGAGCATCACAAGCCGCGATCCCACCTCACGCGCACAAAGCGCAGCATAGCTGTCGGCCGCGGGTTCCGACACCAGGCTGATGCCGCCAAAGAACAGCGCCTGTACCTCGGGGCCGAGTTCGGGCAGATCATCGGCGCTGAGCATCCGCCCGGCGGTATTTTCGTCGTAAAAGGCGTATTTCGCGTGACCATCGGTCAGGGTTACAAAGGCCAGCGTTGAGGGGCGGTCGCTGCGCGGTGACAGGCTGTAGTCGACGCGGCTTGCGTCTAGGGCGGCGCAGAGTTGTGTGCCGAAGATATCTGTCGAAAGGCCACCGAAATAGCCCGAGGATGCGCCGAGGCGGCCCATGGCAATGGCGGTATTGAACACGGCGCCGCCGGAATGCGGGGCAAAAGCGGGCTCTCCCGCTGTGGTTTCGCGGGGCAGCATGTCAATGAGGGCTTCGCCACAGCACAGGATCATTTGGGGAGTCCTCCGGAATGTTTGCGCTAAACTGCCCTGTGGGCAGCGGTGATACAAGCCCCCGATGCGCATGCGGGGGGCAAAACTGGCAGCCCTGTGGGGTCAGCTCCGAAAGGCTAACCGCACGTGCTGGGTGCTACTGGTTTGTGGCATAGACATAGCCCACGCCCGCCGCGACGATCAGGCTCAACAGCACCGCAAAGGCAATCTTCGAGGCTGACCACGGGCGTTCGCCCTGCACCCGGCCACTTTGACCGTTCACCACAAACCGGTAGGTGGTGCCGCGATATTTGTAGGCAGCCAGCCAGACGGGCAGCAGAATATGTTTGAAGGTAACGGCACTTACATCGGTATCGACGCGGTGGATGCGCTGGCGGTCACCGCCAATGTCGAATTTCACGTCGCGTTTGATCTGGCGATCCATGATGCCGCGCGCCTCGGCAAAGCCGGTGTCGAGTTCGACTGTATAGGCCTCGGCCCGGAATCCGGCAAGGAACTCAGGTTGGTAAGGTTCGAGGGCGGACAAGTCCCAGGGTTGTAGCGCGTCGGTAAAGCGTTTGGGCAGCGACGTCGACGCCAGCACCAGAACATCGTCAAAGAACCGCGCGACGCGGCCCCGGGCGGGGCTCCAACGGATTTTTTGCACCTGTTGGGTGGTGCGCTTGCCGTCACGCATGACGGTGCGCGTCTCGTAATAAATCGTGCCGCGCTCACCCGAATAGCCAGAGGTGGTCTCAGCATCATAGGTCCAGTAGGGCACATAGATACCCTGCATTTTCCGTCCCTTGCGGGCGTATTCCGTCAGGCCATTGGGCGCAAACCAGAGCGCGCCCAACCAGTTGGTCATCGCCGCGCGGGCCTGGGTTTCGTTCAGAACAAAAGGCAACACGCCGCGAGGTTTGATGTGACGGTTGGTGCCGGTGTCTGCCACGATGGGTGTGGCGCAGAACGGGCATTCGGTGGCGTGGGTGGCGGGGTCAAATGCCACCTGCGCCGCGCAATTGGGACAGGAGGTGACGCGGGTTTCCTCAAGTTCCTGCAACGGCAGCAGGTTGTCGATTGCGGCGCGGAAATCGAGCTCTTTTACGCCACCTTCCCACGGGCCTGCGCCAGATACCTGTTCGCTGTTGCCGCAATGTTGGCAGACCAACATGCCGACCTCAGGATCGAATTGCATGTCAGAGCCGCATTGATCGCAGGGAAAACGATGTTCCTCGACCAGATCAGACGGTGCGGGGGGCGGGGACTGGGACATGAAACGAAATGCCTCTGGCGTGAAGGGGGGCGGTCAGAAGAAACGGGGCCTGCATCGGGTCGTCGATCCGGTCGCCAACGATGTCAGGGCTAAACCGCTGTCTGATCGCATCGTCGACGTTTTGCTGTCAAACGCCCGGCGGTGGGGGCGGCGGCAGGACGGTGAACAGCTGCGCCAGTTCAGCGATATCCTCGGCCTGTTTCCAACCATCCTGACCGGCGGTCCAGACCATGCTCTCGCGGCGGATTTCGCCACTGGTTGCCATGCGGCCCAGAGCAGCGCGCGAATATGGCCCGCGCGTCTGGCCATTCTCGGCGATGTGCCAGACATGCTCTACGAGCGGCGGCGGGGGCGGAGGAGGCGCGGCTGCCTCGGGACGGGCACCCCATGGACCGGGTTGGGCCATCTGCTGTGCCATCGCCAGGCCCATGCCGGCACCAAGACCTGCCGCCATACCACCACCCGCGGGATTGTTGGCGGCTGCGGTCATCGCTTCGGCGGCTGAATATTGCGTGAATTTGCCCAAATCACCCGCCAGCCCCATTGAGGTGCGTTTGTCCAGCGCCTGTTCGACCGCGGGCGGAAGCGAGATGTTTTCGATATACATCTCGGGCATGGTCAGTCCGTACGTCGCAAGCGTCTTGGACACTTCGGTCGCGACGAGCCGGGCCAGATCGGCAGTGTTGGCGGCCATATCCAGCACCGGTATACCGGACGAGGCGAGCACGCGACTGACCTCTTGGACAATGATATTGCGGATCTGAAAGCTGATCTCGTCCATGGTGAATTCGCCGTCCGTGCCAACGATTTCGGTCAGAAAACGCGCCGCCTCAGTTACGCGAATCGAATAGGTGCCAAAGGCGCGCAGGCGTACCGGACCAAATTCGGGATCGCGCGCCATGATCGGATTTTTGGTGCCCCATTTCAGATCGTTAAAGCGGGTGGTGTTGACGAAATATACCTCTGATTTGAACGGGGACTTGAAACCATGATCCCAATGCTGAAGCGAGGTCATGATCGGCATGTTGTTCGTCTCAAGCATATAGAGACCGGGCGTGAACACGTCTGCCAATTGGCCTTCGTGCACGAACACCGCCGCCTGACCTTCGCGGACCGTCAGCTTGGCGCCGTATTTGATCTCGTGGCCCTCGCGCTCGAACCGCCAGACCATGGTGTCGCGGGTGTCGTCAGTCCAGTGGATGACGTCGATGAACTGTCCGCTGAGGAAATCGAAAATGCCCATGGGTCATGGCCTCCTTAGGAATGTAGGAATATCAGCTTGGCCCGCCGATCAGCGTCGAGGCAAGCTCGGACGCGATGGGCAGGACCTCTTCGGCGCTCATCCCCGGCGTCAGGCGGGGGTTGTAGAGCATCTTGAGCAGGTATTCGTCCTGCGTGGTCAGCAATGCGAATTCGTCGTCATCGTTAAAGATCGACGGGCGCGCGCGGGGGCTGTCATTGGCCAGGCCAAGTCCCTGCGCCACCTCTTCGTGGATGCATGAGCGGCGCAACAGGTCGGGATGTTCCGCCCGAACCAGCGCAATCGCGCGGCCATAGCTATAGCCCCCAGGCGAATCGGAAAATGCGATCACAAGGCAGTGGATGGCGCGCGGCAACCGGTCAAAGATCGCCAGAGATGCCGGGTTGATATCGGGGACGAGGGCGCGAATGCGCGGCTTGATCAGGGCGCGGTCATCCTCGCTCATGAACAGGACGTGAAAGTTTGCGGCGCTTTCGGACATCAGGACCGGATGACCCGTTACACGTGACAGCCGGTCGACATAGCGGCTGAGTTCGGCGGTATCCTTGGTGCGCTGCGCTTCACTGACCGAGGGGCCAAATTCGGCGGTGACGCGCACCGGCAGTTCCCATTTCTTGATCCGTCCGGGCGCCCCGTTCGACGGGCGCAGCCCTTCTCCACGTTCATACTCCTCTTCCAGTGCGATGCGGACAAAGTTGCGCACCAGCATGGTGTCGGTGATTGGCGTGTCGGGGCCACCGCCATCGGTGCGCAGCAATCCCTGCGCCAAAAGGTCGCTTTGCACCTGGGCGTAATAATTTGCCAGCGCCAGACTCTCTTCGGACGGTCCTTTGGGCACAACTGGCGGTTTGGGCGCCGGGGCAAGGTCGGCAGGTCGGGCCTGCGGTTTGACCCCCGGCGGCGCCGGGGGCAGAGGATCACAGCCGCTCAGCGCCACAACACCCAGCGTCGCCAAAGTCAGCAAAAGCGCCCCGCGCAGTGTCATGATCAGGCCTGCGGAACCGAAGTGGCTGCGTTGTCGCCAACCCCGTCGCGGCGGGCTTTGGCGGATGAAAGGGTATCGCGCAACTCTGCTTCCATCTTCTTGAGTTCAACTTCGGCCTTGGCGCGGCGTGCCTTGCCCTCATCCGCGATCTGGAGGCTTTCGTTGATCGTGGCGACAAGATCGGCATTGGCCTGCTTGACCGCTTCGATATCAAAGACACCGCGCTCCATTTCGGTGCGGATCATCTTGTTGCTGTCGCGCAGGTTTTTGGCATTCGCGGTCAGCAATTCGTTGGTCAGATCGTTGGCATCGCGTACGGCAGCGGCGGCTTCTGCCGAGCGTTGGATGGTAACGGCCTGCGCCAGCTGGGTTTCCCACAACGGCACGGTGTTCACCAGAGTCGAGTTGATCTTGGTCACGAGGCTCTTGTCGTTTTCCTGCACCAGACGGATCGACGGCAGCGACTGCATCGTCACCTGACGGGTCAGTTTCAGGTCATGGACGCGGCGTTCCAGATCGTCGCGCGCGGCGCGCATGTCGCGCAACTGTTGCGCAACCATAACGCCCTCTTCTTCGGGGGCGGCTTCGACCTCGGCCTCTTTGACGGGGATGGTGATGGTGTCAAGTTCGCGCAGTTTTTCGGTACCGGCTGCGATATACAGCGCCAGCTCGTCATAGAAATTCAGCGTTTTCTCGTACAGCATGTCGAGCGACTTGATATCTTTGAGCAGCGTATGCTCGTGCTTGAGCAGATCGTCAGTGACGCGGTCGATCTGGCCCTGAACTTCCTCGAATTTGGCGGTGAATTTGGCAAAAGGCGCCGCGCGGCCCAGCAGTTTTTCCCACCAGGACCGTTCGCGGCGCACGTCCAGCTCAGACACCGAAAAGCCGCGGATCGTGGTGACGATACCGCGCAAGGAGTCGCCCGCCGGGCCGACATCCTTGTTGCGGACGTCCTGTAGCATCGCCTGACTGATTTCCTGCAATTCGGCCTGCGCGGCAGATCCGAACGACACGATGGACTGGGTGTCGTCCATGTCAATTTCGGCCATACGCGACCGGATCTCTTCACCCACGGGGGCGTCAGCCTCGGCCAATGGGACGATGGCACCGGCCTCTTTGGGTTCGGGCAGGATCACGGCGTTGACTTCATCGACCATCGCAAGAGTCTGTTCGGCCTTGGCTCGGGTATTTTCGGACATGGGGTTCCTCGTCGTTGATTTCTGGACGCCTCAGGGATCGAGGCGCACACCTTCGCGCTGCAACCGGTCGCGCAGCACTTCGATCTCGACCGTGAGATCGCTGTTATTGTCGAGCAGAAGCGCCTTGGTTTTCTGGCCAAAGCTTTCTTCGAGATCGGTCAGCAGCATCATAAAGTCGCTGCGGGCACCTGTATCGCGGGTACGGCTATAAATATCGGCGAATTTGACGGACGCGTCGCGCGCGCCCATCAGATAGACCACCAGAAATTTGCGGGCGGCGGTCAGGTCGCGGGGGTCTTCCTCGACTGTGCGAATCAATTCGCGGGCCTTGGTCTGGAACCGTTCGACGCGGCTTTCGACCTGGCGATCAGCGGCACGGCGCGCCGCTTCAGACATGGCGGTCAGATAGCTTTCGGCCTCGTCCACGACGCGGGCGACGCGGTCCTGCTGAAAGGTGTCGATCCCTTCCATCCCCTTGTCTCGCAAGGGGTCAATGCCAAAGGCGCCGATGTGCAGCGCGCCAGCGGCCACGCCGTAGATCAGGGGTGCGATCACTCCGGGTTCCGATGTCCAGGCCGCCAGCGCGGTGCCAAGCCCCGCGAACAGGGCTGCCCCGATCTTGCGCGGCAAGGCAGGGCGCCGCGCGATCCGGCGGGCGGTATATTGCGCCTCGGCCCGCAGACCATCGCGCAGCATCCAGGCGCCCAACGCCAGTGCGGCAGCGCCAGTCAGACCGACCGCCAGTAGCGTCGCGCCCGAGGTGAGTGAGGTAAAGGCCAGCACAACCGGTGGCAGGAATAGCACATTGCTGCGCGCGCCAACCGGATCAACCTGCGCGCCGTGAAAGGCGGGGCGGTCCTGATCCCCGGATGGGCCGGATTCATCGGGACTGAATTTACCGCCATAGCGTTGCGCCATGTCCTATAGCCCCCCGAGAAAGCCGGACGTTACCCCGAAAAGGAGTGCAACCAAAAGCACATAGGCCACTTTCTGTATGCCGCTGCCGGACATCTTTCCCCCGCTGATCCGAAGTATATCCGGAACTTAAGGGAATCACGCTCGCCTTGCTAGGGGGAAAGCCCGGCCCGGCGGCTCAGGCGGCAGTTTCGCGGTTCATCCGCTCAATCAGCAGGTCGGTTTCCAACCCAAAGGCATCATGCCGGACCAGAGCGCGCTGACGGGCCCGTAGTTCAAAGGCGCGGGTCAACGCCCCGAGCCGGGTCACATAGCGGATTCGGGCCTGATCGCGATGCGGGCCGTCCCATGCGTCGACAAGCAAAGCACCTTCGTCGAGGGCGAGTTCCAGAACCTTGACCAGCGGTTTGCGTAACCCGCGCAAAGCAGCCGGATTGCCCGCAAGCGCGCGGACAAGGGTCATCATCGACCGCCGCGCGGCATCGGTGCTCCGGATCAGGTCCTCGTCGTCCAGTTTGGTGACATCGCTGACCAGCCGAGCAAGCGAACGGTCCGCCGCATCTGTCATCTCGGCGGCGCGGTGGCGTAGCAGAATTTCGGGATCGTCGGTGCCCTTGTCCGACATTGGATCAAGGCCAAAGGCCGCAACCGCCAGCATCGTGGCAAGAAGCCCCACACCCATCGCCGACAGAATGCCGTCCATCTGTGCCGACGCCAGGAACGTAACCAGCAGGCCGATCAGCCCCGATCCGATGATTTTGCGCGGCAGACGCGGGCGCCTGGCAATTTCGGCGGTATCATAGGCTTCGCAAATCCGTTGTCCCTGAGCCAACAACCACAGCGCTGCAGCAAACAGCGCCAGCAGCAATACAGTGGCCAAGACGTTGGCCGCGGTCCCGTGAAACAGCCAAAAAAGCATCGGACAGGCGGCGCAGTACAGCACAACCAGTCCAGGAGATCTGGCACCAGTGGTAAAGACGAAAGGTGAGGTTCGTGTCAGCATTGCAAAGGGTCCCAGATCACGCATCCCCCCGACTCACGCGTAGGACAGCGTGAAGATCAGGATCCACAGCATTCCGAACGCTAAGTTCGGAGCAAGACGTCCGTTCAACGAAAGCTGAGTCATCACATCGCGCAGAACCTGCAGGGTGTCTTGTGCCACAAGACGCAGATTGCTCAGCACCAAGAGCGCCGAGCCGAGCAATACCAAAAGTGCCAGAAGTGATGTCATCATGGCACGAAGTGTGCCGGGCAAACTGGGCAAAAAAACGGCGAGCGGCGGGAAAATTCGCGATGATTGCAACCTAAAGTTGCGCAAACTGTGGCTAATTTCAGGCAGCGCGCGTGTATTCGATTCGTTTTTGGATACCGATCACGCGCACCTAGTCGCGCGACTGCGGGCGGTTTGCGTCTGATCTGCGGCGGCGCACGGGTTTGGGGGTGTCCGGCACCGGGCCGTCCAGGCCCAACTGATCGCGAACGATCTTGCGGCGGACTTCCTCGACTCCGCCGGGCTTTAGCTGACCCAGCTGGAATGGCCCGTAAGAGGTGCGGATCAGGCGATTGACGCTTAGCCCGATGTCCTCCATCGCGCGACGAATTTCGCGGTTTTTGCCTTCGCGCAGACCGATGGTGAGCCAGGCGTTGGCACCCTGCTGGCGGTCGATCGAGACAATCATCGGCAGATACCGCTGGCCATCGACGGTCAGCCCGTCTCGCAATGGTTGCAATGTATTGTCGCTGGGGCGGCCATTGACCCGAACGCGGTATTTGCGCAGCCAGCCGGTGGAAGGCAGCTCCAGCTTGCGTTTGACCCCGCCATCGTTGGTCAGCAGCAGCAACCCTTCAGAGTTGAGGTCAAGCCGACCGACTGACATCACGCGTGGCAGGTCCTCGGGCAGATCGTCATAGATCGTAGCGCGGCCCTTTTCATCCTTGTTGGTTGTCACCAGCCCGGTGGGCTTGTGATACAACCACAGGCGCGGCGCGTCCGGTTCGCCCAGTGCCTTGCCGTCTACGACGATTTTGTCGGCGTCGGTGACATTCAGGGCGGCGCGGGTGATGATCGTGCCATTGACGGCAACGCGACCGGCCTCGATCATGCGTTCGCATTCGCGGCGGCTGGCGATGCCTGCGCGGGCCAGAACCTTGGCGATCCGATCGCCGGGAGGGGAGTCTTTGCTCATGTCCCTGCGCTAGCCTATATTCGTCCCGCAGGGAAGAGCGCGCAAACACCTGAGATAGCGATGAGAGGCAGCAGGCATGAGGTTTACCAGCCATATGGCGGCGGCGCTGAGTGAAGCGCGCGCAGCAGGCACCCGTGGCGAGGTGCCGGTGGGTGCCGTGATCGTCGCCCCGTCGGGCGCTGTCGTCGCGCAGGCCGGCAACCGCACGCGCGAGCTGAACGATCCCACGGCCCATGCCGAGGTGCTGGCGGTCCGCGCGGCCTGTGCCGCGCTTGGGTCCGAACGGCTGCCGGGGCATGATCTGTATGTGACGCTTGAACCTTGTCCGATGTGCGCGGCGGCGCTGTCCTTTGCCCGGATTCGGCGGCTTTATTACGGCGCGGCCGATCCAAAATCGGGTGGGGTGGCGCAGGGCGCGCGGATCTTTGCCCAGCCGCAATGCCATCATGTGCCCGAAATCTATGACGGCATTGATGCAGCACCGTCTGAGGCGCTGTTGCGCCAGTTTTTTCAGGCGCGCCGCGATCATGTCTGAGCGCCGCGCAAAAGCAGCGACAAGCGGCAAACCCCGTGTGCTGCTGCTGAACAAACCCTATGGTGTGCTGTCACAATTCACTGACAAGGGCACCGAAGGGTCTGCGCGTGCCACGCTGTCGGATTATGTCAACGTGCCCGGTGTCTATCCCGCTGGTCGGCTCGACCGCGACAGCGAAGGGCTTTTGGTGCTGACGGATGACGGTGCGCTTCAGGCCCGGATCAGCAATCCACGTTTCAAGCTGACCAAAACCTATCTGGTCCAGGTCGAAGGCGAACCCGACGTGACCCAGATCGAGGCGCTGCGCCGTGGTGTGACGCTGAAAGACGGCCCAACCCGACCCGCCAAGGCCGAGGAGATCGCCGCGCCTGATCTGTGGCCGCGCGACCCGCCGGTCCGATTCCGCAAATCGGTGCCGGATCGGTGGCTGCGCCTGACGATTTCCGAGGGGCGCAACCGCCAAGTGCGCCGGATGACAGCGCATGTGGGGTTGCCCTGCCTGCGGCTGATCCGTTGGTCAGTCGGGGGCTGGTCGCTGGACAACGTAGCGCCGGGGCACTGGATCGAAGCCACGCCCGACGGCGCGACCTGACTTAACGCGCGTGCGAAATTTTGAACGCTGGTTTTGCGCGCAGGCTCAGACCCACTTGGCCATTGGTGGCAGGCTCATCAGGACGGCATTGGCATCGTGGCCAGTTTCCAGCCCGAATTTGGTGCCACGATCGTAAACCAGATTGTATTCAGCATAGAGGCCCCGGTGGATCAGCTGCGCATCTTTGTCGGCGTCGGACCAGTCCTGCACCCGGCGCTGTTCGACCAGCGGCACATAGGCGGGCAGAAACGCGCGGCCAACATCCTGAATCAGCGCAAAATCCGCGTCCCAGTCACCTGTGCAGTGATCATCCAGAAAAATGCCACCGACGCCACGGGCGCGATTGCGGTGGGGGATGTAGAAATACTCGTCGGCCCAGGCGCTGAGCCGGGGGTATAGCTCGGTGCCGTGGGGGTCCAGATGCGCCTGCTGCACCGCATGGAAATGCGCGGTGTCGTTGGTATATTCGATGCAGGGGTTCAGGTCCGATCCGCCGCCAAACCACCAGGCCTGCGGCGTCCAGAACATCCGCGTGTTCATGTGAACCGCCGGGGCATGCGGGTTTTGCATATGCGCCACCAGGCTGATGCCCGAGGCCCAGAACCGCGGATCGGCCTCCATGCCGGGAATACCCTTGCGGGCGGCCATGGCTGCCTGCGCGCGCGGGGCAAGCGTGCCAAACACGGTTGAGACGTTGACCCCGACTTTTTCGAACACACGCCCGCCGCGCATCACCGACATCAAACCGCCCCCGGCGTCCGATCCGTCGTCAGACGCGCGCTGCGTCGGCGTCACTTCGAACCGGCCCGGTGCTGCGTCGGACAACGGTCCGGTGGAATGACCGTCCTCAAGCGCCTCGAACGTGCTGACAATGGTGTCGCGCAAATCGCGGAACCAGGCTGATGCGCGGGATTTCTGTGTTGCCAATTCGTCGGTCATGACCCTGTCCTGTCTGGTTGCGCGACTCCTAGCCGAGGGCTGGCGCATCCGACAATCACGAAACAACGGTTGCGCCGACGCGTCGCAGGGCAGGGCGGCCCGCCCCGTCGGCTTTAGTGCGCCGGTGCGGCCACGGAATCGAGGAGTGTGCGCCCCCCGTCCAGAGTCATGATCTGCCCCGTCATAAAGCCGGCCGCTTCGGAACACAGGAATTGCACTGCTTCTGCCAGTTCGACGGGTGCGGCGATGCGGCCAAGCGGGGTGTGCGCCTCAATCTCGGCGCGGTATTCGGAATGTTCCTTTAGCGCCCCCTTGAGACTGGCCGACATGACCGACCCAAAGGCCAGCGCATTCACTCGGATGCGGTGCGGTGCCAGCGCCAACGCCAGTGATCGCGTCATCTGATCCAGCGCCGCGCAGGACACAGAATAGCCCAGCAAATCGGGATGCGTGCGCCGCGACGCAATGGACGACAGGTTCACAATCGCACCGACCTGGCCCTCGGGCTGACCTTCGGCCTGTTTTATCATGCGCTTGGACACCACCTGGCTCAGGCGCAGGGCTGTCATCAGGTTCTGCGTCAGCAGCGCCTCGGTTGATCCATCCTCAAGATCCAAAGCATCCGTCGGCAGGATCTGACGGCTGCCGTTTACCAGAATATCTACCCGATCAAACGCATCGAGCGTCGCAGACAGCAGGTTCG
The DNA here is from genome assembly GCF_001038505.1 of Puniceibacterium sp. IMCC21224. Lineage (NCBI taxonomy): Bacteria > Pseudomonadati > Pseudomonadota > Alphaproteobacteria > Rhodobacterales > Paracoccaceae > Puniceibacterium > Puniceibacterium sp. IMCC21224. The sequence goes on from NZ_LDPY01000001.1 coordinate 1,719,953, forward strand.
CCAGCGTCAGCCGTTCCCGCAAATCGCCTGCGAAATAGCGCATTGTGCTTTCTTCGGGCGTTTCGCCCAGTTCCTTGGCCAGTCGCGCCTCGTCCATATCGGCGAACATGACGTTGGCACCCTTTTGGGCAAAGTGGCGCGCAATGGCGAGACCGACGCCATTGGCAGCACCTGTGACGATGGCAGTCTTGCCGTCGAGGGAATAGGACATGAACGAGGCCTTTGGCTGTTGCAGAGTGCGCGCAAGAGCGACCCTAGCCCGGATCAGCGCCGGGTGCGAGCGGGGCGTTGCGCATGCAGGATCTTGAAACGTGAATCGCCGCCAACCTCAGTCACTTGCGCAAAGATCGAGCTAAGGGCGGATTCGTAGGGCAGGTGCCGATTCGCGACCATCCACAGACTGCCCGAGGGTTTCATCGCCCGTGCAGCCGCCGCGATAAAAGCCTGACCCAGACCGGGATCGGCCTTGCGTGACACATGGAATGGCGGGTTCATCACCACGCTGTCCACGAGTTCGCGCGACAGCCAGCGGGTGGCATCCTCCCAATAGAAATGTGCGCGCGGGTCGGTGACATTGGCGCGGGCACAGGTCAGTGCGGTGTGATCCGCCTCGACGACATGCAGGGTGGTGACCTCGGGTCTGCTCAGGATCTGCGCCGAGAGATAGCCCCAGCCCGCCCCCAGATCGGCCACCCCAGACCCCAGCCGTGCGGGCAGGGTCGCCGCCAGCAGGGCCGAGGCCGGGTCTATGTCATCGGCAGAGAACACGCCGGGCGCGGTCAGATAGCCCGCCGCATTTGTGGTTATTCCCGCACTGGTCCAGTCCGCAAACGCCGGGCTGCTGGCAAACCAGAACGCCTTTCCGTGGGCCTTGGAAATATGGCCATCCACCGGCACGCGTGCGCGGATATGCCTGAGCATGGAGTCGACGCCATCCGTTTTTTGTCCATCGACCAGCACGGGGCCATCGGGTGCGGCGGCGCAGGCAGCGGCAATCTGCGCCTGACTCAGTTCGCGCACCCGTGGCAGGAATACGATTGCAGCTGCATATAGCCCGTCCGGCGCGGTCACACAGTCAAATCCGCGGGCCGCAAGCGCATCCGCATCCGAGCGAAAGGATTGAATCACCTGACAGCGGTCTAACGGCAGATCCGACAGATCCGTATCGGCGGGTGGTTCAAACAGCGCGATTTTTCCCGTTGCGGGCAGTATCAACCCATCCGGGCCAAGTGCTGTGTTCAATCTGGATGAAGCCATGTCAGAGCGTCCGCACGTGGGGGCGGATCATTCCTTTTCCATGGTGCATTGCAGCGGATGCTGATGCCTGCGGGCGAAATCCATCACTTGTCCTACCTTGGTCTCGGCGATCTCGTGGCTGTAGACACCTACCACGGCGACCCCCTTTTTATGCACCGTCAGCATGATCTCGAACGCCTGAGCGTGAGTCTTGCCAAAGAATCGCTCCAATACGTGCACGACAAACTCCATCGGAGTGTAATCATCGTTCAGCAACATTACCTTATACAGTGGCGGGCGCTTGGTTTTTGGTTTGGAATCAACCACAACGCCCACATCTTCCGCGTCGCCGGGCGGTTTGGCTGCGCCGGTGGTCTGTTGGGTCAGGACGGAAACGCCAGAGCTCATATCGGGTTTATACGCTTTTTGATTGCGGCATGGGAGGGTGTATATAGCCACTGATCCCAAGGTGAAAAGGGGCGGGTTGCCGCCAGAGGAGCGAATGGTGCCGAATCTTGAGACAATTGGCCTCGATGCGGATGACACGCTTTGGCACAATGAGCGGTTTTTCAAGCTGACGCAGGAACGATTCGCGGACTTGCTGGCCCAACACGGCGACCGCGATCTGCTGGATGCGCGATTACTGGCGGCTGAACGGCGCAATCTGGGCAGCTATGGCTTTGGGGTCAAAGGTTTTGTTCTGTCGATGATCGAAACCGCGGTCGAGGTCAGCGGCGGCACGGTGCCCGGCCCGGTTCTGAGCGAGCTTCTTGCAATGGGACGCGAGATGCTGGCGCATCCGATCGATTTGTTTCCGCATGTTAAGGAAACCGTCGCGGGGTTGGCATCGAGCCACCACCTCATTTTGATCACGAAAGGCGATCTGCTGCATCAGGAACGTAAACTGGCACAATCAGGGTTAGGCGACTTTTTCGCCAGGGTCGAGATCGTGTCGGACAAACGGCCGCAGACTTACGCGCGGATCTTTGGCGGCACCAGCGGGGGCGCAGAGCGGGCGATGATGGTTGGCAACTCGATGAAGTCGGATGTGGTTCCCGCAATCGACGCCGGAAGCTGGGGAGTCTTTGTTCCGCATGACTTGGCGTGGGACTTGGAGCATGCCGATGCGCCCGAGGACAGGAGATTCCGGGCGATTCCCGATTTAGGTGGATTGCCAGACCTCGTGGCCGAAATCGGATGAAATGGGTCGCGAGTAGCCACGCTTGCCAGGATCTGCCTTATTCTTGCCACAATAGCCGGTGTTGCGTGTGCAGCATTTCTTTCCGCTAGATGTTGTTTTTCGGCGAATCGAAAAACTGAAAAACCGAGTGTTCAAGAGGGTTTATCGAACACAGTTCGTGTGCTACGCTGGAATCAATCAAGCAGAAAATAAGCCCACCGAAAAATCGGGGGCACGAGGCAGAAGGCAGTAGAATCGTGACGGGACGGCGTTCAAAGCCGGGCCTATTTGGCCTGTATTTCATGACATTTCTCTGGTTGGCGGTGCTGATCCCGCTGAGTGCGCGAGCGGCGCCCTATGCGGCAATCGTGATGGACGCGCGCAGCGGCGAGGTTCTGCACTCAGAAAACGCCGACACGCGCCTGCATCCGGCCTCGCTGACTAAGATGATGACACTGTACATCGCGTTTGAGGCGATTGAGCACGGAGAGCTGTCGCTGGATACCGATATCAAGGTGTCGCGGAACGCTTCGTCTGAACCGCCGTCGAAACTGGGGCTGCGCACCGGGCAGACCATCAAACTGCGCTATCTGATTCGCGCTGCAGCAGTAAAATCGGCAAACGATGCAGCCACTGCGATTGGTGAAGCGATCTCGGGCTCGGAAGCAGCCTTTGCGCGGCGGATGAACCGCACGGCTAAATCGCTGGGCATGACACGTACCACATTCAAGAATGCAAATGGCCTGACCGAAAGCGGTCACCTGTCGACCGCCCGCGACATGTCCATCCTTGGCCGACACGTGTTGTATGACTATCCGCAATATTACAACCTATTCTCGCGCCGCACCGCGGATGCGGGGATGAAGGCCGTGAACAACACCAATACGCGCTTGCTGAATGCCTACAAGGGCGCGGACGGGATCAAAACGGGGTACACCAATGCTGCGGGTTTCAACCTCGTCGCGTCAGCCGAGCGAGGGCCGGAGCGGGTGATCGCCACGGTGTTCGGGGGCAAGTCGACCGCGTCCCGCAATGCCAAAGTGGCTGAACTGCTGGACCTTGGTTTCAAAAAGGCACCGACCCGGATGGCGCTGCGCGCGCCGGGCCGTCCTGCCTATCAGGGGCGGGGGATGTCGATGTGATGATCGCCGAAAGCAACGATCCGATGCCGGGGACGCGGGCGAAATCCATTCGGGTGGCCTCGGCTGCGGTGTCACGCAGCTTGCGCCCGCCCCTGGCCCGCCAAGCGGTGGCGCCCGAGCAACCGCCACTTGTGGCCGAAGTTCGCACCGAAATCGACACGGTTCTGGCCGAGATTCAGGACGTGCAGGCAAACCCGGTCGTCGTGGCATTGGCGGTGATGGAAGCCAACGGCGTTGCACCCGATGTTTCGATTAAACCAATGCGCCGCCCCAGTGGGCTGGTCCTGGCCAGTGCAAGCGCGGTGACAGCCAAAGCTCCAGCTCCCGCGACACCAGCGGCGGCCCCCCGCCGGGCGAGGTGGTCGAACGGCTCTCGACGTCGGGTGGACGGCATTGGGGCATCAATATCGGGCGGTATCCGAGCAAGTATGAGGCTGAAAAGGTTCTGCTGCGCACTGCACTCGCCGAGATGTCGACGCTAGACGGCAGTTTGCGTAAAGTCGCCAACCGAAAGAACGGATACGACGCCAATTTCATGGGGTTGTCGCGGGACATGGCGGATCTGGCCTGTCGTCGGCTTCAGGCGCGCCAGGTCACCTGCTTCATGATCGGGCCGAGCTGAGCGCAAATCTTTTGACAAAAGATTTGACGAAAAAGTTAGTAAGATGTTTCTAAAAAATCTTCGGCGCGGTTTGCGCGAGTTAGCGCTTCGCCTCTCGCCGTAGCCAGGTTGTGAACGCGTGCAGTGGTTGCCGCTGAACGCCTGTCCCGATGACAATGTGGTAGCCAAGACCGGGCGGCTCTTCGAACATTTGACGCAGTCGGCCGGCGCGAATATCTTCTTCAACCCAGACCCGCGCCGTGATGGCGATGCCTTGACCGCTGCGTGCAGCGTCCAGCATCAGGTTGCCGGGCAGGTGCATCATGCCGGTGGGTTTGGCATCTCTGACTCCATTGCGTTCCAGCCAGAGTGTCGCCTCGGACGTGCCGAGTTCCTGGAGCCAGGGAAAGCGAGTCAGATCCCGTGGGCCCTGAGGAACCAGATCGCCGATCAGCGATGGCGCTGCCACTGCGACGATGGGCGACGCGACGAGCAGCTCGGACTGAAGTCCCGGCCAGTCGCCTGCGCCATATCGGATGGCCAGATCAATGCCGCCGGGTGTGGGATTGCATAACTCTGCGCTCGAACTGATCATGATGTCCGTCTCCACATGCGTGGCGCGAAACCCCGCCAGCCGTGGCATCAGCCAGTTGGCAGCAAAGCTTGGCGTGGTGGTCACATACAACGCGCGGTTCGCATCCGCGCCAGTTAAAAGCTCGACTGTCTGCATGATGTGGCCAAAGCCGGTTTCAAGCGCCGCCGCCAGCTGAGCCCCTTCGGGGGTTAGCGTCATGGCGCGGCCAGACCGGTCGAGCAGCCGGATGCCAAGATGCGCCTCAAGCCCGCGCAGTTGCTGGCTGATCGCAGCGTGACTGACGTTGAGCGCGGCGCCAGCCGTCGTGACTGATCCTGCATCAGCATAGGCTGCAAACGCCCGCAGAGCCGAGAGCGGCGGCAAGGTGTCCCAATTCATATGTAACTCCAGCTTACATAGTATCTATATTCCTGAGTCGCATTCTTCCAATTTTTACGCAATAGGTTATCTATGCTCAGATCATACAGGAGGCACTCATGATAGGAATACTTGCAAATAGCTTTATGACGGCTACCCGTCAGCAGACGCTGCCCGACCGCCGCAATACCTGGGATGCGCCGCCTGCGTGGCGCGAAGGACCGTCGGCCGTGACACGGCGCGACACCGATAGAGACCGGGCAGATGATTGATCCGGTTGTCTATCAGGCTGACGTTATCGTGCGCCATGGCGCCGGTGCATCGCAACTTGTCCTATGGCCATGGCGTGGCGGACGCTGGGCGCATGGAACCCGCCACATCCCGCGCCCACGTTTCCGTAGCGCTCGGTGAACAAAACATATTCCGGCGACAGACCTTTCAACGTCGCCGGAACTTTTCAGAAGAGAATAAGTCAAACGGAAAACAGCGTGCTGGCGCGATCATTCAGCGCTCCGTTTATGCCCTTTTCAGACGGCGATTCCGGCGTCGTTCCCGGCTGCTGCACTTAGCTTGGTTGGGTCGGGTACCGTTACATTTCGGGTTCCATTCAGCGTGATCACGCCTTCGCGGCGTAGGGCAGACATTTGGCGACTGACCGTTTCCAATGTAAGTCCCAGATAATCCGCCATCGCTTCGCGGGTGATCGGCAGATCAAACACCTGCCTCGAGATGCATCCAGCACCGGCGTCAGCGTTGCTGCGGTTGGCGATGGAGGCCAAGAGCGAGGCGATCTTTTCGCGCGCGGTCTTGCGGCCCAAAACCAGCATCCATTCGCGGGCGGCGTCCAGTTCGTCCAGGGTCATTTCCAGTAGCCGTTGGGTGATGTGCGGTGTGGTCTCAAGCAGTTTTTCGAATGGGGCCTTGCGGAAACAGCACATCATCAGATCAGTGGTCGCAACCACATCATAGGCAGCGTGCGCCCGATTCGGGCGGCCAACAAAATCGCTGGGCAGAAGCAGTCCGACCATCTGGGTGCGGCCATCTTCAAGCGTCTGCGTCAGGGTCGCAACGCCTGATACGACCGAACCGACAAACTCCATCCGTTCACCGGCATTAATCACCGACTGCCCGGCGTGAAATTTTTGGTAATACTTGACCGCCTCAAGTTCGCGCAGTTCGTCCGCGTCGCAGCGGGCGCAGACGGCGCGATGGCGAATCGGACAGTCACCACAATGCTGCGACAGAAGGACAAGCCGGTCTTTTGTCATGATTACTCGATTTTCCCCGCACTGATGGTGCCAGCGAACGCGGCTGCGTTAAACACGCACAGGGTACACCGATCTGGGTTCCTATGGCCAGATCAGCCGTGACCGGGCCTGCCGCGACACCTGCGCACGGGGCTGTTAGCCAGTGGGCGTCAGCGCGGCGTCGAGCAGGAGCCGGGTATATTCGGTCTGCGGCGCCTCGAATACCTGCGCAGCTGGCCCGTATTCCACCACATCCCCTTGCTTCATCACGATGACCTGATGCGACATGGCGCGGATCACCTTGAGATCGTGGCTGATGAAAAGATAGGCAAGTTCATATTTGCGTTGCAATGCCCGCAACAGATCGACGATCTGCACCTGGACCGTCATGTCCAGCGCGCTGGTCGGTTCATCAAGCACCACCAGTTTCGGACGCAGCACCATGGCACGGGCGATGGCGATGCGTTGGCGCTGCCCCCCCGAGAATTCGTGCGGATAGCGGTGCATGGTCATTGGATCGAGCCCGACCTCATCCATCACTTCGGCCACGAGATCGCGGTGCGGACGACCGTCCGATGCACCATGCACGCCCAGCCCCTCGGCGATGATCTGTTCGCAGGTCATCCGCGGCGACAGCGATCCGAACGGATCCTGGAACACGATCTGCATTTCGGATCGCAGGCGGCGCAATTCTTTGGTGGACCAGCCGCGCACGTTCTGGCCGCGATAGGTGATGCCACCCTCGGACCCGATCAACCGCATAATGGCCAGCGCGAGCGTCGTCTTACCTGATCCAGATTCGCCAACGATACCAATCGTTTCCCCGGCGCGAACCCGCAGAGAGGCATCGTTGACCGCCTTGACGTAGCCCACTGTCCGACGCAGCAGCCCCTGCTGAATCGGGAACCAGACCTTGAGGTTGTCGGTGCGGGCGATCTCCTCGGCGTCGTCGGGCACCGGATCTGGCACGCCTGTCGATTCGGCAGACAGCAGAATTTGCGTGTAGGGATGCTGTGGATTGGCAAAGATTTCGGTGGTTGGTCCGGTCTCGACGATTTCGCCGTGCTGCATGACGCAGACACGGTCAGCGATTTTACGGACGATGCCCAGATCATGGGTGATGAACAGCAGGCTCATATTGTGGCTGCGTTTGAGCCCGGCCAGCAGTTCGAGGATCTGCGCCTGAATGGTGACATCCAGCGCCGTCGTTGGTTCATCCGCGATCAGTAGCTCGGGTCCGTTGGCCAATGCCATGGCAATCATGACCCGCTGACGCTGCCCACCCGACAATTGATGCGGATAGGCCCCCAGCCGGGATTCAGGGTCACGGATGCCGACTTGCGTCAGCAGCTCGATGATGCGGGTGCGGGCGGCGTCCCCCACAAGGCCTTGATGCAGGGCAAGGCTCTCGGTGATCTGCTTTTCCAGCGTGTGCAACGGATTGAGCGACGTCATCGGTTCCTGGAAGATGAACGAGATATCATTGCCGCGCACCTTGCGCAGCAGTGCATCGGACGCGCCGATCATTTCCTGCCCGTCATAGGTGACCGAGCCAGAGACCAGCGCCGAATCGCCCAGAAGCGACACCGTGGACAGCGCCGTGACCGATTTACCGGACCCGGATTCACCGACCAGCGCCACGGTTTCCCCCTTGTGTACGGTAAAGGACACGCCGCGGACGGCGTGGGTCAGCGCGCCGTCCTGGCGGAAGCTGACAGAGAGGTTCGTAACCTCCAGCGTTGCACTCATTGAAATGTCTTTCTGGGATCGAACGCGTCGCGGACCCCTTCAAAGATGAACACCAGCAGCGACAGCATCACCGCAAACACTGTGAAGGCGGTGAACGCCAGCCAGGGCGCCTGAAGGTTCTGTTTCGCCTGCAATGTCAGCTCTCCCAGACTGGGTGCCGAGGACGGCAGGCCAAAGCCGAGGAAATCCAGCCCCGCGAGGGTCGAGATTGTGCCGGTAACGATGAAGGGCAGCATCGTCACCGTAGCCACCATCGCGTTGGGCAGCATGTGGCGGAACATGATGCGGGCGTTTGACACCCCCAGCGCTTTGGCCGCGCGGACATATTCCAGATTGCGGGCGCGCAGGAATTCTGCCCGTACCACCCCGACCAGCGCCATCCAGCCAAACAGCACGGTCAGGAACACCAGCAGCCAGAACCCCCGCCCCAAAATCGCAAACAGGATGATGATGACATAAAGCGACGGGGTCGAGGACCAGATTTCGATCACACGTTGAAAGATCAGATCGACCCAACCGCCGAAATAGCCCTGAACCGCGCCAGCAAAGATGCCGATCGCTGAGGCGCAGACCGTCACGATCAGGGTGAACAGGATCGACAAGCGAAATCCATAAATCACCCGTGCCACCACATCGCGTTTGGTATCATCGGTGCCCAGCCAGTTCTGGCTGTTGGGGGGCAGGGGGGCGGCACCGGGACGGTCCACGGGTGTCTTGTAAGAATAGGGAATCACCGGCCAGATCATCCAGCCCTTTTGGAAGTCATCCCCCAGAACCTGACCGGCGTCGACCTGCGCAATCAACCCGTCGGGATCGTCAAAGCAATCCTCAAGCCCGCCGGTGCGGATCAGGCATTTCACCTCGGGGTCGCGATAGGCGGCTTCGGTCCTGAAATCGCCACCAAAGGCCGTTTCAGGGTAAAAGCTGAAGATTGGGGCGTAGTAATCACCGCGATAGTTCACGAGGATCGGTTTGTCGTTGGCGATGAACTCGGCGAACAGCGACAGGCCAAACACCAGTGCAAAGATCCACAGCGACCACAGCGCCCGACGGTTGCGTTTGAAATTGTTCCAGCGACGGCGGTTCAGCGGCGACAGGGTAAAGCGGCCCGTCGGTGCGGGCGGGATCTGCAACGGTGTTTTGGAAAGGTCTGGATGTGCCACTCTGTCAGCCCTCCCGCTTTTCAAAGTCGATGCGTGGGTCAACCAGCACATACATCAGGTCCGACAGGATACCGACCACCAGCCCGATGATGCCAAAAATGAACAGCGTGCCAAAGATCACCGGATAGTCGCGCGCCACCGCCGCCTCAAACCCGAGCCGTCCAAGCCCGTCGAGGGAAAAGATCGTCTCGATGATCAGCGAGCCGCTGAAGAACACGCCGATGAATACCGCCGGAAAGCCGGCGATCACGATCAGCATCGCATTGCGAAAGATGTGCCCATACAGGACGCGGGATTCCGTCAGCCCTTTGGCCCGCGCGGTCATCACATAATGCTTCTTGATCTCATCCAGAAAGCTGTTCTTGGTCAGCAGCGTCAGTGTTGCAAAGGCCGCGATAGTCGACGCCAGAACTGGCAACGCGATATGCCAGAAATAATCCACGATTTTGCCACCCCAACTGAGGCTGTCCCAGTTGTCCGAGGTGAGGCCGCGCAGTGGAAAAATCTGCCAGTAGGATCCGCCTGCAAACAGCACCAGCAGCAGGATTGCGAACAGAAAGCCGGGGATCGCATAGGCCACGATGATCGCGCCGCTGGTCCAGGTGTCAAACGCCGAACCATCTGTGACAGCCTTGCGAATGCCCAGCGGGATCGACACCAGATAGGCGATGACCGTCGACCACAGCCCGAGCGAGATCGACACCGGCATCTTTTCCATCACCAGATCAAAGACCGAGATCGAGCGGAAGTAGCTGTCACCAAAATCCAGCCGCATGTAATTCCACATCATGCTGAGGAACCGTTCCAGCGGCGGCTTGTCAAAGCCGAATTCGCGCTCGAGCTCCGCGATGAAATCCGGCGGCAACCCGCGCGACCCGGCATAACCTTCGGATCCGGCGGATGCGATATCCGAGTTGCCGCCGGCAAAGCCTGCGAACACGTCGCCCTCGCCCTCGATCTGGGCAAGGATCTGTTCGATAGGACCGCCGGGCACAAACTGCACGAGCGCAAAGTTGATGATCATGATGCCCAGCAGCGTCGGGATGATCAGCAGCAATCGCCGAAGGATATATGCGCCCATAGTCTTGTTGCCCTTTCCGGGTCTGTCGTTGTGCTCAGGCTCAGAACGCGCCAGCGGCCTTTAGGGCTGCGGCTTTTTCAGCGTTGTACCACCAGATCGACATTTCGCCCATGGCATAAGGCGGCGGGGTGTCAGTATAGGGGCGGTCGTACATGTCGAAATAGGCGATGGTATGCTCGCCCTTGTACCATTGCGGCACCCAGATGTGCATCGCCCGCAGCACCCGGTCCAGCGCCTTCACAGCCGTGGTCAGATCTTCGCGGGTCGTGGCGTTGGCGATCAGGTCCACCAGTTTATCCACCGCCGGATTGGCGAGACCGGCAATATTGGCCGTGCCTTCGACATTCGCGGTTTCCGAACCAAAGATGGTCCGTAATTCGTCTCCGGGGGTTGATGACATGGCAAATCGCTGGGTCACGATGTCATAGTCATAGGTTTTTTCGCGTTCCTGCGCTTCGGCGGCATCGACGCGAGTGGCGTCGGCATCAATCCCAAGACGTGCGAGATTTTCGATCATCGGGTTGATAATCCGATCAAAGCTGGGGCTGTCGTTCAGCACCGTCACGGTCAGTTTCTGGCCGTCCTTGTAGCGGATTCCGTCGTCGCCCACGATCCAGCCCGCGTCTTCCAGCAGCTTGCCCGCAGTACGCAGCGACCGGCGGTCGGCAAGGTCATTCGGACTCGACGTTGGCGGGACATAGGCTTCTTCGGTAAAGACCGTATCGGGGATGTCCGCGCGCAGGGGTTCAAGCAGGGCGAGCTCGGCCTCGGACGGCATACCACTGGCCTGAAGAGTGTCCGAGTTTTCCCAAAAGCTGTCAGTGCGTTCGTAGGAGCCGTAGAACAACGATTCATTGGACCATTCAAAGTTGAACGCCAGCCCGATCGCTTCGCGCACGCGCGGATCCTGAAATTTTTCGCGCCGCAGGTTGAACCAGAAACCCTGCGTGCCGGCCGGGCGGCCATCATCAAGGACCTCTTGTTTGACCCAACCCTTTTCCAGCGCGGGGAAATCATACCCCGTTGCCCATATCTTGGACTGGTATTCCTCGCGAAAGCTGTATGCGCCACCTTTGAACGCCTCAAACGCGGTGGTGTAATCACCGAAATATTCGACCTTGATCACGTCGAAATTGTTCTGACCGACATTGACCGGCAGATCCTTGGCCCAGTAATCGTCGCGTCGTTTGTAGGCGACGGACCGGCCCGGATCGACCGACAGCAGTTCATATTCGCCTGATCCCATCGGCGGCTCAAGGCTCGATTCGCTGAAATCGACGGTCTCGTAATAGGCCTTGGAAAAGATCGGCAGCCCGCCGGCGGTCATCAGCAATTCGCGCAGCGGGCCGTCGGGGTTAAACGTGAACTTGACTGTGTGATCATCCAGTGCCTCGACATTCTGGAAATCTTTGAAACTGACGCGGAACGACGGGCGTCCCTTTTCGATCAGCACATTAAACGAAAACACCACATCTTCGGCGGTGACTGGTGTGCCATCGCGGAACATCGCTTCGGGGCGCATATGAAAGATCACCCATTCGCGGTTCTCGGGGTATTCCAGACTTTCGGCGACCAGTCCGTACATTGACGCGGGTTCGTCCAGATTGCCGGTCAGCAGAGAATCGTAAAATACCGACGACATCGACGCGGCGTTGCCCTTGAGAATATAGGGCGTCAGGCTGTCAAAGGTGCCAAAAGCCCAGGTCGAAAAGGTGCCGCCCTTGGGCGCGTCGGGATTGACGTAATCGAAATGCTTGAAATCCGGCCCGTATTTTAAATCCCCAAAGGTTGATATGCCGTGCGCCGTGATGATTTTGTCAGCGGTCCCGGATTGCGCCATGGCCTGTGTGGCCATCACAGCCAATCCAAGCGCCATGAGCGCGCCCAGGATCATCGGGCGAATCGCCGGGACAGGAGCGGCTTGGGTGCGTTCGCGGGCGGGGCGTTTCGTCATGGTTCCTCCGGTTCGGCATCTTGGTGATGCATATATCTAAGCTAAAACCCGCAACTGCCCACATACAAGTTACGTTTCCGTAATCTTTGGCCAATCCGGCCATGGCGAGGGGGCAGGCATGAAAAAGGCCGCTGCATCGGGCAGCGGCCTTGTCATTTTGCGGCGTTCCAGCGGATCGATCAGTCGTCCGTCGAGTCGAGATAAGCAATCAGGTTGGCGCGATCCTCGGCTTTGGGCAGACCGTTAAAGCTCATTGCGGTACCGGGCGCGAAACCGCGCGGGCTTTCCAGAAAGTGGCTGAGGTTCTCAGGCGTCCAGGTGTCCACAACCTTTTCCAGCGCGCCGGAATAGGTGTACCCGGCGGCAGTATCGACCGCGCGACCGACAACCCCGTAAAGGTAGGGGCCGGTGGCGTTGGCGCCATCTTCCAGCTTGTGGCAGGCGCGGCACTTGCCGAACACCTTTTCACCCTTGGCGACGTCAGCTGATGCAAGCAGCGTGTCAAAATCCACCTCGGGGGCATCACCAGAGGCGGCGTCGTCCGATCCGGTGTCGATCACATAGGCCTGGGTGTGGTCGCCATGGCCGCCGCCGACGTGATAGATCGTCTCAGCGCCCCATTTGCCCAGCAAAAAGATCAACAGCGCGCCGCAAAAGCCGCCGAGAACCTTGGTCATTGTCATCGTGTCAAGCATTGTCCGGGTGTCCGTCTATTGTCTGTCGCGGCGGTATCTATTGCTTCCCCTCACGCAAGGCAAGGTGTAGAAGCCGCGACCAAACGCCACCAAACCGTTATGACAGGCGGTCAGCACACAGGCAATCCCGATGACCCAGACGATCGCATTCCAGGGCGAATTAGGCGCCTATTCACACCAGGCCTGCCGCGAAGCGCGTCCTGAGATGGAGGCGATGCCCTGCCGCACCTTTGAAGACGCGATCGAGGCCTGCCGGTCAGGGGGTGCCGCGTTAGCCATGTTGCCGGTGGAAAACTCGACCTACGGACGGGTGGCCGACATGCATTCGCTGTTACCGCAATCGGGTCTCAACATTGTCGATGAGGCGTTTGTGCGGGTGCACATAAACCTGCTAGGCCTACCCGGCACGCAGATTTCCGACATTTCTCAGGCCAAGAGCCATACTGTTCTACTGGGTCAGTGCCGCCAGTTTCTGACCGAACACGGCATCGCCCGACTGACCGGCGCGGACACGGCAGGATCGGCGCGCGAAGTGGCAGAGCTGGGCGATCCAGCGACGGCGGCGCTGGCGTCCGAGCTTGCGGGTGAAATCTACGGCCTCGACGTTCTGGCCCGCCATATCGAGGATCAGGGCAACAATACCACCCGATTCCTGATCATGTCGCGCGAAGCGGATATGACGCGGCGCGGTGATCACGGCATGATCACCACCTTCATCTTTCAGGTCCGCAACATACCGGCGGCGCTCTACAAGGCGATGGGCGGTTTTGCCACCAATGGCGTCAACATGACCAAGCTGGAATCGTATATGGTCGGCGGGTCGTTCACTGCGACGCAATTTTATGCAGATATCGAAGGCCATCCAGACGATCCGGCGGTGAAGCGCGCGCTTGAGGAACTGGATTACTTCACCGATATGCTCGAAATCCTAGGCACTTATCCCCGCGACCCGCGCCGCGACTAGCCGTTAGATCAGCAATCCAGCGGCACCTTCGTGACGCAGCAGCCAGACTTTAGTTTCGACGCCGCCATCCCCCGAAAACCCGCCGAGTCCGCTGGCACCCAGCACCCGGTGGCAGGGGATGATCAGCGGTACCGGATTGCCGCCGCAGGCTTGTCCTACGGCTTGCGCGGGCAGCGACAGGGCACGGGCGATATCGCCATAGGTCAGCGTCTCGCCCAATGGGATCGCTGACATGGCGCTGCAGACACGGGTTTGCGTGTCTGATGCTGCCACGCGCAGGGGCAGATCGAATCGCGTCAGATCCTTGCGAAAGTAGGCAGCGATCTGTTGCGCCGCGTCGCGTAACAGCGGGGTGTCGTCCTGTGCGTCTGGCGTCGCGCGTGCGCCCCAGCACAGGGCGGTGATTGCGCCCTCCGTCTCGGTGACGGTGAGCGGTCCAAGCGGGGAGAGCAGGGTCAGTGTTGCGACGGTCATCTCATCTCCGGCTATGGGGAACGTCGCGGGTGTGTGCCGCGCGTCGTCCGTAGGTTGATCCAGTCCGAGGGCGGGCACAAGCGTCGCCTGATCACGGGCCGAAATGGCGCCGCTCGACCCGCAGTGTTCCGACAGATGAAACGGTGACAATCCATAGATCGCCATACTCCAGCGGGGCCGCGCCGGGCGCGCCAAGCGCCTTCCAGATCGCGGCGAGATTGCCTTTGTTCCCGATCCAGATGGCTGATTGACCAGCGATGCGCTGCGGCAGGAGCCGGGCGGCCTGGCCATCAGAGATACGCGAGACGGATATGCCACGCGCTGCGGCCAGCGGCGCGGCTGTGTCAAGATTGCGTTTGATGCCGGGGCTGTAAATCGCATCCAGCGGAACGCCCTCCAGCGCCACCACAAGTGCGTCTGCGCGGGCGCGCCCGGTGGCGTTCAGCATCTCGTCCGATCCACTTCGGTCGCCGTGGCGCACCATGATCAGCCGTGTATCAGCACCAAGGTTGGTCTGACTGTGCGCGCTGCCGCTGACCGCGCACAGCAACAGGCCCAGTCCGACCACGATCTGGCGTCTTGCGATCATGCCACCCCTTCCGAATTTGCTGTATTTTAACAATACCAAATCCGAAGGGAGCAGCAAAGTTCTAATCCGTTGGGGGTCAGCTCTGACTTAGCGCCGCGTCGCACCGTGCGCAGGTGCCCGCGTGGCTATGGGTTCCAACATCTGGCAGGATTTTCCAGCATCTCTGGCATTTTGTGCCATCTGCGGCCTCGAACACCACACCGAATCCCGGCACATCTGGCAGGCGGAACGCCTCGGACGGGCTGGGATCGCCGGTCAGGGAAACGGCCGAAGTGATGATCACATCCTCGAACGTCACCGATTTCAGCGCGGCCAGTGTGTCTGGATCTTCGACATGCACCACCGGAGCTGCTTCGAGCGAGGCACCAATCACCTTGTCGGTCCGCTGCACTTCCAGCGCGGCGGTCACGGCGCGGCGGGCACGGCGCACCTTGGTCCATTTGGCAGCCAGTGGTTCGTCCAACCAGTCGGCGGGTGTTGCTGGGATATCCTGCAAATGGACCGAACTGTCGTCGCCGGGGAAGCGTTCGAGCCAGACTTCCTCCATCGTAAAGACCAGCACGGGGGCAAGCCAGGTGGTCAGGCGATGGAACAGGATGTCCAGCACGGTCCGCGCAGCCCGACGGCGCGGCGTGTCGCCATCGCAATACAGGACGTCCTTGCGGATATCGAAATAGAACGCCGACAATTCGACCGTGGCAAAGTTGAACAGCGCCTGAAACACCCCCTGGAAATCATAGGCGGCATACCCTGTGCGTACCCGGTGATCGAGTTCCGCCAGCCGATGCAGCACCCAGCGTTCCAGTTCCGGCATCTCGGACACGTCGACCCGGTCGCTTTCCTCGAACGACGACAACGCGCCCAGCAGGAACCGCATGGTGTTGCGCAGGCGGCGATAACCGTCCGCCGTTCCCTTGAGGATTTCCGGCCCGATACGCAGATCGGCGGTGTAGTCGGCCTGCGCCACCCAAAGCCGCAGGATATCGGCGCCGTATTGCTGCACGACCTTTTCAGGGGCCACGGTGTTGCCCAGCGACTTGGACATCTTGTTGCCCTTTTCGTCGAGGGTAAAGCCATGCGTCAGCACGCCGCGATAGGGCGCGCGTCCCTGTGTGCCACAGCTTTGCAGCATCGATGAATGGAACCAGCCGCGATGCTGGTCAGTGCCCTCCAGATACAGGTCCGCCAGTCCGTCATCCGATCCATCGGCGCGATCGCGCAGGACAAAGGCATGGGTCGACCCGGAATCGAACCACACGTCGAGGATGTCGAACACCTGATCCCATTCGGCAGGGTCGTAGTCAGTGCCGAGGAAGCGTTCCTTGGCGCCGTCCTTGTACCAGGCATCTGCGCCCTCAGCCTCGAACGCCCCGAGCACGCGGGCATTCACGCCCTCGTCGCGCAGCAAGAAATCACTGTCCGTCGGCAGCGCGCCCTTGCGGGTAAAGCAGGTCAGCGGCACACCCCAGGCGCGCTGGCGCGACAGCACCCAGTCGGGCCGCGCCTCGATCATTGAATACAGGCGGTTGCGCCCGGTCTGCGGCGTCCATGTCACCAGCTTGTCGATCGAGGTCAGCGCCCGTTCGCGGATCGTGGTGCCATAGGTGTCCAGCCCGTCACCGACGGGGCGGTCGATGGCAGCGAACCACTGCGGCGTGTTGCGGAAGATGACAGGCGCCTTGGAGCGCCAGGAATGCGGATAGCTGTGTGTCACTCGCCCACGCGCCAGCAGGCCGCCAACCTCTACCAGTTTATCGATCACAGCGGTGTTGGCCTTGCCCTCTTTGCCCTTGTGATCGAACACCTTGAGGCCCGCGAAGATCGGCACATGCGGCAGGAATTCAGATTCCTCGCCGACGTTGTGGGTCATCCGGTCCATCCAGCCGCGTTTGACGAAGCAATCGAAGTCGTCGGCGCCATGCGAGGGCGCGGTGTGCACAAAACCCGTGCCCGCATCGTCGGTTACATGATCGCCGTCGATCATCGGCACATCGTAGTCCCAGAAGCCAACTTTGTCTGGTAAATCTATCGCATCGGGAAGGCCTGAATGGACATAAGGGTTCAAGTCAAGGAAAGCGCGACTATCAATGCCAGAGTCGGCGATTCCACGGAGAGGGTGAGCTAGAACCAAACCTTCAAGGTCGGTCTCGGTCAAGTCGTCGATGCGGTTCCACTGACCGGGTTCAAGACGCGCTTTGGAAAAGACTTCCTCTGCTAGCTTATCGGCCAGCAAATAGCGTTGGCCCTTTTTGGCCCAGCATTCATCGGGAGTGCTTGTGACCTCGTAAAGGCCATAAGAGATGGCGGGGTTGTAGGCCACAGCCCTGTTGGACGGGATGGTCCAGGGGGTTGTTGTCCAAATAACGATATTTGTGCCAACTAATGATTCTCGGCGACTTTCTAGTTCGCCGACTTGTTCAGGTGTCAGCTTTTCATATAGTTCGTCCGACAGCGCCAAGGCATTCATTACCCGAAACGGCACCCAGATCGTGTGGCTCTTGTGATCGTGGTATTCGATTTCGGCCTCGGCCAACGCGGTCTTTTCCACCGGCGACCACATCACGGGTTTGGACCCCTGATACAACGTGCCGCTCATCAGGAATTTCTGGAATTCCTCGGCGATGATGCGCTCGGCGCGGAAATCCATCGTCAGGTACGGTTTGTCCCAGGTCCCGGTGATGCCCAGACGTTTGAATTCGTCGCGCTGGATGTCGATCCAACCCTCAGCGAACTTGCGGCATTCCTGACGAAAATCGACGACCGGCACGTCGTCCTTGTTCAGCCCCTTGTTGCGGTACTGCTCCTCGATCTTCCATTCGATCGGCAGGCCGTGGCAATCCCAGCCGGGGACATAGCGCGCATCACGCCCCATCATCTGCTGCGAGCGCACCACCATATCCTTGAGGATCTTGTTCAGCGCGTGGCCGATATGCAGATGGCCATTGGCGTATGGGGGGCCGTCATGCAGGGTAAACGGCGCGCGCGCGTCAGATGTCCCAGTGGCAGCCTTTTCGCGCAGGCGGCCATAGACGCCGATTCGTGCCCAGCGATCCAGCCACTCCGGCTCGCGCTTGGGCAGCCCCGCACGCATCGGAAAATCGGTGCGGGGCAGGTTCAGGGTGTCTTTGTAGTCGGGGGTCTCGGGCGTTTCGGCGCACATTTCGGGCGTCCTCGGTATTCGTCAGGGCGGGTTTGGGGTGAGGGGCGGCGCGGCGATCCGGACGCCTGATCCCGGCGCAACGTAAGTTTACGGCGCCGGGCAAGTAATTCGCAGAATGATCTTCAAGGGATCCATCATGACGGGCGTTATAGGCTCCGCACCTCTGGCCGTCCAGAGCAGAGGCGATATCGACCAGAAAGCCCGGGTTCGCAACGTCCGCGCAACCGCAACACAAATAAGATGCGTATTTGGAAAGAGAAGAAACCGGACAGCCCGATCAACACTCAGGTTCTGCGGCCGGAGCTCCACAGAGCGCTTCTTCTCTTTAAAAATACGCAAAATCTGACCTGCGCCACAGGTGCTACCTCAGGTAAAAAGAGTGCCGACGAAATAGGCAATGCTGGCGGCGATCCCGCCGATGGCCAGCGTTTCGAGGCCAGAACGCCACCAAGAAGACAGCGACCAGATGCTCTTGTAGGTTCCAATGGCGAAAAACACCGCCAGCGTTAGTATCGTCGAGACCTGGAATGCCAGTTCAAGGCCCAGAAGGAAGGGCACCAGCGGCACCATTCCAGCCACAAGAAACGCTACAAACGTGGCGAGTGCAGCCCGCATCGGTTCCGGATCGACCGGAGCAAGGCCGTATTCGCCTTCGAGCATGATCTGAATCCACGCCTCTTTGTCCGAGGCGATCTGTTCAACCGCCTCATCCAGTGCCGGGCCAGACAATCCCTTGAGGTGCAGGATATGCCGCAATTCGCGCTTTTCGCCGTCGGGATCGTCGGCGATATGGCGCTCTTCGATCCGGCGCAGGCGTTTGATATTGTCTAATTCGGTCTTGGTGCCGGAGTAATTTCCAGCGGCCATCGAAAACCCGTCGGCCAGAACATTGGCAATGCCAAGAGCGACGATAATTACTGGCGATAGCCCGGCACCGGCGACGCCCGCGACGATGGCAAATGTCGTCACTGATCCATCAATGGCACCATAGACAATATCGCGCAGATAGCCGCGTCCAGGGGGCGTTCCAATCCGGTCTTCGATTTCGTGCTGGCTGTGGCCATGTTCTGCGATATCGGTCGGCATTATAATCTCCGGGCAGTGCGGAGGGGCCTTATGACAACGGATCGCGCGGGGGTAAAGCGGGTATTCGGGCCAGCTGTGAACCGGGCGGCGAAGGTCGGCCTGATATCGCCGGTATTCAGGACTTGTCCGAGGTAAAGAGACCGCTGAGCGCGGTGCGGATGATTGCACGAACAGACGGGCGTTGGGTGCGCGCAAAGGGCAGGGGGCGGCAGACCTCCATCGCGGCGACACCGACCCGTGCGGTGAGTGCGCCGTTCACCAGCCCTTCGCCAAAGCGGCGCGACAGCTTGGCTAGCAATCCGCCACCCAAAATAGGTTCCAGCATGTCGTCGCCCACTGCGACAGCGCCTGTTGCCACGAGATGTGACATTACGGCGCGGGTCAACCGCCAGCTGCCCAACGTCCCTGAACGGCCGCCGTAGATTTCGGCAATGCGACGGATCATACGGATATTTGATGTCAGCGCCGCGCCAATGTCGGCAAACGCCAGCGGCACAAGGGCGGTCACAGTCGCGACCTGCCGCGCAGCCCCCTCGACTTCGCGCCGGGCGGCAAGGTCGAGCGGACCCAAAAGCTCGGTTTCCGCAAGACCCAGCAGAGCCGAGGCATCGAACATGTCACCCTGTCGCTCAGCCAGCTTTTCGCGGCCCCATTTTGTGTCATCGCGCCCGGCGTAGAGACCGTTGAGTTGCGCCACCACGCCACGGGCGGCATTCAGATCTTCGTCTGCCAGCGCCTGAGTGGCGGCGCGGTGCAGGCCATCAATGCGCTTGAGTCGGGAAAAGACCGACAGCTCCTTGACGACAATGATCAGCACCACTAAGCCGAAGAGCGCAAACAAACCGGCAACGATGTAGCCCAGGATTGGCTGGCTGGCGATCAGGCCCGTGACGAAATTCCACGCGGTAATCGACACCAGCGTACCGATCAGCACCGACAGAGTGGCCCAAAACCAGCGGGCCAGCCGTGAGGGAGGCCGCGCGGCAAGGGCGGCGGCGGTGGCCATGGCCTGCCCCTTGGGCGCTGGGGCGTCGAGGTCGGGCACCGGCGGGGCTTTGGCCGGGTTGGGCCGCGACGCGGAGGTGGTTTCGTCCAGCGGGATGAGCACGGGGCCTTTGCGGTCGGTCATGTCTGGGGATCCTGCGAGCGGTCGGTTTGAGCGGTGGCCCGTGTCGGCACCACCGGCGGTTTGCGTTCCCAGACATACAGGATGTCCGGCAGGCCTTCGTCGTTGTCGGCGCCATCGGTGCGGCGGTCCGCAGTAAACCCTTCGCGTTCGTAGAACTTGCGCGCTCCGGCATTGGCCTCGAAGGTCCAGAGTTCGAGCCGGTCGCTGGCAGCCTGCGCGTCCTCGATCAGCATCCGGCCAACACCGTCGCCCCGCGTGTTCGGGTGGATATAAAGCGCATGAACATAATCCTCGTTGCGGGCGATAAAGCCCACCACGGCGCCGCCCTGACCGCGGGCTGCGACCGTGACCCAGCCGTGGTCGATCATCTGCCCGGCATGGACGATATCTTCGACTGCGGAATGCAATTGCGGCTTCCAGTCGTTATCGCGCACGGCGCTGCTGATCATCTCGCCCAGCTTGCCGGCATCAGTGCTGCGGGCGGGGCGCAGAATTACCCTCACAACCGGTCTCCGATCAGGAATTGCGCCGCCCGGTCAAGCCGGATATGCGGCGGCCCCTCGCCGGGTTTCAACGATAGCGGTGCGGGGGCGAATGCCATAATCTGATAATCCTCGTCCAGCCAACTGTCCGCGCCCTGCCGTGCGGGATTGAGCAGATGCGCCGGATCTTCGGGCAGGGCGCCGGGATAGAACGCCGCCGTCTTGCCCGTCGACAAAAGTGTGCCGCGTACGCAGTCCAGTTCCCGGCCCTGATGGGTCAACGTTTCTTCGGTTGTGGCGCGCAGGGCGGCCAGCGACATCGACTGCGTTTCGGCCCCGGCAAAGCGGGCGCGGTCGCGGGCGTCACGAGTCAGCGCCTCCATGATCGCGGTTAGGCGGGGGTGTTGGGTATGATGCAGATGGTCGGCCTTGGTCGCGGCGAACAGGATTTTTTCCACCCGTTTGCCCAGCAGAAGCTTGCTGAGAAAGGCGTTCCGGCCGGGGCGAAACGCGGTGAGGATATCAACCATGGTGCGGCGCAGATCCTCGACCGCCTTTGGCCCCTGATGGATCGCGCCCAATGCGTCGACCAGCACCACCTGCCGGTCAATCCGGCTAAAGTGATCGCGAAAGAACAGAGTGACAACGCGGGATTTATACGCCTCGAACCGGCGGTCCATCTCGCGCCAGAGCGATTTGCGCGGGGCCTTGTCCATCGGCGGCAGCGGCGCAAAGGTCAGCACCGGCGATCCCGCCAGATCCCCCGGCAGCAGGAACCGCCCCGGCGTCAGATCGCTATACCCTGCATCCCGCGCGGCGTTAAGGTAATCGGTAAAGCTGCGGGTGAGCGCCTGCGCGCGCACTTCGTCCAGATCCTGCGCGCCATCCTCTGCCTTGGCCATGGCGCGGAAATCGGTGGCGCTGTCGCGCGTTTGCAGCCGCTCCAGGGTCTCGGCGGACCATACGGCATAGCTTTTGTCCAGCAGGCCCAGATCCAGCAGCCATTCGCCAGGGTAATCCACGATATCGATATGCACTGTACGGGGCCCCTGAATCCCGGCCAGCAGCCCCGATGGCCGCACCTTGAGCGACAATCGCAGTTCCGAGATTGAGCGGGTGTTGTCGGGCCAATGTGGCGTGCGTGAGGTGAGCGCGCTCAGGTGCGATTCGTATTCAAACCGGGGCATTGTGTCGTCGGGTTGCGGTTGCAGATAGGCGGCAGTGATGCGCCCCTCAGAGGCGGCGACAAGGCCGGGCATCCGCGCGCGGTCCAGCAGATTGGCCACCAGCGACGTGATGAAAACCGTCTTGCCCGACCGCGCCAGCCCGGTGACCCCCAACCGGATGACCGGATCCATGAACACGCCCGTCACCCCGTCGGCAACGTTTTCCACGCTGCGCGTGATCGTGTCGGCGATGGTTCCTATCACCACGTGGTCATTCTCCTGCATCAACTGGCTTCGGGGGCAAGATAGACACGCAACGGGCCGGGTGCCAGTACCGTGCGGGGGATTGTTCGCGGCGCAAGCCCGCGCTATGGGGCGGGATGCCCAGATATGCCCTGAAAATTGAATATAACGGCGGACCGTTCTGCGGCTGGCAGCGACAGACCGGCCAGCCGTCGGTACAGGGCGCCATCGAGGCGGCGTTGGCGCGGCTCGAACCGGGGCCGCACACGATTGCCGCCGCCGGGCGGACCGATGCGGGGGTGCATGGTCGCGGTCAGGTCTGCCACTGCGATCTGCAAAAGGACTGGGAGGCGTTCCGATTGTCCGAGGCGCTGAACTATCATCTCAAGCCGCTGCCCGTGGCCGTCGTCGCGGCGGCACAGGTTAGCACGGACTGGCACGCACGGTTTTCCGCAGTCGAGCGGCGCTATCTTTTCCGCATCGTCGCGCGGCGCGCGCCTCTGACGCTTGAGGCCGGGCAGGTCTGGCGGGTGAACCACGATCTGGATGTCGCAGCGATGCGAGAAGGGGCGGCGCATCTGGTGGGGAATCACGATTTCACCACCTTCCGGTCGGTGATGTGTCAGGCGCTGTCACCGGTCAAGACGCTGGACGCGCTTGAGATCGGAACATTTGAAGGACCGGCAGGGCGCGAAATTCACGCCCGGTTCCAGGCGCGGTCGTTCCTGCACAATCAGGTGCGCAGCCTGATAGGCACGCTGGAACGGGTGGGTGCCGGGCGCTGGGCGCCTGATGATGTAAAAACCGCGCTTGAGGCGCGCGACCGTGCCGCCTGTGGCCCGGTCAGCCCGCCGCAGGGATTGTATCTGACGGATGTGGGATACCCCGAGGATCCTTTTGCCTGAAGCTATGTGGTTAGAACGTTGGTCAGTCGTTTTCGATCAGACCTGCACCCGCACCCGTGCGGCGTGACGCATCCGTTGCGGGCACATACGTCCGCGCTGCCAGTGTTTCGAGACGGTTCAGCAGCTCGGACGGGGCGATGATCCGGGGCGGCAACGCTGTGCAGGTTTTGGCGGACAGATCAACGGTGATCCGCAGGCGGTGCTGTGCGTCGCGGGTGATGATGGATTGATCCTGTACCGCCACCGGCAGCAGATGCGCATAGCTCTGTGCCAGCGTGTCATCGCCGTTGTGCAATGTCAGCTCAATCGGGCCGCTCATCGCGGCGGCGGCGCTCAGGACGTCATCCATCAGCAGTGGCAATCGCAGGATCGGGCTGTCAGCGGGATTGGCCAGCGCCGCGATCAGCGGCGCCGCGCCGCCCCCCTGAGCCAGATGCAACGGGCACGCCCTGCCAAACAGATCAGCTTGGGCCGGGGGAAATCCTGCGCCGCGCGCGGCTTTGGTTGCCAGCGTCTGAAGCTCGTTTGCGGAATGGGTCATGCAAAGTCTCCGGTCTGTGTGTCGGTGGGTCCGGTTGGCAACCACCAGTCATCAGCGCCCGGCGTGCCCAGGTCCTCGGGTAGCGGTGCGCCCTGCGCCAGCGTGATACGGGTCCAGCGGTCGGATTTGGGATCGAACCGGGTGGCGCCAAAAAACGCCAGCTTGCAGCGCAGCATGTCGATGGGCAGGCAATCGGCGGCAATCAGATTGTCGCGGATTTCTCCGTACGGCGCGTGCGCTGCACAGCGCACACGGGTCAGGGCAAGTTCGTGTTCAGGATGGCAGAGGCGGAATTCGCGCAGCGGCTGCGATTGCACCGGCAGCGCCTGCCAGAGGGCCTGTACCCGCGCCGCAATGTCGAGCGGGCTTTCCAGCCCCGCGTCCGGCTCTTGATCGCGCAGACCAAGGCGTGGTTCACCCTTTTCCGCAGATACATACCAGAATCGATGTCGTTGCGCGGGGTCATCAAAGTCGCAGGCAAGTGCCCAGTCGAACTGCGCCTCGATCGTGTCGCGCAGCGCGTCGGTGGTGTCGATCTGTTCCTGCTGCGGCCCGAACGGGTCGGACATGCAGTCGCTCAGCCCGTCAACCAGTGGGCCGAAGGGTTCGATCAGCAGGGCGGCGGTCAGTTCCTGCACGTCGCGAGAGAGGGGTTCTGTTCTGGTCATGATCAGGTCTAACGGCTGTGGGGCGCTCAGGGTTCCCTGATCCAGCCATCCGCGCACCTGCGACCATTGCGCGCGCAGCGTGTCGCCACGGGCCTGATGCACCGGGGCATCCATCTGCCAGTGCGTCAGGTGAACGGCGGCGCGGTCGGCCAGGCGCCGCAACTCGGCAGCCTGATCGCGGGTCACCGCAGGCAGGGCACGTACCCGCGCCAGCGCCGTTTCCCGCGCCATCATCCAGTTGTTCAGCAGCATCGGGTGTGTCACCAAAAACGGTGCCATTCCCAACCCGGTGGCATTGCCGATGCCCAGATACCGTTTGAGCGCAGGCGCCAATCTGACACCGCCGATATGTTCAGCCAGCTCGTGGGTAAAGCTGCGGATCAGCCAGACGGTCAGCATCTCGGCGGCAAACGCTCCGCTCAGGCCGGGCCGGTGGGCATAGAGCGTGCGATCGGCAATACCGAATTTGCCATTGCCGTAAACCGCAGTGGTGCGCATGAGATAGCCAACGTCGCGGATCTTTTGCGGATCAGGCTGGCTGCCTGAACGCAGGCTTTCGACCACATATGCAAATAGCCGAACGGATTTGTTGGCGCGGCTAAGGATCAGATCGCGTTCGGTGAACCGCGCGGCCTCTTGATGCGGGGCGGTGGCGACGATGCGCGCGATCTCGCAATTGTCCGGGATCCCGTCATAGAGCACATAGGTGGTGTCCCACGCCGTTGCGATGACCCGGTCTGTGCGCATGTCGTCCGGCAGCTCAGTTGACACCGCCACCAGCGAATAGTCATGGCCACCCAGCGGAATGGTATAGACCGCGTGACCATGCCCCTTGGCGTCGATGTTCCAGACCGGACGGTGCATGCTGGCACCTTCGGACGCCAAACGGCGCAGCAGCACACGCAGGAACGACAGCCGCGTCGGAAAGGCCGCGCCCATACGGTGTAGGCGCATGACCTGAGACGGCGCGCGCAAGGCGGTCTGAGGAAAGGCAGACACATCGGGCATAGTGACAGAGTGCCATCGCACCGACCGCTTGGGAACCCGGATCGCGCATGTTTCCGCGCTGACGGCCTGTATTGCGCGCGTCCGAATCGCGTTGAATCCTGACCTCGGGCGGCATCTGGGGGCTCGGGCTGGTCAATCTGAACCCACCAGTTTATCCCGGCGGTAACAGCCAAGGATCCGCCTATGCCCACAGACATCTCCTCTGCCGAACTTGCCGCCGAAGAGCGCCGTTCGGGCTGGCGTACGATTCGGCGGGTCGGCCCTTATCTGTGGCCCAAAGATCCGGCTTGGGTGCGGCACCGGGTGGCACTTTCGCTCAGTCTGTTGCTGGTGGCCAAGCTGATCGCCGTGGCGACCCCGTTGCTATACAAACAGGCGGTGGACCGGCTGGATGGAACGGTGCCTGACGTGGCCATCGGCGCGGTCGGCCTGACCGTCGCATATGGCATTGCACGTCTGATGAACGTCGGGTTTCAGCAACTGCGCGACGGCGTCTTTGCCCGGGTCGGGCAGCGGGCATTGCGGACGCTTGCGCTTGAGACTTTTACCCATATCCATCGATTGTCGATGCGCTATCATATCACGCGCAAGACTGGCGGGCTGAGCCGGATCATCGAACGCGGGGTCAAAGGCGTCGATTTCCTGCTGCGTTTCATGCTGTTTTCGGTCGGGCCGCTGATTCTGGAGTTGGCGCTGATCCTGGGTATCCTGCTTTATCTGTTTGATGTCTGGTACATGGCAGTGGTGGCTGTCACCATCGCGCTTTATGTCTGGTTCACCTTCAAGGTCACCGAATGGCGCGTGAAGCTGCGCCGCGAGATGAACGATCAGGACACTGACGCCAACCAAAAGGCGATCGATAGCCTGCTGAATTTCGAAACCGTCAAATATTTCGGCGCCGAGACGCGCGAGGCCGGGCGCTATGACCGCGCCATGCAGAAATACGAGGCGGCGGCGATCAAAACCGCCACGTCGCTGGCGTTTCTGAACTTTGGTCAATCGTTCTTTATCACCACAGGGCTGGTGATTGTCATGGTGATGGCGGCGGTTGGTGTGCAGAATGGTGCGCTGACGGTTGGTGATTTTGTCATGGTCAACGCCTACATGATCCAGATCACCATGCCGCTGAATTTCCTTGGCACGGTGTATCGCGAGATCCGGCAGAGCCTTGTGGACATGGCGCAGATGTTCGATCTGCTGGAACAACCGGCCGAGGTCAGCGACAAACCCGGTGCGCCTGATGTGCAGATCGGCGGCGGCGTCGTGGAACTGCGTGATGTCAAATTTGGCTACGATCCGGCGCGGCCGATCCTCAAGGGTGTGTCGATCAGGGTCGGTGCAGGTGAGAACGTGGCGCTGGTGGGCCCTTCGGGGTCGGGTAAATCCACCATTGGGCGGCTGTTGTTCCGGTTTTACGATGTTAGCGGTGGCGCGCTGACCATCGACGGGCAGGATGTGCGCGACGTAACACAAGACAGCCTGCACCGATCCATTGGCGTGGTGCCGCAGGATACGGTGCTGTTCAATGACACCATCGGCTATAACATCGCCTACGGGCGCGACGGTGCGACCGAGGACGAGATCTTTGATGCCGCTCGCGCGGCGCAGATCCACGATTTTATCCAGTCGCTGCCCGAGGGCTATGACACTATGGTGGGCGAACGCGGGCTTAAGCTGTCGGGCGGGGAAAAACAGCGGGTCGGGATTGCCCGCACCCTGCTCAAAAACCCGCCGATCCTGTTGCTGGACGAGGCGACGTCAGCTTTGGATACCGAGACCGAGGCCGAGATCCAGACCGCGCTGAAACGTGCAGCCGAAGGGCGCACCGTCATCACCATCGCGCATCGCTTGTCGACCATTGCCGATGCGGACCGCATTGTGGTGCTGCAGGACGGTGAGGTGGTTGAGCAGGGCACGCACGACGCACTGTTGGCGCGTCAGGGACGCTATTCGCAGTTGTGGCAGCGCCAGCAGGCCGAGGACGGCGAGGCGGCCTGAGTGACAGGCCGCGCACATTCGCGCGCGGCGCAGGTTTATTCCGCGGCGCGCAGCGGTAGGCCGGGTGGATTTGTGGGCATGGCGGTGGCGGGCTCAGCTTCTGGTTCGTCGTCCCACAGGATGGTCGGTGCACGGACTCGACGTGCTGCACGGTTCAGTGCCCAGTCCCGCGCCGCGTTGCTGCCCCGGCCAAACGACAGGCGCGCCAGAAGCCGCGCGATCCAGCCTGCATAGGTCACCGTCCAGATCCGCAGCGCCAGCATTGACGGGGTAAAGACCAGCGTCAAAACCGTTGCGATGCCAAGGCCAAAGACCACAGCCGTCGCCAGTTGCTTCCACCAAAGCGCCGTCGGGCTGTCGATGGAATAGCCGCCGCCAAAGAAGTCCAGTGACAGGCCAAACATCATTGGCGCCAGGCCCGCCATGGTGGTGATCGTGGTCAGCAGCACCGGGCGGATGCGATCCTCGGCTGTGCGCACGATGGCTTCGATCCGGGGCATGTAGCGTTCGTATTCCTGAAATGTGTCGATCAGAACGATGTTGTTGTTCACCACAATCCCTGCCAGCGCCACGATCCCTGTGCCGGTCATGATGATGCTGAATGTCTGGTCCATCACCAGCATTCCGATCAGCACGCCGGCCGTGGACATGACCACTGCCAGCAGCACCAGAGTGGCGTTGTAGAACGAATTGAACTGCGCCAGAAGAATGATGAACATCAGCCCAAGTGCCCCCAGAAAGGCCTGACCCAGAAACGCCTGGCTCTCTTCCTGTTCTTCCTGATCGCCAGTCCATTCCCAGTCGATGCCTGCGGGCAGGGGATTGGCCGTGATCCATTTTGTCAGGGTCTCGATCCGTTCGTTGGCATTGATCGAGACGGCCTTCAGGTCATCGTCTTTCAGCCCCTTTTGCAGGGTGTCGGCGGTTTCACCATCCTCCAGGCTGACAATCTGGTAGCGGGTGCCGTCACTGGCGCTCAGCTCGTTGCTGCCCGGTTTGGCCGCAACATCTTCGGACAGGATCAGTACAGTGGCCAGCGGTTCCGGGTTGTCGCCGACCAGCTTGACCAGATTGGGGGCGACATCTGCCTTGACGTCAAAGAACCGCTTTTGCCCGATCCTGTTGATCTCGGCCAGTTTTGCGACTGGCTTGCGCGTAACAAAGTTGGACAACGGCACCAGACCGCTGGCCGTGCGCACCTTGAGCGTGTCGAGGGTCGAAAGCACGCGGTCCTCTTCTGGCAGGCGCACACGAATGTCGATTTCCTCGTCCGAGCTGTCGACCCGCATGGTGTCCAGCAGCACACCACGAGTGACCAGCTGCACCATCGCCCCCACGGTGGCCACATCCGCGCCGTAACGCCCGGCCTTCTCTACATCGACGTCGATCTGCCAGTCGATGCCGGGCAAGGGCAGCGTATCGTCGACCAGCGTCAGGCCGGGGGTCTGTTCGAACTGTGCACGCATGGCGGCTGTGGTGTTCAAAAGCTTGTCCCAGTCGTTGCCCATGATCCGCAGATGCAGGGGTTTGCCGTTGGCTGGTCCCTGGGCCAGTTCCTTGATCTCGGTCTGCACGCCGGGAATGGTCAGCAACTGCGCGCTTAACTCATCAATCACCTGATTGCCGTCCAGCTCTGGCCGGTCGGCGCGGTCCTCCCAGGGAATCGTTTCGAACTGGACCTGACCAATTGTGTCTTTGGGGATCTCGGCGCCGCCGGTGTTGCTGTTCAACCCGCCTTCACCGGCAAAGGCAAAGGCGGTGATGACGCCGGGATGTGCCATGACGATTGTCTCGGCGCGGCGCAGCAAGGCGTCCTTTTCCTCAAGGCTCAGGTTGCCGCGGGCGCGGACATAGACGATGCCTTGTTCTGGCTCGGATTCGACAAAGAATTCCACGCCTTTGTTGTTGGCGCCATAGTAGCCGAATGTACTGATCACAAAGAAGATAACTGCGCCGATGGTCACCAGCGGCATGACGGGATTTCCAGCGACAAACTGGATCACCCTGCCAAAGGGAGTGCGACGGTAGCGCCCGTCGACCCGCGTGGCCTTGTGCTCGATCCGGGCGGCACCCAGCACAATCGACGCCGCAGCGGCAAAGATCAGGAACGGTGCCGCCTGCACCAGTAGTGCCAGCGGCAGGCTGATGGCGGGTGGCATATTGGCCCTGATCCCGGCGACAGCGGTGCCGATGGGCGGCAGGTAGTTGGCGTTGAGTATGGTCATTGCCCCGGCGAATAACCCCAGTAGCACCACGGGCACCAACAGCGCCCGCGCGACCCACGGCAGGCGGCGCTTAAGCGCATCGGTGGCATGGTCGAGCTGGCGCGAAAACCGTCCGGTGACGCCACCCATGACCGGCAGATAAACCAGCGCCACGATCAACGATGCGGACAGCACAAAGATCAGCGTGACCGGCAGCATTCCCATGAACTGCCCCGGCACGCCCGGCCAGAACAGCATCGGCAAAAAGGCACAAAGCGTTGTCGCGGTAGAGCTGACGATGGGCCAGAACATCCGCTTGGCCGCCTCGACATAGGCATGCATCGGTCCGGAGCCTTCGGAAATCCGTTTGTCGGCGTATTCGACGACCACGATTGCGCCATCGACCAGCATGCCCACCGCCAGAATCAGGCCAAACATCACGATGTTCGAGACGCTGACGCCCATCAGCGCCAGAAAGATAAAGCACAGCAGGAACGAGGTCGGGATGGCGAACCCCACCAGCAGCGCGGGCCGGGTGCCAAGTGCTGCAAGCACCACAATCATGACCAGCGCGATGGCGGTCAGTACGGACCCTTCGAGTTGGCGCACCATACTGTCCACCTGACGGCTTTGATCATTTGATGTACCGGCAGCAACCGCAGCACGCAGTTCGGGCGGCCACTCAGCGCGCTCGGCCTCGACCTCGGCACGGATCTGCGCCACCGTGTCGATCAGGTTAAAGCCTTTGCGCTTGACCACCTGCAACGCCACGGTGTTTTCGCCATTAAAGCGCGCGGTGCCGGTGCGGTCGACAAATGTCAGGTTGATGCGGGCCAGATCGCCCAGCGTCACAACCCGGTCGCCGTTGGTCTTGACCGGCAGGTCATAGACGTCGCGGGCGTCATCAAAACTGGACGGGATCTTGACGCTGAATGTGCCGTTGCGGGTCTCGACCTCGCCGGCGGCGATCAGCTGATTGTTGTTCTGCACGACCGAGATCAGCTCGGCTGCGGTGACGTTGTAGGATTCCAGCCGCAGCGGGTCGATCACCACCTCAAGCATCTCGTCGCGGTTGCCGGCGATCCCGGCCTCAAGCACAGCGTCCAGCCCTTCGAGCCGGTCCTGAAGATCCTTGGCCACCCGTGTCATGGTACGTTCGGGGACAGGGCCGGTCAGGTTGACGATGATGATCGGGAATTCGGAAAAGTTGATTTCAGTGATGGTGTATTGCTCGGCGCCGGTCGGGAATTTGGACTGGGCGTTGCTCATGGCGTCGCGGACGTCGGCCATGATCTTGGTCTTATCCCAGCCAAATTCGAACTCCATCGACACGCCGGCATACCCTTCGGCGGCTGTGCCTCCGAGCTTTTTCAATCCGTCAAGATCGGCCAGTTCCGTCTCCATCGGTTTGACCAGCAGGGTCTCAGAGTCTTCGGCAGATATTCCGGGGAAGGGGACCGACACAAACAACGCCGGGATTTCGATATCCGGCTCGCCCTCTTTGGGGAGCGAGGTATAGGTGACCCAGCCGACCACAATCGACAGCACGATGAACGCAATGACCATGCGGGCGTGCTGTGACGCCCAGTCGACGATGCCGGTCATTGAATGACCTCCTCGAAGCTCGGGGCGACGGGGATGCCATCGGTGACATATTCCTGTCCCAGGATGATCACGTCCGCGGTGTCAGGCAGGCCGGTCACAAAGATACCGTCTGACGTATCGCGCAGCACATTGATCGGCACAAACAGCGCTGTGCCATCGGCGGCGATGGTGCGGACACCAAGGACTCCGCTGTCGTCCAGCGTTAGCGCGGATTGCGGCAACAGATGCGCCAGCGCGCCTTCGGCTGCAATCGCGATTTCAGCCGTTTGACCGGCCCGCACGGCAAGATCGGGGTTGGGCACTGTAATCTCGACACGGAAGGTCCGGGTCACCGCATCGGCGCTGCGTGACAAAAAGGTAACGCGGCCCTCGACACTGCCGCCCTCGATCAGGCGGGCGCGGGCACCGGCACCAACCTCGACCCGGCTCACCGACATTTCGGGCACAAATCCCACCAGCTTGACCGGATCGAGCTGGATGATCGTGGCACAGAGGGCAGCGCCTCCGCCACCACCACCGCCCTGGAGCAGCGCCCCAAGTTCAGCCGAGTCGGTTTCCAGCAGGCCGGAAAACGGCGCGTGGATCTTGAGATTGTCGATTTCGGTCTGGGCGCGCGCAACAGCGGCCTCGGCGCTTTGAATTGCGGCATCCACGCCCTCCATCCCGGCGCGGGCGGCGGTCAGTCCGGCCTCGGCGCCACGCACGCCTGCTTCGGCGCTGCGCACCGCAGCCTGCGTGTTGGCGACGCGGGTGTCTGAGGCAAAGCCGCCCTGGCTCAGCTTGCTCGCGGCATTGGCGTTGATTTGCGCCTCTTCGAGCTGGGCTTTGGCCTCTTCGACGCGGGCTTCGGCTTCGGGGACGCGGGCTTTGGTCTCGGGGATGCGGGCGCGGGCCTCGGCCAGACGCGAATTGGCCTCGGCCAGGGAAATGACGCTGGTGCCGGGGTCAAGCTGACACAGCAAATCACCCTCGTCGACAAAGGCCCCTTTGCGCAATGGGGGGGAATTCACCTTACCCGAGCTTTCGGCCAGCACATCGACCTGGCGCAGAGCCTGGGTTTCTCCGCGCAGGATCACCGCGCTGTCGGTTTCGCGCGCTACGGAGCGGCGGGCCATTACGGCGACGGCGCCGTCGTGCGGTTTGGTCGTGGCCTTGGGGGTCGCCACAATCGTCACATCAGCGTCATTCTCGGGGGCAGGTGCATCGGGATTGGACATGGCTGGGCTGCTTGACTGGACAAAAGCCATCAGACGCTCGCGCTCGATCACAATCGCATAAAGTAAGGCCGCCACCAGGCAGGCTGTAATGATCGGAATGAGGCGCATGCATTTTTCCTGTATACGTGTCCGGCAGAAACGATCCGCTGGAGGCCGGGTTTAAATATGTCTTATACGGTAAACCGGTCGGTTCAAATTAAGGATTTCCGGCCTGTTTCGCAAGTCGCGCGGGTAATGTTACTGCGATTGACATATGCGCTGGCGATCTGCACGGCAATAAGGCAGTTGCGAGATGCCTTGGCACTGCAACCGCCCCGCGTTAAGAGAGGGCCAGACATATTCAGGCGAGGCATGGCGTGAGCAATACCGACAGTTTCATCGACGAAGTCACCGAAGAGGTCCGCCGCGACCGGGTTTTCGATCTGGCGCGACGTTATGGCTGGATCGCGGTTTTGGCCGTGCTGCTGCTGGTGGGCGGTGCCGCGTGGCGCGAATATACCAAAGCGCAAGAGATTTCAGCGGCTCAGGCGTTTGGCGATGCCATTCTGGCGGCGTTGAAGGATGACGCCCCGAGTGATCGGATCACCGCGCTACATGCCATCACCCCGTCACAAGAAGGGGGCGAGGCGATCCTCAGCATGCTGATCGCCGCCGAAGAGGCCAATGCCGACAACGATGCAGACGCCACGGCAACCCTGCAAGCGATCGCCGACAACCCGCAGGTGCCGATGATCTACCGCCAGATCGCCAGCTACAAGGCGCTGAGCCGCGCTGCCGGCACCCTGAGCGCCGAAGACCGCCGCGCCGGATTCGAGGCGCTTTCGGTGCCGGGTCAGCCGCTGCGCCTGCTGGCCGAAGAGCAGCTTGCCCTGATCGACATTGAAACCGGCGACACCGATGCGGCGATCAGCCGGTTAGAGCGGATCATTGCGGATTCAGAAGTGACGGCGGGCTTGCGCCGTCGGGCCTCTCAGTTGATTGTGTCGCTGGGTGGCACTCTGGGAGCGGCCTGATGAGGCGGCGAACGGTGATGGCACCGAAGGTCGGACGACTTACAGACGGCGGGGATACGGCATTGCGCAATCTGACGATCACACTCGGACTGACAGCCCTGACCGTGCTGGGTGCCTGCACTGAACGCGAAGATGTCCTGCCCGGCGAACGTCTGGGAATACGCGAAGTGCTGCAAGGGCCAAGCGGCGAATCCCCGATCCCCGAGAACAGCAGCCGACCGATTGCACTGGCTGTGCAGACCGTCAACGCAGACTGGCCCCAAAGCGCGGTCAGCCCGTTTGCCCGCACCGCGCATCCCGGATTGTCGCTGCCGCTGAACCCGGCCTGGTCGGTGTCAATCGGTCAGGGCGACAAGCGCAAGGTGCGGCTGAACACTGATCCGGTGGCGGCTGGCGGTCGGATTTACACGATCGACAGTGCCAATATGGTGCGCGCAACCGCGGCCGCTTCGGGCGACGCGCTGTGGTCCTTTGATTTGACGCCGCTGCGCGACAAGAGCGATCAGGCGC
The DNA here is from genome assembly GCF_001038505.1 of Puniceibacterium sp. IMCC21224. Classification (NCBI taxonomy): domain Bacteria; kingdom Pseudomonadati; phylum Pseudomonadota; class Alphaproteobacteria; order Rhodobacterales; family Paracoccaceae; genus Puniceibacterium; species Puniceibacterium sp. IMCC21224. The sequence goes on from NZ_LDPY01000001.1 coordinate 1,753,915, forward strand.
AGGGCGGCGGATTGGCGGTCGAAGGTGGGCGGCTCTACGTCTCTTCGGGGTTTGGCACGCTGAGCGCGCTGGATGCGGGTACCGGGGCTGAAATCTGGACCCAACGTCTGGATGTCGCTGCCACGGGGGCACCAACGGTGCGCAATGGCGTGGTTTATCTGACGTCGGGCGACAAGATCGGCTGGGCAGTCGAGGCCGAGGATGGCCGCGTTCGCTGGCAGATCGAAGGTCTTGCCGACACCAATAATGTGGCTGGGGCACCGGCCCCTGCGGTCAATGACCAGCGGGTGATTTTTGCCTTTGGAAATGGTACGATTCAGTCGGCCTTTCTTCAGGGCGGGCTGCGGTTGTGGAACGCTGATGTTGTCGGATCGCGCGAAGGTTTTGCCATCTCGACCGTCAGCGACATCACCGGCGATCCGCTGATTGACGGCAACACAGTCTATGCGGGCAATCACTCTGGTCGGCTGGTGGCCTTTGACGTCGACAGTGGCGAACGGCGCTGGACCGCGCTTGACGGGGCGCTGGATGCGGTCTGGCCGGCCGGGGATTCGGTGTTCTTTGTCTCAGATCGCTATCAGCTGATCCGCGTTGATGCGCGGGACGGGTCGCGGATCTGGGCGGTGGATCTGCCGGGCTATGAACCCACCCGCAAACCGCAAAAGCGGCGCGATTCAGCCTATGCGCATCATGGCCCGGTTCTGGCGGGCGGGCAGCTGATCGTTGCCTCATCTGACGGGCAGTTGCGGGCCTTTAACCCCGAGAATGGCGCGCTGATCAGCAGTACGCCTATCGACGGCGGCGCGACCACGCGACCGATCGTGGCGGGTGGTGTGCTGTATGTTGTATCGGGCAAGGGGCAATTGCACGCTTTCCGTTGACGCCGGTTTGCGGTAGAGGGGCGGATTGACGCGCCTCGGAGCACCTCTATGACCTTTAGCCTCGCCATCGTGGGCCGCCCCAATGTGGGCAAATCCACCCTGTTCAACCGTCTTGTGGGCAAACGTCTGGCACTGGTCGATGACCAGCCCGGCGTGACACGCGACCTGCGCGAAGGTGCGGCGCGGCTGGGGGATCTGCGCTTTACGGTGATCGACACCGCCGGGCTGGAAGAGGCCACTGACGAGTCGCTTCAGGGCCGGATGCGCAAGCTGACCGAACGGGCGGTGGATATGGCAGATATCTGCCTGTTCATGATCGACGCCCGCACCGGTGTGACGCCGATGGATGAGGTTCTGGCCGAAATCCTGCGGAAACGCGCCAAACATGTGATTCTGGCCGCGAACAAGGGCGAAGGCTCTGCCGCCGATTCCGGTGTGATCGAAGCCTGGGGCCTGGGATTGGGCGAGCCGATCCGCCTGTCGGCCGAGCATGGTGAGGGGCTAAATGACCTCTATGCGCTATTGATGCCGCTGGCAGACGAATACGAGGAACGCGCAGAAGAGGATGCGCCCGAGACGGATGTTGATGTCTGCGAGGATGATCCCGATGCGCCGCGCCCGATCACCAAGGCGAAGCCATTGCAGATTGCCGTGGTCGGACGCCCGAACGCGGGCAAATCGACGCTGATCAACCAGATCATGGGCGAGGAACGCCTGCTGACCGGCCCCGAGGCCGGGATCACACGCGACGCAATCTCGGTGCAGGTCGACTGGGACGATGTGCCGATGCGGATCTTTGACACCGCTGGCATGCGCAAAAAGGCCAAGATTCAGGAAAAGCTGGAAAAGCTGTCGGTGTCGGATGGGCTGCGCGCGGTGAAATTCGCCGAAGTAGTGGTGGTTCTGCTGGACGCGGCGATACCGTTTGAACAGCAGGATCTGCGGATTGCGGATCTGGCTGAACGCGAGGGCCGCGCTGTGGTGATCGCGGTCAACAAATGGGACGTTGAAGAGGACAAGCAGGCCAAGTTGCGCGAACTGCGCGAAGAATTCACGCGGCTCTTGCCCCAGTTGCGCGGCGCGCCGCTGGTCACGGTTTCGGCCAAGACCGGCAAAGGGTTGGACCGTTTGCATACGGCAATCATGAAGGCGCAGGCCGTCTGGAACCGACGTGTGACCACAGCGCAGCTGAACCGCTGGCTGGCCGGGATGCTGGAACAGCACCCACCACCCGCGCCGCAAGGCAAACGGATCAAACTGCGCTACATGACCCAGGCCAAAACCCGCCCGCCCGGTTTCGTGGTGATGTGTTCGCATCCCGACAAGATGCCCGACAGCTATTCGCGCTATCTTGTCAATGGCTTACGCGAAAGCTTTGACATGCCGGGGACGCCGATCCGGCTGTACATGCGCGGTCAGTCTGACAAGAACCCCTATAAGGGACGGCGCAAGGTCAACGCCGGCGCCCTGACCAAGCATCTGGGCAAGGGGCGCCCCTCGGGCAGGTAGCCCGAGGTGATCCCGCGGTGTGCGCCTGCGGCGCACGCAGGTTTCCGGAGTATATGGCGAGGTGAGCCCATATGTCACCCACGGCGATGGGTGTTGCGGTCAGGGCATCCCTCGGTTTGACCGCAGTTTTATCCGCAAGACCGTGGCCGGGCCTATTCGGTGTCGGTGCCCCGCAGTGATAGAATTGCAAGAATCCCCAAGGTTGCGAGGCCAGCCACCGCGATGTTGAGCGGCTGGCTATTGGCGACAATCACACCGACCAGAGCCCAGATCACCGTCATGCCATATTCTGGCGCACGGTGCAGGCGGTATTGCACGACCAGGGCAACGCCTAGGCCCAGCAGCAATGCCAGCAGAGCCGCCGGGGTCTGTGTCATCAGCCCAAACCCTGCCAGCAGCAGTCCGAGGGATACCGCGCAGGCCACCGTAAGCCAGCCTGCGTAGATCGCAACCGGGAATTGCTGCCACCAGCGGTCTGTATCGCCGCATCGAAACAGCGCGAGCAAAGCGGCTGCCAGCATGATCCAGATCAACAGCGTAGCCCAGAGCGGCGACATCATGGCCACCGGCAGCCATGTTGCTCCGATCAGGAGGCTGAGCGCCAGCGGCGGACGCATGGCGGCCCAGTCAGGATCTGCAACGCGGCGCAACAGGCCAAAGCCCGTCCCCGCGATGAGCCAGGCATAAATCAGACCCCAGATTGCAAAGGCATACCCGGCTGGCTGAACCGGAGCATCAACCTGTGGGATCGGGAACTGATCGGCAGTAAATCCACGAAATCCGGGAACAAGGAGCGGCGAGGTTGCAAAAGCAATTGCAGCGATCACCGTCAAGAGCGACCAAAGACGTGCCATGGTTCAGACCAATGCCCCATCCGCGTCAATTCGGGTCTTGCCGCGCAGCCAGGGGTGCAGAGCGGCGGGGAGTTCGACGGATCCGTCCTCTTGCTGACCGTTTTCCAGCACTGCGATCAGGCAGCGGCCCACCGCCAGCCCGGACCCGTTCAATGTGTGCACGAATTCGGGTTTGCCGCCATCAGCCGGCTTGAACCGGGCATTCATTCTGCGGGCCTGAAAATCGCCACAGACCGAGCAGGAGCTGATCTCGCGGTAGGTGTTCTGGCCGGGCAGCCAGACCTCGATGTCGTGGGTGCGTCGTGCGCCGAATCCGATATCGCCGGTGCACAGTGTGACGGTGCGATAGGGCAGCTCTAGTCGTTCCAGGATGCCTTCGGCGCATTTTGTCATTCGGTCGAGTTCGGCGCGGCTGTGCTCGGGCTCGGTGATCGAGACCATCTCGACCTTTTCGAACTGGTGCTGGCGCAGCATGCCCGCAGTGTCGCGCCCGGCGCTGCCCGCCTCGGAGCGAAAGCACTGGCTGTGCGCGACGTAGCGGCGTGGCAGGTCATCGTGGTCGATTGTCAGACCATTGACGATATTGGTCAGCGTCACCTCAGCCGTAGGGATAAGCCACCAGCCGTTGGTGGTCTGGTAGCTGTCTTCACCGAACTTTGGCAATTGCCCGGTGCCCTGCATCATCTCGCCGCGCACCAGAACTGGTGTCCATGTCTCGGTCAGGGCGTTCTCCTCGACATGGGTGTCGAGCATGAATTGCGCCAGTGCACGGTGCACACGGGCGACGGCCCCGGAGAGCACGACAAAGCGTGCACCTGACAGCTTGGCGGCGGTGGTGAAATCCATTCCGGGCAACACGCCCTTGATTTCAAAGTGCTCTTTGGGCGCAAAGTCGAAGGCGCGCGGCGTGCCCCAGCGGTGCGCCTCGACATTGTCGGCCTCGTCAGCGCCATCGGGGGTATCGTCATATGGCAGATTGGGGATACCCATGAGCAGGGTGGTCAATTCCTCGTTCAGCTCTTTGGCGCGGGCCTGCATCGTGGCCACTTCGGACTTCTTGTCAGCGACAAGACTGCGCAGGCGGGCGAACTCTTGTTCGTCTCCGCTGGCTTTGGCGCGGCCAACATCCTTGGAGGCGGCGTTTTGCGCCGCCTGCGCGGTTTCAGCGGCATGGATGGCTGCGCGCCGTGCCTCGTCCAAGGCCACGATCTGTGCCGACACAGGGGCGGTCCCACGGCGGGAGAGGGCTGCGTCAAAGGCGGCCGGTGTCTCGCGAATCGTGCGGATGTCATGCATGGGTCAGGCTCCTGCGGGTTGGTTGCGGTCGCGGTATGCCCTGATTTGGGGGCAATTTGAAGAGGGCTGAGTTAGGTTGGCGACGCGCGCGAGGCGATTTCATGTTGTGATGCGCCAGTCGGCAGTGTGCGCTCGAATCATATTGAAATGGCCCGGCGGGTGATCCCACCGGGCCATTGACTGTATTGCCAGCACCCCGGAGGGTTGGCTGCCCGTGGTTCAGCGCAGCGCCTTGCGGGCGATCTCTTCGGCGAGCGCCAGGCTGGCTGCGCCACGGGCGGCAGCGATCTGCGCAGGGGTGGCATTTTCGGGCAGAGGTACGGCGATCGAAAATTGGCCTGAAGGTTCGCGGCCGTCATCCTCGGGGGCGACAAAATACTGACCTGCGATCCGGAAGGTGCCGCTGGCCGTGGCCAACATCTCTTCGAGGCGCACGTCCACCTTGGCGGCGGCGTAGCTGCGGAACGGCCAGGGTGCGGGTGCCACGGTTGCGCCGGTGATGTTCGTCAGATCCCGCGCCAGTTGCAATGTCAGCGCCCGCGCCGGATCGTCAGCCCAGAGCCCGCCAAGTTCGCTGATCGCGCCATCGGCGGACTGCACAAAGATCGCCTGATCAGCGGCATAGCTGGGCAACGTCACCTCGACCACCTCAAGGCTTTGATAGCGCGATGAGATCCGCGCCGAGGGTTCGACTGGCGGCGTGGCATAGCGGGTGTCATTCCCCGAGCAGGCCGAAACCGACAGCAGGACTAGGCCCATAAGGGACGAGGAAAAAGCGTTCATGGTCATGGTTTTATCGTCCCAATAGCAGCGAATTCGGATTGCGTTCGATGGTGCGGGCCAGCTTTTCGATCGCCGAGGCGGCGGATTGAATCTGGCGGATCGCACCGCGGGTTTCGCGGGAAAAGGTGGAATTGTCAGCATAGGCAGACAGCGTGACCCCCGCCTGATTGGCAACATTGCGCAACTCTGTGGCCAGACGCGGCAGGCTGCTCGACGCCTCGGCAATGGCGTCGGCGGCCGAGCGTGCCGAGGCCAGCGTCGCGTTCGCGTTGTCGATCAGCCCACCGTTCTGTAGTTCGTTCAACGTCTGTTGCACCGCATCCAGCGCTGCGTTCAACTCGCCGGGCAGGGCGCGGGTGCTGTCCTGATCGATCAGCGCATTTGCGGCCTCAAGCAAGTTAGTCGCCCGTTCGGCCAATGCATCCAGTGGGATGTCATTGGCGTTTGACACAATGCTGCGCGCCTCTTCGACCAGCTGTGGCAGATCCTCCGCAGCCGCTGCCACATCGTCGATTGCGGCGGTCAGCTTGCCCACCACATTTTGCGTCTCAAGATCGTCAAGCATACGGTTGACCGACGTCGTCGTGTCGAGCAGCGAGGTGACCACTTCGGTCGCGCGGGCGGGCAGGGCCTGCATGTCCGCGCCTTCGGTGATTTGGCGAACTGACGCCAGCAACCCACGCAATTCACCCGGTACCGCCTGCACTTCGGCACTGGCGATCAGGGTCTGCACCTGCGCGAGCACATCCGACACCGTTTGCGTAAGATCTGCCAGCGGCACCGCTTCTGCCTTGGCCAGCACAGCGCGCAGATCGGCCAGCAGATCAGGCAGCGCATCCGTGGCGGCGTTGACGCTGTCGATGGTGTCAGTCAGCTTGCCCGTCGCATTCTGCGTCTCAAGGTCTGTCAGCATCCGGTTGATCGTGGCCGAGCTGTCCTGAAGCCCGGCGACCAGTGCGGTCGCCTGATCCGGCAGACCCTGCACCGCCGGGTTTTCGGTGATGTCACGTACAGACGACAGGATGCCGCGCAACTCAACCGGCAGACCCTGAATGTCGTCACTGGCCAACAGGGCGTCAGCGGTGGCCAGAAGATCGGAGACGGATTGCGACAGTGCCTCAAGCGGAACCGCCTGCACATTGGCCAGCACGCCGCGTATATCAGCCATCAGATCGGGCAGAGCTTCGGTTGCGGTGCCGACGTTTTCGATGACGTCGGTCAGCTTGCCTGGGGCGTCCTGCGCCTCTAGATCCGCCATCACGCGGTTGAGCGTGGCGCTCGTGGTCTGAAGATCGGCCAGCAATGTACCGACCTGATCGGGAATCGTCTGGATTGCCGGGCTCTCTGCCACGCCACGCACGGCGGCCAGAAGGCCGGTCAGCTCGGCGGGGGCCTTTTGCAGCTCCTCACTGCCGATAAGGGTTGAGGCGTTGTCAAGGAAGCCGGTGATCGACTGCATGACCTCTTCGATTGGCAGGTCGCTGACACGTTGCAACGCGCCCTGCGCCGTGGCACCGACATCGGTTACCCGCGCGGCAGAGGTGGGAAAGCGTGTCAGCGGTTCGGCATCGCGGTCAAGCGTGGCCTCGGGGGCGCCCGGCACCATTGCCAGCTCCACCTTGAGCCCGCCGGTAAAGATCGACGCATTGATCAGACGGGCGCGCAGCCCCTCGGCTATGCGGGTGTCGAGATAGGTCAGCAGCGTGGCCTCGTCTGCGTCTTCGCCCAGTCCGATGCGCGCGGGGTTGAGCTGCACAGACGCAATCAGACGCACCTCATTGTCGCCGAACCGGTCGCGGTCCACCAGACCGTTGATGCTGGTCACCTGACCGATCCGTAGGCCACCCAGTTCAACCGCAGCGCCCGCAGCGAGACCGGCAAGGTTCTCTTCAAACACCATGGTCATATCGACAGACGTTCCGGCATCACCCTGCGACAGGAAATCGTCGCGCGCCGCGTCTTCGTTGGCAAAAAGATCGTAAGTCGCGCCATCTTCAAGCGGCACACCGCCCGAACCGATGGTGTCAAACGTCACACCGCCACCGATCAGCGAAGCCAGCGAGGTAAAATTCAACTGCGCCCCGGACGCGCCAAGCGAAAAGCTGAACCCGGAAATGTCCCAGAACCGGGTCGAGCTGGTGACAAAGGCCGCGTGCGGCTCGTAGATCACTGCAGGGGCGGTAACGCCCGAACCATCCTGGTTGACGGTGGAATATCCGACGACGCCAACCTCAACGCCTTTGTACAGGATCTGGGTTCCGGCTGACGGCAAGCCATCGCTGGATTTAAGGGTAAAGGACACGCCGTCCTTGTCGACCGGCAGCAGTGGCGCTTCGGTCAGACCTTCGAATTCGCCGTGCAGACCACCTGCAATCTCGTCCCACGCGCCCTGCACATAGACCCCGGACAGCACGGTATCGAGGCCAGAGACCCCGCGCGCGCTCACTTCGGGGCGAACAACCCAGAACCGCGCGCTTTCGTCGATATAATCCGCCAGATCCTTGCGCACCCGGACCGATACAATCACCTCATCCAGATCAGGACCAAATCCAACCTCTTCGACCGTGCCGACAGCGATGTCGCGATAGCGCAACTGTGTCTCGTCGGCCTTGATGCCCGCGGCATTCTGGAACCGGATTTCGATCACCGGACCTTGGGCGTCATAGGTCCGCCATGCGGCCCCCAATGCGACGGCAAGTGCTGCGACCGGGATAATCCAGACGATGGAAGCCATGTCCCAGAGCGATTTTCTGGCAGGTTTGATCGGCACGTCGCCCGGTACCGGCGATTGTAGATTGTCAGGCGTTTCGGACACTATAATTTCCTTTGCGGCGCATCTTCGTCCCAGAACATGCGTGAATCGAAGGACTGCGCGGACAGCATGGTGCAAACCACCGACAGCGCGAATGTGAGAGCGGCGGGGCCGGGGTGGATTGACGCCACCACGGACAATTGAACCAGCGAGCTGAGGATCGCCACCACGAAGACGTCGATCATTGACCAACGTCCGATAAATTCAACCATTTCATAGACGTGGTGCCTGCGCCCGGACGACAGGTTGGACCCGCGATGAACCGACAGGGCGAGATAAGCAATCGCAAGGAATTTTCCCATCGGGATCAGCACTGATGCGACCAGAATAATCACCGCCACACCGACCGCGCCATGGTGCAGCAAGTCGACCGCGCCACCAACAATCGTGCTTTTTGAGGTGTCCAGCAGTGTCTGTGTGACCAGCATCGGGTAAATATTGGCGGGAATGTAGCAGATTAGCCCGGCAATCCATAGCGCCCAGACCCGGCCTAGACTGCCGGTGTCGCGCGACTGCAGTCGCGCACCACAGCGCCCGCATTCCGTGGTGCCCATTGGCCAGACCCGTGCGCAGCGGCGACAGGCCACCAACCCCGCCTCGCGGGCGGTCAAGATTCGTCTGTTTCCAGTGATTTCCATACTGACCAGTTACATAGATACATGTCGTTGAAAAGGACGATGACCACGAGCGCGCTGAACATCCAGAAGGCGGGTCCAAAGCCAATGCTGGCCAGCGACGCCACCTTGACCAGGGCCACGGCGCAGCCGATGGCAAAAATCTCGGCCATGGCCCAGGGTTTCAGTTCCTGGGACAGTCGAAAGGCGTGGCGCGCATGGGCATAGGGCGGAAGGTTCATCACAATTGGTGTCAGCACATACAGCACCAAAACCATGCGCAACAGTGGGATCAATACGATCATCGCGGCAGTGGCCAACGACAGCAACAGCAAAGCGCCACTGCCAAAGCTTGATGCGGTGTCCATGATCGAAGCCTGGTTGGCGAAACCCTGAACGTGGATGGTCAGAAACGGAAAAAACAGCGCCGAAATGACCAAAATCAGTACCGTCAACGTCAGTGCGATGATTCTGAGCCCGGCCTTGCGCCGTGGCGCGATCAATACCGTGTGGCAGCGTTCGCAGACCGCACGTTCCCCGATCTCAGGCATCCGCGCGGTATACAGCGCATCGCATTGCGGGCAAGCGATCAGGTCTTCCAGCGCCAGATCGCTATGCGTCATTCCAATCCTGTCCTGCACGGTTGCGTTGTTCACGATATCCTGATGCCTGCCTTTGGCCCCAATTCTGGGCGCCCATTTCAGACGGCCTCTGCCTTGATACCGTGTCGAAAGCCAAAGGAAAACGCTTATCTATCGTATGTGCGCACCGGTCGGCGTTACCCTACGTTGCGCCGCATCATTCGGTCGGTCCTGATCCGACGCATCGTTCCAGCGAATATCTGCATCGCGGCGGGTGGTCAGACAGTCGCCAGGCAAAGATCTATCAGCGATTGCAGCGGCGTTGCCCCTACAGCGGCAAAGTCAGTGGCATTGGCGCGATCCTGCCGGTTGCGGTCGGACCTGATTGCGCTAACGTGCGCCGGACCGGACAGGAGGGATCAAGATGTCGGATCATATACGCTGGGGAATTCTGGGCGCTTCCAAGTTTGCGCGTGAAAAAATGGGGCCCGCGCTCCATCTGGCGTGCGGTGGAGCGCTGGAGGCGCTGGCGACGTCGGAGCCGGCCAAGGCGGCGCCGTTTGCGGATTTTGCGCCGGGGCTACGGGTGCATAACGACTATGATGCGCTGCTGGCGGATTCCGGGATTGATGCGATCTATATTCCGCTGCCCAATCATCTGCACGTGCCCTGGATCAAAAAGGCCGTGGCAGCCGGCAAACACGTGCTGTGCGAAAAGCCGATCGCCATGCAAGCGCCCGAGATCGACGAACTGATTGCCCTGCGCGACAGCAGCGGCCTGTTGGTGGCCGAAGCGTTTATGATTGTGCATCACCCACAATGGCAGACCGCGCGGCAGATGTATCGCGACGGCGCAATTGGACGGCTGATCGGAGTGGATGCCAGCTTTTCCTTTTCCAACGTTGACCCTGCCAACATCCGCAATCAGGCCGAAACCGGCGGCGGTGGGTTGCGGGATATCGGGGTCTATATCTTTGGCGCCACCCGGTTTGTCACCGATGAAGAGCCGCAAGAAATTCTGAGCACCGATGTTGAATGGACAAACGGCGTGGACACGCGGGCGCATCTGACTGCGCGTTTCCCATCATTCCATTACACCGGGATGGTGTCGACCCGCATGGCGCCGCGTCAAGAGGTGGTATTCCACGGCGATGTAGGGGTGATGCGGCTGACCACGCCGTTCAATGCGCAGGCGTATGGTATGGCGCAGATCGTGCTTGAGGCACCGGGGTTTCGCACCGAAACTCTCCGCTTTCCATCGGACAACCAATATGTGCATCAGGTCGAGGCGTTCAATCGTTCGGTGCGCCGCAAGGAGACCTATCCCTGCCCGCTGGAGTTTTCGCGTGGGACGCAGGCGATGATGGATATGGTGTTCGATCACGCGAAATAGGGCGGCGACTGGCCCGATCGACAAAAAATGGCGACGCGGGAAAATCCTGCGCCGCCATTTTTATGCATTGTATCGCCAGCTTTAGGCAGCGTTGTTGGTATTTGCGGAAACCGGTTTTGACCCCGAATTGGCGTCGATGAATTCGAGCACGAGCGGGCGGATGTTGTTGCGCCAGCTCTTGCCCGCAAAGATGCCGTAATGGCCGGCACCGGGTTCCAGATGGCTCGCCTTTTTGCTGTCGGGCAGGCCGGTGCAAAGCGCCAGCGCCGCGACACACTGACCGGGCGCCGAGATGTCGTCGTTGGCACCTTCGACCGTCTTGACCGCAACCGACGTGATCTTGCCGATATCGACATGCTTGCCCGCGACAACAAACTCGTTCTTGGCAATCTCGCCATTCTTGAAGATCCGCTCGACCGTGGAGAGGTAGAATTCGGCCGGCATGTCCATCACCGACAGGTATTCGTCGTAGAATCGGTTGTGGGCATCGTGATCCGACGCTTCACCGCGCGCCACACGCATGATCTGTTCGTTGAACGCCTTGGCGTGGCGATCCGAATTCATCGAGATGAACGAGGTCAGTTGCAGCAGGCCCGGGTAGACCTGACGCCCGACGCCCGGGTATTTAAAGCCGACGCGCTGAATCATGGTCTCTTCGAGCTGGCCCATGGTGACACGGCGGCCAAAGTCGGTGACATCGGTCGGTGTGGCATCAGGGTCGATCGGACCGCCGATCAGGGTCAGCGACCGCGGCTGCGCTTTGGGGTCCTCTTCGGCGAGATAGGCGGTGGCGGCGAGGGTCAGCGGCGCCGGCTGACAGACCGCGATCACATGGGTGTCCGGGCCAAGGTGGCGCATGAAGTCAACGAGGTATAGGGTGTAATCCTCAATGTCGAACTTGCCGGCGCTGACTGGAATGTCACGTGCATTATGCCAGTCGGTCACGTAAACTTCGCAATTGGAGATGAGGGAGATCACGGTGGACCGGAGGAGGGTGGCGTAATGGCCAGACATTGGCGCGACCAGCAGGATTTTGCGCGGCTGTTCTGTGCGGCCATTCACGTTAAAGTGGATGAGGTCGCCGAAATCCTTGTTGACGACGGTGTCGACGCTAACCAGATGGTCGCGACCATCCTCGCAGGTGATGGTGCGGATGTTCCAGTCGGGTTTGACCGCCATGCGGGCAAAGGACCGTTCGGCAACCTCACCCCAGGCCGAAAGCCATTGCATCGCTGGATTGGGGATCACCGACATCGCCGGGTAAGATGCCATCGTTCGCGCGGTTGCGCCCATCCACTGGCTGGTGTTGCGGAAGGTCTCCATGAAATCGTAAGTCGCCATGTTACGCATAAGCGTCTCCTTTTCCGGTGGGGTTCCGGGTAAATCGTCGCGATGCCTCCCGAACAGCGCGGCATTATTCTGCACAGCAGCAACGATAGAGTGGAAAGTTTAACATGACAACTGATGACATAGTCTCATCCCAGGAGCTGGAGCGGTTGAACGCGAATCTGGCCAAGGTCGAGGATCTGACGCAGCGTCTGTTGACGGCCATGGGACACAAGAAACCACTGAGTTCGTCTCTGAGCGGCCCGAGTCAGGACCTCTATGCCAACGCATTGGGGGCCTATTGGCAGGAATGGGTGCAGAATCCTGCGAAGATTCTTGAACATCAGATCGCGTTCTGGGGCAAATCCGTGACTCATTTTGTCGAAGCGCAGCAGGCGCTGACCAAGGGCAAACTGGTGGCACCGCAAGATCCGGGCCCCAAGGACCGGCGCTTTGCCAATCCGCTGTGGGACACACATCCGTATTTCAACTTTATTAAACAGCAATACCTGATCAACGCCACCGCGATCCAGCAGGCGGTGGATGATATCGACGACTTGGACCCAATCGAAAAAAAGCGATTACGTTACTTTTCACGCCAGATCGTCGATATGATGGCGCCGACCAACTTTTTGTCCACCAACCCCGATGCCTTGCAAAAGGCGGTCGAGACCGAGGGCGCGAGTCTGGTCAAAGGGCTGGAGAATCTGGTCGCAGATCTCGAGGCCAACAATGGTGAGCTGATCGTGCGGCTGGCAGACGAAGGCGCGTTTCGCATTGGCGAGAATATCGCCACGGCCAAAGGTTCTGTGGTCTATCGCAATCGCATGATGGAACTGATCCAATACAGTCCCTCGACCGAAAAGGTTCGCGAAACGCCGATCGTGCTGTTCCCGCCATGGATCAACAAATATTACATTCTGGACCTCAAAGCCGAAAATTCGCTGATCCGGTGGATCGTCGACCAAGGCTACACGTTGTTTGTAGTCAGCTGGGTGAACCCGGATGCGTCGTTCGCGGATGTCGGACTCGAGGAGTATATCGAAGACGGCTATCTGACCGCGATCAATGAGGTGAAGGCAATCACCAAACAGGACAAGGTCAACGCGGTGGGCTATTGCATCGCTGGCACCACGCTAAGCCTGACATTGTCGCTGATGAAACAAAGGGGCGACAAGTCGGTCAAGTCCGCGACCTTCTTTACTGCGCTCACCGATTTTAGCGATCAGGGCGAATTTACGCCCTTCCTGCAGAATGATTTCATCGACGGGATCGAGGCAGAGATCGGCGACAGCGGGTTGCTGCGGTCCTTTATCATGGCGCGGACCTTTTCGTTCCTGCGTTCAAACGACCTGATCTATGGCCCCGCGATCAAGAGCTACATGATGGGTGAGACGCCGCCGGCGTTTGATCTGCTTTATTGGAACGGGGACGGCGCCAACCTGCCGGGCAAGATGGCAATCGACTATCTGCGACGGCTTTGTCAGGACAACCGGTTTTCAGACGGCGGTTTCGAAATTCTGGGCCATACATTGAATCTGTCGGATGTGGACGTGCCGCTGATGTCGATCGCCTGCGAGACGGATCACATCGCGGCGTGGAAGGATTGCTATCGCGGGGTGCAAAAGATGGGTGGCCGCTCAAAGACGTTTGTGATGGCCGAGTCCGGACATATCGCGGGGATCGTCAATCCGCCAAAGAAAAAGAAGTACGGCCATTACCTGAACTCCGACCTTAGCCTGGACCCCGAGGCATGGCAGGCCAGAGCAGAACACCACCAAGGATCATGGTGGCCGATCTGGGAGGCCTGGCTGGCCAAACGGTCTGGTCGCTGGATTGTCGCAAGGGAACCCGGTGATTCGGATCATCCGGTGCTCTGCGAGGCGCCCGGCACCTATGTCATGGTAAAGGCTGCTGCATCAAATCAGTGACTTGGCAGATTTTTGCTGCGGTGCGGCATTTTCCCTTGAAATGCTGCGTCGCAGCATGCATATTCCTGACAGCTGCAATGAAACGCGGGGTGGGCCCGCACAGCAGATAAAGGAATATTTTTATGGCTACTGCAAAAACACCCGATTTCGCCGCGATGATGAAAGACATGATGGGCGCATACCCGGTGGACACATCGTCCATGGAAGAAGCGTTCAAAACAACCGCCACGCTGAACGAAAAGCTGAGCCAGGTTGCCATCGAAGCCGTCGGCAAGTCGACCGAGATTTCGTCCAAGTGGACAAAAGAGACCCTGGCCAAGCTGGCTGACATGTCCAAAGCCAAAGCTGAGCCTGCTGACTATGCAAAGTCGATGACCGATTTCGCTTCGGCTCAGGCCGAAGTGGCGTCCGAGCACATGGCCGCCTTTGCTGAAATCGCGAAAAAAGTTCAGATGGACACCGTCGAGCTGATGATGGCCGCCGGCAAAGACATGACCGAGGACGCAACCGCGGCCGTCAAGAAAGCCACGACTGACGCCACCGCAGCCGCCAAAAAGGCAGCGACGGTCGCCACGGCAAAGTAACGAAGAACGCCACAGGCATCCATTCCTCCCGATGTGATGTCGCGTGACGGGGCGGGTTCCAATGGAACCCGCCCTTTTTTTGTGTCTGTACCACTCCCGAGCGATGTGGCGCGGGCAAGGGCCAGAAGACAGTTCGACTGTGGCGGTAAGCTAACGCTTTCCATTTACGCAGACGCAGCATAGACTTTTTCTGCACTGCTGAATTTTTGGAGGGACCTCGTGGCTGACAAGACCAAATCGCTGCTGATCAAGCGCTATGCCAGTCGCAGGCTGTATAACACTGAAACAAGTGACTATGTGACGCTTGAGGATATCGCGGGCTTCATCCGCGCCGGCCGCGAAGTTCAGATCGTCGATCTGAAATCCGGCGATGACCTGACCCGGCAGTATCTGCTCCAGATTGTGGCCGAGAACGAAAGCAAGGGTCAGAGCGTTCTGCCAATCAACGTGCTGACCGATCTTGTGCGCAGTTACACCACACAAGCGACATCTGTTGTGCCGCAATTTCTGGCGGCCAGTTTCGACATGTTCCGCGACAGCCAGTCAAAATGGGTCGAAAACATGGGCTCGATCAACCCGATGACCAAGCTGCCGGGTTTCGAGGCGGTGCAGGCACAGCAAGAAGCGTTTCTCAAGGCGATGTCAGGCGGCGTCGGCAAGCAGTGGTCTGGACCCGAGCCCGAGCCGGTCGACGACCCGCCCGAGGATCTGGACGCGATCCGCAAGGAACTGGCCGAGCTTAAGCAGAAATTGTCCAAGCTTGAAAAGTGACTGGCCGAGGCCGTGCGCAGCAACTGGCATGGGTGAGGGGACGACCCCGTCGCCCCGGCTTGGGCTGAAAACGCGGTCGGGCGCAGGCGGGAATTTGCGGCGTTTTAAGTGCCGTAAGCGCGGGTCGGCAGAGACATGACCTGATCGGCCGCCGTCAACAACAGTTGGGCCACTGCCTCACATTCGACGAGGGTCAGGCGTGCGGGCAGGCGGGTGTCACAGGCGCGCATCAGCATTGCGCGGGTTTGGGGCAGGTCGGGCAGGTCGGGCAGGAACTGCCAGTTCCAAAAGGCCCGCGCGTTGTCGCGACTGAGGCCAAAGACCTGCACCTTGATCCCGGCGGACTCTGCGGCAGCAACAAAGGCCAGAACCTCATCATCGCTCATTCCACTGAGATTGAATTGCAGTGAATCGGGCGCGCGTTCTTCGGGGGACAGTTTCGACGGCACATTGATCCACGGGCTGGCAGTCAGCGCATGTGCCACATGGTCATGGTTGCGGCGACCGTCGCGGACGCGGCGCGCGATATGCGGGATCTGGGGGCGGATCACGGCGGCGGACAGGTTCGAAAGCCGTAGATTGTACAACGGCAACAGGTTCTGCCAGGTGGCGCAGGCCGTATGTACCGCACCGTGCTTGGCCCAGTTCTGCTCGTAAGCGCCGGACATGATGATGGCGCGGGCGACCAGATCCGCATCGTCGGTGACAAGGATACCTCCTTCGCCCGCGTTGATCAGCTTGTAACTCTGAAAACTAAAGCAACCGATGCGACCCAGCGTTCCGATGTTGCGGCCACGCCAGGTGGTGCCCAGGCTATGCGCGGCATCCTCGATCACCGGAACGTCAAGCGCGGCGCAGAGCGTCAGGATCGCATCCATATCCGAGGTGTGCCCCCGCATATGGCTGATGATCACCGCCTGAACGTCAGGCAGTTTGGCGGCAAAATCGTCCAGGTCGATGCGGTAATCCGTGCCGACTTCGCACAGCACGGGGCGACAGTCGGCATGCACCACAGCCGACGGGACCGCAGCAAAGGTAAAACCGGGGATCAGCACAGCAGCGTTGCGGGGCAAGTCCAGCGCCTTGAGCGACAGAAACAGCGCCGCAGAACAGCTGCTGACGGCGAGTGCGTAGCGTGACCCGAGGAATTGCGCGAACTCCTGCTCCAGCAGGGTGACGGGGGCGTCCTGCGGTGCGGTATAGCGAAACAGGTCGCCCGACTGCAGCAGGCGGTCAATCTCGGCGCGGGCTTCGGGCGGGATCGATTCCGCGTCATGCATGTTGGGAAGTGCGCTCATTTCCAAATTCCTGAAGCAAGGTTTCAGGTTTTGTAAATCAAGCGGTTAAAATTCCAAAGTGATAATCTTGTGACATCACTGTCGGCGATTAAATCCCTAGCCGGTCGCGCAGCGCAAACCAGCTCATCGCGAGGACAAGCAGCGGCGATCGTAGTACCGTACCGCCGGGAAAGGCCGGGGTGGGCATGGCGGCCATGGTGTCAAAGCCTTCGGCCTGGCCCTGAATCGCCAGCGCCATCAATTGGCCCGCATGCACAGCAGTGCCGACCCCGTGGCCGGAATACCCCGAGGCCGACAGCATGTTAGGTGCGATTCGGGCAAGGTGGGGAAGGCGCTTCATCGTGATCGCCAGCGTGCCGCCCCACGCATACTCCAACCGGACATCGCGCAGATGTGGAAACACGGCCAGCATCGGTTTTGACACCACGGCGCGAATATCACGCGGGAACCGGTAGCCATAGCTTTCGCCACCGCCGAACAGCAGCCGTTTGTCATGGCTCAGGCGGAAGTAGTTGACCACAAATCGAGAATCGGCAACCGCTACGTCACGGGTCAGCACCGTAGCGGCACGATCCCCCAAGGGTTCGGTGGCAACGATAAAGTTGTTGATCGGCATGACACGGGCCGCGACGCTGCGCTCCAGCCCGCCCAGATATCCGTTGGTGGCCAGGATGACATGGTGCGCGGTGACGCGCCCTGCATCCGTCTGCACTGTGGCGGGATCACCTTTGGCAATATGATGCACAGCGCTGTCTTCGAATATCCGAACACCAGCGTTGGACGCCGCCCGCGCCAACCCAAGGGCCAGCCGCAGGGGATGCAGATGCGCCGCACCGTGGTCCAGAATCCCGCCGCGATAGTCGGGGGACGGGCACAGGGTGAAACAGGCATCACGGTCCAGAACCTCGATCTGATCATAGTCATACTGCTGGTCCAGATGCGCGGCATAGCGATGCAGATCCGCGACCTCGGCGGTAGAAGAGCCGGTCCATGCGACGCCGGGCTTTTGATAGCAGTCGATTTTGTGGCGGGTGATCAGATCCTTGACCAGCGCCTTGGCGCCCTCGCCAAGTGTCCAGAGCTGGCGCGCATGATCGCGGCCCACCATCGATTCAAGCTTCAGCTGATCCTGCCGCTGACCTGAGCCAAGCTGACCGCCGTTGCGGCCAGAGGCACCAAAGCCCGCGCGATGCGCCTCGAGCAAGACAACATCCAACCCGGCTTCGGCCAGATGCAGCGCCGCAGACAGGCCGGTGTAACCGCCACCAACGATGCAGACATCCGCCGTTATGTCGCCGCGTAGCGCGGCGCGACGTTCCGGGATATCCGCAGTCGCGGCGTACCAGCTATCCGGATAGCTGCCACGCTGGTCGTTGCTGTAGAGCAGGTTCATGATCTTCTTTCGCGTCGCGCCGGTGCGGCACCTTTAGACATTCAACAGCAGGTGTTCGCGTTCCCAAGGGCTGATGACCTGAAGGAACTCTTCGTATTCGGTGCGTTTCACGATGGAATAAACCCGTGCGAATTCCGGACCCAGGACGTCGTGCAATTCCTTGGCCTCGTCAAACAGATCCAGCGCCTGGCCGAGTACGCGGGGAATGTCGCCTTCCCCCTCGTAGGCGTCACCCTTGAACTGCTTTGACGGGCGGCGCTCTTCCATCAGACCAAGGTAGCCGCAGGCCAGCGACGCCGCGATGCCGAGGTAGGGGTTGCAGTCCATGCCCGCCAGCCGGTTCTCGATCCGCCGCGCCTCGGGTGTCGATAGCGGAATACGGATGCCGGTGGTGCGGTTGTCGCGGCCCCACTCAAGGTTGATCGGCGCGGCGTGGTCTTTTACATACCGCCGGTAGGAATTCACATAGGGTGCCTGTACCGCAATCGCTGCGGGCATATGATGTTGCAACCCACCAATAAAGTGAAAGAACGCGTCGGTCTCACCGCCGCCGGGACCGGTAAAGATGCTCTTGCCGGTTTCGATATCGAGGATCGAATGATGGATATGCATCGCCGATCCAGGTTCCTCTGCAATCGGTTTCGCCATGAAGGTGGCAAAACAATTGTGCCGCAGCGCCGCCTCGCGGATCAGGCGTTTGAAAAAGAACACCTCGTCTGCCAGTTTGATCGGGTCGCCGTGGCGCAGGTTGATTTCTAACTGGCCGGCGCCGCCCTCTTGGGTGATGCCGTCAATCTCGAATCCCTGGGCTTCGGCAAAGTCGTAGATATCGTCGATCACCGGGCCGAATTCATCAACAGCCGTCATTGAATAAGCCTGACGCGCGGCAGCGGGGCGGCCCGAACGGCCCATCATCGGCTCAATGCTCTTGGCAGGGTCGATGTTGCGCGCGACAAGGAAAAATTCCATTTCGGGGGCCACAACCGGCTGCCAGCCTTGCTTTGCGTACAGATCGCAGACCCGGCGCAGCACGTTGCGCGGCGCACAGGCCACGGGGCGGTCCTTGCGATCATAGGCATCGTGGATCACCTGCAAGGTCCAGTCGCCAGTCCATGGCGCGGCGGTGGCCGTGCTCATATCCGGTTTGAGGATCATGTCACGTTCGATAAAGCCCTCGTTCGCATCCGCAGCTTCACCCCAGTCTCCGGTGATGGTCTGGTAAAAGATCGAATCCGGCAGGTGGAAGTATTTCTGCTTGGCGAATTTCGACGCTGGCACTGCTTTGCCACGCGCAATGCCGGGCAGGTCAGAGATGATGCACTCAACTTCGTCCAGCCGACGGCCTTCGAGAAAGGCGCGGGCGGATTCGGGCAGGGCGTCGGTCCAGTCTTCGCTCATGCGATCCTCTTTTCCTTGAAAAACAGCGTGATCAGATCGGCAAGCCGGGCACTGTCGGTGGGTTCGTCGAGTTGCGACAATGCCTCTTGCCTCAGGTTTTCGGGCACAACCCCGGGCGCACGAGTGTCGAGCAGCCCTTTCAGATAGGTGCGGTTGATCTCGGGATGGGGCTGGAGGGTAAAGGCACGGCCCGTGTACAGCAGCGCCGCGTTGGCACAGAACGCCGTGGATGAAATCACCTGAGCGCCTTCGGGCACGGCCGTTACCTGATCCTGATGCCAGGCATTCAGCGCGAAAGTGTCGGCGCCGATGGTGTAATCTTGGCGTCCCACCGACCAACCCCCATCGAATTTTTCGACCCGCCCGCCAAGCGCCTGAGCGATGATCTGGTGGCCAAAGCAGATGCCGACCATAGGCCGCCCACTGACGTAAATGGCGCGTATCAACGCCTCAAGCGGGGCGATCCACGGCAGATCCTCATAGGCGCCGAATTTTGATCCGGTGATCAGCCAGCCGTCAGCGGCCTCTGCGCCGGAGGGAAATTCCCCGTCCACCACCGGATAATTGTCAAAGACAAGGCCCTGATCCGCAAGGAAATGGGCAAAGATTTCGGGGTAGTCACCGTTTTCATCGACGAGCTGTTCGTTGACATGTCCGGTTTGCAGGATGCCGATTTTCATGGGGTACCGATCCTCGGGTGATGCGTGCAGGGTAGAGCGCGGCCACATGGACAGCAAGAGCGCCGTCCATGTCGCAAGAGGCGGTGTCAGACCGTGTCGAGGTAGATTTCGACCTGTTCGTTGGGGCTGAGTTCGGCCATGTAGAACAGTTCCTGACGTTTGGTCAGCACAAGGTTGCGGATCATCTCGGGGGAAAACAATCGCGGGATAATGGCGCTTTGTTCAAAGGCGTTGATCGCTTTGCCCCAGGTACCGGGGATGCGGTCCAGTTCCAGCGCGTAGGCGTTGCCGGTGATCGGCTCGGGCGGCTCGATCCCGTCTTCGATCCCGTTCAAAGCAGCCCCCAGAATGGCAGTCAGCATCAGATAGGGGTTCACATCGCCCCCGGCGACGCGGTGTTCGATCCGCCGCGCGGCGGAACTGCCTGACGGGATGCGGATGGCTGCTGTGCGGTTCTCATAAGCCCAGCAGATACCCGACGGCGCATGCGCGCCCGGAACCATGCGGTCATAAGAGTTGAGATGCGGCGCAAAGATCAACGTGCTGTCGTGCATCGCGTTGATGCAGCCTGCCACCGCATGGCGCATCAGCGCCGTGCCTTTGGGGCCGCCATCGTCAAAGATGTTGGCGCCATTCTTGTCGACCACGGAAAAATGCGTGTGCAAGCCTGAGCCGGCGTAATCCTCGTAGGGTTTGGCCATGAAGGACGCGGCAAAGCCATGGCGACGCGCCAGCCCTTTGACCAGGATCTTGAACAGCCAGGCATCGTCGGCAGCGCGCAAGGCGTCGTCGCCATGCATCAGGTTGATTTCGAACTGGCCCAGACCGGCCTCGGATATCGCGGTGTCGGCGGGAATATCCATCGCCTCGCAGGCGTCGTAGAGGTCGGTAAAGAACGTGTCGAACTGGTCGAGCGCGCGGATCGACATGGTTTCGGCCGCCTTACGCCGCTTGTTCGACCGAGGGCTGATTGGCACCTGAAGATTGCGCCCGGAATCGTCGATCAGAAAGAACTCAAGCTCGACCGCGACAACTGGTGTCAGGCCCTTTTCCTTGTAGCGATCCACGACGGTCCGCAGCGCCTGACGCGGATCACCCTCGTAGGGGCGGCCATCCTCGCGAAACATCCAGATTGGCAGCAACGCGGTGGGGGCTTCGAGCCAGGGCATGGGCAGAAAGCCGCGTTCAGTGGGTTTCAGCACCCCGTCCGCATCACCGGATTCGAACACCAGTGGGCTATCGTCGATGTCTTCGCCCCAGATGTCCAGGTTGAGGACAGACAGTGGAAAGCGGGTGCCATCCTCGACCACTTTGTCGGCAAAGCGTGACGGCACACGTTTGCCGCGCGGTTGGCCGTTGAGATCGGCAGCCGCCACGCGGATTGTCCGCACCTCGGGATGTTTGCGCAGATAGTTCTTCATGACGGAGGACATGGGGCACCAGGGTTGAAATTAATTTGATCAAATTATGGATAGCGATGAACACCCCCACTTGGCAAGCACAAAGGCGGGACGATCGCACGGGGCGATCTTTCACGCGCCAGAGGTTGGGGAACCCTAGCGGATCAGGTTGGGGCGGATACGCAGTTTAGGCCGCTGGGCTTGTGGCAGATGACGGTTCAACCGACGGTTCACCAGACCAAAGCAGGACACCACAATCAGGGTGAGAACGATGAAATAGCAGGCCAGAATTGGATAGGGGACAAAGGGGTTAAAGGTCTTATCGGCAAAGTAATTGGCGTAATACAGCGCGTCGCCGCCCTGTTGCCGCGCCGGAAAACCGGAAAAGAACACCAAAGTGGTGGCGTGAAACAGAAAGATTGCCTCGTTCGTATAGGCGGGCCAGGCCAGCCGCAGCATTGTCGGCCAGATGATCCGCCGGAACCGGTTCCAGCCGGTAAGGCCGTAGGCGTCCGCCGCTTCGACATCACCGCGCGGTACCGAGCGCAGCGCGCCATAAAAAATCTCACCGGAATAGGCGGCGGTGTTCAAGAACAGCACTACAAGCGCGCCAAGCCAGGCTGACGAGAACGGGTCAAAGACCGACGAGACGGATTTGAGGCTTTGAAATCCAAAATAAGCAAAGAAGAACTGAATGAACAGCGGCGAGCCGCGGAAGATAAAGATGAACCACTCCGACAGTTTGCGCAGCGCTTTGACCTGCGATGCCTTGCCCACCGCCACAGCCGTCGCCAGAAAGAACCCAGAACTAAGCGCAACGACCCCGAAATAGATATTCCAGATCATGCCCGACCCGATCAGCACCACCTGCTGACAGAGCGTGAAATCCGCGCGCGGCAACAGGCGCTCACCAATCCCGAGCGAGCGTAGACCGTAGTCGGCGATCGTCTCCCAGCAGCTCATACCGTGGCCTTTCGCTGCGCGTTGCCGCCCAGAGTAGCCTGCCCGTGAGTCAGACGTGTCATCACCCGTTCAAGCACCAGTTCCGAAACCCGTGTGAACAGCAGATAAAAGACCAACAACACCAGGAAATACCACATCCGCCAGTCGCCATGCGGATAGTCGGTAAAGCGCGGCGTCTTGGCACCGCCGAGCTCGCGTGCCCAATACACGATATCCTCGACCCCGAGGAGGAATAGCAGCGGCGTCGCTTTGATCAGCACCATCCACAGGTTGGACAGGCCGGGCAGGGCATAGACCCACATTTGCGGCACCAGAATGCGCCAGAAACATTGACGTGGCGACATACCATAGGCCTCGCCTGTTTCCAACTGGCCCTGCGGCACGGCGCGCATGGCACCATAGATTACATTGGCGGCAAAGGCGCCAAAGACGATGGCAAAGGTCAGCACCGCTAGGAAGAATCCATAGATTTCATGCATGTATTGTGGTGCGTTGCCCAGTGGCAGCTTGGCGATTTCGCAGACAACAAAATCGTTGCCCTGACGGATCGGGGCGTCCCAGTCCGGGCATTTTACCTTGTGCCGGACATATTCAAGCGCCTGATCCAGCGCGATGACGAAGAACAGGAAAAAGGCGATGTCGGGAACGCCGCGCACAATGGCGATATAGGCCTGACCGAACCACCGAACCGGCAGGATACGTGAGCGCGCGGCCGCAGCGCCACCAAAACCGAACGCCAGAGCAGTGGGTGCAGTGATCGCGAGCAACAGCAGAACCGTCCCAAACGACCAATACAACGCCATGTGTTTGCCGGTCGTCAGATAACAGGCCAGCCAGGCGGCATCTGACAATTGGCCGGGATCTGTGCAAAACTCGAAAATGGGTGCGCCTCGGGGTCAGGTCAGAAAGAGCGTATTTTTGAAGAGAAGAAGCCGACAAGGGAGAGGCAGCGCCCCTCCCTTATTGGTCTGCGATATCAGAACAGGGCTGAACCGGGCAGCCATTCTTCGATCAGTGCATTCAGCGAACCATCCGCCTTCATCGACTCGATGGCGGCTGAAAATTTCTCTTTCAGTTCGGCGTCGCTTTCGCGGATGCCAAGGCCGATGCCGCCGCCGATCAGCACGTCGTCGCCGACAAGGGCGAGGTCGGCGCTTTCTTCTGCGATTGGCAGCAGGTAGGCCTTGTCAGCCAGGGCCGCGTCAGCTTCGCCGTTGCGCACTGCGGCCACGGTTTCGTCCGGGGTCGCGAATTCGAGCAGGGTGGCCCCGGCGCTGGCGATGTGGCTGGCCTGGATTGTGCCCGCCTGCGCCGCCAGAACACCGCCGGTGAAATCCACATCAGCGCCATCAAGCCCGATGTAGGACGAGGGATCGGGTTGGGTATAGTTGGTGGTAAAGTCGATCACCTCGTCACGCTCGTCGGTGATCGACATGCCTGCGATGATCGCATCGTAATTTCCGGACACCAGGTTCGGGATGATGCTGTCCCATTCGTTGGTGACCCATTCGCAAGTCAGTTCGGCCCGCTTGCACAGCTCATCACCGAGCTTGCGTTCGAAGCCATCGACTTCACCCGCGTCATTGATGAAGTTGTACGGAGGGTAGGCGCCTTCGGTGCCGAGCCGTACAACCGAATGCGCAGCCGCAAAGGCCATGCTGGCCGAAAGCATCAGCGCGGCGGTGCCAGTCAGGATCGTTTTCATCTGTTTTCTCCCTGGAGTGGTTTTGGCGTGGAATTGACTGCGGCCTTTGGGGCCGGTCAGGCGTGTTGGGTGGATCGCAGAAAGCCCTGCAACCGTTCGGATTTTGGAGCACCGAACAAGCTGGCTGGCGGCCCTTCCTCTTCGACCAGCCCCTGATGCAAAAATACCACATGATTGCTGACATCATGGGCCATCTTCATGTCATGCGTCACGATCAGCATGGTGCGGCCTTCGGCGGCAAGATCCCTGATGACCTGCACCACTTCTTGTTCAAGCTCGGGATCGAGTGCGGAGGTCGGTTCATCGAACAGGATCGCTTCGGGCTCCATACATAGCGCGCGGGCGATGGCGGCGCGCTGCTGCTGGCCACCGGACAGCTGGGCGGGAAAGTTGTCACATTTGTCGCCGATGCCGACCTTATCGAGATAGCCGCGCGCGGCCTCTTCGACGTCGGACGGGGCGCGGCCCAGAACGGTCACTGGTGCCTCCATCACGTTCTGAAGGATGGTCAAATGAGACCACAGATTGAACTGCTGGAACACCATCGAAAGGTTGGTGCGGATGCGCAGCACCTGCTTGGCGTCGCCGGGCCGGCGGCCAAGGCCACTGCCGTGCCAGATGACCGGTTCACCTTTGAACATGACGTCGCCCTGCTGGCTGTCCTCGAGCAGGTTGGCGCAACGCAGCAGTGTCGATTTTCCGGATCCCGAAGATCCGATGAGAGAAACCACGTCGCCACGGTGGGCAGTGATATCCACACCCTTGAGCACCTCAAGCGGGCCATACTGCTTGTGCAGATTGCGAATGCTGATGACGGGGGCTGAATTTATCACGAGGGCCTGTTGTGTTGCATAAATTGGGTTCACATCAGAATGGCGATAAATTTCCGCGCATTGCAACGTGCAAAACAGCACAAACGGCCATTTCGCGGGCAGGATGACCCCAGGTTCGCCCGTTTCGTCAACGATTGGGCGGGTTGGGAACATCAAGATAGGCGGCCGCGGGAACCGCCGCGATCCCGTGCAGGTTCAGGTTGTCGCGGGTGTGCCGGGGCAGGGCTGCGATACCATCGCTGAGGGCGCAGCGTAGTGCATCGGCGTCTTGCCCGAGGCTGGTAATAAAGGGGGTGGCGGGTGTCGGTTCAGTCCGGGCAAGCTCGCGTAGGGCAGCGGCGTGAGGGTCAAACCGCTGGATCAGCCGCCATGAGTGCGCATCGATCGCCGTGATATCGCCGACGCCATCAGCCACCATGCGCGCCGAAAAGACGTGGCCGCCGCTCTCGCAGATCGGGCCAAGTGTGAGGCCACGCTCGCGTGCAAAATTATAGAGGCTGCCATACCCAGACTGGCTGTGGGTCTGGTTGATCACCACGCGCCGGGTCATGATTTCGACCAGCGTGCCGGGCGTGTCGTGCCGGGTAACAAATACAGAATTATAATACCCCGGCGGGCACCCGGGCAAACCGTAATCCGGGCTGCCAAGCAACTGTACCTTGCCGTGCAGGCGCGTCCGGTATGGCAGGCCGCAAGTTTGCGACAACAGCAGATCCGGCCCAAGCCAAGCATCCCAGAGGTCGATATCGCGATCAACCTGCTGTGGGCCATATCCCAGTTGTGTCCGCACTGACTGCCAGAGTGCGTCAGTATCCGCGGCCGTCTCAGCGCGGTCATACATCGGCAGGCTGACGATCACTTCTGTGCCTCGACCCGCTGGCGTGCCATGGCGCTGTCGACGTCTGACACACCCAACAGCGACGAGACGAGGCGCAGCAGCGAATCCTCTTCGTCGCTGCGCACACCATCGGCTAATGCGACCTCCCACAGGGCTTCGACCACGTCGATTCGGTGATCATAGGCCACGGCATCCTTGATCGCGCGGGTAAAGCGCACAGTGTCTGGAGCCTGGATTTCCAGCTCTTCCGCGTGTGCGCGCAGATTGCGCGCAGCATCCGGCGATAGGGCATAGCGGCCAGCCGCGATGCGGTCTATCCGCGCGCGTTCGGACTGGTCGTAACTGCCGTCAGAGCGAGCGACACGCACAAGTAACGCGGTCAATGCCAGCCGGGCGTCGGCATCGGGCATTTGCGAAGGGTCAGGCTGAGTCAGCCGCTTCAGAAAATCACTAAACATGACATGCGATATAGGGCGATTTGACCGCCGGGCCAATGGGCTATGTGGCCGCAAGAGGTGTCATCAGGTGACAGTTGCAGCTGCCTTCGCGGAAGCTCAAGCGCAGGGCCGCGCGGCTAATGGCGTGCGCCGGGGGGCGGATCAAGCCCCAGAAGGTGGTGCAGATCGACATGGGACAGATCGGCACATGACAGACCGCGCCGGTTTTGGGGCAGGCAGGACAGCAGGGCGCGCCGCTCGTGATCAGGTACATTTGCGCTGAGCAGGTCGGCCAGAACCGGCCAGGGCGGTGCCTGATCGGCGACGATTTCGCAGTTGCGGCGCATCTCGGTGGCCTCGGCGGCGGTCAGATGATGATGACGGGCAAGGGTTTCATCCACATCCCGCATGCCGCCAATGGCGCCGGGATGGTCACGCGCCACCATCACCAGCAGCGTGCCCAATGCCATCGGAGTATCCGCCGGGTCGAGCCAGGCGCAATCCGGGGCGTTCAGCCACAAGAGCAGGCGCGCGGACATAGGTCACTCATAACCTTCGACGATGACCAGATCCCCGGTCGAAACGGGATCGCGCAGCGCCTTAGCCGCCTGGTAGGCGTCGCTGTTATAGCAGGCGTGGGCCGCTTCGATACTGGGGAATTCGATCACCACAGTGCGCGGGCGTGTGTCACCCTCGCACTGTTCCTGCGGCCCTCCCCTGACCAGAAACCGCGCGCCGAATTCGCGAAACGGGGCGGCGTTGGCAGCTTTGTACGCTTCATATATCTGCGCGTCGTTCACGGTAACATGCGCGACCCAATAGGCTTTTGCCATATCCTCCTCCTTCTCCTCCCGGAGCTGTCCAAACAGCAGTTTGCGTCAAGCACGGTGACTTGGCAATGGCGGCGGTTTCTGACCCTGCGGGCTGGGGTCTGGGTGGGGGCAGTGGTAGCGAATCCTTTGGCGCGTCCAACTCTAACCACAGGGGGGCGATGCTGATGCTGTGCCGAACACCCCCCAGTTTCCGAGGCCGTCAGGGCGGGGAATTCAGCTGAGCCGCGCAAAATGCCCGGACAGGATCGCAGCTTGTGCGTCAGTGCCATAGGGCGGATTGATTATAAACATCCCCGAACCCACCATGCGGTGCCCATCACGAACCGGGGGAAAGCTCACCTCATGACGCAAGGTTGTGGGGTGCGCCGCGCTTAGCGCGTCCAGCATCGGATGATGTGCGCCCGAGGTCAGGATCGGATACCACAAGACCAGAATACCGACGTTCCATTTGCGGTGCAGCGTCGTCAGAATGCGCGGCAGATCGGCATAGTCGCTCTTGATTTCGTAGGACGGGTCGATCAGCAGCAGCCCGCGGCGCGGCTCTGGCGGGCATAGGGACTGCGCGAGGGCAAAGCCATCCTGGTGGTGGATATGGATGTTCTTGCGATCGAGGGCGGACTTCAACGCGGCATGTTCACCGGGATGCAGTTCCGCCAGATGCAGTCGGTCCTGCGCCCGCAACAACGTCGCCGCGATCATCGGAGATCCGGGATAGGCGTCGGGGCCGTGGTCCTGGCGCAGTGCCGCCAACGCGCGGGCATAGGGATGCGCTGGCGCAAACCACTGATCGGCGCGCAGGATACCCTTTGCCGCTTCGCCTGTGCGCATGGCCTCGGGCGCGCTGAGGTCGTACAGACCGCGCCCGGCGTGGGTTTCGATATAGCTGAGCGGCTTGGGCTTTTGCGTCAGATAGTCCAGCATCCACGCCAGCAGCGCATGTTTGTGAACATCCGCCAGATTCCCGGCGTGGTAGTGATGTTGATAGGAAAGCATATCGGCGAAGTAGGCGGGATAGGGTCGCGGCGCAAGGCCCGCGCCCCCTAGCGCAATGGGCGTCGACGTAACAGGCGACCCAACACCTGCATCGGCGCCTGTTCGGTGCGCGCCAGTGTGGTGATCCGGTCCCACAACACAGTTAACCGCGCGGAATTCACGGTGCAGACATCCGCAACATCGCGCAGGCTTTGATATTGGATCTCTGCCTCGGCCTGCGACAAGGCAGGCGGGGCGATTGCGGCAAAGCTGATTCCAAACTGCTGCGCCAGCCAATCAAGGTCGGTACAGCGCGCTTCGATCACTGGGCCAAGCCCTGGCCGCAGTGTCGGCTTGGTCCGTGCCGGCGTTTGTGCATCCGCCCGGCGCACCAGCGCCTTGAACCGTTGGGCGCGACGGGCGTACCACGGATGAGGCGCGGAAAATTTACCACGGAAATACGATTGCAGGATCTGCATCGCCTCGGGACTAAGGCTGGAATTCTCTTCCGCAGCCAGCGTGCCCAAGGCGTCGATATCCAGACCGGGCAGGAAATTGGCACAGAAGTCATGGACCACATTCGCGTCCTTCAGCGCCTTACGGTCAAATTTCAACGCCGTGACCGGGCCGGGGCCATGGGTCTGCCATGGCTCTAGCGTGTCGCGGAACCGGCTGGCCGAAGGCAGGGCAAAATCGCCGTTCTTCTTGAGGTCCTGTTGCACGGCCGACAGAAAATACGACGCGGGCGCCCGCAGGTAACAGACCACGCGGACGGATTTGAACTGCGCGTGCAGCACGTGGTTCATCCGCTCAAACGCGGCAGGGTCAAACGGGCGGAACTGATTTTCACAACTGATGACCACTGTGTCGGGGCGCTGGGCCTCAATCGCCAGAAGCAGATTTCGCCACAGCCGTTCGGCGTTTTTCAGCGCGTGTTCTGGGCTTTCGTCGCTGCCGGTTTGGATCTTTGGCACGCCAGTCAGATGCGCAAATAGCCGCTGGTGATTGGCGTGCCCATCCGCGTCGGCCATGAGGATGTTCGCGGCTTTCAGCGCATCAGGGGCGTTCTGAAGGCTACGCTGGATCGAGGTCGACCCGGTTTTGCCATGGCCGATATGGAGGAGGAGGTCGGGTGTGTGGGGCATTGCTGTGCTCTGATCCGCTTGGAGGCGGGTGTAACAGGTCCGGGCGCCGGGGGGAATGTGTGGGGTTTTTGCTTTCGACGGCGGGTCTGTGCCCCCGGACCGGAATCAAGCGCGAAGCGCGCCGGTCCAACGCCTGCCGCCCCCCGGGCTGGCGCTTTGGTGAGGTCAGTGCGGACGTCTGAGTGAGGACGGCTTGGCTGGCATAAAGTGCCCCGAACCGCCGTTGCACGCGCCATCCCGCGGGCAGGCGCTGGACCTTTGTTGGGTAAATATGGGTAGCAATCTGAGCTACATTCGAAAAATTATGGTGAAAAGTGGAATATATCTCTCCGCTCGATTTTTCCATCTCAGAAGAGAACCAAATTTTGTAACTATCACACTGATCTTCAATCGAACTATTTGGATCTTCCTCTCCAATATTAAAGTTTCCTGGAACAGAAAATCGCTCACCCATCCGAAGCAAGGAGTGAACTGTGTATTCGTATCCATCGGCTTGATGTTCAAAGTTTTCAATAGCACACATTCCAAATTTAGAAAATAAAATTGGATCAAGATTTCGGTAGATAAACTTAAATGCCAAGAACCTACTACTTTCGGCAAAGCTATCCCATGTATCATGATGAAAGAAGTGTTGTAGTGCATTTCTCCTTGCTCTCACTAGTTCAAATATCTCTGGATCCGATATTTTTTCGCCAGTTACCAACCAAAGAATGTTTGGTAGAACTGAAAAGTCGTGTGTTTTTGCGCTTGCAATAAGTGAGTCTAGATCTGGACCGGGTTCCCCGATCAGTTTGAGAGAAAAGATATCTCGAAAAATCAGCAGCGGATGTTGCTTTGCGATTGTTGCTTTGAATAAAAGCTCTCCGGCGCGAGCGGCATCTAGGATGGAAGCAGTGCCATAGTGATCCAACGAATAGTCAAAATAAGTCGCATGGTGGTTTGCTGATTTCAAAGCCATCAGCGCTCCAGTCAACAACGCGTCGGAAATATTCTTTTATACGGCCAGCATCAAACCAACCTCGACACATCCTTCGCCGCCCTGACAAAATCCTTGAACAACGGATGCGGTTCGAACGGCTTTGATTTCAGCTCGGGATGGAATTGCACGCCGATGAACCATGGATGGTCTGACCATTCGACGATCTCGGGCAATTTTCCATCCGGGGACATGCCGGAGAAGCTGAGCCCTGCCTTTTCGAGTGCTTCGCGGTAGGTGATATCGACCTCGTAGCGGTGGCGGTGACGTTCGTCGATGGTCGTCTTGCCATAGATCCCGGCGACGCGTGATCCTTCGGCTAATACGGCGTCATAGGCACCCAGGCGCATGGTGCCGCCTTTGTCGTCGCTTACCGAACGGTTGACTTTTTCGTTGCCCTGCACCCATTCTTTGAGGTGGTAAACCACCGGCTCGAAACGCTTTTTACCAGTCTCGTGGTCGAATTCCTCGGAGCCTGCGGTCTTGACGCCTGCGACGTTGCGCGCGGCTTCGATCACCGCCATCTGCATCCCCAGGCAGATGCCAAGGTAGGGGATTTTGTGTTCGCGGGCGTACTGTGCGGCCTTGATCTTGCCTTCGGTGCCGCGTTCGCCAAAGCCGCCGGGGACCAGAATGGCGTGAAAACCGCTGAGGTAGGGTGCGGGGTCTTCGCGATCGAAAATCTCGGCATCGACCCACTGGATATTGACCTTGACCCGATTTGCCATGCCGCCATGAGTCAGCGCCTCGGCAATCGATTTATAGGCGTCTTCGAGCTGGGTGTATTTGCCGACGATGGCGACGCTGACCTCGCCCTCGGGATTGTAGATCCGGTCGGCGACATCTTCCCACCGGTCGAGTTTCGGACGCGGGGCGGGGGTGATGGCAAAGGCGTCAAGCACGGCCTGATCCAGTCCTTCGCGGTGATAAGCCAGCGGTGCCTCGTAGATCGACTTGAGATCCTGCGCGGCAATCACGCTGTCGGGGCGAACGTTGCAGAACAGCGCCAGCTTTTCGCGCTCTTTGATCGGGATCGGCCCCTCAGAGCGACAGACAAGGATATCAGGCGCGATACCGATAGAACGCAGTTCCTTGACCGAATGCTGAGTCGGCTTGGTCTTTAGTTCGCCCGACGCCTTGATGAACGGCAGCAGAGTGAGATGCATAAAGATACATTGGCCACGCGGTTTGTCCTGGGAGAATTGGCGGATCGCCTCAAAGAACGGCAGACCCTCGATGTCACCGACGGTGCCGCCGATTTCGCACAGCATGAAATCAACCTCGTCCTCGCCGATCGAGATGAAATCCTTGATCTCGTTGGTGACGTGCGGGATCACCTGAATCGTCTTGCCAAGGTAATCGCCGCGGCGTTCCTTTTCCAACACATTGGAATAAATCCGGCCGGACGAGATGCTGTCGGTCTTTCGCGCAGAGACCCCGGTGAACCGCTCATAATGGCCAAGGTCGAGGTCGGTTTCGGCCCCGTCATCCGTGACAAACACCTCGCCATGTTCGAACGGCGACATGGTGCCGGGATCGACGTTGAGGTAAGGGTCCAGTTTGCGCAGTCGGACGGAAAAGCCGCGCGCCTGAAGCAAGGCGCCCAGAGCAGCCGAAGCCAGCCCCTTGCCAAGGGAAGAGACCACACCGCCGGTGATGAAGATAAAACGAGCCATGTGGCGCGAACCCCGTGATTTTATTACGTTTTTAAATCCCACAGATCCCAGAGGATCGGTAGCATCACGGGATTTAACATATAG
The DNA here is from genome assembly GCF_001038505.1 of Puniceibacterium sp. IMCC21224. Classification (NCBI taxonomy): domain Bacteria; kingdom Pseudomonadati; phylum Pseudomonadota; class Alphaproteobacteria; order Rhodobacterales; family Paracoccaceae; genus Puniceibacterium; species Puniceibacterium sp. IMCC21224. Next base: position 1,785,881 of record NZ_LDPY01000001.1, read on the forward strand.
AGGATTCGCATCGCCAAAGCAAGCCGGCCGCAAGATGCTGTTGCGGACGTGACGTCATGCTCAATCCGTTGTGGTGTCGTCGCCCTGCCGAGTGTGCGGCGACGGGATAACCGGATCAGTCGGCGCGCGGCACCAGTGGTGCGTCGGTGTCGGTGCCCGACGGTGGCGGTAGCATGGAATCGGTGTCGAGACCGGGGATACCCGGTACGCTGTCTGTCGTCGGAGCTGCGCTGTCGGAGGTGCCGCCGATCCGGTCCATGATCGACGTACCAGACGCGCTGGATGCCGCAATGATCGTCAGCGCGATCGAGGTGCAGATAAAAGCAATAGCCAAGATCCAGGTCAGTTTCCCCATCGCCGTGGCTGCAGCGCGACCAGTCATCGCACCGCCGCCGCCGCCGCCCATACCGAGCCCGCCACCTTCGGAGCGCTGCATCAGCACGGCGCCGATCAGCGACAGAGCAAGAAGGAGGTGGATGATGAGGACGACGTTTTCCATTGTGGACCTGTGCGCTGCTGTGCGGTTTGGCGGTATCTAGGCCCAATGAGGCCTAGGCGCAACCCGTGGAAACGCGACTGACCGGGCAATCCGCGCCGGGTTGCCGGTGGTTGCGATATTGCCTTGGGCGTCTGACGGGCGGAACTGAGATACGCGGTTGGCTTGGTCATCTGCCTGATCTGTCGCAAAGTGCGTATTTTAGAAGAGAAGAAGTCGGTGTGGGGGTTATTCGTCGACGTCGTCCACATCTGCCTGTCCCGAGAGTTTGCGGCGGATGATGCTCCAGCTTAGGCCGATTCCGAGCACCAGAGACAGCGCGAGGAGGCCGAGCCATTGGCTCGCCGTTTGGTTGCTCAGATCCAGCAGGCCATAGTCAGACAGCACCCAGAGCAGTGCAGCGACTAGCGCCAGAACCAGCAGCATGCCAAAGGCGCCGATGGATCGTAATGTTGCGCGTAGATAGATTATGTAACCGATCAGCAGCACGAGGCCGAGCAGAACGGTCAGGGGCAATTGCGTGTCGAAATTGTTCGGCGCCCAGCGGGCATAGCTCCACGAGGTTGGATTGTAGGTGGCGGCCAGCAGGACAAAGGCACAGACCCAGCGCAACAGAAATCCCATTAAACCCTCGTCAATTGTTTTGCACGTGCGACTGTTTTGCCCGTGCGACTGGGCCATTGATGGACCGAAAGCGTTGAGCCTGTCCAGCCCCGAGGCCGACCCTGCAAATTGGTGGTTTCGCCGGGCCACTGGGATGGCTATACACACGCGGGTTTGAACGTCGGATCGAAAGGGTCAAAGACATGGCAAATGTTGTGGTCGTGGGCGCGCAATGGGGCGACGAAGGCAAGGGCAAGATCGTTGACTGGCTGAGCGAGCGCGCCGATGTCATCGCGCGCTTTCAGGGCGGGCATAATGCTGGCCATACGCTGGTGATTGACGGGACTGTTTTTAAGTTGTCGCTGCTGCCCAGCGGAATTGTGCGCGGTGGCAAGTTGTCGGTCATTGGCAATGGAGTTGTGCTGGACCCGTGGCATCTGAAGAAAGAGATCGCGCAACTGCGCGGGCAGGGGGTCACGATCACCCCGGAAACCCTGATGATTGCCGAGAATACGCCGCTGATCCTGCCGATCCATGGCGAGCTGGACCGGGCGCGCGAATCTGCGACAAACGTGGCCAAGATTGGGACCACCGGTCGCGGCATTGGTCCCGCCTATGAGGATAAAGTGGGCCGCCGCTCGGTGCGGGTGGCTGACCTGGCCGATCCGGCAACTCTGGAAGAGCGGGTCGATCGTGCGCTGGTGCATCATGATGCGCTGCGGCGGGGTCTGGGGCTGGAGCCGGTTGATCGCGCCCGGCTGTTGGCCGACCTGCGTGAGATTGCTCCGGTGGTGCTGGAATATGCGGCGCCGGTCTGGAAAATTCTCAATGAAAAGCGCCGGGCGGGGAAACGCATCCTGTTTGAGGGCGCGCAGGGAGCGCTGCTGGACATCGACTTTGGCACCTATCCCTTTGTGACCTCGTCCAACGTCATCGCCGGGCAGGCGGCGACTGGTACGGGCATCGGCCCAGGGGCAATTGATTTTGTGCTGGGGATCGTCAAGGCCTATACCACACGCGTCGGCGAAGGTCCGTTCCCGGCCGAGTTGCACGATGCCGATGGGCAGCGCCTAGGTGAGCGAGGTCACGAGTTTGGCACCGTAACCGGACGCAAGCGCCGCTGTGGGTGGTTCGACGCGGTTTTGGTGCGCCAGACCTGTGCCACATCGGGGGTGAACGGAATCGCGTTTACCAAGCTCGACGTATTGGACGGTTTCGAGACGCTGAAAATCTGCATCGGCTACGAGCTGGACGGCACCCGTCTGGATTATCTGCCGACGGCGGCAGATGCACAGTCCCGCTGCACACCTATTTATGAGGAAATGCCGGGCTGGTCACAGTCGACCGAGGGCGCGCGCAGTTGGGCTGATCTGCCCGCAGAGGCGATCAAATATGTTCGCCGCGTCGAGGAGCTGATTGGGTGCCCTGTTGCGCTGCTCTCGACCTCGCCCGAGCGCGAGGACACGATTCTGGTCACCGACCCGTTTGCAGATTGAGGGGGCCAAACATGGCGCTGAGCTATAAAAGACGCCGGTGGTTTTCTGTTCTGATCCTGCTGGTGGGACTGCCGCTCTATATCGTGCTGTCGATCAGTATCATGAATTGGCTCGGGCGGCCGCCGCTGTTGCTGGAGCTTGGCATTTATGTCGCGCTGGGTCTGCTCTGGGCGCTACCGTTCAAATACGTGTTCCGTGGCGTCGGGCAGGCTGATCCGGACGAGGGCAAGTAACCGCAGCGCGGTTTGATGTGCCGCCACGCCTGTCTTTGGCGTCGTGTAATTGATCATGGGCACCATACATGCGCATTCGAAGAATATGCTCGGGCTTAGGGCTGACGTTCTTCGCGCTGCATAGCAAAACGGCGGGTCTGGCGACCCGCCGTTTTCGCATTTTCCGGGCTGATTATCTTAGCCTGCGCGTTCGCTCGGTTTAAAGCTGATCCGGTCCGAGGCAGTAAACCGCCCGCCACGGGTCTTTTCGATCTTGCCGTCCCGCAGCAATTGACCAAAGCTGCGCAGCCGGTCCTCGCGGCTGGATTCGGACTGTTCAGCGGCACGCACTTTGGTCATTAGCTGCGGACGCGAAAACTGTTCGCGGCCTTCGACGAACGACATGTAAGACGCGGCGGCCTCGAGAAGCTCTGGCAGGTGGGTGGCCCCCATGGTTTCAGCAAACTCGCTAAAGCCGATGTCGGCGGCCTGATCCGCTTCGTTGATCCGGGCGGTGTTGCGCACGACGCGGCGCGGGCGCACGATCACAGGCTGATCCGAAGCGGGTGTCGCTGCGGCAGGGGCCGGAGCCAACGGACGCGGAGCGACGGCAGCCGGGGCGGGATTGACGCGCTGTTCTGCCACCAGTTTGAGCGGCGCAGGACGCGACTGGGTCGGGCGGTCAGAACGGCTGGCATCCGGCACCGCGACGGGACGACGTGGGCGTACAGCACTGGCTAGGTCGGCGCGATAAGGCTCGGCCTCTTTTTCGACGTCCTTTTTGCGGCCAAGGATGCGGTCGGCGCGGGTGGCCGCAACAGCGGCACGCAGGTGGGCGATAGCACTGCGGCGGCGGTTGCCCTCGGGTTCGCTAAGCTGGGTGTTGGTTTCGTCCAGAATGCGCGAAACTGACGTGCCTTCTTCTTCGATACGGTTTTCCGTCAGCATAACGCGGGCCGGGCTGGAAAGTTTGACCGCCTTGCGCGCCCCTTCCCGGGCCATACGGTCCAGCGCTTCGTCTACATCGTCGCGAGCAAAGAGGCTGTTACCATCCTCGGCTTCGTCGTCGTCCTCGTCATCCAGCAGCGACGACAGATCGTCGTCATCGTCCAGATCGGGATTGATGGCAGAATCGTCCGTAGCGATGGCATCGACCGGCGGCGTCGCGACCTCATCCTCCTCCTCAGATGCGGTTGGTGTGTCCCAGGCGTCTTCGGCGTCGCTGTTCCCTGTGGATCGCTCGGCTACTGCCACCAGCGGTGTGTTATCGTCGGCGTCGTCCAGCGCAAATTGGTCCCAATCGTCACTGTTCGCATCGTCTGCGATCGGGGTCGTTGCGGCAGGGGCATTCCATTCTTCATCAGCGGTCTCCTTGGCGAGCGAGACCGGCGTAGACACTCTGGACACTTGCGGGCTGACGTCACTGGCCGGGGTATCCCATTCCTCTTCGTCATCGGCGTCGTTATATGCGTCGGGTGCCGGTGTTTCGAGAGCCTCGAGTTTGATGTCGCCGAATGTCGGCGTGTCCCATTCGTCGTCGTCATCCAGATCGGCGGTTTCGTCCTGCGTCTGGGCCTGATCGGCGTCATCGTCCCAATCTTCGTCGAATTCGCTGGAAACAGTGGCGAGTTCGCGGGCGAGGTCTGCTTCTTCTTCGGCGCTCAGGCTGCTGATCTGCTCGGCGACCGGATCGGGCTTTACTTCTTCGAGCTGGCCCGCCGCGACTGCGGCATCAAACGCGGCGCGCTTGATTTTGATAACACGCGCCATGGGGCGCGGTGCCGGGGGGGCTGAACGCGCCACCTCGGGGACAGAAAACTCCGAGAGATCAACGGCATCATCTGTGGCGCTGTCTGCGGACTCTTCGATCGGGGCTTCGTCGGTATCTGTTGCATTTGTCTGCGACAGGTCTTCGTCAGTCGTCGGGGCATGATCGGTGTCGTCCGCGTCCTGCGCGTGAATTGCTGATTCTGCACTAAGAACGCTGGCGATTGTGTCCGCGAAGAGGGCATCCGCGTGCGATTCAGCGGTTTCAGGTGCGGCGTCCGGTTCGATATGTACTTCTGCACGGGCCGAGGTTTCGTCGCTGGCGGGGAAACCACCCATAAAGGCGCTGACCGCGTCTTCGTCAAAGGCTTCTTCGGCGTGCTCGTCCTCGGAATAATTGGTGCTGGTCGTGCGGTTTGCCATGACGACAGCACGAATCCGCTGAAGTTTTGCGGCGACGCTGGATTGGTCGCTCTGTGCCGGAGCGGTCTGCTCGGGCGTTTCACTTGCCACAGGTTCGACAATCGCTGCACTTTCGGTGCTTGCGGTTTCAGTGGTCGCGCTGGCTGTGTCGGCGGGCGGATTTGCCACTTGAGGCGCTTCGACCTGGGGCATAGCGGTCGTCGGAGCATCATATGTGACTTGGGTCGCAACCGTAGTGTCGGTGGCAGCGATGGTGTCGTCTTTTACCTCGGGCGTCGGTGCCGGGTCGGTTGTCGCAACAGGTTCCGGCGCAATTGTGGATGTGGCCGGCGATTCTACCTGCTGCGGCGCGTCCTGTACCTCGTCATCCGCAGGCAAAATTCCGGTTTCGCTCAGAGGCTGGGCGGCTTGGTCCGTCTCGTCAGCCGGTGGCAGGTCAGCAGCGGCTGGGGGCAGGTCAGCGGCGCTTGCGGCGGGGGCAGGCTGGTCGTCCACTTTGGCCTGTGCAGCTGGGGCCGGGGTGGGAACGGGCATTTCGGCTTGTGTCGCGGCTGGGCCACCCGAGGCAGGCGCGGCGTCGGGGCGGTCGAGAGCGGCACGCAACACGTAGCTGCCATTCTCCATCCGGGCGTCAACCCGGCGGGCAATCTCGCGCTCGGCGATGCGGGCGAGCATCTCGGCGTCCGGCGATGGCGGTTCAGCGCCGAAGTAGCGGTCGTCCTGCGTCAGATCACGAAAATACTCCGCAATCGCCTTCATGGTATCAAAGGAATCGTCGAACCCTTCTAGGGTACATGAGAATGTACCGTAGGAGACTGTTAAAATCTTACTCGAACTTACCATGTGCCTGCTCACTTTCACATTTTCTGCAACAGTGTGTTTAGCATGTTACCCAAGTCTAAAGCTGACCGAATCTGTGCCTTTGAGCGTATCATTTCATGGCTAGATTGTGATCGGTTTCCAAACACTGTCTTAATTGGGGGTAAAAATCGTGATTGTTCACAAAAATACCCCGATTCTGCTGGTTGGCGGCGCGCCGGGCGACGTGACGCAACTTGCGGCGCTCTGCGACATGGTTAACACCGTCGTCGCGGCGGATGGCGGGTTAGAACCACTCCTGCGCTTGGGAACGACCCCAGTGGCGGTGATCGGCGACATGGATTCGGTGTCTGAACAGGCGCTCGATGCGCTGCCACCGGGGGGCGTCCACCGGATAGATGGGCAGGATGACACCGATTTCGAGAAATGTCTGCGCCGGATTGAGGCGCCGCTGGTGCTGGGCTGGGGATTCCTGGGTGGACGGGTCGATCATGAACTGGCGGCACTGACGGTACTGGCACGATACCCCTCGCGGCGCTGCGTGCTGGTGGGGGCATCGGATCTGGTGTTGCTCTGCCCGCCGGAGCTGGATCTCGATCTGCCTGAGGGCTCGCGATTGTCGCTCTGGCCGCTGGCGCCAGTGACGGGCACATCGCAGGGATTGCGCTGGCCGATTGGCGGACTGCGATTTGCGCCGGATCAGGTGGGGGGTACCTCGAACCAGGTCATCGGGCCAGTCCACTTGCGGATCGCGGCGGCGAAGATGCTGCTTATTCTGCCGGTGTCGGCACTTGAGACGGTACTTGCGGCATTGCGCGGGCAGACAGCATCATGGACCGCTCTCTGATCACAATATAGAGACCGGCGGCAACAGTCACACAGATACCTATGGCGGCAAGTGCATTGGGCAGATCGCCAAAGACGGCAAAGCCGATGATCGTGGCGATCGGGATCTCTAGATACTGCATTGGCGCCAGCGTAGCAGACGGGGCAAAGCGCAGCGACCATGTCATCAAAAGATGCGCAAGGGTGCCAAGCAGGCCGATACCGATCAGTAGCGACCAGGTTGCACGGCTGGGCGATTCCCAGGCCAAGGCAGGAAAGGCATCCGCCGGGATCAGAATCACCAGCGGTGCGATTAGGCAGACGGCCATGACGCCTGACACAGCCTGCAATCCAATCGGATCTGTTTGCCGCGCAATTTGACGGGTGACCAGCATGAAGACCGAAAAGTTGACGGCAACACCCAACGGAAGCAAGGCGGGCCAGCCGACTTCGGCAAAGGCGGGCTGAACCACCAAAAGTGTGCCGATAAACCCAACGGCGCAGGCCAGCAGACGGCGCATGCCAACCTCTTCTCCCAGAACGAAATGTCCCAGGATCAGCATCAGGAAAGGCATGATAAAGGCGATAGCGACCGCGTCTGCCAGTGGCAGATACATCAGCGCGGAAAACATCATGCCGATGCCAAGGATATGCAGCAGGGTGCGCAGAATGGTAAGCGCCAGCAAGCGCCCCCGCAGACGCCAGCTGCGCCGGGTCAGCAACAAAAATGGGATCAGTGCAATGGCTTGGATACCAAAGCGAACCAGCAGCAGCTGTGCAAGTGGGACTTGGCCCCCCAATAGCTTGGCCACTGCATCGCCCATGGGGGCCACGATACAGAAACCCAGCATCAAGAGGATGCCCAGAAGTGGGTTATCCTTGTGCATGACCGGACGCTAGCCAGAAGCCAGAGCTAAGACAAGTCTCACGTTTAAATTAAGAGGAGAGAAATTTATCAACTTGAAGTTGCATTTTTATGATGACTTTCCACTCGGTTTAGGGGTTTGCGTGGCGAATCCCGAGCCGCCGGAGAATTGGGGGTGATCCGCTGTGATCATACCTTTCAGCAATTGGGGATATTGACAGCCAGACCACCCAGAGAGGTTTCCTTGTACTTTTCCGACATGTCGACGCCGGTCTGGCGCATCGTTTCGATACAGGCGTCCAGTGGTACTAAATGCACCCCGTCGCCGCGCAGCGCCAGTGACGCGGCTGATACTGCCTTGATCGCGCCCAGCCCGTTGCGTTCGATGCAGGGCACCTGCACCAGCCCGCGAACCGGGTCGCAGGTCATGCCAAGGTGATGTTCGAGCGCGATTTCGGCCGCATTTTCGATTTGCGCCGGTGTCCCGCCAAGCACGGCACACAGTCCGGCTGCTGCCATTGCCGCGGCGCTGCCGACTTCGGCCTGACAACCGGCCTCGGCGCCGGAAATACTGGCGTTGTACTTGACCAATCCGCCAATCGCCGCCGCAGTGAGCAGGAAATCAGGCACAAGCCGTTCGCTCGCCCCGGGGACATGGTCCAGCCAGTAGCGGATTGTCGCGGGCACGACGCCAGCCGCGCCGTTGGTGGGGGCGGTCACGACCTGGCCACCAGCGGCGTTCTCTTCGTTCACGGCCATGGCGTAGCAGCTCATCCAGTCGTTGATCGTGTGCGGCGGGCTTTGGTTCTGGCCGCGTTCGGCCAGCAGCGCCTGATGAATCGCGCGGGCGCGGCGACGGACCTTGAGCCCGCCGGGCAAGATGCCATCGTTTGCCATGCCCCGATCAATGCAATCGGTCATCACCTGCCAAATCCGGGTTAGCCCGCGATCCAAATTGGCCGCGCCGCCCCGCGCCACCTCATTGGCGCGTTTCATCTGGGCGATGCTCTGCCCGCTGGATTGGGACATGGAAAGCATCTCGGTCGCTGATCCAAACGGATACGGGATCGGCGGGCCATCGTCGCTTGCCTTGCCTGCGGCCAGCTCGGTGTCGGTCAGCACAAAACCACCGCCGATCGAATAATAGGTTTGTTGCAGGATCACGTCGCCCTGCGCGTCGGTTGCCATCAGGATCATGCCATTGGCATGGCCGGGCAAGTTTGGGCCAAAGTCGAAATGCAGATCATTCACCGGATCGAAGGTCAGTTCCGGCAACCCCTCGGGTGTCAGTCGGCACGTATCGCGGATGGTTGCAAACGCCAGGTCGGCGGCGGTGGCATCGTAAGTTTCGGGCCGAAACCCGGCGAGGCCAAGGATCGTGGCCCGATCGGTGGCGTGTCCGACACCGGTAAAGGCAAGACTGCCGTGCAACGACGCGCGCACACCGGCAAAGGCAAACGGCGCCGTCCGCATCTGATCAAGGAACCGCGCGGCGGCCACCATCGGCCCCATCGTGTGGGACGATGACGGACCGATTCCGACTTTGAACATATCGAAGACCGAGAGGAACATGCGCGGGCACTCTTTTCAGCTAAAGGGGGCGTTGACGTCAGTGTTTCGCGTCCGGCGGCGGGTCGCAAGGGCCTGCGGGGCTCAGGTGGCGCTGCCCTCGGGAGGAGCGGCGCGTTGTGGCGCGGAGAACGGCGAGGGACCAAGCCCTTCGGCCTGAGATGCGATACGGACAGTGTCGCGCGCCTCGAACCTCGTCGCGATGGCGTGCAGGGCAGGGGTGTCGGACAGGCGGAACCAATCCGTATGCCCGTCTGGATACAGGGCGCACCAGCGCAACAGCGGACACAGGTAGATATCGAGCAGCGTCGGCTGCTCTGCGCCGAACCATGAATGACCCGTGCCCGCAGCCTGATCCAGCAGACCAAGATGTCCGCAAATGTTGTCCTGAATCCGGAGACGCAGGCCCTGCTGTACCGACTGATGTGGCCCTGCATAGGTTGCAGGATAGAACAGCATCCGCATCTCGGCATGCACTGTGTTGGACAGAAAAAACAGCCAGGCCAGAAACGCCCCGCGCCCAGGGGAATCAGCCGCCGGAGCAAGGCCGTTATGGGTCTCTGCCAGCCAGAGCAGGATGGCGCCGGTCTCAAACACCGGGCCGTGTGGCGTCTCGATCATGGGGATGCGCCCGACAGGATTGAGCGCGCGGTAAGCCGGGCTGCGCTGTTCCCGCGCGCTGCGATCCACCAGCACCGTTTCAAACGATTGCCCCAGTTCGAGCAGCGCCAGCCGCACGATCAGCGACGCGTTGTCCGGGGCGTAATGCAGGCGGTAAGGCTGGTTCATACTTATCCAGTAGCGCGCGGGTCGGTTGTGGCCCGTCTGCTTGCGACGATTTATATGCGTTTCCAGACGTTGGCACCGATGCCGACAGTTCGCAAGCGGACAGGCCATGGGACATCGTGCGTCCGGCGATGTGGGCGGAGGGATCAATTGTCTCTCGCCCCCAGCGGCACCGCGCATTATAAGGCCGCCAATCAGACCGAGGCCGTCAGACCGAGGCCAACCAGACAGAGGAATGCCAGATGACCGGAGAATTGTCCCCCATCGACAAGGCCAAGTTTGTAGCCGCCAAACGCGCCGCCGAATATGTCGAGGATGGCATGCGGGTCGGGCTGGGCACTGGATCTACCGCCGCCTGGCTGGTGCGCTGCCTGGGCGAGATGGTGCGCGACGACGGGCTCAAATTCCGCGGCGTCCCGACGTCGACGCGCACAGCGCAACTGGCCCGCGACGTCGGGATTGAGGTCATCAGCCTCGACGAGGCGCGCTGGCTGGACCTGACGATCGACGGTGCCGACGAATTCGATCAGGAGCTGAACCTGATCAAGGGCGGCGGCGGCGCGCTGTTGCAGGAAAAGATCGTGGCCACGGCCAGCGACCAGATGATCGTGATCGCCGATGCCGCCAAAGAGGTCGAGCATCTGGGCGCATTTGCGCTGCCGGTCGAGCTTGTGCCGTTTGGCTGGCCCACCACGCAGGCGCTGATCGAGGAAACGCTGGTGGCGATGGATGTGATGGGGCGCGCAGCGACGTTGCGGATGAATGGTGATCGACCGTTCATCACCGACGAGGGCAACCATATCCTTGACCTGCATCTGGGCCGGATCGGCAATCCGCGTCAACTGGCGATGGTGCTGAACCAAATCCCCGGTGTGGTCGAGAATGGCCTGTTCATCGACATTTGCGACGTAGTGGTGATCGGATACGGCGACGGACGGGTCGAGCTGCGCGATATCAACGCGGGCACCGTTCAGGAAGAGCGGTTGGATTTTGTCGAGACTGACAATCTTTTTCGCGACCTTGGTGAATAAGTTTTAGGGCGAACCGGCGTCAGGCAGACAAATCTGGTTCTGCGTATTCGGCCGGTTGGTTTACGGCGGTGTTAAGCAGGATCAGGGGCACGCCGATCGACCGGGGTTTGGGCCAGTTGCCACTTGATCCGGGCAAAACCCATTTGCACCGCCAACCCAGCAAGGACATAGCCAAAGTCGAACATCCACGGATCGTCGATCAACCCCGCCCGGATTGACTGACCCAGAATCGACAGCACCGTGCCGAGCGCAAAACAGGCTAGGCCAAAGCGTCCCATTAACTGGACCGGCCAGACCCAGCGGCTGGCGGACAGGCGCCGCACCCAGCCTTGGGTCGAGAGGAAATAGACCAGCGCCAACACATGCAGCAGTCGCGGCGCGGCAAGGTAAGTCTTGTCAAAATTGGTGATGTAAAACGGCCAGCCATGGTCGCGCAAATAGCTCAGACCTGAATTTCCGGCCTCGCGGATCACGTCGACCTTCATCCACACCACAACGAATACCAGCACGGCCAGCGACAGCCACTTTGCCCACGCCACATTGGGCAACAGCCGCTTGCCGGATTTTAGTTGCATCCCCGTGGCAAGGCCCACCGCAAACAAGAGCTGCCAGGCGAACGGGTTAAAAAACCACCCGCCGGGGTTCGGATAGGCCGGAAGGTTCAGCCGAGTCTCGCCGGTGATGATCCACAACAGCACCGAAATCCCAAGCATAAGCCAGATATTGCGCTGACCGATCAGGATCATCACCGGTGTCATCAGCAACAGCGCGGCATACATCGGCAGAATATTGAGATAGCCAAACTGGTGCCCCAGAATGGCGATTCCGATGGTCGCCTGTACCGGCGCGCCGATCCAGGGGGCGACGTTATTGACCTTCCACATCTTGTCCGCGCCGAACCAGTAGGCCGCACCCAACATGATCGCGAGCGAGATCACAGTGATCACCAAATGCACGGAATAAAGCGTCCAGGCCCGGCCCCAGCATTTTGCGATCGCCCGCCACAACGGCAGGCGGACAAAGGCCATTGGATAGGCCAACCCCGCCGCGACACCCGACATAAACACAAAGCCCTCAGCCGCATCGGAAAAGCCGAAGTTGCGGTTGGTCAGGGATTCGAGCGGATTGCCCGGCACGTGGTTGATGAAAATCATCACCAGCGCGAGGCCACGGAAAAAATCCAGTCGCGGGTCGCGCGTTGACGGCGGCGCGCCGATTGGTGACTTTTGGGGGGACATATCAGGCCGCTGCTTCGGTCGCGTCGGCGTTTGGGGCGGGCGTATCGTGTTCGGGGCCGGCCCAGAGTGTCAAAATCCGGCGATGGTCGGCGATCACCGGCGGAATCCTGGATTCTTCGGGGGTCAGGAACAGCGGCGGGTGCGAGGGCTGCGAACTGAGACAGATGACCAGCGGCGCGATGAGCAGTGGCACACCGATTGGCAGCACCCAAAGCATGAGGCTCGGGGCGAGGGTCTGGGTAAGCAGGATCACCGCCAAACCCCAGCACTGAATCCACCAGCTGGCGGCAAAGGAGTCCGCCAAAGTCAGCCGCCCGTCACCACGGGTCTGGGCCGGCCAGCCGCCATCGCGCCCCATCAGAACTTGCAGCACCGCCCGCGTTTGCCACATCAGCATGATCGGCGCATTGATCGACGACGTGACCAGTTCCGTCACCATTCCGCGCAGAGCGGTGATTGTTCCACCAAAGCCAGACACGCGTCCACGCAGGGCGGCGTCCAGCAGGATCAGCACCTTGGGAAACACCAGCAGACCGAACACCCCAACTGCAAGGCCAACGGCCTTTGAGGTCTGGTCAGACGGAAACACCGGGAACAGTTGGAACGGTTCGGGAAAGAAATCCGGCGCGGGGGCTGTCGCCGTCGCATAGAGGTTCGAGGCCAGAAACATTGCCCAGAACAGCGGTGCGATATAGCTTAGAATGCCTTGGAAAAATACGAATCGCGACCACGCTCTGAGCCGGGGCGCCGACAGCAGGCGGATATGTTGCAGATTGCCCTGACACCACCGGCGGTCGCGCTTGGCAAAGTCGACCATGTTCTCGGGACCCTCTTCGTAAGATCCCGCCAGACTCGGGTCCATGCGCACCGACCAACCTGCGCGCGCAAGCAGCGCAGCCTCGACGTAGTCATGGCTGAGGATATGCCCGCCAAAGGGAGGCGGACCGCTGAGTTCCGGCAGGGCGCAGCTGTCTGCAAACGCGCGCACCCGCACCAGCGCGTTATGGCCCCAGAACGGTCCGGTGACGCCCTGCATTGCTGCCTGACCGCGCGCAAAGACCGGCGAATAGAACCCCGCAGCGAACTGCATCGCGCGTCCGAACCGCGAACGGGCGCTGGTGATACGCGGCAGAGTTTGCAACAGGCCCAATTTGGGATCGGCCTGCATTTGGCGGACCATCTCAGCGATAGTGCTGCCCTCCATCAGACTGTCGGCATCCAAGATTAGGGCATAGTCATAATTCGCCCCCGAGGATTCGAAAAAATCCTGAATGTTGCCCGCCTTGCGCCCGGTATTCTGAGCCCGCCGCCGATAGAAAAACCGCGCGGGCTTGCCCGCCTCGCGCCTGGCATCCTGCGCCCGATCGTCCCACAGGCGGACAAACCAGCTTTCTTCCTCGGCGGCGACGCGATCATCCTGCGTGTCTGACAACACCGCAAAATCAAAATGCTCTTCCAGCCGCATTCGCCTGATCGAGTCGTCCATCGCGGCGACGCGGGCAAAGACTACGGCGGGGGCTTCGTTGTAGACGGGCATCAGGATCGCGGTGCGGGTGGTAATCGGGGTTCCAAGCGGAGCGGGTGCAGGGCGTACGGAAATAAGCCCTTCGACGGATTGCATCGCCCCCCATGCCAGCCAGAAAGTTGTGATGAACACAAGCGCCGCGCGCACTCCGTCGACAATTTGCAGTCCGTCCGCCGCGCCAAACTGCAAGAACAGGGCCGCCGCCCCGATGCCAAGGCCAATACTGACGAGCAATGCAAAAGCACGCGCCGACAGCGCGTCGCCAGAGGGCTTTGACGGTGTCATTTTCTACCGGCCCCGGGCTGCCCGGCCGAAACCACTGACCAGGTCGCCAAACAGGCGCAGCACACCTGAGATACCGACAAATGGCGCCTCGATCACCTGCGCTGGCATGACCAGCGGAGCATCGGGAAGCCTGGCGTCGTGCAGAACAACGGCCCTGCGCGCGGCGATTGCCCGCGCATCGGTAGCGGAAAAAGTAGAGTGTTGCGGCATCATTCGCGCATCCATTGGTATACCCATGTTTCAGTTAGCTTGCGTCCAAAACCCGCAACATGGGCAACAAGTTCCACCAACTGCTCATTTCCTCCGTCTACGTCGATCACTAGTCGCCATTTTGTGGTGCCGTCGATCTTTGACAGGGCAATGTGCTGAATTTTGCCGCGTGAGACGGTCACAACCGGTTCCATCTCGGCATCAACCGGCAGACCCGCCATCAGCCCGCCATCAAAATCAATGACGAATTTGCGTAATGATGAGTTGGTTTCGGACACGCCAGAGGTGCCCCCCTGGCCGGCCAAGGTATTGACAATCCACGCGCGATCACCGTCCCGATCTGTGCCAAGCGCGCCCCACCGCAGCCGATAGGCATATTCGCGCATCTCGCCCGCGCGCGGTTTGCTGGACGGCACCCAGAAGCTGACGATGTTGTCGTTGCCCTCCAGATCCGACGGGATCTCGACCAGGCGGATCGCGCCGCCGCCCCAGTCGCCTTGGGGTTCGACCAGCACCGAAGGTCGGTCCTGATAATGCGCGCCGGCATCCTGATAATCGTCAAACGCGCGGTCGCGCTGGATCAGACCAAAGGATTTTAGGTTCGGCTCACCCAGGTAAGAACTGGCCAGTCGCACAGGGTTGTTGAGCGGGCGCCACAGCACATCGCCATCCTGACGCACCACCATCAGGGCGTTGCTGTCATGCACCTGCGGACGATAGTCGTCAAAGGTATCGCTGTTCTTTTCGTCGAACAGGAACATCGAGGTCAGCGCGGCCACCCCCAGCTGTTCTACATCGCGGCGAAAATGCAGTCTGGCGGTTACGTCAATCACTGTCTCAGCCCCTGGGCGAATGACGAAACGATACGCGCCAGTGCAGGACGGGCTGTCAAGGGCGGCATAGAGCACGACGTTTTCCTGACCCTCGGCGGGCCGTTCCAACCAGAACTCGGAAAAGCGCGGGAATTCTTCGGTTCCGCTTAGCCCGGTATTGATCGCTAGGCCCCGCGCCGACAGACCATAGCTGCTGTCGCGCGCCAGAGCGCGAAAATAGGACGCTCCGACGAATGAGACCAGCTCATCGAATTTGTCAGCGCGGTTCAGCGGCGTGTTCAGACGAAAACCCGCCACCCCCGGAAGGTCCTGATTCTTTGGTACACGGTCGGCCAGATCGTTGTAATACAGGAAATCCTCGGTCGAAAAGGTCATCGGCACCTGCACGCCGTTCACCACCTCATGGATCGCCACAGTGGTCTTGTAGAGCCAGCCGGGATGAAAGGCGTGGACGCGAAACAGCGCACCTTCTTCGCGCCAGCGCGCCCGCTCGGGATTGAACTGGATCAGGCGGTAATCATCGTAATCGAGATCCGCGATCACCTCTGGCGCCTCGATCGGCGCAACGTAGTCAGCCTGCGCCGCCTCGGCCATGCGTGCATCCAGCCAGTCAAAAGAAAACGGCTGTTGCTCAACCGGTTCCGCGACAGGCTGCCCTTCGGCCGTTGCTGTTTCCGGGGCTTCCTGCTCTGGTCCGGTGTCCTGCTGGGCCAGGGCGCTGCGTGCGAAAGCAATCGCAGCCACCGATCCCGTCAGGGTGGCAATAACGGAACGACGCGTGGGCCGTGATGGACCTGCTTCAGGGGACAGTGATTTTACAGACATTGAACCAAGATTGCTTCCCGTACACACAGATATCCTGCACGTGCGACTCATTCACACGACAGTTCAGTGGCGCTAGTTCAATTATGTCCGCTTTTGCTGCACCGCCACATAAATCTGTTGAACTGGTTGAGAACTGGCGGTTTTTCGCAAATTCATATGCTGAATTTTCGGGGTTTCTTGCCGTTTCTTATGTCCTGCGTTTGTGACGTGCATAAATATCTGGCTTACTGGCTGTGGCTGTGCACCGAGCAGGCACGTCTCAGGATAGGGAGCGGATGATCGAAGAACTAGGTCTATATGGGGTTTGGGCTGCCTGTCTGGGGGGCCGATGCGCTGCTCGGTTCGACCGCGCACCAAATTAAACTGCGACTCGCCATGGACGTTGCGGGGTGAATCCAATGCCCCTGAAACGCACCGATGCAGGATCGGAGCCATGGCTGGATGCACATAAATCTGGTGCCACGACGGATACGCTGGGGGCGATGTCATCCTCCGCGGATATCTCTTCATTTTTTATTTTATATCAATTAATTGTGGGATTAAAGTAACCCAGTAGATTAAGAGTCATTCCCGTATTTCATCGCCCCAGAATACCCGGCAGGTTCAGCTGGTTTTCGCGCGCGCAGTCCAATGCGATATCGTAGCCCGCATCGGCGTGGCGCATCACACCGGTGGCCGGATCATTCCACAGCACATTAGCGATACGGCGGTCGGCATCTTCGGTGCCGTCGCAGCAAATCACCATCCCAGAATGCTGGGAAAAGCCCATGCCTACGCCGCCACCATGGTGCAGCGACACCCATGTCGCGCCACTCGCCACGTTCAGCATGGCGTTGAGCAGCGGCCAGTCGCTGACCGCATCCGATCCGTCGCGCATCGCCTCGGTCTCGCGGTTGGGGCTCGCGACCGAACCACTGTCGAGGTGGTCGCGGCCAATCACTACCGGCGCGCTCAGCTCTCCGGTGCGGACCATTTCGTTGAACGCCAGCCCCAGCTTGTCACGCAAGCCCAGACCAACCCAGCAGATCCGCGCGGGCAGGCCCTGAAACGCGATCCGTTCGCGCGCCATATCCAGCCAGTTGTGCAGATGCGGGTCGTCAATCAGTTCTTTGACCTTGGCATCGGTCTTGTAGATGTCCTCGGGGTCGCCGGACAGCGCGCACCAGCGGAATGGCCCCACGCCACGGCAGAATAGTGGGCGGATGTAGGCAGGTACAAAGCCGGGGAAGGCAAAGGCGTTTTCCAACCCTTCTTCTTGCGCGACCTGCCGGATGTTGTTGCCGTAATCCAGTGTCGGCACCCCGGCGTTCCAAAAATCCACCATCGCGGCGACCTGCACTTTCATGCTGGCGCGGGCGGCTTTTTCCACCGCCTTGGGGGCCGTTTCCTGTTTTGCACGCCATTCGGCCACGCTCCAGCCCTGCGGGAGATAGCCGTGGATCGGATCATGCGCGCTGGTCTGGTCGGTAACGATATCGGGTTTCACACCGCGCTTGACCAGTTCGGGAAATACGTCCGCCGCATTGCCGATCAGCGCCACAGATTTCGCCTCTCCGGCCTTGGTCCAGCGTTCGATCATCGCCAGCGCCTCGTCCAGATCGCTGGTCTTTTCATCGACATAGCGGGTACGCAGGCGGAAATCGGCGCGGGTTTCGTCACATTCCACCGCCAGACAGCAGGCCCCGGCCATCACCGCGGCCAAAGGCTGTGCACCGCCCATGCCGCCCAGACCGCCCGTCAGGATCCAGCGGCCCTTGAGTGAGCCGTCATAATGCTGGCGACCGGCCTCCATGAAGGTCTCGTAGGTGCCTTGCACGATGCCCTGGGTGCCGATGTAGATCCAGGATCCGGCGGTCATCTGGCCGTACATCGCCAGACCTTTTTTATCCAGCTCGTTGAAATGGTCCCATGTGGCCCAGTGCGGCACGAGGTTGGAGTTGGCGATCAGCACGCGCGGCGCGTCCTTGTGGGTGCGAAACACGCCCACGGGCTTGCCGGATTGTACCAGTAGTGTTTCGTCATCGTTGAGCGTCTTGAGCGTGGCGACGATGCTGTCAAAATCCTCCCATGTGCGGGCGGCGCGTCCGATGCCGCCGTAAACCACCAATTCATGCGGATTTTCGGCCACATCGGGGTGCAGGTTGTTCATCAGCATCCGCATCGGTGCTTCGGTCAGCCAGCTCTTGCAGGTAATCTCGGGTCCGGTGGGCGGATAGACGTCGCGCAGGTTGTGGCGGGAATTTGTCATCTTGTGCCTCCGAGGGATGGGGCCAGTTGGGCCAAAGTGGTCAGGATTTCGCGCAGATGGACGCGCAGGCGATCGGATTTCGGTGTGTCATAGGCCCATGGCGCACATTCATCGGTGAGGTAGGCGGATTGCGCCAATTCCATCTGAATCGCGTGCACCCCGTCGGTGGGGCGCCCGTAGTGCCGGGTGGTCCAGCCGCCCTTGAACCTGCCATTGGTCACAGCGGT
Organism: Puniceibacterium sp. IMCC21224; assembly: GCF_001038505.1. NCBI lineage: Bacteria > Pseudomonadati > Pseudomonadota > Alphaproteobacteria > Rhodobacterales > Paracoccaceae > Puniceibacterium > Puniceibacterium sp. IMCC21224. Next base: position 1,804,164 of record NZ_LDPY01000001.1, read on the forward strand.
ATAGCCTTGCGCCTGGGTGCAAATGTTGCTGGTTGCCGCGGCGATTTCCGGCGCGCAGGTCAGGCCGTCGTTGGTGCCGATGTTAAAGTCGGGCAAAGTGCCATCGAACAGAAACGGGATGTTCCCCCGGATCGAGTGGCAATCATACAGGATTGCAACCCCATGTCTGGCATGTACCCGCACGACTTCGGCCGCGAGGGCGGCGTGGTAGGGGGTATGCCAGGTGTCGCGCCGAAGTGAGATTTCGGCTGCGTCGGGCGGGCTGTTCCAGATTTCCTCGCCTTCGAAATCAGTGAGTGGCACCAGTCCGGTGGTGTTCTGGCCGGGATATAGGCTCTGGCCGCTTGGGTCGCGGTTGGCGTCGATCACGTAGCGATGAAAGGTGGCACGCACCGTCGTGACGCCGGGCAGCAGGCCATCATACAGTTGATGAATATGCCAGTCGGTGTCAGCCAGTGTGCGGCCCAACGGGTTCAGCTGGGCCATGATGTCATCGGGCACATGGGTGCCGGTATGCGGCAGGCCCAGAATGACCGGGCTGTCGCCGCGGGTAACGTCGACCGGGGTCATGCGCGCTCTCCTTTGACAAATGCAGGTAAATCGACGGCATCCACCAGGCGGCCATGCGCGACCATCCTGGCTGCGGCCTCAAGCGACGGGGCGAGGTACCTATCTTCGTTCAAAGCATCAACTTCGAGCCGTAATTCACTGACAACACGCTGTAATGGCAAAGACGTTTGCAGTGGATGGCGAAAGCCAATGCCTTGGGCCGCGCAGATCGCCTCGACCCCCAGAATGACGTTGAGGTTGGCGTTCATCCTTTCCAGACGCCGTGCGGCGTGGGCGGCCATGCTCACGTGATCCTCTTGATTGGCAGACGTCGGCGTGCTGTCGGTGGTGCAGGGATTGGCGAGGTGCTTGTTCTCGCTCATCAATGCGGCGGTGGTGACCTCGGCGATCATCAGGCCAGAGTTCAGGCCGGGATCGGGGGTCAGGAACGGCGGCAGATCAAAGCTTAGCGTCGGGTCGACCATCAGCGCAACCCGGCGCTGCGCTATTGCGCCGATCTCGGAAATCGCGACGGCAATCTGGTCCGCAGCAAATCCTACGGGTTCGGCGTGAAAATTCCCGCCCGACACGATCAACCCCTCTTCGACCAGCACCAGCGGGTTGTCTGTCACGGCGTTGGCCTCAACCTCCAAGGTGCGGGCGGCAAAGTGCAGAAGATCCATTGCAGCGCCGCTCACCTGCGGCTGACAGCGGATGCAGTAGGGATCCTGGACGCGGCTATCGCCGTCGCGGTGGCTCTCGCGGATTTCAGATCCTTGCATCAGCGCCCGCTGCGCCCGCGCCACGGCGATTTGTCCGGCATGGCCGCGCAGCGTGTGAATGGCGTCCTGTAACGGCGCGGTGGATCCCATGATGGCATCGGTGGACAGGGCCGCCGTGATCACGCAGGTCGCCGCATTCTGCCACGCCCCCCACAGGCCGACCAGCGCGCAGGCGGTTGAAAACTGAGTGCCGTTGATCAGTGCCAACCCTTCCTTTGGACCCAATGTGATTGGCTCAATCCCCGCCATAGCCAGAGCAGCGCCGCCAGGCATCCGCGTGCCCTGCCACAGCGCCTCGCCTTCGCCGATCATCACTGCGGCCATATGGGCCAGGGGGGCCAGATCGCCGGATGCGCCAACCGACCCTTGATCGGGGATCACCGGGATCACGCCTTTTGCCAGCATCGCCTCAATCAGCGCGACAGTGGACCACGCAACGCCTGAGGCACCACGCCCCAGGGACAGTAGTTTCAGCGCCATCATCAGCCGGGTTGTGTTTGTGTCCAGCGCGGCGCCGACGCCGCAGCAATGCGACAGGATCAGGTTGCGCTGCAGCCGGGCAGTGTCGCCCGACGCGATCTTGACGCTGGCGAGTTTGCCGAAACCCGTGTTGACGCCGTAGACTGCGGCGTCGCCCTGTGCCGCCCGCGCCACCAATGCCGCTGCGGCTTCGATCCCCGGACGCGCCGCGGGGTCGAGCGTGACCGCAGCGTCCGCGGTCCAGATCGCGCGCAGGGTTGCCAGAGAGGTGGTGCCGGGGGTCAGGGTGATACTCATGATGCTCCGCCAAATATCCGCTGATGCAGGGGGTTAAATCCGATGCGATAGGCCAGTTCCGCCGGGTGGGACGCATCCCATACCGCCAGATCGGCCCGCATCCCTGCCACGATGCGTCCCCGGTCGGCGCATCCCAGGGCGCGGGCGGCCTGAACCGTCACGCCCTGCATCGCCTCAAGCGGAGTCAGCCGGAACAATGTGCAGCCCATGTTCATCGCCAGCAGCAATGAGGCAAGCGGCGATGAGCCGGGGTTGCAGTCGGTGGCCAGCGCCATAGGAACGCCGTGGTCGCGAAACGCCTGCACGGGCGGCATTCGGGTTTCGCGCAGAGTGTAGAACGCGCCGGGCAGCAGCACCGCGACTGTGCCGGACCGGGCCAGTGCGGCAGCATCCGCAGGCGTTGCGTATTCCACGTGGTCCGCCGACAACGCGCCATAGGTGGCTGCCAGTTGTGTGCCGCCAATGTTCGACAATTGCTCGGCATGGAGTTTCACCGGCAAACCCAGTTCTTGCGCGACATCAAAGACCCGTGCGATCTGCGCGGTGTCAAAGGCGATGCCTTCGCAGAACCCGTCCACAGCATCGACCAGCCCCTGAGCATGGGCGGTGCGCAGGGTCGGGATGCAGATTTCGTCGATATACGTGTCGGCATCCATGCCCATGGGCACAGCGTGGGCACCAAGAAAGCTGGTGCGGACATCAATCGGGCGCATCTTTGCAATCTTGCGGGCGACGCGCAGCATTTTCAGTTCGGTGTCAGTGTCCAGCCCGTAGCCGGATTTCACCTCGATCAGGGTCACGCCTTCGCGGATCAGGGCATCGGCGCGGGTCAGGGCATCCGTCAGCAGCGCGTCCTCGGTCGCGGTGCGGGTCGCCGTGACGGTCGAGATGATGCCACCGCCAGCGCGTGCCACCTCTTCGTAGCTGGCACCGTTCAAGCGCAATTCAAATTCAGCGGCGCGATTGCCGCCAAAGACCAGATGGGTGTGACAGTCGATCAGTGCGGGGGTGATCATACGCCCCTGCATGTCGTGCTGTTCCAGCCCGGCATATTCTGCAGGCAAATCAGTTTCCCGGCCGACCCATGCGATCGTCGCTCCGTCTATCACAATGGCACCTGCCTCAATCAGGCCAAAGCCTGTTCCTTTGGCAAGTGTCGCAATTTTGGCGTTTGTCAGGATCATTGGCAGTGGCCCACTTGTGTCATACGCTTAGCTTGTTATTATGCATGCACATAATATCTGTCAAGCGAGGATGCGATGACCCTGATCCGTGCCGCTCAGGCCCTGTTGCCCGATGGCTGGGCAAGCGATGTCTTGGTGGGCATCGCACCAGACGGGCGCATCGCCAATGTGGTCCAAGGGCCGGGGCAGGCTGCGGATCATCATGTCGGGATCTTGCTGCCCGCGCCGGTCAATGTCCATTCCCATGCGTTCCAGCGCGCCATGGCCGGCCTGACCGAACGGCGTGGCCCCGATCCGAGCGATAGTTTCTGGACTTGGCGGCGCTTGATGTTCCGGTCCCTTGACCGCCTGACGCCAGATCACGTACAGGCCATCACCGCCTATGTGCAGATGGAGATGCTAGAGGCCGGATATGCCACCAATGCCGAATTCCATTATCTGCACCACCAGCCCGGCGGCACACCCTATGACAATCTTGCCGAAATGTCGCAACGGGTTGTCGCAGCGGCGTCTGACACCGGCATCGGGCTGACCCTGTTGCCGGTTCATTACCAGTTTGGCGGTTGTGACGGACGCGGACTGGGACCGGGGCAGATCAGGTTTGGCTGTGACCCGGACCTGTTTGGACAGTTGCATGCGGATGCGGGCACTGCGCTGGGCCACCTGCCGTCCGATGCCGGTCTGGGCGTCGCACCGCATTCGCTGCGCGCCGTCGGGGCCGATACGCTACGCAGCTATGCTGATCGGTTTCCTACCGGTCCGATCCACATGCATCTGGCCGAGCAGATCCCCGAGGTCGATGAGGTGCAAGCGCATTGGGGCGCGCGCCCGGTTGACTGGGCGTTGGATAACATGGCCCTCGACGGCCGCTGGTGCCTGATCCACTGCACCCAGATGACATCAGACGAAACTATACGGCTTGCGCGGACCGGCGCGGTTGCTGGCCTCTGCCCGATCACGGAATCCTCGTTGGGGGATGGCATTTTCGATGGGGTGCGCTGGCTTGGGGCTGGGGGTGGGCTGGCCATTGGGTCGGATTCCAACATCCGCATCGCCCTGGCCGAAGAGTTACGCACGCTCGACTATTCCCAGCGTCTGCGCGATGGCAGCCGCGCGGCGCTCGCCTCGGCTGAGATGTCGACCGGTCGCAGGCTGTATGATGCGACATTGCGCGGTGGGGCGCAGGCCATTGCCCGCGACACTGGTGCAATCGCGGCGGGAAACTGGGGCGATCTTCTGGTACTTGACGCCACCTCGGTACATCTTGAGGGACGGGAAGGCGACACAGTGCTCGATTCCTGGATCTTTGCCGGCGATGATCGGCTTGTGACGGATGTATGGTCAGCGGGGCGGCATCAGGTGCAAAATGGGCAGCATGTCGGTCGCGATGCGATCACCGCTGCGTACCGTCGTGCGATGGCGGATCTGAGGGACGCATTGTGAGTGTTGAGTCCCCGCCCAGCCTGCGCAATTGGCAGGCGGTGCAAGAAGAAGTGCTGCGCCGCATCCACGCACGAATCTGGAAACCCGGCGATCTGATCCCGAACGAAGCAGACCTTGCGCTGGAATTTGGCTGCGCCCGGACCACCGTGAACCGTGCCCTGCGCAGTGTAGCTGAATCCGGCCTGCTGGACCGCCGTCGCAAGGCAGGTACCCGCGTGGCATTGCAGCCGGTGGTACGGGCAACGCTGAGCATCCCGATCCTGCGTCACGAGATTGAGGCGCGAGGCCATGATTATACCTATCGCTTGGTGTCGCGTCAGATGTTGTCCGCGCCTGATACGGTCGCCGCGACCCTGCGTGTGGCGGCGAACAGCGAACTGCTGCATCTCAGGGCGCTGCATCTTGCCGATTCTTGTCCCTATGTGGTCGAGGATCGGTGGATCAATCCTGCGGTTGTGCCGGATGCTTGTGAGGAAACATTCGAACACATCAGTGGCAATGAATGGCTGCTGATCAACGCACCTTATACCCATGGTGAGATCGCGCTGTCTGCCGATGCGGCCAGCCGGTCCGAGGCGCGCGAATTGGGCTGTGCTGCGGGCGACGCGGTGTTTGTGCTTGACCGGTTGACCTGCGACCACGCGGCAGCGATCACCAGCGTGCGGCTGGTCTTTGCGCCGGGGCATCGGGTTCAGATGGATCTTTAGCCGGGTTCGGGCGTCAGGCGGCTGGCGGGATCACATCAATCTCGGCTGAGGGCAGGATCCAGTCTTCGGCCTCTGCTTCGGTGATCCAGCGTTGCATCGCGGGCAGGGATCGCACAGCTTGCATATAGGCGGCGATATCTTCGGGCACGGCAATCGCATAGGTCGTCAGCCGGTTCACTAGATGCGCCGACATGGCGTCGGCTATGCTAAACTGACCACACATGAACGGCCCGTCAGACCCATGCGCCGTCCGCAGCCGCCGCCATCCTTCAATCAGGTAGTCGATTGCGGCTTGTACTTCGGGCTCGGGCACCACAGGGTCAGTGCGTCGCCGCACGTTGGTGTCGAGCGAAAAGATGATGTGTCGCACCGCACCGGGATAGCTGCCGCCGGTGGCGTGCATTTCGCATGCAAAGGATCGCGCCATGGCCCGTGCCGCGCGGTCCTGCGGCCAAAGCTGCGCGTCGGGGGCCAGATCGGCTACGTAGTCGCAGATTGCCAGCGAATCCCAGATCACAAGCCCATTGTGATGCAGCACCGGCACCCGCCCGGTTGGGCCATATTCCAGCATCTTTGCCCGTCGGTCGGGATCGCGGAAACGGATCAAAACTTCTTCAAACTCGAACCCTGCATGGCGCAGGCAAAGCCAGGCGGGCAGGGGCCAGAGGCAATAATTCTTGTCCGCAAGAACAAAAGTCATTTCAGCCATTTAGCACCGCCTCAAGTTCACTGACGGATGTGAACATCGGTGAATGCGAAAACGCCGACGCGGTGATCCGCAGGTCGGGGAAATGCGTGACCATGTAGGCGATGACCTCTTCGATCTCGATCGTGACGGCAAAGCGGCCGATGCAGGAAAAGATGCCGCCGCCAAAGTTCAGATGCGCAGGGCGGTCGGGGCGATGGATGTCAAACTGGTCCGGTTCGGGAAAATAATTCGGGTTCCAGTGCGCGGCGCCGATATTGGGAAAAATCGCAGCGCCCATCGGGATAAAGACGCCGTCCATTTCCAGATCCTCAAGCACCTCGCGCGACGTGCTGAGCGAGCGCGGATGATAGCGCATCACCTCGCGCAGGGCCTGCGGCACCAGCGACGGATCGCGGCCCAGTTCGGCCCAGACATCGGGGCGCCGGGCCAGTTCGATCACGGCGATGCCGATCTGATGCGAGGAATTGTCGGTATTGGCTTCAGCCAGCTTGACCACCCAGTTGCGCAACTCCTGTTCGCTCAGGTGGCCATCATCTGTTGCACGGATCAGATCGTGCAGCAGCGTGTTGGCCGGGGCGGCGCGCGCTTCGGCCACCCGCTGTTCGACATAGTCGAGCAGATCCTCGAAACCGCGTATGACTTCGCCAGTGGTCTCGGGATTGCGGGTGTGGACCTGCTGCACGATATGCGAGGTTCGCGAAACAAAATCGGCATCCTCGACCGGCGCGCCAACCCAATAGCAGTACACGCGGCTGGGAATACGATCACACAGGGCGGCGATCAGATCGACGGGGGAATCCTTTGGTAACTCGTCAAACGTTGTGGCAACCACGTGCCGAATATCGGTGCGAAAGCGTTCCGATCCTTGCGGCCCCATGAGCGAGGTCAGCGGCACGCGCAACTTGCGCCGCGTTTCGCCCCGGTTGTGGAACGATATCGACTGACGTTTGTAGGCCAGCGCCGGACCTTCGGGCAGGCCAAGCAGTTCCATCAGCCGGGGGTGGCCGGTGCCAAAGCGGCGATTCAGGATCGTGTCGCGGCACAGATCGTAATCAAAGATCTCGATCCCGCGTTGCGAGCGGCCCAGCTTGAACCGCTCGGCATATCCCGCAAGCGTCGGCAGCGGCGCGGCGCAGTAGTCTGCAGCGGTAAAGTCGATCTCGGGTAGCTCGTGTACCTGGCGCATCTTTAGTCCCCTCGGCTATGGGTGTACTGTGCTGCGCCCGGGGTGGGGTGTTCAAGCGGCTTTTTGCGTCTGCGAACAGGGCTGACACGCGGGCACCGACGCATGGGCGAAGAATGCGTCGATCCGCCGGAGTGACGCACAAACATCACCCACCTTCAGCCCAAAATCGCGCGCGATGTCGCGGGTACCGTTGTGGCCGGTGCAGTGCGTTGCTAACGTTCAGTGTATTGGAAACGGAGGTTTCGATGTCATCGGATGTGCGCACCCCTATCACTCAGGCGATGAACGACGGTGCCCTGACCCGGCGCGAGCTGAAGGCGCTGATGATCCGGTCCGACCGTCCGGCGCTGACCCGTGTGGCGGGGTTCGTGCTGTTGTTGGTGATCGCGTCGTTGTTGATCTGGTTCGCGCAGGGCCATTGGTGGATTATGCCCGCAATGTTTTTGCAAGGCATTGTGATCGTGCATCTTTTTGCGCTGCAACATGAATGTGTTCACTACACCGCCTTCAAGACTCGCAAGCTGAACGATGTGTTCGGCAATCTCTGTGGCTATGCCATCATCCTGCCAAACCAGCAATTCCGTTATGAGCATTGCAACCACCACACCTATACCCAGCTCAAGGGGCAGGACCCCGAGCTGATCGAGCTGCCGATTTCGATCTGGAAATACCTTTGGTACATTTCGTCAGTGCCATATTGGCAGAACAAATTCCGTCAGATTGCCCGCAACGCCCCTGGGCAGTTGAACGACGAGGATCGCACTTTTCTGAGCAAATATGAGGCACCGATCATCATCCGCGAGGCGCGGTTGATGGTGGCGTTCTATGCAGTGCTGGGGCTGATTTGTCTGGCGACGGGTTGGACTGGTCCGCTGTGGTACTGGCTGCTGCCGCTGTTTCTGGGTGAGCCGGTGATGCGATTCATCCGGCTGACCGAACATGTTGGCCGTCCGAATGTCGACGACATGGCGGAAAATACCCGCACGTCGCTGGTGTCAAAACCGATGCAATTTCTGTCGTGGAATATGAATTTTCACGCCGAACACCACTATGCCGCTTCGGTCCCGTTCCACGCCCTGCCGCAACTGCACAAAAAACTGCATGGCTACGTCCATGTTGAAGAGCGCGGATATCTCGGCGCGCATATCGACATTGTGAAACAACTGACCGGGCGCAAACCCCGCAGCGATACACAGGCACCAAACGCGTGAGCCGTGACAAGAGTTGGCAGGATCTGATTGCTGTGGACGCGCTTGAACCGGGGGATGTCACCCCGGCAACGCTCGGGTCGCGCGATCTGGCGGTGTTTGATGCCAGCGACGGGCTGTTTGTCAGTATGGCGCGCTGCACCCATGGAGCGGCGAACCTTTGTGACGGGCATTTTGATGGCAGGTTTATCGAATGCCCGCTGCATCAGGGGCTGTTTGACGTGTGCGATGGATCTGCACGGGCGGCCCCCGCCCGAGTTCCGTTGCGGATGATTCCAGCGCGAGTGCGGGACGGGATGGTTCAGGTTCTGCTGTGATCTGCCGGTTTGGACCATAGACCACCGATTTCGCGCCCGGCGACATGGCGTGCCAGCAGCAGCGACAGCACCAGACCAGACATGACGCTGGTGCCAATCCCGAACCAGACCGACCACAGATCCCAGCCGCGCAAATTCAGGTACAGCCAGACAAAAAAGGCGACACCAAAGCCCTGACGGTAGATGCTGATCCACAGCACATAGATTGGCCGCTTTAACGCCTGAAGCAGCGAATTGATCAGGAACAGCATCGCATAGACCGGCAGCAACAGCGTGTCGAAATGCAGATAGCTGACACCGGCGGCGCGCACTTCGGGATCGTCGGTAAAGACGCCCATCGCCCAATCTGCCCCGAGCCACAGAATCGGGCAGGTGATCGCCATGAAGGTCAGCGCGACCTTGACACCATAGGCCAGCGCAGCACGAACCCGGTCAAAATCCCGCGCACCAAAGTTCTGCGCCGCAATCGGCAACAGTGATGTCGCGACCCCGAGAATGGGCAACAGCACCATTTGTTCGATTCGCAATCCGACGCCATAGGCGGCAATCGCGTGTCCGCCAAAGCCCTTGAGCGCAAACTGCACGGCAATACCGGCGAGGATCATCACTTGCAGGGAAAAGCTGGTCGGCAACATCTGCACGGCCAAAATGCGGAATGTCTTGACCCGTGGACGGAAATGTCGACGCTGCAGTCCCTCGGCCACTTCGGACCCGAGCAGCCGCCAAAGCATAAAGACCATAACGCCAGTCTGGCTAAGCACGGTGGACACCGCCAGCCCGTCAAATCCGATTCCGCCCCAAAGGCCAGGTAGTCCGTAGATCAGCAGAGGATTCAGGATGACATTGGCCAGAAATGCCACCCCCAGCGCCCGCGTCAGCGACACTGAATCGCCCTGTGCCTGCAGCGCTCCGTTGCAGGCGTAGGCGACGACAAAACCCGGAATCGCCAGTTGAAGCACCAGAAGATAGCGTGCGGCGGCGTCGCGATAGGCACCCGGTTCGGACACCAGCTGTACGATCCAGGGGCTTAGGATCAGCCCCACAGCCATCAACACGCCCGAGATCAATGCGGCGAATATCAGCGCCTGTCCGGTCAGGCGTCGCGCCTGTCGCGCGTCACGTGCGCCCAAGGCGCCGCCGACCAGCGCACTGACCCCCGACCCCAGGCCGAACCCAAACGCGACATAGACAAAGAACACACCAAAGCCGATGGACAGACCCGCCTGCGACGACGTCTCCAGCCGCCCGGCAAAATACATGTCGACCATGTTGTAGGCAGTGTTGAACACCATGCCGAGCGCAGCGGGCACCGCCAGCGTACGGAAATGCTGCGACATCGGGCCGATGGTCAGATCGACCTTGGGCGCGCGTTTCATCGGCGGGTCATACTGGGGTATCCGTCCCTTGCTCTGCTGCAATTTCGCGCGCCAGGCGCATGCGGAACAGCTTGGTCCCGGCATCCAGCCCCAAATCAATAAACGGCGTCGCGGGGGCTTTCATGCCCTTGTGAACCTCTTCCAGAACGACGCGGTCTTCCTCAAACGCCATGCGGGCGCCGGCGTTCATCTTTTCCGAGATCGCTTTGTCCTGCGGGTCAGTGTTGCGGTGCTGGAACCAGAAATAGCGTGTGCGGTCTGCGTCTATCGGGGTCATGAAATTGTAAGAGATGTTGATCAGTGTCAAATCCACCGGGGCGGCATCCGGCCCGCCTGTGCCCGGAGGGGTGTAGACAGATTTGTTCAGCGCAATGGCCGGCAGGCACATCTCGTAATGTTGCAGCCGGTCGCAATCGCCTTTGAACTTGACGATACCGGCGTAATAGGGCGACGGTGGTTGGCCATAGATCCAGCGCGACACGATCACGCCGCTGTCGGTTTTGACCACGTCCAGCGGTTGATCGTCCGTACCAGCCCCCGCAAACGAGGTGACATGCACCCAGGCGACATGGCTCGGGTCCAGCAGATTGTCGACGACCCAGAGGTAGTTGCAGTCGATGTCCAGCACACCGCCATCGGTATAGCCCCAGTCGGGATTGTCGAAATTCTCGATTGGAAAGATCAGGTCGGGGTCTGCCTGATCCGCGTCGCCCATCCAGATCCAGAGCAGGCGGTAGCGATCCACCACCGGATAGGATGTCACCACAGCGCGCCGTGGAATCTGGCCGGATTGGGTCGGGGCGGCGACGCAAGCACCTTGGCCGTCAAAGGTCAGCCCGTGATAGCCGCATTCCACAGCATCGCCCACAACCTTGCCCATCGACAGTGGCAGTTTGCGGTGTGGGCAGGCGTTTTCCAGGGCAACCGGGGTGCCATCCTGCTTGCGGTAGATCACGATATTTTCGCCCAGATACGTCTCGGCGGTCATGGCGCGGGTGTAATCTTTGGACCATCCGGCCACGTACCAGAAATTCTTTAGAAACATGCGTTTTGCCCCGTTTTGATCCCGGTGTCATATTGCGCCTCTTGGGTGTCGAAATCCAGCGCCAAGCGGTTATGATTGCGATAAGCGGGGCTAATCCTGTCGTGGTTTTGATTTCAGTGACGCGGGCAGGGGCGGCTGCTGGGCTGCTTCGCGTTTGATCCAGTTGATGAAGCGCGCGATTTTATCAGATTTTTTCTGCGCTTCGCCATACACCAGCCAATACGCGAGCGGCGAACGCGCCGTCTGCGAAAAGGGCCGCACCAGTCGCCCGCCGTGCAGCGCATCCATCACCAGTGGCCCGCGCCCCAGTGCCACGCCGATCCCCTGGATCGCCGCTTGGATCACCAGATTCGACTGACCAAAGCGCCGGGTGCGCGCCGGGGTAGGCAGGCTCAACCGGTTCTCACGCGCCCAATATTCCCAGTTTGGCGGGGTTGTGGTGTAGGGGGCGTATTCGTCGCGCAACTGCGTGTGCCAGACCAGATCGGCAACGTCGTTCAGCGGATGTGGCCCCCGGAGTAACGCGGGCGAGCAGACAGGAAATACGTCTTCTTGCATCAGTTTTTCGACCACGAACCCTGGATTGTGGCCGGTGCCATAGCGAATGCCGATATCGGCCTGCCCTTCGGCGAACCCACCTGTGCCGCTGTCCGTGGTGATCGAGATCGACAGATCCGGGTGCATCAGGTCGAAATTCATCAACCTCGGGAACAGCCAGACAAAGGCGAATCCCGGCAGACAAGAGATCACGATTGTATTATCGGCCCGTCGTTTGTCGCGGATATCCTCACAGACGTCCGAGATCCGGCCCAACCCTTCGGCAATGGCCTGGGCCAGCCGAGCGCCGTCGCGGTTGGGCTGGGACCGCCGTGCGCCGCGGGTCAAAAGGGCGTGGCCCAACCAATCCTCGAGCGATTTGACGTGCTGGCTGACTGCTGACTGACTGACGCCCAATTCATCGGCCGCGCCGGAAAAACTGGCGTGGCGCGCAACTGCCTCGAAGGCGCGAAGCGAGGTAAATGGCAAATTCAGGATCATATTAGTCAGACTAATAGAATTCATTATCGGATTCAATTGGTGCTGCACCTGCAAAGCGCGCAGCATGACACGACTATGACGGAGTGCGACATGACGCCCGCTGACGGTGCCACCAACATGCTGCTCAATTGCGCCGATGCTCGGATCGGCGAGCGGTTGCTGATTGCCTATGAATCCGCCGAACACGGCTACTACGGCGCTGACGCGGTGCCGTGTGTGGTCGCGGCCGCTGACGCGCTGGGGCTTGATGTGATGACGATGGATGTCGGGTTTTCGCCGCATAGTCCGCAGCTGACGCCAGAGTTGCTCGAGGGGATCGGCAGGTCAGACATTGTTGTGTTTCTTGCCCGGCTGGGGGATCAGCTGCGGTTTGCCGAAATGCCAGCAGGCAAACGTGTGGTGGTCAGTTTTGCCCTTGATGGGGATCACTTTGGCTCTGCCTTTGCCACAACTCATCACAAGGCAATGGTCGCATTGAAAACCCAGGTCACCGCTGCGCTGGAACAGGCACGCGATGTACGCGTGACTTGCGCGCTGGGCAGTGATTTTGCCGGGATGCCGAATATGGGGTCCGGGGCAGGTGGCGATACTTCGGTTCGCCGCTTTCCGATGTCGGTGTTTCAGCCGGTCCCGGCGCATGGATTCAGCGGCAAAGTGGCGCTCTGCGGCTTTCTTACCGGCACCGGTTCGCTGTATTACGACAATTACACACTGGAATTCGATGGGCCTGTGCTTGCTGTGATGCGCAATGGCCAGCTTGTGGGATTCGAGGGCGGGGCTAGTGATGTGGCGGCGGCCAATGCCCATTACGACAGAGTGTCCTCGATGTTCGGAATCGCGCGCAACCATGTGCATTCCTGGCATGCGGGCATCCATCCCGGTTGCGGCTATCTGCAAAACGCGCGGGACAATTTCGAACGCTGGGGGGGGGCTTCCTTTGGCAACCCGCGCATCCTGCACCTGCATACCTGTGGCACCTATGCCCCGGGCGAGATTTCGTGGAACATGCTGGATCCAACGATCGAGATTGACGGAGTCCCGGTTTGGGAAGGCGGCGCCTTTCACCCCGAGCGCGTTCCGGGCGGACAGGCGGTGCTCGACCGTTTTCGCTGCGCCGCCTCGGTGTTCAGCCGTCCGGAGCGACGGATCGGGTTTTGCAACTGACGCAGGCCCTGTTGCGGCGGTGTTGCAGAACTCTGGAATGAAGGATTCACAGCGAGCATCCATGGCGTTAGATTGGTGGCATGAGTAAGCCATCACCGCCCCGATACCGCACCACGAACTGGTTCGCCTACGACACTTCGCTGCGCAAGCGCGGGTCCTTGCTGATCTGGCTGGACAAGGAGATGAGCAGGCTCGCGCTGCATGATGCCCAAGGTGTCCACCGACGCCTTCATTGTGGGCGGGCCTGTCTACTGGGACGACTCCGCAGGCGTCGTGACAACCGACGAAGACGAGGTCGCTAAGCTGCCCCCAAAGAAGTAATAGGGTTGGATAGATGCCAATGAGTACCAAGGTCGAGAAGACAGTCGAGGGTACCCTGCGCCAAGTGGCTGTTTCTGCGGGCGTTGGCCCCGACGCCGACCGCTTGATTGTGGGCATCCCCGAAATCTGTTTCTGAAATCCAAGGGCCAACTTGGATTACTGCCCCTATAATAATGGGTGCGTAAGCAACAGGAAGTCGGTGCCTAGAAGAAAAATCCACGAAGGGATTGAAGCACTTTTAGAAGAGCTCGTTCCAGGGGAAGTCGGGCTGAAAGTCTTCACAACATTCATAGATGAGGCTGCCCGACGCAGTTCGAAAACGCTTCGAGCGACCGAGACAATCTTAGTAAAGAAATCGACGGCATGAAGCAGCAATGCCAAAGGCTTCTAGAAAAAATCGTGATGGAAGACGACGCTGATATCGCTTCCGCATTCAAGGGCATGCTCAAGAAAATGCAAATGCAAGTGAAGTTAAAAGAGCTTCAACACCTGAAATTGGTAGAGGAGGTTCAGTCTACCCCTGAATTGTCCGAACACTCAAATCGTTTCCTGGCAAACCCCTTAAAAATATGGAGAAATGGGGATCTACTGGGTAGGCGAACGATTCTTCGAGCTTGTTTTGCAACTCCCCCTAGATACGCCTTTGGGCGAGGGTTTCGAACACCAAAACCCACCTTGATTTTCAAGGCGTTAGGTGACGCAAAGGAGGGCGAGTTAGTTTTGGCGGAGAGACAGGGATTCGAACCCTGGGAACCCGTGAAGGCTCAACGGTTTTCGAGACCGCCCCATTCGACCACTCTGGCACCTCTCCGCAGGGTCTGGTGGGTGCGTTTAGCTTTATGCTGGCGGCAGCGCAACAGGGAAAATCAGCGTCGCGGGAAAATTCGCATGCGAATGCTGAGGGGAGGTGGGTTAGCCACTAGTGTGGCTTGGAAATTCGATCCGTACAGCATATCTCGGAGGGGCTGGTTGCAAAAGGATGGTATGCCATGATCGCTCGTCTTGTTTCTGTCGTGTTACTTGCGGTCTGTTCCGGTCCTGTGTGGGCATCTGACGCGTCGGACGAGCTGCTGCGCGCGCTTGGGATTGATGAAATCATTGATGTCATGCGCGACGAAGGCCTCGACTATGGTGCGGAAATGGCTTTGGATTTTCTTCCTGGCGGTGCGACGCAAGCCTGGAGCGAGATTGTATCGCAGCTCTACAATACGGATTCGATGTATCAGACGGTCCGCGAAGGATTCGCGGACGGACTCGAGGGCTCGGATCTGACCCCGTTGATCGCGTTCTTCAAAGCCGAGGAGGGTCAAAGGATCGTCGCGCTTGAGGTGAGCGCCCGACGGGCCATGATTGACGGCGATGTGGAGGAGGCTGCGCGCGACGTGTTTCGCGATCTTGACGGCACAGACAATCCGCAAGTTGCGCGGGTCGAACCGTTTGTCGCTGCCAACGATTTGATTGAGGCGAATGTCGCAGGTGCGATGAACGCCAGCTACAAATTTTATTCCGGTCTGGTGGATGGCGGCGCGCTTGAGCTTTCGGAAGACGAGATTTTTGCTGATGTCTGGTCGCAGGAAGAAGAGACCCGCGCAGATACGCGCGAATGGCTCTATGGGTTTCTGATGCTGGCTTATGGACCATTGGAGGACGAGGTTGTGGACTCGTATGTGGCGCTATCGTCGACGCCAGAAGGCAAGGCGATGAACCGGGCGCTGTTTGCCGGATTCAATACGATGTACGACGACTTGTCGTATGCATTGGGGCTGGCTGCGGCGCATCAGATGCGGGGCGAAGATTTATAGACCCGCAGGCGTGGCCTTTTGCCGCCACCCACGCTTGACAAATCGGGCGCGGGGCAACATAAGCGCGGCTCGCATCCCGATCCATCGACTTTGGGGTGTTTTCACGTTTGTTCATACGCCCTGAGATGGGGCGCGCAGTTCGAGGCGGCACGTGCCAGAAACATCCGGGCGACCGGACGGCCAGAGGACGCGGCAGAAAAGGAAATGACGCATGTTTGCGGTGATGAAGACCGGCGGCAAGCAATACAAGGTTCAGTCGGGCGATACGCTTCGGGTGGAACGGCTTGCAGCTGATGCTGGTGAAAAGATCCAGTTCAACGATATTCTGATGCTTGGCGGCGACACCACTGTCGTCGGCGCGCCCTTTGTAATGGGTGCTGCTGTGCAGGCCGAAGTGATCGATCAAGTCAAAGGTGACAAGGTCATTCATTTTGTGAAACGCCGCCGTAAGCATGGTTCGCAGCGGACCAAAGGCCACCGCCAAAAGCTGACACTGGTGCGTGTGACTGACATTCTCGCCGAAGGCGGTGACGCATCGGGTGTGAAGGCTGCGATCGGGTCGGGTTCTGTCTCTGGTGTGGCTGTTGCGTCTGCCACCCCGGCGGCGACTGCCCCCAAGGCCGCTCCGGCGACTGTTGGTGGCGACGATCTCAAGGTGCTGTCCGGCGTTGGCCCCGCGCTTGAGAAAAAGCTGCATGATGCAGGCGTGACCACCTACGCCCAAATCGCTGCCTGGACCGAAGCAGATGTCGAATCGTTTGGCGAGCTGCTGTCCTTCAAGGGCCGGATCGAGCGCGAAGGCTGGATCGAACAGGCCAAAAACCTGACATCGAACTAAGGAGACTGACCCATGGCACATAAAAAAGCAGGCGGTAGCTCCCGCAACGGTCGCGACTCGGCGGGACGTCGTCTTGGCGTAAAGCTGTACGGCGGCCAGTCGGCGATTGCCGGCAACATCATCGTGCGCCAGCGCGGCACCAAGTTTTGGCCGGGCGAGGGCGTTGGCCTGGGCAAGGATCACACCATCTTTGCCAAGACCGAGGGCGCTGTGACCTTTCACAAGGGCCTCAAGGGCCGCACCTTTATTTCGGTTCTGCCAGTGGCGGAGGCCGCTGAATAAGCCGACCTCAGGGTATTTGAACTTCGGGGGATCGGTGATAGCCGGTCCCCTTTGCTTTTTCCGGTGGCGATGGCCATCTGTAACGAAACTCTCAGATTTCACGGATATAGCCGCGATAGGGGCGCGGAGGCCGCGCAGGCGGGCCCTTTTCAAACGCACCACGGGATCTTGTACGCGCGGACAGATGATCCACGCATCTGGAGGAGATGGACTATGGGATTGGATCACGCTGCTTTGCAAAGCACGGTTGAAACCGAGCGTTTCGATTTGCGGCCGCTGCGCCGGTCGGACATGGGGCTGATCGCGCATTACACTGGGGATGTGCGTGTCGCCAGGATGACCACCAGCATCCCGCATCCGCTGCCACCGGGCAGTACCGAAGCATTTGTATCCCGTGCAGTGACCCCCGACCGGACCGAAGATATCTGGGCCATGGACGGGACCAAGGCGGAGGGACCCGAGGTGATGGGGTTGATTTCGCTTGAACGGCTGGATCGGGATCAGTCCGAAGTGGGCTATTGGGTCGCGCCGGGTTTCTGGAACACCGGCCTTGCATCGGATGCTGTTCGCGCGCTGGTCGAGGCAAATCCATTGGGCAGCGCCACCATGTTTGCCAGCGTATTTCAGGACAATCAGGCATCTGCGCGGGTGCTGACGAACTGCGGCTTTGAATATATCGGCGATGCCGAGGCGTTCTCGGTCGCGCGCAATTCCAAGGTCGCGACTTGGACCTATCTCAAGCGGCTGAAATAGCGCGTGGGGCAGGGCGGAAACGCTGTGCCCCTCCGGCGGCCAACGGGGAACGACCGAACATCGGTGCAGGGCGCATGCCCGGACTTGAGCCTGCACCCAATACGCTTTATCGCCTGAACCGCAACGCATGTGAGGCCCGCTATGAAATTTCTTGATCTCTGCAAGGTCTACATCCGCTCAGGTCAGGGTGGAGGCGGCGCTGTCAGCTTTCGCCGCGAAAAGTATATTGAATTCGGCGGGCCGGATGGCGGCGATGGTGGCAACGGCGGTTCAGTCTGGGTCGAGGCGGTGGATGGGCTTAACACGCTGATCGACTTTCGCTACCAGCAGCATTTTTTTGCTGACAATGGCCAGGCTGGCATGGGCCGACAGCGCACCGGCAAGACCGGCGAAGATATCTTATTGCGCGTCCCCGTCGGGACCGAAATTCTGGACGAAGACGAAGAGACCGTGATTGCCGATATGACCGAGCTGGGGCAACGCGTGCAACTGGCCAAGGGCGGCAATGGCGGCTGGGGCAACCTGCAATTCAAAAGCTCGACCAATCAGGGTCCGCGTCGCGCCAATGCGGGCCAGCCCGGGGTGGAACGTACGATCTGGCTGCGGCTCAAACTGATTGCGGATGTCGGTCTGGTCGGTCTGCCAAATGCCGGGAAATCGACCTTTCTCGCCGCGACGTCGAACGCGCGGCCCAAAGTGGCAGATTACCCGTTTACCACGCTGCACCCCAATCTCGGTGTCGTTGGTGTCGACAATGTCGAATTTGTCGTCGCCGACATTCCCGGCCTGATCGAAGGTGCGCACGAAGGCCGTGGTCTTGGTGATCTGTTTCTTGGCCACGTCGAACGCTGTGCGGTGTTGCTGCACCTGATTGACGGCACGTCTGGAACGCTGGTTGAAGATTACCAGACAATTCTCGACGAACTCTCGGCTTACGGTGCTGGGCTTGACGAAAAGCCAAAGATCACGGTCCTGAACAAGATCGACGCGCTCGACGATGAGGAACGCGAGTTTTTGAGGGGCGAACTTGAGGCCGCCGGCGCCGAGAACGTCATGCTGATGTCAGGCGTCAGCCGCGAAGGCGTAACCGAAGTGCTGCGTGCCCTACGGGCCGAAATTGACGACAATCGCCTCCGCGACCGCGTGGGAGAGGTCGAGGAGAACCAGCCGTGGCGTCCCTGACAACCGCTCGACGGTTGGTGGTCAAGATCGGTTCGGCGCTTCTGGTGGATCGGGTCAGCGGCGCGTTGCGGGCCGAATGGCTTGGCTCTATCGCGGCGGATGTGGCGCGGATCAAGGCACGCGGAACCGATGTTGTGCTGGTCTCTTCCGGTTCCATCGCGTTGGGGCGTCGGGTGCTGAGCCTGCCCGAAGCGGTTCTGCCACTAGAACAGTCGCAGGCCGCCGCAGCCGTCGGGCAAATCCGCCTTGCCCGCGCCTGGGAAGAAGCGCTGGCGCCGCATGATCTGACCACGGCGCAGATCCTTGTCACGCTTGAGGATAGCGCCGATCGCCGCCGTTATCTCAATTCCCGCGCCACGATGGAGACGTTGCTGGGCTTTGGCGTGGTGCCAATTGTGAACGAAAATGATACCGTCGCCACGGACGAGATTCGGTTTGGTGATAATGATCGTCTCGCGGCGCAGGTGGCGGTGACTGTCGGGGCTGACCAGCTTGTCCTGTTGTCAGACGTCGATGGGTTCTACACCGGCAACCCCCAGATCGACCCCAGTGCCACCCGCTATGACGTGATAGATCAGATCACCCCCGAGATCGAGGCGATGGCCGGCGACGCGGGATCAGGTCTCTCCAAAGGCGGGATGAAGACAAAACTGATGGCCGCGCGCACCGCGACCGCCTCTGGTTGCACCATGGCGATTACCGAAGGCTCGGTGCTGCACCCGTTGACTGCCCTTGAGCAGGGCGCGCCTGCGACCTGGTTCACCGCTCAGATGGACCCGCATGCCGCCCGAAAACGCTGGATCGCGGCGATGAAACCACAGGGCACACTGATCGTCGACGCCGGTGCGGCAGGGGCCCTGGCACGTGGAAAATCTCTGCTGCCGGCCGGAATTGTCGCTGTCGAAGGCAACTTTGGTCGTGGTGATCCGGTTGCGATCCGCAGCGGCGCGGGCAGTGATCTGGGACAGGGGCTCACCCGCTATACCGCTACAGAGGCGCGCGCCATCCAAGGACATAAATCCACGGAAATCGAAACTATTCTGGGCTATCCAGGCCGCGCCGTGCTGATCCACAGGGATGACATGGCGGTCTAGCCGCACTTCTTCTCTTTCTAAATACGCAGATCCGACCGCAGAAAAAGGCACTGACTCATGCAGGACCATAGCGACATTCCCACTCTGATGGCCGACATTGGCACCCGCGCGCGCGTGGCTTCCAGCCAGCTGGCCAATGCGTCGCCAACGGCCAAAACACAGGCGCTGATGGCTGCCGCTGACGCCGTTTGGGCCGCGCGGGAAACAATCATCGCCGCCAACGAGAAAGACATGGCGTTCGGTCGCGACAAGGGATTGTCCGATGCGATGATGGATCGGCTGTTGCTGACCGAAGCGCGGATTCAATCCATGGTTGACGGGCTGCGCGCCATCGCCGGACAAGAGGACCCGATTGGCACGGTGATGACAGAATGGGACCGTCCCACCGGTCTGCATATCCAACGGGTGCGCACTCCGCTGGGTGTCATCGGCATTATCTACGAAAGTCGGCCCAACGTGACGGCGGATGCCGGGGCGCTCTGCCTGAAATCCGGCAACGCGGCAATCTTGCGCGGCGGCTCCGAAAGCTTTTATTCCGCAACCGCCATTCACGCCTGCCTGGTTGCCGGGTTGCGCGCAGCGGGTCTGCCCGAGGACGCGATTCAACTGATCCCCACACGCGACCGCGCCGCCGTATCTGAGCTTTTGACAATGACCGGGACTGTCGATGTGATCGTACCGCGCGGCGGCAAGGGACTGGTCGGACTGGTTCAGCGCGAGGCAAGGGTGCCGGTGTTTGCCCATCTCGAAGGGATCGTTCACATTTATGTCGACGCCAACGCAGATCCGGTCAAGGCGCTGAACGTGGTTCTGAACGCCAAGACGCGGCGCACCGGAATTTGTGGTGCCGCGGAATGCCTGCTGATTCACCGCGACGTGGTGGACACGATTGGGCAGGGGCTGATCCGGGCCTTGCTGGACGCCGGAGTCGAGGTGCGCGCCGACGAGACGCTCCAGGCCATTCCCGGCACCGTCGCCGCGACCCAAGCGGACTGGGGCACAGAATTCCTTGATATGGTGATTGCAGCCCGTGTGGTGCCGGATATCGACGCGGCGATCGCTCATATCCGTACTTACGGATCTAGCCATACGGAATGTATCCTGACCGAGGATGATGCCGCCGCCGGCCAGTTCTTTGACCAGCTGGACAGTGCGATCCTGATGCGCAACGTTTCGACCCAATTCGCCGACGGTGGTGAATTTGGAATGGGGGCCGAGATTGGTATCGCGACGGGCAAGTTACATGCGCGTGGCCCGGTCGGAGCCGAACAGCTGACCAGCTTTAAGTACCTCGTTACCGGCGACGGCGCGATTCGGTCCTGACGCCCGCCGCTGGGGCGATCAAACCACGACCAGTAGCCTGTCATCCTCGGGGTGGCAGGCAAGCGTTCTCTCGGTATCTCGTAGCAACACCCGCAGCAGCGCAAATTGCACCATCGCAGGCGAAATCTCGACATCCTCGGCGTTGTCGGTCAGCACCGACCAAAGCTCGGGTTGGATGGTCAGGCGTGGCGATGTGCCCTCAATCCGAAAGCGCCCATCGGACCAGTGTACAACCACCGACCCACCGCGCGGCATTGTGGATTCGATACACATCAGCACCAAAAAGGCGAGTTGCACTTCGTGTCTGGGCAGATCCCCAGTCACCTGCCAGTCCGTTTTCACGCGCGACCCGGCGTCTAGATCGCGCAGCACCGCCAACACCTCGCGCTGGCTGATCCGCTGTGCATCGCCAGCGCTGCCAAAGGCGATGCGAAAGAAACGAATCCGTGCGGCGGCGCTGACACAGCTGTCATTGATCAGCTGCATTTCCGGGCTGGTGCTGTCGGTTCCGCCCATCGACATTAATTCCAGCCCGTTGCTTATAGCGCCGATCGGGCTGATCAGATCGTGACAGATGCGTGACCCTATCAAAGCGGCGAGGTCGGTAGTATCTTTGGGCATGAATTGCTCCGAAACGAGGAGGTGTGGATGAACGCGCTGAATGCAATACTGGAACCGGGCATGCTGGTCACGCATCCCGATCAGCCTGACTGGGGAACCGGGCAGGTGCAATCAAACATCGGGGACAGGATTACGGTGAATTTCCGCGAAGAGGGCAAGGTTGTTATAGATGGTTCCCGTATCACGTTGCTGCCCTTCTTTGAAGCACCAGACTAGGGTGCGATAGTTTACGACAGGTTAATCTCCGGCATCGCGCAGCGGTTGCCAACCCTGTTGTCCCGGCCTAGACACCCCGTGATGACGTTCGTCTGGGAGCCGATCATGGTAGCCACCTCGCCCGAATTTACCGTTCGGCTGGCACGGTCCGCCGCGGATCTGCGCGCGGCGCAGCGGTTACGCTACGAGGTATTTGTAGCCGAGCTGGGCGGCGGCGGCGCGATGGTCGACCACGACGCCCGCCTCGAGCAGGACCGGTTCGACCCGTTCTTTGATCATCTCATTTTATGCGACGCCGCGCGACCCGGTGAGGTTATCGGCGTTTATCGTGTTCTGCGCAGCGATCAGGCTGCCGCGGCCGGTCAGTTCTACTCGGAAGATGAATACGACCTGGCCCCGCTGCAAAACACCGGGCGCACGCTGCTGGAATTGGGGCGATCCTGTTTGCATCCAGACTATCGCGGTGGATCCGCGATGGTCCATCTGTGGCAGGCGCTTGCCCGGTATGTCGATGAGCACGGTATCGAAATCCTGTTTGGCGTCGCCAGCTTTCACGGCACCGATGTCGAGGCGCTTGCGCATCCCTTGTCGTATCTTCATGCGCGCCACCTTGCACCGGACGAGTTGCGGGTTCGCGCGCGGGCGTACCAACCGATGGATCTGTTGCCCCCGGACGAGATTGACCGCAAACGTGCGGTGATCGAAACGCCGGCCTTGATCAAGGCCTATTTGCGGCTGGGCGGGTGCGTTGGGGATGGTGCGTTTGTGGACCATGCCTTTCACACCACCGATGTCTGTCTGGTGATGGATACAGCGCGGATGAATGACCGTCAAAAGGGCCTGTATCAGCGCGATGCGGCGAAATGAGCGTCACATGGAACGCTGGAGATGCCCCCGAACCGCAGAAATACGGTGTCCGCGACTGGCTAAGGGTCTTGCGGCGCGGGCTCATGCTGGGGATCGTGGTCTTTGGCGGACTTGTGCTGCTGTTGCTGGTCCGGCTGATTGAACGCCCGCTATGTGGTATGGACCGACCGGTGACACCCTATATCACTCAGGGGGTGTGTCGCGCGGCGTTTGTCATTCTCGGTTTGCCAATTCGCGTGCAGGGTCCACGCATCGGTGGGCCCGGTGCGGTCGTGGCGAACCATTCGTCCTGGTTGGATATCTTTGCGTTGAATTCGCGCAAGAACGTTTACTTTGTTTCAAAATCCGAGGTGGCAGGCTGGCCCGGTATCGGCTGGCTCGCCCGCGCCACCGGCACATTGTTCATCCGCCGTGATCCGCGCGATGCCAAGGCGCAGACTAGGGCATTTGCGCAACGGATGTCGCACGGCCACCGGCTGTTGTTCTTTCCCGAGGGGACCTCGACCGACGGGTTGCGGGTCTTACCCTTTAAATCAACGCTTTTCGCGGCGTTCTTTGATCCGTCGCTGCGCCAGAATGTGCAGATCCAGCCGGTCACAGTGGTGTATCATCCGCCACCGGGCGCCGATCCGCGGTTCTATGGCTGGTGGGGCGACATGAGCTTTGGCAGCCATCTGGTCAAGACGCTGGCAGCGCCGAAACAAGGTCGGGTAGAGCTGATCTATCATCCGCCGCTGCGGGTCGCCGATTTTCCCACCCGCAAGGCCCTGGCGCAGCAGCTCGAAGATCAGGTGCGTCGCGCCCATTCCCGGCTGTCAGCACCAGAGTCCTGAAGGTGTTAGCTGGCAGTCTCTGAGAGCCCCTGCATCAATACCCGCAGTGCATCTACCGGATCATTCTGGCGCCAGATCTCTTCACCGATGGCAAAGAAGTCTGTCATGTGGGCCAATCTCCGGATCGTCGCATCGTCCAACGCGCCTTCCGCGACAACCGGCAGTTCAATCATTTCGGACCACCACTGGAACAGATCCGTGTCCGCTAATGTACCGTCGCCCAACGCGTTTGGCCCGACCGGGCCAAAGCTGATGTAATCCGCGCCAGCCTCAGCCGCGTTGATGCCCTCATGGCGGGAATCGCCGCAATATGCGCCGATAATCGCCTCGGGCCCAAGGGTTTTCCGGGCAAAGCGGATTGATCGTGCCCCATCGACCAAATGCACACCGTCTAAACCCAGTCGCTGCGCCAGCATCACATGGGTGTCGATGACCATGGCGACGTCATGCGCATGCGCAATTTCGCGCAGCGCATCGGCGGCCCGAAGAATGCGATCCTCGTCCTGGGTGGCCAGCGCCAGCCGGATACAGGCCACGTCGGTGGTTTCCAGCACGGCGGACAATTGCGCAGGAAAGCTGTTCAGGTCGAACTCAGGCGGGGTGATCAAGTATAACTGTGGCTGCTCGGTCTCGGTCATATCCGGGCGCTCCCTCGGTAATCGCGGCATTCGCGTGGCTATAGCGCGCTGCATTCGGTTTGACCATCGGGTTGCTGCTATTTCGATGACTGGTTCATGACACGGGGTTGCGACGATTGGCGACAGAAAAACGCCAGTTGCCGGGCACTGCGCACTTGCCGCCCGTCGCCGGGCGGCATAGGCAATTCGCCATGACAGATCCAACCGCCAGCCCCGCGCCCTTGCCCCAACCCAGCGTTGTCCTTGTGCGTCCGCAGATGGGTGAAAACATTGGTGCAGCTGCCCGCGCCATGCTGAATTTCGGTCTGGACCGAATGCGGCTTGTTGCGCCGCGTGACGGCTGGCCGAACCAGAGCGCGGTTGCCATGGCGTCCGGTGCCGGGCGGGTGCTGGACGGGGTACAGGTCTATCCAACCACGGCTGAGGCGGTCGCGGATGCGAGCTTTGTGCTGGCCACCACGGCGCGGGTGCGCGGGCTGACGAAGCCGGTCTATAGCCCCGAAGGCGCGATGATCGAGGCGCAGGCGCGCATCGCGGCAGGCGAAAAGGTGGCGGTATTGTTCGGCCCGGAACGCGCCGGGTTGGAGAATGACGATATTGCATTGGCCAATGCCATTGTGACGGTGCCGGTCAACCCGGAGTTTCCGTCGCTGAACCTGGCGCAATGCACATTGCTGATGGGCTATGAGTGGCGCCGCGCAACAACCGCGATTGCCCCACGGACAGAGGCAATGGCCGGATCTGACTGGGCCACCGTGCTGGACGTCGAAACGCTTGCGCAGCATTACGAAGATCGGATGGAAACGGCCGGTTTCTTCTTTCCCGAGTCCAAGGCGCAGAGCATGAAGATCAATCTGCGCAATCTCTGGAGCCGGATGCCGCTGACGCAGATGGACGTGCGGATGCTGCACGGGGTGATGCGTCAAATGGTGCGCTGGAAGGAACATGGCGACTGACTTGAAGCGTCACGCAGAGGGGCCTAGGTTCCCGCAGAATAAGGAGCCAGCGATGACAGGGAAACGCAGCATTTTCGAAGAGGTGGGTACCGATGCCCCCAAACCGCAGGACCGTGCGGCGACGACCGGTATCATCGACCGTGGCCGGAATGGCGCACGCGGGGCGATCCGGCTGTGGATTATGATGCTGTTTACGCTCGTCGTGGTGATGATTGCGGTGGGCGGGCTGACCCGGCTGACGGATTCGGGGTTGTCGATCACGGAATGGCAACCGGTTTCGGGGGCGATGCCACCCTTGAACCTTGCTGACTGGCAGGCGGAATTTGCAAAATATCAGGCCAGCCCGGAATACCAGTTGCAGAACCAGGGCATGAGCCTGTCGTCGTTTCAGTTCATCTATTGGTGGGAATGGGGGCACCGGCAATTGGGCCGGGTTATCGGACTGGTCTGGGCCGTCGGGTTCTTTGGGTTTCTGGCGGCGCGCAAGATCCCTGTGGGCTGGACGGGTCGGCTATTGTTGCTTGGGGCGTTGGGCGGCGCGCAGGGGGCAATCGGCTGGTGGATGGTGTCGTCTGGCCTGACCGGGGATCAGACTGACGTGGCGAGCTATCGACTGGCGACGCATCTGGGGCTGGCCTTTGTCATTCTGGGTTTCATTGCGTGGTATGTCTTTGCGCTGGGGCGCGAAGACCGGGTGCTGATGCAGGCGCGCCGTTCGCGCGAATCGCGTCTGGCAGGTTGGGGGACGGCGCTGGCCGTTCTGGCCTTTGTGCAGATCCTGATTGGCGCGCTGGTCGCGGGCATTGACGCAGGCCGCAATTATACCGACTGGCCGCTGATGGCCGGAGCATTCTTGCCACCAACGCCGTTCGAGATCGAACCGATCTGGCGCAATTTCTTTGAAAATGACGGCCTTGTGCAGTTTGTGCACCGCATGGTTGGCTACGGTCTGTTTCTGCTGGGCCTGGTTGTCTGGACCCGCGCGCGCAAATCGCCCAATTCGGATACGCGATTCCGGTTCAACGCCGTGCTGGGGATGCTGGTGCTGCAGATGCTACTGGGCATCGGCACAGTGCTGTACGGCGCGCCCTGGCATATCGCGATCCTTCACCAGCTTGGTGCGGTTCTGCTGTGGGTGCTGATCCTGCGCGCCCGCTTTGCCGCACAATATCCGATTGCTCAATCCCTGAGAGGGACCAGATGACCAACGCTTTTGACGATCTCATGGCCTTTCAACGCGACACCGGCGCCCTTGGGCAAATCGCGGGGCGGCTGGGCTGGGATCAGGAAACCATGATGCCGCGCGGCGCTGCCGACCAGCGCGGCGATGAGATGGCCGCGATCGAATCCGTGCTGCATGCCCGCAAGACTGACCCGCGGGTTGGTGACTGGCTGGCCGAGCTGGCGGGCGCGCAACTCGACCCTGTGGGGCAGGCGCAGCTGCGCCATATCCGCCGCACCTTTGATCGCGCAAGCCGGGTGCCGGCGCGACTGGCGTCGGAGATTGCCCGTGTCACATCACGATCCCACGGCCTGTGGGCCGAGGCGCGCGCGGCGGACGATTTCGCAACTTTCGCACCCGTGCTGAAAGAAGTGCTGGCCCTGCGCCGCGAAGAGGGGGCCGCGCTGTCAGACGGGGCCGATGTCTATGACGCGCTGCTTGACGATTACGAACCCGGAGCGACTGCGGCGGGCCTGTCGACGATGTTTGGTGCGCTTCGCCCGCGTCTTGTTGCCCTGCGCGCAGAGATCCTGGAGAGGCCGCAGCCCAAGGGGCTGTCGGGTGAGTTTGACGAGGCGGCGCAGATGAAGCTGACGCGCCAGATTGCGCAAACCTTTGGCTATGATCTGAGCCGCGGGCGGGTGGATAAGGCGGTGCATCCGTTCAGCTCCGGTTCCGGCAACGACGTGCGTATCACCACGCGCACCAGTGCGAGCGATCCGTTCAACTGTCTCTACTCCACGATCCACGAGGTCGGCCACGCCTGCTACGAACAGGCGATTGCGCAAGAGTATCGGCTCACGCCGCTGGGGCAGGGCGTGTCGATGGGCGTACATGAAAGCCAGAGCCGGATTTACGAGAACCAACTGGGCCGCAGCCGCGCCTTTACCGGATGGCTGTTCGCCCGGATGACGGATAACTTTGGTGATATGGGGCTGGCGGATGCTGATGCATTCCACGCCGCCGTCAACCGGGTGCAGAACGGTTTTATTCGGACCGAATCCGATGAGGTGCAATACAATTTGCATGTGCTGCTGCGGTTCGATCTGGAACGCGCGCTGATCGCAGGCGCGCTCGAGGTTGAGGATCTGGAAGTCGCGTGGAATGATCGCTTTAAGGCGGATTTCGGCTTCGATGTCGACCGCCCCTCGAACGGGGTGCTTCAGGATGTGCATTGGTCGGCGGGGTTGTTTGGCTATTTCCCGACCTATTCATTGGGAAATGTTTATGCCGGATGTCTGAATCAAGCGTTGCGCGCGGCGGTGCCGGATCTGGATGACCAACTGGCGCAGGGTAATCTGACAGCTGCCACAGCATGGCTGCGCGAACACGTGCAACAATATGGTGGATTGTACGAGCCGCGCGAGGTCATTGCGCGGGCCTGCGGTGCAGAGCCTTCGGAGAAGCCACTGCTCGATTACTTGGAGACCAAGTTCGGCGCGATCTACGATTTCGCAACCTGATCCTGCGGAGTGCGCGTGCCGCGCACGCTGGTTTCCGGAGTGTGTGGCACGCGCGAGCCCGCTCCGAGGGGTGGTGTCGGCGGATAGGTCTGAGCGCCATTGCCTGGAGTGCTCTGGGAGCGGTCGCGTTGCTGGAGCGAGAGCGAGTCCTGCAAGAACGGGGAGTGAGATTTTCGCTGCGGTGCGTGCCCTGTTTGAGCAGCGGCTGACGCAATGGGCGGATCCTGGACTGTGAGACGGGCTGTCAGCCAGGTTCCCAAACGCATATTCCCATTCATTTCCGCCACGATTCACGCTAGGAAATCGTCTATGTTTGTTCCCTTCTTTGAAAACTTGCGCAACGCATCCGTGCCAGTGTCCCTGCGTGAATACCTGACTTTTCTGTCGGCGATGAAAGCGGGGCTTGCCACCTATGACCCCGAGGCGTTTTATTATCTTGCCCGAACGGCGATGGTGAAGGATGAACGCCACATCGACCGCTTTGACCGTGCCTTTTCCGCCAGCTTTTCTGGGTTGGATGCAATCAGTCCTGAGCAGGTGATGCAGGCGGTGGATGTGCCCGCTGACTGGCTGACCAATATGGCCGAAAAGCACCTGACACCCGCAGAAAAGGCCGAGATCGAAGCGCTTGGCGGGTTTGACAAGCTGATGGAGACGCTGCGCGAGCGGCTGATGGAACAGCAAGGGCGCCATCAGGGCGGCAACAAATGGGTGGGCACCGCGGGCACGTCGCCATTTGGGGCCTATGGGTATAATCCCGAAGGGGTGCGGATCGGGCAAGACGGATCGCGCCACCAGCGCGCGGTCAAGGTCTGGGACAAGCGCGAGTTTCGTAATCTTGACGATTCGGTCGAACTGGGCACACGCAACATCAAGGTCGCGCTCAAACGCCTGCGCAAATGGGCCCGCGTCGGTGCAGTGGACGAACTGGATCTGGACGGCACAATTCGCGCCACCGCCGAGCATGGATATCTGGATGTGCAGACCCGGCCCGAGCGGCGCAACGCTGTCAAGGTGCTGCTGTTCCTTGACGTGGGCGGATCGATGGATCCGCATATCAAAGTTGTCGAAGAGTTGTTCAGCGCCGCCCGCGCCGAATTCAAGCATATGGAATATTTCTACTTCCATAATTGCTTGTACGAGGGGGTGTGGCGCGACAATCGCCGCCGCTGGGACGCGCAGACCACAACCGCCGAGGTGCTTCGCACCTATGGTGCTGATTACAAATGTATTTTTGTGGGTGATGCCTCGATGTCGCCTTACGAGGTCGCCGCCCCCGGCGGCGCGAGTGAGCATTGGAACGCCGAGGCGGGTCAGGTCTGGCTGGCACGGGCGCGGCAGCAATGGCCGGCGAACCTCTGGATCAATCCGGTGCCTGAAACTCATTGGCAATACACCCAGTCGATCGGAATGATCCGCGACGTGTTCGAGGATCAGATGGTGCCGATGACACTGCAGGGGCTGGATCGCGGGATGCGGGCACTGACACGTTAACGCACCTTCGCATGTTGCCGTGTGCGGGATCGAGGGCGCGATGCAGGTGGCTGGTCGCCCGGGTATCTGCCGCTCAGACGAGCAGCTTTTCAATGGCGATGGTCAGGATCAGACCGACCAATGCAAAGCAGATGCCAAAACCCGCCGCGTATTGTGCGATATCGGCGGCACTTCCATTGCGGCGGCGGGCGGTCAGTCCCCCCGTCAGTGCCCCCAAAAGTGCCCCTGCAATCACGATCATATGCGCCCCACGTTCCCCTTGAGCGGATTGAGCGAACCGATCTCGCGCAGCTTTGCGCGTACGGCCCAATCCGGGCCGAACCCGTAGCGCGCCCAGCCCAGAGAGTCCATGCGCACTTCACGCCCCTCGGACACCCGTCCCGCCAGATCCAGCGCTTCGGCGCGTAGCAGCATCAGCGTAGCGAGAAGTGCGGCGTTTTCGTGCCGCGCGGCGATGTCGATGGCACCACCCAACAGGGCCAGCGCTTCATCCGGCCGGTTCTGGCTGATTGCATAGGCGGCCAATTGCGACGCGGTGTAGGCGCGGTGTAGTCCAGTTCCCGGTGTTGCGCCAAAATAGCGGTCGGCAAGGGTGAACTGTGCGTGGGCAGCCTTTGGGTCGCTGGCTTGTAGAATTCGGCCCATGGCATAATGGGCAAAGCCGCGCCGGTGGTCGCTCCAGCCCATGACACCTGCAATCTTGACCGCCTCACGCGCTGCGGCCTGGCGCTGCGACGGGCTTGCTCCCGGGCCGAGGGCCTCTTGCACCGCGTTGATCCATGCACGCGGAGTCGATCCAAGCCGACGCGGCGGCAGTCCCTCGCCTGCCGGGTTGAGCCGCGCCAGTACCGCGGGCAGACGTCGGGCGGCTTCACTGCGGCGCATGCCGTTGCGCAGGGCCGGATCGTAGTAAATCCGCAGCACCAGCATATCAAACCCGGTCAGGACGGTGTGGACATTGTCATCGTTGAACACGGAATCGGGCAGGCGATACAGGTCGTTGAGCGGCCCAAGCGCCTGCGCCAGTTCCTCGTGCAGGCAGTCGCGCACCTCTTGCGGACTGGCATCGTTGGGCAGGAAGATGGCGACGCGGGTGCGGGCGGTCATCCGGCTCCAGTTGACGCGCGCTGAGCGGCGGGCGCTGCGGTATTCGCCCAAAGAACTGACGTTTGGCGCGACAAAGCACGCGGCCTGTGGCAACGTCTTGCGGATGGCACTGCGCGGCACGGCCTCGATTGTGACATTGGCGGCGGCGGCAGCAGTCTGGTTGATGTCCATCCCGGCCTCGCTGCGCAGTCGGTACAGCAGCCGGTTCAGATCGGGTACCAGGTTAGGCGGTGGTGCGCCGGTCACGCGCACCGAAATCGGCCCGTCAAAGCGGGTCAGCACCGGCAGGGCACGCCCGGATTCCAGCTGAAACGCCAGATCAAGGAAATCGCGCGACAGGTCACGGTTGGACACATGCGGCGGCACCGGGCGCGGCGCAGAGAACACCTTTATCGGTGGAAGGGCGGATTCGGTGACTGTGCCCATGTCGGACCGGGTGGCGGTGTCCTGCGAGGTGACAGGCATACAGGCGCCCAGCAGTAGATACAGGGGGAGGATGAATTGACGCATCAGAACCTCGGATCGCTTAGGTCAGGGGGACGGCAGCCGGTCCCGCAGGGCCTGCCGGGGCGGTGACCTGGACGATCCGTAACAGGCGGGTAAGGTCGCTACAGATGTGATCGGCCCGTTGGCTGGGACGCGAAGCAGATGCCAGCCAAACCCGCAAGGCGCGCGGCGCGTCACGTTCATTGCTGAGCGCATCATCAGTCAACCGGCGCGCAAGGCGCACCGTCAGAGCCGTTCTGTGGGACATGTGGTCAGCCTGCCTGCTCGTTTTGAATGATTGAACCATCCGTTGTTTTTTTGTCCTCGATACGATGACTATAGGGCCAAATCAGGGTTTCTGACTATGGCCGAGCGAACAAGCCTGAAATTTTGTCTGTGCAGGGCTCAAAATTACCATGAATTGTTAGGTATCAATTTGTTAAGCTGTGCAGTTCAGCAACAATCACCTTAGAAACGGACCACTTTTTCGATATTGATCCCGCTCTAAATACAGCCATTTTGTGGCGACGGTCCGTGATGATGCGAATGCATTGGCGCCAGATCGCAGACAATGCGGCCGGTCGGGATAGGGGGATGGATTTACGGTCACGTGACTGGCGGGCATTCGGCCTCAGGCCAGCAATGCGAGCGGGATCAGCGATAGCAGGCAGGTCCATATTATGACCGGGGTGATGGCGTCGCTGCGCACTCCGTGCAGCAGCGCCAGCGAAAACGCCATCATGCCCGAAGGGCCCGCCGCGTTCAGGATAAACTGCGGTGCCGCCGGATCGCCGGGCGAAAATTGGGAAATCAATGCCCAGACCATCAGCGGAAACAGCACCAGTTTTAGCCCCGCGATAGTGATGACGACCGGTGTGGGGACAAGCGGGCTGGCCGACAGAATCACACCGACAGCAAACAATGTCAGTGGCGGCGCGGCGGCTCCGGCAAAATCCAGCGCCGTGACCAAAGGCGCGGGCAGGGGCAGCGCGATAAGATTTGTGAGAACTGCGAGCAGGATCGCCAGCAACACCGGGTTGCGTGACATCGATGCAACTGCGGCCCCCGCGCCACGATCACCACTGAGGAGCTCGATCGAGATGATGAAAAACGCGAATGCCACCGTGGAGTCCCAGGCGACAATGGCTCCGATCGAGGTCACGCCGTCGAGGCCATAGATGAGCACGGAGATCGGCCAGATATAGAGCAGCGAATTGACAAAGACGACCGCCATGGCCAGCAGCCAGGCCTCGGCCACCTCACGTCCAAAGATGCGGCGCGCGATCTGATAGGTCAGCACAAACGCCACGATTTCGGCACAGGCATACAAGGCGAGCGGTCGGACCGGAAAACTGGCCACGTCAATTCGCGCGATCAGCAGAAAGATCAGCGGCGGTTGAAACACAATGAACGAGACCCGGTTGATCGCGCGGGCTTCGATGCCACTGACCATGCCGATCCGACCCAGGAGAAATCCCAGCGCCAGAACCGAAAAAACCGGGAGGATATTCCCGGTGAGGACATCGAACATGGGGGCGACCCTACCGGCCGCGCCGGGCCATAAAGGCCAGACGTTCAAACAGGTGAACATCCTGTTCGTTCTTGAGCAGCGCGCCGTGCAGTTTTGGCAACGCATTGGCGCCGTCGCGTTTCAGATCGTCGGGCGCCAGATCCTCGGCCAGCAGAAGTTTGAGCCAATCCAGCACCTCAGAGGTCGACGGCTTTTTCTTGAGCCCCGGCGTCTCGCGCAGCTCGTAGAATTGGGTCAGGGCTGTGGTCAGTAATGCCTCTTTGATACCGGGGTGGTGGACGGCGACGATCTTGCGCAGCACCTCGGGTTCGGGGAAGCGGATATAGTGAAAGAAACAGCGCCGCAGAAAGGCGTCGGGCAGTTCCTTTTCATTATTCGAAGTGATGATGATGATCGGGCGATGGCGCGCGGTGACTGTCTCTCCGGTCTCGTAGACGTGGAACTCCATCCGGTCGAGTTCCTGAAGCAGATCGTTGGGAAATTCGATATCGGCCTTGTCGACCTCATCAATCAGCAGCACGACCTTTTCATCAGCCTCGAATGCCTGCCAAAGCTTGCCCTTACGGATATAGTTGGACACGTCATGCACACGCTCTTCACCCAGCTGGCTGTCGCGCAGGCGGCTGACGGCGTCATATTCATACAGGCCCTGTTGCGCGCGCGTGGTAGATTTCACGTTCCATTCGATCATCCGCAGACCCAGGGCGCTGGCAACCTGACGGGCCAGTTCGGTCTTGCCTGTACCCGGCTCACCCTTGACCAGAAGCGGGCGCTCCAGTGTGACTGCAGCGTTCACCGCCATGGTCAGATCACCTGTTGCCACATAATCGGGCGTGCCTTGGAATTTCATCTGTTGCGGTCCTTACTGTCCGGTTGGTCCGGGGCCACAAACGCGCTGTCGCGGCTGGTATTTTGTCGTGACAATCCCGAGGTCGTGGGTTAAATGCTGCGCGCAGGGGTGCCAGATATCTGAGGAAATTACCATGGCAGATGTTGGCCTGAACGAGGGGAAAAAGATGAAAGCCGAATCGTTCTTGCCGGATGATTACCGACCGGCCGAAGATGAACCATTCATGAACGAACGCCAGTCGGAATATTTCCGTCTCAAGCTGCTGGCGTGGAAGAATGACCTGATGGCGGACACGCGGGACACGCTCGAAGGGTTGCAGGACGGAACACGCAATATTCCCGACGTGACGGACCGTGCCTCGGAAGAAACTGACCGGGCGCTGGAGTTGCGGACCCGCGATCGCCAGCGCAAGCTGGTGAGCAAGATTGACGCCGCGCTACGCCGCATTGACGAGGGCGAGTTCGGCTATTGCGAAGTGACTGGAGAGCCAATTTCGCTCAAGCGTCTGGATGCGCGGCCGATTGCGACGATGAGCCTTGAGGCACAGGAACGTCACGAGCGCCGCGAAAAAGTGCACCGCGACGATTGAAATGGTGGTGGCGCGGAGATGATGCGTCGCCGGGCCTTTGGGTGGACAAGTTGGAAAGCGCCGGGGCAGATGCCCCGGCTTTTTCATTTGGGGAGGGCCGTGATGAGCAAAAGGCAACAGGATGGCGCGTAACGTCACGGTGATCGGCGGCGGAATCGGCGGGCTGGCGGCAGCACTGTGCCTGCGTCGGCGCGGGTATGATGTGCGGGTGCTGGAACAGGCTGATGCGTTGCGCGAAGTCGGCGCCGGATTACAGATCTCGCCCAACGGGCTTTGCGTGCTGCGGGCACTGGGGCTGGAAGGCGCGCTGGAGGCTGTTTCGGTCAGGGCGCAGGCGGTGGAATTGCGGGATTATGCGCAGGGGGCACGGGTATTGCGGCTTGACCTGGCGCGCGCGGCGCAGGGTTATCATCTGGTTCACCGGGCGGATTTGTTGGACCTACTGGTTGCAGCGGCGCGCGCTGCAGGGATCGAGATCCTTCTGGGGCAGCGCGTGCGGGAAGTGGTGCCGGGGCCCGTTCCATTACTGCGGATGGAGTCCGGGGATCTGGCGGGCGGTGATCTGGTTGTCGGCGCGGATGGCTTTGGTTCCGTTCTGCGGCCAGTTCTAAATTCAGAGCCGACGCCCGCGTTCTCCGGTCAGGTAGCATGGCGGGCGCTGGTGCCCAACACCTTGGCACATGGAGCAGAAGCGCGGGTTTACATGGGGCCGGGACGCCATTTGGTGAGCTATCCGCTGCGGGGCGGGACGTTGGTCAATCTGGTCGCAGTCGAAGAGCGCAGCGATTGGGCCGCCGAAGGCTGGAACCATGTGGACGATGCGGATGCGCTGCGCCGCGCCTTTGCCGGGTTTGGCGGTGAGGTGCCCGCGCTGTTGCAGATGGTTGAGGCGCCTCGGCTTTGGGGATTGGTCCGGCATCCGCCGGCGCAGGTCTGGTGGGGCGATGGCGTTGCTTTGCTGGGCGATGCGGCGCATCCAATGCTGCCGTTTCTGGCGCAGGGTGCCAACATGGCGCTTGAAGATGCCTGGGTGCTGGCAGATTGTCTGGCGCAGAATTGGGGGCCGGCCGGACTTGCCGCTTATCAGGCCGCACGGCGCCCGCGCGTCGCACGAGTTGTCGCGGCTGCTGCAGGCAATACCTGGAAATACCATCTGCGCAATCCGCTCCTGCGGCACGGCGCACATCTGGGGCTGCGGGTTGCGGGCAGGGTCGCGCCGGGCCACATGATGCGGCAGTTTGACTGGCTCTACGGGGTGGATGTGACTGCCGGGGTGTGATCCGGCGGCGCGCGCAGGTTTCTGGATAGTGTGGCAACGCGAGCCCGACGGATTGACACTGTGCTAGTTGATGAAGCAGCGCGACTCAAAGTGGACTTTGGCAGGGGGCGACTCTGCCCCGCGCCGTGATAGAGTGACGCAAAACGGAGGATTGGGCATGGATAGATTTGACGGGATCCCGGAAACCGCCCTGGCCTGGCATAAGGCCGGAACGGGGGCGGTTCTGGCGACGGTCACGCAGACTTGGGGGTCGGCACCGCGCCGGGTCGGGGCGCAGCTTGCCATTTCGGGTCAGGGCGAGATCGCTGGATCGGTGTCGGGCGGTTGCGTCGAAGGGGCGGTGATCGTTGAGGCGTTGGAGGCGCTGGAGGCGGGCGAGGCGCGGGCGCTGGAGTTCGGGGTGAGCGATGACGATGCCTTTGCGGTCGGTCTGGCCTGTGGCGGCACAATACGGGTCATGGTCGAGCCGGTGGGCGCGGTGCTGCCCGAGGCACTGCTGGCCGATCTTGTGACTGCGCGGGCGGCGCGACAGCCAGTGGCGTATGTGGTCGATCTGGACAAGAGCGAGCGGCGGATCGACCGCGATGATCATATCGATCGGTTCCGCATGGATCGTTCCGGCTTTGACGACGAGGGTGGCCCCTTTGTTGCGATTCACAACCCGCCGCTGCGGCTGATTGTGGTCGGGGCGGTGCATATCGCCCAGGCGCTGGTGCCGATGGCGCGGATTGCGGGGTATGATCCGGTGATCATCGACCCACGCGAAACGTTCGGATCCGAGGCACGTTTCCCGGGTGAGCGGATGCTGCATGATTGGCCGGACGAGGCGTTGGTGGCAGAGGGCCTGGATTCGCGGACCGCGCTGGTGCTGCTGACGCATGACCCCAAGCTGGACGACCCGGCGTTGGAGCGGGCGCTGGCATCGGGCTGTTTTTACATTGGTGCTCTGGGATCGACCCGGACGCATGCCAAACGGGTTGAACGGCTGACGGCGGCAGGGTTTACCCCCGATCAGATCGGGCGGATCCACGGGCCTATCGGTCTGGATATCGGGGCGGCGGGACCATCGGAGATCGCCGTGTCGATTCTGGCTGAGATGACCCGCGTGCTAAGGCGCGGGGCGTGAAATTCGGCTCCGTCCCCCTCGATCGGGCCGAAGGTGCGGTGCTGGCGCATTCCGTGGCGCTCTCTGATGGGCGGTTGCGCAAAGGCACTGCGCTGGGGGCTGCCGAACTGGCGCGACTGGCGCAGGGTGGCATCGCAGAGGTGGTCGTTGCGCGTCTGGCACCAGAAGATGTGGCCGAAGACGCGGCAGCGGCACGCCTTGCGCAGGCATTGGTGCCTGACCCGGATTTGGTCGGCCTTAGGATCGGACCCGCGGCGACGGGACGGGTCAATCTGTTTTCGCAAGTTACGGGTGTCGCCGAAGTGGATGCTGCGCGGATAAATGCGGTCAATGCGGTACATCCGATGATCACCGTGGCGACGGTGCCCAAATGGCAGCGCATGGCACAGGGCGCCATGGTGGCGACGGTCAAGATCATCTCATATGCCGTTCCCGAGAGCGATCTGGTGCAGGCCTGCGCCGTCGCTGCGGGCGGACTGCAAATGCGGCCCACGTCGATTGCCACGGCGCAGCTGATCCACACAGCGGTCGGCGACGATGACTGCGACAAGGGCCAGCGCGCCATTCAAACCCGGATGGAGCGCATGGGCGTTGCGCTGGGTGACAAGATGGTGGTCCGGCATCAGATTGACGCACTGACTGTGGCGCTGCGCGGGGTGACGGCCGATCTGGTGATGATCCTGACCGGTTCGGCCACTTCGGACAGTCGCGATGTCGCGCCCGAGGCCGTGCGCGCGGCTGGCGGTACGGTGACACATTATGGCATGCCGGTTGATCCTGGAAATCTGCTGTTTATTGGCACGCTTGGGGGGCGACCGCTGATTGGGTTGCCGGGGTGCGCACGTTCACCGGCGCTGAACGGTGCCGACTGGGTGATGGAGCGGCTGATCTGCGGTGTGCCGGTCAGTTCTGCCGATCTTATGGGGATGGGGGTGGGCGGGCTGCTCAAGGAGATCCCGAGCCGTCCGAGACCGCGCAACGCCGGACAGTAGCAGCGGCGATCCGGTACACCGCGTGGTGCCGCAGAT
The DNA here is from genome assembly GCF_001038505.1 of Puniceibacterium sp. IMCC21224. Lineage (NCBI taxonomy): Bacteria > Pseudomonadati > Pseudomonadota > Alphaproteobacteria > Rhodobacterales > Paracoccaceae > Puniceibacterium > Puniceibacterium sp. IMCC21224. Next base: position 1,841,550 of record NZ_LDPY01000001.1, read on the forward strand.
CGGTCACCCGGAACAAAAAAAGGGGCGCGCCGCTGCGCACCCCTTGGATCGTTGCCCGGATCAGGTGCGGGCCTGTGCCGATCTGGTTACTTGGCAACCGGTCCGATCATCATGATCATCTGGCGGCCTTCCATCTTTGGCATATTCTCGATCTTGCCGATCTCTTTGACATCTTCAGCCACGCGTTCGAGCAACTCGCGCCCAAGGTTCTGGTGCGCCATCTCACGGCCACGGAACCGCAGGGTGATCTTGCACTTGTCGCCATTCTCGAGAAACTTGAAAACCGAACGCATCTTCACTTCGTAGTCATGCACGTCCGTGTTCGGCCGGAATTTGATTTCCTTGACCTCGATGATCTTCTGTTTCTTGCGCGCTTCGGCTTCGCGTTTTTGCGTCTCGTATTTATACTTGCCAAAATCCATGATCTTGCAGACCGGCGGAGCGGCATTCGGCGAGATCTCGACCAGGTCGAGCCCGGCTTCTTCGGCCATGACCATCGCACGCGCTGGCGTTACGACGCCGACGTTTTCGCCATCCGCGCCAATCAGGCGGATTTCCGGCGAACGGATGCGGTCGTTGATGCGAGGGCCGGTTTCGCGCGTTGGAGGCGCGTTATGGGGTCTGCGGGCTATGGTAATGTTCCTTATATGCTTCCACGTCAGGGGCGCAGGGTAAACTTCGTGCGCGAACGTTTCAAGCGACAAATAGGCTGTTTTGCGCCGAATTCTAGTGCAAAAGCCTTGTGATTTCGTGGGTCGGGGGGCACATGCCAGACTGAAATACCCCTTTGGCGCGAGCAGACAGGTCGCGCTGCTTTTCAACCTCATGAAAGGAGCGTGAAATGAAGAACGTGATTATCGGACTTGTGGTCGTCGGAGCTGTGGCTGGGGGCTATGTGCTCTGGTCTGGCCAGACCACGACTGTTGTTGAGACAAATGTGACGATGCCTGAGGCCGTAAATACCAATATCGCCCCTGAATCCGAAGCGGTCCCAGAGTTGGACGAGGCCGTGACCGAAACGGAACAGGCCATGGAAGAGGTCGGTGATTCTGTCGCGGCGACTGTCGAAGCGGGTGAGGCTGAGGCCGATTCCATGGTGACGGATGCGCAGGACATGGCAGACGACGCGATGACCTCGGCTGAAGAAACGGCAGAGGCGGCTGGCGAATCGGCTGCGGATGCTGCGGACGACGTTGCCGCCGGGACTGATGCGGCATTGGACGCAGTCGGTGAAACGGCAGGGGCGATGGCAGATGCCGCGAGTGATGCGGCGTCGGCGGCAGGCGATATGCTGCGCTCAGCTGAAACTGCTGCGACTGACACCGCAGACGACGCGGCAGTCGCAGCGACTGAAATGTCTGAAACCGTTGCTGATGCGGCGGATGAAGCCGCAGACGCAGCGCCCGAGATGGCGAGTGACGCCGCTTCGCAAACCGCGGACGCAACCGCCGAGGCCGCAGACACTGCAACGGATGTCGCACCTGACGCCGCAGCGAGCGAGAGCGCACCGTCCGCCACCGAGGATCTGCTGGACGGCACCGCGACCGAGGGAATGGCGGCTCAGGCCGCCGAAGGGGCCGACCTTACCGTCGAGCAGCTAGGCGAGTTGCTGACTGTAGATGGCTATGATCATGACAAGGTGATTGAGGCAATCAACGCCTCGGGGATGAACGCCGGTTTGCGACTGACCACCACCACGGCGCTTGAGGCTGCGCGCAACAATCCGCAACTCTTGTCAGGTCTGCTGGATCAGCTGCGCGAGCGGCTGGGGTTCAGCGAATAACCGCATTTGGGGTGTGGCACGGTTATTCATTGCGCGTGACCGTGCCTGTCGTCTGAAACGGGCAGCGCCACCAAGAAAAAGGGCCTGCCCGTCACCGGGAAGGCCCAAAACACAGACTGACATCCATGCGATAAAGGCGGCATTCAGTCCAGAAACGCCTTTTCCACCACATAGTGACGCGGCGCGGAATTTGCACCTTCCTCGAGGCCATACCCTTCGAGCAGTTCTTTGATTTCTATGTTGAACGCCAGGTTGCCACAGACCATCGCGCGGTCAGCTTCGGGCGACAATGGCGCTACATCCAGATCGCCAAACACCGTGCCGTCGCGCATCAGGTCGGTGATGCGGCCCATCTTGGCACTCTGTTCGCGGGTCGTGGTGGGATAGTAACGCAGCTTGGCCAGGTTCTCGGCGCCGATCAGTTCGTTCAGTATCTCATCTTTGCGGATATCGTCGATCAGCGCGGCCCCATACGCCAGTTCGCCCAGTTCGCGACACGTATGAGTGATGATGACCTCGTCATAATCTTCATAGGTTTGCGGATCGCGCAGCAGGGAAGCAAAAGGCGCAAATCCCGTCCCGGTGGCAAAGAACCACAGCCGTTTGCCGGGCAGAAGCGCGTCATGCACCAACGTACCGACGGGTTTCGGACGCAGGATGATGTCGTCCCCGACCTGGATGTGTTGCAGGCGCGAGGTTAGCGGACCATCCTGCACCTTGATCGAATAAAACTCCAATTCCTCGTCCCACGAAGGTGAGGCGATGGAATAGGCCCGCAACAGCGGCTTTTGCTTGCCGGTCTTTGGGTCCGGTTCGCCCATAAGTCCGATCATCACAAATTCGCCTGACCGGAACCGCATTGACGCGGGGCGGGTCACGCGGAACGAAAACAGCCGATCGGTCCAGTGTTTCACGGCTGTGACTTTCTGGGCGTCGGGCAGGGTGGGTACTTTGACAGCTTTGGCGTCGGTCACTGGGCGTTGCTCGGTCATCTGTTTCAATTGCCGGACATGGGTCCGACTCCTGTCTTAAGGTGTGTTGTTACGTGTGGAAAGCGTAACATTTATTTATTCGTATGCAAACGAATTATCCGCGCAGGCGTGCCTGATAATCATGCGCCTGCCAATCCGCACGAAAGCGCCATTCAGCCGCGGGCTGACGTTCGGCCTGCGCATCGTCAATCTCGACCTCATCGAAACCGGCGCGGCGCGCCATCGCGTATTGATCGGAAATGACATGGCCCTGCGCTCGCAACCGCCCCTTGTAGCCGCGCAGCCGCAGCAGACGCGCCAGCGTGAAGCCGCGCCCGTCAGAGAAGCTGGGAAAGGCGATGCGGATCATCGGTGCGCCCTGGGCGCGGTCCAGATCCTCAGGCGCGGTGTCGGACGCCAGGTCCAGCGCCTGATCCGTAGCGGTTTCAGCGGCTTCAAAAACCGCAAAGCCAGCCTGCCAGTCATCGGCGGAAAAACCGCTGTCAGTCACGATCACGCTCATGCGCTCTCTCCTTGTCTTACGGCGCGGCCATCCACGATGTGAATACCGCATTCTTCCTTGTCAGCGCCGCGCCAGCGACCGGCGCGGGGGTCTTCACCCTCGGCCACCTTGGACGTGCAAGGCGCGCAGCCGATCGACGGGTATCCCTGTGCCACCAGCGGATGCCGGGGCAGGCGGTTTTCGTCCATATAGGCGCGGACATCCTCGGGGGCCCAATGGGCCAGCGGGTTCACCTTGATCCGTCCGGTCGGCTCATCCAGTTCAAAGAATTCAAGCGCGGCGCGGCTGCCCGACTGGAACCGTTTGCGCCCGGTGATCCAGCCGTCAAACCCCTGCAACGCAGCCTCAAGCGGCACGGTCTTGCGCAGGGCGCAGCAGGCGTCCGTGTCCGAAAACCGCAGCGCACCATAGGGATCGCGTGCCTTCAGCGTTTCGTCGTCCGTCCTGAGGATGCGAACATCGCGCAGACCGAGTCGTTCGGCAACCTCGGCTTGGTAGACCAGCGTTTCGGCGAACAGAAGCCGGGTGTCGATGAACAGCACCGGGGTACGATTGTCGACCATCGCGACCAGATGCAACAACGCCACGGATTCGGCGCCAAAACTCGACACCATGGCGATGCGCCCGGCCTCGGGATCGGTGAGCGCGCCGCGCAGCACATCCGTCGCCCCGTGGTGACGATAGCGGCTGTTCAGCGCGGCGACGCGGGCGCGCAATGCTTCGGTTTCTGCCTCGTCTGTTACCAGGGTGCTCTTGGTCAATAGTTCTGGCGTACGATCATGCCGCATCTCGGACCACCTCTTTGTCGGGATAAAGCGCCGCCTTGAACGGTGCCATGCCAGTGCGGCGGAAGGTTTCGATAAAGGTCTCGTCCGCGTTCAGGCGGATGTCGAGATACCCCGCCACCAAACGTTCGATTGCGGGCACGATTTCATCGGCGGAAAATCCGGGGCCGGCGCGTTGTCCAACCTTGGCAGTCTCGGTGTGGTCGCCGCCCAGCGTGATCTGGTAGTTTTCAACCCCGGCGCGGTCGAGGCCAAGAATGCCGATGTGACCGACGTGGTGATGGCCGCAAGCGTTGATGCACCCCGAGATCTTGATTTTCAGATCACCGATCTCGTGTTCAAGTTTCAGATCGTCGAACCGGGTCGCGATTTCCTGCGCGATTGGGATGCTGCGGGCGGTGGCCAGGGCGCAGTAATCCATGCCGGGGCAGGCGATGATATCCGAGATCAGGCCGATGTTGGCGGTCCCCAACCCGTTCTGTTGCAGGATTGCATGGATCTGCGGCAGGTCGGATTTGTGCACATGCGGCAGCACGACGTTCTGCTCGTGGCTGATGCGCAGTTCGTTGTGGCTGTATCGTTCGGCCAGATCCGCCATCACCCGCATCTGTTCGGCACTCGCATCGCCCGGCGTGGCGCCATGCGCCTTGAGGCTGATCTGCACAATCGCATGATCGGCGTCGCGGTGCGGTGACAGGTTGGTATCGGCCCATGAGCGGAATACCGGATCTTTGGCGCGCGCCAGATCGTAGCTGTCCAAAGCGGCAGTTTTCAGGGCAGGCGCGGCGAATTGCGCCTCGATATCGGCCAGCATCTGCTGGTCGGTGCCGGAAAACGCCGGGCGCAACTCGGCAAAGCGGGCTTCGACCAGATCGCGGATCGCTTCGATCCCATGCTCGTGCACAGTGATCTTGATCCGTGACTTGTACTTGTTGTCCCGCCGTCCCAGCAGGTTCCAGACGCTGACCACCGCTTCGAGATAGGGTAGCAGATCGGCGCGGGGCAGGAAATCGCGCACCACCTTGCCGATCATCGGAGTCCGGCCCAGACCACCACCAACAAGCACCTCGAACCCGGCTTCGCCGTCGCGCTTGACCATGCGCAGGCCGACATCATGCGCACGCGTTACAGCGCGATCATTGGGGCTGCCGGTGACGGCTACCTTGAACTTGCGCGGCAAGAACTGGAATTCCGGGTGGTCGGTGGACCATTGCCGGATTAGTTCGGCCACCGGACGCGGATCGGCAATTTCGTCCGCTGCGGCACCAGCGAAATGGTCCGCCGTCACGTTGCGGATGGTGTTGCCCGAGGTCTGGATCGCATGCATCTGCACCTCGGCCAATGCATCCAGCATGTCGGGGACGTCGCGCAGCTCGGGCCAGTTATACTGGATATTCTGGCGGGTGGTGAAATGGCCGTACCCCTTGTCCCAGCGTTCAGCGATATAGGCCAACTGCCGCATCTGGCCGCCGTTCAGCGTGCCATAGGGGATTGCGACCCGCAGCATGTAGGCATGCAATTGCAGATAGAGGCCGTTCATCAGGCGCAGTGGCTTGAACTCATCCTCGGTCAGGGCACCGCTGACGCGGCGCTCGACCTGGGCGCGGAACTGTGCGTTACGCTCGGCTACAAAGGCGGCGTCAAAGTCGGTATAGCTGTACATCGTCGGATCCTTTTTGCATGGCGCCGGCAGGGGCGTGGCGCTGTGTCCCACCGGGGGGGCGCCTGAAAACCTATAGGTTTTTCGCGTCAACCTGCCTGTTTGCCGTGGTGATAGTTCGAGGGGCCGGTACGGCGGAATTCCTCGCGGAAATGGGTCGGCTGCGGGCCTGATGCGTCGGCACTGACGTCAGCCAGATAGACGCCCACAGCTTCGGCGCTGCGCGACTGCGCATCCAGCAGCCGAATCTGCGCCACAGCCTCATCGGTGATGACTTCGGCCTCGGCGAGATGCCGGGTCCACTGATCATTCTCGGCCAGATAGATCACGTCGCCCTCAAGCAACGCGTTGGCGGTCACAACCTTGGGGGTAAAATCACGGGGCATCAGGCAAACTCCTGCTGTTTGATCTCGGAAAGGGTGGCCATCGCGGCGCGTGGCGCCAGGCCGTAAAGGGTAAGCGCCGGACCAGAGAGCCCTGCCGCAGTCAGATCTGCGGGCAGACTGGCCAGGGTTGACGCGATCACGCGCTGATCGGCGCGCGAGGCATTCTCGATCACTGTGACAGGTGTTGCAGGATCTGCGCCGTGCATGATCAGGCGACCCTGAATGAACCGCGCGGCCTTTTTGCCCATGTAGATCGCGGCAACTTCGCCGGACCGCGCCAGGGTTTTCCAGTCGTGATCTGCGAACCCCTTCATGTCGTGCCCGGTCAGGAAACGGACCGAAGCGTTGCGGTCGCGCCGCGTCAGGCTCTGTCCGATGCTGGCCACCGCAGCCGAGGCCGCCGTGATACCCGGCACGATATGCCATGTTACATCCGCTTCGGCGCAGGCGTCGATCTCTTCATCGAGGCGGCCAAAGATCGTGGCGTCGCCACCTTTCAGCCGCACCACCTGCGCGCCTGTCCGGGCATGTCGCACGATCAGCGCGTTGATCTCATCCTGTGACATCGACGGGCCAAAGCCCTCTTTGCCGGCGTCGACCAGCACCGCTTCGCGCCGTGCCAGTTCCAGGATTTCGGGGCTGATCAGCCGGTCGTGGATCACCACATCCGCTTCGTCCAGCGCCCGCCGCGCCTTGAGCGTCAGCAATTCCGGGTCGCCGGGACCGGCGCCGACAAAGGCGACATGGCCCGGTCGGGCCTCAATCGTCAGATGCCGGTCAAGCAGCCGATCCAGCGTCTCGGCAACGGCATCCTCGCCCTGGTCCAGCGCCCGGGGGCCGTCGCGAAAGTAATAGTCTGCCCAAAAATCCCGCCGTTTGCGGCCCATCGGCAGCGCGTCCGCCACCTTGCGAAACGCCTTGCCAATCCGCGCCAGCGTACCGAGCCCAACGGGCAGGCGTGCCTCAAGATCGGCCTTGATCGCACGGGCCAGTACCGGCGCGGCCCCCTCGGTGCCGATGGCAACGGTCACAGGATCACGGTCGACGATGGCAGGGGTGATGAATTGACTGTCTTCGAGATTATCAACGATGTTGATCAATGCCCCCTCGGCGCGGGCGATGGCGCTGGTGCGGGCATCGGCAACGGCATCCTCGTCAGCGGCGTAAAAGAGGACGGCACCAATTGCATCGCCGGATTGCATCGCGCGACGTTGCAGGTCAAGACGGCCGGCTGTCGCCCAATCGGCAATCTCGGGCGCCGGATCTGTCGCAAAGACGGTAAGATGTGCGTTGGTCTTCAGCAGTAGCCGCAACTTGGCCAGTGCCGCATCGCCACCACCGGACAAAACCACGCGCCGACCTGAAAGGGCGACGAAGATCGGGAAATGTTGCATGGTCAAGTCTCCAACTTTTGTCTGCCGTCTCCGCTTAGATATAGAATTTCTTCCCGTATTTTGGCTAGTGCCTTGCTAAAACAAGGATGTTTGTTCTAGCGTGACGCCAAAGGCGAACGTTTGGTTTCGTTGCGGCGCAAAAGGTGGGATATGGTTCGCATTGACGACACGGATCGAAAAATTCTGATCGCCCTGCAACAGGATGCGGGTCAATCGCTGGACGATATCGCGAAATCTGTGGGGTCCTCAAAGACACCCGTGTGGAACCGGATCCGCAAATTGCGCGAGGCCGGCGTGATTGGCCCGCAGACCGTGGTTCTGGATGCCGAGGCTTTGGGATTTGAGGCGTGCTTTTTTGTGCTGATCCGCACATCTGAACATGAAGCCGACTGGCAACAGGCATTCCTGCGAGCGCTTCAGGAACGCCCCGAGGTACAGGAAGCCCACCGGCTGGCGGGGGACATCGACTATATCCTCAAGGTGCGGGTTCGTAACGCGCGTGCCTATGACGCATTTTATCAGGCGCTGATATCCGAGGTGCGGGTCCACAACGTCACCGCGCTCTTGTCGATGGAAGAGATCAAGTCGACGACGGCGTTGCCACTGTGATCTGGTCTATCGGATTAGCTGGCGCGCCCCGCGATAACGGGCGATCTGTATCTGCTTTTGGGTGGTGACGCGGTAGCAGGCCATCCATGAGATGCCTTGCGCGGGATGGGTGGGATTGTCACCCCTCTTGGCCAAGTCGACAGGCGACATCATCCGAGTATGACGACCTAGTTTGTGGCCCTGCCGAGGTCGGGCGGTGCTGTTTCGCCGAAATTTCCGGTAATTCGGTCGATTGAGATGTGATGGCACACTCAAATACTGTGCCATCACAGAGGTCGCAGAGCTAGTTAGCCCGGCCCTGGTGCCTCATTTTCTGAGGCCGGCAGCTTCGATGACTTTGTCCCATTTCTCAACTTCTACGTTAAAGAACGCCTCCATCTCTTCGGGCGTGCTGTGGACCAGTTTGGCACCCATTCCTGCCATGCGCTCTCTGAGGGCCTCATCCGAAACCGCGACGGCCAGACCTTCGTTCAGGGCGGCCACGACGCTGTCATCGGTCGCTGTTGGAACCATAACGCCGTACCATGTTGAATACGCGTAGCCTTCGACGGTGTCAGAGACCAGCGGCACGCCGATATCGCTCGGGGCTTCGTCGGTGAGGGCAATCATCCGGATTTTGCCCGCTTCAAGCATGGCTGTCAGCGATGGAATCGAGCTGAGCGACATATCAACCGCGCCCGCCGCAAGATCGACGATGGCCGGGGCAGAGCCCTTGTAAGGAATATGCTCGATCTCGACACCGGTCGCGAGTTTGAACATCTCGAACCCAAGGTGAGCGGCAGCACCTGTCCCCGCCGAGCCAAAGTTCAGCTCTCCGGGATGCTCCTTGGCGTATGCGATCAGCTCAGCAACGTTTTGCACCTCGAGGTCGTTGTTGACGACCATCGCATGCGGGCTTTTCGACACCAGACCAACCGAGCGCAATTGCTTGGCGATTTCGGTGTTGCCGTCCATCAGCGGGCGGATCACCACGTTCCCGGCAGCGGCAAAAAATATGGTCTGCCCGTCGGGATCAGACGAAGCGACATGCTGTGCGCCGATAATCCCACCAGCGCCGCCCATATTTTCGACGATGACCGGCTGGCCAAGGAATTCACCAAGACGCTGCGCGATTTCGCGGCCCACCAGATCGACGGGGCCGCCCGGCGCAAACGCAACGATCATGCGCACCGGCTGATCTGGGCGCCAATCCTCGGCGTAGGCGGCTGAGCCTGCCAGCAGTGTCGTAGTGACCCCCGCCATCACGATTTTCATGAAATTCTTCATTGTCTCTCTCCCTTATGAAGTTTCTGATTATGGATCTGTTCGTTCTCTTGTCAGTCGATCATCCGAGGCCATTGCAACTGTAAAGATTGTCGACATTTGCTGTCTTGCGGATTATGCCCTGTCGCCGTGCGCAAGCGATCGCAAGGCTCAGGCTTGGCTCCACCGCCTTTCGCCCGAATGGTGTTGGGTTCCCAGCCATCTTAATGCTGGTTTCAAGCGCCTGTATGAAGTTGGTCACCACCAACGGGTGTCGAGCGGCAAAGGTGCGCGGAACCGTCATGACATGATTGATCTGGATGGCGCTTTCGCGCTGGCACCATGTTTTGCCTGCGCTGTGCGGATTGGGGATCACGGGCACAAAATCGTACCCATCGGGGGCGGCGCGTAGCACCGCTGCGTCCAGCGCGCCGTTGTTCAGCATCTCTTCGGCGGTGAGGCCATCCGGGGCGGGGCTGACATTCGCCGGGTTGTCGAAATTGTCCAGATGCGGCTCTTCGAATGTGACCCAGGTGATATCGTTCCGGCTAACCCCGTGCTCGCGTTCGAGGATGTCGCGCAGCCATGTCACCGTCGTGACCGGATACGCACGCACTCCGATCCGTTTGCCTGCCAGATCGGCCGGGTGTCGGATGGGGCCGCCCGCTTTGCAGAACAAATGGGCATGCTGATAGCCGCCCAAAACAACCGCTGGAAGCAGCGCCAGCGGGGCCTCGCGTTCATGCGCCATGAGAAAGGTCATGATCGGAAATTCAGCGATATCAATATGAAGATCGCGCGCGAATTTACGAAAATGCGTCACAGGGCGACCCGGCAGAAAGTCAACATCAAGATCCGGGTTAGGGGTGTCCCTGAAAAACCGCGTACCGGGGTAATTGCCCAAGAGTGCTGAAATTTTCACTGCATCCTCGTTCTCGAAGCGTTGAAACCTGCGCCGGGCACTAGCCCAACAGTTCGATGCGTTGGGGCAAGACGCGTTGACTGATCTCGCGACAGATGGACCCGGCCGCGCGCCCGTTTAGAAGCCTGTGGGGCAGGGCAGCGGTGCCGACGCATTCGTTTCGCATTTATGGGCTTCCTCAGGGGATTTCCTATTTGCCGACAGGCTGACGCGCATGGCGTACAAGAGCCAGTCCATGACCCGCACCCGTCATTCAGGGACACCTTACCGCCTCTCTGATAAAATGCAACGTCATTTCAAAAAATGAATCTTGGAGCTTGTGGCTTGTTGCCAACTCTGTAAATTGAACCCGCGCTAGCGCCCTGCGACCAAGAGGGGATACCGATAATCTAATGTCAGAATGCGGTTTCCGAACGACACGAGTTCGCACGTGCCATGCTGACTGAAGCTAAAAGTGAACTGTGACAGTGAATTAGGGCGCGCTTCTCAAGCGGCGCTCGTAGGGGAAAAAGGGCGAAATGGGTAAAATTCAAAACGAACATGTTAAGCCAACGCATGACGAGGACCGGATTTCGCAACTGTTTGCTGGTCGCTACGGCGCATCTGATGCTGAGATGCCGGGGTATTGCGGGCAGGTTCTGGATACGATCCTGGGGCACAGTACTGTTCGATCCTATCTGCCAGATCCGGTCGCAGAAGATGACATCAAGGTTGCGATCGCAGCCGCGCAATCCGCGCCGTCCTCGTCCATGCTTCAGCTTTGGAATGTGGTGACGGTCACTGACCCGGCACGCAAATCACGCCTGGCGGATTTGGCCAATCGGCAAAAACATATCTATGCCGCGCCATTGCTCATGGTCTGGATCTGCGACCTGTCCCGCTTGCGTCGGATGACGGAAACCGAAGGTGTCACTGCTGATGGGCTAGACTATATGGAGCTGTTTCTGACGTCGGTTGTCGATGTGACGCTTGCTGCGCAGAATGCTTGTGTGGCGCTGGAATCAATGGGGTATGGCACCTGCTACATCGGCTCGATGCGGAGCAATCCGATTGAATTGTCGGCCGAACTGAACCTGCCCAAAGGGGCGTTTTCGGTGTTCGGGCTTACGGTCGGGCGCGAAAATCCTGACCATCCTGCCTCGGTCAAACCCAGGCTGCCGCAGCGCACGGTGCGCCATCACGAAACCTTTGACGCAGACAAGCAGGATCAGGACATCGAGACCTATAATGCCACGATGCGGATCTTTCAGGAGCAGCAGAACATGGCAGTCATGAACTGGTCGCTTAAGTCCGCCGAACGCGTTGCGTCTGCCGAGGTTCTGAAAAACCGTGACAAGCTTCGGGGGTTTCTTGAGACGCTGGGCTTTTCGTTCAAGTAACCAGATTTTGCGGCGACGGGCGCTTTGGGCGATTGCTGCGGTTAGTGCTATGCCGCGAGTGCATCGGCAATCACCGCGTTAAAATCCGCAGGGCTTTGTACGGCGGCGATGTCGGATGCCTCGACCACGATTCCCCAGTTGCGCGCGATCGCCTCGTATCGTGGCTGGCGATGGGCCAGCGCCTGGGCAAAGGTCCAGCGGATAAAGGTATCTGGGTTAACGTCAGCCTCTTCGCAGTTGTTTTCGTTTAAATATTGCTCCCAGACACGGGCGAGAAATGCGGGCTGGTAGGCCATCGGTTTTGGTGCGCTGTCAAAGCGGCGGACCAGATCAGCGGTATGCGCCTCAGTTCCGCGAATCCAGACCATCAGGCAGTTTTGCGACAGCGCGGTAAGGATCGGATCGGCGGGATCGTCAGCGTCGACCCATTCACAGATCGAGCCGCCGGTGTCGCAGACAAAATGCGGATAGCCGTACAGATCCTGCGCGCGGTCGATGAAATAGGACGTGTCGAGAAGGGCTTGCATCTCGGCTCGGGCGAACTGGTCCTGGCGGCGGGCATAAACCGCCATCGGCATGCCGCCGTGGTCGGGATCACCCGGTTTGCCCAGATAGGCCGACACCGGGGCCAGATTGTCAAAGGTCAGGTTTGATCCGATATAGATGGAATCGCTCATCAGCAGGTCACGCAGAAACGGGATCTTCATCGCCTCGCGTTTGGCATTGTCGGCGATGTATTCGCCCATGTAGCGGGTGCCGATGCGGTAATCGATCGAATAGTGGAACCAGTCGCCATGCGTCCGCAGCATGTTCGACACATGGGTTTTGCCCAATCCCGACATGGCAAAAAGCACAACACGTTTTGACGGGGCGTCGCGCCAGTCTGCGGCAGTGGGATAAAGCATGAGGCGCGCCTTTTGGTCGGGGATCTGGCGCGAGTGGTAGCCAGAGGCGCGGGCGGCGTCAAACCCTGCGCGAGGGTTCCGGGGCCGCGCGACGCAGGATGCGACCATCCAGCACCAGCAACCCCAGCGCCAGCAGCGCAAAGCCGGCATAGGCGCCCGTCTGCAATGCCTCGCCCCGCACCCAGGTGCCCAGAAGGATGGCCACGGGCGGGATCATGAGCGTGACCAGCATAAGGTTGCCGCTGCCCGCCATCGCCAGCACACGATAATACAACAGATACGCCAGCGCGGTCGAAATTGCGGCATAGTAGGCGATCGCGGCGATGGTACGCGGCGCCAGATCAAGCGTTGGTATGCCTTCGGTCCATAGCGCCGTCGGCGCGATCAGTAGGGTCGATCCAGTGAGCATCCCGGCAGCAGCCACCAGCGGCGGTTGACCGCGCAGGTGGCGGCGTGCCCAGGCCCCGGCACAGGCATAAGACAAGGCGCCAGCAAGAATGGCGAGTTGCGCGAGGCTGCGGATGTCGAATTGCGCCAGACTGTCCAGCCCGATGGCGCAGGCGACACCGGCAAATCCAAGGGTCACACCCAGCGCACGGCGCGGAGTCAGTCGCTCATCTGCAAAGACCAGCGCGGCAACGAGAACCCCAAAGATCGCCGTAGCTGCATTGAAAATTGACGTCAGCCCGGTCGAGATATGCAACTGCCCCCAGGCCATCAGCGTAAAGGGGATTGCGTTGTTCAACAGCCCCATCATCAGAAAGCTGCCCCAGATGCGTGGATCGCGCGGCAACGGCAGGCGGCGCAGAGCCACCACAGCCCAAAGCAGGATCATCGCCCAGAATGTCCGGTGCAGGACCGAGGTCAGCGGCCCGATCTCGTCCAGCGCGGTGCGGATGGCCAGAAACGACCCACCCCAAATCAGCGCCAAAAGCGTCATCTCGGTCCAGGCGCGGGGGGACAGGGTGGTTTGCTGAGTCATGCGTTCCTTGTGTCAGGATTGGTGGCCGCAGGCGACCCGGATCTTGCGCCAAGCGCAGTCAGAGCGCGTCGGGCAAAGAAAAGCCGTCCGGAGTTGCTGCCGGGCGGCTTAATATTCGTCATAGGCAGAGCGATCAGAACTTGTAGGCGATCTTAAAGCCGACGCCGAGTACGGTGTTGTCCTTGAAATCAGCGCGGGCCACATCTGGCGTGCCGGTTTCGGGCTTGGCATTGCCCAGCCAAGTGTAGCTGACACCACCCGACAGCGTCACGGCATCGTTGAACTTGTATGCGCCGCCAACCGACAGGCTGGTGAACCCGTCTGTGGGGGCCAATGGCGACACCAATTCGCCTGTGCCCGGTTCGTACGCGACTGTCACGGAGCCAGAGAATTTGTCGTTGAACTTGCGCCCCAGACCCAGGCGATAGGTCGTGGTATCCTCAAGGTCGATCAGGCCGCTGCCCGTCACCAGGTCCAATTGCACGGGATCGACGCGGAACTGGGAATGTTTGACATGGCGGATCGAGCCAAAAAGCAGCGTGTCTTTGGCTATGCCGGACTGAAATTCGAGGTTCCAGCTTTCGGGTAATTTGGTCGTAGTCTCGGATGTGCCTGCCAGCAGTGGCAGCGACGGCAGCGGGCCGGGGCCGTCGGGGTCCACCAGCGGACCGGTTTCCGTGGTGTCGAAATCGTATTCAATGGACGAATTGTAGGTCAGGGCCACACGCAGCGCGATCTCGGGCTTTTCATAGGCGACGCCTGCAACGTAGCCAAAAGCGCCCTGTCTGTCGAGTTCGACATCATAGCCTGACACTGGGCCATAGGCCGCGCCTTGCAGGTGGATCGCGCCCTCAGCGGTCATATGACGGACGCCGCCAAAGGCGCTGAAATTCGGCGTAAAACTGTACTTCATCAGCGCGGTGATCGCAGTGGTCGACGCCTCGGCTGTCGTGCCGCCGAGCATCGCATCGCCCATGCCATAGCTCACATCTGCGCCAAACGGGCGGTCGACGATCAGCGCTGCCGCGAGCCGGTCGCTCAGATCCATTTTGAGCGCAAAGCTGGGCAGCACGTAATCGCCGGCGACATTGTCAATGTTGCTGGAAACGGGCGGGCGGCTTTTGCCATCGACCGACGGCTTGACAAATCCGAACGAAATTTCGGCATGATTGCCGGTTTCGAACAGGACCATTGCTGATTGCGTGGTGCGTTCGATACCACCCGCAAAGGCGGTGCCAGCGCAAAGGGCAAGCGCGGTGCCGCTGACCAGAATCGTTTTCATATTTTTCCCCATCCCTAAAAGACTTGTCTCCTCAGAGTTGAGAGTATGAGAGAGTTCACAAAACGGTCAATCTTTGACCCAGCGTCACGATTTCCAAGCTCCGTAACGTCACACTTTTGTGACGCGGCGGGTTTCGGTCCATATATTATAGTAATTCGCGCCGAAGATTACGATCGCTCCCAGGAAAACAAACGGGTCGATTGCCTCGGCGTAGAACAGGACGCCAATGATGGCGATCACGGGAAGTCGCGCAAAATCAATTGGCATCACAACCGTGGCGGGTGCTAGACGCAACGCAGTGGTGAGGCAGAAATGCGCGACCAGCCCGGCGCAGGCGATGAGCACGATCCAGGGCCAGTTGGCAGAGGACGGCCATTGGATATCACCATCATAGCCCGCGCAGATCAGCCCGAACACCGCCTGCATTAACGTCAGATAAAATAGGATGCAGGTGATCGTCTCGGTTCGTGTTAGCTTGCGGGTAAAGACCGCAGAGCCGGCAAAGCCGATGGCAGCCAGCGCCGCAGCGACCAGGCCGATGTGAAATGTCTCTGGGCTGGGGCGGGTGACGATCAGAATGCCGACAAACCCGATCAGTGCCGAAATCGCGCGGGCACGGGTCAGCCGTTCGCCCAGCACCAGCGGCGACAGCGCAATGACCCAGAGCGGCGAGGTGAATTCAAGCGCAAAGACCTGCGCCAGCGGAATCACAGCGATGGCGTAAAACCACAGGTTCTGACCGATGAAATGGCTGATGTTGCGCACGGTATGCAGCCCCAGAGAGCGCCGCGTGATCTGGTTTCGCGTGCCCGCGACGCTGGATACAACAACAACCAGCACAAGGCCGATCATGCTGCGGTACATCATGATCTCGAACGTATCGAGGTCGAGGCTGACGGCGCGCCCCCCCACGGCCATGGATGAAAAGCAAACGATGGCGCCAATCATCCATAGACATGCACGCAGCGTATCGGATGTTGCGGGAGGGGCGACGGCAGTCATTTTTCGGTCACCGCGAAGTCGCGCGCCATCTGACCGGTGATGCGATACCAGTCACTGGCGCGGGTGCGCGTCTGGTGCGCCTCGAACGCAGCCCGGTTGGCGAATATTTCGTCGACCTTATAGGTGCCCGGCACGGTTTCGATGATGTCAAAGGATAGACAGCCGGGTTCAGCCCGCGTCAGCCGAATGTGGTCTGGGAGGGCGGCGCGAACAACCGCGATATCCTCGTCGGGGCAGGTCAGCGTGCCGGTCAGGTAAATTTTGGTCATGAGGGCCTCATTTTTCCGCCGAACGCCATCCGCTGCGCGGCCCCACTGAATTGGGGTGAGTACGACGCTGTAAAACCTATTCCCACTCAATCGTGCCAGGCGGTTTCGAGGTTACGTCATAGGTCACACGGTTGATGCCCTTGACCTCGTTGATGATCCTCGTGGCGGTTTCGCCCAAAAAATCATGCGTGAAGGGATAGAAATCAGCCGTCATCCCATCCACCGACGTCACCGCGCGCAGGGCGCAGGCATAGTCGTAGGTGCGGTAGTCGCCCATGACGCCAACGGTGCGCACCGGCAGAATCGCCACAAACGCCTGCCAGATTTCGTCATAAAGGCCATGCTTGCGGATCTGGTCGATATAGACAGCGTCTGCTTTGCGTAGAATTTCCAGCTTTTCGCGGGTGATCTCGCCGGGGCAGCGGATCGCGAGGCCGGGTCCGGGGAACGGATGACGCCCGATAAAGCTGTCGGGCAGGCCAAGTTCGCGACCAAGGGCGCGGACCTCGTCCTTGAACAGCTCACGCAAGGGCTCCACCAGCTTGAGGCCCATCTTCTCGGGCAGGCCACCAACGTTGTGATGGCTTTTGATTGTGACGCTGGGTCCGCCACTGAACGAGACGGATTCAATCACGTCCGGGTAGAGAGTGCCCTGCGCCAGGAACTCAGCACCGTCGATCTGGTGCGCGTATTTCTGGAACACGTCAATGAACAGACGGCCAATGATCTTTCTCTTGGTTTCCGGATCACTTACGCCGTCAAGTTCACCCAGAAATAGTTCGGCTTCGTCGGCATGAATCAGCGGCAGATTATAATGCTCGCGGAACATGGTGACAACTTCGGCCGCTTCGTTCAGGCGCAGAAGCCCGTGATCGACGAAGACACAGGTCAGCTGGTCGCCAATTGCCTCGTGGATGAGAACGGCGGCAACCGAGCTGTCGACCCCGCCTGACAGACCGCAGATGACCTTTTTGTCGCCGACCTGTTCGCGGATCTTGCGGATCGCCTCGTCCTTGTAGGCGTCCATGGTCCAGTCGCCGGTAAAACCTGCGTCACGGATGAAATTTGCATAGAGCGTGCTGCCATTCGGGGTGTGGTGCACCTCGGGGTGGAACTGCACAGCGTAGAAACGACGCTCAAGGTCTGCGGTGATGGCAAAGGGCGCACCGGGCGAGGTGCCGTAGACGGCAAAACCGGGGGCGATTTTCGACACATGGTCGCCGTGACTCATCCAGACCTGTTCACGACCCTCGATGAACCATCCGCCCAGTAGGTCGATCCGGTCATCGGTGGGCTGCACATAGGCGCGGCCAAATTCGGCTGTGCCATCGCCGCGCTCTACATGGCCGCCAAGGCAATGCATCATCACCTGCTGGCCGTAGCAGATCCCCAGAATTGGAACGCCAAGGTCAAAGACCGACTTTGGCGGCATTGGGGCACCGTCATCAAATACTGACGCGGGCCCGCCAGACAGGATCACCGCCTTCGGCGCGAATTCTGCCAGAAAGGCGTCGGTGACGTTCTGGTAGGGGTGAATTTCACAATAGACGTTAAGCTCGCGCAGGCGACGCGCAATGAGCTGCGTCACCTGACTGCCAAAATCTATGATTAACAGGCGGTCATGCTGGGTCTGGGTCATGTCTGCCCATTAGGGCCAAGAGCGCGGCGGCGCAAGGGATTTGCGGCGCCCGGCTGATCCCAGTTCATCATTCATATGTTTGCCCGACGCGCGGCACAGGACATTTGGCGGCTGTCTGTGCGACTTGCGGCACAATGCCATGCGCAAATGTCGCTTTTGCACCGGATGCGCCGCAATCCTGATTTGTCACGGCGCGGTGGTGGGGTAAGCAACGGTAATCAATACTGTAACGGCAAGGACGATGGGCATGACAGAGGCAGTCACACAGCGCAGGGCACGGGGTGGCGGCGGTGCTGCGCGGCGCGCGGAACGGTCGGCTATCAGCGTCGAAACCGCCAAGTACATCGAACGCAACATTCCGAACTTCGAGATCCTGACCGAAGAGGCGCTGGAAATCATCGAGGCCAATGCCGAAACCGTTCTGGCCGAGATCGGGGTGAACTTTGTCAACAACCCCGCCGCGCTGGAACTGTGGCGCAATGCCGGTGCCGAGATTGAGGGCGAGCGGGTGCGCATTCCGCGTGGTCTGGCGCGGCAATTATGTGCCACGGCCCCGTCACAATACACCCAACATGCCCGCAACCC
The DNA here is from genome assembly GCF_001038505.1 of Puniceibacterium sp. IMCC21224. Classification (NCBI taxonomy): domain Bacteria; kingdom Pseudomonadati; phylum Pseudomonadota; class Alphaproteobacteria; order Rhodobacterales; family Paracoccaceae; genus Puniceibacterium; species Puniceibacterium sp. IMCC21224. The sequence goes on from NZ_LDPY01000001.1 coordinate 1,859,868, forward strand.
CGAACGCAATGTCGTCGTGGGCGGCAAAAACCTTGTCCTTGCACCGGTTTACGGCCCGCCGTTTGTGCATGATGTTGAAAACGGTCGACGCTATGCGACGATGGCGGATTTCCGCAACTTCGTGAAGCTGGGCTATATGTCCAAATGGCTGCACCATTCGGGTGGTACGGTTTGCGAGCCGACGGATGTGCCGGTGAATAAACGCCACCTCGACATGTTGATGGCGCATATGGTGTTGTCGGACAAACCGTTTATGGGATCCGTGACCGAACCCAGCCGGGCGCAGGACAGCGTTGAGATGTGCGAGATCCTGTTCGGCAAAGAGTTCGTGCAGGAAAATACCGTGATGACATCGCTCATCAACATCAACTCGCCCATGACGTTTGATGACACGATGATGGGCGCACTCGAAGTGTATGCCCGCAACAATCAAGCCTGCATCATCAGCCCGTTTATCGTCGGTGGGGCGATGGCACCGGTTTCGGTGGCGGGCACCTTGACGCAGGTTCTGGCCGAGGTGCTGGCCGGGATCGCCTACAGCCAGTTGGTGCGCAAAGGCGCGCCGGTGATCTGTGGGGCCTTCGTGACCTCGATCGACATGAACTCGGGCGCGCCGACCTTCGGCACCCCTGAGGCGGCACATATCACTTATGGCGCGGGTCAGCTTGCCCGACGTTTGGGGTTGCCATACCGTTCGGCGGGGTCGTTCTGCGGATCGAAATTGCCCGACGCGCAGGCGGCGTATGAAACCGCCAATTCGCTCAACATGGGCTTGTTGTCAGGCGTCAACTTTATGTTGCATGCCTGTGGATGGATGGAGGGTGGGTTGGTGTCGTCCTACGAAAAATTCGTGATGGACGCCGACCAACTGGGTTGCCTGCATCATCTGGCGCGCGGTGTGCAGATCGACGAGAATGCGCAGGCAATGGATGCGATTGCCGAAGTTGGCCCCGGTGGGCATTATCTGGGCTGCGCGCACACGCAGGCGAATTTCAAGAGTGCGTTCTGGCGGTCGGACCTGCTGGATTACAAACCGTTCGAGACCTGGAGCGAAGAGGGCGCGCGCGACACCATGACGCTGGCCAGCTTGCGGGTGAAACGGCAGCTCGAAACCTATCAGCAGCCGCCACTGGATCCTGCCATTGTCGAGGCTCTGGAGAGCTATGTTGCCGCCAAAAAGGACTCAATGCCCGACGCATTTATGTAACTGGGGTTCGTCGACGTCTGACCAGGCGGCCCTGGCGCGGTTCACATGTTTGTGCGTGGCTGAATTTTAAGTTGACCGCGTCGGCTCTGGGAGTCCGTAGCTAGGCTTCGCCAGTACTCCCGGGGTGTCCGCGCGCTGTAGGGCACTTTTACGGAACTGCGGATGTCGCAACCTGAGCTCGTATTCGGGCGGTTTGGGGCTCGTATCGGCAGAAACACGCTGTCCTTTTGCCCTCTCTGAACGACTGGCTTGCCAACATTTTTTGATTCGGAAACGTTGGACTTACGAGTTTTTCGGAAAGTTTTAGGTAAATTGCGCGGGTGTTTTTATCCCGCGCTGTTCACATTTTGTGTTGGTTTGTTACATTTGGCTGACAAGTTGCAGCGTCGGCGCCGTCGATTGAGCGGTCGCCTGAAGCAACCGCGCCTCGCCCATCATTGCGACAAGAACCTCGATATGGCGCACGACTGGATAATTGGAATCGTCGTTGCGCCGCTGCGAGTCTAGCTCCTCTTCCATCGTGATCAATCGCTTTAGGGCCAGACTGGTCGCTGGCAGCGAATCGTAGCCCAAAAGCCTTTTGAGATGGGGGTTTCGGCGATATTCCTCGACGCCGATCCGTGCTGTACGGATCAGGAAACGCGGCCGCCGGAGCTGTTGCAAAAAGCTGATGAGGTCTGTCATCGGAACCGTCCTTTGTTTCTGGTTCGTCAACAATTGCACAATCTCAGCGGGTGTTGCGTATATGGAAACAATCACGAACGGAGCTTTAAGCAAAGCGAAGTCTCTGGAAACAATGATTTGAATTGCGTCTTTTCAGTTAACGAACAGGTAACAAATCGCACGCAAGGGTTGATCCAAACCTGGGGAAAAGCCTGGGGAAAAGCAGAAGATTCCGAAGGGACTAGGAAAATGTTCTGTGTTGAAAACGATCAATTCGGGTCGGCTTTGCCGACCTGGGTGCCAGAGTCGGCGCGCCATTACCTGGCGCATACGGAAACCGGACTGCCGATCCGGGCGCTGGCCCGCGATGCGGGGTGCCATGCGTCTACGGTGTTGCGACAGGTGCGCAAACTGGAAAGCCGCCGAGACGATCCTTTGGTGGACGCTGCCTTGCGTCGCCTGGGGCAGCGGCATTTTCAACCGGCTGACTGCCAGCCAGAACAGAAAGACAACGCGATGACATTGTCCGTTTTTCCGGAACAGACCCAAATAAACGATGCAACCCTGGCGAGCGAGGGGCGGCGCGTCCTGCGCCGGTTGTGCGAAACCGGTGCCGTTCTGGCGGTCGCCGCCGAGATGGACAAAGCCGTCGTCGTGCGCGACACCGGAGAGGGCGGTGCCACCCGCACTGCGGTGGTCGAGGCCAATGTGGCGCAGGCGCTGGCACTCAAGGAATGGATCCACTGCGACGAACCGGGACGGATCTCGCGGTATCGGATCACGGCGGCAGGGCGCGCGGCCTTGGGCAAGCTGCTGGCCGAGCGTGAGAGCCGGGTGCGTGGCTTTGCCGAGGCGCAGGCCGGGTTCGACACCGGGCGCGATGCTGATGCCGCTCTTGAGGCGCTGGATCTGGATCCGCGCGGGCACAAATCGCGGTTTGCCTTGTCAGACAGCCCATTGGCGGCGCTCGCACGGCGGCGCGACAAAGATGGTAAGCCCTTTATTGCGCCCGAGCTGGTCAGTGCGGGCGAACGGCTTCGTGAAGATTTCGAGCTGTCGCAACTCGGCCCCAAGGTGACACAGAACTGGGACCAGTTCCTGACAGCCGGCGTTCAGAGCAACGGTCGCGGCGACGATGGTCGCCAGCCGGGGGCCGAGGCCGCGCGGTTGCGGGTACAGGCCGCGTTAAAGGATCTGGGGCCTGGCCTGGCGGATGTGGCGCTGAGGTGCTGCTGCTACCTTGAGGGGCTGGAAACGGCCGAAAAACGGATGGGGTGGTCGGCACGCTCGGGCAAAATCGTGCTGCGGATCGCATTGCAACGCCTTCAGCGGCATTTCACCGAGACGAGCGGCGCTGGCGGGCGGATGATCGGTTGACCCGGATCAGAGGTCGTCCTGCCCACTCAGGTCGACCTTGCCCCCTTCGAACAGGATCTCTTGGTCCGGTCAAAAGCGACCACAGGCCGGTGCCCCACAGCTTCACCGTTAACAACCCTGCACTATAGGTGCATATCAGGGGGGATCGAATTGTGGTCCGGGTGGGACGATTTCAGCACCCCGCGAGGTATACAGCGCGCGGTAAACCGCCCGCGGAGCGATCTTGTGAGCCTGAGCGCAATGTCATAGAGGTTCTGCGACGCCAAATTACCGGGATCCCCACATGCGCCTGAGCCGATATTTCCTGCCCGTTCTCAAAGAGACCCCCGCCGAGGCGCAGATCGTCAGCCATCGGCTGATGCTGCGCGCGGGCATGATCAAACAGGCCAGCGCCGGGATCTATTCCTGGCTGCCGCTGGGTTACAAAGTGCTGCGCAAGATCGAGGCCATCGTTCACGAGGAACAGCAACGCGCGGGTCATATCCCGATGCTGATGCCAACGCTGCAATCCGCCGATCTGTGGAAGGAATCCGGCCGTTACGACGCGTATGGTCCCGAGATGCTGCGCATCAAGGACCGTCAGGATCGTGACATGCTGTACGGTCCCACAAACGAAGAGATGATCACTGACATTTTCCGCTCCAACGTCAGCTCCTACAAGGATCTGCCGCTGACACTTTACCACATCCAGTGGAAATTCCGTGACGAGGTACGGCCCCGTTTCGGCGTGATGCGTGGACGTGAATTCCTGATGAAGGACGGTTACAATTTTGACCTGACCAAAGAGGATGCGCTGCACGCCTATAACCGCCATCTGGTCAGCTACCTGCGCACCTATGAACGCATGGGCCTTCAGGCGATCCCGATGCGTGCGGATTCCGGCCCCATTGGCGGTGACGATACGCATGAATTCCTCGTCCTGGCAGAGACCGGCGAATCCGAGGTGTTCTATGACAGCGCGATCACCGATCTGAAGTTTGGCGATCGCCAGATCGACTACGATTCGGTGGATCAATGCCAGGCGGTGCTTGAGGAGTTCACCTCGCGCTATGCCCGCACCGACGAGACGCATGATGAGGCGCTGTTCAACGAGGTCCCTGAGGAACGCCGCCGCACGGCGCGCGGCATCGAGGTCGGTCAGATCTTTTATTTCGGTACCAAGTATTCCGATGCCATGGGTGCCCTGGTCGCCGATGGCGAGGGCGGCAAAGTGCCGGTGCACATGGGCTCGCACGGGATCGGCGTCAGCCGCCTGCTGGGCGCGATCATCGAAGCCAGCCATGACGACAAGGGCATCATCTGGCCCGAAGGCGTGACACCGTTCCATTGCGGCATCGTCAATCTCAAGCAGGGTGACGCCGAGGCGGATGCCGCCTGTCAGTCGCTCTACGGCAGCCTGACCGCGCTGGGTCTTGAGCCGCTTTATGATGACCGCAACGAGCGTGCGGGAGGGAAATTCGCGACGATGGATCTGATTGGCCTGCCGTGGCGGATCACGGTCGGGCCCAGGGGGCTGAAAAATGGCGTGGTTGAACTGACGTCGCGCCGGACGGGCGAAAGCGAAGAATTGCCACCCGAGATCGCCATCGCGCGGATCGCAGCAATCTACGGCCAGACAACAGCCTGACGGCCGGATTGGCCCCGATTGGTCCGGTGCAGCCGCTGCGCGCCGGGCTTTCTGTACGACCACGGATCTGCTATAATTCCGCTCGCGCCCCGCGAAGAGGGCTGTGGTTGAGAGGCACGCGCAATGATCCTGCGGGTATTGACGATGGTGGCAGGACTGACCGGCGCGGCGGGCCTGTCGCAGTTTCCTGAATTTTCGCAGCAATACACACAGCGGTTGGGCGGTGCGGTGGACGAGTTGTCGCGCATTGTGCAACATTTCGACCGGGACGCGGCAAAGGTTGGCCTGACACGCGAAGAGGCTCTGGGAGAATTACGCAAAGGCAGTGCTTTTGGCGCGGCTCACGCAGCGAGCATGACTCAGACCATCTCGCGCCATACCCGGCTGAGCGCGGATATTGCAGCCCTCAATGGCGCAGGGCCCTTCATGCGCGTCAAACTTGCCAGCCATCTTGCAGACTCGGAGATCGCAGAACGCGCCTGGCAAAGCTATCAACCTGCAGTTCCTGCGACGTTCGAAGGCGCTGTTTTTGCCGTCACTGGCTTTGCCGCAGGCTGGGGCGGTCTAAGCCTGCTCCTGTCGATACTGTCGAGCGTTTTTCGCCGCAAACGCCGCACCGCCGCCTGAGCAGTGCGCAAGACTTTTATGTAAAAGTCTTGCCAAGAGTTTTCGAGAAAACTCTTTTCCTCCCCTCAGACCGCCGCGCGGACCTCCGCTACGATACTGTCTATCACCTGCTCCAACAGGGATTCGTCCTCGCATTCCGCCATCACGCGGATGAGCGGTTCCGTACCGGACTTTCGGATCAATAGGCGCCCCTTGCCAATCAGCGCCACCTCGGCCTCTGCTATTGCGCCTTTGACATTTTCCGCGTCCAGCGGTGCCTGACCAGCTGTGTAGCGAACATTGCGCAGCAGTTGTGGAACCGGTTCGAAGTTGTTTGCCAGATGGCTGGCAGGCTGGCCTGTTCGGATCATTTCTGCAAGGAACTGCAATCCTGCCATCAGGCCATCACCCGTGGTCGCATAGTCGGTCATCACGATATGGCCTGACTGTTCCCCACCCAGATTCCAGCCCCCATGGCGCATTGCCTCGACCACGTATCGGTCGCCCACGTTGGTCCGCTCCAATGTCAGGCCACGGCTGTGCATGAACCGCTCGAGCCCGAGGTTGGACATCACCGTCGCCACCAGCGTACCGTCGCGCAAGCGGCCTTCTTCTGCCCAGCGGGCGGCCATCAGCGCCATGATCTGGTCACCGTCGGCTACCTTGCCGGTCTCATCAATAATCATCACCCGGTCGGCGTCGCCATCGAGGCAAATGCCCACATCGGCTCCGTGCGCCACCACGGTTTCGGCGGCGGTGCGCGGCTGGGTCGATCCGCAATCTTCGTTGATGTTGTGGCCGTTCGGAGAAACGCCGATCTTGATGACTTCGGCACCCAGTTCCCACAGCACGTCCGGTGCGGCGCGGTAGGCCGCACCATTGGCGCAGTCGATCACCACCTTGATTCCATCGAGCCGCATTCCAGCCGGAAAGGTCGATTTGACCCGTTCCTGATATCTATACCGGCCATCGTCGATTCGCTGCGCGCGACCAATCTGATCGGCCGAGGACGGCTCGACCCCGGCCTCTACCAGTGCCTCGATCTCGCTCTCGGCCTCGTCGGATAGTTTGAATCCGTCGGGGCCAAAAAATTTGATGCCGTTGTCCTGGCTTGGGTTGTGGCTGGCCGAGATCATGATGCCCAGATCAGCCCGCATCGACGGTGTCAGCAGACCGACAGCCGGCGTTGGCACCGGACCCAGCAGCAGCACGTTCATGCCGGTCGAGGTGAGGCCCGCCGTCAGCGCGTTCTCGAACATGTAGCCCGACAGGCGGGTGTCCTTGCCGATCACCACCCGGTGCACGCCGCCACGTTCGCGTCGGAAATAGCGCCCGGTCGCCGCACCCAGTGCCATCGCCATTTGCGCGGTCATCGGCGGCGTGTTGGCCGTGCCGCGCACGCCATCGGTGCCAAACAGTTTACGCACCATATCGCTCTCCGTGTTGAACAGCGCACCAAAGCGCCAGTGCCTGACGGGTTTCGGCAACGTCGTGGACCCGCAGGATCTGCACGCCTTGGGCCACCGCAGCGAGCGCCACAGCGATCGAGCCGGGCGCACGTTTGCGGGCTTCGGGAACCGAAGCGATGCGCCCGATAAACCCCTTGCGCGAGGCCCCGATCAGGATCGGGCAGCCAAGACCGTGAAACAGACTGATGCCGTTGAGTATTGCCAGATTGTGCTGCAGCGCCTTTCCAAAGCCGATACCGGGATCGACGATGATACGGCTGCGCGGAATGCCCGATTGTTCAAGCATCACGACCTGCGCCGCAAGGAAGTCATAAACATCCAGCAGCACGTTATCGTAGCGCGGATTTTCCTGCATGGTTTCGGGATCGCCAAGCGCATGCATGACACAAACGGGCAGTTCCAAGCGCGCGCAGTAGGGCGCAAGCATGCGATCATAGGTAAAGCCCGAGATATCGTTGACCATCGCAGCGCCCGCCTTGATTGCGGCATCTGCCACGCTGACCTTGCGTGTATCGATCGATATCGGCGCGTTCAGTGTATGGCCAAGCGCCGTAATCACCGGCTCGATCCGGGCGATCTCGGCCTCGACTGGGACGGGCTGTGCTCCGGGGCGGGTGGATTCCCCGCCGACGTCTATGATGTCAACGCCATCCTCGACCATCTGCAGGCCGCGCGTTGTCGCCCGCGTCGGGCCGATATTGTGGCCGCCATCCGAAAAGCTGTCTGGTGTGACGTTCAGAATCCCCATGATCCGTGGCTGGTCCAGCGACATACCAAGGATCGGACCGCGCGGCCGCGACAGTGCATCGCGCACAGGGCCGGGAATAGCGTCAATATCGACCCGTTCCGAATGGCCATCGCGGCGCAAAAGTTCGGCATGGGTGAACCAACCTGTCCCTCCGGCGATACAGAGGGCCTCGGTCGGGCGGGGAAAATCGTTGCGGACCAAAGGTCGAAAATACTCTGACATGGCGCCTGAATGCTGTATCGGGCACAGCTTGGCAAGCGCTCAGATCACTGTATCGTCCAACTTTGCCACACGTGCCGGGATGGACGTTGCGATAGGCTGGAACGTGCCGATCGCGACAAATTCGCGTGCAGATAACTGCTCAGCCAGCCACACGGCGAGGGCGAGTGGCTCACCATCCGGTGTGACGGGGCCATGCGTTGCGTCAAGCACCATCTTGGACGGGGCCCAGATGCAGATCTGGGCGTTCTTCATCGCCCAGTCCAATTCGGTCCGGGTGGCGACGACCTTGCAACGTGAATCGCGCCCCGCCAGAACCCAACCGTTCTGCTCAATCGAGAGCAGGTCGATACGGCGCTGCACCATTGTGTTCGCGGCAACGGGCGGGGCAGTATCAGGCGCCCCGACGACCAGAATGACCGGCACGTTACCCGCCTGAAAACCGTCGATCCAACGATTGAGGGCCTCAGAGGAAATGGCGGCATTTGACAGATACACCACTTTCGGGTGGGGTGGTTCCTGCGCGGATTCTCCGTCTTTGGTGTCGATATCCTGACGGGCGCGGACGATTTCGACCCCCAACGCCCCCGGGCCACGGTCCAGCTTTTCGATGCGCACAAAGACGCGCATCGCCTGGGGCTCCAACAGGATCCGCTCGGCGATCCGTTCGGCCAGGGTTTCCAAAAGGTTGACGCGCTCGGCGTCCAGTTCAAAGGCAATGGCTTCGGTCACGCGGTCGTAGGACAAGATGCGATCAACATCGTCGTCCAGTGGTCCGGTGAATGGCATCACCTCGACCACCACATTAAAACTGATCCGCTGGGTTGTGCCGCGTTCGGCCTGAAACGCGCCGATGTCGACCTCGACCACATGATCGCGCAGCGAAATGCGGTCGCGCGGTGCATCCCCCGCCGTGGCGATTGCTCGTTCCGATGGGTGGGCAAAGGCCAGTCGAATATCTGTGCTCATCTCTTGCTTTCGGTCCGGGGCGGTGTTCGGTCTACCCCGGGTTGGCCGGATCTCCAACCTATCCACCCGTAGCGGCGGCGAAAAAAGCAAAAAAGCCTGACCGGCACGTGAAGCGCCGATTGCGGCTCAGTTTTGGCTGAGGCGGGTGGGCTGACGATAAAAGAAATGGTCGCCGATCCGCGCCGTCAGCGGGAATTTGCGTGCCCAGTTCGGGCTGACCGCGCCGGTGTGGTAATGCGTGGCGCCATCAGTCAGCGCGCGGGTCGCGCCGGACAACATGACGCGTGCCACCTTGCCAACCTGCGAAAAGGCCGAAACCTCGTGAATAGCGTCCGACCGACCGTCACAGGTATAGGAAAACTGGCAGGCGTATTTCCGGCCCGTGCCCTGATTGATCACGCCGCAAACCGAATTGGGATAGCGCGGGCTGTCCACCCGGTTCAGGATCACCTCAGCCACCGCAAACTGGCCTTTGACCGTCTCGCCGCGGGCCTCGAAATACAGCGCCTCGGCCAGACATTGCCATTGCGCGCCACCTTGCGCCGACGACATGGTGCTGAGAAAACCAGCATCATAGCGCAGATCCTGCGCCGTCACAGGCTGTGGTGTCACCAACGTCTTGAGATGTGCAGGTCCGACGGCGCTGAGGCCGCGCTGTTCCATCTTTAGTAGCGCGCTGGCGTGGTTGGATTTGACGTCTGAAAATGCGGGGGATGCAATACAAAGTCCAGCCAGAATGGCAAATGCAAAAGATCTAATCATGGTGGTTCTCTACCTTCGAAGCATTACGGCACGTCATGCCGCACAAAACCAAGGCGTCTTAGACAAAATTTTAACCTGCGTCCAGTTAACCAGCCATGCGGTTCCGGCATGGCTGCTGCCATGGGCGGAATTCCACCAGATCGGGCGAAATGCCCTGTTTTACCTACCTCATCTTGTCGCGCAGGGCGAGTTGTGCGACAGCGAGTCGCGCCACCGGAACCCGGAATGGTGAACAACTGACATAGTCGAAACCGGCATTTCGGCAGAATCGGATCGATTCGGGGTTGCCACCATGCTCGCCGCAGATCGACACCGTGATATCGGGTGAGGCTCTGCGCGCGCGCTCAACTGCGATGCGCAGCAACTCTCCGACACCGTCGACATCCAGCAGGTGAAATGGATCCTCGGGAAAGACCCCTTGCTGCACGTAGTCGGACATAAAGCGCCCGGCATCATCACGGGACAGGCCATAGGTCATTTGCGTCAGATCATTGGTGCCGAAGCTCAGAAAATGCGCGTGTTGCGCGATTTCATCGGCCCGCAGGCAGGCGCGGGGGGTCTCGACCATCACGCCCAGCCGATAGGTAAAGTTGACGCCGCGTTCAGCCCGCACAGCGGCGGCCACTGCGTCGACACGGGCACGCACGATTTCGACCTCGCGCTGGGTCGACACCAACGGAATCATCACCTCGGGAACCACTGGGTCGCCATTGCGGCTGGCATCTATAGTCGCCTCAAAGATCGCGCGGGCCTGCATGTCGTAGATTTCCGGCACGGTGATGCCCAGACGCACACCACGCATCCCCAGCATGGGGTTGTATTCGCCCATCGCCTCGACCCGGCGGGTGACGTCCGAGACTGGCAAGGCCAGCGCCTCGGCCAGATCGCGCAGGCCGGCGCGGTCGGTTGGCAGAAATTCGTGCAGCGGCGGATCAAACAGGCGGATGCAGACCGGTTTGCCCTGCATGATGGTGAACAGCTCGGTAAAGTCGGCGCGCTGCATCGGCAGCAGTTGATCCAGTGCCGCGCGCCGATCCTCGGTCGCGTCGGCAAAGATCATCTCGCGCATCACGGTCAGCCGGTCAGCCTCAAAGAACATATGTTCGGTTCGGCACAGCCCAATCCCCTCGGCAGCAAAGTTATGCGCGGTCTGGGCGTCGGCAGGTGTATCGGCATTGGCGCGGATGCCAATGTCGCGTTCGGCATCGGCCCAGGCCATCAGGGTCTGGAACGAATCGTCCAGCGTCGCCTCGACCATCTCCGGCGCACCTGACAGCACTTCGCCATTGGTGCCGTCGACGGTGATCACATCGCCTTCGCGAAAGACGCGGCCATCTTCGGTAACAATCTGCTTGCGGCGCAGATGGAATTTCATCCGCGCTGCCCCGACGACGCAGGGCAGGCCCAACCCGCGACCGATCACCGCCGCGTGGCTGGTCATGCCGCCACGTTCGGTCAGTACCGCGCTGGCCGCATGCATCCCGCGAATATCCTCGGGCGACGTTTCGCGCCGCACCAGCACGCAGGCGTCGCCGCGCGCAGCACTCGACTGCGCCTCGGCGGCCGAGAACACGATTTTGCCAGTGGCGGCCCCCGGACTGGCGGGCATTCCGCGCCCGATCACATCGCGCGGTGCATCCTCGGACACTTGGCGGTGCAACAGTTCCGACAGCGCGCGCGGTTCAACCCGCATCACCGCCTCTTGCGGCGTGATAATGCCATCCTCGACCAGACAGACTGCGATGCGCAGCGCGGCGCGGGCGGACCGGCGCACGCGTACGCCGTCCAGAATGTGGACATGCCCATTCTCGATGGTGAATTCGATCTGCATCTCGGCGCGCAGGCGACGACGCATCAGAGCGGCATGGATTTTCAGGTCTCGGAACGCCTCGGGCGCCAATTCCTCAAGCGATGGGCCGCGCGGGTCGCGTTCCAGAAACAGCGAGGCGGCATCACCTTCGAGGGCGTCGCGGCCCTGACTCTGGCTCAGGTAGCGCCCAGTGATCTGCGGCAGCCCGGTATCGGAATCCACCAGTTGCAGCACACCCGATCCGCATTCGCCCGTGCCCAGCCCCAGCTTCATCGCCTGCACCACAAGGCCCAGACCGGCATCGACCGGCGCGCCCTTGGCCTGACGCAGCAGTCGTGCGGTCGTCCCCTCCCACGCGCGCGCCATAGATGTCAGCACATCGGCCAGTTGCCGGCCCAGATCCTGTGGAAACGGTTCCTCGGCTTCTTCCTCGTAGGCGTCCAGCGCCTCAGTCAGTGACAATGCGCCGTTATCAGCGATGCCGTCGAACGTGTCGGGGTCAAGCCGCGCGACATGAATGGCATAGGCCTGAATGAACCGAAGATAGAGCGAGGTTGCGGCCTCATTCCCAAGGGTTTCGCATAATTCGGCGTGGCGCGCGGTGTTCATCCCGATGTTCAGCACAGCCCCGGGCCCGCCCCAATCGGGATCTTCGGACGAGGGGCGGATGCACAGCAGCGTGCCGGGATCAAAGTGGCTGAGGATTGCCGGGATATCTGGCAGGGTGCCGCGCGCGATTTGTAAAACGATATCGAACGACAGCGCCACGGTGCACGGCACCGGCAGATCGAGCCGCACGAGACGTTGCAGGCATTTCGCCCGCCCGCCATGTGTCGGCGTCGCCACCGGTGCCGATGGCGTGATCAGTGTGATATGGCGGTCTTCGATCTGGATATTCTGCACTGCAGCACCTCTTTTCGCCTAGGCAGAATACGCCTGTTGCCCCGCGTGTAAAGCTGAGACAGGTCGCAGATCAGCCGTCGAGCCGGGTCAGATCCGCGACCTGAAGGCAGATCGTGCGAATCCGGCTGAGCAGGTTAAGCCGGTTGCGCCGCAGCACGGGGCTGTCTGCATTGACCTGCACATCGGTAAAGAATGCGTCAACGGCGGGACGCAGCGCGGCCATGGCCTGCATGGCTGTGGCAAAATCCTCGTCCACCATTGCGGGGGTGATTGTCTCCTCGGCACTGTCAAGCGCGGCAAAGAGCGCCTTTTCCGCGTCCTCCTCGGCATATTTCACATCCGCACCATAAGAGTATTCGACGCCATCCTTTTCCTCGGCCTGAGTGAGGATGTTGTTGGCGCGCTTGAACCCCTGCACAAGGTTGGTGCCATCCTCGGTATCGAGCACGGCCTGAAGTGCCCGGGCGCGGTTGATCAGCAGGGTAAGGTCGTCATTGCCGGGCATTGCTAGGCAGGCGTCGATGACGTCATGGCGGATGCCGTCGTCTTTCAGGAAGACCTTGAGGCGGTCGTGGAAGAATGACAGCAGGTCGGTGGACCAAGAATTTTCGGCGAAAATTCTTGTCAACGGGAGCCGCAGCGAATTGGTCACGACCAGCCGGATCACCCCCAACGCCGCGCGCCGCAGCGCATAGGGGTCTTTCGACCCTGTGGGTTTCTCATCAATCGCCCAAAAGCCAGTCAACGTGTCCAGCTTGTCGGCCAACGCCACAGCCACGGAAACGGGCGCAGTCGGCACGTCGTCGGACGGGCCGAGGGGCGAGTAATGCTCCTGACAGGCGGCAGCAACCTCCGGCGGAAGACCTGCGGCATCGCTGTAATAGCGACCCATAAGGCCCTGCAATTCCGGGAATTCATAGACCATTTCCGATGATAGATCGGCCTTGGCCACACGCGCGGCCTGTTCCGCCAGATCGGGGTCGGCACCCACGGCAGGCGCAATCTCGCGCGCGAGTGCCGCGATGCGTTCGATTCGGTCCTTTTGCGAGCCGAGCTTGTTGTGGAATGTCACATCGGCCAGCTTGTCCGTCCAGACCGACAGGCCGGGGCCGCGCGCCACGCGCAGGTCGTTTTCCCAAAAGAACTTGGCGTCCGACAGCCGTGCTGCCAGCACCTTCTGGTTGCCCGCAAGGATCGTTGCGCCATTGTCAGCCGTCTCGATATTAGCGACGGTGATGAACTTTTCGATCCGCCCGGTGGCGGGGTTCTTCACGGAAAAGAATTTCTGATGCTCGCGCATGGAAGTTTGCAGCACCTCTGGCGGCAGCGCCAGAAAATCCGCGCCAATCTCGCCCATAAGGACTACCGGCCATTCAACCAAGCCCGCAACTTCAGCCAGCAATCCACCGTCCGCGACAACCTCTAGCCCCGAGGCAAAGGCCTGGTTGGTGGCGTCGTGCCAGATCGCTTCGGACCGTTCAGAGGCAGAGAGGATGACGCGAGCGCGCTTGAGCTTGGCTGCGTAATCTTCAAAACCTGTGACAGAAAACACGTCCGGCGCCAGGAAGCGGTGACCGCGTGTGGTGTTGCCAGCGGTGATGCCATCAATTTCCAATGGCACGGTTTCTGACCCGGCCTCGGACGTCAGCACACAGAGGATCGAATGCAGCGGGCGCACCCAGCGCAAGGTGCCGTCGCCCCAGCGCATCGACTTGGGCCAGGGAAAATTGCGGATGACCTGTTCCAGCACTTCGGCGATGATCGCCGGGGCTGGGCGGCCTGGGCGTTCGATCACCGCATAGAACACGCGGCCCTTCTTTTCGTCGCGTTCGACCAGCTGGTCACGGGTCAGGCCCGCGCCGCGCAAGAAGCCTTCGATGGCTTTTTCCGGCGCGTCGGTGCGGGGGCCTTTGCGTACTTCGCGGACTATTGGGCTGGCGTCAAGCAGCCCCTCGATGGCCAGGGTCAGGCGACGCGGCGTGCTAAAGGCGGCGGCCCCTGCATAGGTCAGCCCGGCCTCAACCAGCCCGTCGGTGACGCGGGATTTGAGATCGTCGGCAGCGCGCGTTTGCATGCGGGCCGGGATCTCTTCGGAAAAAAGCTCGATCAGCAGGTCGGACATCAGGTGTCTCCGTCTGTGTCGTGGGGCGGCGGCGGGCAGGTGTCGTCCAGCGGGCTGCCGTCATAGGCCTTGTCGCCGCAATCGTTGATTTCGTGCCAGATATAGCCACGGCCGTCCTGGGTCACGGCGATGACGCGGTCGATGCCATAAGTGATGTTGCGCTGGCTGGTGAACGCCATGGCGCGCCCGGCCTCAAGGTCTTCGCCGATTGCCTCGGCGTCGAAACAATCGAACCAACCGGGTGCGACGCGGGGCGCTGCGCCGACATATTCTTTGTAGGTGTCGCTCAGGGTCGACAGCCCCATCGGCGTGGTAAAGCAGGCGCGGTAGCGGATCGGAGAGCTATTGGCGTCAATGGCGCGGAAATCCTCATACAGGATGACCTCGGGTTCGCCCGATACCTTGGCGGTCAATTGCACATCGTCCGTGCCGGTGGCGATGACCGGTTCGTAAAAGGCATAGACCTGAAGATAATACATCGCCGCCCCGGCCACGATAGCTGTGACAAGGATCGAGAGGGCAAGGATCTTGCCAGTGATATTCTGTGCCACGCGTTCAGGTCCTGTCTGGGGCAGGGCCGGAACGGCGCGCCGATGGGCGATAAGGCTGCTGCATCAGGCCACATAGCCCCCGGCTTCGGTCTGCACGAACGCATCGGCGCATGCCTTGGCCAGCGTGCGCACCCGGCCGATATAGGCCTGTCGTTCGGTGACCGATATCACGCCACGTGCGTCCAGCAGGTTAAAGAGGTGCGATGCCTTGATGCATTGGTCATAGGCCGGGTGGGCCATGATGATGCGCCTGCCGGTCTTAGGGTCTTCCGCCGGTTGATCAAGGATACGGGCGCATTCCGCCTCGGCGTCCTTGAAATGCTGAAGCAGGGTATCGGTGTCGGCCACGTCAAAATTCCAGCGGGAATATTCCTGCTCGGTCTGGCGAAAGATGTCACCGTAGGTCAGTGCAATCGGGGTTTGCGGATCGTTGAACGGCATGTCCATGACATGATCGACGCCCAGCACATACATCGCTAACCGTTCGAGGCCGTAAGTCAGCTCGCCCGCCACGGGGTGGCAGTCATGGCCGCCGACCTGTTGGAAATAGGTGAACTGCGACACTTCCATGCCGTCACACCAGACCTCCCAGCCCAGACCCCAGGCGCCCAAAGTTGGGCTTTCCCAGTCATCTTCGACAAAGCGCACATCGTGCAGCGCCATGTCGATGCCGATGGCCCGCAAGGAGCCAAGGTATAGATCCTGCATGTCGGGCGGCGACGGTTTGATCAGCACTTGATATTGGTAATAGTGCTGCAACCGGTTGGGGTTTTCGCCATAGCGTCCGTCGGTGGGGCGGCGCGACGGCTGTGCATAGGCCGCAGCCCAAGGGCGCGTGCCCAGCGACCGCAACGTGGTGCCGGGGTGAAACGTGCCGGCGCCAACCTCCATATCATAGGGTTGCAGGATGGCGCAGCCCTTGGAGGCCCAATAGGATTGCAGCCGCAGAAGGATCTCCTGAAAGCTGCGCGGTTTGCCCGCATCTGTGCCGGTGGTCTGGTCCATGCGATCTGCCCCAAGTAATGTCCGCGCCTGCTTAGGCTGATGGCGGACAAGGGTCAATTGCAGCGCTCGCCATATTTTGACGTGCATGCAGCGCGGCATTTGATACACACAGTCCGATACAACGTATAAAACGTGGAACGTACCGGGGGCATACACAGGTATGATACGATTGATTTTGACGCTGCTGACCGCGGTTTTTCTGATGGTCCGGGGCGCGCAGGCACAGGACATGGCATATGTCCAGATCGAAGCACAACCATCGCTGACCAGCGCAGAAGACCGGGCGCGCGATTACGCAAGTTACCTGCGCGATGTGAACGGGTTTGCGCTTGGGGCCGGGTGGTACGGTATCGCGCTCGGTCCCTACCTTCGCCCCGAGGCCGAGGCGCGCCTGCGTGAATTGCGCGCATTGGGCCAGATCCCGCGCGACAGCTTTATTGCCTTACCCGGCGATTTCCAGCGTCAGTTCTGGCCAGTCGGCGTCGCATTGCTGCGCGCGCCCGATCCGTCGGTGCCGTCGCAGGGCGTAACACCGGAACCCGCACCCGCCATCATCGCCGAACCGGCGCCCGTTGATGAAACCCCGCGCGAAGCCGCCGCCAGTGAGGCGCGTCTGCTGCGCAATGAACGTGAGGCGTTGCAGATTGCACTGCAATGGGGGGGCTTTTACGACTCCAGCATCGACGGTGCCTTTGGCCGTGGCACCCGCAATTCCATGGCGGCTTGGCAGACCGCAAACGGCTATGTCGTCACCGGGATTCTGACCACCAAACAACGCCAAGAGCTGCTGCGGCAATACAATGCCG
Source organism: Puniceibacterium sp. IMCC21224 (assembly GCF_001038505.1). Lineage (NCBI taxonomy): Bacteria > Pseudomonadati > Pseudomonadota > Alphaproteobacteria > Rhodobacterales > Paracoccaceae > Puniceibacterium > Puniceibacterium sp. IMCC21224. The sequence continues at coordinate 1,876,712 of NZ_LDPY01000001.1, forward strand.
TGCTTGAGGGGATGAACCTGCAACAGGTGACCGAGGCCCGTGCCGGCATCCAGATCGACCTGCCGCTGGGGGTTGTCGCGTTCGAAAAATATGAATCGCCGTTTGTGCATTTTGAATCCACCACCGACCTTGGTGCGCGGGTGCTGCTGATCAGTCAGCCCGGTGATCAGACCACACTGTTTGGTCTGTACGAGATCATGCAGACGCTTGAAATTGTGCCACTTGAGGGCCCGCGCGAACGCCGCCGCGAGGGTTTTACCCTGACCGGCAGCAACAGCCGCATCGTGTCACATACCGAGGCGCGGCTGCGTGATGGCGCAATCAAGGGGTTCACCCTGATTTGGCCCGTAGGGGATGAGGAGCGCCGCACACGCGTTCTGCGGGCGATGCAGGACAGCTTTACCACAAGCACGGTTGTGCTGGATCCCGGCAGCATGTCGGATGACACACCGTCCATTGATCTGCTGGCAGGCCTGCAGATCCGCAAGCCAAGGCTGACCGGATCGGGCTTTTATATCGACGCGGCCGGCACCGTGGTCACATCGGCGGAAACGGTCGCGTCCTGCGGGCGGATCACGCTGGATGACCGCTATGACGCCAGCGTCGTGGCGCGGGATGACGTTCTGGGCGTGGCGGTCCTGCGCCCCGATGCGGCGCTGGCACCGCAATCGTTGGCCGCGTTCAGGTCTGACCAGCCGCGTCTGCAATCCGAGATCGCGGTTTCGGGCTATTCCTTTGGCGGGGCGCTGACCGCGCCGACACTGACCTTTGGCACGCTGGAGGATCTGCGCGGGCTGGACGGGGATACCAGCCTTAAACGGCTCGCCATGGCGACGCTGCCGGGGGATGCAGGAGGGCCGGTGCTCGATTCCGGCGGTGCGGTTCTGGGTATGTTGCTGCCACGTCAGAATGGCGCGCGGCAACTGCCGGATGATGTAAGCTTCGCTGTCAAATCGGCGGATATCCAGAGTGTATTGGTCAAGGCTGGCTTGAGCGCGCGCGACACCAGTGGCGATGCGATCATGGCGCCTGAAGACCTGACGGCTGTGGCTGTCGGTATGACGGTGCTAGTCAGCTGCTGGGACTGAGCAGGGGTGCATGCGCGCCCGTCCCGCAAGGGGCGCTGAACTGCTTCTTTGACACCGGTGCCGCCTAAGAGGACCGGGACATAAAAAGGCCCCGGAGCATGCTCCGGGGTCTTTGTCGTTCGCCTGTTCGTAGATGCGGCAGGGCTTAGTTCTTGGACTTGTCGACCATCTTGCCAGCCGAGATCCACGGCATCATGCCGCGCAGTTTTTCGCCTGTCGCTTCGATCTGGTGTTCGTCGTTGATCCGGCGCGTGGCCTTGAACGACGGCTGACCAGCCTGATTTTCCAACATGAAATCACGCACAAATTTTCCGGTCTGAATGTCGGTCAGGACCTCTTTCATCCGTGCCTTGGTTTCTGCGTAGGGCAGGATGCGCGGGCCGGACACATATTCGCCGTACTCGGCTGTGTTCGAGATCGAGTAGTTCATGTTGGCGATGCCGCCTTCGTAGATCAGGTCTACGATCAGCTTCACTTCGTGCAGGCACTCGAAATAGGCCATCTCGGGCGCATAGCCCGCTTCGACCAGCGTCTCAAAGCCCATGCGGATCAGTTCAACCAGACCGCCACACAGAACTGCCTGCTCGCCGAAAAGGTCGGTTTCGCATTCTTCGCGGAAGTTGGTTTCGATGATCCCAGAGCGACCGCCACCGATGGCCGAGCAATAGGACAGGCCGATTTCCAGCGCCTTGCCGGTTGCATCCTTGTCTACGGCAACAAGGCAGGGCACGCCGCCACCCTTGGTGTATTCGCCGCGCACGGTGTGGCCGGGGCCCTTGGGCGCCATCATGATGACGTCGGTGCCGGGCTTGGGTTCGATCAGGCCAAAATGCACGTTCAGGCCGTGTGCGAATGCAATTGCCGCACCTTCACGCAGGTTATCATGCACGTATTTCTTGTAAGTGTCGGCCTGAAGCTCGTCGGGCATGGTGAACATGATCAGGTCACACCAGGCGGCTGCCTCGGCGATGCCCATAACCTTGAGCCCTTCGCCTTCAGCCTTCTTGGCTGAGGGGGAGCCTTCGCGCAGGGCGACGACGACATTCTTGGCACCCGAATCGCGCAGGTTCAGCGCATGGGCGTGACCTTGGGATCCATAGCCGAGGATGGCCACTTTCATGTCCTTGATCAGGTTGATGTCGCAATCGCGGTCATAATAAACGCGCATAGGGGTCGTCCTTCCTTGGTTAGTCTGTCGGGTCTTGCTGACCCTTGTGCGGCGCAGCATAGGCATTGGCGCGGGAATGAGTTCGCGAAATTCGCGCCGTTTTACATGATTGTGGGGTTTTCATGCGCCCAGTCCTGAAGTATCGCAATTTTCATGCTTGATGATACCGATCGCCGTATTCTGCGCCAGTTTCAGGCGACCCCCGACGCCCCGGCGCTGGAGCTTGCCGATCGCTGTGGTGTGACGGCGACCACGCTGGCGCGTCGGCTGGACAGGCTGCGCGAAACCGGCATCCTGCGCGGCACCCGCGGCGTGATCGACTGGAAGGTGCTGGGTTACGCGGTTGAGGTCAGCCTGCGCATCACACTGGACAAGACGCAGCCGCGGGCCTTTGACGATTTCGCCGAGGCTGCGCGCAAAGTGCCCGAGGTGATCGAGATCCAGACTTTTCTGGGTCAGGTCGATGTGCGCCTTTCGGTGATCGCGCGTGACATGCCCCATTATCAGCAGCTTTACCGGCAGAATATCCTGACCCTGCCGCATATCAGCGATGTTGAGGCGCTGATGCATGTGGCGCTGCTGAAATCTGACGAAAGCCTGCCGCTGTGATTGATCTGGACGACACCGACCGGGCGCTGATCCGTGCGCTGGCGCAGGATGCCACGCAAAGTGCGGGCGCATTGGGGCGTGCGCTGGGCCTGTCGCAACCTGCCGCGTGGCGCCGGATCAAACGGCTGCGCGACGCGGGGGTGTTCCGGGGGCAGCGATTGGATCTGAACCGCGAGGCGCTGGGTTTTGGCGTCACCGTTTTTCTGGGGGTCAAACTGGCCACCAAGGGGCGTGTTAGCCTGGATGATTTTGAACGCGCCGTCTGTGCCATCCCCGAGGTGCAGACAGTCGAGCATGTGCTCGGTATGTATGATTACCGTCTGCGGGTGGTGGCCCGCGACATTTCGGATTTTGAGCGGGTTCTGCGCCGACGCATCATGACATTGCCCGGTGTTGGAAATCTGGACGCCAATGTCATGCTGTCGGAGGAACGCTGCCCCGGGCCGCTGGGCTAGGGCGCGGCAATTCAGACTTTGCCAAGCCCGCCCGCCTGAGGTAGCGATGGGCAAATTCTGAAGGAGGATACCATGGCTGCTTTGCTCGACACGATCGACCCTGAAGGGCTCGAAGAATTTTCGGTGGTGTTTACCGACCGCGCGCTGAACCACATGTCTGGCGCGTTCCAGCAGGTGATGCGCGACATCTCTGGCATGCTCAAAGAGGTCTATGGCGCCGATGCGGTGGCTGTGGTCCCCGGTGGCGGCACCTACGGGATGGAGGCCGTGGCGCGTCAGTTCGGCCGCGATGCCGAAGTGCTGGTGGTGCGCAACGGCTGGTTCTCGTTCCGCTGGAGCCAGATTTTCGACGCAGGCGGATTCGCCGCTTCGACCGAGGTGATCAAGGCGCGTCAGACCGGCAACGGCGTCACCGCCCCCTATGCACCCGCACCGATCGACGACGTGGTGGCCCGCATCCGCGACACACGCCCGACAATTGTGTTTGCCCCGCATGTGGAAACCTCGTCCGGGATCATCCTGCCCGATGACTATATCGCAGCGTTGGCGGCTGCGGCGCATGAGGTCGGCGCGTTGATGGTGCTGGATTGCATCGCCAGCGGCTGCATCTGGGTCGATATGCGCGCCACCGGCGTGGATGTACTGATCTCTGCGCCGCAAAAGGGCTGGTCGGCCACGCCCAGCGCCGGTCTGGTGATGATGTCTGATCGTGCGGTGGCGCGTCTGGCCGAGACGACGTCGGACAGCTTTTCCGTTGATCTGAAGAAATGGCACCAGATCATGCAAGCCTATGAAAACGGCGGTCATGCCTATCACTCCACAATGCCGACGGACAGTCTGCGCGCCTTCCGCGATACCATGGCCGAAACACGGGACTATGGGTTCGACAAGCTGAAACAGGCGCAATGGGCGCTTGGCAACGGCGTGCGCGCGATGCTGGCCGAAAAGGGCGTGGCCTCGGTCGCTGCCGAAGGCTTTTGTGCACCGGGTGTGGTGGTCTGCTACACCAGAGATCCCGAGGTCCAGTCGGGCCGCGCCTTTGCCGCCCAGGGAATGCAGATCGCGGCCGGCGTGCCTTTGCAATGCGACGAACCCGAAGGGTTCAGCACCTTCCGGTTGGGTCTTTTTGGTCTCGACAAACTGTATGACGTGGACGGCACCATCACCCGTCTGCGTCGGGTCGTCGATCAGGTGTTGTGATACAGCCGGGCCGCGCGTCAGGGATTGACCTGCGGCCTCACTCGATCCATGGTGCGTGTGCCCAGGCCCAGCGACATCAGCCCCTTGCGCAGTGGCGTGAGTGCAAATAGCGCCTCAAGCCCCTGCGCCCGCAAATCCCGCAACAGCGGGGCCTGCGCCATCGACGCGCGGTTGAGCAGCGTGATCCCGGCGACGCGGGCGCGAATATCTGCCCCGCGCGCGCGGGCATAACGATCCAGCATGTGACGTGTCCCCAAACCGGTCCGGTCTGCCACTGCGAGATCCAGCAGCACGCCCAGATCGGTCAGGCTCATGTTCAGCCCCTGCGCGCCAATCGGTGGCAGCACATGCGCGGCCTCGGCCACCAGCGCCACGCGCTCCCCCACCAGCCGGTCCGCCTGTTGCGCAATGATCGGCCAAAGCGTGCGTCGCGACGCCAATGTCAGCGGCCCAAAGAGATGGCAGGACCGTTCGCTCATAGCGGCCTCAAAGGCGCTGTCGTCCAGTGTCATCAATGCGTCGGCGTTTGCGGTCGTCTCCATCCAGACAATCGCCGAGGATGGTTGCCCGTCTACATCCGGTAGTGGAACCAAGGTGAATGGCCCGCCAGTGCGGTGAATTTCGGTTGAAACATTGCCGTGGGGTACGGGATGCGTGACGGCAAAGGCCAGTGCCTTTTGACCGAACCGGGTGGTGGTGACGCTGATCCCCGCCGCCTTACGCATGGGGGAACCGCGCCCGTCGGCCGCGATCACCAGCCGGGTCTGCACACGGGCGCCATCGGTCAGCGTGACGCGGGCCGAGCCAGAGCGCGTGAAAAGCGACTGCGTCGCCGTGCCGGGGCGATAATCTACGTCGGGCATTCGCCGTAGATGTGCCGCCAATTCACGCCGTAGCAGCCAGTTGGGCAGGTTCCAGCCAAACGGAAGCTTCGATATATCCTCGGCCCGGAAATCGCGCGACACGCGGGAGGCGGGGTCCGCGCCTCCGGCATCGACGATGCGCATGGTCTGCAAGGGCGTTGCGTGTTCCGCCAACCTGGCCCAAACACCGGCCGTCTCCAGAAACGCGCGGGCAGGTTGCAGAAACGCGGTGCTGCGCAGGTCGGCGCCCGCCGTTTCGCGGTCGGTGACAGGTGGCGCGGGATCGACGCAGAGGATTGAAAATCCCTGTGCCCCGAAGGCCGCCGCCGCCGTTAGTCCGGCAATGCCGCCACCGGAAATCACGATGTCACAGTCCATTCTGGGCTCCTGTCCCGGTGATCCTGCAGACCTGCGTCGCCAGTCTCAGGTCAGCCGCGCAAGAAAGGTGTTCAGATCATCGGTATGATGGTGAATATGCGCCGCCTCAAGCCGATCCGGTGCCACATGTACCGTGCGCATTCCCATTTCATGCGGAGCGGTCAGGTTACGTGGATCATCCTCGAACATCGCTGCGGTTGCGGTGTCGGTGCCATCGCGTGCGAAGATGGCGTCAAACGCTGCGCGTTCGGGTTTTGGTGCGAAATCAGCATGTTCCACGCCATAGATCGCGTCAAACGCGGCATCTAATCCGCGCGCCCTCAGCACCTGCGCGGCATAGGGGGCCGAGCCGTTGGTATAGACGATCTTGCGCCCCGGTAATTCAGAGATCAGCCGCGCCAGATGGGGATCCGGCACCAGCGCGTCAAACGAGATGTCGTGAACCTCGTGCAAATACGGCGCGGGGTCTACGTCATGTTCACGCATCAACCCCGCCAGCGTGGTGCCGTAGGTCTGCCAATACTGTGTGCGCAACTGGTTGGCGCGCGTCTTGTCGATTCCCAGCGCCTGCATGACAAAGCGGGTCATCCGCTCCTCGATCTGATCGAACAGACGCGCGGCAGGCGGGTACAAGGTGTTGTCGAGATCGAACACCCAGTGGCGGACATGCGAGAAGCTCTTTTTTGTCATGACTTCAGGGTAGTGCGTTTCTGCGTGGAACGGAACTGAAATCCGCAACTGTACAGGTCAGCCTTTCGGGTGAGGGGGTCGCCCGGCATGTCGGATCCCCGCGATACTTGATTGCACATGCATTGCGGGGCTAGGGTGGCGGACAGCGCCAAAGGAACCCGGATGACCCAGACCAAACCGCAGCAAAAGGACGCCTATGCGCTGATCCTCGAAGCGATCGACGTCGGCGTCTATCGCCCCGGCGATCGTCTGGTCGAAAGCGATCTTGCAGAACGGTTTGGTGTGTCTAGGACGCCGATTCGTGAGGCATTACAACGGCTTGAAACCCAATCTTTATTGGCGCGCGACGGTCGATCACTGATTGTGGCGTCGCTGGATCACAACCAGATGGCCGAACTATATGCGGTCCGGACCGAGCTTGAGGGGTTGGCCGCGCGGCTGGCTGCACGTCACGCCACAGCAGAGGAACTCCAGGTTCTGAGTGACATGGTGGTCGACGATCATGCACTTCTGGGTGATCCGCAGGCGCTGTCCCGGGCCAACCGGCGGTTTCACAAGCAGATCCACCTTGCGTCGCACAACCGCTATCTGGTGCAGCAGCTTGATCTTGTTCACCGGTCCATGGCGTTGATGGCGACAACGTCGCTGGCCGCTGACGGAAGGGGCGAGGTCGCGCTGGCGGAACATCAGGCGATTGTGGATGCGATTGCCAGGCGTGATGAGGCGGCGGCCTACCGCGCGTTGCGCGATCATATCTCGGTGGCGTTTGTGACCCGGCTCAAACTCGATTCGCAGTCTCGGCGCGCATAGGTTCAGTCGGGCGGCAGGTCGGCACCGGCGCTGTCGGGCAGGGAATGGCCATGCGCGGTTTTATCCCAATAGAATGGTCGGGCGACAACCTCGTACAGCGCCTTATAGGCGGCAAAAACTGCCAACGGAAAATAAAGGATCATCGTCGGAATCCATAGCATCAGCCTTTGATGCGGGCTGCGTGCCACAGCGGCGATGGCCACGATGAGCGATATCGCTTCGCTGGTCAGGAATAGTCCGATCAGTGCGGTCAGCCAGGACGCCGTCAGGATGCCGTCCAGCGGATGCGGAAGGCCAATAAGTTTGAGCCAAAAAGTCCACAAAATCGGCGCCAGAAGAACCTGAAGGATCGACGACAGGAAAAAGATGTTGAACCCAACCGCCTTCCAAGTCCCCAGATCCCGCCACAGCCGCAGCGGATGCCGTATATGCACAAGATAGGTGATCATATAACCCTTGAGCCAACGCGAGCGTTGCTTGACCCAAGGCCACGGCCGGTTGTTGGCCTCTTCGCGGGTCACACTGGCCAGCAGTTCAGTGCGGTAGCCATAGCGGGCCAGTCGGACGCCCAGATCGGCGTCTTCGGTCACATTGTGCGCGTCCCAGCCTTGTACATGATCCAGAGCGGTGCGGCGGAAAAACACGGTGGTCCCACCCAGCGGGATCGGAAAGCCAAGCCGGGCGACACCGGGAAGAACAACCCGAAACCAAGTGGCATATTCGATGGCAAAACACCGCGAGAGCCAATTGGCGCGCGGGTTGTAGAAATCCAGAATGCCCTGCAGGCAAGCCATCTGAGGTGGCGCGCGGCTGAACCGCCCGGCAACGCGCAGCAATTGATCCGGGGCAGGGGCATCCTCGGCGTCATAGATGCCAATGATTTCTCCGCGGCAAAACCGCAGCACATAATTGAGCGCGCGCGGCTTGGTGGTGATGCTGCCCGATGGCACTTCGATCACGCGGATCCAGGACGGCAGGTGCACCGCAGCCAGTACCGAACGGGTCTGTTGGTCCGTTGCCTCAAGCGCCAGAATCACATCAAGCTGCGCACGCGGGTATTGCAGCCGATCAAGGCGGGCCAGAAGCGCCTCGGCAATACGCTCTTCTCGATACAGTGGCACCAGAATCGACATCGTCGGCGTCACGCCCTGTAGGACGGTGTCTGCTATTGGTCCCGAGCGATGTGCCGCAATAGCCGCGCCAACTTTGAGGATCTGTGCAAAAATCAGCGCAACAAGGGCGAGCGCAAAGGCTGCGGCAAAGAACAGCTGTGGGGAAAGCGCGAGGATACACAGGCAGAGGCTGGCAAAGAGCAATCCAATTGCCGTGCGGCGCGGAGTCAGAAGATTGAGATCACGGCAGCTTTCCTCGGCCCGGACCCAATGTTCCGCGTCGCGCACCAATTGTGGCCCGTGGCGGTCGGCGATGATGGTCTGAATATCGCGCTCCAGTGCCAGCGCCATCGTGACCGGGCCGATATCGTCCGGTAACAGGCTGTGCAATGCGTCAAAATCGTCGGGCCGGGCAGTCGCAATCAACAGCGTATCGCCGATACGATGCCATGGCAGGATACCGTGTGACAGGCAAAACTCTGGTGCAAGTAGCGTGTTCAGTTGCGGGTCGGGCGGGGTGCGCGCCGGATCGACTTGCGTCGCACCCCAATGCAGCGCCTGGGCATGCAGCACGGTTTCAGGGGTGGCCAGAGCCTCTGCCACAACAACCTGAGCAGGGGTTGCACCAGTTTGCCGCGCCATGGTCAGAACCCGCAGCATATCCTCGGCCGCGATGCCCCCGTGTTCCATCAACACGCGGGCAAGCGGTTGCGTCCGGGCAGAACCGGACTGTGCCCGCTGGCAGTCAATCAGTCTGACGCGATTTTCGGACATACCGAACCCCAGATTAACGGAGTGTCCTGTATGCATAACCTCTGGTTAATTGATCGTTAAAGCGCAGCAGATTTTGTTGACGATTTGTTCAGATTTTGGCCATTGAGGCGGCAAATCGTTCGAACAGGTAGAAACTGTCCTGCGGGCCGGGGCTTGCCTCGGGGTGATGCTGCACTGAAAATACCGGGCGATCCGCCATCCGAATCCCGCAGTTTGAGCCATCAAACAGCGACACATGCGTCTCGACCACACCTTGGGGCAGGCTCTGACTATCGACGGCGAATCCATGGTTCATCGAAGTGATCTCAACCTTGCCGGTGGCCACTTCCTTGACAGGGTGGTTGGCGCCGTGATGGCCGTGGTTCATCTTGACCGTGCGGGCCCCCAGCGCCAGCGCCAGCATCTGATGGCCAAGGCAGATGCCAAAGACCGGGATCTCTGAGCGGTCGAGAATGCTCTGAATCATCGGCACCGCATAGCTGCCGGTCGCCGCCGGATCACCGGGGCCATTGGACAGGAACACGCCATCTGGATTTTGCGCCAGCACATCCTCGGCTGTGGCGGTCGCAGGCATCACAGTGACGTCGCAACCGGCCGAGGCAAGGCAGCGCAGGATATTGCGTTTGGCACCATAGTCGATGGCGACAACCTTGTGCTTCGGCTCGGTCTGGCGGGTGTAGCCGTCGGGCCAGGCCCATCGCATCTCGTCCCAGCGATAGGACTGTGCACAGGTCACATCGCGCGCGAGGTCCAGACCGGTCAGACCCGGAAAGGCCCGGGCCTTTTTCACCAGCGCGTCGATATCGAATTCGCCATCCGGATTGTGCGACAGCGCCGCATGGGGCGCACCCTGCTGGCGGATCGCACGGGTCAGGCGGCGGGTGTCGATGCCACCGATGGCGATGCGGCCCCGTGTGGCCAGCCAATCGCCCAGCTCTTGCGCGGCGCGCCAGTTCGACGATTGCGTCGGCATCCATTTGACGACCATACCCGCGGCGACCGGATCTGCAGTTTCGTCGTCCTCGGGGGTGACGCCGGTGTTGCCGATATGCGGAAAGGTAAAGGTGACGATCTGCCCGGCATACGACGGGTCTGTCATGATCTCCTGATAGCCTGACATGGCAGTGTTGAAACACAGCTCGGCCACAGTATCACCAACAGCGCCAAAGCCCTGTCCGTAAAAGATGGTCCCATCGGCCAGAACTAGGCAGGCGGTGGGCTTGGAATTCATGGTGTCTGGCATGGCGCGACTCCGTTAGGGGGTCAAACTTGGCGGAACCTAAGGGCGGGGCCAGTGAGGGTCAAGGCCTGAATGAAATTGTGATATTCAATCAAAACAGGGACTTGTCGTAACGTCGGCGCAGTTGCGCGGCGCGACGGATTCGCATAGGGTCGGAATTTGCGAAATCAAGGGGATGGCGGATCAATGGATTTGCGGACACGCGTCAACGCGGCGATGAAACAGGCGATGCGCGACAAGGCGGTTGACCGGCTGTCGACGATACGATTGATCAACGCGGCGATCAAAGATCGCGACATCGCGGTGCGGGGAGAAGGCAACGATGAGGGGGTGGGCGAGGACGAAGTGCTTGCCATCCTTGGGAAAATGGTCAAGCAGCGCCGCGAAAGTGCCAAGACTTATGAAGAAGGAGGGCGGTTGGATCTGTCCGAACGGGAGCTGGCCGAGATCGTGGTGATCGAGGAATTCCTGCCACGCAAGCTGTCAGACGATGAGGTGGCCAAAGCCGTGGACGCGGCTGTGGCCGAAGTCGGCGCGAGTTCGATCCGCGACATGGGGCGGGTGATGGCGGTGCTCAAAGGCAAGTATACCGGTCAGATGGATTTTGGCAGCGTCGGACCGATGGTCAAGGAACGGCTGTCTGTCGGTTGATCCGATACCCGGCGTCTCAGGGCGCCGGGAAGTCTGCGGCAATTTCGGACAAGGTGGCGGGGGCGGTGATGCGAAACCGTTCGACAAACCGGGTCTTGAAGCCGACGCGCCCGCGCCGCGCGCCAAAATTTTCCCCATGGTTCAGAACATAGAGCACGGCAGGCCGTGACAGCGGCGACAGCCGGTGACCCGCGAGCCGCGCAAGATACGGGAACATCCGGTGTTCGTGCTGCGTCATCGCCCGCAGGAACGCCCCCCCCTCGGACATCTGCGGATCGTGATATAATGCGGTGCACGAGCCACACAGCTTCCAAAACGGTTTGCGCAACGGTCGGCTCAGGTTGGGCGCATCCGCCAGCGCAATCGCGCCAGTGGCGTAGTCCATGACATACCCTGACTGCACCAGATAACCGCGCGCCTGTCTTTCCAGCATCTCAGCCACCGCCGCGCGGTGCAAAAGATCGTCGGCATCAAAGCTCATCACATACCCGGGGATCGGTTCCAACGCACCAAGGTGGTCACACAGCGCCGCCAGCTTGCGCCATTTGTCATTACCCGGAGTGGGGTCGTCAAACGGCAGATGGGTGATACGCGGATCGTCGGGCAGGGTGGGGCGGGTCTGGCAACAGATCACCGCGCGCCAGTTCGGGTTGGTTTGGTTCAGCAGGCTTTGCAGCGTGGTCGCCAGTCGCGCGCTGACGGCGGCCCAATCGCGAACGTGATGCGCGCCGACCAGCGGGATCAGAAATGTGACGATCTGCGCCTTGGGTCGCGCGTGCTCGCGCATGGCCAGCCGCAGCTCCAGCGCGGCGCGTTCGGACGCGACCAGCGCCGCGCCGTGGCACGACAGTTCTGGGCCAAAGGTGACGGCAGCAGCCAAAAGTGCCGCGCGCTTGAGCTTGGGTGAGGCTGGGATCTGCGCCATTTAGTGCGCCATCCGGCGCAAGCAGTCCGACAGATCACCATAGAGCGCCATACGCTCGTCCTCGGACAGAAAGGCACCGATCTCGACCTCGCGGCCTGCACCGGCTAGGGTGATGTAATTCGGTACCGGTCCGCCATCGGGGTGCAGCCTCAGTTGTGCCCAATAGGGATTGCAGTGCCATTCCCGTGCCGCTTTGCGCGGATCGTGGCGCACCAGACGCATATCGTCGGGGGTCACGGTCAGCACCTCAAGGATCTGCCGGTCCCGGTCATTGCGCCGCAACGCATAGTAGACCCCGCCAAGCGCCAGCATCACAAAGGGCAACAGACCCCACATCAGGATTGTTCCCAGCATCACAAACAACGGCAGGGTGGCCAGCGCAAACGTGCCCAGCATGAACGCCGCAAAGCCGCGTGGCGGCAGGGATTGATGCGGCCAGAGGCGCAGCTCTTGGGCCGGGTCGGCGGGGGCTTTCTGAATCCAGTTATATGGCATGCTGATCTGCTTCTAGCATCCGCACGCTCGGTGTCTAACGGGAATTTGCCGCAGGGCTGAGCCAGCCGGTCGTGACAGCCTGCGCCCAGTCGGCACGGCCATGGCCACGGGCGGCGTCTGCCATGCGGCTGGCGTCATAGGGCAGGGTACGGAACGTCGCGTGCCAGCCGCCCGGGCCGCGTTCAAGCAGTGCATATGAGGCGTCGGGAGTGCCGGTCTGCATGATATGAGGCACCGGGTGGATGTCATCATATGCCGGGCAGCCGACGCTGCCGGGGTTCACAATCAATGGCCCGTCGGGGATTCGGATACTGCGCGGAACGTGTGTGTGGGCGCAGAGAATCAGGCTGTGGGGTAGGTCAGTCACGTGTGGCGTGATCAGATTCAGAGGGGCGGCATGTGGCGTGCCGTCGGGCGTCAGAGTTTCAAGCCAGTAGGTTTCGTCATCCGTCGGGGTCGCGTGACAGAGCAGGATATCATCAATGGTCAATGTCGCGGGCAGGCTGCGGAGCCAACTCAGGTCACGCGTTGACAGCTGATCATAGGCGACCGCGTCGGATGGATGCATCTCATGGCGTGGGGTTTCGATCAGATAGCGGTCATGGTTACCGCGGATCGCGCTCAGCTGGCGGCTGTGCAGCAGCGTCGCGGTGCCAGCGGCATCCAGTGGGCCGCTGAAATGATCGCGCAACACCACAAGATCACTTACCCCAAACGCGTCAATATCCGCCAGCACGGCGCGCAGGGCGTCAGCATTTCCGTGGATATCGGCAAGTGCGGCAAAGCGGATCAGCATCCGGTGATTTGGGCGCGCCGTCGATGTCAAAGCAAGTCCGTTTCGCGTCGACGTCAAAATTTATCAATGATCAGCCAAATGCTAAAAGGCCCCGCACAATGGCGGGGCCTTTCCGGTGTTGTGAAGGGGCGAAGCGGACGCTTAGTGAGCGTGGCCCTTGTCCCAGTCAGACTGTTTTGGCAGCTGCTCGAACGTGTGCTCGGGCGGCGGCGACGGCAGGGTCCATTCCAAGGTATCCGCGTATTCGTTCCAGGGGTTGGCCTGGGTGCAGGCGGCACCTTTGCGCAGTGTCCAGACCATCACCCCGATGAAGAAGATGAACGAAGCGAAGGAAAGGAACGCCCCCAGCGACGATACATAGTTCCAGGTGGCAAACGCCTCGGGGTAGTCGATGTAGCGGCGCGGCATGCCTTGACGACCTAGGAAGTGCTGCGGGAAGAAGGTGATGTTCGCACCGATGAACATGGCCCAGAAGTGCAGCTTGCCTGCCCATTCAGGATACATCTTGCCGGTCATCTTGGGGAAGTAAAAGTAGATCCCCGCAAAGATCGCAAAGACCGCGCCCAGCGACATCACATAGTGAAAGTGCGCCACGACATAGTAGGTGTCATGGTAGGCCCGGTCGATGCCTGCCTGAGACAGGATGATGCCGGTTACGCCGCCCACGGTGAACAGGAACAGGAAACCAAAGGCCCAGAGCATCGGTGTCTTGAACTCGATCGAGCCCCCCCACATGGTCGCGATCCAGCTAAAGATCTTGACCCCTGTGGGGACCGCAATGACCATCGTCGCCATCATGAAATAGCTCTGCTGCGTCAGTGACATACCCACGGTGTACATGTGGTGCGCCCAGACCACGAAACCCAGCGCGCCAATGGCGATCAGCGCCCAGACCATCGGCAGATAGCCAAAGATCGGTTTGCGCGAGAAGGTCGCGATGACGTGGCTGATTATACCGAAACCGGGCAGGATCACGATGTACACTTCCGGGTGGCCAAAGAACCACAGGATGTGCTGGTAGAGGATCGGATCGCCCCCGCCTGCCGGGTCGAAGAAGGTGGTGCCAAAGTTACGGTCGGTCAGCAGCATGGTGATCGCGCCCGCCAGAACCGGCAGCGACAGCAGAATCAGCCACGATGTGACAAAAATAGACCACGAGAACAGCGGCACCTTGAACAGGGTCATGCCGGGGGCGCGCATATTCAGGAAGGTGGTGATCATGTTGATCGCGCCCAGGATCGACGATGCGCCTGACAGGTGAACCGCAAAAATGGCGAGGTCCATCGACAGGCCGCCTTCGCGCACCGACAGGGGCGGATACAGCACCCAGCCGACACCCGAGCCAGCCTGACCGTTGCCACCCGGAGCCATGACCGAACAGACCGCCATGGTGGTGCCCGCGACATACATCCAGAACGACAGGTTGTTCATGCGCGGAAACGCCATGTCAGGCGCGCCGATCTGCAACGGCATGAAGTAGTTGCCGAAACCGCCGAACAGGGCCGGAATGACCACAAAGAACATCATCAGGATGCCGTGACCGGTGATCAGCACGTTCCAGAGGTGGCCGTTCGGCGTACAATCCGCAACGGCGGCGGCAAAGAAGCGCGCGCCTTCCATGCACATGTACTGCACGCCGGGGTGCATCAGCTCCAGCCGCATGTAGACGGTGAAAGCGACAGAAACGAAACCGGCCAGACCTGCAACGATCAGGTACAGGATGCCGATATCCTTGTGATTTGTGGACATGAACCAGCGGGTAAAGAATCCACGCTCATCCGTGTGATCGTGGCCGTGAATGGCGGCGTCTGCCATGTGTGCCTCCTCGAAGGTGATAATTTGGGCGTAGACGGAGGACCGCCGCGCTTGAGTGTTCTCTGTTACACGTTCTAGAACTTGCGCACGTCACGGGCAATGACCGCTTTTGCCGCAGAGCGAACATTTTTGTCGCAGGGCCTTGCAGACGCGACGCAGTATCCCGTGAGGGAGGTGTCATGGGGGGGGTGGGCGCCGGGACACAGGTCGCACGCCATCGTGACGGGGGATCAGTCTGCGTCGGCTGACTGTGTTAGGGCAGGAAAGACCGTATCAAAGCTGCGGCGCAGGGCGATATCAACATCCGCCATCGTCACGGGCAGGCCCAGATCTACCAGGCTGGTGACGCCGTAGTCGGTGATTCCACACGGGACGATGCCGTCGAAATGTTCAAGATCCGGCTCGACGTTGATTGACAGGCCATGAAAGCTGACCCATTTGCGCAGACGGATACCGATGGCGGCGATTTTGTCCTCGGCGATGTCGCCGTTGACGGTCGCCGGACGATCCGGGCGTTCAATCCAGACACCGACGCGGCCTTCGCGGATATGGCCGGTCAGATTGAATTCGGCCAGGGTTGAGATCACCCAAGCCTCAAGATCCTGAACAAAGCGGCGCACATCGCGACCGCGGTTGCCCACGTCCAGCATCACATAGGCCACACGCTGGCCCGGGCCGTGATAGGTGTATTGTCCGCCGCGCTGGGTTGTATGGACCGGAAAACGATCCGGATCGACCAGATCTGATGCTTTGGCCGAGGTGCCCGCCGTATAGAGCGGGGGGTGTTCGACCAGCCAGACACATTCCAGCGCAGTGCCTGCGGCAATGGCTGCCGCGCGCGCTTCCATAAACGCCACGGCGTCGGCATATTCGGTCAGACCGTCAGAGGAGATCCATTCAATCATACCGGGCGACGTAATC
Source organism: Puniceibacterium sp. IMCC21224 (assembly GCF_001038505.1). NCBI lineage: Bacteria > Pseudomonadati > Pseudomonadota > Alphaproteobacteria > Rhodobacterales > Paracoccaceae > Puniceibacterium > Puniceibacterium sp. IMCC21224. Next base: position 1,892,702 of record NZ_LDPY01000001.1, read on the forward strand.
CCGCACGCTTGACAGGTCAACCATTCATGGCGGACACTTCGGCAACTGCATATTTCCGGTCGTCGTTTATTAATATCTGCGCCGGTTTTTATAATTCCTGGGTTTGGTTATTTGGAGTCGGATGATGACAAGTCGAAATGGATTCAATATATTGATTGCTGCCGCAATCGCATTGGCGCCGGTACCCGCCCTTGCAAATGATGCGCTGATCGGCGGGCTCGTCGGGGGAATCATCGGCGGTGCCATCGCCAATCAACCGCGGCAGCGCACAACGCAGAAGGTTTATCGCAAATCCACGACGACCAAGAAAAAGGCAGTTTCTAGCGTCTCCTCCGCCACTCGGAACGCCAATCGCGAGTCGCAAACCGCGCTGAACTATTTTGGGTTTAATTCAGGAACGCCAGACGGGGTTCTGGGATCGCGGTCGCGTTCGGCCATCTCTGCCTACCAGGCGCATCTGGGCTATACGCCCACCGGTCAACTGACACAGTATGAGAGGGATTTTCTGATTTCCGCCTATTACCGCGCCCAATCGGGCGAGCCAGCGACGTCACAGCTTATTGCGTCGAACCCGCAGGGCGTGCGTGGTTTGTTGACCGTATATCGCGACGAACAGCTCAACGGCAGCGGCAATAGTGCCACATCGGCGATCGGAGGGCATTACGGTCTGCCCAGCATTGTGGCCCAAGCGGTGCACGAAATCGCCAAAAGTTCGGATCCGTCGGCGGAACAACTGGTGCAGCGGTCCGGTTTTATCCAGCTATCGGACATCAATGGCGACGGGCAGACAGATTACATCCTTGATACCTCGGTCACAGGCAGCGCGTTTTGGTGCAACGCGCAGACCTGTTCCGTGCGAGTGTTTGCCTCAACCCCGGATGGGTATGAGCGCAACGATTTTCAGGCGTTCAACGTGACCCCGGCGATGTTCACCTGCCAGCGTGGCCATTGCGCCAAGACCGGTTCACCCGAAACGCAGATGGTGGCGGCTCCGATGCTGCCCACACCCGCGCCGCAAACGCAACTTGTCGCGACTCCGGTGCCCACGGCACAGCCGGTGGTCAAGTCCGCGCCGCAAGTGGTCGCCGCCGCACTGGCGCTGCCCGATTTCTTTGGTGGTGCGCAGGCGGCGGCGCCGTCACTCGCGTCCCATTGCAACAAGGTCAATTTGCTGACGTCTACCAACGGTGGCTTCACCACCGAGGCCACTCTGTCGGACCCGGATCTGGCGCTGGCCGAACAGATGTGTCTGGCGCGGACCTATGCCATTTCGGCCGGTGAGGATCTGATGGCCAAGGTGCAGGGCGCAACGACGACGCAGATCGTTGAACAGTGCAAGAGCTTTGGCCCGCTGCTCAAGGATCACGTGGCTGCCGTTTCGTTGCAATCGCGCGACGAGGTGCTGCGCGGGGTCGCAGGTTTTGTTCTGGCGTCGGGCATGTCGCCCACCCAGCTTGAGGCGACGGCGCGGATTTGCCTGTCAGCGGGCTACAAGCTTGACGATATGCAGGTTGCAATGGGATCGGCGCTGCTGCTGGTGTCGCTGGGGAAGGCCCCGTACTCTGAAATTCTGGGTCATCACCTGAGCCAAGGCTACGGTGCCGCACAGCGCGATGATCTGGCGCTTGTATGGTACAAGGATGCGCTGGATGCGTTGCAGAGCGGCGTCACACCCGTATTCGCTCCGGGGCAACCGGAGCGGTCTGGCCTGATCCGAAAGGCTTCGATGATGCTGGGCGGCAACGCGTCAGCCGTGGTGTTGGCGCCTGTGCCTGCCTCGGCGTCGCTGCCTGTGTTCACAGTTAGCGAATAACAACGGTTTCGCTGTTGGCGGACTGGCGGCGGCTGGGATCAATCAGCGCCGCCAGTTTCGTTCCTGACGTACCATGTCAGTGGCCCAATGCTGCTGCTTCGGACGCCAGTTCGGTAATCGCCTTCCAATCGCCCTTGGCGACCAGATCTTTGGGCGCGACCCAGCTGCCCCCGACGCAGAGGGTGTTCGACAGGGCCAGATAATCCGGGGCATTCTTTAGGGATACGCCGCCGGTCGGGCAGAACCGGACCTGCGGAATCGGCGCACCGATTGCTTTGAGCGCAGGCACGCCGCCGTTGGCTTCGGCGGGAAAGAACTTTTGTACTGTGTAGCCGCGTTCGAGCAGCCGCATCGACTCGGAAGCCGTAGCGACGCCGGGCAATAGCGGCAGGTCCGCGTCTTCGCAGGCTGACAGTATGGTGTCTGTGGCACCGGGCGAGACGCCGAATTTGGCACCCGCGGCGATGGCTGCCTTGACGTCAGCCGGTGTCAGAAGGGTGCCAGCCCCGACTGTGCCGCCTTCGACCTTGGCCATCTCGCGAATCACGTCGAGCGCCGCAGGGGTGCGCAGCGTGACTTCGAGCGCGGGCAACCCTCCGGCGATCAATGCTTCGGCCAGGGCGCGGGCGACGCTGGCGTCTTCGACGACCAACACGGGAATCACCGGGGCGAGGCGACAAAGCGCTTCGGATTGGGTGCTGGCTGCTTGGGGAGTGAGCATGAGGTACCTCGGGATTTTTGGCCAGGGCCGGATTTTGCGTATTTTTGAAGAGAAGAAGCTGAAAGAGCGTCAGACAACCACAGCTGCGCCATTGGAGGCAAGGCCAACATTGCGTCGGAACACTTCGAACAATTCGCGGCCGACGCCGTGTCCATTGTCGGACAGGTCCGCAGTCGCCGGTGTTCGACCCTCGAAATCCGGGGCGAGGCAGGAAATTGAGCCTGCCACGGCATCAAGGCGGATTATGTCGCCGTCGCGGACACGGGCCAGCGGACCGCCCAGGGCCGCCTCGGGGCAGACATGGATTGCTGACGGTACCTTGCCCGATGCGCCGGACATGCGTCCGTCGGTGACAAGCGCGACCTTGAGCCCGCGATCCTGCAGCACGGCCAGCATCGGGGTTAGGCTGTGCAATTCCGGCATGCCGTTTGAGCTGGGGCCCTGAAAGCGGACGACGATCACAGTATCTGTTTTGAATTCACCGGCCTTGAACGCGGCTTTGACCGCGTCCTGGTTTTGGAATACGCGGGCGGGGGCCTCGATGATGTGGCGTTCGGGTGCCACGGCTGAAGCCTTCATCATGCCGTGGCCAAGATTGCCATGCAGCTGCTTGAGGCCGCCAGTGGGCAGGAACGGATCGGCTGAGGGACGCAGAATCTTGTCGTTGAGGCTTTTGCCTGCGCCGGGGCCGTAGTGCACGCGGCCATCAACCAGTGTTGGTTCCTGCGTATAGAGCGTGAGGCCGTCACCCGCGACGGTCTTGACGTCGTCATGCAGCAGGCCGACGTCCAGCAGGTCGCCGATCATGTAGCCCAATCCGCCAGCCGCGTGGAAATGGTTCACGTCAGCCAGCCCGTTGGGATAGACCTTGGCCATCAGTGGTGTGACCGACGAGATCTCGTCGAAGTCCTCGAGTTCGAGGTCAATGCCGGCGGCGCGGGCCATGGCGGGCAGGTGCAGCACCAGATTGGTCGACCCGCCGGTGGCCATCAGTCCGACGATGCCGTTCACAAATGCCTTGGCGTCCAGAATGTCGCTGACGGGGCGGTAGTCATTGCCCAGAGCGGTGATTTCCAGCGCCCGTTCGGCACCGGCCACGGTCAGTGCCTCGCGCAGTGGCGTGTTGGGGTTGACGAAGGACGCGCCGGGCAGATGCAGGCCCATGAACTCCATCAGCATCTGGTTCGAGTTGGCGGTGCCGTAAAAGGTGCAGGTGCCGGGGCCGTGATAGCTCTCCATCTCGGCTTTCATCAGGGCGTCGCGACCGACTTCGCCATTGGCGAATTGCTGGCGGACTTTTGATTTCTCGTCATTGGGCAGGCCGGAGGTCATCGGACCGGCGGGCAGGAAGATGCCGGGGATGTAGCCGAATGTGGCGGCTGCGATCACCAGACCTGGTACGATCTTGTCGCAGACGCCCAGGTAAATCGCCGAATCGTATGTGTTGTGGGACAGGGCCACGCCCGTTGCCAGTGCGATCACATCGCGGGAAAACAACGACAGCTCCATGCCGACCTGGCCCTGCGTTACACCGTCGCACATGGCGGGTACTCCGCCTGCGACCTGTGCCGTGGCGCCCTGAGATCGGGCGGCAGCGCGAATGATGTCGGGATATTTTTCGAAGGGCTGGTGTGCCGAAAGCATGTCGTTATAGGCTGACACGATGCCAATATTTGGCGCGCGGCTGACAGCCAGCGCATCCTTGTCGGTCCCCATAGCCGCGTAGGCATGGGCCTGATTGCCGCAAGTCAGGTGGGCGCGGCGCGGCCCTTCCTCGGCGGCTTGGGCCATCCGGTCCAGATAGGTGGCGCGGCGCGTGGCGCTGCGGCGTTCGATGCGATCTGTGACTTTGGCAATCGTTGCATTCAGGGTCATGGAGTGCTCCTTGTCCCGAGGGAGAGTGTCCCGAGGTTTGCGTTGAGGCAAGCTTAGTTCAGTTAGCGCTAACAGTCCAGTGCGGCATAGGGTCCGCCGCTGAATTCTAGGCGATATGGGCGCCGATGTGCAGCAGGATTGGCCAAGACTGCCCATTTTGCGGCAGCGCGTCTGTGTCTGACCAGAAACCACGGCCCAGACGTGTAAAAATGGCGTGGGTCGCCGCGTTGTGGTGCTTTCCTCTAGTCGCAGGAGTCGCTAAGAGGGCGGCATGGAAACATCTGCATCCCCTTTGCCCGTCGTCCGTCTGTTGCCCAAGGCCAATGCCCGCGCTGTGCGCCGTGGCTTTCCCTGGGTATATGCCAATGAACTGGTGGTCGACCGGCGCACTCGTGGGCTCGCGCCCGGTACCATCGCCATGCTTGAAGACAGCGAGCGCACACCGATGGGTCTGGTGGCGGTCAATCCGCAGTCCAAGATCATCTGCCGGATGCTTGATCCGGACGGTGAGGCGGAGCCAGATCAGGCCTGGTTTGCACAGCGCCTCAGCCGTGCGCTTTCGCTGCGTGCGCGCCTGTTTGATGCACCGTTCTATCGTTTGATCCATGCCGAGGCGGATGGGTTGCCCGGAGTGATTATCGACCGCTTTGGTGATGTCGCTGTGGTGCAGCCGAATGCGGCGTGGGCAGATGCGCTGCTCGAACCGCTTGTGGCGGCGCTGGTCGAGGTGACGGGCGTCACAACTGTGCTCAAGAATGCCGGCGGGCGTGGGCGGACCCTCGAAGGGTTGGACGATGCGGATGCCGTGCTGGTGGGCACCGCGCCTGTGGCACCGCTGCCCGTCGTGATGAACGGCGCGACCTATCTGGCCGATGTTACTGGCGGGCAAAAGACCGGCCTGTTCTACGATCAGCGGCCGAACCACACCTTTGCGCGGGAATTGGCGGATGGTGCGCGGGTTTTGGATATGTTCAGCCACGTCGGTGGTTTTGCGCTGGCCGCTCTGGCTGGTGGCGCTGTTTCGGCGCTGGCTGTCGACGGTTCCGCCCCGGCGCTGGAACTGGCCGAAGGTGGCGCGGCACAGATGGGGGCCACCGACCGGTTCACCACCCGCAAGGGCGATGCCTTTGACGTGCTGACCGCGCTGGGAGCCGAGGGCGCTGAATTTGACCTGGTGGTCTGCGATCCCCCTGCCTTTGCTCCGGCCAAACCGGCGCTTGAGGCCGGGTTGCGCGCCTACGAGCGTGTGGCCAAACTGGCCGCGCCGCTGGTAAGCGAAGGTGGATATCTGGTGCTGTGCTCGTGCAGCCATGCGGTGGATATGACGGCCTTTACTGGCGCGTGTTTGCGCGGCATCGGGCGGGCAGGGCGGCGGGCGCAACTGGTCCATTCCGGCGCAGCGGGCGCGGATCATCCGCTGATGCCGCAACTCGCCGAAAGCGGCTATCTCAAGGCGCTGTTCTTTCGGTTGTGAAAGTTCTGATCGACACCTGCGTGCTGTACCCGACCGTGATGCGCGAAATCGTGCTGGGGGTGGCCGCTACCGGCGCATTCACCCCGCTTTGGTCGGCGCGTATCCTCGAAGAATGGGCGCGGGCGGCACGCAAGCTTGGCCCCGGAGGTGAGGATCAGGCACGCGCTGAAATCGCCATTTTGCGCCGCGACTGGCCAATGGCCGAAGTGATCTGGCCGCCGTCGCTGGAGAAGCGCCTGTGGTTGCCCGACCCGGACGATGTCCATGTACTGGCCGCAGCGGTTGCGGGATCGGCTGATGTGATCGTGACCCTCAACGCTTCGGATTTCCCGCGCAACGTGCTGGGGGACGAGGGGCTGAGTCGTGCCGACCCGGATGCCTTTGTGCTGGGTCACTGGCGGGGCGCGCCGGATTTGGTAGCATCGGTTTGCAACAGTGTATTGGCCGAGGCGCAGCGCCTTTCGGGCCGCGATTGGGAAATGCGTGCATTGCTGAAAAAGGCACGGTTGCCGCGTCTGGCCAAGGCGCTGACAACTGCGGCTTGATGTCGTCCGGACCGGGGCAGGCTTGCGCAGCCGCCGCCTGCCTGATACTGCGCCCGAAACCCGATGCTTTCCCTCAGATACCGACGCGAGGTAGCGCGTGACCGCCCCTGTCCCCCGGCTTGAAATCCGCAATATCACCCGCCGGTTCGACGGTAAGGCGGTCGTGGACAACGTATCGCTCAGCATCCTTCCCGGTGATGTCACTTGTTTGCTTGGGCCGTCCGGATGCGGCAAGTCCACAACCCTGCGAATGATCGCCGGGGTCGAGATGCAGGATGTGGGTGAAATCTACGTCGATGGTCAGCTGCTTTGCGACACGCAGTTCCGGGTGCCACCCGAGCGCCGGTCGATCGGGTTGATGTTTCAGGATTTTGCGTTGTTCCCGCATCTGAGCGTTGGCCAGAACGTGGCCTTTGGCTTGCGCGGACAAAAGGTGGATACGCGCCGCCGGGTGTCAGAATTGCTCGACAGGGTTGGTTTGCTGCATTTCATCGACGCCTATCCGCACGAGTTGTCGGGGGGCGAACAGCAGCGGGTGGCGTTGTCGAGGGCGCTGGCGCCCAGGCCGCGCGTGATGCTGATGGATGAGCCGTTCTCGGGGCTCGACAACCGGTTGCGCGATGGTATCCGGGATGAGACTTTGGCGCTGCTCAAGGAAGAGGGCACCAGCGTTCTGCTGGTCACGCACGAGCCGGAAGAGGCGATGCGCATGGCTGACGAGATTGCGCTGATGCGCGATGGTCATATCGTACAGCGTGGCGCCCCCTACAACATCTACAACGCTCCGCTGGACAAAGAGGCTGTCGCATTCTTTAGTGATATCAATATTTTGCGTGGTAAAGTTCAAGGCGCTCTGGTTGATACCGCCTTTGGTCAGTTCCTTGCCCCCGGGGTGTCAGATGGCACCGGAGTTGAGATTGTATTTCGTCCGCAGCATGTTGGCATAGATTTTGACCGTGCAGGGCGTGGCCCCAACCCGACCGCAGTGCAGGGCGCGCCGGCGCGCGGCGTGGTCGAACGGGCCCGGTTCATGGGATCGGAAAGCCTGGTGGAATTTCGGATGGATCACGACGAAGCCGTGCTCAAGGCGACGGTGCCGAACGTGTTTCTGCCTAAGCGGGGGACGGCGATGTGGCTGACTGTGCGCCGCGACCGCTGTTTCGTTTTTGCGGCGGCTGACTGACGCCGCAGAAGGCCAGACTTTGACCCGTTACCGCCTTTACCGCGCCTGATAATCGGCAAGCCGCTTGCCGGGTTCGTCGACAAACAGACCGGGCAACGGCGACAGCTCTGCGATCCGGTCGATCCGCAGGCTGGCAAAATCGCCGGTATCTTCGTCCCAGACAATGCCGGTCCAGATACGTCCCCAGTAGTCGATATGCAGCGGGCGCACGGCATGCGCCGCTGCCTCACCGATCAACGCGATCCGCAATTTCTGACGTGCCCGGATCGCGGCTCGAAAGGCTGGCATGTGGCGAAATCCCTGCGCGGCCTCGGCAAAGGGATACGTCGCAAAGCCAAAGCGGCCCGGCGCGGCACCGGCATCCTCGGGCAGGACGGCGTCGATTTTGGCAGACAGCGCCGCCGCCGCAGATGCCAGATCGGGCAATGTTCCTGCCCCTACAGCGGCCAGACCCAGATGCAGCGCCTCAAGTTCGGTTTGGGTCAGATTCAGGGGGGGCAATGTGATGCTGGCATGCGCGGTATAGCCTGCGCCACGCGCGCCTGCGACGGGCACACCCGACGCGGCCAGCGTGTCCATGTCGCGATAGATCGTGCGTACTGACACGCCCAACGCGGTTGCCAGATCCTCGGCCCGGTGCAGTGATCCGTCCCGCAGTCGGGTCATGAGGGCATAGAGGCGGTCGGCGCGTTTCATCGGGGTGATTCTCTGACTGGTTTCAGCCAATACTGACAAAAACCTGTCAACTGACAACCTCTTGACAAAACCTGTGTGAAAATACCCGTCGGACGCGGCAAATAAGGCCCGTCAGGCGCTTTTCGATGCTGGCCAAAACCCTTAGATACCGGACAGAGATTTTACCGGGCCAAGGATGGCCCGCGATGTGAGGAGAGACACATGCTCAACAATATCGGCCTTCCCGGCCTTCTGCTGATTGCCGTCGTGGTGTTGGTGCTGTTCGGCCGCGGCAAGATTTCCAGCCTGATGGGCGAAGTGGGCAAAGGTATCACAGCCTTCAAAAAGGGTGTCAGCGACGGCTCCAAGGAGCTTGAGGACGAACAGGCCGAAGCGGCCAAGGACGTGACGCCCGAAACCGAGAAAGACAAGGTGTAAACCGCCATGTTCGATCTTGGCTGGACCGAGCTTCTGGTCATTGGCATCGTTGCGCTGATCGTTGTCGGCCCCAAGGATCTGCCGGTGCTGTTTCGCAACGTGGGACGGTTCATGGGCCGGGCCAAGGGCATGGCGCGCGAATTCAGCAAAGCGATGAACGACGCCGCCGATGACAGCGGCGTTCGGGATGTCGCCAAGACGTTCAAATCGGCCACCAACCCGATTGGCAGCGCGATGGACGGCATAAAGGATGCGGCAAAGTCGATGACCAACTTTGATCCCGACAGTGAAACCGGGAAATTGGCCAAGGAACGCGAGGCTGATCGCAAGAAGATCGAAGCCTCGACCGCGCGCGCCGCCGCCGACCGCAAAAAACGCGAAGCCGAAGCCGCTGCAAAGCGCGCAGACGAGTTGGACGCCGCCCTCAGGGCCGAGACAGCGCCAACAGCAACAGCACCGACCGAACCGGTCGCAAAGGGTGACGCATGAGCGCCAGTGACGAAATCGAGGACAGCAGCGCTCCGCTGATCGAGCATCTGGCCGAGCTGCGCACGCGTCTGATCCGCTGTGTTCTGGCATTCATCGTTGGAATCGTGCTGGCCTTTACGGTGGCCGAGCCGCTGTTGCAGTTCCTGCTGGGACCGATCGAAGAGACGCTGCGCGCGCTTGGCGATCCATCGCCGACAATGCAGTACACGTCGCCACAGGAATATCTGTTTACCCTGTTCCGCATTTCGATGGTGTTCGGGTTCGCGCTGGCGTTTCCGGTGATCTCATATCAGATGTGGCGGTTTGTGGCGCCCGGCCTGTACAAGACGGAAAAGGGGGCGTTTCTGCCGTTCCTGGTGGCATCGCCGTTTATGTTCTTTCTTGGCGCGGCCTTTGCGCATCTTGTGGTTACTCCTCTGGCGATGGCGTTTTTCCTGGGCTTTGCTGATGTCAGCTCGATCTTTGCCAATCTTCTGGCAGCGACGGTCGACAGGCTGCCCGATGGTACCCAAGTGCCCGCCGATCTGGCGGTGGTGCCTGAAACCGTCGATGGCGTGCGCATCACCTTTTTCGGCAAGGTGAACGAGTCACTGGATATAACCCTGAAATTCATCATGGCGTTTGGTCTGTGTTTTCAGTTGCCGGTTCTGCTGACGTTGATGGGCAAAGCCGGGCTGGTCAGCGCCGCCGGTCTGGGGGCTGTGCGAAAATATGCGATGGTTGGCATTCTGTTGCTGGCCGCTGTGGTGACGCCGCCGGATGTGACGACTCAGCTGATCCTGTTTGCCGTGGTCTATGGTTTGTACGAGATTTCGATTTTCCTGGTGCGCTATGTCGAAAGGGCGCGGGAAAAACGGATGCGGGCCGAAGGCACCTGGTTCGAGGATGACGAAGACGAAGATCCAGAAGCCGAGGACAAGACCCCGTGAGCAAACCATTGAAACGTATCGCAGAGGCGCTGGAACGGATGGCTCCGGCGCCGCTGAAAGCGCCGGATTTCGACGCGGCAGACGCCTTTGTCTGGCATGTCGCCCCCGACCGGCTGGAGCCGGTGCCAAAGGTGTCGCGCGTGGATATCTCGTTGTTGATCGGGGTCAACCGCAGCCGTGATACGCTGCTGGCCAATACCGAACAATTCGCCCGTGGCCTGCCTGCGAACAACGCCCTGCTTTGGGGTGCGCGGGGCATGGGGAAATCCAGCCTTGTCAAGGCGGTACATGCCGAAGTGCTGACGCGCGGCCATGCGCTCAAGATTGTGGAACTTCAGCGCGAGGATTTGCCAACCGTCGCGCGTCTGCTCAACCTGCTGCGGGCGTCGTCTGAGCGGTTCGTGCTGTTTTGCGACGATCTGTCATTTTCGAACGACGATCAGCATTACAAAAGCCTCAAGGCGGTGCTGGACGGCGGCATTGAAGGGCGTCCCGAGAATGTGGTGTTCTATGCCACCTCGAACCGTCGCCACCTTATGCCGCGCGATATGATCGAAAATGAACGGTCATCCGCGATTAGTCCGGCTGAGGCGGTTGAGGAAAAGGTTTCGCTGTCAGACCGTTTCGGACTGTGGCTTGGGTTTCATCCCTGCACACAGGACGATTATCTGGCGATGATTCAAGGGTATTGCGACGCCTATGGGCTGCGGATTTCCGAAGATCGTCTGCGCGCCGAAGCAATTGAGTGGCAGGCGACGCGCGGATCGCGATCTGGCCGGGTGGCCTGGCAGTTCTTTACCGACCTGGCGGGTCGGGAAGGGTTGGCTATCCAGTAATATCACTTTGCGCGCTGGAACAAATCCAGCGCGCAAAGTGATGGCGCCAGATGAATTTCTTACTGAAGATATTTCAGGGGATCGACGCTGTCGAACCCGTCGCGCACTTCGAAGTGCATCCGCGTGGGATCGCCGGCAAGCACCTTGCCGATGGTCTGCCCACGGCTGACAGCGTCGCCTTTTTTTACGGTCAGACTGTCGATATGGGTATAGACCGTTAGCAGGTTGTCGGGATGTTTGATCACCACAATCGGCACATTGTCGGTGTTGGTGGTGATCGCTGCGACTGAACCCGAGGCCGCCGCCTTGACCGCAGTGCCTGCCGACGCAGAGATATCGATGCCGTCGTTGCGACCCTTGGAATATTCGCGGATGATGTTGCCCTGAACCGGATAGGACATTCGCGCATTGCTGCTGGCGGTTTGCTTGCCGATGTCGGGCTTTGGGATCGCTGGGGCCGGGGTAGAGGCGGCGGGCGGTGTCTCGATCGGTAGCGGCCGCGATGCACTTGGCGGCACTGGCGTGATCGAGCCCTGACCAGGGGCGGGGCTCGACTCGACTTCGGCGACGACGGGCGTGCGGCGCTCACTACCGGGCAGAGTGACGGGGATCAGCAGATACTGGCCTTCGCGGATCGCAAAGTCCGAACCAAGCCCATTCCAGTCAGCCAGCGCGCGCGGGGTGACGTTGTAAAGCCGCGCGATAGTAAAGGCGGTCTCGCCACGCTTGACTTGATGGCGCACCGGCTCGACTCCGCCGGGCATGGTGGCCGGAGGCGTTGCAGGCGCCGCAGCGGTCGTCGAGGCGGGCGCTCGCTCAATCGCGCTTGACGCCAGTTCGGTGATGTCGATCTGGCCCGCCGGGCGGATCACGTCATTGGCGGGGGGCGGTGCGATTGCAGAACCGGCATCGACACGGCGCGGCAGGGCGATGATCTCACCCGCGCGCAGGTTGTCGTCGGTCTTGAGGCCGTTGAAGGCGGCGATTTCTGACACGGGCAGGCCGACACGCGCGGCAAGGCTGGTCACTGAATCACCGCGTTGAGCGACAGCGACCTGATAATTCGGGTAGCTGAGAATGCCGCGACTGTCAGGCGCCGGGCGCGACTCCGTGGCATTGCGCGCCGCCTGCGACGTATCAACCGAACCACCCATCCTCCCGCGCAGGTCAAAATCCAGCGGCTCTGAGGAACATGCCGCCAGAGACATCACAACCAGCGTCGAACCGCAAAGCAGCAGCGAAGATCGGGTACGGGGGGTCACTTGGGTCATCTCGATGTCCTCTGGCGCGTCCCTTGTTTCGGCGCGGATGCCGGGACGTCTTGGAGTAAATTTCGGCGTCAGCTGTCCTTGCCCAGACCTTCCACCAGCGGCACAAAGCGCACGGGGCGCAGTTCATCATAGTCGAAACCCGTTTCAGATCGCGTGACCCGGATCAGGCTTTGTACTGTGTCCGACTGACCCACGGGCAGTACCATGATACCGCCGATTTTCAACTGGGCCAAGAGGGGGCCGGGCGGGTCTTCCGCAGCGGCAGTGACCAGAATCCGATCAAACGGCGCCTGATCGGGCAGCCCGTGTGATCCGTCTGCGGTAAAGGCGGTAATATTGTTCAGGCTAAGAGTATCGAACACGGCGCGCGCCTCGCGCACCAAACGCATGTGACGGTCAACGGTGTAGACACGGCGCGCCAGACACGACAGGATTGCCGCCTGATATCCCGATCCGGTTCCAACCTCGAGCACCTTGTCACGGCTGGTGATTTTCAGCGCCTGTGTCATCAGCCCCACGACCGAGGGTTGCGAAATGGTCTGACCGCAGGCAATCGGCAGCGGCATGTCATCGTAGGCGCGTTCAGCGAAATAGCCACGGATGAACGGACCGCGGTCGATTTTTTCCATAGCAGACAGCACGGCGTGATCGGTCACGCCCTTGGAGCGGAGCGCATAGAGGAACTGCATCTTGCGTTCCGCGTCCTCGATCATGGGCGGCGGTTCCGGGTCATGACAGCGCTTTGTCCAGGGTTGGCAGGGCGTCATGCGCCGTCAGATCCGCGCGCATCGGAGTGATCGAGATATAGCCGTCCAGATTGACCTGTGCGTCCGCGCCGTCCTGTGTCGGTGCGCGCTGATCGCCGCCCCGAATCCACAAAAACCGACGCCCCGACGGCGAAATCTGTGGTTCGGTCGAAAAACAGGTGCCCTGACGCAGGCCCTGCGGCGCGGCGCGGGTGCCTTTCACAGCATTGGCAGGCACAGGCGGGAAATTGACGTTATAAAACAGCCGATATGGCGTTGCAGCAGAGTCGGTGTGATCAAGAATGCTGCGAATGGTGGCAGCGCCGTGCTGGCGGGCGGCTTCGAACGGATCGTCAAGCTGTGCGTTGTCGGGGCCGTAATATTGCGACAGGGCAATGGCGGGAAGACCCTGAAGCGCGGCCTCCATCGCGCCGCCAAGCGTGCCGGAATAGAGTGCATTCTCGGCCGAGTTGTTGCCACGGTTGACACCGGACAGCACCAGATCCGGTTGCGCGTCCTTTAGCACGTCATGCAGCGCGACCAGCACACAATCAGCCGGGCTGCCTTCGGCGGCAAAACGGCGCGGGGCCAGTTCCGCAACCATCATCGGGCGGGTGTAGCTGATGCAATGGCCAACGCCGGATTGCTCGAACGCGGGGGCCACGGTCCAGACTTCGCCGTCGGGGCCCGCCAGATCTGTGGCGATTTCGGTCAGGACCTCAAGGCCCGGCGCGTTGATGCCGTCGTCGTTTGTGATGAGAATGCGCATGAAGCCGCCCGTTTGTGCCTGCTGGCTTCGTGCATATGCGAGCATGCGCCGGGGGGCAAGCCGGGCAGGGAGATGCGGGCCCCAGGTGTGGCACAGGGGGCGATGTTGCCTTCAGGATCGGCGTGCTGACCGCCGGGGTCCGGTCGGATGTCGTGATCCGGTCGCTGTGTCGACATCAACGCATGCAGCACATTGGCGCTAAGGTGTCAGCGCCGGGAAGGTAACGGTGACGCACAGGCCGGGCGCGTTGTCCGATAAGGCGATCGTGGCGTTGTGTCGGTCCGCGACTGCCTTGGCCAGCGCGAGGCCAAGGCCGCTGCCAGTGTCGCTGCGCGGTGCGCTGCCGCGAAAGAACGGATCGAACACTCGTTCCCGGTCGTCGGGCGGAATGCCGGGGCCGTTGTCAGAAACTGTCAGTGTCACCGCGCCGGTGTCCCGCGTCAGCGCCACAGTCAGCGCCGCGCCAGGTGGCGTGTGGGTCACCGCGTTCTGCAACAGGTTGACCAGCATCTGCGTCAGCATCTGCGCGTCGCCTGCCACCATGAATTTGGTTGGTATGGCAGGGGTCAGGGTCAGCGTTTGGTTGTTGTCCTCGGCCACGGCGCGAAATGTCTCGGCCAGATCGGCCACCAGCGGGCCAAGATCCATCGGTGTCACACCCTTGTCACTGCCATGCGCCTCGATCCGCAGAATACGCAGGATCGTCTCAAAGGTGGTGTTGAGGCTGGCCAGATCCTCTTGCGAACTGTCGAGCGCTGCGCGCGGATCGCGACCGGCATCAAGCGCGCGCGTGGCCTCTTCCAACCCCAGATAGGCGCGGGCCAGCGGCGTCTTGAGGTCATGCGCGATGGCGGCAGCACTGGCGCGGGTCGAGGTCATCAGTTTTGACAACCGGTCCAGATGGGTGTTCATCCGCCGCGAAATCCGGTCGATCTGGTCATTGTCGGGCGATACGGTCAGCCGTGCGGCCATGTTGCCCTGCGATACCTGATCGAGTGTGACCTCCATCCCCTGCAATTTTCGCAGGGATTGGCGGCTGATGAGATAGCCAGTGGTCAGGATCGCCACCAGCACCAGAGCGCCACTCAGCAGCAGGGCGCGCAGTAGCGTCTGCTCTGTCGTCTCAACCAGATCAAGGCTGCGACCTACGACCAGCGTGGTACCCGACAGGGCCATGGACGTGATATAATAGGGTTGGCGTCCATAGGTCTGATACCGCCCGCTTTCAGTGCGGTGGCCCATGGTCAGTACCTCGCGCGACCAGCCCAGCACATCCGGCGCGGTCGAGATATTGCCAGCCAGCCGCGCGCCCGTGCGATCAAATAGGGCAGCAGCGCGCGGACTGGCGGCGTCGTCAAACGCCTCTAGCCGCGTCAGTGCGCTGCGCAGGGCGGCGGGGCCACTGTCCTGCAGGATGGCGTTGAACAGCAGTTGTTCTTGCCGGATCTGGCTTTGAAGGACGCCGATCATCGTTGATTGCACGTAGAAATACGCCGAAGCCCCGGTGGCGCCCAACACAACCAGAACGATGCCTGCCGACAGCAGCGCGCCCTTGAATGCCGCACCCGACAGGACATTGCCGGGCAGCAGACGGGCAGACAGGGATCTAACGCGGGCCATGTAACGAATAGCCCGAGTTGCGCAGGGTGTGCAGCAGTGGCACGTCAAACGGCTTGTCAATCTTGGCGCGCAGGCGGCTGATGTGGGTTTCGACGACGGTGGTGCCGGGTTCAAAGTTAAAGTTCCAGACCCTCTCGAGCAGCATGGTGCGGGTCACGACGCGCCCGGCGTTGCGCATCAGAACTTCGAGCAGGGAAAATTCCTTGGACTGAAGTTCGATCACCGTGCCCTGCCGTTCAGCGGTCCGGGTCAGCAGATCCAGCGTAAGGTCATGCACGGTAAGGCTTGTGACCTCGCTCTGGTCCTTCTGCCTGCGTGTGGTCGCGGCCATCCGCGCCAGAAGTTCCGAGAAATGGAACGGTTTGACCAGATAATCGTCACCGCCTGCCGCCAGCCCCTCGACCCGGTCATCGACATCTCCCATGGCTGACAGAAAGATCACCGGGATATCCTTGCGCGCGGCCCGCAGCGCCTTGAGCACCGACAACCCGTCCATGCCGGGCATCATCCGATCAAGAATGGCAAGGTCGGGGGTGTTATAGAGGCAAAAGCTCAGTGCATCGCGGCCATCGGCGACATGTTCGACATTGTGTCCATGTTCGGCCAGACCCGAGGTGATGTAATCGGCCATCTTGAGATCGTCTTCGGCAAGAAGAATATGCACGGGTGTTTGTTTCCAGAGTTGCTGCGCCGGGACAGGGTAGCGCGGGACGCAGAGAAGCCCAAGCAGAGTTCGGATGAAGCGGTTCAGCGAACCCCAGATCCAATTGAACCAGCGCCAGTGCGCGGGCACGGTTTGCACCTCCATCAAAACGGACAACCATCATCTCATTCAAAAGATGCGCCGCCCCCGGTCCCGTTCTCTGGGAAGGCGGGCGGTGTCAGATCACATCGAGACTAATTCACTTCATATTACCCCTCCGCCCGTGCGGCCTAGGCTGAGCGCTGATATCATCGATCGCGGTATCCGGATGGTGGGGCACGAATGGCCTGAACAGTACATCAACCGTATCGACCCTAATGGTGAGTGCAGGCCACCGATAGGCCCGGCATTGCACCGCACAGTGGCTCTGGGCTGACAACTCCCCCTCTCGGAACACTGCTGCACAAACCACGCCACCCAGCCGAACGACGAGGTATGGAGATAGGCAGTATCACACAGGGCACCGTCTTTCGGCTTTGAAACAATCCACAGCACCGCCTCCGGCGCGCCTTTCACCCCCAAAGCCCGAAAATGGCAAAATCAATCCACCCGTAAAAAGGCGAGGATGACCATGCGTGGCCTTGGTCGGATTTTCCGCTGGCCTCCCGAGTGTCGCTTTGCTAGATACCCAGAAGTTAGGGGCGCTTGCGCCGCAACTGTCGTGCGGGTGTGGCGGAATTGGTAGACGCACCAGATTTAGGTTCTGGCGCCTATGGCGTGGGGGTTCGAGTCCCTTCACCCGCACCACTTTGAAAATGCTGACTTATTTTCGCTAGTGCAGAAAAATCTGGTAGTTGTCCAAGGTCGGTTTTGCACATTGTTTTGCACATTCACGATTTGGGCGCGATTTGTTCCCGCGCCATCTGAGCCCGCTTGCCCTCTTTTCCTGCGATGCTCGGTCGCGATATTTCTGGACCATCTCCAGCGTCTTGTGGCCAGTGACCGATTGGATCTCCGAGTCGCTGGACCCAGCCTCTGCCAGTTCAACAGCGGCGTTATATCGCCAGCCGTGGGGCACCAGCCGCCCGGCGCCGTGCATAGCGCCTATTTCCGTCCTGACTGCCTCTACGGCCCCTTGCACCTGCCGTTTGCCAATGGGCTGCGTCAGGTTCTTTGCCAGAATGTGCGCGCCGCGTTTCGGCGCCGTGGCGAGATAGTTTTGCAGCCGCGAAGGGCAGTAGATCCGCAGATGCGCGCCAGTCTTTTCCTGCACGACCCGCATCACGCCGCTGTCAAAGTCGGACCACCGCATCTTGACGCAATCGCCCAGTCGCTGGCCGGTGCCGATGGCCAGCTCATAGGCTGTTCGGGCGATATGGGCGTCGATCTCGGTGCACTTGGCTTCGTAGGCTCTCAGTGCGGCAGCAGGCCACGGCTCGTACTCCCCGCCCTTCAGCTTCGAAACATCTACCACTGGGTTGCGGTCTATCTATTCCAGATCCACGGCGCGGCGGCACAGGGCAGACAGGACGTTCGCCTTTGACCAGGTGTCCTGCAGGGCATCCCGTGCGGCGATGGCATGTGAGCGGTGAAACCCTCGCATGTCCTTCGGTCCGTTCTTCTCTCGGATCGCCTCGCAGTGGCGTCGATAGTCGGCCTTCGTGCCTTTGCCCAGATCCTGAAACTCGGGGCTTTGAAAGTAGCTGATGATCAGGGCGTCCCAAGATGTCTTGACCGGCCCTGTCGATGTGCATTCAAAATTGACCCGGTGTGATCAACTAAAACTGACCCAGGTCAGAGGTGGCAAAGCCCACAGGCGAGCGGCCGCCAAATAGCAAGCTCGTCTGTGGGCTTTGTTTTTGGTGTTTCAGGTTTTCTGGCGGGATTTGCTTTGGGCGAAGCGATCGGATGTGTTGCCGGTTTCGATGATGCTGCAGTGGTGTGTGACCCGATCAAGCAAGGCAGTTGTCATCTTGGCATCGCCAAACACAGAGACCCATTCGCCGAACTCGAGATTGGTCGTGATGATGACGCTGGTCGTTTCAGACAGCTTGCTGATCAGATGGAACAGCAGTGAGCTGCCGGATTTTGGGAACGGGATATAACCAAGCTCGTCGATGATCACGCATTCCAGGGCGGTCAACTGCTTGATGATTTTTCCGGTATTTCCGTCGGCCTGTTCCAGGATCAAGGCATTGATCAGATCGACGGCGTTGTAGAATCGAACCCTCTTGCTCTGATTGATCAGGCTGGTTCCCAAGGCGATTGAGATGTGCGTTTTGCCGGTTCCAGTCCCGCCGACGAGGATGATGTTGTGCGCGTCCTTGGTGAATTGACCAGAGCAGAACGGGTCGATCTGCGCCTTGGTGATGGTTGCAGCGCCATAATCGAAGGTAGCAAAGTCCTTGTGGTGGGGGAATTTGGCAATGCGCATCTGATACTGAATGGACCGCACCCGGCGTTCCTGGGTTTCCGCTGCGATCAAGGTCTTCAACGCTGTCATCAGGCTGGGCGGCGTGCGCGAGGCCAGCAAGTCTGCCGCGCAGGCCGCCATGCCATGAAGTCTGAGGGCAGCGAACTGGTCGATGATGGCGTTCATGCAGCAACCTCCCCGGCGGCACACAGCGTCTCATATCGCTTGCAATCTGCCTCGGGGCGCAAGGTCAGCTGCGGGTAAGCATGGGTGTTGACCAGCGGGGGAATGACGGGTTCCAGCAACTGATTGATCAGGTTGATGATGGCAGGCAGGGTGTGTTGTTCGACAGCCAGATCGCAGGCCGTCTCGACCACGTCGATGCCATGTGTCAGCGCCAGAAGCAGCAGGTCGACGAATTCCCGATCCCCCTCTTTCCCGCGCATGTAATGGTCCTTGATTTGCGCCATCGCCTTGGGCAATTCCCAACCACTGAAGGGCGCGCCATCACGCAGGGCGCCGGGCGTGCGATCGAGCAGGGGAACATAGTGCCACGGCTCGAAATAACTGATATTGCGTGTAAAATGGCGCTTGTGGTCGGCGACAATCTCCTTGCCCGCAACCACGACAATCCGATCAGCATAGGCGCGCAACGAGACATGGCGCCCCGCGTGTTCGGACGGCACGGGGTAGCGATTGCTGTCATATTGCACCAGACATGTCGATCGGACCCGCACAGTCTTTTCGACATAGCCATCAAAGGGGCGGCCCAGCGGACGTAACTCTCTCTGCTCATCCGCAAAAACAGCGGCAATCGTGCGATCCTGCTGATCGGGATGCAGGCGATTGGCCAGCGCCTTGCAGCGCAGGTGCAGCCAGGCATTCAGCTCATCCAGATCGTCAAAGGCAAGCCTTGGACAGAACAGCTCGCCGCGGAGGAACTGGACCTGGTTCTCGACCTGACCCTTCTCCCAGCCCGAGGCGGGAGTGCAAGCAACAGGTTCGATGACATAGTGGTTCATCAAGGCCAGAAAGCGTGGATGAAAGATCCGATCCTTCGACCGTGAGACATAGGTCACCATGGTTTTGGGGTTATCAATGATCACCCGGCGCGGGACGCCGCCAAAGAACGACAGTGCCCGCACAAAGGCATCAAGCACCATTTCCTGCTTCTCGTTCTGATAGGCCACGACAAACGGCTTGCGGCTGTGGCATAGCCGGAAATGGGCCACGTGAACCTTCTGCTCGACGCCGCCCAGAACGACATGTTCCTCACTCCAATCGAACTGAAGCGCATCGCCCATCAAGAAATACTGGACTTGCCACGCAAAAGTTCCGGTCTCTCAGCTCATGTTAGGAGGCCGTCTCTCGAAAGCCAAGGGACTTTTCCCGCCAAGGGATGAATGCCGTCTTCGCGGGTTGTAGAACCCATTGATGTATTGGAATATTGCTCCTTCTGCTTGTCTGCGGGTCGCCCATTTCTGACGCCAGATCAGTTCGGCTTTCAGAGATTTGAAGAAGGTCTCGACCATGGAATTGTCATAACAATTTCCCTTGCCGCTCATTGAGACCAGAAATCCATGCTGCTTCAGACTTTTCTGATAGTCACCTGAACAGTATTGAGAGCCACGATCCGTATGATGGATACAGCCTTTGGGTGGCTTTCGCAGCCCTACTGCCATGTCTAATGCCTTGATGGCCAGGTCCCGCTTCATCCGGTTACTGACCGCCCAGCCAATGACCCGGCGGGAGTAAAGATCGATGATCACTGCCAAATACAGCCATCCCTCGCTCGTCCAGATGTAGGAAATGTCCCCTGCCCATTTTTGGTTTGGGCCATCAGCAGAGAAGTCCTGATCAAGAAAGTTGGGGGCGACATTGAAGGCGTGATTGCTGTTAGTCGTGACTTTATGTTTACGGGTTCGAATAACCTTGATCGCGTTCTCACGCATCAACCGGCCTACCCGGCGGTGCCCGACAACAAGACCGAGATCGCGCAGTTCCTCCGTCATGCGAGGTCGGCCGTAGCTTTGCAGGCTAAGGCGGTGTTGTTCTCTGATATGGGCCAACAGCACCATGTCATCTCGCTGGCTTCGGCTGATAGGGCGGATCTTCCAGGCGCGAAACCCACGGGAAGTTACCCGCAAAACGCGGCATAGAAACTCAATGGGCCAGATCTTCTTCCAGGTGTCGATAAAGGCAAACCTCACGCCTTTTGGCCTGCGAAGAAGATCGTCGCCTTCTTTAACACTTCCCTCTCCTCGCGGAGTAGCCGGTTCTCTTTGCGAAGGCGGGCGTTCTCCTTCTCCACATCCTCATGCGGGCCGGACATCAGGTCATCATTCTGATGGTGTTGAACCCACTTGTTCAGTGTCGAAACACCAACCCCTAAATCAGACGCAATCTGAGGTCGCGTCAGTCCACTGCTTGTTGCAATGCGAACCGCATCACGTCTGAACTCGTCGCTGTATCTTGGTGCCAATTTGTGTCTCCTTCATTGCGAATATCGCTCGAAAGAGACCGGAACTAAATCGGGACAAGTCCAGTTCAGTGTTCGACGGTACTTGTCCTGTGTGTTTTCCCTGATCTGAGCAAACTTGTAGTAGCGCTCCGCAACTTTCGTGATCGTGTCCGGTGATCGGGCCACCCGCGCGATCTTACGTTCTAGACGTTGCTTGCTCAGGTCGAACTCATCTCTGTCTTCCGGGTCGCGCGGAGGCGTTATGTCAGGTCCGAAATGAGAGTTGAGCACATCAACCAAACGGTCATGGTACTCATCGTCGTCCATGGGTGACAGGATGCGAGGAAGAAAGCGAACGGCCTCCTGTACACGCGTGCTCGCCGCCCCGACCAACGCCCGGTATTGTGGGTAGGGCGGGAGCGTTATTCGTGGCGGGTCGGTATCTGAGGCTTCTACATGCGCTATTAGAGTTTCCAGAAACGCCGGGTCACATTGGTTTTCAGCTCGTTCGCTTTCTAGGCCAGCCATTAATCGGGCCGCGCTCTCCCACGGGCGTTCGCGTGCTTCAGCGGTCAGGGATAGTGATTTTGGGTCCTCACCGAAGGACTCGGGGTCATCGCAATTATTGTCAGACAGCCACTGGCGATAGGCCGTGTCAGAGGCAACGTCTTTTGCTGACTGTCCAGCTTCGCGGGTCCGACGGGTCTCGGATTTTCGATCTCGGAGCTTTTCCGGGTCCTTCAAAGACAACAGAAGGGCGTCGTGTTCCTTGGTCAGTTCTCGCACGCGGTCGACAGCAGGCACGTAGTCCGCACCCAGTGGCTGACGCCATTTCTTGGCACCTAGGGTGTCCTGAAAGTCGAGCGGGACTTTGCGCTGGTAGTAGTACCTACCGCGCTCGAAAAGCAGGTGTGGAATTTTGTCTGAAGCCATGCTCGGTACCGAAAAACACCTTTTGGGTACCGAAAATCGGCCCATCTGGCTCCTAGGGTAGCAGGAACTGTAATATTTTTCAATAAGATGGAGTGTATGGTGGGCGACCCTGGAATCGAACCAGGCGTGCGTCTCCGCGAGGGAGTTACAGTCCCCTGCCACACCTTGCGGCCTGTCGCCCACTGTTGCGATGGCCGGTGGCCTGCAACGTGAGGGGGTGATTACTAGCGGCTCTCTGCGGCGTCAACTGGAAAATCCATCGAAAATACCTTGCGGTGCCCTGCGTGGACGCGCATGGTCCCGCGCGTTCAGGAAAGGGCCGGAGAATGGTGAAAAAACCGAAATGGGTGGTCGAGAAAGAGCAGGCGCGCAAGGCTTCGGCGGCGGAAACCGTGTGGCTCTTTGGATTGCATGCGGTGCGAGATGCGCTGATGAACCCGAAACGCGAAAAGCTGCGGCTGGTTGTGACGCTGAATGCGCAGGACAAGTTGGCGGACGCCATTGCCGGCGCAGATATCGAGCCTGAGATCAGCGATCCGCGCCGGTTTGCTGCGCCGCTGGACCCGCAATCAGTGCATCAGGGGGCCGCACTTGAGGTTAAACCGCTGAATTGGGGCCGACTCGACGAGGTGGCGCTGGGGGCGGGGACGATCCCGCCGCGCGTGCTGCTGCTTGATCGGGTGACGGACCCGCATAATGTCGGCGCAATCCTGCGATCCGCTGAGGTGTTTGGCGCCTGCGCCGTGATTGGCACGTTGCGTCATTCTGCGCCCGAGACCGGTGCCCTGGCCAAGACCGCCAGCGGCGCGCTGGAGCGTCAACCCTATCTGCGCGAACGCAATCTGGCGGACGCGATGGAGCGGCTGCGCGGTATGGGATATCTGCTGCTGGGTCTGGATGGCGCGGCGGATCAAAGCATCGAGGCTGCACTGGACGGTAAGCGCGACCGCGCCGTGGCTTTGGTGCTGGGGGCTGAGGGGCCGGGGCTGCGGCAAAAGACCAAGGACACCTGCGACGCATTGGTGCGGATCGACTTTGCAGATTCCTTTGGATCACTGAACGTGTCAAATGCGGCGGCGGTCGCCTTGTATGCGTCGGTACGGCGCTGAGACGGCGAGCGTTTTAGGGGCAAGCGCGGTCTGACGGTCATTTAGGCATCGCGGAGCAGACCGCGCCTGTGCGTTGGTGCAGTGCAGGTCTGCAGCGCGGCGTGTCAGGTCGCTCTGGTCAAGCGGGGCGGGGTGGCGTATCTGGCGGTCAGAAAATACTGGAGGCCACATGGCGGAATTTGAGACACCAGGTCCGGTCGAAGAGAACTGGAAGGATGCCATTTCCTCGGTCGAGGAGATAATTGAGGACGCGCGCAACGGGCGCATGTTCATTCTGGTTGATCACGAGGATCGCGAGAATGAGGGTGATCTGGTTATCCCCGCGCAATGGGCGACGCCGGATGCGATCAACTTTATGGCGATGCACGGGCGTGGGCTGATCTGCCTGGCGATGCCGTCTTCGCGGATCGACCAGCTGGGTCTGACACTGATGAGTTCCAACAACTCGTCGCGGCACGAGACCGCCTTTACCGTGTCGATCGAGGCGCGCGAAGGCGTGACCACTGGTATTTCGGCGGCTGATCGGGCGCGGACCGTGGCTGTTGCGATTGACGCGTCTAAAGGCGCTCAGGATATCGCAACGCCGGGGCATGTGTTCCCGCTGCGGGCCAAGAACGGCGGTGTTTTGGTACGTGCCGGCCATACCGAGGCCGCAGTCGATGTGAGCCGTTTGGCGGGGCTGAACCCGGCAGGCGTGATCTGCGAGATCATGAACGAAGATGGAACCATGTCGCGGTTGCCGGAACTTGTGGCCTTTGCCCAGCGCCACAACATCAAAATCGGCACGATCAGCGATCTGATATCCTACCGTCGTCGCAACGATAATCTGGTACGGGTGCGCAAGGATGAGACCATTACCAGCGAGTTCGGCGGTGAGTGGAACATGCGAATTTATGCCGATGAAACCCACGGCGATGAACATATCGTTCTGACCAAGGGCGATCTTTCGGGGGATGCGCCGGTTCTGGTGCGAATGCACGCGATGGATCCGCTGCTGGACGTTGTGGGCACCGGTCCCAAGGGACGCGCAGACGAATTTCAGGCTGCAATGATGGCCGTTGCGGATGCGGGGCGTGGCGTCGTCGTGCTGCTGCGCGACACGTCGATGAAGATCGATGCACATGACGAGGTGTCGCCAAAAACGCTGCGGCAATACGGCCTTGGCGCGCAGATCCTGTCGTCACTGGGACTGTCACGGCTGACGCTTCTGACCAATTCTCCGACGCCCAAGATTGTCGGGCTCGAGGCGTATGGCCTTGAAATTGTTGGAACCCGCAAGATATCGGATCTGGGTTGATGGCCGCGAACGAACAGCATTACACCCTGCCACGGGCAGAATTCAGCAAGCCGGTCAAATTGCTGATTGTGGTGGCGCCGTATTATCGTGACATCGCGGATGAAATGATCGCAGGCGCGCGGGTCGAGATCGAGGCGGCGGGCGGCACCCACGAAACGGTCGAAGTGCCCGGCGCGCTTGAGGTGCCGACGGCGATCGGCATTGCCGAACGTTTGTCGCATTTCGACGGTTACGTGGCCTTGGGCTGTGTGATCCGGGGTGAGACGACGCATTATGACACGGTGTGCAACGATTCGTCGCGGGGGCTGACTCTGCTTGGCCTTCAGGGGTTGTGCATTGGCAATGGCATCCTGACGGTCGAAAACAGGGCCCAGGCCGAAGCCCGTGCAGAAGCGGCGGGCCAGAACAAGGGCGGCGGTGCCGCAGCGGCGGCCTTGCATCTTATTGCGCTCAGCCGTAAGTGGGGCGGCCAGCGCGAGGGGGTGGGCTTCAAACCATCCCGTGACGAATTCCAGATCGCTGGCGACAGCAAAGGCAAAACCACCGCATGACCACCGACCCCGCCGAACAGCCTGACGCCCGAACCACAGCGGGTAAGGCACCGTCCAAACGTGACCGGAAATCTGCGTCGCGGCTGTATTCCGTGCAGGCGCTGTTCCAGATGGAGCATTCCAGCCAGACAGTGGATCAGGTGAGGAATGAATTCCTCGATCATCGGTTCGGCGCCGTCTACGACGGAGATGAGATGATGGAGGGCGATGTGGGGCTGTTTTCGGCGCTGCTGGATGGCGCGGTGTCGATGCAAGCCAAAATCGACCAGATGACGGACCGGGCCTTGGTGGCAAAGTGGCCGATTGCGCGGATCGACCCGACGCTGCGGGCGCTGTTTCGTGCGGCAGGGGCAGAACTGCTGGCCGACACGACGCCGCCCAAAGTGGTGATCGTGGAATTTGTCGACGTCGCCAAAGCGTTCTTTCCCGATGGCAAGGAACCTAAATTCGTCAACGCTGTGCTTGATCATATGGCGCGCGAGGCCAAGCCCGAAGCGTTCTGATCCCTACAAGCCGAAATTTATGGCCCGAACGGCGCTGGTAACGCCGCCGTAGCGTGTGGGATTAGCACGCCCACCTTTTGCAGTTTCTCATACCGAGGTCATAGGCCCTGTCGCGAGGACTGCGCCGGTTGGGGCACCTGTCGGCGATCCGCCCGGCGGCTCGTCACTGATCGCGAGCGTCAGATGCGCTGCTTGCGCACGCAAGGGCGCGGGCAACGTCAGGGTCATCGACCGGTCTTGCGGTAAAACACCCAGCGACACCGGCGGCGTTCCCTCGGCAATGGCCCACAGCTCTAGTACCCGGCCGGGAGCGGGCGCGCCGACGGTGCGGGTCAATTGGAGGGCCGCGTTGGTTGGGTCAAACACGGTCTGAATGCGCAGCGACTGATCTCCGGCAGAGATTTCTGAGATCAGCAGAGGCGCGGTGCGCACAGAGGTGTGGTGCGAAAACTGCCAGACTTGCCATGTTATGGCTGCGGCCACAGCGAGCGATACAAAGCTGAGCCCTTGCCGCAATCTAGATTGCCGCCAGAAGGGCAGCGGTTGTTGCTGGCCAAAAAGCTGCTCCGTCAAGCCACGCAACAGTGACGACGGCGGACGCGCAGCCTCTACCTGCTCATCAAGACGTGAAAACCGCGTCGCCCAGAAGATCACATGATTCATCAAAGCCGGATCGCGAGCCAGGCGCGTTTCAAATACCGATTGTTCGTCTGCAGGCAGCAAGTGCAGCACATATTCGGCTGCCAATAGGTCATCGTTCGGGCGATCAGCCGAGGGGGATGTCATTGTTGTAAATCCTCACTTTTTGACCGACGTGAACCATCAGTGGCCCGTGAAGGACGGTGGTCCCCCTGAATTTCTGTCGACTGTTTCGCTCACTCATGGTCAAAATGCACGTCCATCAAATCACCACATTGTCTGGCAAGTAGGCGCGATGCTCACCTAGCCGATCGCCAAGGACTGCGCAGAACCAGACTATGGTTGGTTGGCGCGCTTCTGCGATCTTGCGGTTCATCGTCTGCCTTTCCGTTAATATGGTTCAGCCGGGACGCGCACGATTTGCTTGCCTCGATGTTCAACACACGGAGCGGACCCGTAAAAAGTTTCGCAGCATGTGAAAGGCAGCTTTCCTGGACCTCGCGCGAATGCCGGAATGCCGCCAGGTAAATGTCAAAGCCGCAGGCCCGGGCTAGGTCGGCAGCGTAGGAAGTTGGATTTTGTTCATAAGTTGAGAAAGTTTCAAAAAATTATTTTAAATAAAATCAGATAGTTCCAAACTTTCGAGAAATAATTCGCGTGACGGCGAAACTTTGCCAGTCGGTTTGACGTGAACTTATTGTGGGGGCGAAGATGGGGATCGACGCGAATGCTGCTGAAATACTTTAACACGTTTGGTGAACTGGCGCGGGGCCGTTGCCATTCATTGGCGGGGCGCACCACGACCGGCGCACTAAACGAGGTCAAGGTAGGTCTGACTCGAAACGAGCTTGAAAATCTATTCGGGGATCTGCTGGGACGGACTGCGTCGACCTAGATGTTCAGAGGAGTTGCGTCGGGACCGGGGCGATCTGCCGCGCCGGACCGACCAGCCCCTCACACCGCTGAAGCGGGGCAGAAGCGGCGGGAACCACCACAACCGTGGGGTTTTCTCATTCCCGAGGACCTGTATGTACAGGTGGGCGTCAGGTAACCGAACCAGGGCCCGGACAGAGCCAACTCCCTCGGAATTGCTTAAGGCCACCGGAATGCAACCATGAACGAGAAGGGCAGAACCCGCCTTGGGCATAGATAGGAGCGGTGGATGCGCGCGACAAGGGGCATTTTCAGGAACCTTCGTGTGTTTGTTCTAATGATACTCGCGGAGGGGATGTTTGCGGGCCGTTTGCAATCTGGACAGTTTTCGGCGCGCGGCGTTTGCCGCCATCTAGCCAGCCACGGCTTTGCCGTGATGAAAGAATTTGTGCCGCAGCGTTTGCGCCGGGTTGATGTGATCGCGCCGGGTCCGTTTCCGATGAAAAACACCCGTTCGCGAGCGGAGAAATCCGGCGCTTGAGACAGGGGCGAGCGCCCTTCCGATCAGACTTTGCGAGTTTGCTGCGGTGCGAGAAGGATCTTTGCGAGTTTACGGAGGGTCTCCTGTCCAAAGTGGAATGAGATGGGTTCCCATGGGCGTTGTTGCACAACTCTGACCGGATATGCCACCTGCCACAACATATTGGCCGATTGCGGCTATGACGCCGATTGGTCCCGTGAAGCCGTTGAAATAAGGGGATCTCGGCATGCGATTCCATTGCGAAACGGCCCCAAGGCTCCGCCCCACCACGGCAAGGTACCTATCACATGCGCCACGAGATCAAGAATAGCTTTACTGCCTCAAAGAGACCGGCGGCGCGCCGTAACCAGTTGCTCATGCCGTTCCTGTCAGGCCGCGCTCTCGTCTCCATCATTATGTTCTGGCTATGAAGTGACCCTAGTCAGAGTCTGCCGACAGCGCTTTGATATAGGTGGCTACGGCGGCGCGGTCCTCGGTCGGTAGCTTGGCAAAGTTGTTGACGACGGCGACCATATGCCCGCCGACGCTGTCAAAGTCGGGGGTAAATCCGGTTTCTAAGTAATAGGCGATATCGGTTGCGGACCAGGTCAATTTGTCCGGGGTTAGCGCCGGAATGCGGCCTTCGCCGGTTGGGTTGGGCGCACCGGTCAACCATGCATCCTTTTGCAACCCGCCAAGCGCGTCGCGCGGCGTGTGGCATTCGCCGCAATGGGCCAGCGCCTCGACCAGATAGCGGCCACGGGTCAGCATCGGGTCATCGCTGTTGGGCATCACCCAGTCGTCCGTCAGGTACAGGACCTTCCATCCGCCGACACTGCGGCGGATATTGAACGGAAACCCGACCTGGTGCGGCTGGCTGGGTGTGGCGTCTGCGGGCAGGGTCTGCAGATGCGCCCACAGGTCGGCCACATCTTGCGGTGTCATGTGAATATAGGCGGTGTAGGGAAAGGCGGGGTAGTAATGCGCGCCCTCGGGCGAGACGCCGCGCGTGACCGCGCTGGCGAATTGTGTCAGGCTCCAGCCTCCGATGCCGTGTTCGCGGTCGGACGAGATGTTGGGCGCGATGAACGTCCCAAAATCCGAGGCGAAACGCTGTCCGCCGGACAGCGGGTTTGCTGCGTCTTCTGGCGCGTCGGGCGCATGGTGACACGAGGCGCAGCCCGCAGCGACAAAGATCTGGTCACCACGATCCGCGTCGCCCCTCAGCCCGGAATAAACCGCATCAGACACAGGATTGGCGCGTGTCAGCCAGAGGCCGACGCCTAAGGCGCAGACTCCGGCCAGCAGCACTGCGACCAATACGCGTCGCATCCCCCGAGTCAGCCGGCAGGGGCGCGGTGATTGTCGTGGCAAGCCTTGCAAGCGCCACCTAACATGCCCAGCATCGGGCCAAGCGCCTCTTGACCCGTTCCGGCGGCGGCCTGAATTTTTAGCGCAGCCTCACCCAGACCGGCCCATTTTGCCAGAAAATCCTCGCGATTGTCCCAGACGGATGGCTGGGCGCGCGTGTCCTCAATGCTCATGTTGTCCGAGCCTGCGGGAAAAAGCGGCGGCTGATTGATCATCGACACCGCGACAAGGGTGTCGGCGGCGGTTTGGGCCGCCTCTGCGTCATATGGCGTCTCACCCTTGGCCATACCGCCCAGAATGCCAAGGTTGATGGCCAGAATATTGAACTGGCCTTTGCGCGCCTTGAGCGCGCCAGAGAAATCATCCTGGGCGCTGGCAGTGGTGCCAAAGGCAAGCGATGCGACGACAAGTGCAATGAGGCGTTTCTTCATGGTGAACTCCCTGTGGTTAGTTTGACCCTAGGTTAGGATCACACCGGCACGGAATAAACGTTTATGTGAAGTGATGTGAAAAGGTAAAACCCGTGTGACGACAGGGCGATGTCGCACACCCCCATGCCTTTCAGGGCAGAACGCGGACCGCTCCGCGGTGCGGTGTGACGGTCAGCGCCTCGGGCCAGCCGATCCATCGCTCCACAACAAAAAGTCCAACGCAGATGGCGACGACGGACATCACCAGAACCACTGTGCGGGGTGAGGGCGGATGACGGACCCAGCGCGTCATTCGCAACAGGTGCAGCGGGTTCATGGTTGCGGCTCATCAGGGAACCGGACCTTGCCGATAAAGGGCAGGTTGCGGTTGCGCTGTGCATAATCAATGCCGTAGCCGACGACAAATTCGTCCGGGATCACGAATCCAGTCCAGTCGGCGGTCACATCAACCTCGCGGCGCGACGGTTTGTCGAGCAGAGCAATGGTGCGCAGGCGGGCGGGATCGCGGGCGGACAGAAAGCTAACCACCCGGCTAAGGGTGAAGCCGGTGTCGACGATATCCTCGACGACCAGCACGTCGCGCCCCTCGATCTGACCGCGCAAATCTTTGAGAATTCGGACCTCGCGGCTGCTCTCCATGCCGTCGCCATATGAGGAAACTTCTAGGAAATCCACCTCGACCGGCAGATCGAGTTCGCGCACCAGATCGGCGATGAACACGAACGATCCGCGCAGCAGCCCGACGACCAGCAACTGTTCGGTGTCCTTGAATTCAGCGGCAATTTCGTGGCTCAGCGCCTCGATCCTTGCGGCGATTGATTTGGCCGAGATCATTTCGTCGATGACATATGGACGCTGTGACATGAGTTTCCCTTGATTTTCCGGGCGTAGCATACGACATGCACGCCCACTGTCACGATCAAAACGGGGCGATATGCCGACCCATTCCGAGACCCGCAAACTGCCCTACACCGCCCAGCAGATGTATGATCTGGTGGCTGATGTGGGGTCTTATCCGCAATTTCTGCCGTGGTGCGCTGCCGCGCGTGTCCGATCAGTCACGCCACAAGGCGCGGCACAGGTGATGGAGGCCGATCTGGTGATCAGTTTCAAGGTGTTCCGAGAACGCTTTGGTAGCCGGGTGACGCTGTGGCCGGATGACCGGCGCATTGATACCGAATATCTTGAAGGACCATTTCGCTATATGAAATCCAACTGGGGTTTTGCGGACACCGACGACGGTGGCTGCGATGTATCGTTCTACGTTGATTTCGAATTCAAGAATGCGGTGTTGCAGGGCATCATCGGGCTGGTATTCAACGAGGCGATGCAGCGGATTGTGCGCGCATTTGAGCGACGGGCGGCCACACTCTACGGCTAAGTTACTACGACTAGAATAAAATTCGGGGGCAGGGCATGACGAACAGCAGCGCAGACTACGATATCACAGCGGCGCTGGCGCAGTTTGCCAGCAGCACCCGGGATGATGACCTGCCAAGGGACGCGCGGGCGGTGATGGGGCTGTCGGTGATCGACTGGCTGGCGGTGGGCCTTGCTGGGCGGGACGAACCGGTGGCACGGGCCGTGCGGGCGCTGGTGGTCGACGAAGGTGGCGCGCCTCAGGCGCATACTTTGGGACTCGAGGGGCGGTTTCCCGCCCGTGCTGCCGCACTGCTCAATGGCACGGCGAGTCATGCACTGGACTATGATGACACGCATTTTGGCCATATCGGCCATCCGTCGGTGGCGGTTGTTTCTGCGGCCCTTGCCGTGGCCGAAAAGGTTGGCGCATCAGGCGCGGCGTTTCAGGCAGCGGCGCTGATCGGGGTCGAGGCGTCGGTGCGCGTCGGTCTTTGGCTTGGTCGCGGGCATTACCAGATTGGATATCATCAGACCGCGACCGCAGGTGCCTTTGGCGCCGGGCTGGCAGCGGGGCGGTTGCTTGGGCTGACTGCGGGGCAGATGGCGGATGTGCTGGGTGTGCTGTCGACCCGTGCCTCGGGCCTGAAATCGCAGTTTGGCACGATGGGCAAGCCGTTCAATGCCGGAATTGCCGCCGCCAACGGGGTAGAGGCCGCGCTGTTGGTGGCGCATGGCCTGCAGCCCCGACGCGGCGCTCTCGATGGGCCACAGGGCTTTGGTGAAACGCATCACGGGGCGGCGGATCCGACCGCGATCGCGGGGCTGGGGCAGGTCTGGCTGTTCGAACAGGTCAGCCACAAGTTCCACGCCTGCTGCCACGGTCTGCACGCGACGCTTGACGCGTTGGCGGATGCGTCGGCGATTGGCGCGGATACGGTCGAACGTGTCGACGTGCGGACCAGCCCGCGCTGGCTGAGCGTCTGCAATGTCGCCGACCCGACGGGCGGGCTTGAGGCAAAGTTCTCGTATGCTCAGGTCGTCGCCATGCGCCTGCTGGGGCATGATACCGCGCGACTGGACAGCTATTGCGATGCGCTCTGCCACGATCCGCAGATCACGGCGCTGCGTCGTCGGGTTGCCGTCTCCGGCGACGACACTCTGAGCGAAACGCAGGCGCGGGTGACGCTGCACCTGACTTCTGGTGAGGCGGTGAAACTGTACCACGATCTGTTGGAGCCACAGCCGCTGGCGCTGCGCGACGCCCGGGTCAGAGCCAAAGCCGAGTCACTGCTGGGGGCGACGCGCGCCGCGCAGGTGCAGGGGCTTGTGGATGGGTTGGCAGACCCGTCCGACATCGGAATTCAGCTGGCGCAGGTGTGAGGCCGCTTTGAGTGCGTTGCCTTAGATTTAGTCGGTAACATGCTGACGTACCCAAGGTTTAGGGTGTTGGTATCGCCTCGATCGCACCCTTCAAAAGGGTCAGCGCGTGTCGGGTCGCGGCCGCACGGACATGTGTGCGGCCAAGTGCGCCGAACTCAATGGTTTCGGTCGTGACACCGGCGTCAGTGGCAAGGCCAAAGCAAACGCGCCCCTCGGGTTTGAACTCGGATCCCCCCGGACCGGCAATGCCGCTGACCGAGACAGCGATATCCGACCCGGCCGCGTGCAATGCCCCCAGCGCCATTTCGGCACAAACCTCTTCTGACACCGCGCCGACAGAATCGAGGGTTGCGGCCGAGACGCCGATCATCTCTTGTTTGGCTAGGTTGGAATAAGTCACGAACCCTCGCTCAAAAATTGCTGAGGAACCTGCAATATCGGTGATCGCTGCGGCAACCAGTCCGCCAGTACAGCTTTCGGCACAGGTCACGGTGAGGCCGCGCGCCAGGGAAAGTTGCAGGATTTCGGTGGCAAGTGCCTCTGTCATCTCACTGGCCTCACATAAGTAAACCGTGGGCGAGTCCGGCCAAAATAATCGCCACCAGCGCCGCAAACACCCCTGCGATCACGTCATCCAGCATGACACCCAGCGCATCCCCGCGCCGGTCTGCCATCCCGACCAGCCAGGGCTTCCAAATGTCGAACAACCGGAACAGCAGGAAACCGGCGACCCAGCCGGGCCACAGCCGGGTCACATCGACCCCCATCATTCCCGCACCAAAGGACACCGGCCAAAGGGCGATCCACTGGCCGACAACCTCGTCGATGACAATCTCGGACGGATCGTCGTCGTCGCTGCCTGCGGTTTCGCGCATCGTGGCCCACCAGCCGACCCCGAACACAATCACCGTGGCCAGCACGCACAACGCAATGCCACCCGCCACATGCAGCGCCCAGAACAGCGGCAGCGCCGCCAACGATCCCCAGGTGCCGGGCGCGGGGCGCAGATATCCGACGCCCAGCACGGTTGCGATCAGGCCGCTCATGTCCGCACCAGCGCTGCGGTGGCGATTGCAGCGATCCCTTCGCCGCGGCCGGTAAAGCCCAGCCGCTCTGACGTGGTCGCCTTGACCGATATCTGATCCGGGCGCAGATCCATGATCCCGGCCATGGCCTGCATCATCGCGGCGGCATGTGGCCCAACCTTGGGCTGTTCGCAGATCAGGGTGCAGTCCACGTTGGCAATCGCATACCCGCGCGTCCGCGCTAAATCCGCGGCGTGACGCAGGAAAATCGCGGACTTGGCGTCCTTCCATTGCGGGTCCGACGGCGGGAAGTGGCGACCGATATCCCCATCGGCAAGCGCGCCATAGAGCGCGTCGGTCACCGCATGCATACCTACATCGGCGTCGGAATGACCGACCAGCCCATAACCATGTGCGACCTTTACGCCGCACAGGAAAACATGGTCCCCCGGCCCGAAGGCATGCACGTCAAAGCCGTTGCCCAGTCGAATATCCATCGTGTTCTCCAGCAGCTTGGCGGCCCGGGCGAAATCGTCGGGGCCGGTGATCTTAAGATTGTTTTCGGACCCCGGCGTGATTGTCACGCTCAGACCGGCGGCACGCGCGACTTCGACATCGTCTGCGGCAGCGCCGGGATGGCGGCGATGGGCATCCAGGATGGCGGCAAAGTGAAACCCTTGCGGCGTTTGCGCCCGAAACAGCCCGGTTCGGTCGCGGGTGCCGGTGACCCGCGCGCCGGTCCCGGTCCAGAGTGCGTCGGTGACGGCCAGCGCAGGGGCGGCGGCGGGGCCATGCTCAAGTGCGGCCAGCACGCCGGCAATCACATCGGCAGGCACACAGGGGCGCGCCACATCGTGAATCAGTACCAGGTCGGGCGGGTCCAGGCCCAGCGCCTCAAGCCCGGCGCGCACAGATCCGGCGCGATCAGTGCCGCCCTCGACCAGTGTCACGGGCAGCCCGGCGCAGACCTGGCGCGCGATATCGCGGTCAGCGGCGTTAACAACCAGTACAATCCGGTCGAAATGGCGAAAGCGTTCCAGCGACCACCGCGCCACTGATTTTCCCGCAACCTGTTGCCATTGCTTGGCGAGAACGCCGCCGGCGCGGGTGCCACGGCCTGCGGCAACAATGAGGGCGGCGGTGGTCATACGGCATCCTTTTGCTTGGTGCATGGTTTAGGCCTTGTGCGGTGGCTGCGCAATCACCCTCCTGTTGCTGCCTATTAATTGAGCAATGGGGAATTCTGCGGGTGCAAAATGGGTTGGAAAGATTGTATAGCCGAGTGGGCCACGTTAGCCCAAATGCAGATGCACAAGGAATAGGCGCTTGAATACTCAGCAGCCGCACATCCCCATAGCGTTCCCGGTCTTGCTGGCTCCGCTGGCGGGAATCACTGATGTGCCGTTTCGGTCCCTGGTGTCGCAGTTCGGCGCCGGCCTGGTGGTGAGCGAGATGGTCGCCAGCCAGGAAATGGTGCAGGCGCGCCCCGGCACCCGCGAAAAAGCTGAACTGGGACTGGGGGCCGGGAATACATCGGTTCAACTGGCAGGGCGCGAGGCGCATTGGATGGCCGAGGCGGCGCGTATGGTCGCAGCAAACGGCGCGCGGGTGATCGACATCAATATGGGGTGCCCGGCGAAAAAGGTGGTGGGCGGCTATTCCGGCTCCGCCCTGATGCGTGACCCGGATCACGCCCTGCGCCTGATTGAGGCGGTGGTGGGCGCGGTCGATGTGCCTGTCACCCTCAAGACCCGGTTGGGCTGGGACGATGATTGCCTGAATGCGGCGGATCTGGCGCGCCGCGCCGAAGGGGCAGGGGTGCAGATGGTGGTCATTCATGGCCGCACCCGCTGTCAGTTCTACAAGGGACGCGCCGATTGGGCTGCTATTCGCGCGGTGCGGGACGCGGTGTCGATTCCGGTGATTGCCAACGGTGATATCGTGGATGCCGCCACGGCGCGCACCGCGCTGGCACAGTCGGGTGCGGATGGTGTAATGATCGGGCGCGGGGCGCAGGGCTGCCCCTGGCGTTTGGCTGAAGTGGGGGCGGCGCTTTACGGCCGCGCTGCGCCGCGTATCCCGCAGGGCCGGGCGCTGGTCGACATGGTGGCCGGACATTACGATGCCATGCTGGCGTTCTACGGCGCGGATCTGGGTTTACGTGTCGCGCGCAAACATCTGGGCTGGTACATGGATCATGCCGATACCGGGGCGGCGCTGCGCCGCAGCGTACTCACTGCGAAAGCCCCGTCCGAGGTGTTTACAATGATCGGAGAGGCGCTGAACACTTCCACGCCTGTGGCCGCATGAGCGACGATATGGACGCCTTGCTTTGGTCTTCTCTTCCTGTTCCGGCGATTCTGCTGGATGCGGACGAACGGATTGCGGACATGAATCCCGCCGCCGAAGGGTTTATGAACAATTCGGCCAAATGGTTGCTGGGCCAGCCGATCTGGGACCGTCTGGCGATTGACGCGCCGCTTGAGGACAGTCTGGCGCGGGCGCGTGCCAATGGCACGCCGCTATTTGTCAACGACGTGGACGTGGGCACCGGATCCCGCGCGCCCTTGGTCTGTAACGTGCAGATCGCACCAGTACAGGGCAAGCCGGGCTGGATGATCATGATGATCAGTCCGCGCGAACTGGCTGGCCGCATGACGCAGAACCATTCGGTAAAATCCGCCGCCAAATCCGCCATCGGCATGGCCGAGATGCTGGCGCACGAGATCAAGAACCCGCTGGCGGGCATCACCGGTGCCGCGCAGCTTCTGAGCATGAGCCTGAGCAAGGACGATCTGGAACTGACCGATCTGATCGTGGAAGAAACACGGCGCATCGTGAAGCTGCTTGAGCAGGTCGAACAGTTCGGCAACCTTAGCCCGCCGGATCGCCGCGCGGTCAACATCCATGACGTTCTGGACCGCGCCCGGCGGTCGGCGCTGTTGGGATTCGGCGCGCATATGAAGATTGTTGAGGATTACGACCCGTCGCTGCCGATGGCATATGGCGACCCGGACCAGATGTTGCAGGTCGTATTGAACTTGCTCAAGAACGCCTCGGAAGCAGCTGATTCAAAAGGCGGAACCATTCGGTTGCATTCCTTTTACGAACATAGCTTCCGGCTACGTCGGTCGGACGGCTCGGGCCAGTCGCTGCCGTTGCAGGTAGAAATCATTGATGACGGGCCCGGTTTGCCGGACCACATCCGGGGCGATATCTTTGACCCATTTGTATCTGGCCGCGAAAATGGAACCGGTCTGGGGCTGGCGCTGGTCAGCAAGATTGTGTCCGACCACGACGGCTGGATTTCGGTTGAATCCGTTCCCGGTCGCACCGTTTTTCGAATTTCGCTGCCCATGGCCCCGCGTGACAAACAGGAGAGTAACTGATGGATGGCACTGTTCTCGTCGCTGACGACGATCGCACGATCCGCACCGTTCTGACACAGGCGCTGACCCGCGCGGGCTGCAAGGTGCATGCCACCTCGTCGCTGACCACGCTGATGCGCTGGGTGGCCGAGGGCAAGGGCGACGTGGTGATTTCTGACGTTGTCATGCCCGATGGCAACGGGTTGGAAATGCTGCCCAAGATCGCGCAGGACCGGCCCGGATTGCCGGTGATCGTGATCTCAGCGCAGAATACCATCATGACCGCCATTCAGGCCGCCGAGGCTGAGGCCTATGATTATCTGCCCAAACCGTTCGATCTGCCGGATCTGATGAAGCGCACCGCGCGGGCGTTGGAATCGCGCAACCTGTCACCCCGGCGCGATGAACGTGTCGAACATGCTGACGGGCCGGATGAATTGCCGCTTGTGGGTAAAACGCCGGCGATGCAGGCGCTCTATCGGCTGGTAGCGCGCGTGATGAACACCGATCTGCCAGTGCTGATCTGCGGCGAGAGCGGCACCGGGAAATCACTGATTGCGCGCGCGGTTCACGATTTTTCCGACCGGCGGACATTGCCTTTTGTAACTGTGACCAGTTCGGATCTGTCCGAGCTGGAGGGGCCGGCGAGGATTTTGGCGCGGGTCAAGGGCGGTACGCTGCTGATCGACGAAATCACCGATTTCGACGACGAAATTCAGGCGCGCATTGTGCGGATGATGGATGTCCCCGGCGAACACGTGCCGCGCTTTATGGCCACGAGCCAGAGCGATCTGGCGCAGGCGATGGAGGATGGCGATGTGCGTCAGGATCTCTATTACCGTCTGGGCGGAGCAACAATTT
The DNA here is from genome assembly GCF_001038505.1 of Puniceibacterium sp. IMCC21224. Lineage (NCBI taxonomy): Bacteria > Pseudomonadati > Pseudomonadota > Alphaproteobacteria > Rhodobacterales > Paracoccaceae > Puniceibacterium > Puniceibacterium sp. IMCC21224. Next base: position 1,929,826 of record NZ_LDPY01000001.1, read on the forward strand.
CGGTGCCATCCTTGCGCGAGAGGGTAGAGGATATTGCCCTGCTGACCGAACATTTCCTGACACGGGCAGAACGCGACGGCGCGTCGAAACGCTGGTTGTCCAAGGATGCGGTTGAACTGTTCCGCGCCTATAGCTGGCCCGGGAATGTCCGTCAGTTGGAGAATGCGGTGCGGCGCCTGTCGCTGACCAGTCGCGCGGACGAAATCACCCGCGCCGAGGTCGAAGCCGTGCTGGGCAACCAGCCTGAAACTGGCCCGATTCTGCGTGGTGGTGATGCCGAGAAACTGGGAACTTCTGTGGCGCGGCATCTGCGGCGCTATTTTGACCTGCATGGCAACATGCTGCCGCCTCCTGGCCTTTACACCCGAATCCTGCGCGAGGTTGAGGCACCGCTGATTGAAATCGCGCTGGACGCCACCGGTGGAAATCAGGCGAAATGTGCTGATTTACTGGGAATCAATCGAAATACCTTGCGAAAGAAGATCACCGACCTCGATATCCGCGTGACACGCCGCCGCAAATTGATGTAAAAGGGCCACACAATTGTGGCCACACCGCCATGCGCGGTGATAGGACCACAAGATATGGCGGTCCGCTGCCCTGAGCAGCACATCTGAATGAGGTCGGTCTGTGGCCACTTGGGCACGTTCGTTGAACTGGTCGCGTTTGAACCGTCTGCGCCGTATGCGCAGGGTGCAAAATGCGGCGACGCTTGGGCTGGTCCTTTTGGGGCCGCTTTTGGCGGTTGCGACGTTCCTTGTTCTGGGTCCGCTTGATCAGGGACGTGGGACGCAACTCAGCCTGCGGCTCGTTTTGCTGGCCGATCTGGTATATGTGCTGCTTTTGGCGGCGCTGGTTTTACAGCGCGTTGCGAGGATGATTGCGGCGCGGCGTGCGAAATCGGCAGGGTCGCGGCTTCACCTTCGTCTTACGGGTGTGTTTGCGCTGATGGCGCTGTTGCCGACGGTCACCGTGGCGGTGTTTGCGGTGCTGACCATCAACATCGGGCTTGAGACATGGTTTTCCGAGCGGGTGCGCAACGTGGTCGGCGCGTCACTAAGCGCGGCCGAGGCCTATGAGCAAGAGCATCGCTTGGGGCTGACGCAGGACGCGCAGGCGCTTGCCAATTACCTCGACGTGAGCCGCCGCGCGGTGTTTATTATGAACGATGGCGAATTGCGCAGGATCCTGAGTCAGGGCCAGTCGCAGATTCAGCGCGGTTTGCGCGAGGCCTATGTTATTGACGGAACAGGAGAAATCCGGGCGCGCGGCGAAAGCTCATATCTGTTTGACTTCGAACGGCCCAATGCCGAACAGATCGCTGAGGCGGGTGCAGAAGGCGTCGCCGTGATCGCTGATTGGGACAACAACGAATTTCGTGCGCTGATCCCGCTTCACTCCTTTGTCGATCGTTACCTCTATGTCAGCCGCGAGGTTGATGGCGGCATCTTGAATCTGTTGGACAAAACCCAGGAGACGGCAAAGTTCTATCAGCAACAAGAAAGCGAGCGGGGGCGGCAATTGTTTGACTTTGCGCTGCTCTACCTAGGGTTTGCGGTGCTGCTGATCCTTGCGGCGACCTGGCTGGGGTTGTGGTTTGCCGAGCGCCTGAGCCGCCCGGTCGGCAGCCTCACCGGTGCCGCGCAGCGGGTCGGATCGGGGGATCTGGACGTACAAGTGATCGAGGATGAGGGCGACGACGAGATTGCCATGCTGGGGCGATATTTCAATCAGATGACCCGGCAACTCAAGGCGCAGCGCCAGACGCTGGTGGATAACACCCGCCAGATCGAGCGGCGTCAGCGATTGTTCGATTCCGTGCTGAGTTCGGTGACATCCGGTGTGGTGGGGTTGGACGAGGCGGGCAAAATCACCTTTGTGAATCGGTCGGCCGAGAAACTGCTCGGCGCGCAGGATATTCAGCGCTCTGTCCCGATCCATGTCGCGGTGCCGGAATTCGGCGCGATCTTTGAACGGTTGCGCGACAGCGGGGCCGAAACTGTGCAGGACGAGGTCAAGGTCAGCCGCGAGGGGCAACTTGAAAATCTGCTCGTCCGGGTGGCCACGCGGCGGCGTCAGGATGACAGCCTTGAGGGGTTTGTGGTGGCGTTCGACGATGTGACCGATCTGGTCAGCGCGCAGCGGATGGCGGCATGGGGTGACGTCGCACGGCGCATCGCGCACGAAATCAAGAACCCTCTAACGCCGATTCAACTGTCCGCCGAACGGATCAAACGCAAATTCAGCACCCGTGTCGGGGATCAGGCCGATAGTCTGGCGCAGTTGACAGACGTAATTGTGCGCCAAACCAACGACTTGAGGCGGATTGTTGATGAGTTTTCGAAGTTTGCGCGGATGCCGGAACCGGAACGCAAGCCCGAGGATGTCGTTGATCTGTTGCGCGGCGTGGTGTTGTTACAGGAGTCCGGTCAGCCAGACGTGCACTTTGTGACCGATCTGCCCGATGCCGGACTGGGGACCGAAGTGGATGCGACGATGATCGGTCAGGCGCTGACCAACCTGATCAAGAACGCGGGCGAAGCGATTGAATCACGACAGGAATCCGGGGTTGAGGCGGGCTTTGTCCCCGAGATCCGCATTTCCTGCATCTCAGAGGGCGGCAAGGCCGAGATTCGTATCGCTGACAATGGCATCGGCCTGCCCGAGGATCGGGCGAGGCTGTTCGAGCCCTATGTCACAACACGCGACAAGGGCACCGGGTTGGGCCTGCCCATCGTCAAGAAGATTATCGAGGAACATGGCGGCAGCCTGACCCTCGTCGATGCGCCACAGTTTGATGGCGCGTCACATACCGGGGCGATGGCGGTGATCCGTCTGCCTCTGAGCGACGTGCGGCAGATGCCGCGCGACATCTTAGAAGAAACGGTCTGAACAGGTGAGGCGCACATGAGTGATATTCTGATAGTCGACGACGAACGCGATATCCGCGAACTGATCGGGGATATTCTTGAGGATGAGGGCTATACCACGCGCCTCGCCGGCAATTCCAACGAGGCGATGAGCGAGATCAATTCCGAGCCGCCCGCGCTGCTGATCCTGGATATCTGGCTCAAGGATAGCAAGATGGATGGGATCGACATCCTGAAATCAGTCAAGCGCGATAACCCTGATGTCCCGGTGGTGATCATTTCGGGACACGGCAATATCGAGATCGCGGTGGCCGCGATCAAGCAGGGCGCTTACGATTTCATCGAAAAGCCGTTCAATATCGATCAACTGCTCGTGGTGATCCGTCGGGCGATGGAAACCAGCCGCCTGCGGCGCGAGAATCAAAAGCTCAAGCGCAAGGATGTCGCAGCGGCCGAGATGATGGGGGATGGTGCCGCGTATCGGGGGCTGCTGAGCCAGCTCGACAAGGTGACGAAATCCAACGGCAGGGTGATGCTGTCGGGGCCTGCAGGCAGCGGCAAGGAACTGGCGGCGCGCTACATCCACGGCCATTCGGCGCGCGCCAATGCGCCGTTTGTCACGGTCAATTGTGCAGGCGTTGCGCCCGAGACGATGGAAGAGGTGCTGTTTGGCCGCGAAACAGCGGATCGCGGGATTGAACCGGGTCTGTTAGAGCAGGCGCATGGCGGGGTGATTTATTTCGACGAGGTGGCGGATATGCCGCTGGGCACCCAGTCCAAGATTCTGCGCGTGCTGGTCGATCAGCAGTTTCAGCGCGTCGGTGGCGCCGACAAGGTACGGGTGGATCTGCGGGTGATCTCGTCGACCAATCGCGATCTGGCAGAAGAGATCGACGCCGGGCGGTTCCGTCAGGAGTTGTATCACCGGCTGAACGTGGTTCCGGTTGTGGTGCCGTCACTTGAGGATCGTCGCGAAGACATCCCGATGCTGGCCGAGTATTTCATTGATCAGTGTCACAAAACCCAAGGTTTGCCGCTTCGCGTATTGGGTGAGGATGCGATTGCCCTGATGCAAACCATGATCTGGCCGGGCAATGTTCGCCAGCTCAAGAACCTGGTTGAGCGTGTCCTGATCCTTGGCGATGGCACCGGTGAGATCGAGGCTCGTGAACTGCCACAGGACAACTCTTTCAGTGGTGGCGAAGAAGGTCGCGTGGTGCTGTCGGGCACGCTGGCGACGCTGCCGCTGCGCGAAGCGCGTGAAGCGTTCGAGCGCGAGTATCTGCTGACGCAGATCAACCGCTTTGGCGGCAACATCAGCCGCACCGCGAGTTTTGTCGGCATGGAGCGCTCGGCCCTGCATCGCAAATTGAAATCGCTGGGGGTTGTGACCGGCTCCAAGGGGGGGGCGCGTATCGCCCAGCTTGAGGATGAGGTGGACGAATCTGAACAGATCGAAGCCTGACGCCGGGGATTCCAATCCACTGATCCCCAACCTTGTCGCGTGATGCGCGCTAGCGTGGGGTGACTTCGGTCAGCAAAGGCAGAGGCGGGGGGATGCATTGTCGAACCCGGCACAATCGCATCAGTTGACCCTGCCGCGGGCTTCTGTCACTCAGATATCAGTCGGGATCATGCGGGACGGCACATGAAAGTCATCATTTGCGGGGCGGGTCAGGTCGGCTGGCAAATCGCGCGGCACCTGTCGGGTGAGCGCAACGACGTTACCGTTGTGGACAACAACGCCGATCTGGTGCGACGGGCGACGGATTCGCTGGATGTGCAGGGGATCGCGGGCTTTGCGTCTTATCCTGATATTCTGGAACGGGCTGGTGCGCGCGACGCTGACATGATTATCGCCGCCACCTATTCCGACGAGGTCAACATGGTGACCTGTCAGGTGGCGCATTCGGTATTTTCAATCCCGCGCAAGATCGCGCGGCTGCGCTCGCAAAGCTATCTGACAGCGATCTATTCTGATCTTTATCGCCGCGATCACATGCCAATTGACGTGGTGATCAGTCCGGAGCGCGAAGTGGCCGAAGCGGCGCTGCAACGGCTCTCTGCCCCCGAAGCGTTCGATACCGAGGTGTTTCTGGATGGAAAGGCGCAGATGCTGGGTCTGACTATCGACGAGGATTGCCCGGTGGTAAACACGCCTCTGCGGCAGTTGACCGATCTGTTTTCGACGCTGCGGTCGGTCGTGGTCGGGGTGCGCCGTCAGGGGACGCTGTTTGCGCCCGAGGCCAGCGATCAGTTGTTTGTCGGCGATGCGTGTTATGTCATCGTACATGCCGAAGATATCCGCCGCACGATGGAGATATTTGGCAAAGCCTACCGCAAGCAAGAGCGTATTGTTCTGGTAGGTGGTGGCAATGTCGGGCTGACGGTCGCACGCGAGCTGGAAAAGCGCGCCGACCGGGTGCGTACCAAGGTTATCGAGCGCGACCGCGCCATCGCCGAGCGCGCTGCCGAGGCGCTCGAGCGTACGATTGTGCTGCATGGTGACGGTTTGGACGCGGCCCTGCTGAGCGAGGCAAATGTTGAACGCGCCGATGCGGTGCTGTGCGTCACCGATGACGACAAGACTAACATGCTGGCCGCTGTGCGGGCCAAGGCGGCTGGCTGCCATATGGCGATTGCACTGATCAACGATCCGACTCTGGTGCCGCTGATGGGGCCGCTGGGGATTGACGCGCATATCAACCCGCGCGCGACCACGGTCAGCTCGATCCTGCGCCATATCCGCCACGGGCGGGTCCGCGCCGTCTATTCTATCGGCGATGCCGAGGCCGAAATGATCGAGGCCGAGGTTCTGTCGACCTCGCCCATTGCCGGGCTCTCGATCCGCGAGATCGACTTTCCCGAGGGTGTGCTGGTTGGTGCGGTGCTGAAACAGGGCCATGTGGTCAAACTGTCGGGCGCGCTGCGGATCGAAGAGGGGGATCTGATCGTGCTCTTTGCCCTGACCAAGGATGTTGCCGAGGTCGAGCGGCTGCTCCAGGTCTCGATCGACTTTTTCTGACCTATGCGGCGTTTGTTTGCCCTGCCGTTCCTGTTGCTGCTGGCCATTCTTGCCTTTGCGTCGATGATCGTTCCGGCCGTGTTCGCGCTGATGATCGAAGAGCATCACGATTCCCGCAGCTTTTTCTATGCCGGGGTGGTGGGGCTGGTTCTGTGCACGATGATTGCCATCGCCCAGGCGACACGCCAGCACAATCAAAGCGCGATGCGGCAGTTGCTGGGCTTGTTGGCTGCCTTTGTGGTGTTGCCGGCCATCCTGGCTGTGCCGTTTCACGAGGCCGTGCGCAACACCACATTTCTGAACGCCTATTTCGAAATGGTGTCGAGCCTGACCACCACCGGCGCGACCTTGTTCGACGCCGCGCGTCTGTCCCCGCCAGAACATCTGTGGCGGGCGCAGGTCGGTTGGATGGGGGGCCTGCTGATGTGGGTGTCCGCTGCGGCGATCCTCGCGCCGCTGACGCTGGGCGGTTTTGAGGTGACCGCCATGGGCGAGCCGGGACAGTCGCCGCCGCTGGGTTCGGCGCGTCTGGACATGAGCAATCCGGCGCGGCGGTTGGAGCGCACATTTGGCGCGCTGTTCCCGATCTATACCGGGCTGACTGTGGCGTTGTGGATCATGCTGGTGATGGCGGGGGATTTGCCATTGGTTGCGCTGATCCATGCGATGTCGGCGATGGCCACTTCGGGCATCTCACCCGTTGGTGGCATCGCCGGGGCCCAGAGCGGGCTGGCCGGGGAAATGATCCTGTTCTGCTTTTTGTTCTTCGCGCTATCCCGGCTGACGTTTTCGCGCGACACCAGTAGTGCGCGGCAATCGCGCCTGCGCAACGATCCTGAATTCCGCATGGGCCTGATCCTGATCGTCCTGGTGCCGGCGCTGCTTTTCATGCGGCACTGGCTCGCCTCGTTTGAAGTTGGCGAAGAAGAGAACCTGATCGCGGCGCTGCATGCGCTTTGGGGGGCGGTGTTCACCACGCTGTCGTTCCTGACCACAACCGGATTTGTCAGTGCCGACTGGATCTCGGCGCAGGGCTGGTCGGGATTGAGCACGCCGGGGCTAATCTTTATGGGACTGGCGCTGATCGGGGGCGGGGTCGCGACCACCGCAGGTGGTGTCAAGCTGTTGCGGGTGTTCGTTCTCTACCTCAACGCGCGGCGGGAAATCGAAAAGCTGACCCATCCGTCGTCGATCGGGCGTTCGGGGCCGATGGGGCGGCGGATGCGGCGCGAGGGCGCGTTTATCGCCTGGGTGTTCTTTATGATCTTTGCGCTGACCCTGGCTGCGGTGACTCTGGCGTTGACCGCGCTAGGCGTGGATTTCGAGTCGGCGCTGATTCTGACCATCGCCACATTGTCCAATACCGGGCCGCTGGTACTGATCGCGGGTGAGGTGCCGATTGATCTTGTGATCTTGTCCGCCGAGGCAAAATCGCTGCTTTGTCTGGCAATGATTTTAGGGCGGCTGGAAATGTTGGCGCTGATTGTTATCCTGACCCCCGACATCTGGCGCGAGTGAGGCGGCGATACCGCAACCGCGAAAAACCGGAATTTTCCGCTGGAACTTCGGGAATGTGCAATACATAGTTGTACGAAACCGCGCGCTGTCCTTAGGCGCGAACGAGAAAAAAAGGCAATTCCAATGGCTTCGGACAAACAGAACCTTCAAGACGCATTCCTGAATCATGTGCGCAAAACAAAGGTTCCGGTGACGGTCTTTCTGATCAATGGCGTCAAATTGCAGGGTGTGATCACCTGGTTTGACAACTTTTGCGTGCTTTTGCGTCGCGATGGTCAGTCCCAGTTGGTGTACAAGCACGCAATCTCGACCATCATGCCGTCGCAGCCAATCAGCTTGTATGACGGCGAAGACAACAATTGAACGAACATGACACGCATGTAACCCGCGCCTGGGTTCTGCATCCCGACATCAAGTCGGACCGAGACCGCCGGGACGCTTTGGCAGCGCTGGATGAAGCTGTGGCGCTGGCCGCAGCGCTGCCGAATCTGGAAGTTGTTGGATCGACCGTCGTGCCGCTGCCAAAACCCCATGCCGGGCGGTTGTTCGGGTCGGGAAAAATCGCCGAACTAAAGGCCCAGTTGGAAGAGGCCGAGGCCGAACTGGTTCTGGTCGACGGCCCTGTGACACCTGTGCAGCAGCGCAATCTGGAAAAGGATTGGAACGTCAAGTTGCTTGACCGCACCGGTCTGATCCTCGAAATTTTCTCGGACCGGGCGGCGACGCGCGAAGGTGTGCTTCAGGTCGAGATGGCGGCGCTGTCCTATCAGCGCACGCGGTTGGTGCGGGCCTGGACCCACCTGGAACGGCAGCGTGGCGGGTTGGGGTTTGTTGGTGGTCCCGGCGAGACGCAGATCGAGGCGGACAGGCGTGCCATCGACGATCAATTGGTGCGCATTCGCCGCCAGATCGACAAGGTGTCCAAGACACGCGGGCTTCATCGTGCGGCGCGGGCCAAGGTGCCGTTTCCGATTGTGGCGCTGGTGGGGTATACCAACGCTGGTAAATCGACGTTGTTCAACCGGCTGACCGGGGCCGAAGTGATGGCCAAGGACATGCTGTTCGCCACACTGGACCCGACGATGCGGGCGGTGCGGCTGGATGGTCGGCTGGACGTGATCCTGTCCGATACCGTGGGCTTTATCTCGGATCTGCCAACCGAATTGGTGGCTGCGTTCCGCGCCACCCTCGAAGAGGTGCTGGCCGCGGATCTGATCGTGCATGTGCGCGACATCCACCACGCCAACACAGCTGAGCAGGCCGAAGATGTACGCAGCATCCTCAAAGCATTGGGAGTCGGCGAGGAAACTCCGCAGCTCGAAGTATGGAACAAGGTTGATCTGCTTGAGGACGAAGCACGCGAGGCGGCGTTGAACCGTTCGGGGCGCGATGACAATATTATTTCCGTCTCGGCCCTGACGGGTGAAGGGTTGCCCGACTTTCTTGCCGCTGTGATGCAGCGGCTCGAGGTCGAAAAGCGCACCGAGCAGCTGCACCTTGGGTATGATGACGGCAAGCGCCGGGCCTGGCTGTTCCAAAAAGGATTGGTCGAGGCCGAGAGCGAAAGCGAAGCCGGTTTTGATCTGACCGTGCGCTGGTCAGCGCAAGAGGCGCTGGCGTTCGGGCGCCTCTGATCAGGGGGTGACCAGCCGGGTCACCCCGACCGATGCGGCCCGCGCGAGGTCGATATCCAGCGACATCGGTATATATTCACCGCGCCGCCACAACTCGCCCAGATCATCATAGTGTCGCGACAGAAAATGCCCTGACTGACCTGTGGCATTGATGTAAACTGATGAATCCGGGTCGGCAAAATCATAGACTCCGCGATACCCCGCCGCGTGAACATTCTGGAACGGGGCAGGATCCTTGCCGGAGGTGCGTCCGCGTTCCAGCGTATTGTCGCCGCCGCTGGTGCTTTGCCGGATGTTCACGAAATACCTTAGAACCGGCACATCACCGAGTACCGGATGATCATGCGTGGCCTGATGCGCGTCGCCCCAGCGCAGGCTTTCCAGCGCCGGGCCGTAGGTCTCTCCTATCCACACCAGCGCATCGTCCAGTGCGAGGCGCGAGATGTCAGAGCAGGTTTCCTTGGCGGCTGAGCGCAGGATGTCGCACCAGGCCGCGGCGCCGTCCACATCGCGATAGACCCGCTCGATGAATAGCGGCTCCACATGGTCGAATTTATCCGCAAGCGGCCCCAGATCGTCACGGATCAGTCTGTCCTGTAGCGCGCGCAGCCAGGCGGCATAGATCAGCGGTTCGGGCAGATGTTCGTTCATCTCGCCGTTCCAGTTGGCCAGCAGCGCCAATGCGCGCTGGCGCTGGCGCTCGGGGGTGCCGTCGGGGGCGGCCTCTCCGGTGAACCACAGATCGGCACCGATCAGCGGCAGCAAGGCGCGCGCAGTGATCGACACGGTATCAAGCTGCGCCTCGATGAAACTATCGCGGGTGTGGACCTCGCGGCCCTGCATCAGCCCCTCCCAGCGCATGATGCGTTGGCTGTCGCCCCAGTCGAACGAGACGTGCAACGGAAAGGGGCGATCGACAATCTTGTTGTTGGTGTTGCCGACGATACCGCCAGAGGGGGCGACAAATTCGGGATTGGCGGAATAGGGCAGGACGCCTTGCCAGCGGTTTGACGCGATCCAGCCGGGGCTGGGCATGCGGCCCTTGCTCTGGTGCCCGGCGTCGCGGCGCGGCATGGCACCGACGGTCTTGAGCGCGATGGTGTCCGCGTCGATCAGCGTCAGGTTCTGCGACGGCGCGATGTAGGCGGCAGAGACGTCCAGCGCCTCGGCTACAGATGCGGCATGCATCAGCCCCACAGCGGCACTGACCGATGTGTCGCGGGATGACAGCGCCGTCCAGGCGAGCGATGCAACATGCCCCGGCGGTGTGATGGTGGACAGGCCAAAGTCACTGCCCGACAGCACTGGGCCATTGTCGGTCCAGCGCAGGGTCAGCGTGACCGGAGCCGCGCCTTTGATGTCAATGATCGAGCGGCGGGTGACAAAGCGTTTGAACCCGTCCGGGGTGCGGTATTCCTCGGGGTTTTCAGGGTTCAATTCTTCGATATACAGGTCCTGATCGTCAAGGTAGGACGAGGTCAGGCCCCAGCCCAGGTTCTCTGAGCGGCCGACCATGATGGCGGGAATGCCGGGGATCGACCCGCCAATGACCCCACCCGAACTAAGCTGCATCCGTGCCAGATACCAGATCGACGGCGCGGTCAGTCCCAGATGCGGGTCGTTGGCCAGCAAGGTGCCGCCCGACGCGGACCGTGATGGCGCGGCGGCCCAGGCGTTTGAGGCACCTGATAACCCGCGCGGCTGCACCGGCATCAGCATGTCCTGGCCGGGCGATTGTGCGTTGGCGTAACGTGGCAAGTCAGGAAAGAGTGCCGCATATTCCGGCAGCGCCGCGACGCCCTGGCCCGGAATATCGGGCAGGATATCCGCCAGCCGGTCGAGATCAGGCAGTAACAGTGATGTGCGGGCCCGCAGCACTTCTTCGCCCATCTGACCAGAAAGTTGCAGTGCCATAAGTTTGACCACGGCGATGGAATCTGCGGGTTGCCACGGTGACAGCGGTGCGTTGAACAGGAAAAACTCGGGCGCGCCGCGACCCAGGGAATCGGCATTGATCTCGGCAATCCTGGCATTCACCCCGGCGGCATAACTTTCCAACGCATCGCGGGTGCGGGGATCCTGTGCTGCCACCGATTGTACCGCCAGTGGATAGAGGTCGAGCCGACGCAGCAGCTTGTCGGTTTCCAGCGTGCGGGTGCCAAATATTTCGGACAGGCGACCCTGTGCAGTACGGCGCAGCAGCGTCATCTGCCACAACCGGTCTTGGGCATGCACGTAGCCAAGGCCGAAAAACGCATCACGGTCAGACGCGGCCATGATATGCGGCACGTCGGAATTGTCGCGCACAATCTCCAGATCCGCAGTCAGGCCGGACACGGCCAACGTTTTGTCATAGTCGGGCAGGGATCGGGATCCAAGGTAATAGACGACGACCACAACAAGCACCGCCAGCGCGATTGCGGCGCTGGTCAGCCGAAGCAGCCATCGAAAGAGCAGGGCCATGTCCGTCTCCGTCTTGCGCAGCAGGTTGGCGCCGCGATCTACGCGTTACCGCGCCACAGCGCCCTTGCCAAGGGGGGCGGAGAGCGGCAAGACAGCGGGGTAAAGCTGAATGAGAGGGGTATTCAAATGGCAAAGGTCGCATTTCTGGGGCTGGGAGTGATGGGCGCGCCGATGGCCGGACATCTGGTCAAAGCCGACCACGAGGTGACAGTCTACAACCGTACAGCGGCTCGGGCTGAGGCTTGGGTGGCTGCGAACGGAGGCACATTTGCCGCGACGCCGCAAGCGGCGGCGAAAGATGCCGAGTTTGTCATGTCGTGCGTCGGAAACGACGACGACCTGCGCTCTGTTTGCCTGGGCGAGGCTGGCGCGTTTGCCGGAATGACGCGTGGTGCAATCTTTGTCGACCACACCACTGTATCGGCCAAAGTTACAGCCGAACTGTATGATACGGCCAGCGAGCAGGGAATCCCGTTCGTCGATGCACCGATTTCGGGCGGGCAGGCAGGGGCCGAAAACGGGGCGCTGTCCGTGATGTGCGGCGGCGATCAGGCGGCGTTTGATGCCGCTGTGCCGGTCATTGACGCCTATGCGCGGATCTGCAAACGCATCGGTGATAGCGGCGCGGGGCAGATGACCAAGATGTGCAACCAGATCGCTATTGCCGGTCTGGTACAGGGGCTGTCCGAGGCACTTCACTTTGCCGAGAAGGCGGGGCTGGATGGCCGCGCCGTGGTTGAAGTGATCTCGCAGGGTGCTGCTGGGTCATGGCAGATGGCCAACCGGTACGAGACGATGCTGGACGATCATTTTGAGCACGGATTTGCAGTGAACTGGATGCGTAAAGATCTGGGTATCTGTCTTGAGGCAGCGAACGAGGTGCAGGCCTCCCTGCCTGTGACCGCACTGGTTGATCAATTCTACAAGGACGTACAACGGTTAGGTGGTGGTCGCTGGGATACGTCTAGCTTGATCAAACGCTTGAACTCCTTCGGTTGAGGCGCGCCCGAAAACGCTTCGACGAAGCGTTTTCACCGCCTCCGGCGGGGGACATGCTACAGACCTCAAATGTGAGAGCTGTTCGAAAACGCTTCGTCGAAGCGTTTTCTGAGGCGTCGCCTCTCTACATCTGAGGCCATCTTTGCTGAACGTAATGCAATCAATGCGTGTTTTCGACTTTTCGACGCAGACGGCGATTGCCCATTGTCATCCGCCCGCCGCTGGCTTTATGCTTGTCCACAGGATTTTGCATTATGGTGCAGGCCGCACAAGTTTCGCTGGACAGACACGGGGCAGGACATCCTGACCGCTGGACAGACCTATCAGGCCGCAAGGCCGCCAAATTCGCCCGGCTGCTGCAATGCATCAGGCATCACATGGGCGCAACCGGATCACGATCTTGGTTTGCGTCGGAGAAGAACCGCGATGAAGCGCGCCACCTTTGAGAGGCAATACGCCATGGACCCCGGGTCCGTGCATGCCCGTGCGCCTTTGTTCGCCCAGACAAGTCACCACCTTTCCGCGTCGCGCCCCTTTCTAAGGTCCGGCGCGCGTCTGGTGTGCAAACGGAAAACATGCCCAAGAAAATGCTTATCGACGCCACCCACGCGGAAGAAACCCGCGTTGTGGTGGTGGATGGAAACAAGGTCGAGGAATTCGATTTTGAATCTGAAAACAAACGCCAGCTCGCTGGTAACATCTACCTTGCCAAGGTAACCCGGGTCGAACCGTCGCTTCAGGCCGCGTTTGTCGATTACGGCGGAAACCGCCACGGTTTTCTGGCTTTTTCGGAAATCCACACCGATTATTATCAGATCCCCATTGCCGACCGTCAGGCGTTGATGGAGGAGGAGCAGGCCTATGCCGAAGCTCAGAATCGCGACGAGGACGAGGAAAAGCCGAAAGCCCGCTCGCGCAGCCGTTCCAGGTCGCGCAGTACCACCAAACCCGCCAGCACCACGAGTGATGACAAGACCACGACACAGGATGTCGCGGAAGAAATCACCGGGATGGAGACCATCGATCTGGACGACGATGTCGCCGCCGATGACGAAGGACTGTCGCCGATGGAGACGGTGGCCGACACCCCCGTCGCTGAGCCTGCAGATAATCCTTCGCAAGAGAGTAATGCTGCAGACGAGAGCGCCTCTGTGGCGGACGAGTCTCAGGCTGAAGCATCCGAGGGGGATGCCGCCAGCCCATCTGCTGATCCTTCGGCACGGGATGAAAGCATCGAGTCGGTCGCGGATGACGACACCGAAGAGGATCTTCGCCCGGTGCGCAAACCGCGCCCGCGTCGCTACAAGATTCAGGAAGTCATCAAGGTTCGCCAGATCCTGCTGGTGCAGGTCGTCAAGGAAGAGCGTGGCAACAAAGGCGCCGCACTGACCACTTACCTCAGCCTTGCCGGTCGCTACTGCGTCCTGATGCCCAACACGGCCCGTGGCGGCGGTATCAGCCGCAAGATCACCAATGCCGCTGATCGCTCCAAGCTCAAGGAAATTGCCCAGAGCATCGAAGTCCCCAAAGGTGCCGGCCTGATCGTGCGCACCGCCGGTGCCAAGCGCACCAAGACCGAGATCAAGCGCGACTACGAATACCTCCAGCGCCTATGGGAACAGATCCGCGAATTGACACTGAAGAGCATCGCGCCTGCCAAGATTTATGAAGAAGGCGACCTGATCAAGCGCTCGATCCGCGATCTCTATAACCGTGATATCGACGAGGTCTTTGTCGAGGGCGAACGCGGCTACCGCATCGCCAAGGACTTTATGAAGATGATCATGCCGTCGCATGCCGTCAACGTGAAGCATTACCGCGAGTCGATGCCGCTGTTCGCGCGTTATCAGGTGGAAAGCTATCTCAGCTCGATGTTCAACCCGACGGTGCAGTTGAAATCCGGCGGCTACATCGTGATCGGTGTGACTGAGGCGCTTGTGGCGATCGACGTCAACTCGGGTCGCGCCACCAAGGAAGGTTCGATCGAGGATACCGCGACCAAGACCAACCTGGAAGCCGCCGAAGAGGTCGCACGACAGTTGCGTTTGCGCGATTTAGCTGGTCTGATCGTTATCGATTTCATCGACATGGACGAGCGCAAGAACAACCTCGCCGTCGAGAAAAAGATCAAGGACAAGCTCAAGACCGACCGCGCCCGCATCCAGGTTGGTCGCATCAGCGGTTTTGGTCTGCTTGAAATGTCGCGCCAGCGTCTGCGCCCCGGCATGATCGAGGCGACCACCGCACCATGCCCGTCTTGCCATGGTACGGGTCTCATTCGGTCGGACGACAACCTTGCCCTGCAAGTGCTGCGTCAGATCGAAGAGGAAGGTGTGCGCAAGCGGTCGCGTGAGGTGCTGATCAAATGCCCGGTCGGTATCGCCAATTATCTAATGAACCAGAAGCGTGAGCACATCGCTCAGATCGAACTGCGTTACGGTATGGCCGTGCGGATCGAAGGCGATCCGCATCTGGTCAGCCCGGATTTCTCGATGGAGAAGTTCAAGACTGCGACCCGCTCGGTCCCCGAAGTGTCAGCGCATGTTGTGTCGGTCGACACCTCGCTGATGGATCAGATCGACGAAGACAACAACTATGACGACGATGACGTGCCGGACGCCGAACTGGTCAGCGAAGAGCTCGAGGCTGAGACCGCGAATGAAACCGGTTCCGTGGCCCAGGACGCCAATGGCGACGAAGGCAAACCCAAAAAACGTCGCCGTCGGCGGCGTCGCAGTCGTGGCAAGTCGGCTCAGGAGGGGGATGACGCGTCGAATGCGGACGAGTCCGGATCGGACGCGCCCGAGGCTGATCAACCCGCAACGGCAGATGTCGCGTCTGAGGAAACCCCTGCGGCGGATACCGGGCCGGTTGAGGCGCCGACTGAGGCTGTTGAACCGGTCGCAGAGCCCGAAGTAAAGCAGGCAGAGCCAGTAGCGGAAGAAGAGGCGCCAAAGCCGAAACCCCGGACACGGTCGCGGTCGCGTAAAAAGCCGGTTGCGGCAGAAGATGCAACACCAGACGAGGTGACTGCCAGCGGCGAGGTTGACGATGCACCCGCGGCCAAGCCGAAGCCAAAGCCGCGCACGCGCAGAAGCAAGAAAGCCGCTGAGCCCGTTGTTGAGCCAGTCGCGGAGATTGCAGTGGACGCGACCACAGAGCAACCGGCGATAACTTCCTCCGAAGAGCTGGTGCGCGTCGAGGCGGATGACGTTCAAAAGCCAGAGCCGGTGGCAGAAGTGTCGGCAGATCCCATTGCCGAGGCTGCGCCGGAACCCGTCCCTGAGGCGGCATCCGACCCGGTCGTCGAGTCCGAGCCGACGACGCAGACCAAAGCCGACCCTGAACCGGTTATGCAACCCACAGCTGATGCAGCGCCAGTAGTCGACGCGGATGCGGCCCCGGAACCTGCGGCCCCGGAACCTGCGGGCGCGACTCCTGAACCGGCGGTCGCAGAGGCGGAACCTGACAGAGAGCTTGAGGCGGCTGAGGTCAGCGACGAGGCAGACGACACCAAGCCGAAGAAACGCGGCTGGTGGTCGATGGGACGCTAAGACGCGCCAAGAGCGATTCAAAAAACGCCCCGGCACTGTGTCCGGGGCGTTTTTGCATTCTGCGAGTGTTGTTTTGCGCAACCCTCTCGCGCGGCGGGAATGAGCTGTCAGCCGCCTTTGCGAATGATCCAGACCGTGTCGGTCCCGTCCTGGGTGCTGCTGTCCAGTGCATGACCTGCCTCGGCGCAGAAATGCGGGACGTCAATCACTGCGGCGGGATCATCGGTCCGCAGTCGCAGGGTGTCGCCGCCCGGCAGTGCCATCAACCGTTTGCGCGCCTTGAGAACGGGCAGGGGGCACAATAGCCCGGTGGCGTCGAGATCATGGATCATGCAAGGGCCCTTTGCCGTTTGCGATTGGTCTGAAACGGACGCATTGAGCGACACGCGTCAAGCCGGTAAAGCCTGATATTGTAACACAAATGCCCGCCGTATCCGGATTTAGGCGCTCTGTTACAAGCTGTCCACAGCGTTGTGACCGGCGCATGGGTGACGCGCGCGGCACAACCCTCTAAGACCATGATCATGTTTGGAATCGAGATCATCGACGCAGGGCTGATCCCTGCGATGTTCGTGGCGCTGTTGGCCGGGGTGATTTCATTCCTTAGCCCCTGCGTATTGCCGATCGTGCCGCCATATCTGGCCTTTATGTCCGGCGTCAGCGTGTCCGACATGCAAGGCGGGGGTTCAGCCCGGATGCGGGCGGTGACGGCGGCGCTGTTCTTTGTGATGGGTCTGTCCACGGTGTTTTTGCTGCTGGGGTTCACCGCATCGGCGTTTGGCATGTTTTTCCTGCAAAATCAGGTGTTGATGTCGCGGATTTCCGGCGTTGTCGTCATCATTTTTGGGCTGCATTTCCTGGGCATTTTCCGCATTCCGTTCCTTGATCGCGAGGCGCGGATCGAAGCGGGCGACAGTGGTGGATCTGCCTTTGGTGCCTATGTTCTGGGGCTGGCCTTTGCCTTTGGCTGGACACCGTGCATTGGCCCGCAACTGGGCGCGATCCTCAGCCTTGCAGCGTCCGAGGCATCTGTGACGCGTGGTACTTTGCTTTTGGGGGTTTATGCGGCGGGGCTGGGCATTCCGTTTCTGCTGGCGGCGCTGTTCCTGTCGCGTGCCATGACGTTGATGAACCGGATCAAGAAACATATGAAGATGATCGAGCGGGTGATGGGCGCGCTGCTGCTGGCGGTGGGCCTCGCGCTGGTTACTGGCGCGTTCACAACCCTCTCGTTCTGGCTGCTCGAGACGTTTCCGGCGCTGGGGCAGTTGGGCTGATCGCAGCAGGCTGTGGGTCTGGCGGCGCAAAATCACGGGTATCGCGCCCGGTCACGACAGCTGAAAACGGCTCGTGGATCTGAGGGAGCCGTTGTGTACCACCTTCGATTTAGTCACCAAATCAACAAGGTGCGCCAGCGTGTTGCGCGCCGCCGCAGGTAGCAGATCTGGCGGTATCTCAGTGTAGATCTGTGCTGCCAGTGTGGCGGCATCGGCAGGGCCAGAGCCAAGCGCGGCAAGAATCTGCGCCTCGCGGCTTTGACGATGGCTGATCAGCCAGTCGATGCGGGTTAACGGTTCGTTGATCGGCGCCCCGTGGCCGGGATGCAGCCGGGCCCAATTGCCAGCCCGGACCCGCGCGCAAGACGCCATGAAATCCGTCAGATCGCCATCCGGGGGCGAAACCAGTGACGTTGCCCATCCCATCACCAGATCGCCGCAAAACAGTTGCTGACCCCAGCCCAGTGCGATGTGATTGCCAAAATGCCCCGGCGTGTGCAACACTTCCAGATCCCAGCCATCGCCCGAGATCACCGCGCCGTCGGGTACCGCGATATCCGGCATGAACGCGAAATCCACGCCTTCGCCACCTTCCATCAGACCGGAATCGGCCAGTCGCTGCATCACCGCGCTGCGCCCGGCCTGTGCGTCGCCAAAGGCCAATACCGGCGCTCCGGTCGCTCGGGATAGGGCGCGCGACAGCGGTGAATGATCCCGGTGTGCGTGGGTTACAATGATATGGCTGATGCTCTGACCGGGTTTGAGGGCCGCCAGAATCGCCGCGAGATGCGTGGGATCATCCGGACCGGGATCAATCACAGCCAGCGCGCGTTCGCCGAGCAAATAGGTATTGGTGCCACGAAAGGTCATCGCCGATGGGTTCGGTGCCACGATCCTGCGCAGCCCCGGCCTCAGGGTGTCGGTCAGACCGTGCTGGGGGCGGAATGACGGATCGGGATCTTGCATGGCGCGGGCTTTCTGAGTGGGGACGTAAACGGCATTATGGCATGGTGCACAGCGTCGGCTTTGGATAGCTTTAGCGCATGTCGTTCCAATGGCTCAAACGCTATATGCCGCGCGGGATTTACGGACGCGCGGCGCTGATCCTGATCCTGCCGGTTGTGACCCTGCAACTGGTGGTGTCTGTCGTGTTCATTCAACGCCATTTCGAAGGTGTCAGCGATCAGATGACCCGTGACGTAGCGCGTGGGGTGAATTTGGCACTGCGGCTTCAGGGAAGTGATATTGCGGGGCAGGTGACGCCCGCGCTCGATTTCACCGTGACCGAGGCGGACGCCGATGAGATGCCCGCCGCTGATCAGCGCCGATGGTACGATTTCTCGGGAATTGTGGTAACGCAGACCTTGTACGACGCTGTACCGGGGTTGCAGCGGGTGGTGTTGCCGACGGATCGGCTGGTATCGCTTTTTGTTACGCGCGGGGGCACGCTGTACCTTGTGTCGTTTGACCGGCGCCGGGCTTCGGCCTCGAATCCGCATCAGTTGCTGGTCAACATGGTATTCTTTGGGGTGCTGATGACCTGCATCGCCTTTGTGTATCTGCGCAATCAATTGCGTCCCATCACCCGTCTGGCCGAAGTTGCTGAGGCGTTTGGCCGTGGTCGGCACGAAGATTATAGCCCGTCGGGCGCGGTCGAGGTACGGGCAGCCGGCAACGCCTTTCTTGACATGCGGGCGCGGATCGAACGTCAGATCGAACAGCGCACGATGATGCTGTCGGGGGTGAGCCACGATCTGCGCACGCCGTTGACCCGGATGAAATTGGCGCTGTCGATGCTAGAGCATGAGGATCGCGAACCGTTGGAGCGCGATGTGGCTGATATGCAGCGGCTGATCGACGCCTTCCTTGATTTTGCGCGCGGTGACGCAGAAGCCGGTGTGGCGGAACCCACCGACCCGCTGGCGCTGGTCGCAGGTATCGTGACCGAGGCGCAGCGTGGCGGCGGCGCAGTCTCTGTGGTCGAGGCCGTGGGCAAGGGCGACATTTCCTTGCGTCCCACTGCAATGCGCCGCGCAATCGACAATCTGATCGGCAACGCGCTACGCTATGGATCAAATTGCGAGGTTTCGGTTGTCTTGTCTGACAAATCCCTGCGCATTCGGGTCGAAGATGACGGCCCCGGTATTCCACCCGAGCGGCGAGATGAGGCGCAGCGTCCCTTTGTGCGGCTCGACTCTGCGCGCAATCAGGACAAGGGATCAGGGGTCGGTCTGGGTCTGGCGATCACAGCCGATATCGCCCGTGCCCATGGCGGCGTACTGCGGCTGGGTTCCAGTGACCGGTTGGGCGGTCTGCGCGCAGATATCGTCATTGCCCGTTGATCTTAAAAGGGCCCGGCACGCTGATCGGGGCCCTCTGAACCGTCCAAATTTCGGCGACTGTACGCTGACAAACCCAGACATACTGGCTTGCTCTGAGGCCATCAACAAAGTCGCCGGAGGCGCCAATTAAACCAGCATTGCAATTGGGTGCTCCAGATTTTCGACGATCGCGCTAAGCAGTTCTGCCGCCAATGCGCCGTCAATCACCCGGTGATCAACGCTCAGCGTGACTGACATCACCGTGGCGATACCCAGTTCGTCCTGGGCGGTCACAACGGGCTGGCGGATACCAGCACCCACAGCGAGGATCGCGCCATGTGGCGGGTTGATCACCGCGTCGAAATTTTTGACCCCAAACATACCAAGGTTTGAAATCGCGAAACTGCCACCCTGGTATTCGTGCGGCGCAAGCTTGCGATCACGGGCGCGGGCGGCGAGGTCCTTTATTTCGGCCGAGAGGGCGGTCAGGCTCTTTTGATGTGCGTCTTGCAGAACCGGGGTAAACAGCCCGCCGTCGATGGCCACGGCAACCGCCACATCCGAGGGGGTCAGTTGCAGGATGCGGTCACCTGCCCAGACGGCGTTGGCAGCTGGCACCTGTTGCAGCGCCAAGGCGCAGGCCTTGATGATGAAATCATTGACAGAAAGCCGAATGCCGCGTTTTTCCAGCTGACGGTTGATCTCGGTTCGGAACGACAAAAGCGCATCGAGCCGGATGTCGCGGCGCAGGTAGAAATGTGGAATGGTTTGCTTGGCTTGGGTCAAACGGGCGGCGATGGTGCGGCGCATCCCGTCCAGCTGTATCTCGGTATAGTCGCGCTTAGCATAGAGTGCAGCGATATCGCCGACCTCGGACGCCTGCGGTTGCACAGCAGAATCCTGCCCAGCTGGGCTGCGGGATATTTTTGTCTCTGGCGCACGGCCTGCGGGGGCAGCCCCTTCAACATCGGCACGCACAATCCGGCCATGTGGCCCGCTGCCGACAATCTGGCCAAGATCGACGCCTTTTTGCACGGCAATGCGCCGGGCGAGCGGAGAGGCAAAAATCCGCTTTGCCGACGACGGCGTTGCGGCATCCTGCGTTCCCGGGACGGTGGGCGCGGATGGGGGGGCGTTTAGGGGCGGCGCATCGGGTACTGTCGGGGCCGAGGATTCAGCGCTGTCCCCGTCTGCCAGAAGCACAGCAATTGGGGTGTTGACGGCCACGCCAGCGGTGCCTGCCGCGATCAGGATCTGGCTGATTGTGCCGTCGTCCACAGCTTCGAATTCCATGGTTGCTTTGTCGGTCTCAATCTCGGCGATCACGTCGCCTGAAGTCACGCTGTCCCCCGCGCGGACCAGCCATTTGGCCAGCGTACCCTCCTCCATTGTCGGGGACAGGGCGGGCATGAGGATTTCAACAGGCATCAACACTCTCTCGTTCTGGACAGGGACGCGCGCCCGATCACTCGTCTGGCGTGCGGTTTGGAATTGCGCGCGGGTTCACCGATAGGTCACCTTTTTCACCGCCGCGACCACCTCATCGACCGCAACCAGCGCCAGTTTTTCAAGGTTCGCCGCGTAGGGCATCGGAACGTCTTTGCCTGTGCAGTTGATCACCGGCGCGTCGAGATAGTCGAAGGCTTCCTGCATCAGCAGCGCCGAGATATGGTTGCCAATTGACCCGACCGGCCAGCCTTCTTCGATGGTCACACACCGGTTGGTTTTTTTCACCGAGGCAATGACGGTCGCACTGTCGAGCGGTCGCAGGGTTCTTAGGTCGATAACCTCTGCGCTGATGCCGTCCGCCGCCAGCGTTTCGGCGGCAGCTAGAGCGTGCGAAACGCCAATACCAAAACTGACGAGGGTGGCGTCACTGCCTTCACGCCAGATCCGCGCCTTGCCGAATGGAACGGTGAAATCTTCAAGAACCGGTACGTCGAACGTGCGACCATACAGAATTTCGTTCTCAAGAAAGATAACCGGGTTGGGGTCGCGGATCGCGGATTTCAGCAATCCTTTGGCGTCCGATGCGGAATAGGGAATTGCCACCTTGAGGCCAGGAACATGCGCATACCAGGCCGCGAAATCCTGACTGTGCTGGGCGCCGACCCTTGCGGCCGCACCGTTGGGGCCACGAAAGACCATCGGTGCGCCCATCTGGCCACCAGACATGTACAGCGTCTTGGCTGCCGAATTGATGATCTGGTCCATGGCCTGCATGGCAAAGTTGAAGGTCATAAATTCGACGATGGGCCGCAATCCACCAAAGGCGGCACCAACGGCGATGCCGGTAAAGCCGTGTTCGGTGATCGGTGTGTCGATCACGCGCTTTGATCCGAATTCGTCCAGCAACCCCTGGCTGATTTTGTAGGCGCCTTGGTATTCCGCCACTTCTTCGCCCATCAGAAAGACGCTGTCGTCCTGCCGCATCTCTTCGGCCATGGCATCGCGCAGGGCCTCGCGGACGGTCTGGGATCTGAGTTTTGTCCCTTCGGGCCAATCTGGGTGGGTCGCGGGCGCGTCCGCCCTGACCGTTGCCGGAGTTTCTGGTTCCATTGAGATGGCAGGAGCGCTCTGTTTAGGCGCAATATTCGCGACAGCATCGGCGGGTTCGCCGTCGGCCAGCAACACTGCGATGGGGGTGTTGACTTTTACTCCCCTGGCCCCGTCAGGGACCAGAAACCGACCGATGACGCCATCGTCCACAGCTTCGAATTCCATCGTCGCCTTGTCGGTCTCGATCTCGGCCAGGATATCACCCGATCGAACCTGATCGCCCTCTTTGACCAACCATTTGGTCAGCGTACCGTCTTCCATCGTCGGGGATAGGGCGGGCATCAGAATTTCGGTTGCCATCTCAGCCCCCTTTCTGCGACGGACCGGACAGGCCAACAATATTTCCCTGACCATCTTCGCAATAGGCGATCCGCGCCATACCGGGGTAGTCGGTCGGCGGCAACGCTTCGGCACCACCGTTGGCCAGCGCCCAAGCATAGGCGACATCAACATCGGCCACTGGAAACGTCAGCATGGCCCCCCGAACCGGGGCACCCACGCCCGCAGATCCAGCCATCCGCCGCATCATTCCGCCGTCAATGGCTGCCCCTGTGATCCGGTGATATTCTACCGCCTCTGCGCCCGCCATTGGGTGAAATGTCCAGCCAAACAACTGTGAGTAAAACGTCATCGCTTTTGACATATCGGTGACGTGGATTTCAAACCGGGTCACGGACATTTCTTATGCCTCCGCATAAATGTCGGTCCATAGCTCGGACAGTGCAGGTTCCGGGCTTTGGCGGGCAAATTCAGCACTGGCGTTGACCACTGCCTTGATCTCTCGGTCGATGGCCTTAAGGTCGTCTTCGCCCGCATGTTTTCCGGTTAGCAACAGGTCGCGCACATGATCAATTGGATCGCGTTCGGCGCGCATCTTCTGCACTTCCTCGCGGGTTCGATATTTGGCCGGATCAGACATCGAATGGCCGCGATAGCGATAGGTCTTGATTTCGAGGATGTAAGGTCCCTTACCCGCGCGGCAATGGGCCACCGCCTTTTCACCAGCAGCTTTGACAGCAAGAACATCCATGCCGTCGACCTCTTCGCCCTTGATTCCGTAGGCGGCGCCGCGTTCCCACATAGAAGGGCTCTTGGTTGAGCGTTTTACAGAGGTGCCCATGGCGTATTGGTTGTTTTCAATGACAAAGATCACCGGCAATTCCCAGAGTTCGGCCATGTTGTAGGTCTCGTAGACTTGCCCCTGATTGGCAGCGCCATCTCCAAAATAGGTGAAGGTCACGCGGCCGTTGCCCTTGTACTTATCGGTAAAGGCCAGCCCGGCGCCAATTGGCACCTGAGCTGCAACGATGCCGTGGCCGCCGTAGAAATGCTTGTCCCGGGAGAACATGTGCATCGAACCGCCCTTGCCCCCGGAATACCCACCCTCGCGGCCGGTCAGTTCTGCCATAACGCCATTCGGGTCCATACCACAGGCTAGCATGTGCCCGTGATCGCGGTACGACGTGATGCGTTTGTCCCCGTCTTCGGCAGCGGCTTCGAGGCCGACAACAACTGCTTCCTGACCGATATAAAGATGGCAGAAGCCACCGATCAGGCCCATGCCATACAATTGGCCTGCCTTCTCTTCGAACCGGCGGATCAGGAGCATGTCTTTGTAATATTTTAGCAAATCTTCGGCCGCCACATTGGGGGCCGAAGCGGACTTTCGGGGTGCCATGCGCCATCCTCCTCCCTGAAGGTTCGGATCGTTTAGCGTTGAACTACATTTAGAATACGACCAGCTGTGGCCTGAGTAAAGGACGAAGAGATCCCCCATGCGCAGACGCGAAAAGTCTTAAAAAAGACTTTTCCCCAGAAAATTGGGAATTTTCTACAATTTTTTTTGACAAAAAAATTTTCCGGGCCTCAGCGAACGACGACTTCATCCGCGCGAGTGAGGCCCAGAACATCGCGAGCCTGCTGATCCAGCAGGTCCAGGTCAAGATACGCGTCCGACAGACGATGCGTCAGGTTTTCCATTCGCGCGACATCTTCCCGAATTCGGTCCAGTTCTGCGTTCAGTTGGTCAGCTTCGACATTGATCTCGGCGCGACGGAACAGGCCATAGTCACCCTGCACGGCGGCAAAAATGAAATAGGCGCCGATGCTGAGCGCACCTGCGGAATAGATCAGGCCCCCGAAGGCGGGCCGGTTGCGGAATGCGCTCATGTTTCTGCCTCTCCCGCGCCTCTTTTGGGCGTGTGGAGGGGAGTATGCCACAGGCTGGCGGGACTGTGAATCCCCTGCGTTGGCGATTTTCGCACCCTAGCTCAGAGCGGCCACTCCTGGCAGCACCTTGCCTTCCATCCATTCAAGAAAGGCCCCGCCTGCTGTAGAGATATAAGTGAAATCCGCGGCCGCGCCCGACTTGTTCAGTGCGGCCACCGTGTCCCCGCCTCCGGCGACTGAGACGAGTTTGCCCTCTTTGGACAGTTGCGCTGCCTGCGCGGCGGCGGCGTTGGTCGCGGCATCGAATGGGGCGATCTCAAACGCTCCTAGTGGGCCGTTCCAGATCAGGGTGCTGGCTTGTTCAAATGCCCTT
Source organism: Puniceibacterium sp. IMCC21224 (assembly GCF_001038505.1). Classification (NCBI taxonomy): domain Bacteria; kingdom Pseudomonadati; phylum Pseudomonadota; class Alphaproteobacteria; order Rhodobacterales; family Paracoccaceae; genus Puniceibacterium; species Puniceibacterium sp. IMCC21224. Next base: position 1,954,588 of record NZ_LDPY01000001.1, read on the forward strand.
GCGATATGCGCCACGCTCTTGGGGCCGGCATCAAGGATCATTGCGTCTGCCGGACACTCGTCGGCCATCACCACCTCGTTTTTGGCGCCCGCTTTGAATTCCCAGGCGATAACGACGTCGCGCGGCAGAAGGAGTTCGCAGCCTGCCTGTGCCGCCTTTTCAACGATCTCTTTAACCGTACCCGCCATTTCATGCTCGCACAGTGACTTGCCGACGTCGATGCCCTGCGCCGCAAGGAAAGTGTTGGCCATGCCGCCACCAATCACCAGCACATCGACCTTTTCCACAAGGTTCGACAGCAGTTCGAGCTTGGTCGATACTTTCGCTCCACCGACAACCGCTACGACCGGTCGCTTTGGTGCGCCGAGTGCGGCTTCTAGCGCGCTCAGTTCAGCCTGCATCAAGCGTCCGGCGCAGCAGGGCAAGAGCCGGGCCAGCGCTTCGGTCGAGGCATGTGCTCGGTGCGCTGCTGAAAAGGCATCGTTGCAATAGATGTCGCCCAGTCGCGCCATATCCGCAGCCAGATCGGCGTCGTTCTTTTCCTCACCGGGGTGAAAGCGCGTGTTCTCGAGCAGCAGTACCTGACCCGGCTGCAGCGCGGCAACCGCTGCTTCGGCAGCGGGCCCGACGCAATCGGCGGCAAAGACAACGTTCGCCCCCAGCGCCTTTTCGAGGGCCGGTATTAGTGGTTGCAGACTCATCTCAGCCACTCGCTGACCCTTTGGGCGGCCAAAATGTGCCAGCAGCACCGGATGTCCGCCCGCCTTCAGAATGTCCGATACCGTGGGCGCAATACGTTCCATCCGGGTGGCATCGGTGACTTGGCCATCCTCGACCGGCACGTTGATATCGACCCTGGTCAGCACCCGGTTGCCCGCCAGATCCATGTCGTCGAGTGTTTTCCAAGCCATCATGCTCTCCTTTTTCGCTTGGTCAAGGTTTCGCCCGACCGAGCGCAGAGGTCAATGCACCGTCTTGTCCATTTGGACCCCGCGCATTAGGTAGATCGCCAAAGACAGCCAAGGGAGAATATCATGGCCGAGATCAAAGACCCCGAAAACACCATCCTGCTCGAACTCAAGGGCGGTACCGTGACGATTGAATTGCTGCCTGATGTAGCGCCCAAGCACGTCGAGCGGATGAAGACGCTCGCCCGCGCCGGTGCCTATGACAACGTCTGCTTTCACCGGGTGATCCCAGACTTCATGGCGCAGACCGGCGATGTGGCCAACGGCAACATGGAACAGGATTTCAACATTCGTGCGGCGGGTACCGGTGGATCCGAGCACCCCGACGTGCCTGCGGAATTCTCGAAACTGCCGCATGACCGTGGCACGATTGGTGCGGCCCGCAGCCAGAACCCGAATTCCGCCAATTCGCAGTTCTTCATCAATTTCAAGGACAACCATTTCCTCAACGGTCAGTACACAGTCTATGGTCGGGTGATTTCCGGCATGGAACATGTCGACGCCATCACCAAGGGAGAGCCGCCCGCGAACCCTGACCGCATGATCTCGGTCAAGGTGGCAGCAGATGCGTAATGCGGCGTTTGCCCTGATGCTCAGCGCCAGTCCGGCGCTGGCCAGCGGTCTTGAAATCCAGATGGATGGCGAGGCCAAGGGGGTCATCACCATCGACCTATTCGAAGACGTCGCGCCGCAACATGTCGAACAGATTACCGTGCTCGCAGCCGAAGGTGCATACAATGGCGTGGTATTTCACCGCGTGATTGACGGCTTCATGGCGCAGACCGGGGATGTCGAATTCGGCAAGGTCGGCGGCGACATGCGCATGGCGGGGCGCGGCGGATCTGACCGGGCCAATGTGCCAGCGGAATTCTCGGATATTCCGTTTGAGCGCGGCGTGGTGGGCATGGCACGGTCGCAGGACCCGAATTCAGCCAACTCGCAGTTCTTCATCATGTTCGATCAGGGCGATTTTCTGAACGGCCAGTATACCGTCGTTGGTAAAGTCACCGGTGGCATGGATGTGGTTGACGCGATCAAGCGCGGGACAGGGCAGAACGGATCCGTGGTTGGTGCGCCGGACGTGATGACATCGGTAACTGTTACCGACTGACACCGAGTCAGCTCAGAAAACCTTGGGCGCGCGGCAAAACCGTTCCGCGCCCGAGGCCGCGTTTTCCAAATGATATTGCGGGTCGTCAGTGCTCGGCTTTGCGCCGACCGGTTGCGGCTGCACCGTGCGACGGTCACCGCCGCCCAGCGCGCCATGCTCACGTCGCCATGAACCGGGGCAGACGTCGCGCCACTGGCGTCAGACACGGATGCCAGATCCAGGTGCCTCCCAATCTGTGCCGCGCCGCACCGGTGCCCAGCTTGAACCGGGCAAGTCCCGGAGCATCCTGAGTGTTGATCATGCCCAGATCCAGACGTGTGACGCCTTGGCCCGACAACCACAGCATCGCCTGCCACAGCAGCAGATTCATGGCGTTGGTTTTGCGACCGTCCTCGGCGCTGTGTCCTATGTGGTATGTCGCCATGGAGCCATGGCGCAGAATTAACAGCCCGGCCAACCGCTGAGACCCGCGCCAAGCCTCGAATAGCTGCGCGGCACCGGGATTGGCGACGGCGTAGGCCGCTGAGAAGACGGCAGGCCAGCCACGATACCCCTTGGCACTGGCTTGCGCGGCTTCGGCCTGCAACAGCCAGTGATTGGCGTCGCGCAATGGGTTGTGTGTGACATGCAGGCCTGCCGATTCGGCGCGATTTAACCGGTTGCGCCACTTTTGTCGCAATGCCCCGCGCATTGCGACCGGCGTGCCCAAAGGCAACAATGCCAGCGTCGCGGGGGTGACCAAAGGCCAAAAGCCTGCCGCGCGCAGGGCTGTGGCGTCGATGCCATCTGCATTCAGGATAAGCGGGCGTTTCACTTGGTTTAGCCAGGCTTTCGGTGCCGCCGCGCAATGCCAGACTGGCCCGCGCGAGACGATGTCGACAGCCCCCAGAATGGGCACCCGCCGCTGTCGGGATTGCCAGACCGCCTCATGCGTCTCGTGGCGCTGCAACGCAATACCAAGATGCGCACAAGTTTCGGCAAATTCAGTCGATTGGGGCAGGGGGCGGTCAGGGAATCGCATGACCCCAGTAACACTCTGGAAAGTTTCCACAGGTTTAATGCCCGGATGACCGATATCGCATTTAAGGGCGCCAAAGCACCGCGCCCCCGACCGACCCGTGCAGCAGCTCTGTTGATCGCTGTGATGCTGTCCATTCCCTTTGCTTTGCTATGCTTTGTTGCGCAAATCTGGGTTTGACCGCAGTGCCTGACTCCTCGGCCGAAGGTGTCCTGGGGCATCGGTGACCGGTAGCCCCGAGCGTTGTAACCACTCAGCGCAGCGATACTGTCCAAAGCCCAGCGACCCGACGATCAAAGTCTGGGTGTATACGCGCCGCCATCGCTATGCACATAGTTTCAGGGCCGCAATATCATCATCTCGGCATGATCTACCTGTCCCTAGCATTGAAAAAACAAGCGCTCTTCCTGGCATGCACGACGGTCGGGCAGTCTTAGTGACGATCCGGTTCTTGACGTTGGGCCTTGGCCTTGATTTTGTGGACGTGTACGGGACATCCGGGAACGCAGTGTCCACACCCGGCGGACATCACAATATAAAGGATTTTCTTTTGATCAGTCTCAAACATTGGGGACTGGCCGCCTGCCTTGTGGCAGGTGCGGCGAGTGGCGCATCAGCCGGTGCGTGGCCGCGCGGAGAGGGTAAATCCTTTCTGTCGCTTTCGCTTCAGTCGCATGTCGCGGGCACGGGTCAGGGCAACTTTCTCTCGCTGTTCTATGAACGTGGTCTGAGCCCTGATCTGACGCTGGGTCTGGATGCGGGCCATGAGCTTACCTGGGGGACATACACAACTCCTATCGTGTTTTTGCGCAAATCATTCGCGCGGTCGGATGGGTCAAGTGTCTTTGCGGCCGAACTGGGGTTGGGCGTCACCGATCTGGGCAACGGGTCGCTGACGACGATACGGCCTGGGCTATCCTGGGGGCGTGGGGTTTCGTCCCGGTTGGGGCAGGGCTGGATCGGTATCGAGGCGACCTATGCCCATCGTTCGGACGGGTCAGCCCTGGGCAAGATTGATACGACTTTTGGGTTAAATCTGGAAAACGGATCGCTGGCGTCGCTGCAGTTTCAGTATTCCGCCCCCTCGGACGGTGATCAGTCGCTGGCGATTGCACCGTCTTATGTGATGAAGGTGAACGACCAGGTATTTATCGAGATGGGAGGCAGCTACGAGATGATCAGCGGCCGCAAGACGATCAAGCTGGGTGCCTGGTTCAGCTATTGAGCCAGCGTTGACCTGACTGCGCTTCGATTGATGGTGGGCGGCGCGGGTCCATAGGTCTGACACCAAGGTCGCATTCTGGCATCGCAAACGGTGTGATTATCTTTGCGGATGAATGCTTGTCGCCTGATCCTCGTCTTTTTGACCTATCTCTGTGCCGCCGTGGCCGCAGGCGCCGCACCGTCCGAACGCGACGTGATTGCCGCCCTTGTGGCCCCGCCCATGAGTTTGGGTGAGCGGATCAATGACAACGGTGTCTATCAGCTGTTGAATTCGGGCGGCGCCGCTGCGGGATATGTGTTTGAAACCGAACCGATGGCACCATTGCCGGGCTTTTCGGGCGCACCGATCAACGTGTTGGTGATACTCGACCTCGACGGGCGGTTTCTGGACGTCAGACTGCTGAGCCATAATGAGCCGATCTTTGTCTCTGGGCTGGGCGAGGCACCATTTCACCGGTTTTTTGAACAATACCGGGGCCATTCGATTTCCGAGACATTGGTGGTCGGGTCGCCCTACGGCGCGGGTGACGGCGGCGGGCAGTTGGTATATCTGGATGGGGTGACCAAGGCGACGGCCAGCGTGCGGATTGCGCATGAATCCATCCTTGCAGCCACGCTGACTGTGGCGCGGGAAAAGATGCAGGGCGTGTCGGCAGGCCCGCCCGCCGCGCCCGATCCCGACTATTACGAGGATCTGACCTGGACCATGCTGGTCGATCAGGGGCTGGTCGCCCATCTGCGCGTGACCAACGGTGCTGTGAGGGATGCATTTCGCGACACAATCTGGAGTGATGATGATCCCGAGGCCGCCGATAGCCCAGATGCGGATTATCTTGACCTTTGGGTTGTGGACCTTGGTCCACCCAGCCTAGCTCGCGTGGTTCTGGATGACGCGACGCTGGACCGACTGGCGCATTTTCGTGAGGTTTCCGGCTCGGACGAGCCGCTGTTGCTGATCGAGACGGCGCGCCACGGGCTGGTCTCAGAGGATTTTGTACGCAACACCGCGCCCGATTGGATCGGCATGCATCAGGACGGGTTGCCGGTGGCGCTGCGGGATGCTGATCTGCTGGTGGGTTTGCAACAAGACATGCCGCAGGCGTTGCACGACGGGGTCCAGATGATCCTGCGCACCGACCGGCGGTTGGGGTTTGACCCGACGCGCGACTGGACGCTTAAGGTGCAGGCGGTGCGCGAACACGGCATGTTCCGTCCCGAAAGTGGCGCTGTGACACTGTCGCTGACCCATCGCACCGCTGATCGGTTCTTTGCCCGTAGTGATGCGGTGGCGCGGCGCAGCCCGTTCAAAGAGGCGATCCGCAACCGGCAGGGTGATCTGCTGGCGTTGTCGGTTGGATTGGCGTCGCTGCTGGCTGCATTGCTACTGGCGCAGTCGCTGCTGGCCGGGCTGCGGGACTATACGCCGGTGCGGCTGGCGATTTTGGCCGTGGTGTTGGGCTTTGTCGGCTGGTGGGGCCAGGGGCAATTGTCGATTGTCACGCCGCTGGCGACGTTGCAGGCGGCGCTGCGTGGCGGCAGCTTTGCCTTTCTGCTGTATGATCCGTTTTCATTGCTGCTTTGGGGTGGGGCGATTGTTGGCTTTGTGCTTTGGGGGCGGGGGTTGTTTTGCGGCTGGCTGTGTCCGTTTGGTGCGATGCAGGAATTTGCACATCATCTGGGGCGGGTGCTGCGTCTCCGTCAGATTGAGGTGCCTGCACACTGGGATGCGCGGTTAAAACGGCTGAAATATCTGGTGCTGGCGGGGCTTGTCGGCGTGACAGTGTTGGCGCCTGCGTCGATGGACAAAGCGGTCGAAGTCGAACCGTTCAAAACCGCGATCACCACCTTTTTTGTCCGCGAATGGTATTATGTCGCCTATGCGCTGTTCTGGCTGTTTCTGAGCATGGTCCTGTTCAAGGGGTTCTGCCGCTATGTCTGTCCGCTGGGTGCGCTGATGGCGATTGGTGGCGCTTTGCGACTGCGGCGCTGGATCCCGCGACGGATTGAATGCGGAAGCCCGTGCCAGCTGTGCCGGGTTAAATGCAACTATGGCGCCATCGCCAAAACTGGAGAGATTGATTATGCAGAATGTTTTCAGTGTCTTGACTGCGTGAGTATCCATGAGGACCCAGCCCGTTGCGTGCCTTTGGTGTTGCAGATCAAGGCGTCGCGACGTCCGCAGCGATGCAGCAACCCGCCAGAGCGGGTGCCCGCGCAATGAGGCGGCGCAGATTCCTGTCGCTGGCCGCCAGCTTTGCCTGTGTACCGCAGTTTAGCGTCGCGCAGGCGTGGCGGGGGCGCGCCCTTGGGGCTGATTTTTCGGTCCGGATTGACGGACCGCGGGCGCTGGTCGGTCAGGCGTTGTCTGAACTGCCGGGATTGCTGGCTGCGGTCGAGAGGACGTTCAGCCTGTTTGACCCAGCGTCAGAATTGTCGCGCCTCAACGCGATCGGGCATGCGTCGCGTGTGTCGCCGATGCTGCGCGATGTCGTGGCCATCTCTGACCGGGTGCATGATCTGACCGGCGGGGTATTTGATCCTACGGTGCAGCCGCTTTGGCGCGCGTTGGCCAGCGGCGGTGATGCGGTTGCGGCGCGCCGGGCTATCGGCTGGGGACGGGTGCGGCATGGGGATGGTATTACACTGGATAGTGGGCAGGCGCTGACCTTTAACGGTGTCGCGCAAGGCTACGCCACCGATCTGTTTGCGCAACGGCTGACCACGCTGGGCGCCACACGGGCGTTGATTGATCTGGGTGAACAGGTGGCGCTGGGGGGGGCTTTCCGGCTGGGCCTAGCGGACCCGGATCAGGGCATTGTCGGTTGGCGCAGCCTGACCGATGCGGCGGTTGCGACCTCGAGTCCGGCGGCGATGGCTTTGGGGCAGGGACAGACACATATCCTGTCGCCGGATGGATCAGACCCCGTTTGGTCAACCGTCAGTGTCGAAGCACCGACCGCGACCCTTGCCGATGCGCTGTCGACTGCGGCGGTGTTTATGGACCGCGCCACGCTGCGCCGCCTCAGGGTGGTGGCGGGGCTGGGACGGATCATGACCGTTGACCGGGCAGGCCGAGTGTACCGGATCTGAAGGGCCTACCATTCGGGTGGCTGAAACGTCAGGCCATAGTCGGCGTAGATCGCCGGGATGCGCCCATCCTCCAAGGCGGCGCGAATCGCGTCGTCCACAGCATAACCCAGCGGCTTGTAGCCAAAGTGCAGCGCCACGCCGATCAGCCATTTCGAGCGCGCAAATCCGGCCAGCGGCGGTTGATGTACCGCCAGTGACGGCGCGAGCCCGTATTCCAACTGCGCCTTTGGTCCCATGGCTGCCATCACAGCACCCGACGAAAGTGCCGCCATTGCATCCTGCATGTCGGGGTAGCGATGCACCCCCCGCGCCAATTGGCCCCCGGCAAAGCCCGTCAGATAGAAATCCGCGATCGAATCATTCTCGACCGCGACGCTATCAAACCGGAAATAGGCTGGAACCGGCCCGCCATCGGGATAATGTGCGACGTCATAGGCAATCGCGATGCTTTCGCTGGCATAGATCCCGGTGAATGTCACCTGTTCGACCCGGCAGGCATAGGCGCTGTCATAGGGCACCCGCATCATCACATTCGAAACCGAGCCGCCGACAACCGGCCCCTTCCAGATATAATTGCGCAGATCCGCATCCAGCGTTTCGCTGGCGCCAACAAAATCGAAACGCGCCTCAACCCCCATGGCGTCGGCCACCAGCCGGGCGATGTCCACATCGACGCCGCGCGGCGTGCCGTTCTGCTGCCAGGAATAGGGGGGGTAATCCGCGTAAACGGCAAAGCGGATCCAGCCGCGATCAATAATCGTATCGACATCCTGACCAACCACGTCGCGCCCCGCGTTCTGGGGTTTGGGCTGGGGTGTGAAATCTGCGCAAGGGTCAGCCGCAAAAACGGCGGCAGGTGCGCAAAGCACCGCCGCCGCCGTTACAGCACACGCCCGGAGGAGAGAGGTCATGGCCGTATCGTAAAACGGGATCACTGCGTCGCCGACAGACCGATGGTCAGCGTCTCGGCGGCCTTGTCATAGGCGGCGGATGAGCCGTCGATCAGATTACCGGCCCGATATGCCACCGAATCCGCCACCGGCGCGCCCGACAGCGTGTCGATGTTGCTCGCAATGTCTGACAGTCGCCCCTTGAGGGCATCCGGGTCTGCGCCCGTCGAATCCAGCGCATAGGTTTTCAATTGGTCGCGGATGGCGTGCAATTCATCCGAAACCGCGTCCATTGCATCGCTGTCCGGGCGGGTTTCGACATAGGTGCGGATCGCCCAGGCCGCCTTTTGGCCCAGCAATTCGCCAAAGGCCGGCATCTTGGTGGTGCCGTTCTGGGTATAGCCGGTGCGGAACCGTTCGATGAACCACTCATCACCATATTCCTCGGCCTCCAGGAACCGCAGATCGGGGGCCAGCCCGCCGGACACCCCCTGCAAGCCATGGCAGCGTGCGCAGTTCTGATTGTAACCGGAATCGCCGATGTCGATGGCTTTGGCCCAAACCTCTTCACCGGCGGCTTCGGCGCGATAGGGGTTTTCTGTCAGCCAGTCCTCACCCACTTCGGGCAGGGAGGCGGTGTCGACGGGCTGCGGTGCGACATCCCCGTGTGCCAAGGTCAGGGTTGCAGTCGTCAGCAGCGCGGCGGCGCCCGTCATCAGGTGGGTTTTAAAACAGGTCATGGCGGTCCTTACGTATGACTGGGCGGTTTTCGTAGTCTCTATCCGGTGTAAAAAACCGGGCCATTGCCGGATATTGGACTTTCGTGCCAAAGGCCGCGCAGGCGGGTGCCGAGGTGTTGGACATTGGTCGTATTGGCGCCGCGCCTGCCGGTTTCTAGCCTCTGACATCAGGAGGATCTCATGCAGAAACGGTGCGTTTTCGGATGGCTTGGGCTGATCTTTGCGCTTGGGTGCGGGCCGGTTTTCGCCGGGGATCTGGCGGGTGGTTTGGCGGTCGGGGTGACCTATCTTCGCCATGAAGTGGCACCGCCACCGACATTGTCGAACCTCGACCCCGAGCCTGCGGATCGCGGCGTGGCTGGTGCGGCCCTCGGAATGCAAGAGAACGCCACGACCGGGCAATTCCTTGGTCAACATTACAGTCTCGACGTTGTTTCAATCCCTGAGGGTGGCGATTTTCTGGCGGCGGTGCGTGCGGCGCTGACCGGATCGGATCTGCTGCTCCTGGATGCCCCGGCTGAGGATGTGCTGGCCGCTGCGGATCTGCCTGGGGCGGCCAAGGCTCTGTTCCTCAATGTTTCGGCCGCTGACAGCCGTCTGCGTGGATCAGATTGTCGCACCAACCTGCTGCATACACTGCCATCCCTGGATATGCGGGCGGACGCGCTGGTCCAGATGCTGGTGCAGAAACGCTGGCGCGATGTGGCGATGATCACTGGGCCGAACCCTGTTGATCACGCCTTTGCTGATGCGATTGAGGCATCCATTCATAAATTCGGCCTCGAAATCGGCAGCCGTGCCGATTGGGATATCAACGCCGATATGCGCCGCAACGCCGCCGCTGAGGTGCCGCTGCTGACGCAGGCGCTGGGTGACTTTGACGTGCTGATCGTCGCGGATGAGGCGCATGATTTCGGGCGCTTTGTCCAATACAACACCTGGTTGCCGCGCCCGGTGGCGGGATCTGAGGGGCTGGTGCCCCGCACCTGGGCGCCGGTGATAGAACAATGGGGCGCAGCGCAGTTGCAGGCACGGTTCAGCGACCATGCAGGCCGCGCGATGAGTGACGAGGATTACGCCGCCTGGGCCGCCGTACGGGCAATTGGTGAGGCGGTGACACGCACGGGCCGGACCGATGCTGTCGCCCTGCGGGCCTATCTGTTGGGCGATGATTTTGAACTGGGCGGATTCAAAGGCAGCCCGATGACTTTTCGCGCCTGGAACGGGCAGATGCGCCAACCGATAGCGCTGGTACATCCGCGTGCTCTGGTGGCCACGGCGCCGTTTGACGGCTTCCTGCATCAGCGCAACCCGCTCGATACACTGGGTCTGGACGAAAGCGAGGCTGGATGTGAGGCGTTCCAATGATTGATGTATTTGCACGGAAACGTGGCACGGTTTTCGCTGTTGCCATCGTGGCGCTAGTCGGAGCGCCTGCTGTGGCGGACGAGATCTGGGTCACCAACGAAAAAGACAATACCATTTCGGTCATCGACATCGACACTCAGACCGTGACGCGCACGATTCCGACCGGGGAACGCCCGCGTGGCATCATCTTTTCGCATGATTTCAGTGTCGCCTATATTTGCGCCTCTGACAGCGATGCGGTGCAGGTCATGGACCCGGCAACCGGCGAAATCTTGCACGATCTGCCGTCGGGCGAAGATCCTGAACAGTTTGCGCTGCACCCTGACAACATTCACCTGTACATCGCAAACGAGGATGACGCGATCACCACCGTCGTCGATGTCGAAACGCACCGCGTGGTGCGCCAGATCAACGTCGGGATCGAACCCGAAGGCATGGCGGTGTCACCTGATGGCACATTGGCTGTCACCACGTCGGAAACCACCAATATGGCGCATTGGATCGACACGGCGAGCGGCGAACTGGTTGCCAACACGCTGGTGGATTCGCGCCCGCGGCACGCCGAGTTTGTCAAACACGGTACCGAGCTATGGGTCAGTTCCGAGATTGGCGGTACAATCACCGTCTTTGATGTTGCCACCAAGGCAGAGAAGGCAAAGATCACCTTTGATCTGCCGCGCATCCATCCGGATCTGATCCAGCCGGTCGGGTTTGAGTTTACCCGCGACGATGGTCTTGCCTTTGTGGCGCTGGGACCGTCAAACCACATCGCCGTGGTCAATGCCGACACCTACGCGGTCGAGGATTACATTCTGGTTGGGCGCCGGGTCTGGCACATGGCGTTTGATCGCACTCGTGACCGTCTCTTTACCACCAATGGCGTGTCGGGGGATGTGACCATGGTGGATGTGGCCAGCCGCAAGGCGATCAAGACCATCAAGGTCGGGCGCTATCCGTGGGGTGCCGCCTTTCGTCAGGTCGACTGATCCATAGCCGCGACAGGCGTAGTCATTGCGCGACCCATCCACTCTATGGGCCGGTCAGGCGTCGTCTGAGTTAGGGCGGCGTTGGTGGTCGTGTGCAGGACGGGTTCCGCCGCAACCCGATCCGCAACCAAAGGCGTAGGCCCGGGCATGCGACCAAAGCACAGCATGGCCCTGGCGGGCGTCCCTGAGCAGGCGGATGGCTGATCGGACTATCGGATTTGCGCTGAAACCGCCCGAACAGCGCCATTTCATCATCAAATCGCGTGATTCCGGCGCGAATTCGGCTCTGACTGCGGCTTGGCTGTCAAGTCCACATCAGTCGTACGACCTAAGCGCCGTAGGTCGCAGCACCCCGGTTTCGGTAGGTTAAGACCGAGGCCGGACACCGGGTGTATCCCAGCGTTCCGGGTTTCACGACCACCACTCAAGGGAGGACCAGCATGAACAAATTCATAACAATCGTCACCGCAAGCATCCTGTCGGCAACTGCGGCCCACGCGCAGGTAACAGAAGAGATGATCGCCAACGATCAGATCATGACCGACCAGATCGTGACCAACGGCATGGGCCGTGCGTTGCAACGGTATTCACCGCTCGACACGATCAACAAGGATAACGTCAAGAATCTCGTTCCGGCCTGGGCCTTCAGCCTTGGCGGCGAAAAACAGCGCGGGCAGGAAACCCAGCCGCTGATCTATGACGGTGTGATGTATATCACTGGCTCGTATTCCCGCCTGTATGCGATCGACGTGATGACCGGTGAGGAACTTTGGCAATACGACGCGCGCCTGCCCGAAGGCATTTTGCCGTGCTGTGATGTGGTCAACCGGGGCGGGGCGATCTACGGTGACAAGATCTTCTTTGGTACGTTGGACGCCCGCATCGTCGCGCTGGATCTGAAAACTGGCGATGTGGTCTGGCGTGATCAGATTGCGGATTACAAGGCAGGGTATTCTTACACTGCCGCGCCGCTGATCGTGGATGGTCTGGTGATCACCGGCAACTCGGGTGGTGAATTCGGCATCATCGGCGAAGTGCAGGCGCGTGATGCTGAAACCGGCGACATGGTCTGGACCCGTCCGGTGATCGAAGGCCACATGGGCACGCTGAATGGTGAAGAAAGCACCATGACCGGCACGCTCAATGCGACATGGCCGGGGGATATGTGGAAAACCGGCGGTGGTGCGACGTGGCTCGGCGGGTCATACGACGCTGACACGGACACGCTGGTCTTTGGCGCGGGCAACCCTGCGCCGTGGAACAGCCATCTGCGCAATGCCGGTACGCCGGTTGAGGGCAACACCGGTGACAACCTCTATGCTGCATCGCGCATCGGCATCGACCCGCACACCGGCGAAATAAAATGGCATTTCCAGACCACGCCGCGTGAAGGTTGGGACTATGATGGCGTCAACGAAGTGGTCGCCTACGAGGACCGCGCCGGCAACAAGCGCTTTGGCACCGCCGACCGCAACGGCTTTTTCTATGTGCTGAACCGTGAGGATGGCGCATTTGTCTCGGCCAAGCCGTTCGTCAAGGATATCACCTGGGCCAGCGGCATCGACGACACTGGCCGTCCGATCTTTAACGAAGACAACCGCCCCGGCGATCCTTCGGCAGCGACCGATGGCAACAAAGGCGAAGTGGTCTTTTCGTCCCCGTCCTTCCTGGGGGGCAAGAACTGGATGCCGATGGCGTTCAGTCAAAAGACCGGCAACTTCTATGTGCCCTCGAATGAATGGGGCATGGATATCTGGAACGAGCCGATCACCTATAAAAAGGGGGCTGCCTACCTTGGTTCGGGCTTTACCATCAAACCGAATTACGAGGATCATATCGGCTCTCTTAAGGCGATCGACCCGGACACCGGTGAATGGAAGTGGGAATACAAGAACGACGCCCCGCTCTGGGGTGGCGTGATGACCACAGGCGGGGGCCTTGTCTTCTTTGGCACGCCCGAAGGCAAGTTCTTGGCGCTGGATGACGAGACGGGCGAAACCGTGTGGTCGTTCCAGACCGGGTCCGGCATCGTCGGTCAGCCTGTCACGTGGGAACAGGATGGCGAACAATATGTCTCGGTCATTTCTGGCTGGGGTGGGGCTGTGCCGCTCTGGGGTGGCGATGTTGCCAAAAAGGTCAGCTATCTCAATCAGGGTGGCATGGTGTGGACATTCCGTCTGCCCCGCGATCTGGCGATGATTAAGTAAACCACGCGATCCAGCGAAACCACAGGGCGCCCGGCTTTTGCACCGGGTGCCCTTTTTTGTCTGCTGCGGTTGAATGCGGCGGTGCTATGGTCGTTCTGCGCAATGATCAGGCTCGCGGAAATGTGCCTGTCCGGGCACGCTTACGGGACTTGTGTTCCGTGCGGCCATCTAATAACAGACAAAAACACTTTGTCTTTCTGACGCGCGTGTTACACGCTGCCAGAAGACCAAAACCGGATCGCGTCCGACGTGATCAGACGAATTTAGGCGCCCACCCAGACGTTTAGGCAGGCACGCCCCAAAACAGGGACGACGAGCCACGATGGCGCAACACGAAGATATTCTGCGTCTCGGCGAAGGCCGGGTGCAAGGGGCGGTTCAGGACAATCGCGCGCTGCTGCGCGTTGGCGGAATTTCAGGGTTTGGGCGACGCGGTGGGGCGATCGCCGCGCATGCTGCAGAGCTGGCCAAAGCTGCCACTGGTTTGTTCGCGCGATCCGACGCACCACCCGTCGTGCTGGGCGCGCTGCCGTTTGATCCGGGCGCACCGGGTTTCCTGATTGCGCCCGAAGAGGTCCATATCGTTGACGCGGCCGCCGAAGATCGCCCCGCCGCCGTGGCCGAACCGCTTCAGGGCACGGATCTGACCTTCCGCGAAAGCCCGTCGCGCGAAGCCTATGCCGCACATGTGGCTGAGGCACTTGTCGCAATAGCGGCAGGTGACTTGGACAAAGTCGTGCTTGCCCGTGCGCTGGATGTCGAGGGGGGCGAGGCGTTTGATATTGCAACATTGGTCGGGCGACTGGCCAGCGATAGCTCGACCGTGCCTTATTGTCTTCCGCTGCCTGGATCGAATGCCACGCTGGTTGGTGCCTCGCCAGAGCTGCTGGTTTCGCGCACCGGGCGTAATGTGCTGTCACATCCGCTGGCCGGATCGGCGCGGCGACGCAGGGATGCCGTGGCGGACCGTGCGGCGGCGGCGGCGCTAAACGGGTCGCTCAAGGACCGGCATGAACACGCATTGGTGGCCGAACATGTGCGCGACATCCTCGCGCCGTTTTGTCGCCAGCTGACGCCTGAAATCGCCCCGACGCTTAGTGCGACGCCGGCCATGTGGCATCTGGGCAGCCGGATCGAAGGCGAGCTGAAAGATGCGCACACCCCGGTGCTCGACCTGGTTGCGGCACTGCATCCGACACCAGCGGTTTGTGGCAGTCCAACGGCTGCGGCGGCCAGCGCCATCTCCCGACTCGAGCCGGTGCCACGCGGATATTACGCCGGCGCCGTGGGGTGGAGCGATGCGCAGGGCGATGGCGCCTGGCATGTAGCCATCCGCTGTGCCGTGGTGCAGGGTGCGTCGGCGCGGCTGTTTGCCGGGGCTGGGGTGGTTGCAGGTTCTGACCCCGCCGCCGAGGCCGAAGAGACCGCCGCCAAATTTGGCACCTTGCTTGCCGCACTTGGCCTGTCGCCAAGATTGCTGTTGCAGGGGCGTACAGGATGACACGGCCCGTGCAACCGTTTCCCACTGACCGTGTGGTGGCCTATCGCGCTGCCGGACATTGGCGCGGGGATACATTTCCTGCGCTGTTGCGGCGTCTGGTGGCCGAACATGCCAACCGTACCGCCGTGGTGGATGGTGAGCGTCGTCTCACCTATGCAGACCTCGCCACGCGGGCGCAGGTGACAGCTGCGGGGCTGTTGGCACTGGGTCTGCGTCCCGGCGACCGCGTTCTGGTGCAGATGCCGAACCGGGTCGAGACACTGTTGGTGGTGTGGGCCTTGTTCGCAGCTGGTCTGCTGCCAGTCTATGCGCTTCCGGCCCATCGGCGCACCGAAGTGGCGCATTTCCTCGATAAGTCGGGCGCACGTGCCTACATCGTCCCCGACCGGGCGGACGGGTTCGACCATGTGGCACTGGCCAAAACCCTGAAGGATGAGATCGCCACACTTGATCACGTGATCGTCGCGGGGGGCGCTCAGGGCTTTGTCGCGCTTGAAGACTTGCGGGGCGATCCCGCGATATTGCCTGACGATCCTGATCCGCAGTCGGTGGCGTTTCTCCAGATCTCGGGCGGATCGACGGGGTTGTCCAAGCTGATCCCGCGCACCCATGACGACTATATCTACACACTGCGCGAAAGTGCACGGATCTGCGGGCTGACACCCGACAGCCGCTATCTGGCCGCACTGCCGGTGTCGCATAACTTTACCATGAGCAGTCCGGGTTGGCTGGGGGCGATGTATGCCGGGGCCACGGTCGTTCTGGCGCCGCGCCCCGCGCCGGATGTCTGTTTTCGCCTGATTGCGGCCGAAGGTGTGACCATCGCTGCACTCGTGCCGCCACTTGCCATGCTGTGGATAGAGGCGGCGCGTTTGATGAAACCTGACCTGTCAACGCTGGAGGTGCTTCAGGTTGGCGGTGCCAAGTTCCCACCAGAGGCGGCAAAACGCGTGCGTCCGGCGCTGGGCTGCCAGTTGCAGCAGGTGTTCGGTATGGCCGAGGGGCTGGTTAACTATACCCGGCTGGATGATCCCGATGACATCGTGACCGGCACACAGGGTCGCCCGATCAGCCCTGATGACGAGGTACTGATCACCGACGATGCGGGCAATCCGGTGCCGGATGGCACGCCGGGACATCTGCTGACGCGCGGGCCCTACACAATCAATGCCTATCACAACGATGACGGCGCCAATGCGCGCAGCTTTACCGCTGACGGTTTCTATCGCACCGGCGATATCGTGGTGCGTGGCGCGGGTGGCTATTTGACGGTGCAGGGCCGCGCCACCGACCACATCAACCGCGCCGGCGAAAAAATCTCGGCCGAGGAGATCGAGGATCATCTGTTAGCACATCCACAGGTCTTTGATGCGGTGGTGGTGTCGGTTCCCGATCCGGCGCTGGGCGAGCGGTCGTGCGCGTTCATTCAGCCGCGCGGGCCCGCGCCAAAGCCGGTCGAGATACGCCGCTGGATGGGGCAGCGCCAGATTGCAGCGTTTAAGATTCCCGATGAGATCCGGTTTGTCGACGGCTTTGCCACAACCGCAGTGGGCAAGATTTCCCGCAAAGAGCTGCGCGCGAGGTTGCGCGCCAACCTGCAAGACCAAGGAGCTAAGTGATGGCCATCCCGCGTATCGCCGCCTACGATCTGCCAAAGGCAGAAGACCTGCCGATACCACGTGCGCCCTGGCGGTTTGATCCGTCACGTGCGGCGCTGCTGGTCCACGATATGCAGGGCTATTTTTGCGCAGCCTACGACCGGGATGCGGCACCGCTCGCGCCTGTGATTGCCAATATCGCGCGGCTTGCTGCGGCGTGCCGGGTCGCGGGCATTCCGGTGTTCTATACGGCGCAGCACGGCGATCAGGACCGCCGGGACCGTGGACTTCAGGCCGACCTTTGGGGTCCGGGCATGTCCGAGACGCCGGAACATGTGGACATCCTACCCGAACTCGCGCCGCAGGCGGGCGACATCCGGCTGCTCAAGCATCGCTACAGCGCCTTTCAGCGGTCGAACCTGGACAGCCTGATGCGGGTGCGCAATCGCGATCAGCTGATCATCACCGGGATCTACGCCCATATCGGATGTCTCGCCACCGCCGCCGAGGCATTCCAGCGCGATATCGAACCGTTCTTTGTCGCTGATGCGCTGGCCGATTTCAGCCGCGATCGGCACGACATGGCCGTGGACTGGATCGCGGCCTGTTGCGGTGTGCCGGTGATGACCGAGGCGCTTGTCTCGCAGTTTTGAAGGACCTCAATAATGACCCCGACATTCGAAACCCTGCGCACCGAAGTGGCCCGGCAGTTGCGCACAGATCCCGCGACGCTAGGGCCCGATGACAGCCTGTTGGATCTGGGGCTGGATTCGATGCGCCTGATGAGCCTGTTTGTGGAACTCGAAAATCAGGGGCTGGTGGTGGATTACGCGCTGTTTCTCGAACGTCCGACGTTAAGTGGTATTTGGGCGGCTGCGGGACAGGGAACCGCCCCGGCATGAGTGGGCGCCTGTCCCTGACCGCTGCGCAACAGGGGATCTGGTATGCGCAGGCGCTCGATCCGACGAGTCCGGTGTTTAATACCGGACAGGTGGTGCATATTGACGGTCCGCTGGATCTGCCTGCATTCACGGCCGCAGTCGCGGCGATGATCGCTGAGGTTGATAGTTTCCGGCTGCGGTTCGACGCTTCAGGGGCTGAGGTCCGCCAATGGCTCGACCCGACTACGGCACCGGTGATGGAGGTGCGCAATCTGCGCGCGTTCCCGGATTCGGTGGCGCTGGCGCGGGCTGAGATGACGCAGGATCACGCAAGCGCAGTTGATCTGGCGCAGGGGGGAGTTGCACAATTTACGCTGTTTCTGACGGGGCCGGATCAGGCGCTCTGGTACGAGCGGGCGCATCATCTGGCGCTGGACGGCTTTGCCATGGTGCTTGTGACGCAAAGGGTGGCCGCGCTTTACAACGCCGCTCTGGATGGGCGCGCGCCGCCGCCGCCGTTGGCGCCGCTGTCGCGGGCGCTTGAGGAGGACGCGGCCTATCTGGCCAGCCCGAAATGCGCCGCTGACCGCGGGTTCTGGCACAATGCCGGGGTGCAGGGCGGCGCGCCCGAGGCGCTGGGGCAGGGGCGGGTGGTTTCAGCAGCGCGGTTTGATCGCAGCCGCCATCCTATCAGCGCAGCACAGCGCAGCGCCATCCTGGCACGGGCCGAAACCACCGATGTGCCCTGGCCCGACCTGTTGACTGCCCTGACCGGTGCATATGCGGCCCGCTTTGCGCCTGAGGGTCACGTGGTTCTGGGGGTGCCGCATATGGGGCGCATGGGATCCTCTGCGGCGCGGGTGCCATGTACGCTGGTCAATGTGTTGCCGTTGGCGATGACCCCGGACGAGGATGCGCCGCTGGACGATCTGTTGCGACGCACCGCTGCGGACCTGGCGCAGGCGCGGCGTCACGGTCGCTACCGGGCAGAGGGTCTGCGCCGTGATCTGGGGCTGATCGGCGGTGGCAGACGGCTGCACGGGCCGATGGTCAATGTGTTGCCGTTTGATGCGACGCCGCGCCTGTCGGGAACGCGCACCAGGCTCGAGATCCTGGGCGCCGGGTCGGTTGATGATATTACGTTCACCTTTCGTGACGATCCGGGGTCCGGGCTGCTTCTCGAAGTTGATAGCAACCCCGAACGCTACTCAGGAGATGAGGCGGCAGCGCATGGTGAACGGCTTTTGTGCTTTCTCGATGCCAGTCTGCGGGCGACCACACTGGCCGAGGTTCCTCTGGCCACGCCTGCCGAAACTAACCGCTTTCTGATCGCCGCGAATGCGACCGATCATCCGCTGCCCGACACCACGCTGACCACTCTGATCCAAGAGGCGCTGAGCGCCCGGCCCGACGCGCCCGCACTGACGTTGGGGACTGAAACCCTGAGCCATGCTGCGCTGGACCACCGCAGTCTGTTGCTGGCGCAGACACTGGCGTCGCGTGGCGTCGGACGGGGGGATATAGTGGCGGTGGATTTGCCACGGTCGATTGATCTGGTGGTCGCGCTGTTCGGAATCCTGCGGGCAGGGGCGGCATGGCTGCCGCTGAACCCAGAGGATCCGCCCGCCCGCAAGGCGCAGATCCTTGAGCTTGCGCAGCCTGCGCTGGTGCTGGGATACGACGCTGATGCGCTACCGCCTTCGGGCTGGACAACAACGCAAACCATCCCTCGTGCTGTGCCAGAACCCGATGATCCGGCCTATGTGATCTTCACCTCCGGCTCAACCGGTGCGCCAAAGGGCGTTGTCGTCGGGCATCGTGCCATCGTCAATCGGCTGCTCTGGATGCGCGATCAATATGGTGTCGGACCCAGAGACCGCATTTTGCAAAAGACGCCCGCGACGTTTGACGTCTCGGTTTGGGAGTTTTTCTTGCCAATTATCTCGGGCGCCGAACTGGTACTGGCCCCGGATGGCGCCCATCGCGATCCGCGCCACATCGCCCGCCTGATCCGCGACCATGCCATCACGACCGTGCATTTTGTGCCCTCAATGCTTGAGCTGTTTGTTGAATGCCGCGAAGCGCAGGGTCTGTCGATAGCCCGCGTTTTTACCAGCGGCGAAGCGCTGCGCCCGGATTTACGTGATCGGTTCCACGCCGCATTGCACGCGCAGCTGCACAATCTTTATGGCCCAACCGAGGCGGCGGTGGACGTCAGTTTCTGGGATGCCGGGCCTGCGGATCGCTCTGACCCGCTGCCGATCGGGCATCCGGTGTGGAATACCCGGATTTATGTGTTGGATGATCGCTTGCGGGCGCTGCCTGCGGGTGTGCCGGGGCGGCTCTGGATCGGCGGCGTGCAACTGTCGCATGGCTATCTTGGGCGCGACGACCTGACAGCGGATCGGTTTCGGCCCGACCCGTATATGCACGGCGCACGGATCTATGACACTGGCGACATGGCGCGATTGCGCGACGATGGGGCGATCCTGTACCTTGGTCGGTTGGATCATCAGGTCAAGCTGCGCGGCATCCGCATCGAACCGGGTGAAATCGAGGCCCGCCTGCTGGCCGCCTGTCCGCTGACCCAGATCGCGGTGGTACCGGTCGAACTGCGCGCGGATGAGCGCCGCCTGGTTGCCTATGCCGTCGCGGCGGCAGGGACCAACCCAACCACAGGCGATCTGCGCGCGATTGCGGCTCAATTGCTGCCGGAAGCAATGCGCCCGCTGAATTGGGTGCTGATGGACACGCTGCCGCTGGGATCCTCGGGCAAGCTGGACCGCAAGGCGCTGCCATTGCCGCAAGAGGCGGCCACCGCCGCAGATACCGATCTGACGCCGACCGAACGCCGGATCGCACAAGCGTTCGCCGACGTTCTGGGATTGAGCGCTCTGCCAGCCCGCGATGCGGATTTCTTTGACCTTGGGGGGGATTCCCTGGCGGCGGTCAGATTGGTGATGGCGCTGGAACAGGCGTTCGGCAGTGATCCCGGCCTTGGCACGCTGTTTGAGGCACCGACCGTCGCGGGGTTGGCCGCAGCCATCGCTGCACAGGCCGAAGTCTCCGCCGGGGCGGAATCGGTGCTGCGGCTGTCGCAGGGCGCGGGTGTGCCGCTGTGGTGCCTGCCACCTGCGGGCGGACTGGGCTGGTGCTACCGGGATCTGGCGCGGGCGCTGACCCGATTGTCTGACCGGCCGGTGATAGCGCTGCAATCGCCAACGCTGGATGTCGAAGCACCGGCACCAAACAGCATCGACGCGTTGGCCAGGCTCTACCTGGATCGTATCTGCGCGGTTCAGCCCGAGGGGCCGGTGCATCTGCTGGGCTGGTCCGTGGGCGGGATCGTGGCGCAGGCATTGGCCGCACAGCTAGAGGCTGCGGGCCGGACTGTCGGCGCATTGGCGCTGCTGGACGCCTACCCATCAGAGAACTGGCGCAATGCGCCCGAACCCGATGCCGTCGCTGCACTCAAGGCGCTGCTGGCAATTGCCGGAGAAGACCCAGACGCGCATCCCGAATTGCGCACACCCGAGGCAGTTCTGGGTTTCCTGCGTTTGCGTGGTCATCCATTGGGGATGCTGCCCGAGCCACTGGCGCGCGGGGTGATCCGCACGGTTCAGGGCACCAACCGGTTGATCCGGGCGCATCAGGAGCCACGGATTACGGCCCCTTTGCTGCATTTCACCGCGGCGCTGGATCACGCCGGAACCGGGATGTCGTCGCGGCAATGGTGCGCCTTTGCAGGTCAGGTCAGCGCAGTGCCGCTGAGCCAGCGCCATGCCGGGATGGTGTCGGCAGCGGCGAGCCGCCAGATCGCCGAACGACTGGCATATGAGATGACAGAACGGGAAAGGGATGCCCATGCAACTGACAGGGTTTGACGGACGGATTGCGCTGGTCACGGGGGCAGGCGGCGGGATTGGCCGTGCCACGGTTTCGGCACTGTATGATGCGGGCTGCACTGTGGTTGCAACCGATCTGCCGGATATGTTGAACGCGGCACCACAGCAGCATGGTGTGCATCTGCGACCGCTGGATGTCACGGACGCCGTGGCCGTCGATGCGCTCGTGGCCGAGGTCGAGGCAGAGCTGGGACCGGTGGAGCTGTTCGCCGGGACGGCTGGTATCCTGTCGACCCAACCCATAGCTGAACTTAGCGCCGAGGAGTGGCACCGGGTGTTTGATGTCAACATGCATGGCTCCTTTCACGTCACCCGTGCCGTGGCGCGTGGCATGGCAGCGCGGCAGCGCGGGGCAATGGTGGTGGTCAGTTCGAACGCTGGCGGCATCCCACGCCTCAATATGTCCGCTTATGCGGCGTCCAAGGCGGCGTTGACGATGTATGTCCGCTGTTTGGGGCTTGAGCTTGCTCCGCGGGGCATCCGCTGCAATGTGATTGCGCCGGGATCGACGCTGACCCCGATGCAGACTGGCATGTGGGCCGACGCCAGCGGCGCAGAGGCGGTGATTGCAGGATCGCTCGAAGGGTTCAAAACCGGCATCCCGCTGGGCAAGCTGGCGACGTCCGAAGATATCGCCAATTCGGTGATGTTCCTGCTGTCAGAGCAGGCCGGCCATATCGCGATGGCCGATCTGTACGTGGATGGTGGCGCGACCCTGCGGGGGTAGGGGCGGCTAGACCTCGGCCCATTGGCGCAGCAGATTGTGGTAGATGCCGCTTAGATCGGTGACAACCGGGTTTTGGGCATCCGCGATGGTCAGGCGCTGGATCGAGGTGTCGAGTTCGAACAGCAGGCGGCGTTTTTCGATATCGCGCACCAGGCTTTGAATCCAAAAGAATGACGACACCCGCGCGCCACGTGTCACCGGCTCGACCCGGTGCAGGGAGGTCGCGGGATAGAGAATAAGGTCGCCCGCCGCCAGTTTGACCCCATGGGCACCGAACGTATCTTCGACCACCAATTCGCCGCCATCGTAATCGTCGGGATCGGTCAGGAACAGGGTGCAGGACAGATCGGTGCGGATGCGGCTACCGTCCAGCGGCGACACGCGCATGGCATTGTCGATATGGTTGCCAAAGGTCTGGCCGGGTCCGTAGCTGTTGAACATTGGCGGATACAGCTGATGCGGCAGGGCGGCCGCGACGAACAGCGGATGCGCCAGCACGGCGCGGCGCACCATCTCACCGGCCTGACGCGCGGCGTCGCCGGTTTCGGGCAACTGATCATTGCGTTTGACCTGTGCTGCGATATGGCCCGCCGTCGCACTGCCATCGGCCCAGCCGCCGACATCGACGACCGCGCGGCATTGTGTGACCTGGTCCGGGGTCAGGACGTTGGGAACGTGCAATAGCATTTAAACCTGCCTTTCATGTGGAAAGGGGCCGCCCAAAGGCGGCCCCCGTTTTCTGGAAACTCGCCGCAATCAGAATTCGAAGTTTGCGGTCAGGTTGATCGAGCGGCCAGCCGCAACCGTGGCATAGTGGGTGCTGTACGATTTCTCGATATAGCGGTTGTCGGTCAGGTTGTTGATGAACAGCCGCAGCGACGCCTTGTCGTTGAACTGATATTGCGCCATCGCGTCCAGCCGCCAGAACCCGTCAAATTCGCGGGTGTTGGCGCTGTCGCCGAACTGCGAACTTCGATAGGTGGCGCCACCGCCCAGAGTGAGTTGCGGCGTCGCCTCGTAAGTCGACCAGACGTTAAAACTGTGCTTGGGCGTGTTGGGGAATTCGTTGCCCGCATTGCTGCCGTCGCCATCGTCGATGATGACCGCATCCAGATAGGTGTAGCCGCCGAACACCGTCCAGCGATCGTTGATATTGCCGGCCAGGCCCAATTCGAACCCGCGCACGCGGTTTTCACCCAGGTTCTTGGTCACGCCGTTGTCGCTGACGCGGGCATTGCTGGTCTTGTTCTCGAAAATGGCAGCATTGAGCGACAGGTTGCCATTATAGAGGTCCCATTTGGTACCCAGTTCCAGGCTGGTGGTGCGCACCGGATCCAGATCCTCGACTGCGGTGGACAGGTTATCGCCGCCTTCACCGTTGGACAGACCCGCAGGTTCCGCAGCTGTGGCAAAGCTCAGATAGATGCTGCCGTTTGGACGTGGTTTGTAGACGGCGCCCAGCTGATAGGTGAAGAATTCGGAATCGCTCTCTCCGCTGTAGGGGCCACCGCGTCCACCTGCGGTTTCGCGCTCAACATGGAAGTTGTCGTAGCGCAGACCAAAGTTCGCCTGCCATTTTTCGTTGAACTCGATCGTGTCGAAGGCAAAGATCGACAGGGTCTCCGCCGAGCCGGTGGTCGCCGATGTCGACCGGGCAACGGAACCCGACCATGGATCGCCGGGGTTGGGGTTGAACAGCGATGTACAGTTATAGTTCGATGCCGCCCCGACAAGCGCCGCGGTACAGTTCCTGGAATTGTTGGGATCCAGCGGATCGGCATCGGTGTCGACCGAATAGCCTGCGTTTGTGCTCTCTTCTTTGCTGATCTCGACCCCAAGGGCAAAGCTGTGGCGCAGCCGCCCAGTGGTTGCTGTACCGGTGAGTTCGGTCAGGTTGTACCAGGATTCGGTTTCCGAGCCGCGTGATTTCACTGAGCGCCAGACATAGCCGTTTGCCACGTTGCCGGCGCTGTCGTCCGGGTTGGTGGCGATGTATTCCAGCGATGATTTGGTGAACCGTGTGGTGTTGGAAATCATCAGTGTCGGGTTGAGGTCATACTCGAACCGCATGGTGGCGGAATCGTTGCTGGATTCCTGGAAATCGCGATCCGACAGGCCATAGAAGTTGTCGTAATCCACATCGGCAAGGTCCCCGGTGCCCGCAATCCATGGGATGCCGTAGTCGGGGGTATTGTCCTCTTCATAGTGGCTGTAGGACAGGGTCGAACGGAAAGGAGTGTTCATCCCGAATGAGATTGTTGCGGCTCCGCCGAACGAGCTTTCTTCGACGTCGTCGCGCCCGGCGATGCCGCCGCTTTGTTTCATCAGGTTGATACGCGCCGCGATGGTGTCGGACAGGACAAAGTTGCTGTCCAGCGTCGCGCCGGCGGTCTGGTCGGTGCCATAGGTCAGGCTGCCGCGAGTGAATTCATAATCCTTCGCGGTTTTGGACACCAGATTGATACTGCCGCCAGCGCCGCCGCGTCCGCTGAACGCCGAATCCGCGCCTTTGACGATTTCGACCTGTTCAAGGTTGAACGTGCCACGGCTTTGCGCGCCGGGGTCACGCATGCCATCGACCAGAACGCTGTTTTCCGCACTGAATCCACGGATGATCGGCCGGTCGGCGTTCGGTGTGCCGCCTTCGCCCGAGTTCATGCTGATGCCAGGGGTGGTGCGGAACACCTCTTCCAGCGTGGTGATCCCGCGCTCTTCGAGCAGTTCTGCGGGCAGCACAGTCACAGTCTTGGGGGTGTCGAGCAGCGGCGCGGTAAAGCGGCTGTCCGCCGAAGATTCGACGTTCAGCGGCGCTTCGCCGTCCTGGCCTTCGACCAGGATCGCGTCGATTTCTGTGGCGCCGGTGGTGTCCTGCGCAACGGCTGGCATCGACAGGCCAGCCGCAGCGGACAGCCCAAGGCCAAAAGCGGTGGTCAGGGTGCGCCCGTTTCGCGCGGTGTCGTGGCGCCACGATCTGATCGGTGCGCGTGTGGTCGGAATTGGTAGGTCTGTCATGGTGATCCCCGGTGGCAGAATGAGAAAAGTGATTCTGCTTGCTTAGGGACGCTGCGGATGCAGGCCGCGTGTGGCTGGCTGGTCCGGTCGGTGTAAAACAATACCTGACAATTTCAAGTGGTCTTTGTAATATTCTGATAATAATGCGGCTTTTCTCTGCGCTGCGCTGCGCTGCAACAGTGACACAGCCCGGGACATGCCCAGGCTGTGATCAGATCAAGTGTGACGGATCAGGGCATCAATCGATAAGGCTGATTCGCGTGATCAGATTGCCTTCGTCATCGTTCTGTCCTGCAGCCTTGTTCACCAGGAACACCTCGCCTTTGCCGTCTGTTGCCATGGCATTGGGGCGGCTGCCAGAGGGCAGGTTGGCGACAATCTCACCCTCGGGCGACAGGACCACCAGCCGGTCGGCGAGGCGAATGGATACAAATGTCAGCCCGGATGCGGGATCCACCAGTGCGTTCAGCGGGTTAGCGCCCACGCTTACGGTTCTGACAATGTCGCCCGATGCCAGATCGACATATGCCAGATTGTCGCTTTGCTGGCCGGTGACGATGGCCTGATTGGTCGCCGGATCATAGGTGACGCCGATTGCCCCTTTGACAGGGGTCGCAAAGACATCCGTGACCACGCCCGATGTCAGATCGACGGTTGCCACCTCGTTCGATGCCAAGCTTGTCACCACCAGCCGGTTGCCTGTAGCATCCAGAGCCATCGCACCGATGCCGAAATCCTGCCCGCGCAGCTTTGAGGTGATTTCAATCACACCGGCAGGTTCCAGCGTCTTGGTGTCAAATACCGCGATTTCACCGGTAAAGACCTGACCGACATAGGCTTTGCCGTCATGCACCAGAACGCCGCGGGCGTGCTGCGCCAGTCCGGCGGGAAATTGTTTGATCAGCGACAGATCTTCGGGGTTATAGACTGCGACAGTATTTACGCGGGTGTTTGTGACCCAGATCTGATTTTCTGTATCGGAGACGGTGATGCCGAATACGCCAATGACACCGGGTGCGCGGCCATCGTCACGCGCCGGGGCTGCCGGGGGGGTGACCTGCGCCAGGATATCGAGGGTGTCGGGGTCCAGCTTGTAAAGTGCCGAAAAGTCCGACACGCCGCGCCCGGTGGACGAGGTGACATACAGCGCATTTTGCTGCTGGGAATAGGCCGCCTCATACAGCCCGCCCTCAAGCTGTTTCGAGGTCATGGCGAAGTTGTCCATGCCCAGATCCGCCAGTACCGGCGACACCTTCATCTCGACAATCGCGTTATAGGCGGGCGAGGCGAATTCAGCCACCAGCGGATAGGTGCCCGGCGCGGCGGTGTCGGGAATGGTGATATCGGCGCTCAGCTCGCCTTTGTCATCGGCGGCAAAGCTCTGGCCATCGGCCAGCGCCAGCCCGTTCAATCGCAATATCATGGTCTGACCCGGTGTCAGACCCTGGGCGCTGATCTGCGCGGTCGAGCCAGCGACAACTGCACCCTGACCGTCTGCCAGTCCGGCGCGCAGCCGTGCGCCATACCCGGTATCAAGGTTGTTAAACGTGTCCTGGGCCTGCGCGGTCATGGCGGTGGTGGCCAGCAGCAGCGCCAAAAGAGCGGGACGGATAGAGGTGATCATGGAGAGGTATCCTTTGATATGAAGCAGGCACCTGCCGGGTGGCAGGTTCGATGGTCGGGGGCCCTGTTTGCTTCAGAATATCTGTGGCTCGGTCGGTGCCGGAACGATCCGGCAGGAAAGGGCCAGGGCGGTGCCTTTCCGAATGGGGTGGTCAGATCCGGGTTGCGGCCTCCAACGCGTGCGGCAGCGACAGCGCCAGCGCGGGACCGTGCTGCGCGCCGGGGAAAACCGTCTGCCGCATCGTCAGATCGCCGCGCTGTTCCAGCCGGTCCAGCAGGCGTAACGTTGCGGGCGCCGGCGCGGGGCGTTGCAGGGGCGGCGCGCCCGAGCGGCTTTCGTTGTCTCCCATGGTGCATAGCAACTGGCGACGTCCCAGTGGTGGGGCGGCAATTGCCAAGGCAGTGATTGTCGCTTCAGCTGCCCAAACGGACGGGCTGGCGGGAACATACCCGGCGAATTGTTCGGGGGCGGTCAGCAATTGCGTCAGGGTAAACAACCCGCCGACTGAATGCCCCCAAAGGCTGCGGCGCGTTGGATCAATCTCAAGTCCGGCTTCGGCGCTTTGGCGCAGATCGCCTGTCAGCAGTGTTGAAAAGACCCGCGCGTTGCCAGTGGCATAGTTGAGGTTGGCTGTCTCATCCGGCAACAGGGTCGGTGTATAGTCGCGATAGCGGTCAACCGGAGAAAAGGCGCGGGGGGTGTCATACCCCACGGCGATCACGGCAACGCCGGGGTGGCGCGCCAGTAGATCCGGCACCAGAAGCGGCGGCAGCGCCCCGCCATCTAGCATATAGAGCACCGGACCTTCGGGGCGCAGTGGTCGCGCGATAAACAATCGCAGATCGGTGGCATCGCTTCGGGGCAGGATGCGCTGGCTCAGGTCATGCGTTGGATGTGGCCCCTGCCACAGGTCGGTCTGCGCCGGGGCATGGCGGATGTCAGCAGGCGTCGGCATGGCGCACCCCGTCGGTATGGACATGCAGGAACCCGCGCGAACAGCGTTCGACCCGCGCCTGCACGTCATAGGCACGCGCCAGCGTGGTCGGTGTCACCACCTCTTCGGGCAGGCCGGCTGCGATCACCTGACCCGCCTGCATCAGCACGATGCGGTCGGCCCAGCGCAACGACAGTTCCAGATCATGCAGCACCACAATCCCCAGCGCCTGAGATGAGGTCAGCACATCGCGCAGGATCTCCATCACTTCGAACTGGCGCCGAGGATCGAGAGCGCTGGTCGGTTCATCCAGCAGCAATACCTTGGGCTGCCGTATCAGCGTCTGTGCCAACCCGGCCAGTTGCCGTTGTCCGCCCGACAGGCGCGACAACGGGCGCAGCGCCAGATCGGCGATACCCAGCCGTGACAGCATCGCCACCGCCTGTCTCCGCGCCTGATCGGGTGCAGATCCACCCGGCGCGGCCCTTAATGCGGTCAGGACCGCATCCAGCACCGACAGTTCGGCGTTTTGTTCCGTGGATTGCGGCATGTAACCAACCAGCTGCGCCCGTTCGCGGCGGCCGATCTGCGACAGGTCGACATCGTTTAGGGAAACCGCGCCCGAGGCGGGCAGCAGGCCAGCCAGCGATTGCAGCAGCGTCGTCTTGCCGGCGCCATTTGGACCAATCAGCGCGGTCAGGCTGCCGGGTGGCAGCGTCGGCAGGTCAATGCCGCGCAGCACCTCGGCTCCGCCGCGCCGCAGGTGCAAGTTGCGAATGCTCAGACCGTTTGCCATCACGCGCCCCGCCGCAGGATCAGCGCCAGAAACACCGGCAACCCGACCAGCGATGTGACAATGCCCGTTGGCAACAGCACGCCGGGAATCAGTACCTTGGACAGGGTTGAGGATGCTAGCAGCACCGCCGCCCCGACCAGCGCGCTTGCCGGTAGAAAGAACCGATGATCTTCGCCGACAGCCAGTCGGGCGATATGTGGCGCGACCAGCCCGATAAATCCGATGGTACCGACAAAGGCGACTGAAATGGCCGCCAGTAGCGTCACCCGCAGCAGTGCTGCCAGCCTTAGACGGCCCGTGTCGATCCCCAGCGCGCGGGCGCGATCTTCGCCCAACCGCAGTGCGGTCAGCTGCCAACTGCTGGCCATCGACCACGGGGCGACGACGGCCAGACAAACCGCCAGAACGGCAAGCTGGCTCCATTTTGTCTGCGACAGGCTGCCCAGCGTCCAGTGCACAAATTCTTGCAACGCGCTTTGCGAGGCGGTGAATTGCAGCAGCGCCACCAGCGCATTAAAGCCAAAGACCAGCGCGATGCCCAGCAATACGATGGTGCCCGGGCCGCGCCCCAGTCTAGATGCTACAAATTGCAGGATCAGCATGGCAGCTGCGGCAAAGACAAAAGCGTTAACCGGCACCAGCCAGCTGATCGGCAGCCAGGGCAGCGACACATTGGCGATCAGCGCCAGCGCCGCCCCAAGCGATGCCGCCGACGACACGCCCAGCGTAAACGGACTGGCCAGCGGATTGTCGAGGATAGTCTGCATCTCGGCCCCCGCCAGTGCCAGCGCGGCACCAACCAGCAGCGCGGTCAGCGTCTGTGGCAGGCGCACGTTCCAGACGATCAACGCATCGGTCGGCACATCGGACGTGCCAAACAGCGCCTTCAGGACAGCGGATGGCGACATCATCGTGGCCCCGGTGAACAGATCCAGCAGAAAAGTCAGCACCACCAGCGCACCAATTGCGGCCACCAGCAACGCCCGCCGCCGCAGGGTTCGGCTGTGCTGGTCCAGGATTGCCTCGGGGGTGATGGCGGCGTCGGTCATCGCGCTCATTCAGTCGCTCCCGGATGCACCGACATCGTGCCGTTTAGCGGCACAGGCAGGAAACGGCGGTTGATTTCGGCCTGCGTTGCCTCGGGCGACAGGTCAGCGAACAGATTGGGGTGCAACCACGTCGCCAACATTTCCAGCGCGACGATATTGAGCGAAGTGTTGAGATAATTGTGCCAGATCCCGTAGGCCCGCCCGGTGCGCACCGCCGACAAGCCGCTGATGATCGGAGCGGCGTCCAGAAACGCATCTATCGACGCGCGCGCGGTGTCAGGCGTCACATCGGGGCCGGTGACGATGCCGCGCCCGATGCCGAAATGCGTGCCACCTGTGCCGATCCAGACCTGCGGGTCCGCCGCGATGACATATTCGGCGCTGAGCGGCCCAAAGATACCCGGCACCACCTCTGCGCCAATGTTGCGCCCGCCGGCGGCTTCGATCATGGCACCAACGCCGGCAGCGCCGGGGGCGGTCAGCGGACCATCGACCTGCGGCTGCATTTGCAGGAACACCGTGGGGCGTTCAGGTTGCGCCTCGGCGATGCGATCCAGAATGTGCTGTCGGTGTGCCTCGATATAGTCAACATAAGTTTCGGCGCGCTCGGGGTGGCCAAGTGCGGCGCCTAGTGCGCGGATCGACGGCACAGTGTTGGCATAGGGATCCGCACGGAAATCGACAAACAGCGTTGGAATACCAACCGATTCGAGCATTTCGGCCAAGGCGGCCGAGTTGGCGACCGAATCCGATCCGCCACTGAGGATCAGCAGATCCGCCCCGGCAGCGATGATCTTTTCCGCCGAGGGCAGTCGATCACCGTCGACCTGCGGTACCGCAGCCAACGCCGGGAATCTTGCGAAATAGTCGCGCTGCAATTCGGTATCAAACCGTTTCAGAGCCGCCAGCCCGGCGATCCGCTGGTCAAAATCCGCTGCGACAATCGACAGCGCTGGAATCTGGCGTGCCTCGGCTAGAACGACCCGCTGTGCCGGGCCGGGCAGGGTAACGACCCGCCCGGCAGCATCGGTCACCGTGATTGGTGCGGCGTATAGCGGCAAGGCCAGTGCAAAGGTGATTGCAGCTGCGCTCAGGCCACGTTGGAAACGTCCCATATCCTTGACCTTTTGATCCTGTTTGGCACTGTCTATAAATCTTGAGTAAAACAGTCAATAATTGAGCGACGGCAAAGCATCAACGTCGCGCAAAAGTGCGGGCGTGATGTCGCTCAGGCGATTGCAGCCGCACAACGCCATGGTGATTTCCAGCTCATCACGCAGCAGGCGCAGCACATGTGCGACACCATGCGCGCCCTTTACCGAAAGCGCTTCGACAATCGGTCGGCCAATCAGAACGGCGGACGCACCCAAGGCCAGCGCCTTGAGCACATCCGTCCCGCGCCGGATTCCGCCATCCACCAGCAATGGCACCCGCCCTTCGATAGCGGTGGAAATTGAAGGCAGCTGCGTCACTGCGGGCATTGCTCCATCCAGCACCCGCCCGCCGTGATTCGATAGAATAAGCCCATCAGCGCCGATATCGACCGCACGACGGGCATCGTCTGGGTGCAGGATGCCCTTTAGCACCAGTTTCAGCCGCGTTTCGCCCCGCAGCCAGGCGATGTCGCCCCAATTGGGTGCCTGCGTCATGAACTGATCGAACACGGCGCTGCCTCCTGGGGGCAGGGGTGGCGCAGGCGGGTTTGGCAACCCATGCAGATTGATCGCAGATATGCCGTCGGGCAGCTGAAAACCGGCGCGCATCTCGCGGTTGCGAACCCCACTGAGCGGTGCGTCTACCGTCACCACGATCGCCTCATATCCCGCGGCTTCGGCCCGCCGGACCAAGGCCAGCGTGGCCGCGCGGGCAGGCTGCATGTAGATCTGGAACCAGCGGCAGGTGCGGCCCACATTGGCCGGAGCCTCGAGCGGTTCAGAGGATTGGCAGCTAAGCACCATCAGCGCGTCCAGCGCGGCGGCAGCCTGAGCGGTGCCGCTTTCGCCGTCAGGATGCGCCAGTCGCTGAAACGCAACCGGGGCCAGAATCACGGGGTGTGCCAGATCGCGCCCCAGCAGCGTTAGCGCGGTCGAGCCGCCGCTTTTGCCGGTCAGCACCCGTGGCACCAGGCCGATCCGCTCGAACACCCGGCGATTCTGCGTCAGAGTTATTTCTTCCGCTGCCCCGCCGAGAAAATAGGCGGCAGCCATCGGGTTCATAAGCTGCGCGGCGGCCGCAGCATAATCCCCCAGAGAGGTGAGGACGAGGTCAGCATTATTTGTGTCCATCACCTGAAAACCTGCCTGTTCCTGCCCATCGCCGCAGCACCCACGCGGGCAAAGCGCCGTTGATATACAAACCGCCCGTTTGTATGGATTAGCGCGCGTGGGTTGTCTTGACAATCCTTACTATAACAGTAAGTTTCTTTCCCGACAGGCAGCGCGAGGGTAGAAACGGCCCGTGCAACCCAGATTGCTCGATTGATTACTCAGAACGTCAGGGACCGACATATGGACGCCTATCTTGATCATGCCAGAGAATCACTTGGCCCGACTTTTGCCGAGGCACTGGATTTCCTTGTGCTTGGCGGGCCGTCGATCTGGGCGATTGCGGCCCTTGCTGTGCTGACGCTGGCCTTGATTCTGTGGAAGACGTGGCGCCTGTTTCTGGCGGGGGCCTGGCGCGGCGGTCGCCGCACGTCCCGGGCCATCGACGCCTGGACTGCTGGTCGTCTTGCCGAGGCGATTGCCCTGCTGGACGGCCGCCGTAATCCACGGGCGCGGGTTGCGCTGACGGCGATGCGGTCGCAACTGGACCCGACATTGACGCAGGCCGGTGCAGAATCCGAAGCACAGCGTGTCGCGAAATCCGAGCTGGCGCGGCTGCGCGGCGGTCTCAAGGCGCTGGAGCTGTGTTCGACGATTGCACCGTTGCTGGGCCTTCTGGGGACGGTTTTGGGCATGATCGCGGCGTTTCAGGCGTTGCAGGATGCAGGCGCGCGGGCCGATCCGGCGGCGCTGGCTGGCGGTATCTGGGAGGCGCTGTTGACCACTGCCGCAGGCATGGCCGTCGCCATCCCGGCTTCGGTTGGCCTTACATGGTTCGAAAGCGTGGTCGAGCGGATGCGCCACAACATGGAGGACGCCGCCACGCGCATCTTCCTGCGCCCGGTGGTTGCGGATGATCCTGTTGCGGCGCCGCGTGCCGTGGCCGTTCATGCATCGCAGGGCAGGGCAATGGCAGCTGCCGAATGAGTCTGAGTTTTGGCTCTCCGCCCGCGCCGCGCCGCCCCAATCTGACGCCGATGATCGACGTGGTGTTTCTGCTGCTGGTGTTCTTTATGCTGGCGTCGCGCTTTGGCACCGAAAGCGCCGTCAGCCTGACCGTTGCCGGGCAGGGCGGCGGGTATTCCGGGCCACCGCGGCTTGTGACCGTCTACCCTGACCGGCTGACGCTGAACGGCGTGGCGCTGGACCCTGATGTGTTGGCAACCGAGCTTGACCGGATGACCGAGACGCCCGGAGACATCATCGTGCTGCGCCCGGCCGAAGACGCGCCGTTGCAACGTATCGTCGAGATGCTTGACCTGATGGGGGCCGCCGGGTTCAGCCGCGTGGTTCTGGTGGAATAGCCATGCAGATCGACCTTGCTCCGGTGCGCAGGACCGGTGAAAATATCCTGCCGATGATCAATGTGGTGTTCCTGCTGCTGATCTTTTTTTTGATATCGGCACGGCTGACGCCGCCCGAACCGTTTCCCGTGACGCCGCCCGAATCGCAGGCTGATGGTGACACCGAAGGTACGCTCCAGCTGTTTCTGGCCGCTGATGCGCGGTTGGGGTTTCGCGAACACGAGGGCGAAGAGGCGGTGATGGCGGCGCTGAGCGCCGAGCTTGAGGTGATGTGCGCCGAACTGGGCTGCGAGACGCCTGCCGACCGTCCGCCGCTGCAACTGCGCGCCGATGCCATGGTGCCGGGGTCCGAACTTGCGCGGCTAATGCCGGTACTGGGCGGGCTGGGATTTGGCCGTGTCGAACTGGTGGTGGTGTCGCAATGAGAGCGTATTTCGAACTCCCCGCCTTTGCGATGATCGCGGTTGCGCTCATGATGCTTGGCTTTGCCATTAATCCGCCGGTTGAGGCGTCGGCTTCTTCCGGGGCCGGGGGTGAAGACCTTGTGACGATGGAAGCCTCGACCGCCAGTGTCGAGACGATGGTTGAGGACTGGCTCGCGCCGCCCGAAGTGGTCGATACGCCCGATATGCCGGAACCGCAGATCGATATGGCCGCAGTGGAAATGCCGCCCGCGCCGCCGACCCGTCCAACAGAAGCACCGACAATGCAGATGCCCGCAGTACCGGACATGGTACTGCCCGATTTGCCCAGTCTGCCGGACGCCGCGATGGCAGAGCTGCCACCGCCGCCAAAACCCGAACCCGAGCCAGTCCCCGAACCCGTGCCGGACACTGAGCCAGAGGTGGTGACGTCGCAATTGGCGCCCGTAGCTTCTGAGCGCCCGCAGGTGCGCCCCGACCGGCTGGTTCCAGAACCACCCCGCAAGGTGACCAAGGCCCAACCAAAGCCGAAACCGACCAATCGGGAAAAGCCGGTTCGCAAAAAGGCACCAGCCAAGGCACCCAGCAAGGCATCGGCGGACAGTGCCGGTCAACGCGCCGCCGGGGCAGGTGGTGGGGCGCAGGCTGGACAGGCCCGCGCGGGCAGTTCCGCGACTACGACCAAAGCGCAGCAAAACAATCTCAAGGCGTCCTGGGGTGCATCAATTCGATCGCGTGTCGAACGTCGCAAACGGTATCCGGGCGCAGCGGGCCGGGCGTCTGGCACAGTTGGCCTTTGGCTCAAAGTCACCAGCACGGGCGGGTTGGCAGGCGCGGGCATCTCGCGCTCGTCCGGCAATGCGGCACTGGATCAGGCGGCCCTGAGTGCGGTGCGCAGCGCCAGGATGCCATCAGCACCGCGAGGGCTGACGCAGGGCACACATAGCTTCACCTTGTCGATGAAATTCTCGCGCTGATCTGACTGGCAAGCGGGCCGCGTGGCCCCAGATTGATGCAAGGCCATGGCATTTGCGACCCCAGCTACGTCCCGGCCAGTGGGCAGGCGACCGCGTGGCCAAGAGCGGCTGACAGGTTGTGCCAGGACAGGGCCAAACCAGAGAAAGAGCGGAGCGTCGCGCATAAATACGCCTTGCGCGCTTGGCCCCCGAGGCATAGAAGACGCGAAATTCGGAACATGACGGGGCAGGGGCCCCGCACAGAAGCATGGGGAAATGTATGCAGGTCACTGAGACGCTGAACGAAGGTCTGAAGCGCAGCTACGCCATCATCGTGACGGCAGCCGAGCTTGAGGCAAAGGTCACCGAAAAACTGACCGAGGCGCAGCCCGATGTCGAGATGAAGGGCTTTCGCAAGGGCAAGGTGCCGATGCCACTGCTGAAAAAGCAGTTCGGTCAGAAGCTGTTGGGCGAAGCGATGCAGGAAAGCATCGACGGTGCCATGTCCAAGCATTTCGAGGAAAGCGGCGATCGTCCCGCGCTCCAGCCCGAAGTCAAGATGTCCAACGACGACTGGAAAGAGGGTGACGACGTTCACGTCGACATGTCCTACGAAGCACTGCCCGTTGTACCCGAGCTGGACCTTTCCACCGTGAAGCTGGAACGTCTGGTCGCCAAGGCCGACGACGCGTCGGTCGAAGAGGCGCTGGCCAATCTCGCAGAGACGGCGCAGGATTTCCAGGACCGCAAGAAGGGCACCAAAGCCAAGGATGGCGATCAGGTCACGTTTGACTTTGTCGGCACGGTCGATGGCGAAGCGTTCGACGGCGGTTCCGCCGAGGATTATCCGCTGGTGCTGGGGTCGAACTCCTTCATCCCCGGCTTTGAAGAGCAGCTGGTTGGCGTCAAAGTTGACGAGGAAAAGGCCGTTGAGGTCACGTTCCCCGAAGAATACCAGGCCCCTCATCTGGCCGGCAAAGCCGCTGTGTTTGCCTGCACGATCAAGGCGGTCAAGATGCCTGTCGCGGCCGAAGTCGATGACGAGCTGGCCAAGAAGTTCGGTGCCGAAGATCTGGCCGGACTCAAGTCTCAGATCTCCGAGCGTCTGGAGGCTGAATACGTTGGTGCCGCACGTGCGGTCATGAAGCGTGGACTGCTGGATGTGCTGGACGGCATGGTGACATTCGACCTGCCGCCAAGCCTGGTCGACGCCGAAGCCAAGCAGATCGCGCATCAGCTGTGGCACGAAGAAAACCCTGACGTTCAGGGCCATGACCACGACACCGTTGAACCGTCGGACGAACATATCGCGCTGGCCGTGCGCCGGGTGCGTCTGGGCCTGCTTCTGGCCGAACTGGGCCAGCAGGCCAAGGTCGAGGTGACAGATGCCGAGATGACTCAGGCAATCATGAACCAGGCGCGTCAGTACCCGGGTCAAGAGCGTCAGTTCTTTGATTTCGTGCGCCAGAATCAGCAGATGCAGCAGCAAATGCGTGCGCCGATTTTCGAGGACAAGGTCATCGACCACATCGTCTCGCAGGCTCAGGTGACCGACAAAGAGATCACCAAAGAAGAGTTGCAGGCAGCCGTTGAGGCGCTCGACGAAGACGAGTGATTTCACCTGTCTGACACAGAGATCAGGGTCGCCCGATGGGGCGGCCCATTTTCGTTCCTATGGGCCGTGCCGCCGGATCAGCGCGCGTAGCGTTCGGCCGTAAGCCCTTCGAATGAAATCTCGGGTGTTTTGCCCAGCACCACATCAGCAACGGCGCGGCCCGACCCGCAGGCCATGGTCCATCCCAGCGTGCCATGCCCGGTGTTGAGGAACAGATTGTCATAGCGCGACGGCCCCAAAACTGGTGTGCCGTCGGGGGTCATCGGGCGCAGCCCGGTCCAGCCTTCGGCCTTGGAGATATCGCCACCCTTGGGGAACAGATCGCCGATCACGTGTTTCACTGTGTCGGTGGCATGTGGACCCAGTCGGTTGGAATAGCCTGCAATCTCTGCCGTGCCGGCGACGCGGATGCGGTCGCCTAGTCGGGTGATCGCCACCTTGTGCGTTTCATCCATGATGGTGGATTGCGGCGCATAGGCATCGTCGGTGACGGGCAGGGTGACCGAATAGCCTTTGACCGGATAGACTGGCAGCCGAACCCCGATGGGGTTCAGCACACGCGGCCCATAGCTGCCCAGAGCGCAGACATAGGCGTCACCAGTGATGCGGCCGGCCACTTCTGTATCGACCCCGGCAACTTTGCCATCCTCGATGGCAATGGACCGGATCGACTGGCCATATTGGAATTCGACACCCATTTCGGCGCATTTTTCGGCCAGCGCGATAGTGAACAGACGGCAATCGCCGGTACGGTCTGCCGTCAAACGTAGCCCGCCGACAAATTTATTGCGCACCTCGGCCAGCGCCGGTTCGACTGCGATGCAGGCGTCGCGGCCCAGCACCTCGTAGGGGCTGTCGTATTCCGCCAGGATGTCCTGATCAGCCTTTGATCCCTTCATCTGCTTGGCGGTGCGGAACAGTTGCAGTGTGCCCTGTTCGCGCCCCTCGTAGTCGATGCCGGTCTCGGCGATCAGATCGGGCATCACGTCGCGTGAATAGTTCGATATGCGGACCATCCGCCCCTTGTTGGTGCGATAGCTGTCGTCGTTGCAATTGCGGATCATCTGCCACGACCATTTCCACATAGTCGGGCTGATCAGTGGCCAGATGAACAATGGGCGGCGTTTCATGAACAACCACTTTATCGCCTTCACGGGGATACCGGGGGCCGCCCAGGGCGAGGTCATGCCATAGCTCAGCTCACCGGCGTTGGCATAGCTGGTCTCAAGCCCCGGACCCGCCTGCCGGTCAAGCACCACAACCTCGGCCCCGCCTTTGGCAAGGTAATATGCGGTGGTGACGCCGATGACGCCTGCGCCCATCACAACGACTTTCATGATCCGGCTCCTCCTGTTGGGATTTCCGGATCAGTGTGACGGGGAGTCGCGGCGATCACAAGGATGACACATCTGTGGGTGGTCGTGGGGTGGACAGCACATCAGACTGCGCCACAAAAAGAAACAGCCGCACGGGGTGGGCCCGCGCGGCTGTTGCTGCCATCCCCGCAGGGACAACGAGGCAGGTGCCTCAATCTTCGTCGTTGTCGTCCGAACGCGAGGGACGATCGTCGTCGTCGTCCATTCCAGCAGCGCCAAGATCGTCGAACAGCTCGGCGATCTCGAACTCTGCAGCGGCCTCTTCTTCGGCTGCCAGTTCCTGGATCGACTTGCCTGCCGCCTGCAGTTCCGCCTCTTCGGGCGAGCGGGCGATGTTCAGGGCTATGGTCACGGTCACTTCGGGGTGCAGCACCACCGAAACGTCGTGAATACCCAGGTCCTTGATCGGCGCAATGATGACGACCTGCTTGCGGTCGACCGAGAAGCCAGCCTCGGTCGCGGCTTCGGCGCAGTCACGGGTGGTGACCGAACCATAGAGGCTGCCGCCGTCCGAAGCCGAGCGAATTACGACGAACTGCTGTCCATCGAGACGGTCGCCCAGGGCTTCTGCTTCCTGGCGGGTTTCCAGGTTGCGTGCTTCGAGCTGCGCTTTCTGCGTCTCGAAATTGGCGATGTTGGCGGGCGATGCGCTCAGGGCCTTGCCCTGTGTCAGCAGATAGTTGCGCGCGTATCCGGGCTTGACGTCGACGACGTCGCCCATCTGGCCCAGCTTGGCCACACGTTCCAAAAGGATCACTTGCATGTCTTCGCTCCTTATTTCACGGCGTAGGGCAGGAGGGCGAGAAAGCGGGCGCGTTTGATCGCGCGCGACAGTTCGCGCTGCTTCTTGGCCGAGACGGCGGTGATGCGCGACGGCACGATCTTGCCACGCTCGGAAATATAGCGCTGAAGCAGTTTCGTGTCTTTGTAGTCAATTGCAGGTGCATTGTCGCCCGAGAACGGGCAGACCTTGCGGCGGCGGAAAAATGGTTTTGCGGCCATGGTTTAGCTCCTTGTGCTCAGATCAGGCGGGACGACGTTCGCGGCGTTCGCCACGGTCACGGTCGCCTCGGTCACCACGGTCGCCGCGATCACCACGTTCGTCACGTTTCTGCATCTGTACCGACGGGCCATCTTCGTGGGCGTCGACCTTGATGGTCAGAACGCGCATGACGTCGTCATGCAGGCGCATCAGGCGTTCCATCTCTTGCACGGCCGTCGCGGGGGCGTCTGTGCGCAGATAG
Source organism: Puniceibacterium sp. IMCC21224 (assembly GCF_001038505.1). Classification (NCBI taxonomy): domain Bacteria; kingdom Pseudomonadati; phylum Pseudomonadota; class Alphaproteobacteria; order Rhodobacterales; family Paracoccaceae; genus Puniceibacterium; species Puniceibacterium sp. IMCC21224. The sequence goes on from NZ_LDPY01000001.1 coordinate 1,993,458, forward strand.
GCATAGTGACCCTTGCGGTTTTTGTTGATCTTGTAGGCCATGGTTTTCACGCCCCAGTACTCGGACAGGACGATAGAACCGCCGTTGTCTGTCAGCACTGTGGTGAAATGTTCGACAAGGCTCTCGGCCTGCGCCGAGGACAGATCCTGGCGCGCGATAAAGACATGCTCGTACAGCGGCATGTGATCTCCGTTCTTTGCGGGCGCATTTCAAAGGACAGGCTGTGATCCTTTCGCGCCTGCCCACGAGAGACTGCGCGGTTCATATACTTGCGAAAGGAATGCCTCATATACACGCATCCACCCCATGCACAAGTCGCTACTGCCCTTTCATCGGTCCGCCGCACCCCGGTCGCGGTGTTTCCCATTTGCCGCCGCAATCGTGCCCATTTGTGTCGGCATGGTTCGGTTAACGAATGTAAATTTGTAGTTAATACGATGGGAGACGGAACATGAGTGTCAGTGCAGACCCAGCAGAACAGACACATCAGGCCGCACCGGGCACGGTGGGGCGGTTTTTCTATGCAGTAGCCGGTTCGGCGTTGCTGTTTTCAGCTCTTGGATTGTGGATGGTTCCGTCGGGCGCTGCGCTGCCGGAACTGACATTGATGAAGCTGGGGTTATCGGTACTGATGCTGGTGGGTGGTTTGTGCTGCCTTGTCAGCACGCGCGGCCGACGCTCGTAATCCTGCGCTGCGGGTAGGACACAGGCGCCGGACAGACGATTTTTTGTCACTTGGTGCCGCAACACAGCGACGGTCGGCGATCGTTATTGCGCTAGCGCTGTACCCGTCATGCCGATTCTGCGCGGTCTGAGTTTGAGCGGTGTTTCGCAAGGCAACAGGATCGAGTGTTCGTCAATGCACAGGGTCTGCGGGAATACCCGGGCTTGCGCAGGCGTCACAACTAACCCACCTACGTTCGCATCACGTCCAGCACAGAAAGATGCGAATATGAAAACTTTGATCACAGCCGCTGCGATTGCAGCCACTACTTTTGCCACCACGGTACAGGCCGCTCCCGAGGCCTATGTGCTGGATTCCAGCCACAGCCAGATTGTGTTCCAGTACAACCATCTGGGCTATTCCACAGGATATGGCATGTTCTCCGGTTTTGCCGGTGAAATCCAGTTCGACCAGGAAGACCCCGCCGCATCGTCGGTCACCGTCTCGTTTCCGGTCAAATCCATGCTGACCGGCTGGCAGGCGCGGTTTGATCACTTCATGTCGCCGGATTTCTTTGCGGCTACCGATGACGAGATGGTGACATTCACCTCGACCGCGATCGAAGTGACGGGTGAGAATACCGCGCTGATCACCGGCGATCTGACGCTCAACGAAGTGACCAAGCCGGTTGTCTTGGACGCAACGCTGAACCAGGTCGGTGATCACCCGATGGAGGGCAAGCCCTGGGCTGGTTTCAGCGCCACCGCAACCGTGCTGCGCAGCGATTTCAATCTGGGTGCCTTTGCGCCGTTCATCAGCGACGAAGTGCAAATCAATCTGTCGGTCGAGGCCATGAAGGCCGACTGAACCGGGCAGCGGGTCGGCTCTGATCCCGCACTCCGATGATTTTTTAGCGAATGATGCCCGCCGGACCCTCGTCCGGCGGGCTTTTTCCAATTCATTTTAGTGGCGGTGATCGTCTTTCGGACCTCAGGCGACCCTGCCGGAGTGATCGTAAAGCGGTAACACCTCAGGCCGACGGATGTGGCGGTGGAATCGTCTGAAGATAGCGGAGGATAAGTGCGCTAGGCAATTGCGTGCCAGGCATGACCGGGGCGGCAAGCCGACCCGGTCTAGACTTTAATCCGATGTCCGGATCGCGGTCAGAGCGATATCCAGGGCGACCGAAAAACCTAGCTGGCTTTCGTCGCTCATGCTGGTGCCGACAGCAAAGTCACGCCGATCCAGCGATACCTGTCCCTGCATCGCTGCGGTGTCGCCATCAATGTGCAGCTGGAACGGTAAACTTACCGGCACTTCGGCCCCCTTGAGGCGCAGGATCCCATCAGTCACGTAGCCATCGGCGGACTTAATCAGATCGGCGGTAAACGTGGCGGTCGGGAATTGGTCTGCATCAAAGAAATCCGGACCCATCGCCTGCGCGCTGACCGATCCCAGCGTCAGAGATCCGATGGCGACGGTCACGGACACTGTGCCGGTCTTGCCGGGGGCGTCCTGTTGTGTGAACCGGATGTCCGCCGTCCAGTCGGCGAATTGGCCAGTGACCTCTGATCCGAATTGCCTCACGCTTAGGGCCAGTGTCCCGTCTTCGACATGCCAGTTGCCCTGTGCGTCATCCAATATCGCGACCTGTGCCGCAGTGGCCTTGTGCTGGAACGCACCAAGCCCGGCGCCCACGCCAAGTGCGGCAACCCACATCACAACGGCAGACAGCATGGGCACCAGTCCCCTGTGGCGTTGGCGCGGATCACCCGCTGTGGTGGAACCGGGCCACATCCGACGCAAAGTGGCATCGCGGTCGATAAAATGATGCTTCAGCGCCCCAGCGATATGCAGCCCCAGCGCGATGAGCAGCACGCGTTCAAAGATGATGTGCAGTGCGGCGGTTGCGTCCGCGACGCCCTGCGATTTTGGAACAAACGGCAGCGACTGCCCGAACGGCATCCAGATTGGCGCGAACCCGGTGGTAGCCGCATGGTGTATCCATCCTGTCAATGGCACGAGTATCAGCGAGCCATACAGTAACCAGTGCACGGTTTCGCCCAGAAACGATTCGAGCCGCCGTTCGGGATGCAGCGGCGCGGGTTTGGGCTGGATCAGGGCCCAGAGGATTCGCAGCACGGCAATCAGAAAGATCGTGACCCCCAGCGTCTTGTGCAGTGAAAACAGCAACGCTTTTGTGGCGAGTTCCTCGCTGTTGGAAAACGGGGCGTCATTGGCAAAGAGCCCAAGCGGAATTGCCAGCAGAATGCCAAGCGCAGTGAGCCAGTGCAGCGTCTTGGCGACGCCACCATAGCGGGTGGTGGTGTTGGTCAGGGGCATGAATCTCTCCGATACGCGTTTGCCCGCAGATTACCGACGCCGCCCCCCATGGCAATCCGCAAGGTCGCACAGACAGGGTGCAGCGATGCGCCTTGGACGTTGCACCCCTGCGTTGGGGCCGCTAAGTCAGAAAGTCAGCGACAGACTGACAGGCAGGGAGGCCTCACATGAGCCGCGCATTCGTTTTCCCCGGACAAGGGGCGCAGACCATCGGCATGGGGCGCGACCTGGCCGAGGCGTATCCGGCGGCGAAAGCCGTGTTCGAAGAGGTTGACGCGGCACTGGGGGAAAACCTGAGCGGTCTGATCTGGGATGGTGACGCCGAGGTGCTGCAATTGACCGAAAATGCACAACCAGCGCTAATGGCGATGTCACTGGCCTGCATGCGCGCGCTCGAATCCGAAGGCGTCGGGATCGACAGCGCCGCGTATGTGGCCGGGCATTCTCTGGGGGAATATAGTGCGCTCACCGCTGCTGGGGCGCTGAGCATTACCGATGCGGCACGCCTGCTGCGCGCCCGAGGCCGCGCGATGCAAGAGGCTGTGCCGGTTGGTGTCGGCGCGATGGCGGCGCTTTTGGGGCTGGATTTCGCAACCGTGACCGAAATCGCAAACGAGGCGGCAGGGGACGATATCTGCGCGGCGGCCAATGACAACGATCCGGCGCAGGTGGTTGTCTCGGGCCACAAAGCAGCGGTCGAACGGGCTGTAGAGTTGGCAAAGGCCCGTGGCGCCCGGCGCGCTGTGATCCTGCCGGTCAGCGCACCATTTCATTGTGCGCTGATGGAGCCAGCGGCGCGTGTGATGGCCGAAGCGTTGGCCGACGTCGACATTCGCCAGCCTGCGGTGCCACTGGTGGCGAATGTAACTGCTGCGGCAGTGGACACACCCGCAGCGATCCGGTCGTTGCTGATTACCCAAGTTACGGGGGCCGTTCGTTGGCGCGAATCCGTCTCTTGGATGGCGGCGCAGGGTGTGAGCGAAATCTGGGAGATCGGTGCAGGTAAGGCGCTGTCGGGAATGATCCGGCGGATTGCACGCGATGTTGCAACGCGCAGCATTCAGGGGCCCGACGACATTCGTTCGACACTCGAGGCGTAAGTACGAGGATGCCGGTGGCGCAAAACTTTTTCAAAAGTTTTGGAAAAACTTTTTGGCGCCGGTTGGGCCGGCAGGAAAGGATATGGAATGTTTGATCTGAGTGGCAAGACAGCGCTGGTGACTGGCGCGTCCGGGGGTATCGGTGCCGAGATTGCGCGCTGCTTGCATGGAGCCGGGGCCAGTGTCGGCCTCAGCGGTACTCGCACGGAACCCCTTGAGGCTCTGGCCGCAGAGTTGGGAGAGCGCGCGTATGTTCTGCCGTGCAACCTGAGTGAGACGGACGCGGTCGTTGCGTTGCCGAAGCAGGCGATCGAGGCGATGGGGGCCGTCGACATTCTGGTTAATAATGCCGGTATCACCCGCGACAATCTATTTATGCGGATGTCGGACGACGAATGGCAATCGGTGATTGATGTGAACCTGACTGCGGCTTTTCGGTTGAGCAAGGGAGTTCTGCGCGGAATGATGAAGGCGCGCTGGGGGCGCATCGTCAACATCACGTCGGTTGTGGGCGCCACCGGAAACCCTGGGCAGGGGAATTATGCCGCCGCCAAGGCAGGTCTTGTCGGCATGTCCAAGTCGCTGGCCTATGAGGTGGCGTCGCGTGGCATCACGGTCAATGCCGTGGCGCCCGGTTTTATCGCCACCGCGATGACGGACAAACTCAGCGACGACCAGAAGACGGCGATCATGGGCCAAATTCCGGTTGGCCGCATGGGTGATCCGTCCGAGATCGCGGCGGCAGTTCTGTATCTTTCCAGTCCCGAGGCCGCCTATGTGACTGGCACGACCTTGCATGTGAATGGCGGAATGGCCATGCTTTGACACCTGTGGTCTGCGCGCCGCCGCAGGCCATGGGAAAGCGTTTGCCATCGCGGTCCCATGTGCTATAGGCGCGTCAGCTTTGGATCTGGGGTCAGCTATGGCTGCCGGTCCGATCCCGCACTGCGGGCAATGCAGCCGCCCGCAAGGGCAACAGAACGCCACCCCGCCAGGGCGAGGGCAAATCAGGGTTTTAGAACCCGACATGATGTGAGGATGACAGAATGAGCGACGTCGCAGACCGCGTTAAAAAGATTGTGGTTGAGCATCTGAGTGTGGAAGAGAGCAAGGTTGTTGAATCTGCCTCTTTCATCGATGATCTGGGCGCAGACAGCCTCGACACAGTCGAGCTGGTGATGGCATTTGAAGAGGAGTTCGGCATCGAGATCCCGGACGACGCCGCCGAAAACATCCAGACCTTTGGCGACGCGGTCAAGTTCATCAGCGAAGCCTGATCTTCCGATCTTTGGGTTCGGCACACGAATCCTGACGGCGCTACCCTTGGATGGGTGGCGCCGTTTTTCGTGCTCGTTGTGGATAGGGTGTTTCGATTTCGCCCGGCGATGAGGTGCGGGGCGGTTTATCTGCGCGGCGCAGGCGAGAGTAGTGATGTGTTGAGAGAAATTTGGCCGGTTCGTACCTGGTGTGGCGGCGGCGAATAAGGCACTCTCACCGCTATCGTCCTGGTGTTGCGCGGCGCCTGATCCGGGAGGGAACAGGCGCCGCGCTGGCGAATTTTCAGCCGTCGAAATTGACTTCTTCCATGATCCGCAGTGCATCTGCGCGCAGCGGCGGCAGCGAGTCGAGGCTGATCGTGTCCGGTGTGAATGTCCCCCACGAGGCAACCAGTTTCGATGCTGGAACGCCGGGCGTGACCGGGAATTCATAGTTCACTTCAGCATAGACCGCCTGCGCTTCGGGTGAGGCGAGGAATTCCATGAATGTCAGAGCATCTTCGGGATGCGGTGCGGCTGCGGTCATTGCAACGCCAGAGATGTTCATGTGCGTTCCGCCGTCTTCAAAGACCGGAAACACGATGCGCACCGAATTGGCCCATTCGGTCTGTTCCGGATCTTCCAGCATTTTTCCCATGTAGTAGGTGTTGCCAAGCGCGATGTCACACTCGCCGGCCCAGATCGCCTTGACTTGCGCGCGGTCGTTGCCCTGCGGCTTGCGGGCGAGGTTGGCCTTGATGCCTTCGGCCCAGACCTTGGCTTCATCCGCGCCGTGATGTGCGATCATCGCCGACAGCAGCGCAAGGTTGTAGGGATGCGTGCCCGAACGGGTGCAGATGCGGCCCTGCCATTTTGGATCGGTCAGATCCTCGTATGTCGTGATCTCACCATCTGCGACACGGTCTTTGCTCGCGTAGACGATCCGGGCGCGTGAGGTGACAGCAAACCAGCTGTTGTCGGCGCCGCGAAATGCCTCGGGGATATTCTCGTGCAGCACGGCGCTTTCGACCGGCTGTGTGACGCCTGCCTCAACGGTTTGCGAAACGCGGGCAATATCAACGGTCATGACGATGTCCGCCGGGCTGCGCGATCCTTCGGCCTCGAGCCGTTCGGTCAGGCCCTGATCCAGATATACCACGTTGGTTTCGATCCCTGTCGCAGCAGTAAAGGCATCGGTGATCGGTGCGATCAGTTCGGGCTGGCGCTGCGAATAGATGTTGACCTCGGCCAGGGCTGGCGTGGCGGCAGCTAGGGCGGCGAGTGCGGTTGTGACGCGAAAATGCAAGGGAACCTCCTGTGATATGGCATTTCCACAGTTAAACTCGACTGAATTTGTCGGGTCAATACTTGACAAAAAGAATCAGAATGCCGGTGCGTCGATATCGGCATATTTTTAACGCACCAGCAGGCGGTGTTCGCAGAAATCCGCCCCTAGTCTCCGCGCTTTTCGGCGGCTTTGGCGGCGTCCCAGAGTGCGTCCATCTCAGCAAGGTCACTGTCGGCAGGCTTGCGCCCCTCTGCCGCCAGCGCCGCCTCGATCGAGCCAAAGCGGCGGGTGAATTTAGCGTTGGCCGCGCGCAGTGCGGCCTCGGGATCTATCTCCAGATGGCGGGCAAGGTTGGCCATGACAAACAGCAGATCACCGAATTCTTCTTCACGGTGGGCCGCGCCCTCAGCTTCGCGCAGCTCTTGTGCTTCTTCGACAATCTTGTCGATTACCTCGTCCGTTGTTGGCCAGTCGAACCCGACACGTGCGGCGCGTTTCTGTAGCTTGACCGCCCGCATCAGCGCAGGCAATCCCATCGCCACACCGTCCAGCACACCGGTTTCCGCCTTGGAGGCACGTTCCGCCGCCTTGATCTGCTCCCAGTCATGGGTTTGCTGCTCGGCGCTTTTGGCGTTGCTTTCATCGCCAAAGACATGAGGATGACGTGCCACCATCTTGTCTGCGATGGCATTGGCCACATCGTTGAAATCGAACAACCCAGCCTCGGACGCCATCTGCGTGTGATAGACCGATTGCAGCAACAGGTCGCCCAATTCGCCCTTTAGCTCGTCCCAAGCCGCGCGCTCGATCGCGTCGGCAACCTCATAGGCCTCTTCGATGGTGTACGGCGCGATCGAGGCAAAATCCTGCTCGATATCCCAAGGGCAGCCGGTCTGAGGATCGCGCAGGCGGCGCATGATTTCGATCAGGCGTGGCATCCCGCCTTTGGGGTCGTGGATCAGGGCGTCTGTCATTGCGCGGCCTCTCGAAACTGGTATCTGCGTCAGGGATGGGACATCACAAGCAAGGAGTCCAGCCATGCCAGTCATCAACCGGATTGCAGAATTCGCCGAAGATATGACCGCATGGCGGCGTCATCTGCATCAACACCCTGAACTGGGGCTGGAGTGTCATCAGACGGCTGAATTTGTAGCAGACAAGCTGCGCGAATTTGGTGTCGACGAGGTGCACCAGGGGTTGGCGACCAGTGGCGTGGTGGGGGTGATCCGTGGGCGTGGTCCGGGGCCTGTCACTGGCTTGCGCGCTGATATGGATGCGCTGCCGATGGCGGAAGAGACCGGGGCGGACTGGGCGTCGACCATCCCCGGCCGGATGCATGCCTGTGGCCATGATGGTCACACCACGATGCTGCTGGGCGCGGCGCGGTATCTGGCCGAGACGCGAAATTTCAGCGGCTCCGTGGCGCTGATCTTTCAGCCTGCCGAAGAGACGATTGGCGGCGGGCGCATCATGGTCGAAGAGGGCATGATGGAGCGGTTTAGCATAGATCAGGTCTATGCCCTGCACACCGATCCGTTTGGCGATCTGGGCGAATTTCGCACCAGGCCGGGGCCGATCATGGCGGCGGTGGATGACTGGACCATCACGGTGCGTGGCAAGGGCGGGCATGCCGCCTATCCGCAGGATTGCAGCGATCCGATGCCCTGCGCGCTGGCCATCGGGCAGGCACTGCAAACCATCGTGTCGCGCAATGCCAATCCGCTGGCGGCCGCAGTGGTATCGTTGACCCAGGTGCATGGTGGCACGGCCCACAACATTATCCCCGAAAAGGTGACACTTGCAGGCACGACGCGCACCTTTGACGCTGATTTGCGCGATCTAGCCGAGGCGCGTTTGCGTGCAATCGCTGCCGGGCAGGCGGCCAGCTATGGTGTCACGGCTGAGGTGGATTATGAGCGGAATTACCCGCCGACGGTCAACCACGCCGAGCAGACGCAGTTGGCGGTTCAGGTGGCGCGGTCAGTGTCAGGCCAGGTGATCGACGATTTAGCGCCCGAGATGGGAGCCGAGGATTTTTCCTATATGCTGAACAGCCGCCCTGGCGCATTTCTGTTTCTGGGGCAGGGCAAAGGGCCGTCGGTGCATCATCCAAAATTTGATTTCAATGATGCCGCCGCCCCCTATGGCGCGTCGTTCTTTGCTGAACTGATCGCGCGGTTGCAGCCGCCAGAGTGAGGCTTGCGCCCCGGGCGGCTAGGTGATTGAGTGCCGCAAAAAAGGAGTCGCCCCATGCCCGTTCTCAATCGCATTGCCGCTTTTTCGGATGAAATGACGGGCTGGCGTCGCCATTTGCACCAGCATCCCGAACTGGGTCTGGAATGTCATAATACCGCCCGCTTTGTCATTGATAAGCTAAAGGAATTCGGGATCACCGACATTCACGAAGGCATCGCCACCAGTGGCGTTGTCGCGATTATCGAGGGACGGGGTGATGGCCCCACCATCGGGTTGCGCGCCGATATGGACGCCCTGCCGATGGACGAGACCAGCGGCGTGGCCTATGCCTCGACCGTGCCGGGCAAGATGCACGCCTGCGGCCATGACGGCCATACGACCATGCTGCTGGGGGCGGCGAAATATCTGGCTGAGACGCGCAATTTCTCGGGTCGGGTGGCGCTGATCTTTCAGCCCGCCGAAGAGGGCGAAGGCGGTGGCCGCATCATGGTCGAAGAAGGCATGATGGACAGGTTCGACATCGCGCAGGTGTACGGCATCCACAACGCGCCCGGTGACCCGGTGGGTCATATCGGAACCAACCCCGGTGCGCTGATGGCGGGGGTCGATACCTTTTGGGTTGATGTACAGGGCGTCGGGGGCCATGGCGCGATGCCTTATCAGACCCGTGATCCGATCATGGCGGCAGTGGCGATGGTGCAATCGCTTCAAACGATTGTTAGCCGCAATATCAATGCGTTAGATCGCGTTGTTGTGACGGTGACGCAGATCCACGCCGGGTCGGGTACCAACATCATTCCAGACACGGCGCAGATCGTTGGCACGGTACGCACCTTTCGTCCCGAAATGCAGGCACTGGTGAAAGAGCGCATGGCCACCATTGTCGAACATCAGGCGGCGGTGTTCGGAATGACGGCTGATCTCACATATGAGGATGGCTATCCCCCGACGGTAAACCACCCGGAACAGACGGCACTGGCCGCTGCGGTGGCGCGCGATGTGGTCGGGGCTGAGCGTGTGAACGAGGCCGCTGACCCGATTATGGCAGCCGAGGATTTCTCGTATATGTTGCAGGCGCGGCCTGGGGCGTATCTGTTCCTCGGGCAGGGCGATACTGCGTCCTGCCATCATCCGGCGTATGATTTCTGTGACGAGATCGCGCCGGTCGGGGCGACCTTTTTTGCCAGGCTGGTTGAAACCGCCCAGCCGGTATAGTGGCATCGCTTTCCATATCACGACCTGAAAGGGCATCCAATTCATGGCACTTGAAGACGCAAAAAACCAGATTGATCAGGCGTTTACCCGCGATAATTTGCGTGGTCTGAGCTATGAAAACGCCTTTGGTGGCGCGACCTCTTTTCTGCGCCGCCGCTATACCAAGGATCTGACCGGTGTTGATGTGGCGGTGACGGGCATTCCGTTCGATCAGTCCGTCACCAACCGGCCCGGCACCCGGCTGGGCCCCCGCGCCATCCGCGAAGCGAGCAGCCTGCAACCATATGATCCGCCTTATGGCTGGGGCTTTGATCCGCTGGGTGAATTTGCGGTGGTGGATTATGGCGACGTGGCGTTTGACTATGCCAAGGTCAGCGCCTTTCCCGAGGCAGTGACCGCGCATATCCGGGGGATTCTTGCGTCGGGGGCCGCGTCGGTGGTGCTGGGCGGCGATCATTTCATCACTCTGCCGATTCTGCGGGCTTATGTTGAAAAATTCGGTCCGGTGGCGCTGGTGCAATTTGATGCCCATTCCGACAGCTGGGTCGATGATGACCCGGAACGGATCGACCACGGGACCTTTGTGTACAAGGCGGTGCGCGAGGGGCTGATCCTGCCGGAAAAATCCGTGGCCATCGGTATCCGCACCGAAAACCCTGACACCATGGGCGTGCATATCATCGACGCGCCCGAGGTGCACCGCACCGGCCCGTCTGCGGTGGCGGCGCGGGTGCACGAGATTGTCGGCGACACCCCGTGCTATCTGACGTTTGACATCGATTGCCTCGACCCCGCCTTTGCGCCGGGCACCGGAACGCCGGTCTGGGGCGGGTTAAGTTCGGCGCAGGCAGCTGTTATCCTGCGGGAAATCGCCGGTTTGAACGTTCTGGGCGGCGATGTGGTTGAGGTCTCGCCACCTTTCGACAATACCGGAGCGACGGCGGTGGCCGGAGCCCATGTGGCGATGGAGATTCTGTGCCTTTGGGGCTGGACGCGACGAGTTGGATGATCAGCGCGCGCAGGCGCCCGGCGGCCCGGAAATGAAGTCAAAAAGGGATAAGGCGGCGTGCGGATGATATTCTGGATCATTGTGCTGGCAATTGTGGGCTGTCTTGTGTGGATTCGGCTTGCCCCTTCCAACCCTGAGGTGTGGAATGTCGATCCGATGGTAACTGCGGATCAGGATCTGGCGAGTGGTGTGCGGCGCGGTTTTCAGGGCGGGCGCCCGACAATGGAAGTTCTGGATCGCGTCATCCTAGCCACCCCCCGGACCGAGATTCTTGCGGGGTCGATTGATGCGGGCCTGATCACCTATGTCACACGCTCTGAATGGATGGGCTTCCCGGATTACACCACGGTGCAGTTGAACGACGACAGGGTGGAACTCTATGCCCGCCTGCGCTTTGGCCAGTCGGATATGGGCACCAACAAGGCGCGGGTCGAAGGATGGCTGAGTGCTGTTGCGGCCCAGCAGGGCGATTGAACGTCGTGCACTGGTTCGTGGGATGCCACCCTTGACGGCGCTGGCGGGATAAGGGACAGACAGCCGCATGGTTCCTGCAGAGCGTCTTGCCCAGATCACCCAGCGTTTCGAATATCTTGAGGCCAGGATGGCCCAGGGGGGTGGCGACGTTGCGACCTTTGGTCGGGAATACGCCGAACTGAAACCCGTGGTGGATCAGATTGCTGCGTGGCGCCGCCTGGTCGATGGCATCGCCGAGGCCGAGGCGCTGTGCTCAGATCCCGAGATGCGCGCATTGGCCGAAGATGAATTGCAAGAGCTGCGCCGTGCATTGCCAGAGTCCGAGCGCGTTTTGCTGGTGGCCCTGTTGCCGCGCGATGCCGCCGACACCCGACCGGCGATGCTGGAAATCCGGCCCGGTACGGGCGGGGATGAGGCCGCATTGTTCGCCGCTGACCTGCTTCGGATGTACCAGCGCTATGCCGAGGCGCAGGGATGGCGCGTCGATATCATCGAAGAGCAGACAACCGAACTGGGCGGAATCAAGGAAGTGATCGCCCATGTCACCGGCACCGATGTCTTTGCCCGTCTCAAGTTCGAAAGCGGCGTTCACCGTGTCCAGCGTGTCCCGTCGACCGAAAGCGGCGGACGTATCCACACCTCTGCCGCAACAGTGGCCGTTCTGCCCGAGGCCGAAGAGGTCGACATAAAGATCGACGCTAACGACCTGCGCATCGACACCATGCGTAGTTCTGGGGCTGGCGGGCAGCACGTCAACACCACTGATTCGGCGGTACGGATCACGCATATCCCGTCGGGCATTGTCGTCACCTCGTCGGAAAAGTCGCAGCACCGCAACCGCGAGATTGCCATGCAGGTGCTACGGACCCGCCTGTTCGATATGGAACGGCAAAAGGCTGACAGCGCCCGATCCGCTGATCGCAAGGCGCAGGTGGGCAGCGGCGACCGGTCGGAACGAATCCGCACCTACAACTTTCCCCAAGGCAGGATGACCGATCACCGCATCAATCTGACGCTTTATAAGCTGGATCAGGTGATGCAGGGCGATCTGGACGAAGTGATTGACGCGCTGACCGCCGATGCACAGGCCAGCGCATTGGCCGAGATGGGCGGATGAGCGCAGTCGCCACTGGTTCGCAACTTCTGGCGCGCGCGACCCGAACCCTGAACGCCGCCGACGTGCCCGATGCCGGGCGTGATGCGCGCCGGTTGCTGGCGCATGTGTTGCGGGTGCCTGCCGGACGGCTGACGCTGTTTTTGCCCGAACCTGTCGAGGCAGATCTTGCCGCGAACTTTGACGCGTTGATCGAACGTCGCGCCCTGCGTGTGCCTGTATCGCATCTGACCGGGCGCCGCCTGTTTTACGGACGCGAATTTCTGGTGACGCCCGAGGTGCTGGACCCGCGCCCCGAAACCGAAACGTTGATCGAGGCGGCGCTGGCCGAACCGTTCGAACGGGTTCTGGATCTGGGTACTGGATCGGGTTGTATCGTGCTGACGCTGGTCTCTGAAATGGCTGGCAGCATCGGTGTTGGCACTGACCTCAGCGATGCGGCGCTGAACGTCGCGTTCTGGAACCGCAACGCTCTGAAGCTGGAATCGCGGGTGTCGCTGGTACAGGGCAGTTGGTTCGATCCGATCACGGGGCAGGCGCCGTTCGACCTGATCGTGTCGAACCCGCCCTATATCGCCATGGACGAAATGCCTGGGCTGTCGCCCGAAGTGCGCGAGTTTGAACCGCACCTGGCCCTGACTGACGGGGGCGATGGGTTGCTGTGTCACGCCGCGATCTGTCGTGCCGCGCCTGCGCATTTGGCCCCCGGCGGGCGGCTGATGATCGAAATTGGCCCGACCCAGGCGCGGGACGTCTGCGACATGATGACCCGGGCGGGTCTGACGGATTTGCGGGTTATTGCTGATTTGGATGGCCGCGACCGTGTGGTTTTGGGCATAAACCCGCGAAAATAGGACCAATAGGGTCTAATCATCATGAGTTCCGCGTTTTTTGCTTGTGCGGGGCGCAAGGCATGGTTAGCTAGTCCGCAGTTGAGACGGTGGATGCCCTAGGGCGGTCCCGCTTGACGACAAGCCACCCTTAGACGTGATCCGGCAGATTTGGTGCAAAAAGCACCCAAAGCGGTCACAGGAACAGTCACAAACAAGGCTGAATTTACCTTATGAGATCTTCTAAAACACGTTCGCGGTCCAAGTCTAACCGCAACCGCTCGACCGTTGGGAATGTTGTCAACCGGGTGTTCGACAGCTCTGGCCCCGAAAGCAAGGTGCGCGGGACGCCACAGCAGATCATCGACAAATACAACCAGCTTGCCCGTGATGCGCAGCTGAGCAATGATCGCGTTGCGGCCGAGAACTTTCAGCAGCACGCTGAGCATTACATGCGCATGCTGAGCGAGGCGACCCGCGAACAAGAGCAGCGTCGCGAGCAGCAGGAACGCGAAAATCGCGAGCGCCAGACCCAGCGTAATGACAGCAGTGGTGGCAACCATAATAACCAAAACAACAATAACAACCAATCCGGCGGGCAGAATAATTCTGGCGGTCAGGACGCGGGCAATGGCGGCCCGGATCAGGGTAGCAATGACCGCGGACAGCAGAATCGTGATCAGCGCGACAACAATCGTCAGAACTCTCGTCGCGAACAGCCGCAGTTTGAGCGCAGCGATGACGTCGTTGATCTGTCAGACGACAGCACAAACGATAGCGGTTTAGTCGAGACACCGGAAAATTCGGTCGCGCCGACACCTGTGAAAGAGCACGCTGCTCCGGTTTCCAAGACGAACGATCAAGGTGGCGTGACGCCGGCTCCGGCTCCTGCGGCAGTCGAAGCACCGGTGGCAGAGGCTCCTGTGGCCGGTGACCAAACCGCGCCCGAAGCCGAGGCGAAACCCAAGCCCAAGCCGCGCCGCAAACCGCGCAAGAAACCCGAACCCAAGCCGGACAGTGAAAGCGCCGCGACCGTAGCACCTGGTGAAACCCCCAGCGCCGCCGAGTAACCTCGGCATTCCCGCTTGGAATCAGCTCTCAGCGCGCGGCGGCAACGGCACGCGCGAGGGCGCAGAACCCTTCCAGAGGCACTTGTTCGGCGCGCTCTGTCGGTGCGATTCCGGATTCGCGCAACAGATCCTCGATATCCGGATGCAGGCCGCGCAGCGCGGCGCGCAGCATTTTGCGGCGCTGATTAAAGGCCATCGCCACAACCTGCTCAAGTACCTTAGGCTCCGCAGGAAATCGCGGCGCGGGGAGGGCAGTCAGATGCACCACGGCGGAACTCACTTTGGGGGCTGGCGTGAACGCTTCGGGTGGCAGCGACAGTACGATCTGCGCCCGTGTGCGCCACTGCGCCAGCAACGCCAGTCGCCCGTAGGCTTTTGATCCCGGTATGGCGACGATTCGTTCAGCCACTTCTCGCTGGAACATCAGCGTGAGGGATGACCAGAATGGCGGCCACTCGGGCGGAGTCAGCCAGCGCACCAACAGTTCGGTGCCCACATTGTAGGGCAGATTGGCGGCAATCGCGATCGGCGGCGTCAGATGTGCCAGTGCGTCGACCTTTAGCGCATCGCCCTCGATCACCTGCAGCCGACCGGGGTAGGCTGCGGAGATCTGGGCCAGAGCTGGCAGGCAGCGGGCGTCCTTTTCGATGGCCAGTACACGGCGCGCACCCTCGGCCAGTAGGCCGCGGGTCAGCCCGCCGGGGCCGGGCCCGATTTCCAGGACATCCATGCCTGTCAGATCCCCGGCCTGGCGCGCAATCTTGGCGGTCAGGTTCAGGTCCAGCAGAAAGTTCTGCCCCAGCGACTTGCGCGCCACCAGCCCGTGTTCGGCGATGACCCGGCTGAGGGGGGGAAGGTCGTCAATGCCGCTCATGTCTTCTTCTCTTCAAAAATATGCAGTATCGGGTCGCAAGCGCACCAACAGGCACAATCCTCTAGCGTCCTCTGCCGCGGATTTCAATCGCGCCGGAACAAAAGGCGAATTCGCTCGCTGCAGTACCTGATAGCCGACGGTACGCTCAGGCGAAACTGGCAGAAACCTCCGCGAACAGGGAAAAGGTGGGCTGTGCTCACGACGCTCTGTCTGCTTCTGCTCTGCCCCCTAAAAACTGGACCATTTTGAATTAGAGTTTCCGACTGCTACTTTCCTGGCTGGAAAAGGAGTGGACGCGATGAAAGCATCCAAATTCACGGACGCCCAAAAGGCGTTTATTGTTAAGCAAGGTAATGAGGGCACGACGGTTGCGGAGATTTGCCGCAAGTCCGGGATAAGTCCGGCGACGTATTTCAACTGGAAGAAAAAGTATGAGGGGCTGATGCCGTCAGAGATGCGCCGGTTGCGTGATCTGGAAGACGAGAACAACCGTTTGAAACGGATTGTCGCTGATCTGACGTTGGATCGTGAGATGTTGCAGGACGTTATCAAGCGAAAGCTCTAAGGCCGGATCGAAAGCGTGAGCTTGTCGATGGGATGCGGTCTGATTGGCGTGTGTCGATCCGAAAGGCATGTGGTGCTTTGCGGTTTGATTGCTCGACCTATCATTACAAATCCCGCCGCACCGATCCGGCCGCGTTGAAAAAGCGCATTAAGGAGATTTGTGAGACACGCGTTCGATATGGATATCGGCGCGTCCATTTTGTGTTGCAGCGTGAGGGTTGGCCAGTGAACGCTAAAAAAACATATCGTATTTACAAGGAGATGGGTCTTCAACTGCGCAACAAGACACCGAAACGTCGCGTGAAAGCGAAGCTGCGGGATGCTCGCACAGAAGCTGTGAAGAATAACGACGTCTGGGCAATGGATTTTGTGCATGATCAACTCGCCACAGGCCGCAAATTGCGCGTTTTGACCGTCGTCGATACGTTCTCGCGCTATGTGCCAATTCTAGACGTAAGGTTCAATTATCGCGGTGAGGATGTGGTTAAATCTCTTGATCTGGCTTGTGCCAAGATTGGGTATCCTAAGACCATTCGAGTCGATAATGGGCCGGAATTTATCTCTCGGGATCTGGATCTGTGGGCTTATCATCGGGGCGTGGTTTTGGATTTTAGCAGGCCAGGAAAACCGACAGACAACGCCTTCATCGAGGCCTTCAACGGTAAGTTTCGCCAGGAATGTTTGAACGCGCATTGGTTCTTGAGCCTTGCGGATGCGGCAGAAAAGGTGGAGACTTGGCGTAGATACTACAACGAAGAACGGCCCCACAGCGCGATCGGAAACAAGTCACCGATCATGCTCGTAAAATCAGAAGGTGAAACCAGCCCACCGATCTGACGAAAGCCGGAAATCTCTAGACCCAGGTGGTCCAAGGTTGGGGGCAAGTGCATCAGACCCGCAAACTCTCGTTATAAATTAGGGAACCTCGGGGGGCAGGTCAAAAGCGTTATGAGCACTCTGCTCTAACCAGTTGAGCTACAGGCCCTCCACGCAGCTAATTATTATCCGCGTCGAACGCGTCAAGCGGAATGGGCCGGTGGCGCGCCCCCCGCATAGCGAACCGGGCCGACCGTTGTTTGGTGCCGAGGGGCAAAGTAGCAGAAACGTGCTGCCATCAGGCGGGGTTAGCTCTTGCGCAATGCGCCGACCCAGATTGCGACCAGCAGAAGTGATGCCACAGCGTTCCAGCTGGCCATCGACAGGGTGAACAGCTCCCACGGTACCTCGTCACAGCGCACCAGCGGGGCGTTCATGATCTGGTTCATCAGATTGTCCGCCGAGAGGCCAGACACCGGGCCTGATGTGCAGGTGGTCGGACCTTCCCACCAGCCGCGCTCGACTCCGGTGTGATAGATCCCGATCCCGGCAGTGGCGGCGGCAGCCAGACCACCCAGTGCAGGAAAGACGCGACCAGGACCGGCCAGCGCGGCAAGGCCCGCAATCACCGCTGCGACATGTGGATACCGCTGCCAATAGCACAGCTTGCAGGGCGGCATTTCGCCGAGGAACTGAAAGCCAAGAGCGCCCATTAGGAGGGCAGCTGAACCGGCCATCGCCAGCAAGATCAGGGTTTTGCGAGTCATAGGTAGCGCACCAGAAAAAATCCTCCGACAAGGATGAGCACGAAGAGGGTAAAAACAAGACCCAAACGACGTTCGATGAAATCGCGGACCGGGTCGCCAAAGGCGCGCAGCAATGCCGCCACGACAAAGAACCGCAGCCCGCGCGCCAGGATAGATGTGGCGACAAATGTCGCCAGCGGCATTGCGGTCCAGCCGGACATGATGGTGATCACCTTGAACGGAAACGGCGTCACCCCAGCAGTCAATACCGCCCAAAATCCCAGATCATTGAACCGGGTCCCGAATTCCGCCATGGCGTCACCCTTGCCCATGGCTGTCAGGATCGGGGCGCCGATCTGTTCGTAGAAAAAATACCCGATGGCATATCCCAAAAGCCCGCCCAGAACCGACGCGACCATCGCCACTGTCGCGATCAGCCAGGCCCGGCTGGGGCGGGCCAGGATCATCGGGATCATCAGCACATCGGGCGGGATCGGAAAGACCGAGCTCTCGATGAAGGCGACAAACGCCAGAACCCACAGTGCCTGAGGGTGATCGGACATCGCCAAAGTTCGATTATAGAGACGACGCAGCATCGGGCTCTCCCTCGGATCGGGGCCAGAGACCACGGTGCGGAACCAAGGTCAAGCTGAACGCGGCCACGCTTGCGTGACAGCACTTGGGCGCGGTGAAACGGCCCGGTGCGGGCTGTGTTCGCACAGAACGCAGGCTTGCAAGTGGCGCGCAGCATTGTACCAATGACAGCGGCGGCGTAAGACCGCGCAAGGGAGGAACCTGTATGAAACATCATCTTCTTACCGCAGCGGTTGCGGCTGTTACTCTGGGGCTGTCGGTCTCTGCCGGGATCGCGCAAGAGGTCACGCTGCGCTGCCAGCATTTTCTGCCCGCCGTGGGGTCTGTACCAAAATTCTTTATGGAACCATGGGCCGAGAAAATCGAAGCCGAAAGCAATGGCCGCATCAAGGTTGAACTTTACCCGTCAATGCAGCTGGGCGGCAAACCACCGGCGCTGTATGACCAGATTCGCGATGGCGTGATCGACTGCGGCTGGGTGCTGCCAGCCTATACGCCGGGTCGTTTCCCGGAATCCGAGGCGTTCGAGCTGCCATTCATGACACCGGTCAACTCAACGGATGCCTCAAAGGCGCTGTGGGAGTTTACCGAGAAATACATGAGCGAACGCTTTGGCGACATTCATCTGATCGCAGTGCACACCCATGGTCCGGGGGTGATCCACAAAAAGGGTGAGCCGGTCACCAAACTTGAGGATTTTGCCGGCCTCAGCCTGCGCGGTCCATCACGTCAGGCCAACAAGCTGCTGGAAACCCTGGGTGCCATTCCGATCGGAATGCCGGTCCCGGCCTTTCCCGAGGCGCTGTCCAAAGGCGTTGTCGATGGCGGCGTCATCCCGTGGGAGGTGGTGCCCGGCCTCAAGGTGCACGAGTTGGCCGAGGCACATACCGAGATCCCCGGCGACAGGTCGCTGTACAACACATTCTTTCTTTGGGGGATGAACAAGGCGAAATACGAAAGTCTGCCGGACGACCTCAAGGCGGTGATCGATGCCAACTCGGGGCTTGAGACATCGGGACTGGCGGGTGCCGCGATGGACAAGGGTGACGATCTGGCCAAGACCATGATCGGCGAGCGCGGCAACAAGATCGTGTCGCTTGACCCTGCTTTGGTCGATAAATTGCGTGAAATCGGCGCAGCGCAGACCGAAGAATGGATTGCCGAAGTTACGGCTCTTGGGCTTGACGGTGCGGCGATGGTGGCCGATGCGCAGGCTCTGGTTGCAAAATACGACACTGGCGGGTTGTAACGTCCGCTCGATCCGGCGCAGGGGTATTTCGCCTGCGCCGGGGTGCATCGCCACACCCTGTAAAGTCGGTATGGAAATCCTGCGCTAGGGGCCGTAAACCCGCGGTCAAACCAGACGCCCGACGATGGGTCATTCCGGTTGATGCAAGGGGCAGGGACAGACAATGGCATTGGCTGAAACGACGCGCCTGCGCGTAGGCGACGGGATTGAGTGCGCCGCACAGGCGCTGGCCATTTTGGGCGGGTTGATCCTGTGTGCGATGGCGGTGATGACGATGGTGTCGATCGCCGGACGCATCCTTGGGCCGTTCGGTCTGGGCCCGGTGCGTGGGGATTACGAACTGGTGGCCAATGGCTGCGCGCTCGCCGTTTTTGCGTTTTTGCCCTATTGCCAGCTCAAGCGCGGTCACGTGACCGTCGATATTCTGACAGGACAGTTTTCGCCGCGTTTACAGGCTGTTTTCGGCCTGATCGGGGATGCGCTGATCGCGGTGGCGGCCGTTCTGATCACGCGGCAGCTGTGGTTCGGTTTTGGTGAAAAGTTCCCATACGGATCCGACGTGCTGCGCGCCGCACTTGGCATGGGATCCAGGCCGTTCTTTCCCGAGACCACCTATGAATTGGCGATCCCCGTTTGGATTCCCTACGGCCTCGCGGTGATGGGGGCAGGGGTCTTTGCTCTGGTGAGTTTGTTTTGCGTCTGGCGTGCGGCGGCTTGGGTTCTTGACGGACAGGAGTCTGCGACATGACCGGGTTGTCACTTGCGCTTGCCGCGTTTGGCCTGATGCTGGGCGGGATCTTTTTGCGGGTGCCGGTGGCGCTGGCGATGGGACTGACCGGGTTCTTTGGCACATGGTATGTGCTGGGCAGTCCGGTGGCGCCGATGGCACAGATGAAATCACTGTCCTACGAGACGTTTTCCAATCAGGGCCTGTCGATCATACCGCTGTTCCTGCTGATGGGGCAGTTCGCGACCCGCACCGGCATGTCGGCGGCGTTGTTTCGCGCGGCGTCGGATTTCCTTGGGCATCGCAAAGGTGGCATCGCTATGGCCAGCGTCGGTGCCTGCGCCGGATTTGGTGCGATCTGCGGCTCATCCCTGGCCACAGCCAGCACGATGGCACAGGTGGCCCTGCCCGAAATGCGCAAACGCGGCTATTCCGACAGCCTGAGCACCGGGGTTCTTGCGGCTGGCGGCACATTGGGCATTCTGATCCCGCCCTCGATCATTTTGGTGATCTACGCGATCATGGCCGAGCAGAATATCGTCAAGATGTTCATGGCGGCGCTGATTCCGGGCCTTTTGGCCGCCGCCGGATATATGCTGACGGTGATGATCTATGTCCGGGTGCGGCCGGATGCCGCTGACACCGCCGAAAGGGTGCCCTTTGCCGCGCGGATGCGCACGCTGGCGGCGACCTGGCCGGTTATCGTGATCTTTGGCCTCACCATCGGTGGCATCGTTGGTGACTGGAACTGGGTCAAGCCGGGACCGCAGGCGCTGTTTACCCCCAATGAGGCAGCGGCCTTTGGTGCCGTTGCGACTGGCGTCTATGGTCTGGTGATGGGGCGCCTCAGTCTGAGCGGTTTTGTTCAGGCGATCCTTGAAACCGCCAAGGCGACGGCGATGATATTTTTCATCCTGCTTGGGGCCGAAGTGCTCAAGGGATTTCTCGCGCTGACGCGTGCACCGGATATGCTGGCGGACTGGATTCTGACTCAGGGCTTTGCGCCGCTGACGGTTCTTGGGATTATGTTGCTGGCCTATCTGATCTTTGGCTGCGTGATGGACAGCCTGTCGATGATCCTGCTGACAATCCCGATTTTTCTGCCGGTGATCAACGTGCTCGATTTCGGCATGACGGCCGAGGACACCGCAATCTGGTTCGGAATCATTGCGTTGATTGTGGTCGAAGTCGGGCTGATCACCCCGCCTGTTGGGATGAACCTGTTTATTATCAATGGTGTCGCGCCGGATATCCCGATCAGCCGCACCTATGCCGGTGTTGCGCCGTTTGTGCTGTCCGACATCGTGCGGGTTGGCATTCTTGTGGCTTGTCCGGGGATCACACTTTGGTTGGTGCAGGTGATGTTCTAACCTGCACTTTGGCTCTGGACGCAGCGCTTGAGTTTGGCTAAAGACACACGCGGGCCCAAGTGGCGGAACGGTAGACGCAGGGGATTCAAAATCCCCCGCCGCAAGGCGTGTGGGTTCGATTCCCACCTTGGGTACCAATGGCTTAGCAGAGCAACGCCTACTCACACAGGGCGTTGCTCCCACGGAATACTCCCACTTTCACGTTTGGGTTCGTTCTGTTCTGATGCCATCCAGTCCATTCGTTCTCTCCTTTTTTGCGCCGATTCGGACAGTTTCCGACGGCTTGCCTTGGCGCGGTAAAGCGCCACCATCTCCGCAGACTGACCTGTCACAGCCTGAATTTCCGCATCACTTGCGCCAGCCTCGGCCAGTCGTATGATGGCCAGTTTGCGCAGGCCGTGCAGGGAATACGGGCGCGCCTTTTAGCCAAGCCCCGCGCGCCATGCTCGGAACGCCTTTTCGATGGCGTCGTATCCAAGCGGCTCGGTCAGGTTCTTTGCCAGCAGATGCGCGCCTGAGTTTGGGGTGGCTTCGATGTAAACGCGCAGCGAGACCGGGCAGTACGTCTCGAAGTAGACACCGGCCTTTTCGTCCAGGACACGCATCCACTCGCCTTGAAACTGGTCGCGGCGCATGGTGATTGCAGCGTTGGGGCGCTGGCCGGTCCCGAGGATTAGTTCGGCGGCGGTGCGGACGGATAGCGGTGCCTCCGCGATCTTCTTGACCATCCATTCCGGCCACGGCAGAAATTCACGCTGTTTACTGAAATGCTCAATCCCGGAAGCGGGGTTGTCACCGACGGGCCAATCCAATTTGTTCTTGCCGAAATTCCAGAGAAGCGAAATTGTCTGTAGATGGCGGTCTGCCTTGCGCGGCGTGTCGGCCAGCTTTTCATACGCGGCACGGATGGCCTGCCGGGTTGTCTTGCGCACGTCCTTTGCGCCGTTCTTTTCCATGATGGAATCCATCGGCAGGCGATAGCTGCGTTTTGTGCCGTCAGACAGGCGCTTCTGCACGCGGGGGTCGCTACGCCATGCGATGGTCAGTTCACGCCATGTGTACCGCGCCGGGGCCTTCTGGGCATCATGCCGCCCCGCCTGACAGGTCCAATACAGTGCATCCAGCCGTTCCGGGTCGCCCATCCAGTCAAGCCGGACGACACGCTCTGTGCGCTAGCCCGCGACGGTTTTTGTGACCCTGTGGTACGGTTCCCACGCGCCTTTTGCCTTGCTCCATTTCCCGTGAGGCGCGGCTTGACGATGCGCGGTTTCGGCGGGCGTTTCAAATCTCAAAGTCCTCATTTGGCAGGGCGGCGGTGCCGTCCAGAATGGCGCGCAGATCGTCTATACGCCACCGCTCAAATTCACCGATCCTGCACGCCTGAGGCAGCGCGCCCATGCTCACCAGACGCCGGAACGCAGTCACGGGCAGATCCAGCATGGCAGCGGCGGTGCGCTCACCAGCGGCAAGGGATGGACGCGCGGCGGACATCAGTCGGCGTCCTCAAGCAGCCACGCGATCACCGCAAGCAATGCAGCGCCCTGGGTCATGTAGAACCAGCGGACCATCGGTTTTGGCCGGTCAATTCCAAGCGTGTGGGCTGCGAGTGCGAATGCGATGTTGAGGGCGAACCCTGCGCTAACAAGCTTGATGATATCCATCACTTGCCCCTCCGCTGCTTGCGCGCGGTCTTGACCTTGGCGCGCTTTTTCGTCGGCCCCTTCGGGTGCGCAGCCTGCGTTATTTTCCATTGGGGGATTTAGCGGAATTGCGGGACGTTCGCTCCCATCGCCGCGACCATCGCGCCAATTTGCCGTATGCTGTGCATCACTCGTCCCCTGCAATTGCGCGCCGCGTCTGCGTCTTGCGACCGGCCAACAGCGCCTGCACCATAGGCCCGGAAAAAAAGGATCGGTTTGTCGGTCATCACACCTCCCCCTGCGGTTCTGCTGTCGCATCGAACGGCAAGCGACTGGCCCGCTGTGATATCGAGGGCGGAGCGGGCCGGATAATCCCGGACGCAGCCGTTCCCGTGATTGCCCGCGCGCTAAAGGCTGACGGCAGGCTATTCGTCGGAGAGCGCACGTGGCGGGTCGAATCCGAGGGGTTTGGCGAGCTGGCCTCTAGCCTGGGCGCGGTGCTGCCTTTTGCCCAAAAGGTGGGGGTGTCGTTTGATGAGGTTGCGGCCACGACCGCTGCCCTAACCAAGGGCGGGATCAGTACATCGGTCGCGGTGATTGGACGCCGCGCGGCACTGATCGCGGTGCTCAGCCCGACAGAACAGGCGCTGACGCTTGCCAAAGACCTGAAACTTGCCAACGGTGACGGCCTTGATTTTAGTGTCGCATCACTTGAGGCCAAGGGTTTTGCGCAATTCATGCGGGGAATTACAGAGGCGACCGGCGGCAGCGTCGAGCAACTATCCGCGCTGTTTAGCTCGTCTGAGGCTGGCGCGGTGGCCATGTCCTTGGCCGGGGAGGCGGGGAAGTTCCTCGCTGACAATATGGAGGCGATGGGCAAGAAGGCTGGCCAGGCGCAAAAAGCGTTTGATCTGATCGACGTGACTTGGGCCGAGCGCTACGACCAAGCGATAGTCGGGATCTCCAACACCCTGACCCGGCTCGCGGCTGGCGCTCTGCTGACTGTAATAAGCGCGGCTGAATTGGCGGGGTCGGCACTAACCGCTCTGATCGACAATGCCGACATTCTGGGCGTATCGCTTGCCGTTCTTTCTGCGAGCCGCCTGCCTGCGCTGACCGGCGGCATCACGTCAACGGTAGCGTGGCTGGGCACAATGTCCGGCGCGATGACGGTGGCCGTCTATCAGGCGCGCGCGCTGGCCTTTGCGATGAATGCGGTCCCATTCGTCGCCGTGGTGTCGGGGCTTAGGTTTGCCTATCGAGCGTACGCAGAGGCGGAGGCGCACCCGGAAGCGTCCAAGTTGGTCGCGGAGAGCAAGGCGCGGCTGAATGAGCAGCTTGAGATTTATGCGACCAGCCGTGCGCCAGCGGCGAAGACGGCGATTGAGGGGGAAAGGCGCGCGCTGATTGAAAACGCCCGCGCGAATCTGATTGCATCCGAGGCCACCTTGAAAATGTTCGAGGCCAACCGGAACGGCATGAACCCGGCCCTTCGAGACAGCGCGGTAATGATTGAGGCGTCAGAGAGGGTTCTGAAGTATCGGAGCGAACTTGACGGGCTTCGCAGGACACTTGCGGCCTTTGAAATGGGGTCTCTGGGTTCGATTAGCGGCTGCATTTTCGTAGCCAAGAACAGCCAGCGGACGTTTACCCGTGGGGCTTGAGTTTCACCCGGCGATTGAGCGGGCGCGGGCAATCTGGCGATCCACGCCTTTCGACTGGAACGGTGCCGACTGCATGGCGTCGGTCTGCGATTATGTCGCGGATCGTTGGGGCGTCGATCCTGCCAGCCCGTGGCGCGGGGCATACAGCGACGAAGCGGGCGCGCGGGCGATCTAACCACCCTACGGCGGGCCGCTTGCGGTGTTCCGGCACGGCATGGCGCTGGCTGGTCTTGTCGAGTGCGAGCCGTGGCCCGGCGCGCCGGTCATCGTGGATTTCTTCGGGCATGAAATCGCCGGGATCTGTCTTGGCAACCGCACGATGTTGCGGATTGAGGGGCGCGGCATGATCGACTGGCCAGCGCCGGTTTTGGGGGGGCATGGAAATGCGCATAACCCAACTGATCCTCTGGACCACAACGGCGATCATCACGCCTGCGCTGGCATTCGTCGATCCCGTGTCAGCATTTGTCGCGGGCCTCTCTGGCGCGGTGGCCGGGGCGGTCGGTGGCCTGACGGCTATCGGTTTTACGCTCGGCAACTTCTTGGGGCAGACGTTGCTTGAAGGGCTGCTGCTGAACCTCGGTCTTGCCTACCTTCTAAGGCCGGAACAGCAAGGCCCGCCGAAAATCGAACGGGCGCAGGTCAATACCCGGATCGCAGACGCGCCGCGCTACCAGCTTGGCGGATCAGTCAAGGTTGGCGGTGCTGCGGGGTCTTTTGCGGAATACGCTGCGGACGGGGCATTTTGGTATTCAGTGATCCATGGCGATGCCGAAATGGCTAGCGAGCCGCAATACTATCTTGACGGCATTGAGGTTGAGCTTGCCGATTATGGCCTGACCCTCACGACGGACGTTGTGACGGCAAGCACCGAGGATCTTGACCTGTCGTCGGCAACCGCCGTGATTGGTGGCTATACCGTTGAGGCCGATGATCGGGTGTTGGTGAAAGACCAGACAGACCCGGTGGAAAACGGCATCTATACCGTTTCGTTTGTTGATGACGGGATGGGCGGTGATGACGTGGTTCTGTCCCGCGCGGCTGACATGGCGGCAGCTCTTGTCGTTGGCCGTGGGTTCGCGGTGGACGTTGACGGGGACGGATCGCCATTCATCGAAAGCAGCGCGCGTTACCACGTCACAACCGATGGCGTGACAGTCGGCACCGATGCAATGGCATGGGAAGCGTCCGAATATGAGTCGCTGGAAATCGGCGATGTTATCACCAACAAATTCTGTTTTACCGAAGACAAAAAGGAATACACCGGCAGCGGCGAAAAGCGTTGCGCGTACCGGGTTTACACTGTCTCGCCTTCATCTGCGCAGGTCTATGGCGATCTGCCGACCGCGTTCACTGACGCCTTTCCCGATCTGCCAGCGGACTTTCTGTTGGCCGGGGTCTGCTATTCCATCGTCCGGGCGCGCGCGGGAAGTACCGAGGCCAAGCCGCTGATCTATCGCTGGCGCGGTCTTATCGGGATCGGCGAACCAGCGGTGCAGGTCTACGCTAATTTCACCCGCATGTACGACCCACGCAACGGCGCGCACGACATAGACGACCCGGACACATGGACGGCGGGCGACGGGAATCCGGTGATCCTCTGGGCATGGTGGCGCACCAACGTCTGGGGCCGCAACCAGCCTATGACGGCGATCAACTGGACCGAAGTCGCGGCGCGGTCGGACATCTGCGACACGACCGTACTGGACCGCAATGGCGATCCGGTGCCGCTCTATCGCTGCGGCATCGCAGTACCGGACAATCAGACCCGACAAGAGGCTGAACAGGAAATCCTCAAGACCATGGACGCCTTTGTTGCCTATGACGACGAAGGCAGGGCCTATGCGATCCCCGGATATTACGAGACACCAACGCTGGAATTCAGCGCGGCTCGGGATATTTTTACGGCCAAAACGCAGACCGTGAACGATGGCGAGCAGCCGATGGACGGCGTTGTCGTCAATTACCTGTCACCGGGCCACGGCTACACCAAGCAGCCTTGCAGCCCGTGGAATAACCCGGATTTCTACGATGCGGCCCGTGAGCCGAACTATCAGTTTGTCGATGCGCTCGGCTGCCAGAACCACAATCAGGCCGTGCGTCTGGCCAAGGCAATCGGCGGGCGTGTCCAAGCCGAAAACCGCGCGGCGCTCGGCACCACGATCAAGGGGATACTGGCCAAGCGCGAGCGGGCGATTGATCTGGCTTATGACGCGGTGTTCACCGGGCCGCATGAGATTGTGGGGCCGGTAGAAGAGGACGGCGACGGCATGGCCTGCGCGTTCGCCGTGGTGCCGCTGGCGTCCGACCGGTGGGCCCTGAATGAAGGCGAGGAAGGGGCGCCACCTGCGCCGACCCCGTCGCTTGATATTGACGACAGCCTCGGCGCGGCCGCGAGCGTGGTGCTTTCGTCCGAGCCGATCACGACCGACAGTGGCTTGGCCGTCCGCATCCGGGCCACGTTCGCAGCGCCCGCGCGTGAATCCTATGTGTATCGGTTCCGATATGCGCCAGAGGGAACGTACAACTATGAGTATTTCCTCACCGACATGGACGGGCTTTACGCCTATTCCGCGCTGCTGAACGATGGCGCGACCTACGATGTGCAATGGCAGACCGTGGATGGCGACCGGGCCACAGCCTACAGCGATATCACGCAAATCACCGCCACGGCCAATGACACCGCCCCGGCTGCGCTGGCGTCTGCGTCTGCGACAGCTGGCGGCGCTGGTGAAATCGACACCTCATGGACCACGGCCAACGACGCCAACCAATACGCGGTCAGGATCTACCTGAGCGCAACCGCCGATATCGGCATGGCAACCCTTGCCGCGACCATCATCACCCCGGCCAACACGTTCCGCGCCTACACTGAAACCGGCTTGGCGGCTGGCACCTTCTACGTTTGGGCGGTTCCGGTGAATGGATCGCTAGTCGAAGGCACGCCAAACGGGCCGTTTGGGCCAATCACAGTAACTTAGTGTCATCGAGGTACGCATGACCCTGAGCAAGCCAATCCAGACCGTCGTCCAGGGCAACCCGGTTGCGGCGAACCATCAGCCGGTCCCGAGCGAAATGACCGTCCTGTTGACGGAAATGCACGCGGAAACTCTGGCGCTGTCAGCACGTGACGGGACCGCGCCGAATCCGAAATCAGCGGTTGTCGCAGCCACCACAGCCAACGTCGCGCTGACGGGGGCCTATACTGTCGACGGCGTGACCGTGACAAATGGTCAGCGGTATCTGGCAAAGGATCAGACAGATCCGGCGGAAAATGGCATTTACACCTACAATAGTGCCGGGGCGCATACTCGGGCAACGGATCTCGACGCGGATGCTGAGGTGGACTTCGCCAGCACGCTGGCCGTTGGCGGGTCTGCGCATGGCGGGCAGGTCTGGCAAACCACGGCAAGCGGCATCACTCTGGGGACCGATCCAATGGTGTGGGTCTTGGTGCAGAGCGGCGTCACCCCGGACGACCTTGGCCTAGCGACGGTCGCGACATCTGGCGACTATGACGACCTGACCAACAATCCGACGCTCGGGACGGCGGCGGCAACCGATGCCGACGCTTATGCCACGTCAGAGCAAGGGACGCTTGCCGACAGCGCGAAGAGTTCCTGTGGGACGGCCACGCATCGGCGGATGCTCTTTCTTCACTGCAAAAGGATACCGGCGGAATGGAAATGTTGCCGCGTGGCGCTGCGCTTGGTGGGTGCTGATGGTCAGATACTCCGCAATCTGGTCTGGAACCGGGAATATGAGACCTTCCTTTGGGAGGATCACGCATCGACTGCCGAGGTGTCCACGCTGTCCAAGGATAGTCCTGTCGGTTCACATGACGTCCGCCGCTTCTGTATGACTTCAATGGCACGCGCGACGTTTCAGGCCATGGGCGCTGGTGTAAACGTCTGAATGAGAAGGATTCGTGTTGTGAAACCAAGTAGTTACCCTGATCGCATGATCAAGCCGCGTCCCGCCCGCTACCGCGCCACCAATTGGTTCAGCTACCGCGCATCGCAGCGAAAGATCCTGATCGCCAGACCGCCGAAATCACTTCCGCATCGCACTCATGACCCGCTTCAATGCCCTCGGCATCGCCGATATCGCCCCAGTGGGCTAAGGGCAACTCATGCCGCAGGCGCTCGTGCTGCAGCAAGGTTCCATCGATGGTAGAACGCGCGCCGACAACCTCATTGCCGCGAGGCTCCGCCAGGTTTTTAGCCAAAACATGCTGGCCGGTTCTGAAGGTCACGTCTGCTGCTCTGGGTGTCGCGCGCAGCGCAGTCGCTCATTTTTCGACCACCGAGTCTGGCCATGGCAGATGCTACAGGGCCAGTTTGACCAGCGCATGCCGCTTCTTACCGGCGCTGAGTTTGACTGGGGCGCTTAGCGCGTCGGTATCCAGCATCATCGCCGGATCATCGAGCAAAGTATCGTCGATCCGGGCGCCGTTTTCGGCAATCAGGCGCTTGGCGTCCTTGCCGGATTTGGCAAGGCCGGCACGCACCAGAACCTGGATGATCGAAATGCCATCCAGAACCTCGTCCGGCGACAGCTCTAGCGTGGGCAGATCGTCACCGACGCCGCCCTTTTCAAACACCTCACGCGCCGTCTCTTGGGCTGTGGCTGCGGCATCAGCACCGTGACAAAGCGTCGTCACCGCGTTGGCCAGAATGATCTTGGCGGCATTGATTTCTGCGCCCTCAAGCGCGCCCAGACGGTCACACTCCTCAACCGGGATTTCGGTGTAGAGCTTGAGGAACCGGCCAACGTCGGCATCATTGGTGTTGCGCCAGAACTGCCAGAACTCGTAGGGGCTCAGCATGTCGGCATTCAGCCACATCGCGCCACCTTGGCTCTTGCCCATTTTGCGCCCGTCCGAAGTGGTCAGAAGTGGCGAGGTCAGGCCAAAGATCTGCTGGTCCAGCACCCGACGGGTCAGGTCGATGCCGTTGACGATATTGCCCCACTGATCCGAGCCACCCATCTGCAACACGCAGCCGTAGCGGCGATTCAATTCAAGAAAATCATAGGCTTGTAAGATCATGTAGTTAAATTCGAGAAAGCTGAGCGACTGTTCCCGGTCGAGCCGGGATTTCACGGATTCAAAGCTCAGCATTCGGTTGACGCTGAAATGCCGACCGATGTCGCGCAGGAAATCAAGGTAGTTTAGCCCGTCGAGCCATTCGGCGTTGTTCAGCATCAGGGCATCTGTCGGCCCATCGCCATAGGTCAGGTACTTGGCAAAAACCTGCTGCATACCGGTGATGTTGGCATCGATCTGGTCCGGCGTCAGCAGCGGACGCTCATCTGCACGGAACGATGGATCGCCCACCTTTGTTGTGCCACCGCCCATCAGGGTGATCGGCTGATGTCCGGTCTTTTGCAGCCAACGCAGCATCATGATGTTGAGCAGATGGCCCACATGCAGCGAACTGGCGGTGGCGTCATAGCCGATATAGGTGGTGACCACGCCTTGGCTCAGCGCATCATCAAGGCCCTGATAATCG
The DNA here is from genome assembly GCF_001038505.1 of Puniceibacterium sp. IMCC21224. Classification (NCBI taxonomy): domain Bacteria; kingdom Pseudomonadati; phylum Pseudomonadota; class Alphaproteobacteria; order Rhodobacterales; family Paracoccaceae; genus Puniceibacterium; species Puniceibacterium sp. IMCC21224. The sequence continues at coordinate 2,023,774 of NZ_LDPY01000001.1, forward strand.
GTGCAGTCAGCCAGAAAGCCGCGTTCCATCATGACATGCATGAAGTCCGATTTGGGATGGTAGGTCATGGTCTGTCCCCTATAAGATCGCGGCCATCTATAGAGCGCGTTCCGAAAAGTGGGAACCGGTTTTCGGATCAAAACGCGCGAAGTCGAACGAAAGCGCGTTCCGAAAAGTGGGAACCGGTTCTCGGATCAAAACATGCGACCAGCAACGTGTCGCAACCGCAGAGGAACAGAGCATGTTGGGCAAAGATCCGGTCTGGGCGCTTGGGGCGATGTCGGGCACCTCTCTTGACGGGGTGGACGCGGCGATGCTGCGCACTGACGGCGAGTCGATCTTTGAATTTGGACCGCACGCCTACCGTCTATATACGCCCGACGAACAAGCGGTTCTGCGCGCCGCGCTGGGGCGCTGGCCGGGGCCAGGGCTAGAGAACGCATTGCGGGTGGTGCAGAGCGCCCATACCGAGGTTCTGCGCGGGTTCGACGCGGCTGAACTGGTCGGGTTTCACGGTCAGACTCTGGCCCACGATCCGCACGGGCGCGGCACGCATCAACTGGGCGATGGCACTGCGCTGGCACATGCGTTGGGGCTGCCGGTGGTGTGGGATTTCCGATCGTCTGATGTGCAGTTGGGCGGAGAGGGGGCGCCGCTGGCGCCGTTCTACCATTTCGCCTGTGCGCGCTGGATCGGAGCGACGCGGCCGCTTGCCTTTCTGAACCTCGGCGGGGTCGGCAATCTGACGTGGATTGATCCGTCATATGCCAGACCCGAGGTGGATGGCGCTCTGCTGGCCTTTGACACTGGCCCTGCTAATGCACCGATCAACGATCTGATGACGCTGCGACGGGGGCTGGACTGCGACCGCGACGGGGCGCTGGCTGCGACCGGGCAGGTCGTGGATGGCGCGCTTGAGCTGTTCCTCGACGAAGGATATTTCCTCAAGATGCCGCCAAAATCGCTCGACCGGGATGATTTCGGGCTGATGCTGGATTTGGTACGCGAACTGGATGATGCCGATGCTGCCGCGACCATGACAGCGATGGCCGCCGCTGCGGTGATGCGCGGGATCGAGCATTGCCCGGAACCGCCCGAACGATTGCTGGTGTGCGGTGGTGGGCGGCACAATCCAGTGATGATGGCGATGCTGGCGGCTGGTCTCGATATGCCCGTCGAACCGGTCGAGGCGGTGGGCCTGAACGGCGACATGCTCGAGGCGCAGGCCTTTGCCTATCTCGCAGTGCGGGTTGCGCGGGGGTTGCCGACGTCATGCCCGTCGACCACAGGTGTTCGTGCGGCGGTCGGGGGCGGAGAGATCAGCCGCCCCTGAGCTTTAGCCGCCAGTATGGCTCATGTGGCGTGACACGCGGCCATCGACGTTTTGGCGGGAATAATCGAAATCATGCCCTTTGGGTTTATGCGAGATCGCGTCGCGAATGGCCTGCTCTAGCGGCGCGTCATTGACCGGGTGATTTCGCAGGGCGGACCGCAGATCGGCGTTATCCTCTTGTCCGAGGCACATGAACAGCTCACCAGTGCAAGTCAGGCGTACCCGATTGCAGCTTTCGCAGAAGTTATGCGTGAGCGGGGTGATAAAGCCGATCTTTTGCCCGGTCTCTTCGATCCGCACGTAGCGCGCCGGGCCACCCGAGCTTTCGGGTAGGTCGGTCAGCCTGTAATGCTGGCCCAGAGTGTTGCGCAGTTCGGAAAGTTTCCAGTACTGGCCCAGGCGATCCTCGTTGCCGATGTCGCCCATGGGCATGACTTCGATCCAGGTCAAATCCATATCGCGGGACGCGCACCATTCGGCCAGCGTCAGCAGCTCATCCTCGTTGAAGCCTTTCAGCGCCACGGTGTTGATTTTGACCCGCAGCCCGGCCTTTTGCGCCGCGTCGATGCCACGTAGAACCTGCGGCAAACGCCCCCAGCGGGTGATATCTGCGAACTTCTTTTCATCCAGCGTATCGAGCGAGATGTTCACCCGCCGCACACCGGCATCAAAAAGATCCGCAGCAAAGCGTTCGAGCTGTGATCCGTTGGTGGTCAACGTCAGCTCTTTCAGCGCGCCACTGTCGAGATGCCGGGTCATTGCGCGAAAGAACGTCATGATATCGCGCCGAACCAGCGGTTCACCGCCGGTGATGCGCAGCTTTTCGACACCAAGTCCGACGAAGGTTGAACACATGCGGTCCAGCTCTTCGAGGGTCAGCAGCTCTTTCTTGGGCAGAAAGGTCATGTTTTCCGACATGCAGTAGACGCAGCGAAAATCGCAGCGGTCGGTGACCGACACACGCAAGTACGAGATTGGACGCAGGAAGGGGTCTATCAATGGGGCTGTCATGACCGTACCCTAGTATTGCGCGCACGAATGGGCAAGTATGCCTACGATGTTGTGAGGCAGGACAAAAGTCTGAGGGTCGGGTGATGAGAATTTGTATTCCAATGGGTCTGGCGTTGGTTCTAAGCGGTTGCAGCAGTGGTTTTTTTTCCAAAGATGCGCCCGAGGTCGTAGCGTCACAACCTGCGCCTGAAAATCTGGCGGCTGCACCCGTTGCGCCTGCCCGTACCCCGCCGCCGCAGGCCCGCACTGCGGCGCAGTTTGATGTGACGACGCAAGAAGAGCGCAAAACCGCCGCTGCGGCCTCCGCCAATCCGGGTGGCGAATCTGCGCTGGGGGATACCGTGGCCTCGCTCGGGGATCCGTCGCGTGCGGGATTCTGGCTGGAAACGCCGTTGATTTCGACGCCGACCAAGGGACGTGTGCTGTACCCGGGGTCGGGAAAGTCGGCGCAAGTCGATCTGATTCCGATCGAGGGCCCCGCGACAGCCGGCAGCCGGTTGTCTCTTTCGGCAATGCGGCTGATTGAGGCGCCATTGACGGATCTGCCGGTGATCAAAGTGTTTACTGCAGGGTGACCGGCCGTTGTGGTTTTGTGTGGCGTCTGCTGGATTTGCGTATTTTTGAAGAGAAGAAGCGCTTAGGGCTGTTCCAGATAGCGGGCGGCTTCGCGCCGGGCAAAGGGCTTCATGTCGGCACCATGTGAGGCGAGGAAGCTACGGGTGCGCTCTGGATCATGTTTGGACAGATCGCGCAGCCACCAGGCGATGGCCTTTTGGATGAACCAGGTGCTATCCTCGATGTAGGTCGCCGCCCAGCCTAAAATGCGGTCGCGGGCGGCAAGCTCTTGTTGTGATGGGAAATTCTGCTTGGTCCAGGGCAAGGTTATGACCAGTGCCGCGCGTCGCGTCCACATATGCGGGCTTTGTGTCCAGGATTCGATCACGTCCAGCCGCACGGGGTCGGCGGTGAGGCGGCGTTGCCCCGCCATGCAGGCGTGATCCGCAATAGCCCAGCTGTCGAAATCCGGCACCCACGATTGGAACAGATCCCAGACCGGGCGATCATCCGGGCGGATCCGAGCCTGCGTCAGCAGCTTGGCCGCAGTCAGCCGCGCCTCGAATATATCGCTGTCCCAGAGGGCTTGGGCCAGGCTGACTCTCTGGTCAAGATCAAGCGTTTGCCGCCAATCCTGCGACATAGCGTTGATCGCGGGGTTGGGCACACCCAGATAGGCGCGAGGTGTCTTGTGATAGGCGGCCATCTGTTCGGCCCGTCCTGGTTCAGCCTGTGCCCGCAATGCGGCCAGCGCGTCGTCCAGCGTCATGTGAGATTGCTCTCGATTCCGGTCGGAAACCCATCAATGGTCGAATGATTGCGCTCGGCCCAGTAGATGCGCACCCCATCCGGTCCTTTGTCGTCGGCCCATTTTTTCAACGTCTCACGTGGGGCATCCAGTGACATAAGTGGCACGGCGTAGCCGCATGAGGATTGCACCATTTCCACCGTCACATCATAGATTTGCCGCGCGCCCAGCGGATCCCGGAACAGAGTTACAAGGTCGGCGAAGTCACTATGATCGCGGTGCAGCACACGGGCGGTGCCATAGCAGCGCAGGATGATTGGACGTTTGGCAAAGCTGCACCACATCAGGGTCATGCGTGGATCGCGCACCACATGGGCGGCGGTCTCATTGCCGGAGCCAGTAAAGTTCAGCCACACGATCCGGTTCGGGCCCAGAACCCGGAGCGAATCCATCCCCTTGGGCGAGACGTTGATGCGTCCCTCGGGGGCTGCCGATCCGGTAAAGAACATCGGTTGCGCGGCGATAAAGCTGCGGTGATCGTCCGAGATGCTGTCGAATTGCTTTCCCATACCTTGACTCCTTGCGAGATTATTCAACCGTGACAGATTTGGCCAGATTGCGGGGTTGGTCCACGTCTGTGCCTTTGGCGACCGCCGTGTGATAGGCCAGCAGTTGCGCGGGCAGGGCGTAGAGGATCGGACTCAGCACGCTGGGCACTTCGGGTAGCACGATGGTTTGCCAGACATCCTGGCCTGCGGCGGCGGCCCCAGCGGCATCGGTGATCAGCAGCACTTTGCCGCCACGGGCCATGACCTCTTGCATGTTCGACACGGTCTTGTCGAACAGAGTGTCACGCGGAGCCATGACCACAACTGGCACCGTCTTGTCGATCAGGGCGATGGGCCCGTGTTTAAGTTCGCCTGATGCATAAGCTTCGGCGTGTATATAGCTGATTTCTTTTAGTTTAAGGGCGCCCTCAAGGGCGAGGGGGTACATCAGGCCGCGTCCCAAGAACAGCACATCCCTTGCCTCGGCGATCAGCCGCGCGGCTTTCTGGATCACCGGGTCGCGGTCCAGAGCGATGTTCAACACACCGGGCAATCCGCGCAGGGCCGACAGTATTTCGGTCCGGGTTTCTGGCGTCATGCGACCACGCTCCACCGCCGCCTTCAGGGCCAGCAGCAGCAGCACATTGAGCTGGCAGGTAAATGCCTTGGTCGAGGCAACACCGACCTCGATTCCTGCATGGATTGGCAGGGCCAGATCGCTTTCGCGGGCGATCGAGGATTCGGGCACATTGACGATTGATACGATCTGCTCGGCCTTGCCCTCGCAATAACGCAGCGCAGCGAGGGTGTCGGCGGTTTCGCCGGACTGGCTGACGAACAGGGCGGTCGTTCCGGGTGTGATCGGCGGCTCGCGGTAGCGGAACTCCGAGGCGACATCGACTTCGACTGGCAGGCCCGCCAGTTGTTCGAACCAGTATTTCGCTGTCAGGCATGCATAAAAGGCGGTACCGCACGCCACCATGGTCAGCCGCTCGATCCCGGTGAAATCAAGTCCGTCGCCGGGCAGTCGAATGGTGTCACCATCCAGATAGCTGTTCAGCGCATCGGCCAGAACCGTGGGCTGTTCGGCGATCTCTTTCGCCATAAAGTGTTTGTACCCCGCCTTGTCGACGCGGGTGGCATCCGCGTGGATGAGTTTGACCGGCCGATTGACCAGCCGACCATCTTTGTCTCTGATTTCAAGCGTCTTGCGGGTGATGATCGCGCGGTCGCCCTCGGCCAGATAGGTGATGCGGTCGGTGAGCGGGGCCAGCGCGATGGCATCCGATCCAACATACATTTCGCCGTCGCCGTGGCCAACGGCCAGCGGCGATCCTTTGCGCGCGGCGATCATGAGATCGTCTTCGCCATCGAACAGGAACACCAGTGCAAAGGCCCCTTCGAGGCGCGCCAGCGTGTGCTCGGCCGCCTGCACATGGTTCAGGCCCTGCGCCAGATGATGTTGCGTGAGCAGTGCCACGGTTTCGGTATCCGTCTGGGTGGCAAAGCTGTAGCCGTGCTGGGCAAGTTCCTCGCGCAGTTCACGGTAATTCTCGATGATGCCGTTATGGACAACGGCCACTGGTCCGGCCTTGTGCGGGTGCGCGTTCGAAGTGGTCGGGGCGCCATGTGTGGCCCAGCGGGTGTGGCCGATCCCGGCCTTGCCTGCCAGCGGTTCATGCACCAGCAGATCCGACAGGTTGACCAGCTTGCCAACCGCGCGGCGACGATCGAGATGACCATCGTTCACGGTGGCAATGCCCGCACTGTCATAGCCGCGATATTCCAGCCGTTTCAACGCCTCAACAAGGATTGGCGCGACCTCATGATCCCCGAGAACCCCAACGATACCGCACATTAGTCAGTCTCCTTTTGCAGCCTGGCTTTTTTGGCCTTTAGCATCTCGACCAGTTTGCGGCCGTAACCGTCCTTTGTGGCCTGTTTGGCGCGTCCCAGCGCCAAAGCATCGTCAGGCACGTCACTGGTGATCACTGACCCGCTGCCGGTAAGCGCGTTGTTGCCCACGCGAACCGGGGCAACCAGCATGGTGTTGGAGCCGATAAAGGCATGTGCGCCAATGGTTGTGCGATGCTTGAACACGCCATCGTAGTTGCAGGTGATGGTGCCGGCACCGATATTGGTGCCTTCGCCGATGTCGGCATCACCTATATAGCTTAGATGGTTGGCTTTGACGCCAGTGTCGAGATGGGCGTTCTTGATCTCAACAAAGTTGCCGACATGCACGTCCTCGGCCAGTTCCGCGCCGGGGCGCAGACGGGCGTAGGGGCCGACCACTGCGCCGCGTGACACGTGGCACCCTTCGAGATGCGAAAAGGCGCGGATGCGGGCACCGGATTCCACTGTGACACCGGGGCCGAAGACCACGTTCGGCTCAATCTCGGCATCGCGGCCGATGGTGGTGTCATAAGACAGGAACAGCGTTTCGGGGGCCTGAATGGCGACCCCATCCTCGATCAGAGCGGCGCGGGCGCGGGTCTGGAACAGCGCCTCGGCGCGGGCCAGCTCGGGTCGCGAATTGATGCCCAGCGTCTCAGATTCGTCGCAGGTCACGGTGGTGGCTGTCAGGCCGCGGGCGTGGGCCAGCGCTACGATATCGGTAAGGTAATATTCCCCCGCCGCATTGTCGTTGCCGACTCCGGCGATCAGATCGAACAACGTTGCCGAATTCGCCATAAGAACCCCGGAGTTGCACAGTGTCAGGGCGCGCTCGTCCTCGGAGGCGTCCTTGTATTCGACAATTCGCTCCAGCTTGTCGCCTTGCATCACCAGTCGACCATATCGGCCCGGATCTGCGGCGTCGAATCCCAGCACGACCAGATTATGGCGCGCCCGTGCGACGGCCATCTTTTCGAGGGTTTGCTGGCGGATGAACGGGGTGTCGCCGTACAGCACCAGCACATTGCCGTCGAATCCGTGCAGTGCGTCGCGCGCCTGTGCGACAGCATGCGCAGTGCCCAACTGTTCGTCTTGTCGTACCACGCTGGCCTCGGCATCGTAATCGGTCACGACGGCGCTGACCTGATCCGCGCCGTGCCCTGCGACCACTACGATCCGATCCGGGGCGAGCGCCGATCCGGCCTGCATTGCGTGCACCAGCATCGGCGCGCCGGCGATCTTGTGCAGCACCTTTGGGGTGTCGGACTCCATTCGGGTGCCCTTGCCTGCGGCCAGGATGACCAATGCGATGCTCATGCCACACTCTCTTTTGTTATTTGACTGGGCCCGTTTTATCGGTCCTGTGGCGCAGGGCAAGGTGGCATGGCTTCACGATGGATTGCGGGTTGTGACAGGTAAATGAGGGATGGGGAAAATATGCGGACAGTGATTTTTGATCTCGACGGCACTTTGGCGGACACAAGTGGCGATCTGATCGCCGCCGCCAACGCCTGTTTTGTCGCGCGTGGGGATGGTCCGCAACTGGACCCGGCAACCGATGCGGGCACGGCACTGCGCGGCGGGCGGGCGATGTTGACGCTGGGGCTGGAACGCATCGACGCCCTAAGTGTTGAGGACGTGGATCGCTGGTATCCGGTTCTGCTGGAGGAATACGGCAAAGCAATTGCTACTCATACGGTGCTTTATCCCGGTGCGCTGGCTGCGGTGACAAAGCTGCTCGAGGCGGGCTACAAAGTCGGGATCTGCACCAACAAACCCGAGGGACTGGCCGAGCAGTTGTTACAGGCGCTGGGGATTCGGTCGCATTTTGCGTCGCTGATCGGGGCGGACACTCTGACAACCCGCAAACCTGACGCGGCACCCTATGTTGCAGCGGTCGAGCAGGCGGGCGGTGCCGTAGCGCAAAGCTGTCTGATCGGGGATACGGTGACGGACCGGAACACGGCGCGAGCGGCAGGGGTGCCCTGCGTGTTGGTTACCTTCGGCCCATCCGGCGGGGATATGGCGGCGCTGGATCCCGAGGCGCTGATCGGCCATTTTGATGAACTTGCGGGCGTCGTCACCAGGTTGATCGGCTAAGACATCCCGCCGACACGCGAGGCCCCATTGACCGGCCCTTGGTTGTCCCGCATCAATGCACCATGGACGAGATATTCACGGGCAGTTTCACCCAACAAGAGCCGATTTCCGATGACGGAATCGCGGCGGCTCTTGACGTGCTGCGCCATGGTCGCTTGCATCGCTACAATACGCAGGGCGATGAGATCGCAGAAACCGCGCTGCTGGAAGAGGAATTTGCGGCCCTCATCGGCGCGCGCTATTGCCTTGCGGTGGCGTCGGGTGGCTATGCCATGGCCACAGCGTTGCGGGCTCTTGGGGTGGGGCCGTGCGATAAGGTGCTGACCAACGCCTTTACCCTGGCGCCCGTACCAGGTGCGATTGCCGCCGTTGGCGCGGTGCCGGTGTTTGTCGGCGTCACCGAGGCTTTGACCATCGACCTTGATGACCTTGCGGCCAAGTTGGATCAGGCAAACGTGCTGATGCTTAGCCATATGCGCGGTCATATCTGCGACATGGACCGGCTGATTGCGCTGTGCAACGCAGCGGGTGTGCGGGTGATCGAGGATTGCGCCCATACCATGGGGGCCAGCTGGAACGGTGTGCCGTCGGGACGTCATGGCGTGATCGGCTGCTATTCCTGCCAGACCTACAAGCATGTAAATTCGGGCGAGGGGGGATTTCTGGTCAGTGATGATGCCGACCTGATGGCCCGGTCGGTGATCTTGTCGGGGTCCTATATGCTGTATTCCCGCCACCGCGCCGCCCCGCCACCCGAGGCGTTCGAGGCGGTAAAATACATCACGCCAAACATCTCGGGGCGGATGGATAACCTGCGCGCGGCGATCCTGCGGCCACAGTTGCGGGATCTGGACGCGCGGGTGGCGCGCTGGAACGAACGCTATGCGGTGGTCGAGGCGGGGCTGCACGATCTGCCCGGCCTTCAGTTGATCCCGCGATCAGCTGCCGAGCAGTTTGTCGGATCATCACTCCAGTTCCTGCTGCTTGATTGGTCAGCCGACGCTGTGCGCCAGGTGTTGCGCCGCTGTTCGGCACGCGGGGTTGATCTGAAATGGTTTGGCGGGACTGAGCCTGTGGCGTTCACGTCGCGCTATTCTTCGTGGCGCTATGCACCGTCGGAGGCGATGCCGACATCGGACCGAATCCTGGACGGGATTATCGATCTGCGATTGCCGCTGACCTTCAGCCTTGAGGATTGTGCGCAAATCGCGCGAATCATTCGGGCCGAGGTGGCTGTGGTATTCCAGTCCGCGCCGGTATGACCGGAACGTCCGAAGTTTGGACGGAAATGGACGATCGCGTCGCCACCGGTGTCGATGGGGTCATCCGTCACGGTCGCTATCGCTTTGAATTTCGCGGTGCCCCATGCAACGCTGTCACCTGACGACGGGCCAAACACAACCGACATCCAGATTGGCTGACTCGGTGGCCGCGTGAGCTGAAAATTGCACAGGCGTCCGGTAGACTGGCGTCTGTCAAAAGGGGGAGGGACTGCAGGTGTTCAACGCGGTGATGAAATTCGATTTGGGTGAGGACGTGAATGCCCTGCGTGACATGGTCCACCGCTGGGCACAGGATCGTATCCGCCCGATGGCGACGCAGGTTGACAGCAGCAATATCTTTCCGCCCGAGCTATGGCGCGAAATGGGCGATCTTGGCCTGCTTGGGATCACGGTGCCCGAGGAATATGGCGGTGCGGGTATGGGATACCTTGCCCATGTCATCGCGGTCGAAGAGATTGCCCGCGCCTCGGCCTCGGTTTCGCTGTCCTATGGGGCGCATTCCAACCTGTGTGTCAATCAGATCAAGCTGAACGGCACCCCTGAGCAGCGCCAGACTTACCTGCCGGGACTGGTGGCAGGCGCGCATGTCGGCGCTTTGGCGATGTCCGAGTCCGGGGCTGGATCAGACGTGGTGTCGATGAAGTTGCGGGCCGAGAAACGCAATGACCGCTATGTCCTGAATGGCAACAAATACTGGATCACCAATGGCCCGGACGCCGATACGCTGGTGGTCTATGCCAAGTCCGATCCCGACGCGGGATCCAAGGGAATCACCGCCTTTCTGATCGAAAAGACGATGCAGGGGTTTTCGACCAGCCCGCATTTCGACAAGCTGGGAATGCGTGGATCAAACACCGCCGAGCTGATCTTTGAGGATGTCGAAGTGCCGTTCGAAAATGTTCTGGGCGAAGAGGGCAAGGGCGTGCGCGTTCTGATGTCGGGGCTCGACTATGAACGCGTTGTGCTGGCCGGGATTGGCACCGGGATCATGGCGGCCTGCCTTGACGAGGTGATGCCCTACATCGCCGAGCGCAAGCAATTTGGCCAGTCAATCGGGTCGTTTCAGCTGATGCAGGGCAAGATTGCCGATATGTACACTGCGATGAATTCTGCCCGCGCCTATGTCTACGAAGTGGCCAAGGCCTGTGATCGCGGCGATGTCACCCGTCAGGACGCGGCGGCCTGCTGCCTCTATGCCTCGGAACAGGCGATGGTGCAGGCACATCAGGCGGTGCAGGCGATGGGTGGGGCCGGGTTCCTGAACGATGCGCCGGTTGCGCGGCTGTTTCGCGATGCCAAGCTGATGGAGATCGGAGCCGGCACCTCTGAAATCCGCCGCATGCTGATCGGACGCGAGCTGATGACAGCTATGGTGTGACCGGCAGACGTATTTGCAAAGTTCGCGAGATAGAATTTTGAACACAACAGGAAAACTGCCGCATGATCCGTTTGCATCACGTCCCGTTCTCACGCTCGTTTCGGGTGCTGTGGCTGCTTGAGGAGTTAGGGCTAGACTTTGACGTTGTGCCTTACGCGATCCGCGACGGATCGTTGCGCGGCGCGTTTCAAGGCCTGTCGCCGGCGGGCCGGGTTCCGGCGTTGGAGATTGATGGTCTGACCGTGTTCGAGAGCGGCGCAATCGTGGAATTGCTGAGTGAGAGGTATCCAGAGGCCGGATTGGGACGTGACGTTGGCGATCCGCAAAGGCCGCGCTTTTTGGAATTTCTGCACTTTGCCGAAACCATGGCATCGGTGGTGGAGCAGTTGAACCTGAATCACATTTTCCTGCGTGATCCGGCGCAGGCTTCGCCGGTGGTTATCAAGGTCAACACTGCCCGACTTGCGGGGACACTCGCCGCGCTGGAGCGCCTGTTAGAGCAGGGCCCCTGGCTGTTGGGCGACCGGTTCTCGTCCGTGGATACGATGATGGGGTTCAACCTGTTTGCGGCTCCGTATTACGTTTCTCTGGACGCCTATCCGCGGCTTCAGGCCTATGTCGCACGACTTGAGACTCGTGAGGGATACCAGAGGGCGCGCCTTCGCGATGGCGTGCAGGATTTCTATACCAAGGATTTCTATCCGGTGCCCGAGATCGGTTGAGCCCAGTATCAGGCAAAGGTCCTGTTCCGGGTTGGATGCCTGAACTTTTCTGAATAGTTTTGGTAAAAGTCTTTTGAACGCGGCACAGGGGGCCACAGCCGGATGCGAGTCGCTGATGTGGCGGGTTGGGCGTGGGCTGTGCGCCCAATTTGGCAGCGAATGTTTTGTAAATTTGCCGCTATGGCCCGTTTGTACCGGGAAAATTTAGGATAGAGGGTTGAATCTGAACCCTTTTTCCCAAGACACTGGCATTGTGCGCTTGGTTGACCCCGCCGGGGAGCAGGGATAAGTCATGGTAGCAAGTCAAGTCAGCCAATTTGACGCCGCGCGCAGGACGCGCGACGGGAAAGGAGCCGCCTCGTGGAAGAGATGCTGAGGGAGTACCTCCCCATCCTTGTGTTTCTGGTGATCGCCGTGGGGTTGGGGCTTGTTCTGATCCTGGCCGGTGTGATCATCGCTGTGCGCAATCCAGATCCAGAAAAAGTGAGCGCCTACGAATGCGGGTTCAACGCGTTTGATGATGCCCGGATGAAATTCGATGTGCGGTTCTATCTGGTGTCGATCCTGTTTATCATCTTCGATCTTGAGATTGCGTTTCTCTTTCCCTGGGCCGTGGCCTTTCAGGATGTGAGCATGGTCGGCTTCTGGTCGATGATGGTGTTTCTGGCGGTCCTGACCATCGGCTTTGCCTATGAGTGGAAGAAGGGGGCCCTGGAATGGGAGTGATGGCTGAAAAAGTGCAGACTGGTGCCAACACCGCGGGCGGCGACAAAGAGGTTGCAACGCAGGCACTGAATGCGGAACTCGCCGACAAGGGTTTTCTGCTGACCTCGACCGAAGACATCATCAACTGGGCGCGCACCGGGTCGCTGCACTGGATGACGTTTGGTCTGGCCTGCTGTGCGGTCGAGATGATGCACACCTCGATGCCGCGCTATGACCTTGAACGCTTTGGCACCGCGCCGCGTGCCAGTCCGCGCCAGTCGGATCTGATGATTGTGGCGGGGACGCTGACCAACAAGATGGCACCGGCGCTGCGCAAGGTGTATGACCAGATGCCCGAACCGCGCTACGTGATCTCGATGGGATCATGTGCCAATGGTGGCGGTTACTATCACTACAGCTATAGTGTTGTGCGCGGCTGCGATCGCATCGTTCCGGTGGATGTGTATGTGCCGGGCTGCCCGCCGACAGCCGAGGCGCTTCTATACGGCATTCTGGCGCTGCAACGAAAGATCCGGCGCACGGGACGCTTGTACGATGACCGAAGCCTTGTTGGAATTGGGCGGCTATATCGCCCTCAAACGCCCCGATTGCGTTCTTGGGTGGGATGTGTCGCATGGCGAGCTGAATGTCGACGTCGCCCCGTCGAGCATCAAGGGACTTGTTGAGTTCCTTAAGACCGACAGCACCTGCCGATTTTCGTCGCTGGTGGACATCACCGGGGTTGATTACCCGCAGCGGCCCAAGCGGTTCGACGTGGTCTATCACTTCCTGTCGATGTACCAGAACCATCGCATCCGTCTGCGCGTCAGCATTCGTGAAGATGAGATGGTGCCATCGGTGACCGCGATCCATCCCTCGGCCAATTGGTTCGAGCGCGAAGTGTTCGATATGTTCGGCATCCTGTTCTCGGGGCATCCTGACCTTCGGCGCATCCTCACCGACTACGGATTTCGCGGCCACCCGCTGCGCAAGGACTTCCCGACCACGGGCTATACCGAAGTGCGTTATGATGATGAGCAAAAGCGCGTCGTCTATGAGCCGGTGAGCCTGGTGCAGGAATATCGCCAGTTCGATTTCATGTCGCCTTGGGAAGGTGCGCAATATGTGCTGCCCGGTGACGAAAAGAAGGAGGCTGCCAAGTGAGCCCGCTCGCCATGCCGCTTTATGACCCGTCGCTTGGGGCGTTTGGATTTGTGCTGATGTACCTGCTGTGTGGGCTGGTCTGGGCTTATCCTCTATCACGGCTGCTGCCAAAGCACGGCTACAGTGCCTGGTGGGCGCTGTCTGCCTTTGCGGTTGGCGGCCTGGCCGCGCTGGTTGCGATCTGGCTGATTGCCTTTCCCGAAAAATGGACTCCACCGGAGGACAACGCATGATGGACGGCGCAAAAGGTTTCGACGACGCCCTGACGGGCGAGCAGAAGATTCGCAATTTCAACATCAACTTTGGCCCGCAGCACCCCGCCGCGCATGGCGTGTTGCGGCTGGTGCTTGAGCTGGACGGCGAAATTGTGGAACGCTGCGACCCGCATATTGGCCTGCTACATCGCGGCACCGAAAAGCTGATGGAAAGCCGCACCTATCTGCAGAATCTGCCGTATTTTGACCGGTTGGATTATGTCGCGCCAATGAATCAGGAACATGCCTGGTGTCTGGTGATCGAAAAGCTGACAGGCGTGCAGGTGCCGCGCCGCGCCAGCCTGATCCGCGTGCTGTATTGCGAAATAGGGCGTATTCTAAATCACCTGATGAACGTCACGACGCAGGCGATGGACGTTGGCGCGCTGACGCCGCCGCTCTGGGGGTTCGAAGAACGCGAAAAACTGATGGTGTTCTACGAACGGGCCTGTGGTGCGCGCCTGCATGCGGCCTATTTCCGGCCCGGTGGCGTACATCGGGATCTGCCTGCCGACCTGCTGGACGATATCGACACCTGGGCGGATGAATTTCCCAAGTTTCTGGCCGATATCGACGGTCTGTTGACCGAAAACCGGATCTTCAAGCAGCGTAATGCCGACATCGGTGTTGTGACCGAGCAGGATATCGTCGACTGGGGATTCTCTGGGGTCATGGTGCGTGGTTCTGGCCTCGCCTGGGATTTGCGGCGGGCGCAGCCCTATGAATGCTACGATGAATTTGAATTCCAGATTCCCGTCGGCAAGAACGGCGACTGCTTTGACCGCTATCTGGTGCGCATGGAAGAGATGCGTCAGTCGCTCAGCATCATCAAACAGGCCATTGTCAAACTGAATGCCCCCGAGGGGCAGGGTGACGTGCTGGCACGAGGCAAGATCACGCCACCGTCGCGGGGGGATATGAAAACCTCGATGGAGTCGCTCATTCATCACTTCAAGCTTTATACCGAAGGGTTCCACGTCCCCGAGGGTGAGGTTTATGTCGCGGTTGAGGCGCCCAAAGGCGAATTTGGTGTCTACCTCGTTGCCGACGGCACCAACAAACCCTATCGCGCCAAGATACGTGCGCCGGGGTTCCTGCATCTGCAAGCAATGGACTATGTGGCCAGCGGTCACCAACTGGCGGATGTGGCCGCGATTATCGGGACGATGGATGTCGTCTTTGGGGAGATTGACCGATGAAATCTGTAGTGACTGGCCTTGCGGGCCTGAGTTTTTTGGCCGCATGTGCCCTGCCACCGCAGGGCATCGACAAAGAACGGATCGCGGTGTTCGACACTGCCGTCGCGTCGATTGGCTGCGATCTGGTGTCCGAGTCGGATTACATCCCGGTCGAATTGCAGACTGGCCTCACGCGTGAACAGGTGCAGGAAGTGGCGGCGTACAAGCTGCAGCTCGAAGAGGGTGTGGCGCTGTCGAACGGCGGCTTCCGACTGAAAACCGGAGCCTGTGCCGATGTTGCGTAGACTCAGCAAAGAGCAACCTGACAGCTTTGCCTTTACGCCTGCCAATCTGGCCTGGGCCGAGGCTCAGATCACCAAGTACCCCGAGGGGCGTCAGGCCAGCGCGGTCATTCCGTTGCTGTGGCGCGCCCAGGAGCAGGAGGGTTGGCTGACCCGTCCCGCGATCGAGGGTGTCGCGGATATGCTGGGCATGGCCTATATGCGCGTGCTCGAAGTGGCTTCGTTTTACTTTATGTTTCAGCTGCAACCTGTTGGTACCGTTGCGCATATCCAGGTATGCGGCACCACCTCGTGCATGATTTGCGGTGCCGAAGATCTGATCGGTGTCTGCAAGGACAAGATCGCCGCAAAGGCGCATATGTTGTCGGCTGACGGCAAATTCTCGTGGGAAGAGGTGGAATGCCTTGGGTCCTGCGCCAACGCGCCGATGGCGCAGATTGGCAAGGATTATTACGAGGATCTGACCACTGCGCGGATGGCCGAGATCCTTGATGAACTGGCGGATGGCAAGGTGCCGGTGCCGGGTCCGCAGAACGGGCGCTATGCGGCCGAGCCAAAGATGGGGCTGACCAGCCTTCAGGAGTATGCCAAGGACCGGCCACAGTATAATGCCAGCGCGCAACTCGCTGTGGACATCGGTGACAGCATTAAGCGTATCGACGGCACCGAAGTGCCGCTGACCGCGCCGTGGCAGGATCGCTCGGACAAAAAAGGCGATGCGGTGCCGGATCTCTCGACCCCGGAACTTGCGGATGATCGTCCGGTGGATTCCACCGGGATCGACAAACGCGAGGCCCCGGTGGAATCCACTGGACGCCCCGAGAGTGGTGCCCCGGCTGAGGCGGCGTCAGACAAGGCGACGGCTGAGGATGCGCCGGGCGTCAAGCCCGCGACACTCAGCGGGGCGCGTGATGGTGGGCCGGATGACCTCAAGATGATCAAGGGGGTTGGCCCTAAACTGGAAGCGCTGTTGAACGAACTGGGCTTTTATCATTTCGATCAGATTGCCGCGTGGACCGGCGACGAAATCGCATGGGTCGATCAGAATCTTCAGGGGTTCAAGGGCCGTGTTACGCGTGATGATTGGGTATCGCAGGCGCAGACTCTGGCATCGGGGGGCGAAACCGAATTCGCATCCCGTGTGAAAAAAGGGGACGTCTACGAATAGCGTTTATCGACCACAGGGAGAGTAAGAGATGAGAGAGCCACTCAAAGTAATGGGGTGTGCCCAGGGATGTTGGGTCATTGCTGCGGCTGCCGGAGTGTTGATCGCCTTGTTGTTGCTTCTGTTTGGCGGCTATGGCTTTGCCGGTGCACTCTTTCTTGGGTTGGTTCTGTGTGTGCTGGTCGGTGTGCTATTGAACATGGTTCTGTGTCGCGACATCGGGCAACCGACGGCGAGTAGTGTGGCGCCGCCAACGTCACAAGTCGCGACGCACGAGCTGATTGAGGTTGAGGTTGCTGTTGCGCCGACACCCGAGGCACCTGAAGCCGTTGACGCACCTGCGACCGGCGATCCGGTGTCCGAGGTACCGCATGAGCCGAGCGCTGCTGTCGAGGAGACTGCGGTTGGGATGATCAAACCTTCGACGGTGCTGGCGGGGCAGGTCGAGCTGGCGGAACGCAAGGGGAGCTGGAAGTACCAGGGTGAGGCTGAACCAAACACTCTGGCGGCTGCTGCCGAACCAATGGTCGGCGCAGCTGAGGCTGCGGCGGATAGTAGCCGACCAACCACTCTGGAAGGACCTCGTGGCGGAACGGCGGATGATCTAAAGCGGATCAAGGGGATCGGCCCCAAACTGGAACAGCTCTGCAATCGGCTGGGCTTTTACCATTTTGACCAGATTGCCGGTTGGAGTGCGGCAGAGGTCGCCTGGGTCGATCAGAACCTCGAAGGGTTCAAAGGACGTGTGACCCGGGATACGTGGGTGGCGCAGGCGAAACTGCTTGCGGCCGGCGACGAAACCGAGTTCTCGGCACGGGCATTGTGAACTAAAGGCGGGGCGGAACGGCATGACACAGTGTGGCGATACCCGGCGCCAGGGGCGCGTGATTGCGTTGCTGATAGCTGGCGTCGGGCTGTTCTGGATCGGTGCCACCGCACTGGGCGGTGCGCTGGACTGGAGCCAGCGGATTCGCGCGTTATTCGATCTGGCGGCACTTGCCGGGTTCGGACTGGCGTTATGGATGATATACGGGCTCTGGCGCGACAGCCGGAAAGACAAGGATTGAGCGATGCTGCAGGATAAAGACCGGATCTTTACCAACCTTTACGGGATGCATGACCGCACGCTGAAGGGCGCGCAGGCGCGCGGCCACTGGGATGGTACAGCGGGCATTCTGGCCAAGGGCAAAGACTGGATCGTCGATCAGATGAAACAGTCGGGCCTGCGCGGACGTGGCGGGGCGGGATTCCCAACTGGACTGAAATGGTCGTTCATGCCCAAGGAAAGCGACGGTCGCCCGGCCTATCTTGTGGTGAACGCGGACGAATCCGAACCGGGCACCTGCAAAGATCGCGAGATCATGCGCCACGATCCGCACACGCTGATCGAGGGCTGCCTGATTGCGTCTTTCGCGATGCAGGCCAACGCCTGCTACATCTACATTCGTGGCGAATACATTCGCGAAAAAGAGGCGCTGCAAAACGCCATGGATGAGGCCTATGAGGCCGGTCTGGTCGGCCGCAACGCATGCGGGTCGGGCTATGATTTCGACATTTACCTGCATCACGGCGCCGGTGCCTATATCTGTGGTGAGGAAACCGCGCTGCTCGAAAGCCTTGAGGGCAAAAAGGGCATGCCGCGCATGAAGCCGCCATTCCCGGCGGGCTCGGGCCTTTATGGATGCCCGACGACAGTCAACAACGTCGAATCGATTGCGGTTGTGCCGACGATCCTGCGCCGGGGGCCTGAATGGTTCTCGTCCTTTGGTCGTCCGAATAACGCAGGCACCAAGCTGTTCGCGATCTCGGGCCACGTCAACAACCCCTGCGTCGTCGAAGAGGCGATGTCGATCACTTTTGAAGAGCTGATCGACAAACATTGCGGTGGCATTCGCGGCGGCTGGGACAACCTCAAAGCTGTCATTCCCGGTGGTTCTTCTGTGCCGTGCATCCGTGGCGAGCACATGAAAGAGGCGATCATGGACTTCGACTATCTGCGCGAGCAGCGGTCAGGTCTGGGCACAGCCGCGATCATCGTGATGGATCAAAGCACCGATATCATCAAGGCGATCTGGCGGCTGTCCAAGTTCTACAAACACGAAAGCTGTGGCCAGTGTACGCCCTGCCGCGAAGGCACCGGCTGGATGATGCGCGTCATGGACCGTCTGGTCTCAGGCGAGGCAGAGGTTGAAGAAATTGACATGCTGCTTGACGTGACCAAGCAGGTCGAGGGCCACACAATCTGCGCCCTTGGTGATGCCGCCGCATGGCCGATCCAGGGCCTGATCCGCAACTTCCGGGACGAGATCGAGGACCGGATCAAGCACAAGCGCACAGGGCGCGTCAGCGCCGTGGCGGCGGAGTAGACCGATGGGTCTGTTCCCAGAGTATTCCCATGCCATAGCGTCCCTGGCGGTGTGGGCGCTGATCGTGATCGTTCTGTCGGGAGTGTCGATCAGCGGGAAGGCTGTGGCGCGGTGCGACTGCGGCAAGCCCAGGCGTGACTATGCCGACCCGGTCTATCGCCGGGATCGTGCCTTTCAGAACGCACTTGAGACGTCCGCCCCGTTTCTGGCGGCGACGATTGCCGCGATCCTGGCGGGGGCGCCGCCGTTTTGGGTGAACCTTATGGCGTCGATCTTTGTGGTGTCGCGGGTCGCGATGGCTGTTGTGCATATCGGAACCGAAATTCAGCCGCTGCGATCGGCTTTTTACGGTATCAGTTGGCTGTGCATCCTCGTGACTGCGATCCTGACGTTTGTGGCGGTGTTTTGATGCAGCCTCATGGACATCATCTTGCCGAATTGAACGTGGGCCGCCTTTTGGCACCGACCGACGATCCGCGCGTGGCCGAGTTCATGGAAAACCTTGACCGGATCAACAGTTTGGGCAAACGGATGCCAGGCTTTGTTTGGATGATGGAAGGGGCGGGTGAACCCGGCACCGGCAATACCGAGGCCAAGATCGACAGAGACCCGCAGCAGGTCAGCAACCTGACCGTTTGGGAAAATATCGAGACTTTGGAAGCTTTTGTCTGGAACACCGTGCACCGGCAGTTCTATGAGCGGCGGGCCGAGTGGTTCGAGGTTCTGGGTGAGATGCATTTTGTGATGTGGTGGGTGCCCGAGGGTCATCAGCCAGCACTGGACGAGGCGCTGGAGCGGCTAGCGCATTTGCGGCTGCATGGTGACAGCGAAGATGCCTTTGGCTGGACATACCTGGCTGCGGCGACAGAATGGCACAGCAAGAGTTGCGCAGCGGAGTGACGATGATGCGGACGGTACTTTTGATCACATGTGCGACGCTGGTGTTGGCGAGCTGCACCAGAGACCGTGCAAACGTGCATGCCTTCAATGGCGTGAATTACCGCGGCAAGGTCAGTTCGACCCGTGCAGACCGCCAGCACTTTGTTGCCACGGTCAGTCCAGTTTCAAAAGGGCTGGAAGGCGCGATTGAGGCGGGGCGCTATGAGGGGACCAAGCATTGCATCGAATTTTACGGCACAAGCGACATTGACTGGGTGGTCGGGCCTGACACGCCGCAGGACCAGTTGCGCTTGGACGGTGACGCGCTGACCTTTCAGGGAGCCTGCGCCGGATGATGAATATTGGGGCGATAACAGGGTGTTGGAATGCGTGTTATTGCATATCTGCCGCTCCTGTCCCCATCTTTGCCTGTGGGGGGCTTGCATCGCAGGCCCGTTTCGCATGCAAGGAGAATTGAAATGCGCATGAAGCTTGGAAATCCTTTGGCCGCTGCGCTGTGTCTGGCGCTGTCGACCAACGCAATGGCGGCTGCGGCGCAGGCCAAACCGCCGCTGCGCGAGGTTGCGGTGATTGATGACGGGCTGTTCGCTGTCGCGATGGCAGACGAGATCCGCAACAAATGTGACGGTGTGTCAGCTCGGCTAATCACGGCCTACACGTTTTTGTCGCGGCTCAAGTCCAAGGCGCGGGAACTGGGCTATTCCGACGACGAAATTGACGATCATGTCACCTCTAAACCCGAAAAGGCGCGGATGCGCGCCCGAGGCGAGGCTTATCTCAAAGCCAACGGGGTGACGCTCGGGGACAAGTCCGGCTACTGCAGGCTGGGCAAACAGGAAATCGCGAAGGGCAGCCAGATCGGCGCACTTCTCAAAGCAAGGTGAGACCATGTCAGACCTCCGCAAGATCAATATCGACGGTCAGGTGATCGAAGTCGACGGTGCCATGACCCTGATCCAGGCCTGCGAACAGGCGGGAATCGAGGTGCCGCGGTTCTGTTATCACGAGCGGCTGTCGATTGCGGGTAACTGCCGGATGTGTCTGGTCGAGGTTGTGGGCGGTCCGCCCAAGCCTGCCGCCTCGTGCGCTATGCAGGTGCGCGATCTGCGCCCCGGCAAGGATGGCGAGCCGCCGATGGTCAGGACCAACAGCCCCATGGTCAAAAAGGCCCGCGAGGGCGTGATGGAGTTTCTGCTGATCAACCACCCGCTGGATTGCCCGATTTGCGATCAGGGCGGCGAATGCGATCTTCAGGATCAGGCGATGGCCTATGGCGTCGACTTCAGCCGGTTCCGCGAACCCAAGCGGGCGTCGACGGATCTGGACCTGGGTCCGCTGGTCGAAACCCACATGACGCGCTGCATTTCCTGCACCCGTTGCGTGCGCTTTACCACCGAGGTGGCTGGCATCACCCAGATGGGCCAGACGGGTCGTGGCGAAGATTCCGAGATCACCTCGTATCTGGGGGAGACGCTGGATTCGAACCTTCAGGGTAATATTATCGACCTGTGCCCGGTGGGCGCACTGGTGTCGAAACCCTACGCCTTTACCGCCCGGCCATGGGAACTGACCAAGACCGAATCAATCGACGTGATGGATGCGCTGGGGTCCAACATCCGGGTGGATACCAAGGGGCGCGAAGTCATGCGGTTCCTGCCGCGCAATCATGACGGCGTGAACGAGGAATGGATCAGCGACAAGACGCGATTCGTCTGGGACGGGCTGCGGCGTCAGCGGCTCGATACGCCGTATATTCGTGAGAATGGCAAGCTGCGCAAAGCGAGCTGGCCCGAGGCGCTGTCGGCTGCGGCTGCGGCGATGAAGGACAAAAAGGTCGCGGGTCTGGTTGGGGATCTGGCCCCGGTCGAGGCGGCTTATGCGCTGAAAACCCTGATCGAGGGGCAGGGTGGCCATGTCGAGTGCCGTACCGATGGTGCTCAATTGCCCGCTGACAACCGCTCGGCCTATGTTGGGACTGCGACGATAGAGGATATTGATACTGCCAAACACATTCAACTGATTGGCACCAACCCGCGCGAAGAAGCGCCGGTGCTGAACGCGCGGATTCGCAAGGCCTGGGCCAATGGTGCCAACGTCGGCCTGATCGGTGCGCCGATCGATCTGACCTATGATTATGTCCATGTTGGCACTGACCGTGCCGCGCTGGATGGGCTGCTGGGCCACAAGTTCGACAAGGTTCTGGACGAGCCGTCGGTGATCATTATCGGCCACGGCGCGCTGACCGAAGCAGATGGCGCGGCGGTTCTTGCGGCAGCGATGCAACTGGCGGAGCGGACAAAATCCAAGTTCATGGTGCTGCATACGGCTGCTGGCCGGGTCGGCGCGTTGGATGCGGGGGCTGTTACGGATGGCGGCATGGCGACGGCATTGGGTGGGGCGGAGGTGGTCTATAACCTCGGTGCTGACGAAGTCGAGATCGCGGCGGGGCCATTTGTGATCTATCAGGGCAGCCACGGTGATCGCGGCGCACATCGCGCCGACATCATTCTGCCGGGGCAGCCTATACCGAAGAATCCGGTCTGTTTGTGAACACCGAAGGGCGGCCGCAACTGGCCCTGCGCGCGGGGTTCGCCCCCGGCGAGGCCAAAGAAAACTGGGCTATTCTGCGCGCGCTAAGTGCCGAACTGGACGCGACATTGCCATTTGATTCGCTGGCGCAGCTGCGTCAGGCGCTGATAAAGGCGGTCCCGCATCTGGGGGCGATCGATTCGGTCGCGGAAAATGACTGGCAGCCAGTCGAGTCTGCCAAGCTGGCCAAAGCAGATTTCCGATATGCGATCCGTGACTTTTATCTGACCAATCCGATTGCCCGCGCCAGCCAGCTAATGGCCGAACTTAGTGCCGGGGCTAAGGCGCGCAAAGAGACAATGCTCGCGGCGGAGTAAGGCGGATGCGTGGGATCACCTGCACCTTGCTGGTCTGCATGCTGGGTGGCTGCGCCACATCAGATCGGCAGACCGGACCCTTTGCGCCGGAATACGAGGGAATCGAAACCCGCCTTCTGGATGGCGATCTGGTGAACTTTCTGGTCGAAATGCGGGGCGCGCGGGACACAGATGATGTTGCTGCCTATGCAGAATGCGCTGCGGCACAGTATGCTTTGATACGAGGTTACGGTTTCGCGCGTCATTTACGCACAAATGCGTCCGAAGAGGGTGGCCTCTGGCGCGGAGATGCGGTTTACACGATCTCGCCAGCGTTGCCGCGCGGACTAAAGACGATAGACGCAGAAGTTGTCGTTTCGAGCTGCGCGGAAAATGGAATACCGACGGTATGAGGACTTGATGGCTGATTTCTTTACCACTCCTGGCGGCATTGCCCTGATCATTGTGGCGCAATGCCTTGCCGTTCTGGGCTTTGTCATGGTGAGCCTGCTGTTCCTGGTTTACGGGGACCGCAAGATCTGGGCCGCCGTGCAAATGCGGCGTGGACCCAACGTGGTGGGCCCGTTTGGTCTGTTGCAGACCGTAGCGGACGCGCTGAAATATGTCGTCAAAGAGGTCGTTGTGCCTGCAGGCGCGGACCGGACGGTGTTCATGCTGGCGCCGCTGACCAGTTTTGTCCTTGCGATGATTGCCTGGGCGGTGATTCCATTCTCTGACGGATGGGTTCTGTCCGACATCAATGTGGCGGTCCTGTTCGTGTTGGCTGTCTCCTCGCTCGAAGTTTACGGCGTGATCATGGGGGGCTGGGCCTCGAACTCGAAATACCCGTTCCTTGGGTCGCTGCGGTCGGCAGCCCAAATGATTTCCTACGAAGTGTCGCTGGGCCTGATCATCATTGGCATCATCATCTCGACCGGATCGCTGAACTTTGGCGACATCGTGCGGGCGCAGGACGGGTCGTTCGGGTTCTTCAACTGGTACTGGCTGCCGCATTTCCCGATGGTCTTCCTGTTCTTTATCTCGTGCCTGGCTGAAACCAACCGCCCGCCGTTTGACCTCCCCGAGGCTGAATCCGAACTGGTTGCCGGTTATCAGGTGGAATATTCCTCGACGCCATTCCTGCTGTTTATGGCCGGCGAATATATCGCGATCTTCCTGATGTGCGCGCTGACATCGCTGCTGTTTTTCGGCGGCTGGCTGTCGCCCATTCCGGGCCTGCCGGATGGCGCGCTGTGGATGGTCGGCAAGATGGCGTTCTTCTTCTTCCTCTTCGCTATGGTCAAGGCGATCACGCCGCGCTACCGCTACGACCAACTGATGCGGCTGGGCTGGAAGGTGTTCCTGCCGTTCAGCCTGTTCTGGGTGGTTTTCGTAGCATTCGCGGCAAAATTCGGATGGTTCTGGGGCCTCTATGCCCGCTGGACCGTAGGAGGCTGATATGGCTCAGATGGATTACACTCGCGCAGCGAAATACTGGCTACTTCAGGATTTCTGGGTCGGCATGAAACTGGGGCTTAAGTATTTCTTTGGTCCCAAGGCGACGCTGAACTATCCGCATGAAAAGGGGCCTCTTTCGCCCCGGTTCCGCGGTGAACACGCTTTGCGCCGCTATCCCAGTGGCGAAGAGCGCTGCATCGCGTGCAAACTCTGCGAAGCGGTCTGCCCGGCGCAGGCCATCACCATCGACGCCGAACCGCGCGATGATGGCAGCCGTCGCACGACGCGCTATGATATCGACATGACCAAGTGCATCTACTGCGGTTTCTGCCAAGAGGCCTGCCCGGTTGATGCGATTGTCGAGGGGCCGAATTTCGAGTTCGCCACCGAGACCCGCGAAGAACTGTACTACGACAAGGCCAAGTTGCTGGAAAACGGCGACCGCTGGGAAGCCGAGATTGCCCGCAATCTGGAAATGGACGCGCCCTACAGATGAGCCTGGATGAGCCAAATACAGACGCCTATACGCGGGGCAAGGCGCTTTCTGAACGGGTGAATCCCGGGATGGAGGACGCATTGCAAGCGCGGTATGACGCCTTGGTTCCGGGCATGGCGCGCACGGTTGTGGATGTGGCGTATGGCCAGTTCTACGCCCGTGGCGTGGTCGACGAAAAGACCCGGTTGCTTGCGACAGTAGCGGCTCTGGCAGCACTTGGCGGGCAGACGCGACCCCAGCTCAAGGTTAATATCGCCAGCGCCCGCGCCGTCGGAGCCAGCCGCGAGGAGGTCTGCGAGATCATCTTTCAGATGGCGCTCTATGGTGGCTTGCCGTCGATGATCAACGCGATGAACGCCGCATTAGAAGTCTTTGAGACTGAGGAGACGTCAGCATGAGTGGCAAGACCCCGTTTGAGCTGATGATGGAGCAGGCGCAGGAGATGGCGAAGGCGTTCAATCCGGCAATGACCTCGTTCGATCCCAAAGGGTTTGAACAGCTTTGGCCAACAATGCCCAAGGAATTTATGGAGATGAGTTTCGGCAGGGGCATCAGCAAGGAAGGTCTGGACGCCAAGACCCGGCTGTTGCTGACGCTGGCCGGGCTGACAATGCAGGGCGCACAGGCTGATACGCAGGTGCGCATGACTGTACGCCATGCGCTTGAGGCGGGCGCCACCAAAGACGAAATTGCCGAGACCATCGCACAGATGTCGATGTTCGCAGGTATACCGGCCATGACCCGCGCCATGGAATTGGCGCGCGATGTCATGGAAGACAAAAAGGATCCCGAGACATGAGCGTCTTTGCCTTCTACCTCTTTGCGATCAGCACAATCGTCGGCGGGTTGTTCACCGTCGTCAGCCGCAACCCGGTGCATTCGGTGCTATGGCTCATTCTGGCGTTTCTGTCGTCGGCGGGGCTGTTCGTGCTGCTGGGGGCGGAATTTGTCGCGATGCTGCTGATCATTGTTTATGTCGGCGCGGTCGCGGTGCTGTTCCTGTTTGTGGTGATGATGCTCGATATCGACTTTGCTGAACTCAAGGCTGAAATGGCGCGCTATATGCCGCTGGCGTTGCTGTTTGCCGTGATCATCCTGATGCAATTCGCCATCGCCTTCGGTGCATGGCAATCCTCTGATGCGGCTGAGGGTTTGCGCTTGAACGAAATCGTCGCCGGAACCGAGAATACCGCCGCTCTGGGGCTGGTACTGTATGATCAGTATTTCCTGCTGTTCCAGCTGGCAGGCCTGATCCTGCTGGTGGCGATGATTGGCGCGATTGTGCTGACATTGCGCCACCGTACCGGGATCAAACGCCAGGACGTGGTTGCCCAGATGATGCGCGATCCGGCCAAGGCGATGGAGCTGCGTGATGTGAAACCTGGGCAGGGTCTCTGACGGGGCCCGAACTGGCACGAGACGACAGGCCGCAGGCAACCTGCTGCCGAACCAAAGTAAAAAGACGGGCCAGGCCCGGAGGGACATGATGATCGGACTTGAACATTATTTGACAGTTGCGGCGACGCTGTTTGTCATTGGCATCTTCGGGCTTTTCCTGAACCGCAAGAATGTGATCATCCTGCTGATGAGCATCGAATTGATGCTGCTGGCGGTGAATATCAACTTTGTCGCCTTTTCGTCGTTCCTGAACGATCTGGTGGGGCAGGTCTTCACGCTGTTTGTCCTGACGGTTGCAGCGGCCGAAGCGGCGATCGGTCTGGCCATTCTGGTCTGCTTCTTCCGCAACCGCGGCACGATTGCCGTGGAAGATGTCAACGTGATGAAAGGCTGATCCCATGGAATCGCTCATCCTCTTTTCGCCTTTGGCGGGGTCGCTGATTGCGGGGTTCGGCTGGAAACTGATCGGCGAACGCGGCGCCATGTGGGTCTCCACTGGGCTGCTGTTTGTGGCCTGCGCGTTTTCGTGGATCATCTTTCTGACCTTTGACGGCGTCACCGACAAGATCGAGATTTTCCGCTGGATCGAAAGCGGCACCCTCAGCACTGATTGGGCGATCCGTCTGGACCGGCTGACAGCGATCATGCTGATCGTGATCACTACGGTATCGGCGTTGGTTCACCTTTATAGCTTTGGCTACATGGACCACGACCCGCAGTGGAAAGACGACGAGGTCTACAAACCCCGGTTTTTCGCCTATCTGTCGTTTTTTACCTTTGCCATGCTGATGCTGGTGACGTCTGACAATCTTGTTCAGATGTTCTTTGGCTGGGAGGGCGTTGGCGTCGCATCCTACCTCTTGATCGGGTTCTACTACCGTAAACCCACGGCCAACGCGGCGGCAATCAAGGCATTTGTGGTCAACCGTGTCGGCGATTTCGGCTTTGCGCTGGGAATTTTTGGGCTGTTCTACCTGGTGGATTCGATCAAGTTCGACGATGTATTCGCCGCAGGACCACAGCTGGCGCAAACGCAGATTTCGTTCCTGTGGAGTGAATTTAACGCAGCCAACCTGATAGCTTTGCTGCTGTTCATAGGCGCGATGGGTAAATCGGCACAATTGTTCCTGCACACATGGTTGCCCGACGCGATGGAAGGTCCGACGCCTGTTTCGGCCCTGATCCATGCCGCAACGATGGTGACCGCCGGTGTGTTTCTGGTTTGCCGTATGTCACCGCTGATGGAATACGCACCCGAGACGATGCAATTTGTCACCTTCCTTGGTGCGACGACGGCGTTCTTTGCCGCCACCGTGGGGCTGGTCCAGAACGATATCAAGCGTGTGATTGCCTATTCGACCTGCTCACAGCTGGGCTATATGTTTGTGGCCGCTGGCGTTGGCGTCTACGGCGTCGCGATGTTCCACTTGTTCACGCATGCCTTCTTTAAGGCGATGCTGTTCCTCGGCGCTGGTTCGGTGATCCACGCGATGCACCACGAACAGGACATGCGGAATTATGGCGGTCTGCGTAAAAAGATCCCGTATACATTTGCGGCGATGATGATCGGCACGCTGGCGATCACTGGGGTTGGTATTCCGCTCACCCACATTGGTTTTGCAGGCTTCCTGTCCAAAGACGCTGTGATCGAAAGCGCTTGGGCCGGGACCCAGGGCGGTTACGCCTTCTGGATGCTGGTGGTCGCGGCGCTGTTCACCAGTTTCTATTCATGGCGGCTGATCTTCCTCACTTTTTATGGTGAGGCGCGCGGCGACAAACACACGCATGAACACGCACACGAAAGCCCGATGGTCATGCTGATCCCTCTCGGGGTCCTGGGGCTGGGCGCGATCTTCTCGGGGATGCTGTGGTACAACAGCTTCTTTGGCGACCATGACAAGATGAACGCCTTTTTCGGTCTTCCGGCACACCGCGCCGAGGCCTCGGAACATGGCGCTGTCGAAGCCGGGCATGCCGAAGCATCGGCAACCGACCGTGCCGAAGAGGCGGCAGAGCCGGATCATTCGGGTGCGGCCAGCCTTGACGCGGGTGAAGCCACGGATCATGCAATCGCAGCCGACGGCACGCATGTGACCATGGGGGGGATCGTGCCGCAGGGTGCCATCTATATGGGCAGCGACAACACCGTGATCGACGATGCCCACCATGCGCCTGTCTGGGTCAAGATCAGCCCGTTCATTGCGATGATCATCGGGTTTGGCGTGGCGTTCCTGTTCTACATTATGAACCCAACACTCCCCGCGCGTTTGGCCGCAAGTCAGCAACCGCTCTATCAGTTCCTGCTGAACAAATGGTACTTTGACGAGATCTACGACTTTATCTTCATACAACCGGCCAAGGCGCTGGGGCGTTTGCTGTGGAAACGCGGCGATGGCGATGTGATTGACGGATCGTTGAACGGTATTGCCATGGGAATTGTGCCGTTTTTCACCCGGCTCGCCGGGCGGGCACAATCGGGATACATCTTTACCTACGCCTTTGCGATGGTTGTTGGAATTGCGGTGCTCGTCACCTGGATGTCCTTTGTCGGAGGGGTCGAGTAAATGGATAACCTTCTTTCCATTGTCACGTTTCTTCCGGCTTTGGCTGCGCTGATCCTGGCCCTGTTTCTGCGCGGCGGTGATCCGGCTGCGGATCGGAACGCGAAATGGCTGGCGCTGATTGCGACCTCGGCCACCTTCCTGATCTCGCTGTTTATTCTGGCACAGTTTGACCGGACCAACACCGGCTTCCAGATGGTTGAGCAGGGTGATTGGCTGCTGGGCACGCAGTACAAGATGGGCGTTGACGGGATCTCGATCCTGTTTGTGATGCTGACCACCTTTATGATGCCGCTGGTGATTGCAGCGTCCTGGGACGTCAACTCCCGCGTCAAGGAATACATGATCGCCTTCCTGCTGCTGGAAACGCTGATGCTTGGCGTGTTCATGGCGCTGGATCTGGTGCTGTTCTACCTTTTCTTCGAGGCGGGTCTGATCCCGATGTTCTTGATCATCGGCATCTGGGGCGGCAAAAACCGGATCTACGCGTCGTTTAAATTCTTCCTCTACACGTTCCTCGGATCGGTTCTGATGCTGGTGGCGATGGTGGCGATGTTCACGGACGCAGGCACCACCGATATTCCGACGCTGATGACCCATGACTTTGCATCCGAAACGATCAGCGTGCTGGGAATCCAGGTGATTGGCGGATTGCAGACGATGATGTTCCTGGCGTTCTTTGCGAGCTTTGCGGTCAAGATGCCGATGTGGCCAGTCCATACCTGGCTGCCGGACGCGCATGTGCAGGCGCCGACCGCAGGGTCGGTGGTACTGGCAGCGATCCTGCTCAAGATGGGGGGCTATGGTTTCCTGCGGTTCAGTCTGCCGATGTTCCCGATTGGCGCCGAGGTAATGACGCCGCTGGTCTTGTGGATGAGTGCGATCGCGATTGTCTACACCAGCCTCGTCGCGCTGGTGCAGGAGGATATGAAAAAGCTGATCGCCTACAGCTCCGTTGCCCATATGGGGTATGTCACCATGGGGATCTTTGCCGGCAACCAGCAGGGTATTGATGGGGCGATCTTTCAGATGATCAGCCACGGCTTTATCTCTGGCGCTCTGTTCCTGTGCGTGGGCGTGATCTACGACCGGATGCACACCCGCGAGATTGACGCCTATGGTGGTCTGGTGAACCGGATGCCGGCCTATGCGATGATCTTTATGTTCTTCACCATGGCCAATGTCGGCCTGCCGGGGACATCTGGTTTCGTTGGTGAATTCCTGACGCTCATGGGCATTTTCCAGACCAACACCTGGGTTGCTGCGGTTGCGACCAGCGGCGTGATCCTGTCGGCGGCCTATGCGCTGTGGCTGTATCGTCGGGTGGTGATGGGCGATCTGATCAAGGAAAGCCTAAAAACCATCAAAGACATGACCCGGCGCGAAAAGGCGATTTTTGCGCCGCTGGTGGTGATGACGCTGTGGATGGGGGTTTATCCGGCACCAATCCTTGACCGCATCGGCCCGTCGGTCGAAGCACTGGTGGCACAATACGATACGGCACTGGCCGACGCGGCTGACGCGCGGCAAGTGGCCGAGAACTGAGGGACGGAACGATGATCCAGGCTGATCTGACGATAATCCTGCCAGAAATTGTGCTGGCCGTGTGTGCCATGCTGGCTCTGGTGGGGGCGGTCTATACCGAAAAGGACAAGCTGGCCCCGGCATTGGTCTGGGGCACGGCGGGGCTTTTTGTGCTCATCGCGGTGTTGATCGGCAGCAGCGGCGAGGGCACGCAGGTGGCCTTTGGCGGCATGTTTATCGACGATGCCTTTTCCCGGTTTGCGAAAATCGTGATTTTGGTCTCGGCGGCTGCGGTCTTGCTGATGAGCGTCGAATATATGACCCGGCGCGGGCTGCTTCGGTTCGAATATCCGGTTCTGGTGGTGCTGAGCGTCGTCGGCATGATGATGATGGTGTCCGCGGGCGATCTGATGTCGCTTTATATGGGGCTGGAACTACAATCTCTGGCGCTTTATGTCGTTGCGTCGCTGCGCCGTGATTCAGCAAAATCGACCGAAGCCGGTCTGAAGTATTTTGTGCTTGGCGCGCTCAGCTCGGGTCTTCTGCTTTATGGTGCGTCACTGACTTATGGCTTTGCCGGAACGACGCTGTTCTCGGGGATCATTCAGACGGTTGCAGATGGCGACGTGTCGCTGGGCCTGCTGTTCGGCCTTGTGATGATGATCGCTGGTCTGGCTTTCAAGGTATCAGCGGTGCCGTTTCACATGTGGACCCCGGACGTCTATGAGGGCGCTCCAACTCCGATCACCGCATTTTTTGCGACGGCGCCCAAGATGGCCGCGATGGGTCTGTTCGCGCGGATGCTGCACGATGCCTTTGGTGGTGCAGTGGGGGATTGGCAGCAGGTAATCGCGCTGCTGTCGGTGCTTTCGATGTACCTGGGGGCGGTGGCCGCGATTGGTCAGCGTAATATCAAACGTCTGATGGCCTATTCGTCGATCTCGCATATGGGCTTTGCCCTGATGGGCCTGGCAGCGGGTACGGCGCTGGGTGTGCAAGCGATGCTGATCTACATGGCGATCTATGTGACGATGAACGTCGGAACCTTTGCTTTTATCCTGTCGATGGAGCGGGACGGTGCGCCGGTGACGGATATTATGGCGCTCAACATGTATTCCAAAAAAGAGCCTGCGCGCGCGTTGGCGATGCTGGTGCTGTTGTTCAGCCTGGCCGGGGTGCCGCCGCTGGTTGGCTTCTTTGGCAAGCTATATGTGTTGCGCGCCGCGTATGATGCGGGACTGGGCTGGCTGGCGGTGGCCGGTGTTGTAGCGAGCGTGATCGGCGCATTCTATTATTTGCGGATGGTCTTCTACATGTATTTCGGTGACGAAAGTGAAGAGGGTTTGGATGTCGGCGGATCGCCGGTGCTCTTTGGGTTCCTTGTGGCGTCGGCAGCGATCATGGTGATCGGCGTTGTGAACCTGTTTGGGATAGAGGGTGCCGCGGCATCAGCGGCAGTAACGCTTGTCAACTGATCGAATTCAGTCAGAGCCAATCCAAAGCGGCGCGCCTTGGGGTGCGTCGCTTTGGTTTGAGCGGGCAGTCTGTGTTTTGCGTATTTTAGAAGAGAAGAAGCAGGTGGTGCTGTGAGTTGGCCCGAGGGCTACGAACGTCGT
Organism: Puniceibacterium sp. IMCC21224; assembly: GCF_001038505.1. Classification (NCBI taxonomy): domain Bacteria; kingdom Pseudomonadati; phylum Pseudomonadota; class Alphaproteobacteria; order Rhodobacterales; family Paracoccaceae; genus Puniceibacterium; species Puniceibacterium sp. IMCC21224. Next base: position 2,055,320 of record NZ_LDPY01000001.1, read on the forward strand.
GTGTTGGCTCAGGTGGATAGCACCAATGCCGAAGCGTCACGGATCGCGGACACTTTGGCAGGGCCTGCGTGGATACTTGCACGACATCAGACGGCGGCGCGTGGTCGACGTGGGCGTCCATGGTCGATGGCAAAGGGTAATTTTGCAGCAACACTGGTGCTACGCCCCGTCGAGACGGCCGAGGTTGTGGCGTTGCGGTCCTTTGTGGCGTCGCTTGCGCTGCACGAGGCGCTGGTGATGACCACGGGCCGGACCGATGGGCTGAGTTTGAAATGGCCCAACGATGTTTTGCTGAACGGTGGCAAGGTAGCGGGCATTTTGCTGGAGAGTCTGGGTCAGCGCCAAGGGGTCAGCCATCTGGCGATTGGTATCGGTGTGAACCTGGAAGTAGCCCCGTCCGAGGATGAGGTCGAACCCGGAGCGATACGACCGGTTTCTCTGATGTCTGCCACAGGCGTGGCGATTGATCCCGAGGCGTTCCTCGATCTGCTTGCGACGGCCTATGCGCGGGTCGAGACGATGTTTCGCACGCAGGGTTTTGCGCCGATCCGGCAGGCGTGGCTGTTACGTGCTGCAAGATTGGGTGAAATCATCACGGCCCGAACTGGCACACGCGAGACAACCGGCACGTTCGAAACCGTCGACGCGCAGGGTCATCTGGTGCTGGTGACGGCGCAGGGTCGCGAACGGATCGCAGCGGCAGATGTTTTTTTCTGAACAGGGGGCCGGGGATGCTTCTGGCGATTGATTGCGGCAACACGAATACGGTTTTTTCCATCTGGGACGGGACTGGCTTTGTTGCGACCTGGCGTACCTCGACTGAACATCAACGGACGGCGGATCAGTATTACGTCTGGCTGAGTACGTTGATGCGGTTTCAGAACATCGACGCGAATATCACCGATGTGATCGTGTCGTCGACGGTGCCACGTGTGGTGTTCAACCTGCGGGTTCTGGCTGATCGTTACTTTAACACCCGGCCCATCGTGGTGGGCAAGCCGGAGTGCCTGTTGCCGGTGGCGGTCCGCGTCGATGCGGGCACCCAGGTCGGGCCGGACCGGCTGGTAAATACGGTGGCGGGGTTTGACTTGTTCGGCGGCGATCTGATCGTGGTGGATTTCGGCACTGCGACGACCTTTGATGTGGTGGACAGTGATGGCGCCTATGTTGGCGGCGTGATAGCACCCGGCGTGAACCTGAGCCTTCAGGCGCTGCATCAAGCAGCGGCGGCACTGCCGCATGTAGACATTTCGAAACCGCAGTCCGTGGTGGGAACAAACACCGTGGCTTGCATGCAATCAGGGATTTTCTGGGGCTACATCGGGCTGGTGCGAGAGATTTGTGCGCGCATCAAGGCCGAACGTGAGCGGCCCATGAAGATCATCGCGACAGGCGGGCTGGCGCCTTTATTCCAGCAGACCGAGGATCTGTTCGACCATTTGGTCGAGGATCTGACCATGCACGGGCTGACCGTGATTCATCAATATAACAGAACTGAGGACTGACAAAATATGAGCAGCGAACGCATTATCTACCTGCCCCTCGGAGGGGCAGGCGAAATCGGTATGAACGCCTATGTCTATGGCTATGGCAAGCCGGATCAGGAACGGCTGATCTTGGTTGATCTGGGTGTCACCTTTCCGGATATGGACGGCACACCCGGGGTCGATCTGATCCTGCCCGACATCAGCTGGCTCAAGGAACGCCGTGACCGGCTTGAGGCGATTTTTATTACTCACGCGCACGAGGATCACGTCGGCGCGATCGGGCATTTCTGGGAACAATTGGGTGCACCAATCTATGCCCGTGCCTTTACCGCCAATATTGCACGGCACAAGATGGCCGAGCATGGCCATTCCGAACAAACGGTCAAGGTGGTTACCCCCTGGCCTGAGACAACTCAGGCCGGGCCGTTCAGTGTCGGTTTTTTACCGATGTCGCATTCGATTCCCGAGAGCTCGGCTTTGGTGATCGACACGCCGCAGGGGCGGCTGTTGCATACGGGCGATTTCAAGCTGGACGAAACGCCGCTGGTGGGCGAACCCTTCGATCCCGCCGCCTGGGCCGATGTCTCAAAGGATGGTGTCAAAGCGCTGATATGCGATTCCACCAATATCTTTTCTCAGCACGCGGGTCGTTCCGAGGCAACAGTCGGCCCCGAGATTGAGCGGCTGGTGGGTGAGGCGAAAGGCATGGTCGTGGCGACCACCTTTGCCAGCAATGTCGCACGGGTCAAGACGCTGGCCGAGGCGGGGTCGCGGGCAGGGCGGTCGATCGTGCTGCTGGGCCGTGCCATGCGCCGCATGATCGAGGCAGCGACCGAAACCGGCGTGCTTAAGGGATTTCCGCCTGTGGTGCCGCCCGAAGAGGCGTCGTCGATTCCGCGCGAAAATCTGATGCTGCTGGTCACCGGGTCACAGGGTGAACGGCGCGCGGCGTCGGCGCAACTGGCACGCGGAAAGTATCAGGGGCTGGTGATGAAAGAGGGGGATACCTTTCTCTTTAGTTCCAAGACCATTCCGGGCAATGAAAAAGGTGTGATCCGCATCATGAACCAGTTTTCCGAACTGGGGGTGGATGTCGTTGATGACAGCTCGGGCTTGTATCATGTGTCGGGCCACGCCAACGGTCCGGATCTGGCGCGGCTGCAGGATATCGTTGCGCCGCAAATTGTGGTGCCGATGCACGGCGAACACCGCCATCTGCGCGAACATGTGAAATTGGCGCAGGGCAAAGGCCGCAAAGGCGTTCTGGCGGTCAACGGCATGATGATCGACCTGTCGGGCAACACACCGACGGTGGTCGACTACATCGAAACCGGCCGTACCTATGTAGATGGTTCGGTCAAGATCGGTGCGCTTGACGGCGTGGTGCGTGATCGTATCCGCATGGCGCTGAACGGCCACGTGATCATCACGGTGATCATGGACGAAAACGATAAACCGCTGGGGGAACCTTGGTGTGAGACGATGGGCCTGCCGGAAAAGGGGCGCAGTCACGTGCCGCTGGTTGATGTGCTCGAAGAGGATCTGAGCCAGTTTATGGGACGTTCGGGCGACAAGATTTTGCGAGACGATGACAAGCTCGAAGAGGGGCTAAAGCGCGTGGCGCGCCAATCCTCGCAGAGCGAGATCGGCAAGAAACCGGAAGTCACAATTGTGGTCAGCCGTCTGAGTTGATCGCAACCGTCTATGACCGGGGCTGGATGGAATAGTCCGGCAGAAATGATAACGGGCGCATCCAGTTGGGTGCGCCCGTTTTTATCTGTCTAACCTTCGCTATATGGAAGGCGGCGAATTCAGCTCGTGCGCCGCTCGTCAAAGCTCAGTGCGATAAAGCTCGGCATGTGGTCGCCCATGCCCAGAATTTTGCTGTTGTCAGAGCCGCGACCGCGCTGTTGCGTGCCGCTGCGATAATTGTCACGGCCGCGCGGCGCAGGATCGCGCTGATCATCGGTTTCGCGGACGGTTGGCTGCTGCACCGGGTCTGTCGCTTTGACCTCTTCAGCCGAAGCCTGGACCGGAGCGGTCTCGCTCGGCGCTTCTTTCACTTCATCCTGGGCGGGGCCGGACCGGCGAATCCGGTTGCGGCTGCGCGACGGTTTCTTTTCCTCGCGCGGGGCTACTGTATCCTCGGCCGATGCGGTGATCGTGCCCATCGGGTTTTCCAGGCGCGGGATTTCGCGTTGGATCAGCTTTTCGATGGCTTCGAGGTTCTTCTCGTCTTTGGCGGCGCAGATCATCATCGCCTTGCCCGACCGTCCGGCCCGTCCGGTACGACCGATGCGGTGGACGTAATCTTCGGCATGGCTCGGTACGTCGAAGTTGAACACATGGCTCACCGCGGGCACGTCAAGACCACGTGCTGCAACATCCGAAGCAACAAGGAAGCGCAACTCACCATTGCGAAATCCGTCCAGCGTTCGGGTGCGCTGCGACTGATCCAGATCGCCATGGATCGGTGCAGCATCATAGCCATATTTTTTCAACGACTTGGCAACTGTGTCCACATCCATCTTGCGGTTGCAGAAGATGATCGCGTTGGTGCATTTATCGCCTTCGGCGTCAATCATCATGCGTAGAACCTGCCGCTTTTCCGATCCCTCGCGGTCACGACGTGAGGCGCGGAAAACCACCACGCCCTGTTCGATTGTCTCAGACGCGGTGGCCTGGCGGGCCACTTCGATCCGGGCGGGATTGGACAGGAAGGTGTTGGTGATCCGCTCGATCTCGGACGCCATTGTGGCGCTAAAGAACAGCGTCTGGCGGGTAAACGGCGTCAGGCCAAATATCTTTTCGATATCGGGGATGAACCCCATATCTAGCATCCGGTCGGCCTCGTCTACCACCATAACCTTGACGTCTGACAGGATCAGTTTGCCGCGTTCAAAGTGGTCCAGCAGGCGACCGGGTGTCGCGATCAGCACGTCCACACCTTTGTCGATCAGCAGATCCTGCTCTTTGAACGATACGCCGCCGATCAGCAGCGCTTTGGTCAGTTTGACGTGTTTGGCGTAGGTGTCAAAGTTCTCTGCGACCTGCGCGGCGAGTTCCCGGGTCGGACAGAGCACGAGGCTGCGCGGCATCCGCGCGCGGGCACGGCCACGCGCCAGCATGGTGATCATCGGCAGGACAAAGCCCGCTGTCTTTCCGGTGCCGGTCTGGGCGATGCCCAAAACGTCGCGCCCTTCGAGCGCCGGGGGAATCGCGCCGGCCTGGATCGGGGTGGGGGTTTCGTAGCCAGCCTCTTCGATGGCTTTCAAAACCTTGGGATTGAGGTTCAGGTCAGAGAATTTTGTCATGTGTATCCGGTTTTTACGGACACATTCTGGCCCGTACATCTGATTGAGGGTCAGGCCCGTCCGGCCTTGTGATATCCACATCTGTGACCCACGCGCGGCTTGTACAGAAATACCGGTCAAGGGTCAATGTGGGGCGGGTTTTGCCCCCAATGGCGCGTCATTCTGGCCGATTTGATGCCTGTTGCGGCGGGGATTCGGGGTTTGACGCCGATTTCTGCGCGGTTTCGTGCTGTTACTCGACGGTTTTGCGCATCTGATACGGTCGAGGATCGCGGAGGATCAATGACCCGGAAAATGCCGCGCCCGCCGCGCGGCGAGGTCAAGCCGGTGCCGCCGCAGCAGGCCATACGCCTGCAACCGGGCGCAAAGTGCTGGGTTGGCGGTGCAGGTCTCATCATAAAAGGCCCGCAGCGCTGCTTCACCTCCGGTCGCCTCGATCCTGACAAACAGGTCGTGCAGGTTGAGCGCGCCGTCGACGCGCGATTGCGGTTTCAGATCGGCCCGATACGACCCACGGGCGAGGCGAAAGCGGTAGGCAGTGAGAAAATCGTCCCAGCTTTTGGCGTGCATATGCCCCAATTCGATTCCGGGCAGTGCGGCCTGGCCAGGGTTGGTGACGTCGTTCAGGTTCACGTTGTGAATTCGGATCTGCAATCCTTTCAGTCCAGTGCGAAAGAACAGTTTGCCTGCGACATGGCTGAGAAACCCCCCCGGCAGTTGCGCACCCCAGGTCGGGAAACATGCGATTGATGCAGTTTGGCGCGCCTGCTGATCCAGCAGAAAGGCCTTGAACACCGTCGCGCCGGTGTTATCGACCGGGGCCAGCGCCTCGATCGGGCGGACACGGGCGCAGAGTGCTGTGTCGGACAGGGCGCCCAGCTGGGCGGCAATGGGGGTTTCGGGCAGCAGAAATTCGTCAACGTCGATATGGGCCAGCCAGTCCACCTCGGCGCGGCGGTTGTTGGCGTGGCGTGCGTTCAGAGACTGGCGCGTCTGGTGTTTCTCAGGCCGCCCCTTGCGTTTGGCCCACCAGGCGGCGTCGGTGTGCCGCGCGCGAATCGCCGGATGCGCATTGAGCACCGACAGGGTTTCGGGAACATCGTCGTCGATATAAAGATAAAACTGCGCTGCGCCCTGATCGAGGTGCCAGGCGACAAAGTCCAGAATATCAGGCAGCGGCGCCCGGATGGTTGATACGATGCCCCATGTGGTTCCGACATTGCGGGTCACGGCAATTCTCCGAAGACCCGCAAGACTGCTGCATCGGGATCAAGCGGGTGCGTCACCAGCATGCCATGCGCCGCAAGACGCGCGCGCAATTCCGCACTGTCCTGCGCCACCTCGTCAAAGAGGGCGCGCAGCCCATCTTCGCCTTCAGTTTCGGCGAGATACGCGATGATGTCGGAGAGATCCAGCGCGCCCTTGTCGGTGCGTGGCCGGTACGATCCGTGGCGGCGGCGAAAATCGAAATGATGACGGAAGTGATCCCAGTTGGGCGCATGGAAATGTCCCAGAAACACGTCGGGCAGGGGGGCGGCATTGCTGGCCTCTTCGCCTTTGTATTTTAGCGTGTGAATGCCTAGGCGGGTGTCGGGGATGCCGGTGCGGGCAAATACCTTGCCCGAGGTATGGCTGAGAAATCCACCATACAGGTGCAGCCCAAAGGTCGGGTAGATATCCTGTAACGTGGCCTTGGGAACACCACCGCCCTTGTGCGTCAGTTTGAAATGCTGCGGCTGGAGGTTGGAATCGGTGGCCAGCGCTTCGGCCGGGCGCAGGCGGGCAACAGCGACGTCGGGGTCGATCTGGGCAAGCGCGTCGCAGATCGGCGCATCCGTCAGCAGGTACTCATCGACGTCGGTATGTCCCAGCCAGTCCAGATCGTCTGAAGCCGCGCGCAATGTTCGCGTCGCGTTAAAGGCCTGGCGTAACTGATGTGCCTCCATCCGGGGTTTGCCCGCGTCGTGCCAGTAGGCAGCATCGCATTGCGTGACATGGATACGGGGATGGCGCGACAGCCAGTCAGCCGCCCCGACATCCGGAACATCCAGATACAGATGCAGCGCCGCCGCCCCAAGGTCGAGGTGATGTGCCGCGAACCGGGCGATCTGAGGCAACGGCGCCTTGATGGTGCTGACAAGCCCCCAACGCAGATTTTGCGCGATCACGGGGGGAGCACCTGTCGGGACGGGGGCCATATTCACCTGTTTGCCACGTTTGATTGGCTTGCTCGCCTCTTGGCGCAGTTTGCGTTTGCGCATGGTCATCAGACGGCGGAACAGAGTGCGGTCATCATGGATCAGCAAGTCAAGCAGGTGATGCGCCAGCGGGGCAATAACTGCATCGCCCTGGGCCTCTTGCCACAGACGCCCCAGCATGTTGACGTCCAGCCCGCCGGCGGTGATCGCATAGGCGTCCATTTCGGTTGCCAGCGTGGCTTTGACTTTTGCATCCAGCGCAAAGGCGCGCTCGGGTGGCAGACCGGAATAGAGCCGCTCGGTTTCATAGAGCTTCATGGTGCCAAACAGCACGGACAGCGCCAGTCCGACACTGCGCTGAACTGGGGTCGCTCCGTGATCGCCAAACGTCGTGATCGAAGACACCAGCCAGCGGGGATTGAGATGGGCCAGCAAATGCGGTGCTTGTTCGGTCCAGAGTCGGAGAAATAGCGGTGCAGCGTGGTCTGGCACTTCGCGTTTGCGCAGATGCGCAATCAGCAGGCCGTTCAGGCAGCAAAGCTCGCTTGCACCGGCAAATTCCTGACGCAGCACCCGGCGTTTGCGGGCATAGGACGATCGGGCAGGTTCTTGTTCCTCTGGGTCGTGGCGGGGATCGGTGACACATGCCTGCGCCAGCGGTTCCAGTACGATGTTCGGCGGCGGCAGGCCCTCGCCGGGGGCATAGGAAAACGCGTCGCGCCGCCCCTCCATCTGGGACAACACGGCCTGTATGCCGCCGGGGTAGGTGGGCTGTCGGCCCTTGTCTTGACTGCTCATGGCGGCAGAGTGGCGCTAAGTGCGGGTCAGCGCAACAATGACATGATGCGCACGCGCGGACGGGGATTCGGGCAGGGCAACCCACGCGGCGCCGCCGGATGAGTCGCATGTTGTGCGGAAACTCGCACGGCAAGCAGGATTGCCTGTGCGGAAATCCGCACAATGCTGCATCGCGGCGGAGGGCGAGTAGGTCGATATGCGCGTCAACTAACTGATTAGTTTGCCAAAAATCCTGCAACCTCGACACGGCATACTACCGCTTGCGCCGATTCGGAACAAAGGCTTTGCTGCGCGACAGAGGCGCTCAGGGAGGGGCGTCTTGGCCATACCCAAAATGTTCCGGGAGGACACCCATGAAAAAGTTTCTCATGACCGCGGCTGTGATTGCGCTTGGCGCCACGGCTCAGACTGCTACCGCTTCTTGCGAAGACGGCGAAATGGTCATCAAGTTCAGCCATGTCACCAACACCGACAAACATCCCAAAGGCCTTGCCGCCAGCCTGCTTCAGCAGCGCGTCAACGATGAGATGAACGGCTCTGCCTGCATGGAGGTGTTCCCGAACTCCACGCTCTACACAGACGAGCAGGTGATCGAGGCGATGCTGCGCGGCGACGTGCAACTGGCGGCTCCGTCGCTGTCGCTGTTCGAATCCATCACCAAATCCTACCGCCTGTTCGATCTGCCATTCATGTTCAAGAACATCAACGCCGTTGATGCATTCCAGGCCTCTGACACCGGTCAGTCCATGCTGGACGCGATGCAGCGTCGCGGCCTTCAGGGGCTGGGTTTCTGGCACAATGGGATGAAACAGATTTCGGCCAACAAGCCGCTTCTGGAACCGTCGGATGCTGCGGGCCTCAAGTTCCGGGTGCAGCCCTCTGACGTGCTGGTCGCGCAGATGAATGCGCTGGGTGCAAGCCCGCAGCCGATGGCCTTTGCCGAGGTGTATGGCGCGCTTCAGACCGGTGTTGTTGATGGTCAGGAAAACACCTGGTCCAATATCTATGGTCAAAAGTTCTTTGAGGTGCAGGACGGTATCACCGAAACCAACCATGGCATCATCGACTATCTGGTGGTGGCGTCGGTTGACTGGCTCGACAGCATGGATGCCGATGTCCGCGAGCAGTTCCTGACCATCCTTGATGAGGTGACGACCGAACGTAACGCCGAGGTGGGCAAGGTCGATCTGGAAGCGAAGCAGTCGATCGTGGACGCTGGCGGCATCATCCGCGAGCTGACCGCTGAGCAGCGTCAGGCATGGGTCGACGTGATGAAGCCGGTCTGGACTGAGTTCGAAGAAGAAGTCGGCGCCGAAAACATCGCCGCAGCACAAGAGATCAACGCAGCCAACTGATTGCTGTAACGATTTATAGGACGCGGCCCGTTAACGGGCCGCGTCAATCGTATCGGGAGGGGACATCATGAGCGGCAAATACGCGCCCAAAGGCCCAGTTGGTCGCATGGTCCACGGGTTCGAGGAGACGGCAATCGCCGTCATGCTTGGCCTGATGACCATGCTGACCTTTGCCAACGTCATTTTACGCTACGCCTTCAACGCCAGCATCATCTGGAGCCTCGAAGTGGTTCTGGTGCTCTTTAGCTGGCTGGTGCTGTTCGGTGTGGCCTATGCCTTTAAAATCACCGCGCATCTGGGGGTCGACGCCGTCACCAACCTGTTGCCGCCAGTCCCGCGCAAGGTGGTCGCGCTGATTGCCGGCGCAATATGCATCTTTTACGCGCTGTTGCTGTGCAAAGGGGCCTGGGATCAGTGGGCGCCGTTTGCCGATTTACCACCTACGTCGGGCCATTGGTTCCCCACCGGGCTGGACACTGCGGCGCGCGGGCGATCGTTCTTTGAGACCGACCAGATCCCGATGCCCGAATGGCTGCGGTTTCTTGAGGACTGGATCAACTACGGCGAACGGTATTCCAAGCTGCCGCGCGTGGTGCCCTATACCATCCTGCCGGTGGCCGCTGTGCTGATCCTGTTTCGGATCTGTCAGGCCGTGCGCCGCGTCTGGACCGGCGAGAGCGAGAGCCTGATCGTCAGCCACGAAGCCGAAGATGCCGTCGACGACGTCGCAGCCCTGAATCGCGGAGATTGATCGCATGGAAGTTCTTCTGCTTTTTGTCATGATTGTCGGGCTATTGCTGATCGGCGTGCCGATTGCGGTGGCGCTGGGGATCAGCTCGATCTTTTTCCAGCTGGCATTTTCCGACACCTCGCTGGCCTCGGTGGCACAGTCGCTGTATCTGGCCATGGCCGGGCATTACACGCTGCTGGCGATTCCGTTCTTTGTTCTTGCGTCGTCGTTCATGTCGACCGGGGGCGTGGCGAAACGGATCATCCGCTTTGCCATCGCCTGTGTCGGGCACCTGCAGGGTGGTCTGGCTATTGCCGGCGTTCTGGCCTGCATGATGTTCGCAGCACTTTCTGGATCATCGCCTGCCACGGTGGTCGCCATCGGCTCTATCGTCATCGCGGCGATGCGGCAGGTTGGGTATACTAAGGATTTCGCCGCTGGTGTGATCTGTAACGCGGGTACGCTGGGCATTCTGATTCCGCCGTCGATCGTTATGGTGGTCTATGCCTCGGCCACTGACGTGTCTGTGGGGCGTATGTTCCTGGCGGGCGTCATTCCCGGCATTCTGGCCGGCGTGATGCTGATGGTCACAATCTATGTGATCGCGCGGGTCAAGAATATGCCAAAGGGCGAATGGAAGGGCTGGGGCGAAGTCGCGGATTCGTTCCGTGATGCGGTCTGGGGTCTGTTGCTGATCTTCATCATCATGGGCGGCATCTATGGGCACCCCTGGATCCGGTTCGACGGTGGCAGCCTGATCTATTGGAAGGGTGGGGCATTCACCCCAACCGAAGCCGCCGCAGTGGCCGCAGTCTATGCCTTTATCGTGGCGTGTTTTATCTACCGCGACATGGGCCCGCTGGCCGCAACCAAGGAAGGGGGGCGCCCGCTGCCGCTCTATCGTAAACCGGTTGCCCTGATCACTGCCTTCTTTCACCGCGATACGCAGGCGACGCTGTTCGAGGGCGGCAAGCTGACCATCACACTGATGTTCATCATCGCCAACGCGCTGCTGCTGAAGCACGTGCTGACGGACGAGCAAATCCCACAACATATAGCTGGCGCGATGCTCGACGCGGGATTTGGACCAATCATGTTCCTGGTGATCGTCAACGTGATCCTGCTGATTGGTGGTCAGTTCATGGAGCCGTCGGGGCTGATCGTGATTGTTGCACCGCTGGTGTTTCCGATTGCGATTCAGCTGGGCATTGATCCGATCCATTTGGGCATCATCATGGTGGTGAACATGGAGATCGGGATGATCACGCCGCCGGTGGGGCTTAACCTGTTTGTGACCTCGGGCGTGGCGGGCATGTCGATGATGCGGGTCGTCAAGGCGGCGCTGCCGTTCCTGGCGGTGCTGTTCGTGTTCCTGATTATGGTGACCTACATCCCGTGGCTGTCGACATTCCTGCCGACCAGTATCATGGGGCCCGAGATCATCACCAACTGAGCGGCCATTCCCAAATTGAGCGCTACCGCGCGCTCTTGCTCAGAAAACTGCAACGCGACGCCTCTCCGGAGGCGTCGTTTTGGTTTCCAGGGCAAAGGTTATTTAGTCGACGTTGAACAACACCTACGCGGCGATTTGCAGTGCTATTGATCGGACGGTGAAGGCGTTGATCGCGCGCTGCGCCCGTGACAGGCCCTCGAACAACAGGAACAAAAGGGCCCTCAGGCTTGTCTGGACTTGCCACGCAAAAGTTCCGGTCTCTCAGCTCATGTTAGGAGGCCGTCTCTCGAAAGCCAAGGGACTTTTCCCGCCAAGGGATGAATGCCGTCTTCGCGGGTTGTAGAACCCATTGATGTATTGGAATATTGCTCCTTCTGCTTGTCTGCGGGTCGCCCATTTCTGACGCCAGATCAGTTCGGCTTTCAGAGATTTGAAGAAGGTCTCGACCATGGAATTGTCATAACAATTTCCCTTGCCGCTCATTGAGACCAGAAATCCATGCTGCTTCAGACTTTTCTGATAGTCACCTGAACAGTATTGAGAGCCACGATCCGTATGATGGATACAGCCTTTGGGTGGCTTTCGCAGCCCTACTGCCATGTCTAATGCCTTGATGGCCAGGTCCCGCTTCATCCGGTTACTGACCGCCCAGCCAATGACCCGGCGGGAGTAAAGATCGATGATCACTGCCAAATACAGCCATCCCTCGCTCGTCCAGATGTAGGAAATGTCCCCTGCCCATTTTTGGTTTGGGCCATCAGCAGAGAAGTCCTGATCAAGAAAGTTGGGGGCGACATTGAAGGCGTGATTGCTGTTAGTCGTGACTTTATGTTTACGGGTTCGAATAACCTTGATCGCGTTCTCACGCATCAACCGGCCTACCCGGCGGTGCCCGACAACAAGACCGAGATCGCGCAGTTCCTCCGTCATGCGAGGTCGGCCGTAGCTTTGCAGGCTAAGGCGGTGTTGTTCTCTGATATGGGCCAACAGCACCATGTCATCTCGCTGGCTTCGGCTGATAGGGCGGATCTTCCAGGCGCGAAACCCACGGGAAGTTACCCGCAAAACGCGGCATAGAAACTCAATGGGCCAGATCTTCTTCCAGGTGTCGATAAAGGCAAACCTCACGCCTTTTGGCCTGCGAAGAAGATCGTCGCCTTCTTTAACACTTCCCTCTCCTCGCGGAGTAGCCGGTTCTCTTTGCGAAGGCGGGCGTTCTCCTTCTCCACATCCTCATGCGGGCCGGACATCAGGTCATCATTCTGATGGTGTTGAACCCACTTGTTCAGTGTCGAAACACCAACCCCTAAATCAGACGCAATCTGAGGTCGCGTCAGTCCACTGCTTGTTGCAATGCGAACCGCATCACGTCTGAACTCGTCGCTGTATCTTGGTGCCAATTTGTGTCTCCTTCATTGCGAATATCGCTCGAAAGAGACCGGAACTAAATCGGGACAAGTCCACGACTGGGGGGGAGCTCAGTCCAGGCCGACCACCTGCAGCAGGTTCTCGACGAAGCTCGTGGCCTGACGTAGCGCCGTGCCGAACAACATTTTTATTGTCCGGTATGTCTGAAGAGCTGCCTCACTGTAGGTCTGCTTCCGACCGCGCTTGCCTGATGGCGCAAATCCCAGATCATTTCTGGGTCATACCAGTCTCTCGGGACAGCGCGTCGCGATATCCTTCCGGTCAATGGATCGTCAGGGGTCTGCGGCGCCTGAGCGCTTCGTTGTAGGGAGGCCCTATAGTTCAATGGCCGCTGATGTCGCGTAGCCGCCATCCTGGATTCACGACATGAATCCCTCACGGGTTTGGCGTTGTGCAGGCTTCTGTTGCCAGGTGCCTGCGAACCCCGCCTTACGCTGCTAGGCGCAAGGGCTTAAGTTTCGATATTTCCGACCGCTTACGCGGCAAGAGCCATCGGAGCACGATTGTCATTTGCAATTGTACTGTTTTCGCCGGTAACGGTGGCAGACCGCCGAAACAAAGCTAACCCCTTTAGACGTTCGTCGATCCTATTTCCACCCCAAGGCCGCCAAATGAGCGGGGGTATTGGTGGAGTGGCCGGGTACCGCCCCCGGGTCCGATCCGCGTATTACGAGCGCGTTTATGTTCATAGTCTGTTGCCAGACACGCCCAATATAGGCGCGTTTGCAGGCGGGTTCAATGGGCTTGCTTCACGCCGGGGCCGTTTCTGATCTCAGGTATGACGGGTTGCGTCGCAACGTATCAACCGCCTCGCGGATGAATTTCTGTCGCAAGCCGGATGCCCCTGCAATGTGGACATGCGGGGGCGTCCGCACGTGCGGCGTGATCGCGGGTATTTTTGTGGCGTTAGTGCTGAAAAATTGCTACCCGATCCAACGTGCAAAAGGAAACGACATGGCCCGTCTGAACCGGATTGATGTTCAGCGAACGAAGGTCAACAAGATCTTCCATGATCTCTATACCGAGATCGCGTTGCTTCGCCTGATGCCGGGCGAAAAAATTTCCGAAGTCGATATCGCCGAGAAATACGGCGTGTCACGTCAGCCCGTGCGCGATGCGTTCAACCGACTGGACGCCATAGGCTTCCTGTTGATCCGCCCCAAAAGGGCGACCGAAGTGCGACGGTTTTCGGTGCGTCAGATTGAAAAGTCCCGCTTTGTACGCGCGGCGATCGAAGCGGCTGTACTGCGGCAAGCATCTGCAGTGTGCGACACATCCGGAGCAAAGGCGCTGAAACGGAGCCTTGATGATCAGAGTTCCGCCATGGAGACGGCCGATTTCAAGGCATTCAGCGCCCTCGACTACAGTTTTCACCGTACCCTATGCGAGATTGCGGGTCTTGAGTTCGCGTTTGACGTGATCTCGACTGAAAAGGCCAAGGTTGATCGCCTCTGCGTTCTGGGGCTCTCGAGAGAGGATCGGATGCCGCAATTGCTTGACGATCATACGGCGATTGCAAGCGCCGTTGTCCGTGGCGACGCAGAGACGGCGGTGAATGTCAGCACGCTGCATCTGTCGCGGCTGGATGATACCATTGCGGCGATCATGCAAAACAATTCGGATTATTTTGAACCCGATTTGACCTGATCCCCCGGCCCGGGGCAGCCTGTCACTGGCTTTCTGACCACGAAAACGTGCTCGATTTGGTTCGGATACTCAGTGCGGGGTATGAAGGCGTTCCGCTGCGTTACCTGTTGACCAGGAATCGGCGCTTCAAAAACCCGTGATCGTTCTGCGTTGGGATCGCCATGTCCTCAAGGAGCATCATCTATATAAGATATAACATACTGAGTTTAATTAAAAATAAAAGAACTGGTATACTACATTTCCGAATGCTAAGCTTTTTGAGTTCGCGGCTGTCAGGTGAGGTTTTGGGGAGGAGGATTCCCCAAACATAGGGATCGGCATGCGAGGAATTTTATCAGACAAAGACAGGGAGGAGTAAAATGAAAATACTTCAATCAGCACGCGCACTGCTCAAAGGCGCAACGGTGGTGGCCACTCTGGCCGTCGCCGCTCAGTCCGCTCAGGCCGACACGATTCAATTGCGGGGTGCCAGCCTTTTTGATGAGGAGCACGCCTATACCAAGACCCTGCGCGAACTCGAGAAATTGATCGGGGACGCGTATGAGGGCGATATCGAATTCGAAATTCACCTGAACGGCGAATTGGGCGACGAGAGCGATTTTGTCACCTTCCTTCAACAGGGTGTTGCGATTGACTATGCCGTCATGGCACCGTCGAATATGGCGGTTTTTGCCCCGTCGATTCCGTTGATGGATATGCCGTTCCTGTTCCGCGATTTGGATCACTGGAACGCAGTCCTGTCGAGCGACGTGCTTAAGCCGCTCGAAGATTTGTTGTACGAAAAGGCTGACATCAAGATCATCGGTTATGCCGGCGGTGGCGTGCGCAACCTGGCTTCGGCTGAACCGATCCACAACATCGACGAGCTGACCGGCCACAAGATGCGCGTCATGGGTGCGCCGATTCAGGCGCAGATTTTCGCGTCGATCCAGGCGGCGCCGTCGGTGATTGCCTATAACGAGGTCTATAATGCCATCCAAACCGGCGTGATCGGCGGATTTGAGAACGAGGCCGCCTCGATCCAGAACCTCAAGTTCTACGAAGTTGCCCCCAACATCACCCTGACCAAGCACGCTATTACAGTGCGTCCGGTGGTGATGAGCGGCAAGACGTTCCGCAAGCTGCCCGAGGACCTTCAAGCCATCGTGATAGAGGCCGGAGCCAAGGCTGGTGCATTTGGTCGCGAGCTGGAAAGCCGTCAGGACGGTGAAAAGATGCAGGAAATGATCGACGCTGGTCAGGTCATGGTCACCGAGTTCGAAGGCCGTGAAAAGCTGCTCGAAATGGTGATTCCGGTGCAGGACGCCTATGCGGCTGAACTGGGCGCAACCGAGCTTTTGGACGCAATTCGCGCGAAGTAAATCAACCGATCAGGGACACCCCGGCAAAAACCTGGGGTGTCTTGCCATTTGCGGAACTGACCCGGATGGCAATAATCCGTAAGGGGGGAGCGACGTTGGGAATTGTTCTAGAGCGGTTCTGCTTGGGGCTGCGCGTACTGATCGGGGGTCTGATGGTGGCGCTGGCACTGCCGGTCGGGGCACAGGTGATCGCGCGTTACACGGGTCTGATCCCGGTCTATTTGTGGACCGAAGAACTGGCCACATTCATCTTTGTCTGGGTCATCATGATCGGCTCTATGATCGCGGTGTGGGACGGCACACATTTCGATGTGCGCGTATTGCCAGACGCCAAAAGCCGGTTGGGTATATTGTTGCAAAAGGGACTGGTGCTGGTGTTGATCTGCTTTTTTGGGGTGCTTTTTGCCTGGTATGGCATTGAATACACAAAATTTGGCGCAATTCAGCATTCGGTCATGATGAGCGCGAATATGGCGCTGACGCATGTCTCGGTACCGATTGCCGGTGCGGTCTGGGCCATCTTTTCCGGCTATCGGCTGGTCGAAGTTTTCAGGGAATACCGTATGCCGGGGAGTGCCGCGCAATGATCGTTTCAACGGGGCTCGCTTGTAGCGTCATGATCGGCTCTTTTCTGGTGCTGGTTGCCATTCGCATCCCGGTGGCCTTTGCGCTGGGGCTGGCGACGATTCCGATTGTTCTGATGGATGTGCGGCTGACGCCGTTCATCGTGCTGGACCGGATGTTTCAGTCGTACAACTCTTTTATCCTGCTGGCGGTGCCGTTCTTTCTGCTGGCTGCGAACCTGATGAACTCGGGCAAGATCACCGACAAGCTGATTGACCTGTCGCGGGTGTTGACCGGCTGGATGCCGGGCGGGTTGGGCCATGTCAACGTCGCCGTATCGATGTTGTTTGCCGGTATTTCGGGGTCGTCGACCGCTGACGCGGCCGGCTGTGGCAAGATCCTGATCCCGGCCATGGTCAAAGAAGGCTTTGATACCCGGTTCGCCATTGCCATCACCGCCTGTTCGTCAGTCATGGGGGTTATCATTCCGCCGAGCATCCTGATGGTGGTGTGGGGTGGCGTGATGCAGGTATCGGTCGGCGCGTTGTTTCTGGCCGGAGCCGTCCCTGGAATAATGATTGGCCTCGCGCTGCTGGCCACGGTCTATGGCTACGCCAAGGTCTATGATTATCCCACCGCCGGGCGCCCGACATTTGCTGAGTTCTGGGAGGCGCTGCGCGGATCGTTTCTGGCATTGCTGACGCCGGTTCTGGTGATTGGCGGAATTGTGGGCGGCATCGTTACCCCGACAGAAAGCGCAATTATTGCAGCTGGTTATGCGCTTATCCTGGGGTTGTTCGTCTATCGCACTGTCTCGATCCGCGACCTTGGACAGATCTTTTATGACACCGGGCGCTTTGCGTCGATCTCGCTCTTTGCGATCGGGACGGCATCAGCGTTCGGCTGGCTACTGGCATTCTTCAAGGTGCCGCGGCTGATTGTTGAAATGCTGACCAGCTATGATCTGGGGATGTTCGGAACATCGCTTGTGATCGCCGGGCTGTTTCTGCTGTTCGGACTGTTCATCGACGCGATTCCGACAATCATCATCCTTGGCACGGTTCTGCTGCCGGTGGCGGCGGCGGCGGATATCCATCCGGTGGTGTTTGCGGTGATCGGAATCATCTCACTGGCCTTCGGACTTGTGACACCACCTTACGGGCTGTGTTTGCTGATTTCCGCGTCGATTGGCGGCATGAACGTGGTGCAGGTGATGCGCGATGTGGTCATCATTCTGATCCCGATGCTGCTGATCATGCTGCTGATCATGCTGGTGCCTGAAATTGCACTGTGGTTGCCACGAATGCTGATGCCGTCAGCGGTCTGACCCTTTGGCGCGGCGATCTGTTTGCCGCGCCGAAAGGCCGCGCTCCGCATTACAAGGGCGACATTGCAGACACCTGTTTGGATGGTCATAGTAACCTTGCTATCCACGCGATTGCGCCGCCAACATCAGGGCCCATAGATCAAGGCAATTAAACCGGCACACTGCCATGCGATTGGGGACAGTGTCGTACCACATCCCCTGGTGCCAAGAAACGATCCAGTCCAAAGCCCGCGTAATTTATAGCGAGGCCAAAGAATTCCTGATATGGCAGCGCATTATCTGAGCGCAAATGTCTGAAATAACACGGGAACTCATGATCATGGCTGACAACCTTTCGCTTCGCACGGGCGGGCATATCCTTGCTGATCAGCTCAGGGTACTTGGCGCCGATACCGTCTTTTGCGTTCCGGGAGAGAGTTTTCTTGATCTGCTGACGGGCTCTTTGATCACACAGATCACATTCGCACCGTTGTGTGCCGTCACTAAGGCTGCGCGGCCAATATGGCCGATGCCTATGGCAAGATGACCGGCAAACCGGGGATCTGTGCTGTGACGCGCGGGCCGGGGGCGACCAACGCCTCGAACTGGGTGCATACTGCGTTTCAGGATTCCACGCCGATGATTTTGCTGATCGGTCAGGCTGGGCGCGACATGGCGGATCGCGAAGTCTTTCAAGAGATGGACTACCGGCAGGTGTTCGGGCAGATGGCGAAATGGGTGGCGCAGATTGACGACGCCAGCCGCATTCCCGAATACATGTCGCGTGCATGGAAAACCGCGCTCTCCGGTCGGCCGGGGCCGGTGGTTCTGGCGCTGCCCGAGGACATGTTGACCGACGCGGTTGCGGTTGCTGACTTAACCCCGACGCAGCATGCGGTATCCGCGCCGACCCCTGCGGCGATTGCCGATCTGGGCGCGCGTCTGGCGCAGGCGCAGAACCCGATGATGATGGTGGTGGGTGGTCCGGGATGGAGCGCGGAAACCGCACAACGCGCGATGGACTTTGCCGAACGCATGGGCCTGCCGGTTGTCACCAGTTTCCGCTGCCAGGATTATGTCGACAACGCACATCCCAACTATGTTGGTGTGCTGGGAATTGCGCCGATTCCGACCCTGCGTAAACGGATTGCCGAAGAGGTCGATCTGCTGATCGTTGTCGGATCCCGGCTGGGTGAGATGACAACACAGGGCTATTCTCTGATCGACATTCCCGATCCGCAGATGGCGTTTGTGCATGTGCATCCAGGGGCCGAGGATCTGGGCCATGTCTACAACCCGGCATTGTCGATCCAGTCCGGTGCCGCCGCGTTTTTCGAGGCGCTGAGCGCGCTTCCCGATGGTGACGGAAAAGCACGCCGCGCCGATTGGATTGCAGGGCAGCGCGCAGAATACGAGGCGTTTCAGCAGCCAACCGACGTGCCGGGGGATCTGAACATGGGCCAGGTGATTGCGCAAATCACCAGCACGATGCCCCAGGATACCATATTCACCAACGGGGCAGGGAACTATACCGTTTGGCTGCACCGGTTCCACCGTCATTGCGCGTATCGCACGCAACTGGCACCAACCAGCGGTTCGATGGGCTATTCCGTGCCCGCTGCTGTCGCGGCCAAGATTATCGCACCGGAACGACCCGTTATCAGTGTCGCCGGGGACCGATGCTTTTTGATGACCGCGCAGGAAATGGCCACGGCGCGGAAATACGGCGCCGACGTGATCTATCTGGTGGTCAACAACGGCATGTCGGGCACAATCCGCATGCATCAAGAGCGCCACCACCCGGATCGCACGATGGCCACCGATTTGTGGAATCCCGATTTTGTCGCTTATGCCGCCTCCTTTGGTATCAAGGGGGAGCGTGTGACCGTCACGGCGGATTTCCCGGCGGCGCTCGAACGGGCCCGCGGCGCGGCGGGTGGCTATCTGATCGAATTGGTTGTTGATCAACAGGCGCTGACACCGACCCAAACGTTGTCCGGGGCAACCGCCCAAGGTCTCAGCACGGCGACCACTTGATCCCGTCGCCTTTGAGAACGCCAAACAGACTGCGCGGATAGGGCCATGAATATCTACAATAAGGAAACGCCTGATGATTGACCTTTATACCTGGACCACCCCCAATGGGCGCAAAATTTCGATCATGCTCGAAGAATTGGGCATCGACTATGCCGTGCATCCGGTCAATATCCAAGAGGGCGAACAGAACACCCCTGAGTTCCTGAGCATTGGTCCGAACAACAAGATCCCGGTGATCGTGGATCAGGATACCGGGCTATCGGTGATGGAAACCGGTGCGATCCTGATCTACCTCGCTGAAAAATACGGAAAGTTTCTGCCGACGGATCCAATGGCGCGGGCCGAAGTCATGGAATGGCTGATGTGGCAAATGAGCGGACTTGGTCCGATGTGCGGTCAGGCGCATTATTATTTGCGCAACAACCCCGGCAAGGCGCCCCATACCGAAGACCGGTTGCGGGCCGAGGTTGCCCGGCTTTACAAGGTGCTGGACACGCGACTAGAGGGGCGGGAATTCATCTGCGCCGACTATTCGATTGCCGACATGGCCTGCTGGCCTTGGGTGTCGCGCTATGAGTGGCATCAGGTCAATCTGGCCGACCATCCCAACGTTCGCGCCTGGTATCAGCGTCTTTTGCAGCGCAAGGCGGTGCAAAAAGGCTATCATGTGCCTAAAAACGTTGGAGAAATTCCCTCTGGCTAAGGGCGTCGCCCTGACCGCACAAAGTGAGATAGCGGTCCAACCGTCGTCGCCATAGGTGTGGTAGGAGGTGGCGCAGTCGTCGGGGTCAATCTGGTCCGGCGTCTCTGTCCCGCAATCCGCTGCGCTGGATCTTGGCGTTCAAAGTCCGGCGCGGAATCCCAAGCTGAGCCGCGGCGGCGGCGGTGTTGCCGTGGCACTGATCCAGCACTCGCGCAATTTCAAGCGCCTCGAATTGTTCGACCTTTTCGCGCAGTGTGCCGGTCTGGGTGATGGCTGTGACCGCCCCCGTGCCGCCCAGCCCCAGCACCTGACGTTGGGCGGCCTGACGCAGTTCGTGGCAATTTCCCGGCCAATGGTGCCGTTGCAAGGCCTTGCGTTCGGAAAAACTCAGGCCCGGCGCCGTCAGGTCATGGCGCGTGGCAGCTTGTTGCATGAAATGGGCATAGAGTTCGGGAATGTCCGCAGGCATTTCGCGCAGGGCGGGCAGGGTGATTTCAACCCCGGCCAAGCGATAAAACAGATCTTCGCGGAACTGGCCTAGGGCGATCTGGTCGCGCAGATCGGTGCCAGAGGCCGCGATGACGCGAATATCGACGCCGCGCGGCGCGCCGCCACCAACCGGTTCGACCACGCGGGTTTGCAGCAGGCGCAGCAGCTTGGGTTGCAGACCGCGCGGAAGATCGTCGATCTGATCAAGAAACAGCGTGCCGCCATCGGCCTGTTCGATGCGCCCAGTCACATCGCTGCCGTCATCGCGCAGTTTGCCAAATAGGTCTGCCTCGGTTCCGGTTTCGGGCAGGCTGGCGCAGTTGACGGTCACAAACGGGCCATTCCCGCGTCGGCCCGAGCGGTGGAGCAGGCGCGCCGCCAGATCCTTGCCGGTGCCGGTTTCACCCTGCACGATGACGTCGACATCCAGTGGCCCGATCCGGGTCAGTTTTTCGCGCACCAGCGTAATCGCGGTGCTGGTGCCCAACAGATCGCCATGCTGCATCCGCAGGCTTTGGCGCAGTATGGCATTTTCTGCCTCCAGCCGCGACAATTGCAGGGTACGCGCCACAACCGTCAACAGGTGGTCAGCGTCATAAGGCTTTTCCAGAAAATCCTGCGCGCCGCCCTGCATGGCGCGCACCGCCTGACCGACATCCCCATGTCCGGTCAACAGCACCAGGGGCACGTCGCAGTCATGGCCGCGCAAGGCCTCAAGAAAGGCAATTCCGTCCAGACCGGGCATCCGCAGATCGCTCAGGATCATTTGCGGCCTGTCCCCGCCCAGTGCGTTCAGCGCTTCCTGGCCGCTTTCAAACCCGACGGGATCATACCCGGCAGCATCCATAAGATCGCACAGCCCGATGCGGTGATCGCTGTCGTCATCGACAACCCAGATCCGCGCGCGGCTCATGCGGCTGCGACGCTTGGCATGGTGGCGCGGGGCAGGCTCACAGTGACGCGAGTGCCGCCCGAATCGGACGCGGTGATCTGCATGGTGCCGCCGAATTCCCCAAGGATCGTGCGACAGATCGACAAGCCAAGGCCCAGACCATCGCCCGATTGCTTGCTGCTAAAGAATGGCTCTCCAATCTTGTCTAGGATGTCTGAGGAGATGCCAGATCCGTTGTCTGTTACCGCGACCTGCACATGCTGGCTGTCACTGATCATGGAAACCTGAACCTGCCCGCCGGGCCGGGTTTTGCCGTTTTCCAGCAGCAGGGCATCCAGCGCATTGAGCAGCAGATTGACAAACACCTGTTCGAGCCGAACCATGCCCGCCATGACATCCGGCGCATCCCCATCCGGCGAGAAAAATACGACCTCGACGCCCATCCCCTGCGCGCGGTGCCGCACAAGGTCGATGGCGTTTTCCACCGGAGCGTCGATGCGGATGCGTGACAGGCTGCCGGATTCCCGACGGCCAAAGCTTTTGAGATGTTTGATCGTGCGCAGCATCCGCCGGATATGTTTGCGGGCGGTTTCGATACGGGTGCTGGTGCCCTCATCGCTGTGATGGGCGCGCAGGGCGGCGGCGGCCAGTGTCGCCTCCATCGCCGCCAGCGGTTGGCTGATCTCATGCGCGATGGCGGTCGACATCCGGCCAAGGGCCGCCATTTTTTCGGCGTGAATCAGCGCCTCTTGGGTGTTGCGTAACTCTGCCTCGGCGGCGATGCGGATGTCGACCTCCTGTGCCAGTTCGCGAGTGCGCCGTTCAACCTGCGCCTCCAGCAAACGCCCCTGCCGCAGCCGCATCCCGATCAGTCGCCGCCGTTGGATCAGCGTCTGACCCAGCAGAAACGCCGCGACCGTCGCCAGTGCCGAAAATGCCGCCACGCTCCAGGCGAGGGTCAGTGTATTGGTCAGCGTACCGGCCAGCAGGATCATCCAACCGTCCTGCGGCAGCGGCAGGCTGCGCACCAACCGCCGATCATCACCCAGACGCAACGGCCCGGGGGCAGACAGGTCAGGCTGGCCGCTGCCAAGCAGGGCGTTGTCTGCCGTCAGCGATATGCCGTCGTAGCGTCGCGTGGTCTGGATCCGTTCGAGCGCGGGCGCGGGCAACTTATATAGCGGTTTATAGAGCCAGTCGGCCTGACCGCTTAGAAACACGATGCCATCTGCGTCAACCAGCGCGGTCAGCGCGTTGGTGCTGCGCCAGGCCTGTTGCAGTTCCAGCAACTCGACCTTGACCACCATGACGGCGCGGTGCCCGTCCGGCAGGTCGATGCGCGTTGACATGAAATACCCCGGACGCCCGGTGGTGACGCCAATGGCGTAGAAACGGCCAAGGCCCGTCTGCATCGCATCGCCGAAATAGGGGCGAAAGCTGTAATCATAGCCGACAAAGCTGCCAGCCTCGTTCCAGTTGCTTGACGCGATGGTGGTGCCTGACTGGTCCAGTAAATAGAGCTGAGATGCACCGGATTCCGCCGCTATCGTTTCGAGGTAGCGGTTGGCGGCATCAATCGTTGCGGGGGTGTCAGGCGCGGTAACGACCCGGCTGATGCGGATGTCATGGCCCGCGACCTGCGGCAAATAGCGAAAGCGGTCGATTTCTGCCGCGATGGCGCGCTGGGTCAGGATCAGCGACTGGTCCAGCCGTTCAGCCAATCGCGCCTGCGCGATGCGAAGCGCCACAGTCCCGGCCACTGTCGCAGACAGTAGCGACAGGCATAGCACAACAGCCACGTATTTGGGTCGGATCAGCGTTTTCATGACTGGCCTAGTCTGGCAGTCGCTTGGACAAAATCAATGCCTGTTCTGTCACGACACCGCAGGGGGCCACCGTGATGGGCGCCTGCGCCTGCGCGCCGATCTCGTGGCAGGCGCCATCGGCGCAGAGGGTCCATGGGCTGACCGTCCTACCCGACGCGGCAAGCGTCAGCGACGACACAGTAAACGTGCTGTTGGACACCCACCAGCCATCGCGCAAAACGGCGTCGGGTGCAGGCTCCATCCCGGCGCCCGATCCCTTGATCCGCGAGGATTGCAGCGTGAGGCGGGTATCGCTGATCAACCAGCTTTCTTGCCATTCGACCTTTTCGACCGAATGCGTCCAGGCCAGGGTAAATTCTGGCCCGGACAGGTGTAGTAGCATGGCCCCGACAGCCAGGCAGGTGTTCACGCTGCGACCGCCTTGCGATTGCGCAGAACAATCAGACCGATCACCACCGCCGCGAGGGCAAAGCCGATCTCGTCCGTCATTGGCAGCGCCGCGATCAGGGTAAAGGCCGCAACCACAGCAAGTGCGCGCAGCGGCCAGCCAAGCGGGCGACCAACCCAGCCGATCACCGCAGCCCCCCAGAGGCCAATGGACAGCACCGCCTTAACCACGATGTAAGCCACGGCAGGCCAGTACCCGATGGAGTCGGCCAGCGGTCCACCAGCCTGAAGCATCAGCGCCGGTGTGTATACTGCCATGAAGGGGATGACAAAGCCGGCCGCGGCGACCTTGATCGCTTCGAACGAGATTTTCAGCCCGCTCTCTTTGGCGATTGGTGCGGCGGCAAAGCAGGCCAGCGCCACAGGTGGCGTCAGATCCGCCAGAATGCCAAAGTAGAAGACAAACATGTGACTGACGATCAGCGGCACACCCAGGGCCAGCAGTGCCGGGCCGGCGATGGACGAGGTGATGATATAGTTCGGGATCGTCGGGATGCCCATGCCCAGCAGAATGCAGGTGAACATGGTCAGAACGAGGCTTAGAAACAGGCTCGATTGTCCGACTGACACAATGAACTGACCAAAGGTGTTGGCAGCCCCGGTCAGGGTCATGGTGCCGATGATCACACCGACCAGTGCACAGGCGACACCGACGGGCAGGGCGGTCCGCGCCCCTTCGGCCAGCGAATCCCGGCACAGGATTAGCGTTTCACGGCCGCCTTTGCTGAACGCGCACCATGCGATCAGAACAACCAGCGCCGCGACCAGCACATTGATCCCGAATTGCAGGAAACCTGCCGCCACCAGCCCGAGGCACATCCAGAAGATCACCCGCATCGTCCCTGCAGGCAGACCCAGTACAACCGACCCGCCAAGGATCAGCAAGACGGTCAGCCCCAGGCCGATGGTCCCGGCAAAGAGTGGCGTGTAGCCGCCAAACAGCAGGTAGATTAGCACCGCCAGCGGCACCAGCAGCATCCAGTTCTCGCGGATTGCGGCGCCGGCCGATGGAAGCTCGGCCCGGTTCAGGCCGCGCAGGCCATAGCGACCGGCCTCAAGATGCACCATCCAGAAGGCTGAGGCGAAATACAGGATCGCCGGGATCAGCGCCGCCTTGACCACCTCGACATACGGTACGTCCAGAGTCTCGGCCATGATGAACGCCACTGCGCCCATCACCGGTGGCATGATCTGGCCCCCCATCGACGCCGTGGATTCCACGCCGCCCGCAAAGGCGGCGCGATAGCCGAATTTTTTCATCAACGGGATAGTGAACTGGCCCGTGGTGACGACATTGGCCACGCCGGACCCCGAAATCGTACCCATCAGCCCCGATGACACCACGGCCACCTTGGCGGCACCACCTTGACGGTGGCCGAACAGACCCATCGCCACGTCGGTGAACAGCTTGATCATACCCGCGCGTTCCAGAAAACTGCCGAACAGGATAAACAGAAAGATGTAGGTTGATGAGACATACGTTGGGATGCCGTAAATCCCTTCGGTCCCATAGGCCATGTGATCCACGACCTGCGAAAAAGAATAGCCGCGATGGTTCAGCGGTGCGGGCAGATATTCGCCAAACAGGCAGTAGGCCAGAAATCCGCCCGCAATGATCGGGAGGGCAGGACCCATCATCGACCAGGCGGCGGAAAAGACCACGACCAGCGCCACGACGCCGAACACGATATCCATCGTCAGCGGGCGGCCAGCACGCAGGATAAGCGGCTGATATTCCCACCATTGATACAGCGCGACCGCGACACCCGCCGCCGCAAAGGCCCAGGCCAGTGTCCGCACAGCCTGACCGGCACTGCGCCCGTAAGCCACAACAGGGAATGCCAGCAGGGTCAGAAATCCGACGTGAAAGGCGCGCGTGATCTGACTGGGCAGGTCAATCAAATGCGCGGCCGTGGCGATCTGGAACGTGGCAAATACGACGGCGATCCAGAACAGGACACGTCCGGTCGCGTCCGCGCCAAAGGTGAAATCATGCCCGCCCTTGGGGGCAGGTGGAGTGGCTGTATCTGACATGGCATCCTCGGTCTGCGGAACGCGGAAAAAGGGCCGCGACGCATGGTACGTCGCGGCCCCGATTTAGTGGCTGATCAGTTGATCATGCCTTGTTCGCGATAGAACCGCTCGGCTCCGGGATGCAGCGGGATCGGCATGCCGCTCAGTGCATTCTCAAGTTTGATCTGTGCCGCCGCCTTGTGTGACGCCTCAAGCGTGTCGAGGTTTTCGAACAGCAGTTTGGTCATCTGATATGCAACTTCATCGGTGACACCCTCGTGCGTGACGAGGAAGTTGGACACAGCCACGGTCGACACGTCTGCGGTCTGGCCGTCATAGGTGCCTGCCGGGATGGTCGCAGCAACATAGGGCGCGCCCAGCGTTGCAGCCACGTCGGCGGGAACTGCCACCACGTTCAGCGGCAGGGACGAGGCCAGATCGCGGATCGAAGCCACACCCAGACCGGCAGATTGCAGCGTCGCATCCAACTGGCGGTTCTTGATCAGTTCGACCGATTCCGCGAAGGGCAGGTATTCGACCTTGCCCAGATCGTCATAGGACATATCCATGGCGCCAAAGATCGCACGTGCGTTCAGTTCGGTTCCCGAAGCAGGCGCACCCACGGACAGGCTCTTCCCTTTGAGGCCGGCAAAATCGGTGATGCCGCTTTCGGAGCTGGCCACGATCTGGATATAGTTCGGATAGATTGCTGCGATGCCGCGCAGGCGGTCGAGCTTGACCGGAAATCCGACGTCAGCATTACCTTCCCAAGCCAAGGCCACGGAATCGCCCAGCGCAAAGGCCAGTTCTCCGCGACCATCCTGAAGCAGGTTCAGGTTTTCAACCGACGCCTTGGTCGACTGAACCTGGGTGCGCACACCCTCGATATTCTCACCATAGATATTCGCCAGTCCGACGCCCAACGGGTAATAGACACCCGAGGTGCCGCCCGTCAGGACGTTGACAAAATTCTGTGCGTTTGCAGCAAGCGGGGCTGTTGCCAGCACAGCCGTGACAGCACATCCGCGAAATGCGGTTTTCAGATTGATCATGGTTTCCTCCCAGAGATCCAGGGCAGTCCCGACCGGGCCGGGCTGCCAGTGCGGCGTTTGTCCTTCAGGGTTCGGTCATCTGGCAAGAAAAGTCGAGGGGGATAGGTAAAAGGTCTGGCTGAAACTGGCTTCTTTCGGGGCTGAAAATGGCCACAGTCAAAACGCGGACGCACAGATTGACTGCCAGCCGGGGGGAATTGGACGGGACGAAATTACCGGCCTAGTTGAAATCTTCGGTAAAAATTGCCGTTTCTGTCAAAATTCTGGCTGTCGTTACGTCTGGTTTGCGGCCCATGGTTTTGCGTCGCCTGAACTGGGTTGGTATTGGCAGTGCCTGACCTGGAACGCGCTTGTCCCCTATGAAAGCGCTGCGTGGCGCAACGCCCATCAAGTCTCGCGCGCGCCAAGACGTAAAACGAAGCTGTTGCGCAGGACGATGTCCTGGCTATGGTTGCCAGACGCCAGCCAGACTTAGGGACGCAGATGGATCCTCGCAAGCTTGAAATGACGGTGCTGATGACGCCTGATATGGCCAACTTTAGTGGCAAGGTGCATGGTGGTGCGCTGTTGAACCTGTTGGACCGGGTGGCGTTTTCCTGCGCCTCGCGGTTTTCGCAGCAATATGCCGTCACGCTGTCGGTGGATCAGGTCGTGTTCAAAGAGCCGATCAATGTCGGCGAACTCGTCTCGTTCCGGGCCAGCGTAAACCATGCCGGTCGCACCTCGATGGAGATCGGTATCCGGGTCGAGGCCGAGGACATCCGCAAAGGCACCCGGCGACACACCAATTCGTGCTACTTTACCATGGTCGCGGTCGACGAGGACGGTCGCCCTGCCGAGGTGCCGCAGCTGGACATCACCACCGATATCGAGCGCAAGCGCCATCAATCGGCGCTGGCCCGACGCCGGTTGCGCCGCCAGTTCGAAGAAGAGATGCGCAAGATCGGCGATGGCGAACCCTGACATATGCCTGTGCTTATCCACTGGGCAGGATGCCGAAATCCCCGTCCTGCGCAGGCGTGATGCCTTTCGCTGCCGAAAACGTCAGAGCATAGTCACGACAGTATTTGCATAAGAATGGGGCCTAACATGGCGCGCACCGACAAGCTCAAGCTTGGAACCTTTGTCTACACCTTCGGGTTTCATCCCGCCGCCTGGCTGCATCCCGGTTCGGACGTAAACGGTGCCAACGATATCACCCATATGGTCAAGGTCGCGCAGATTTCCGAGGCGGCGAAACTGGACTTCATGTTCTTTGCCGACAGCCCCGCTGCCGCCGTTGGCCACCCCGAAGCACTGGCGCGTCAGCCGACCAAGATGAACCGGTTCGAACCCATTACCGCCATCACGGCGCTAAGTATGGTGACCCAGCGGCTGGGCTTTGTTGCCACCGCCTCGACCAGTTATTACGAGCCCTTCAACATTGCACGGCTCTATGCGTCGGCTGACCATATTTCGGGCGGGCGGATGTGCTGGAACGTGGTGACATCGGACCATGACGAGACCGGCTATAACTATAATCGCAAGGGGCTGGACCCGCACGCCGACCGCTACGACCGGGGAGAGGAATTCCTGGATGTGGTTCTGGGCCTTTGGGACAGTTTCGAGGATGATGCCCTGCTGCTGGACCGCGAAAACGGCATTTACCACGACAAGGACAAGTTGCATCAGCTAGACCATGTTGGTCCGCACTTTCAGGTCCGCGGGCCGCTGAACATTGCGCGCACGCCGCAGGGGCGTCCTGTGATTGCGCAGGCCGGTGGGTCGGAACGTGGCAAGGAATTGGCGGCACGCACCGCCGAGATCGTTTTTTCACTGGCGTCCAACATCGACAAGAATAAGGCGTTTTATGCAGATGTGAAATCGCGCATGGCCAAATACGGCCGCGCGCCATCTGACCTCAAGATCATGCCGGGCATTGTCATCAACGTTGGTGAGACCCGCGCCGAAGCCGAGGCTCGTGCACAGGAAATGGTGGACGTCATGCACCCCGAGGTGGGGCTTCTGATGTTGCAGGAGTTTCTTGAAACCGACCTGCACGGCGCGGATCTGGACGCGCCCTTTCCAATGGAGCGGATGCCGGACAAGGCCAAGGGATCGGTCGCGATGTTCGCTGAGGTCAAGGAATTTGTCTCGCAAGGCCACAGCCTGCGCGACCTGATCACCCACTATGCACAACGTCACACCGGCAACGGTTTGACCGGATCGTATATCGAGGTGGCGGATTACATGCAGGAGTGGTTCGAGGCCGAAGCCGCAGACGGGTTCATCCTGATGTGCCCGACCCTGCCGTCGAGCCTTGCCGATTTCACCCGGCTTGTGGTGCCAGAGCTGCAACGCCGGGGCCTGTTCCGCGATGAATACGAAGGTGCGACCCTGCGCGAAAACCTTGGTCTGTCCTTTCCGGTGAATCGCTACGCCGCCGCGCGAGGAGACAATGCCGGGTGACGTCAAAGCCCGAATTTGCCGCAATCATTGGCAAAAGTGCTGTGCGAGTCGGGGCCTGGATCTGCCGACGAAATCGTTACACTGCTAAACGAATTGGATCAACTGATCGGATCTCTGCCTGATGGTTGCGCTGCGATTTGGAAATATGCACAATTAACGGGCGGTCTGGAGTGTTGTCCTAATTAATTAGCGCTTGATTTTACTGTTCATGGGTATTTGTGTACACAAATGCATCGCTGTGCCATCTGACGCGGTACAGTCCAGAAAACCATCAACGATGCCTCACACGAGGCGCACAGGGAGATTATTCATGCGCAAGCACATTCTTGCCGCCCTCGCAGGAGCGGCCTTTGTCATCGGTTCCGGTGTCCCGGCACTGGCTCAGGACGCGCTCGAACGCGTGATGGCGGCCGGCGTGCTCAAGGTCGGCACCGAGACGGCCTTTGCCCCGTTCGACTTTGTTGATGCAGGCACACATACCGGCCTCAATACCGAGATCTATGCAGAGATCGGCAAAGACATGGGTGTCGAGATCGAGTGGATCACCCTTGACTGGACCGGGGTTCTGCCCGGACTTGAAGCGGGTCGTTTCGACGTGGTCGCAGGCCCCGCCACCATCACCAAGGAACGGATGGAGCGTTACCGCTTTTCCTCGCCCATTGCCGAGGCCACCGTGGCCCTGCTGGTTGGCGCGGGTAGCGACATCGCGGCACCCGCCGACATCGCGGGCAAACCCGTAGGATCGGGTACAGGTACGGCGCAACTGGCACAGCTTCAGACCTTTGGTGCCACCCTCGATACGCCACCGACTGAGTATCGCGAATATGTCTCGTTCAATGAATCCTACGCCGACCTTGCCGCTGGCCGGATCGAGGCGGTTGCCAATTCTCTGCCCAACATCGCCTTTGTGGCCAGCCAGCGCCCCGAAGTCTTCAAGGTCGTGACACCTGCCTTTGGCACGCCGACATATTTCGGTTTTCCGGGTCGGATCGAGCCGGAATTTGCCAGCCTGATGGACAAGATCGACGAGATCCTGCTGGCAATGAAGGCAGACGGCCGCATGGAAGCACTACAAGAGAAATGGTTCGGCACCACCTTTGACATGCCCGACTATGTAACCGAGCCGAATATCTGATATCAGCTCTATCTGCTGCGGGGCGTGTCGCGCGCCCCGCGACTTTGTCTAAGACGCATGTCGCCGAAACAGGAACGGACCTAAGATAGATGACCTGGTATCTGTTCCAGCTCTTGCTGCAGGCGTCGCTGATGACGATTTTTGTCAGCGCAATTTCGATCTTTGCCGGGCTTGGAATCGCCATTCTGCTGTCTGCGATGCGGATGTCGGGGAACCGATGGGCCTTTCGCAGCGCCGGAGTGTTCATTTCCTTCTTTCGCGGCGTGCCGCTGCTGGTGCAGCTCTTGCTGATCTTCAACCTGTTGCCGGTGATCGGAATCACGTTACCCAGCCTCGCTACTGCCGTCATCGGCCTGTCGCTTTGCACAGCTGCCTATCAGGCGGAAAACCTGCGTGGTGGTTTCGAGGGGGTGCCGGTCGGCTTGATCGAAAGCGCGGAAATGGCCGGATTTTCGCGGATCCAAAGCTTTTTCTGGATCCGCACGCCTATTGCCCTGCGCATGACGTTTCCGGCGCTGGTGAATGAGGCAATCCTGATCCTCAAGGCATCGTCGCTGGTGTCGGTCGTAGGGTTGGTCGAACTGACCAAGATGGCGCAGAACCTCTCAGCCTCAACCTACCAACCGCTGCCGATCTTTGCCTCTGCCGGGCTGATCTATCTGGTGATCAACCTGATCGTTGCCTTTTTCGCCCGACGGGCCGAAGACGCATTGCCCGGGTTGCCTGCCAAATGAGCTTTGATTTCGCTGTCATCCTTGCCAAAGGTCCGCAGATTCTAGCCGGGCTGGGCGTCACCATTCTGTTGTGGATTGCGGGAACTGCGCTGGCGGTGGTCATTGGATTTCTAATCGCGACGGCACGCCGTTTTGGCGGACCAATGATAAACCTTCTGCTGTCGATCCCGGTCGAAATACTGCGCGGCACACCGTTTCTGGTGCAGATTTTTCTGCTGTATTTCGGCGGGCCCTATATCGGTCTGCGGCTTGATCCGGTGACGGCGGGGTTGCTGGGGCTGAGCCTGTATGGCGCCGCCTATTATTCCGAGATTTTCCGCGCCGGTTATCAGTCGGTCCCGGTCGGCCATGTAGAGGCGGCGGAATGCGTCGGTTTCAGCCGCGTCCAAACCATCCTGTATGTGCTGCTGCCGGAAATGGCGCTGCTGGTGTTGCCGCCTTCGCTGAATATGACCGTGATCCTGCTCAAAGAGACTGCGCTTTTGTCTCTGATCACGGTGCCCGAGATGACCATGACGGTCAGCGCTATCGGATCGCAGCAATACGCCTTTGTCGAATCCATCGTCGTTCTGGCACTGGTCTACTGGGCGCTGGTCGAACTGGCGAATCTGCTGGGCCGGATCACCGAACGCAAACTTTCAAAGCTGAGTATAACCTGACATGACCGAGCCCGCGATCCGCATCGAAAACGTCTCGAAAAAGTTTGGTGACACGGTTGTGTTGCGCGACATCAACCTTGAGGTGCCGCGCGGGCAGGTGTCCTGCTTGATCGGGCCGTCAGGGTCGGGTAAATCGACGCTTCTGCGCTGTATGGCGTTTCTCGAAGAGGCCAACAGCGGCACCATCACGATCGAGGGTGAACCGCTGGGCTTTGTCACCGGTCCCCACGGGCGACGGCGCCAGAGCGCGGCCGAACTGCGCAAGGCGCGTTCGAAGATTGGCATGGTGTTCCAACAGTTCAATCTGTGGCCGCATATGACAGCGCTCGGCAATGTCGCCGCCTCCTTGCGGCGGGTGCGCAAAATGCCCCGCGCCGAAGCAGAGGCCAAAGCCATGGCGCAACTGGAAAAGGTCGATCTTAAGGAGCGCGCCGGGCATTACCCTTCGCAATTATCCGGTGGACAGCAACAGCGGGTGGCGATTGCCCGCGCTCTGGCGCTGGATCCGACGATCATGCTGTTTGACGAACCGACTTCGGCGCTCGACCCCGAACTGACTGGCGAGGTGCTGAATGTGATGCGCACACTGGCCGACGAAGGCATGACCATGGTTGTCGTCACCCATGAGATCGGATTTGCTGCATCGGTCGGCAACAACGTCTGTTTTCTGGATCATGGCAAGCTGCTGTTCCACGATACGCCGCAAAAGGTTTTTGCCGCGCCGCGCAATCCCCGGCTTGAACAGTTTCTCGATACATATCTCGATCGGGGCGCCTTTCTGTTGCAGTGAGCCATCGATAGAACCAAACTCAGACGCTGGGATATTAGATCAGGCTTTGAAATCGAATTTGCTCGCGATGGCTTTGCCTTGACGCAATCCAGTCAGCATGTAGCTTGGCCTATATCAAGCAATTCATATTTTCGGAGCTATAGATGGTCAGCATTATAACAGTTTCGCCGTCCCCTGCGGACGAATCGGTGCAATTCGGGAACGGTGGTTTTCTAGAATTCGGTTTGAATCTTTCCGAAGCATCGACAAACGTCATTACGGTTGGGTATCGGCTCTTTGCTGGCACAGCTGTGTTGGACAGGGACACACCGACGCGGGTCGGCGCCGTGACTTTTGCACCCGGAGATTTGAACCAAAGCGTTGATTTCCGCGTCACCAGCGACAGTGTCGCGGAATCCGATGAATCTGTGGTGATGGAGTTTTTTGACCCCACTGGCGGCGCACTCTTTGCTGGTGATGCGCAAACTCTGCGGGCGACGAACTTTATCCTTGATGACGACAGTATCGGCAACACCCGGTCATTGCTGGTGTCGTCTCCGATCATCGTTGAGGGCGATAACGGCAGCAAACAGGCCATCTTCGACGTCTCGATCTCGCAAGCGTTTGAGACGTCGACCAGCTTTGCCTACAGCACCAAAGACGGCTCTGCGACGGCCGGTCAGGATTACACGGCGCAAAGCGGTGTTGTGACCTTTGCGCCCGGATTGTTGCGGGTGCCGGTCACAATCAATATCTCGGGCGATACGCAGATCGAGGCCAGTGAATTCTTTCAGTTGGTCGTGGAAACCAATGACTCCATCGGCGATGGCGGTATCGGCGCGGTGGGCGAGGCGCGCATTCTGGACGACGATGCCGGCGGCGCGTTGCCGACCATTTCGTTCGAAGGCAACAACGCACAGGAATCCATTGCCTTTGGCAACGGCGGACTTACCACCTTTGTCATTCGGCTGTCCGAACCTGCGACCGATGTGGTTACGGTCGACTACCGGACCTATCAGGGCACAGCGACCAAACATGACGACTATCCCGCGGTCAGTGGCACAGTAACCTTTGCCATCGGGCAGACGGTGGCGGCGATCAATATCGAGGTTGTCAGTGACAGTGACGCCGAACCCGACGAGAGCTTTTTCCTTGAGCTCGCGGACCCGGTGGGCGCAGAATTTGCCGGTGGCGCTCCGGTGCTGCGCGAAACCGCCTTTATTTATGATGATGACGGTGTCGGGCAGGTCCGCGGGTTGCATGTGTCGTCGCCGGTTATTGTCGAAGGCGATAGCGGAACGCAAATCGCGAATTTTGACGTCACCCTGTCGCGCCCCTCGGACGTGGCGCTTGCGTTTCAATATACCACTCAGGATGCAGGTGGCGCTGCGGGCAGCGACTATGTTGCGCGGTCGGGAACCGTCATCTTTGCGCCGGGGCAGACACATGCCAACATTGCGGTGACAGTGAACGGCGACACCACAAGCGAACCGACTGAGCTGGTGCAGCTGGTTGTCACCCCGACCACTGCGCTGGGGGATGGAGGCACAGGTGCTGTGGGCGAACTGACTATCCTGGACGATGACGCGGGCGGCGCCTTGCCGACGTTCTCGGTTTCGTCGGGCAACGCACCGGAATCCATACGGTTCGGCAATGGCGGCAATGCGATGTTCGTCGCCACTTTGTCCGAGGCGGCAACCGACACCGTCACCGTCGGCTATCGCACGATTCCCGCCACCGCGACTGCTATTACCGATTTCAACAGCACCAGCGGCACGCTGACCTTTGCACCGGGTGAAACGTCGCAAACGCGGTTGTTCGGCGCGGTCAGCGATTCGATTGATGAGGACGACGAAGCCTTTACGGTCGAGTTCTTTGATATCATCGGCGCGGTCTTTGCGGGCGGGGCCAAAACCCTGACGAACAGCAGTTTCCTGATCGACGACGATGGCGTCGGATTGGACCGTGGCCTGCTGGTGTCGAACCCGACTCTGATCGAGGGCGATGACGGCACGGCGCTGGCACGTTTCGAAGTGATGATTTCGCGCCCCAGCAGCGACACGCCGATCAGCTTTGCTTACGCGACGCAGAATGGCAGCGCCGTTGCCGGTTCGGATTATGTGGCCACTTCGGGCACGCTGACCTTTGCGCCCGGGCAGACCCGTGCCTTTGTCGATGTTGCCGTGTCGGGGGATTTGATGCCTGAGGTTTCGGAATTCTTTCAGTTGGTTGTGACGCCGACGACCGCGTTGGGCGATCGCGGCGCAGGGGCCGTGGGCACCGCCGACATTCTGGACGATGATGGTGCGGACGGTTTGCCCAGTATCTCGGTGAGGTCCAGCAACGCCGACGAATCCGTGCCTTTTGGCAATGGCGGCGTGATCGACTGGATCCTGACGCTGTCCGAACCTGCGGCGGACACGGTGACCGTGCGGGTGCGTGCTGCGGATGTCACGGCGGTTGGTGGGACGGATTTCCCGGATCTGGCCGAAACCGTGACCTTTGCGCCCGGCGTTACCTCAGTCACCATGTCGCTGCGGGTCAGCAGTGACTCGCTTGACGAGGCGGATGAATCTCTGGCGCTCGAACTTTATGACCCGGTCGGGGCCGTGTTGGCGGGTGGTGCCCCGGTGCTGCAGTCAGGTGCCTTTATCCTGGATGACGACGGGGTGGGTCTGAACCGTGCGATCCTTGTCTCTGATGTGCAGGTGGTCGAAAACGATGACGGCCCGGTGATTGCCACGTTTGAGATCGCGGTATCGCGTCCCTTTGATGTGGCCACAACGATCAGTTACGAAACCATCGGTGTGACGGCGACCTCGGGCGCCGATTTCACCGCTTCCACCGGGTCGATCACCTTTCAGCCTGGACAAACGCAGGCCGCAGTGAATGTTGCGGTGCTGGCCGACAGTGCGGTTGAGACGGCGGAAACCTTCCTGCTATCGCTGGTCACTCCGCTCCCGACGAGCCTGACCGGAAACGCTCAGGGGACGTTGGGCACGGCAACGATCCTGCCACCGCCGAATTCGCTGCCCGGCGGGAACGTGACTATCGCGGGCTCGCCGTTCGAGGATCAGGTTCTGACCGCGATCACAAGCGCAATCACCGATGCGGACGGAGTGCCAAGCGACGGTTTCGTCTATCAATGGCATGTCGATGGCGCCGCGGTTGGGGGGGCAACTGCCCGGACCTACACACCGGGGCAGGCGCAGGTCGGCAGCAACATCAGCGTGACGGTCACCTATATCGACGGTGGTGGCACCACCGAAACGCTGACCAGTGCCGCCACTGCGGCGATCCTCAATAGCAACGACGCACCGGTCGGGTCGGTCCAGATCGTCGGGGATGCGCAGGCAGGCAAAGCGCTGTTAGCCGATACGAGCAGTATCGCAGATCCTGATGGGCTCGGGGCGTTTTCGTACCAATGGTTGCGGGGCGGGATCGCGATTCCGGGTGCCTCTGCCACCGCATACACGGCACAACCGGATGACATCGGATCGGTGCTGTCGGTGCGGGTCAGCTATGTTGACGCCTTTGGCACGGCAGAGATGCTTAGTGCGACGGCTGGTATGGTGCGGGTCGCGTCAGCAACCAGCGGAAATGATTCCATTTCGGGTGGTCCGCGTGACGATCGGGTCGAAGGTGGCGATGGCAACGATACCTTGAACGGTGCCGGCGGCGATGACGGTGTGCTCGGGGCCAGCGGTAATGACTCGCTCTTTGGTGGGCTGGGTGACGACAATATCGCGGCGGGTGACGGCAACGATTTTGTTGATGGCGGCGAAGGCAATGATTTCATCGGTGGCGGCTTGGGCGATGACACGCTTTTGGGCGGTGCCGGCAATGACACGCTGGGCGGCGGTTCCGGCAGAGACAGCATCTCTGGCGGCGACGGCGATGACGTGATCGCGGGCGGCGGCGACGATGACTACATTAATGGGGGCGCGGGCAACGACACGATCGGCGGATCGTTTGGCCACGATACAATTCTGGGCGGTGATGGCGACGATTCCCTTGGCGGTGGCACCGGACGCGATTCACTGGTCGGTGGGAACGGCGACGACGCAATTGGCGGCGGCGAAGGCGACGACACGGTCGAAGGCGGCGCGGGCGATGATTTCCTTGCCGGCGGCGGGCGTGACGACGTGATCGACGGCGGTGCAGGCGATGACCGGATCAACGGCGGCACAGGCAATGACACCATGACCGGCGGCGCCGGTGCGGATCTGTTTATCTTTAACGGGTTCGTCGATGGGGAAACCGACACCATCCTCGGCTTCGAGGACGGCGTTGACAGGTTCCGCATGGCCGGTGTCGAGAATGCGCCGGGTTCGGGGCTTCGGGGGTTTGTCGATGCGCTGAACATCACCGACACACTGGTCGAGGGCGTCGCAGGGGTGGAAATGTCGTTTGGTGGCCAGACCATTCTGGTTGCCGGTGTCTCTGCCGACGGGCTGACATCTGACGATTTTATCTTCGTCTGAGCGTAAACCAGCAGGATCGCGGGCAGACCCAATACGTCATATGATGGGTGCTGTCTGCGGCCGCCTCTGGATCGCGGGCCTGACGCGCACCAGCGGCCTTGGGGGCGGATCAATCGCACCAGCGTTGAAATCCGCTATATCCCATAAACCTGACAATCTGTGGCGGCATCACGGCAGATGCCCATTGTATTGACGTGCTCATCCGCTATCACCGGACCATAGTTGGCCGTCGCAGGCTTCGTCTCAATAACGAGTCCGGGCGGCTGAAATTGCGCCGAAACATGATGAAAGCGAGACAGCCATGCTAGATGATCCCAAATTCAAACCTCACGGCAAACATCTGATCGCGGGTGAGTGGCTTGCATCCGGACAAAGCTTTGAGTCCGAGCCAGCCAACGGACCCGCGCACGCGTTTTCCGTCGGATCGGTCGATCTGGTCAACCAAGCCTGCGAAGCGGCCGAGGACGCATTCTGGACCTATGGCTACACCACACGCGCCGAACGGGCCGCGTTTCTGGACGCCATCGCTGACGAGATTGAGGCCCGCGCCGATGCCATCACTGAGATTGGCAGCCAGGAAACCGGCCTGCCCGAAGGTCGGCTTCAGGGGGAACGCGGTCGCACCACGGGTCAGTTACGCCTGTTCGCCAGCCATATCCGCGACGGTGCTTATCTGGATGTACGCCACGATGCCGCACTGCCCGACCGCGCGCCGCTGCCGCGCCCTGAATTGCGTATGATGCAGCGTCCGATCGGCCCGGTTGCAGTCTTTGGCGCGTCTAACTTTCCTCTCGCGTTTTCGACGGCGGGGGGCGACACGGCGGCGGCGCTGGCGGCAGGTTGCCCGGTGGTGGTCAAAGGCCATTCCGCCCACCCCGGCACCGGCGAAATCATCGCCGAAGCGATCCATGCTGCGATCAATAGCTGTAACATGCCCAAAGGTGTCTTTAGCCTGATCCAGGGCGGGCGGCGCGATGTGGGTACTGCGCTGGTGCAGCATCCGCTGATCAAGGCGGTCGGCTTTACCGGATCTCTGGGTGGTGGGCGTGCGCTGTTTGATCTGTGCGCGCAGCGTCCTGAACCAATCCCGTTCTTTGGCGAACTCGGCTCGGTCAATCCGATGTTTGTGTTGCCTGCTGCCGCTGCTGCGCGTGGGGCCGAGATCGGCACCGGATGGGCCGGGTCGCTGACCATGGGGGCCGGTCAGTTCTGCACCAATCCCGGTATCGCCGTGGTCGAAACCGGTGCGGCTGGGGATGCGTTTGTCGCCGCTACGCGGACCGCGCTTGAGGGCGTCGGCGCGCAGGTCATGCTGACCGACGGTATCGCGAGCGCCTATCGCGACGGCCAGCAACGGTTCGATGGGCGCAATGCAGTGACCCCACTGCTGTCGTCACAAAACGAAGGGCGCACCGCGAAACCCGCGCTGTATGAAACCGACGCTGCCAACTATCTGCAGGATCACGCCTTGGGCGAAGAGGTGTTTGGCCCGTTGGGGTTGGTCGTCCGGGTCGCGAATGCACAAGAGATGATCGCTCTCGCCAAGGGGTTTGAGGGGCAGTTGACCGCCACGATGCAGATGGATGCGGATGACGCGCCGCTGGCGCGACAATTGCTGCCGGTGCTGGAACGCAAGGCGGGCAGGGTGCTGGCCAACGGATTTCCCACCGGGGTCGAGGTCGCGGATACCATGGTGCATGGTGGGCCCTATCCGGCATCGACCAACTTTGGCGCCACATCGGTCGGGACGCTGTCGATCCGGCGTTTCCTGCGCCCGGTCTGCTATCAGAACATCCCTGCTGATGTGCTGCCCGCCGATCTGGACTGAACCTCGGCACTGAAAC
Organism: Puniceibacterium sp. IMCC21224; assembly: GCF_001038505.1. Lineage (NCBI taxonomy): Bacteria > Pseudomonadati > Pseudomonadota > Alphaproteobacteria > Rhodobacterales > Paracoccaceae > Puniceibacterium > Puniceibacterium sp. IMCC21224. Next base: position 2,094,493 of record NZ_LDPY01000001.1, read on the forward strand.
TCTCTGTCCCGGCGACGAAGGCTGGGGCAGAGCGATAGAGGGACAGCGCGTATCACCCGCGACTCTTATCCCGATGCACGCAGGACCAAGACACCCGATGCTTGACAACCATGATCTTCAGGATCGGATCCGCAACTGACTTTTGTCCTTTCCGGTGACACCCTTTGGCGACAACGGCGACTTTGCTCCGGTTCAGTTTCGCGCTCACCTGGAATGGTTGTCCGATTATCCGGTTGCGGGCCTCATCGTTGCCGGCGGCACGGGCGAGCTGTTTTCGCTGACACCAACCGAGGTGATCGAGGTGGTGCGCACTGCCAAAGCCGCGCAGCCGGGGCAACCGATCATCTCGGGCTGTGGGTATGGCACCCGTCAGGCCTGCGAAATGGCGCAGGGGATCGAGGCGGCAGGCGGCGACCGGTATCCTGCTGCTGCCGCAATACCTTATCGGCGCGCCCCAGGACGGGATTGAGGCGCATATTCGCGCCGTCTGCAACAGCACGCGCATGGCGGTCATTGTTTACAATCGCGGTCAAAGCCGTGTCAGCGCTGATACCCTGATGCGTCTGGCCGATGATTGCCCGAACCTGATCGGTTTCAAGGACGGGACCGGCGATATCGACACCGTGCGCCGGGTGACGCTGACGCTGGGCGACCGGCTGAGTTATATCGGCGGTATGCCCACGCATGAGTTGTTTGCGCAGGCGTATCGCGGGGCAGGGATGCCGACCTATTCCTCGGCTGTGTTCAACTTTGTGCCTGCCACCGCACTCGAATTCCACCGAGCATTTTCAGCGGGGGATGATGCCACCTGCGAACGGCTATTGGCCGAATTCTACTACCCGTTTGCCAAAATTCGTGATCGCAAGATCGGGTATGCGGTTTCTGCAATCAAGGCCGGTGTGCGGCTGCGCGGGTTTGACGCGGGGTCAGTGCGCACACCGCTGACGGATCTGACCGGTGAAGAAATCGAACTGATGCAGGACCTGATGCGCGGCCGTAGCTGAGGCCGCGCAATTTTCCGTCAGCTCAGCAACCCACGCCGGGCCAGATTGCGCATCAACGCCGCTGTGCCAAAGGTCCAGGGCGGGCAATCGGGGCTGAGCGCCACGGTGTTTTCCAGCGCCCCAAGCCCGGAACTTGTGATCCGCACCACGTCGCCCACGGAATGGGTGAACCCCTGACCCGGTGCACCGCGATCCTGTGTCGGCGCGAACATCGTGCCAAGGAACAGCATGAAACCATCGGGATACTGGTGATGCGCGCCGCAAGTCTGCGCCACAAGGTCGAGCGGATCGCGGCTGATCTTGGTCATGGACGACCGCCCTTCGAGGGTAAAACCGTCGTCCCCCCGCACCTCAAGCAGCACCTCGGCGTTGCGGATATCGTCTATGCCGAAACTGCCGTCAAACAGGCGGATCATCGGGCCGATGCTGCACGAGGCGTTGTTGTCCTTGGCCTTGCCCAGCAACAGGGCGGACCGCCCCTCAACATCGCGTAGGTTGACGTCGTTGCCCAGGGTCGCGCCCAACGTCTCGCCGCGGCTGTTGACGGCCAGCACGATCTCGGGCTCTGGGTTGTTCCAGTGCGACACAGGATGCAGGCCAACCATCGCACCCGGCCCGACCGATGACATCGGCTGCGCCTTGGTAAACACCTCGGCATCGGGGCCGATCCCGACTTCGAGGTATTGCGACCACATCTTGCGGTCGATCAGCGTCTGTTTGACCCGTTCTGCCGCCGCGCTGCCGGGTTTCAGCGTCTCGATGGCGCCGCCGATGATCTCCCCCAGATCCGCGCGGATTGCAGCGGCGCGGGCGGGATCGCCGGCTGCGCGCTCTTCGATCACGCGTTCCAGCATGGACTGGGCAAAGGTGACGCCGCAAGCCTTGATCGCCTGAAGATCACACGGTGGCAGCCATTGCGTGACCTCGACCGCGCGGCCCGGCGCAGAGGCCACATAGGCGGCGGGGTCCGGTTGCTCCAACACATCGCGCAGGGTGGGGGCCGTCGCCGAGGTGATATCCTCAACCGTGCCCCGCATCCGCCGCACGATGATCGGCCCGTCCGCTGCAGTGTCCCATGCCCGCCCGACATAAAGTCCGGCATCCTCCAGATTATCCGAAACGCTCATACGTGACTCTCTCCCTTGCTGCGGTGTGTCGCGGGACTGTTTCACGCTTCGAGCCAAAGCTCCACCATCTTTGACTTTCTGTGGCCGCGTGCTGACTTGTGCGCTGCTGACTGGAACAGGGCTGATACAATACGCAAAATCTCTGATACAATTGCCGCATTCATTTGAAGGTGGCCCGTCGCCAACAGTGTCGGCTGGTCGCGCGATTTAATTTCACGAGGGCATCCGAAATGAGCAAAATCCCATCTGTCACAACATTAACGCGGTTCTGCGCCCTGAGTTTGGCCTGTATTCTGTGGGTGGCGTCAGCTGAAACTGGACGGGCGCAATCGCCGTTCGAAGGCGGTTGGTCGCTGCAACCCACCATGTCGAACCTGCGGTTCCAGTCGGTCAAGAAACAGACCGTGGTGGAATCCAGCAGTTTTGCCAGCTTGCAGGGGTCAATCGACGACCAGGGCACGGCGCTGGTGACCGTCCTGCTTGATTCCGTCGATACCAATGTGGATCTGCGCAATGTGCGGATGCGGTTCCTGTTTTTCGAGACATTCAAATTCCCCGAGGCCCGGATCGTGGCCCGGATCGACCCGGCGCAATTGGCCGACCTGCCAACCCGGCGCCGCAAGACGATCCCGGTCAGCTATGTCATTGATCTGCACGGCGTACAAAAAGCGTATGAATCCGAAGTCATTGTCACTCTTCTGAGTGATGACATGGTGTCGGTTGCATCTGACGCTCCTATTTCTGTGGCAGTATCAGACTTTAACTTGTTGGAAGGGCTGCAAAAACTACAAGAGGCAGCGAATGTCGATATCATCCCGTCGGCGACGATATCGTTCGATTGGGTGTTTGCCCGTGACACCACGACCGCGACACCCGCGCCATCGCCTGTGACGCCATCTTCGGTCGCGCTTGAGACACAGGGGAATTTTGACGCCGAGGCCTGCAAGGGCCGGTTCGAAATCCTGTCGCGCACCGGCAATATCTATTTCACCTCCGGCTCTGCACGACTGCAAGACGAGAGCGCGCCACTGCTGGACAGTCTTGCCGATATCGTTCTGCGCTGCCCGGATATGATGATCGAGGTGGGCGGACACACCGATTCCGTTGGGGGCGAGGCGCAGAACCAGCGCCTGTCGCAATCACGCGCCGCGTCGGTGACAGAATATTTGTTGGGCAAGGGGCTTGGAAAAGGCACAATGGTCAGCAAAGGTTACGGAGAATTGTCGCCCATCGCCAGCAACGACACGAGCGAGGGGCGTCTGAAAAACCGCCGGATCGAATTCAAGGTGCTCGAAAACTAGATGATGAGTTTTGCCCGCTGCGTCCTGTCTGCTATGTTTGTCCTCTGGGCTTTGGCCGCCGGGGCGGAACCGCGCATCGCGCTGATCGTTGGCAACGGCAGCTATTCGTCGGTCACTTCGCTGGAAAACACTGTACCGGACGCCGTTCTGATGGCGGATACCCTGCGTGGGCAGGGGTTCGAGGTGACGATTCTGACCGACGTGGAGCAGTCCGCGCTGAACGAAGGCATCTCGCAATTCGGGCGCGATCTGCGGGCGGCGGGAACCGAGGCGACCGGGCTGTTCTACTATGCCGGCCATGCGGTGCAGTCCTTTGGCACCAACTTTTTGCTGCCAACCGATGCCGCGCTGGCGGATGCCGCTGATCTGTCGCTGGTGGCAGTGCCCGCTGACGCGGTGTTGCGGCAGATGCGCTCGGCGCGCAATCAGACCAACATCGTCATTCTGGATGCCTGCCGCAACAACCCCTTTGCCGCGATCCGCGATCTGACCGACAACGGTCTGGCCGAAATGAACGCCCCCACCGGCACCTTTCTGTCATACTCCACCGCCCCCGGCGCCGTGGCGCTGGATGGTCAGGGCGACAATAGCCCCTTTACCAAGGCGCTGGCCCAAGAGATCCGCGCGCCCGGTGTGCCCATCGAACAAATCTTTAAAAAGGTGCGTGTGGCCGTCATTGCCGAAACCAATGGTCAGCAGACGCCGTGGGACACCTCATCCCTGACTGGCGAATTCTCGTTTGTCACCAAGGTCAGGCTGACGGCTGAACAAATGCAGGAAGAGCAGCTGTGGTTTTCGGTACGCGAGAGCGGTGATCCGGTGCAGATCATCCTCTTTCTGCGCAGCTATCCCGAAGGGCGGTATCAAGCCGACGCACGCACATTGCTGAGCACGCTGATGAACGCCGAACTTGGGGCCCAGGTCACGGCAGAGCCCGAACACCAGTCGCCGCCTCTGGCTGTCAGGACACCCTCGGTCTCAGAAGAGGGGTTGATCGCCGCGGCCCAAGCCAGCGGCGACGCTGCCGGGTATCAGGCATATCTGGATGCGTTCCCCGGCGGAATATATGCCGAACTGGCGGCGTTCGAGCTAAGCGTTTTGGCTGACACTGCCGCCGCAGTGGTGCCTGAAGTCGAAGCACCCGCAGAACCAACCACAGCCGAGCCGACACCTGCACAGCCACCCGCGTCTTCTGCTGATCTGGAGGGGCTGACTTTTACCACGCCGTTTCCCAGCGGCGGAGAACCGGTCCAAGGCCGTAGCATCGAAGAGATTATCACGCTCTCGCCACTCTTCCCGCCGATCGAAGGGCTGCCCGAAGAGGTATGGAAGGGCAAACATTGTGCTGATTGCCACAATTGGACGCGCGAGGCCCTGTGTACACAGGGCAAGACCTATCTGGTCCAGGATACCGCCCGCGCCCTGTCCAAAGAGCATCCGCTGGGTGGTATGTTCAAACGTGGGCTCAGGGTCTGGGCCGATGCGGATTGTCCCTGACGGTCTGCGCGACCTGACGCGTGTCCGCGCCTGAGGTGAAGCGGTTGTGATGCGCGGCCTCTTGCGCCCGAACCGCGATACGCTCAGTCTGTCAGGAAAACACGGCAAAAAGGGCACAAAACATGCAGGTCACACGGCGATGGATCGCTTTGGCAGGAACGGCAGCGCTGTTGTCGGGGTGCGGCGGGGGCAGCGGTCCGGCAACCGTCAGCGCGGCGCGCCCCGATCCCGGCCTGCGCCCGCAGCCCAATGCAGGATATGACGCATGGGTTGCGGCATTCCGTGGGCGGGCGCAAGCGCAGGGCGTGTCACCCGCGACGCTGAATGCGGCGTTTCGAAACGCGGGCTATCTGCCCGGCGTTGTCGAGAGGGACCGCAACCAGACCGAATTTTCCCGCACGCTCGAAGATTACCTCGCTATCGTCGCCTCACCCGACAAAGTGGCGACCGGGCGGCAGAAATTCCGCCAGCACGCAGGCCTGCTGTCCGAGATCGAGGGCCGTCATGGCGTGCCCGCCAATGTCGTCGCCGCAGTCTGGGGGATGGAGAGCAACTATGGCGCCCGGCGCGGCGATATCCCTGTCATCTCAGCGGTGTCGACGCTGGCGTATGACGGGCGGCGCGGCGTGTTCTTTGAAAAGCAGCTGATCGCGGCGCTGCGCATTCTGGAGCGGGGGGATGTGTCCGCAACCAATCTGGTCGGCAGCTGGGCTGGCGCCATGGGGCACACCCAGTTCATTCCCACGACGTTCGAGGCCTATGCCGTGGATTTCCGAGGCGACGGGCGGCGCGATATCTGGTCCGAAGATCCGACTGACGGGCTGGCGTCAACCGCGGCCTATCTTGGGGCGTCTGGCTGGCGGCGGGGGATGCCATGGGGCCAGGAGGTGCGCCTGCCATCGGGGTTTGATGCAGGTCTGGCCGGTCGGGGCCGTCGCCGCGCGGTATCAGAATGGTCGGCACTTGGCGTGCGCGCGGTGTCTGGCGGGGCGGTGCCGGATCACGGGGCGGCGGCGCTGTTGCTGCCGATGGGCCTGACCGGTCCCGCCTTCCTTGCCTTTCTCAACTTTGATGTGATCTTGCGCTACAATAATTCTGAAAATTACGGCATCGGCGTCGGCTACCTGTCGGACCGTATCGCCGGGGCCGGGCCGCTGTCAGCCAGTTTTCCGCCAGATCGCAACGGTCTGACGATGGATGATCGGCAAATGCTGCAACAGCGACTGACGGCGCACGGGTTTGACACCGGCGGCAGTGACGGTGTGATCGGTCCCAAGTCCGAAGAGGCAATCCGTGCCTATCAGGCCAGCGTTGGTCTGCCCGCAACCGGCCAGCCGTCGCGTGAATTGCTGAGGCGCTTGGGTTAGGTCTTGGCGGCAAACGACGCTGCCGCGCGGCTATAGCCATCGCGCGTCTGTGGCGTCTTGATCCCCAGAATCGACCCGGCAATCTGGGTTCTCAGGATCTGCGCCGTGCCGCCCGCGATGGTAAACATCCGGGCGTCGCGCACGTGCCGCTCAAGCGCGAGATTGCGCGAATAGCCCATCGACCCGTGGATCTGGAGCGCGTCGTTTGTGACCTTTAGCGCGGTCTCGGATGCCAGTACTTTGGCGCGTGCCGCTGCGGCCATATCGGGAAATCCGTCACCCGCCGTCATCGCCGCGCCGTGCAGTAGCGCCCGCGACGCATCCAGCCCGATGGACATATCCGCCAGCATCCATTGCAGCCCCTGAAATTCCCCAATTGGCCGACCGAACTGTTCGCGCCGACCGGCATAATCCAGCGCCGCCTCGTATGCGCCCTGGGCAATCCCCAGTGCCACAGTTCCCGCGCCAACCCGCTGCGCGTTATAAGCGTTCATCAACCCGGCAAATCCGCGCCGCATACCTTGGGGCGGGATCAGGATACGATCCTCGGGGATCTCCATATCCTGAAAATCGACATAGGTTTCAGGGATGCCCCGCACACCCATTGCAGGTTCGCGCGCGCCGATGATCAGGCCCGGCGTCTCATCGCGCAGGGCGATGAAGCCGGCAATGCCCTGCGAAACGCCATCCTCGACCAGCTGGGCAAAGATCAGATGGAATCGTGATACACCGCCGCCGGTAATCCAGTATTTTTGCCCGTTCAGAATATAGCGGTCGCCGCGCTTGACTGCGGTGGTTGTCATCTCGGTCGCGGCGGATCCGGCGTTTGGTTCTGTGATACAGATCGCGGGTTTATCCCCCGACAGCACGTGATCCGCCGCCAGCCGTTTCTGGGCCTCGGACCCATAGGCCATGACGGCACCGATCGCGCCCATATTTGCCTCGACCGTGATGCGGCCCATGGTGGCGCAACAACGGGCCATTTCCTCAATCACGACAACGGTGTCGTGATAACTGCGGCCCTGACCACCATAAGCCTGGGGAATGGTCATACCCATGAAACCGGCCGCATTCAGCGCGGCGACAGAGTCCCAGGGATAGGCCTCGGTCTGGTCAACCTCGGCTGCGAGAGGGCGAAACTGGGTTTCGGCGAGGTCGCGCGCGCGGGCCATGAGGTCGCGCTGATCAGAGCTGAGCGGGTACATCTAGGCGGTCTCCTTGCCGTTGGGATCTGCGAGCAACGCGGCCAACAGGTCATTGTCCTGACCGCAGGTCGGCGGGGCGTGGCGATAGGTGACCGGTGTCTGGCTGAATTTCACCGGGTTGCCGATCAGATCAACCTTGCCTGAACTGGCGCGCGATTCCGGCATCGACACCACCATGTCACGCGCCGCCACCTGATCCGAGGCAAAGACATCGGGCAGGGTGTTGATCGGTCCGCCGGGCACGCCTGCATCCTCCATTCCGCGCACCAGATGATCGCGCGCGTGACAGGCGATTTCAGCGGCAAGGATCGGGATCAGCACGTCGCGGTGTTCAACGCGGAGCAGGTTGGTGGCAAAGCGCGGGTCCGTTGCCAGATCGTCGCGCGTCAGCAGTCTGCAGAGCCGACTGTATTGTGCATCATTTCCGGCGGCGACAATCAAATGCCCGTCGGACGCGGCAAAGACCTGATAAGGCACGATGTTGGGATGCTGATTGCCCAGACGCGGCTGCGGCGTGCCGGATGTGAGGTAGTTGGTGCCAGCGTTCACCAGCCATGCGACCGTCGTGTCAGCCAGCGCGATGTCGATATGCTGACCTTGGCCCGTCATATCGCGGTGGCGCAGGGCGGCAAGAATGGCGGTGGCGGCATATAATCCGCAGACCACATCGGCAATGCCGACGCCGACCTTTGTCGGTTCGCCTTCGGGGGCGCCAGTCAGGCTCATGATGCCACCAAATGCCTGCGCCAGCAAATCATAACCGGGTTTGTGCGCGTTCGGACCGGTTTGGCCAAACCCGGTGATCGAGCAATAGATCAGCCCCGGATTGTCCCGCAGCAATGTCGCGTGATCAAGGCCGTATTGTGCGAGGCCGCCGACTTTGAAATTTTCAATGAATACATCGAATTGCGGCACCATCCTGCGCACGGTTTCGGCACCCGAAGCGTTCGAAATATCGACAGAAACTGAGCGTTTGTTGCGATTGGCGCTGAGGTAATAAGCGCTCTCAGACGTTGGTTTTCCATCTGGATCGGTGACATAGGGCGGTCCCCAGGCACGTGTGTCGTCGCCCAAACCGGGGCGCTCGACTTTGATTACTTCGGCGCCGTAGTCACCCAGCAATTGCGTACAGGTCGGCCCGGCCAGAATGCGCGACAGATCCATAATGCGGACCCCGGCCAAAGGTCCGTTTGAGCCAGCCGCGCAAGGGGGGTGAGGGTGTGACACGCGGCCTCCGGTTCTTGCGCAGCTTTGGCGCACAGTCACCGAAACCCGATCATGGCGCAAGGTCTATGACCTCAGGCCACTGGGTTTCAGGATCAGTGGGCGCTGGGACTGGCCGCCCCCAGTTCACATTCCGAGGTATTCAACCAGAGCGCCTGCCGCACGGGCCGGATCGTTTGGCGGGCGCACAATCAGCGCATTCGCCTGCGCAAGTACGCTAAGCAAGGCACTGTCCTGCCGGTCAAAAGCGCGCAACTTCCCATCTTCGATCCGGGCGCGCATGTAATGCTCGCGTGGTCCGTTGGTTGGCAGTGGTTCGGCCAGAAATGCGCTGCGGCGCGGCGCAAAAGTCTGTTCTAACCCCAGCATCGCGCGGACCACGGGGGCAACGAACACATGACCACAGACCATGGCGGACACCGGATTCCCCGGCAACCCGATCAGCATCGATTGCCCCAACCGCCCCGCCATCAGCGGTTTGCCTGGACGCATCGCCACCTTGTAAAAGGCCCGCTGCATTCCAAGGCTTGCCGTCACCGGAGCAACCAGATCATGATCCCCAACTGAAGCACCGCCAATGGTGATGATCAAGTCAGCACCGCGCGCCAATTCCAACACCGTGCGCAGTGCCTCTGGGGTGTCGCGGGCGATGGGCAGTAACCTTGGTTCCGCCCCCAGCGCGATAAGATGTGCGAACAGACCAAAGCTGTTCGACGCAACGATCTGATCCGGTCCGGGGGGCTCTCCGGGCATCACAAGCTCGTCTCCGGTGGCGATCAGCGCCACCACGGGACGCCGCGTGACCTGGACGTGGGCAATGTTCATCGACGCGAGCAAGGCGATGTCGTTTGGCGCCAGCTGACGAGGCGCAGAAAGCCGTGCGCCAACAGTAAAATCGTTTCCTGCCGGACGGATATGGGTCGAAGTATCTAGGTTGCCACCCAGTACGATGCGGTCTTCACTGCGGGTCACGTCCTCTTGGATGATCACGCGCGTGGCCCCTTGTGGCAGGGGGGCACCGGTGAAAATGCGCACGGCCTGACCGGGACCGACCGAACCATCAAATCCATGGCCTGCGGCTGACGCGCCAATTACCGTCAGCGTCGCGCCTGGGGTGGCGTCTGTCACCGCATAGCCATCCATGGCGGATGCGGCAAAGGGCGGCTGATCACGCAGCGCCACCGCGTCATTCGCCAAAACCCGGCCGAGTGCGTCGCATAACGCCACAGTTTCGGTCTGCATCGGCGGCACAAGCGCAAAGAGCTGATCGAGCGCCTCGGCGACGGCGATCATGGCGCCTCGAACCGGCCGGATTTGCCACCGTCCTTGAGCAATACGCGGATACCGCTGATCTCCATCTGTTTGTCCACCGCCTTGGCCATGTCATAGACGGTCAGCGCGGCGATACTAACAGCGGTCAGCGCTTCCATCTCGACGCCGGTCTGGCCTGTGGTCTTGACGGTTGCGGTGATACGAAGTCCCGGCAGGTCGGCGTCCGGCTCAAGCTCGACCGACACTTTGGTGACGGGTAGCGGATGGCAGAGCGGGATCAGATCCGGCGTTTTCTTGGCGCCCATGATACCGGCAAGCCGCGCAATGCCGATCACATCGCCTTTTTTGGCGCGACCTTCGGTAATAATATCAAAGGTTTCTTTGGCCATTTTAATGTAACCTGCGGCCGTTGCGATACGCGACGTCACCGCCTTATCGGAAACATCGACCATATGGGCGTCGCCCTTGGCATCGAAATGGGTCAGATCCGCCATCTTATGCAGCCACCGGGTTGGCCAGCAGCGTCCTGGTCGCCTGCGCAACATCCTCTTGCCGCATCAGGCTTTCGCCGATGAGGAAGGCACGCGCGCCATGCGCGGCCATATCCGCCAGATCAGCTGGGGAGTTGAGCCCGGATTCCGAAATCAGCATGCGGTCAGCGGGGACATGTGCCGACAAGCGGCGGGTGGTATCAAGAGTGGTCTCGAACGTCTTGAGATTGCGGTTATTTACACCAATCAATCTGGATTTCAGCGCAAGTGCGCGGTCAAGTTCGGCCCGGTCATGCACCTCAATCAGCGCGTCCATACCCCAATCCGTTGCGCATGCCTCAAGCTCTGCTGCCTGCATGTCCGAGACCGAGGCCATGATGATCAGAATACAGTCGGCATTCAGGCTGCGCGCCTCGGCCACCTGATATGGGTCGTACATAAAATCCTTGCGCAGCGCGGGCAGGTTGGTAGCGGCGCGTGCCTGGGTCAGAAACGGTTTTGCACCTTGAAAACTGGGGGTGTCCGTCAGAACGGACAGGCAGGTCGCGCCACCAGATTCATAAGCCGTAGCGAGGGTGGATGGATGAAAATCCTCCCGGATCAACCCTTTGGAGGGCGAAGCTTTCTTAACTTCGGCGATCAGGCCGTAGCCATCGGTCTGTGCCGCCTGTAATGCTGTGCCAAAGGGGCGTACCGGATCTGCGGCACGGGCGCGCGCTTCGACCTCGGCCATTGGCAGGGCGGCTTTGTCGGCGGCGACCTCGGCCAGCTTATAGGCCTTGATCTTGTCCAGAATGGTGCCTGTCATGTCTTTGTCCAGTTGATGGGATCCTCGCCCCTTGCAATAAGCCAGACGTTGACCTGGGAAAAGGGGCGAGAGCCGAAAAATCCCCGGTACACCGAGAGTGGCGAGGGATGCGGGCTGCGTAGGATCAGATGATCTGGTCCAGTGATGTGGCGGGCAAAGCTTTGTGCCGGCCCACCCCAGAGCACAAAGGCACAGGGTCTGTCCGACAGGGCGATCAGCACGTCACGGGTCAACTGGGCCCAGCCCAGTTTTGCGTGGCCTTTCGCCTTGCCCTCGGGCACCGTCAGTGCGGTATTGAGCAGAAGTACCCCCTGTCGCGCCCAGTCGGACAGGTCGGTGCGATCACGTGGGGCGCCAAGGTCGGACTCTAACTCTTTGAAAATATTACCAAGGCTGTCAAGCCTGCCGCCAAAATCCTGCGGGATTGAAAAGGCCAGCCCATCAGCCTTGCCCGCTGTGTGGTAGGGATCCTGTCCAAGGATAACCACTTTGGTCGCCTCTGGCGGGGTCAAATCGAGAGCGCGAAAGATGTAGCGTTTGGGCGGGAAAACCGCGCGATCCTCTTCCGCAAGGGCCTGAGAAATACCCGGCAGCGTCTGGGTAAAAAACGGCAGATGCGCCCATGCAACAGGTGGTGACAGATCAGCCATTCTGAGTGGCGCGCGCCAATGCCTCAACGCGTCCAAGGGCTGCGCCGCTGTCGATGCTTTCACGTGCCTTTTCAACGCCATCCGGTAGAGAGTTTACGTGGTCCGCAACCAATAGCGCCGCTGCGGCATTCAGCAGAACAGCGTCGCGGTAGGCCGAAGGTTCGCCCGCGAGGAGTGCGCGAAAGGCGCGACCATTCTGTTCGGGTGTGCCACCGACGATCGATTCAAATGGATGTATAGGCAATCCGGCCTCTTCCGGGTGGACTTCGCGGTCGGTCACAGAACCGTCCAGCCCCAGTTCGGCCACCCAGCTGATCCCGGTGATCGTCAATTCATCGGTGCCGTCCGATCCATGCACCAGCCAGGCCTTTTCCGATCCAAGCTGCGCCAGCGTTTCGGCCATAGGCCGGATCAGGTCGCGACTAAACGCCCCTGTCAGTTGGCGTTTGACCCCAGCCGGGTTGGTCAGCGGCCCGAGGATGTTAAAGATCGTGCGGGTTCCCAGCTCGGTTCGAACCGGGCCGACATGGGCCATAGCCGGATGGTGCATAGGCGCCATCATAAAGCAGATCCCGACATCATTCAGCGCTTTTTCAGCATGTTGCGCGTCGATCATCACGTTGATTCCCATCTGGGTCAGCGCGTCTGCCGCCCCAGATTTTGACGACAGATTGCGGTTGCCATGCTTGGCCACCGGCACACCCGCGCCCGCGACCACAAAGGCGGTCGCGGTCGAGATATTCAGCGTGCCTTTGCCATCACCGCCGGTTCCAACGATGTCCATCGCGCCCTTGGGCGCCCGCACCTTGTGACATTTTTCGCGCATGACCCAGGCGGCGGCGGAATATTCATCCACCGTTTCGCCGCGTGTCCGCAGAGCCATCAGCAGCCCGCCGATCTGGCTCGGCGTGGCCTCGCCTGCGAACAAAAGGCCAAACGCTGTCTCGGCCTCGGCGCGGGTCAAGGGGCGGTCGGCGGCTGCGCCAATCAGCGGTTTGAGTAGATCGCTCATGCCGGGACTTTCAGGATGTTCAGGAAATTGCGCATCAGTGCGTGGCCGTGTTCGGACTTGATGGATTCGGGGTGAAACTGCACACCGTGGATTGGCAGATCGCGATGCTGCAGGCCCATTATGGTGCCATCCTCAATATCTGCCGTGATTTCTAGACAGTCGGGCAGGGTAGCACGGTCCACCACCAGTGAATGATAGCGCGTCGCGTCAAAGGGCGACGGCAGGCCCGCAAACAGGCCAGAGCCGGTGTGCCGCATCTGGCCCAGTTTGCCATGGACAATCTCGGCGTGTTGCACGACCGTGCCGCCAAAGGCCTGGCCGATGGTCTGATGACCCAGACAAACGCCCATCAGCGGTGTTGCCGTTTCAGCGGCAGCCATCGTTAGGGCCAGGCAGATGCCGGCATGGTCCGGGTCGGACGGCCCGGGCGAAAGAACAATGCCAGAGGCGTTCATCGCCATCGCCGCCTGCACGTCCAGCGCGTCGTTGCGCATCACTCGCACTTCGGTCCCAAGCTCGCCAAAGTAATGCACGAGATTGTAAGTGAAGCTGTCGTAATTATCGATCAATAGCAGCATTGGGGCACAGCCGGTTGTTTACATTGCGCTCGCATCATATCGGGTCAGGTGTCGGCGCAAAAGGGGGGGTGAATCCTTGGACGCGCCTGCCAGCCTGCCCGGAATTGCAGAAGCATTGGCGCGACTTATTGCCGATCAGCGGGTCTGTGTAAACCGCGCCGGGCAAAGCCTGGTCTCCGCGCGCTCAGATCGACTGAATTGGCGGCGGATGCGGTATTCAAAAGATGCGGGAGAATCCGTGTTGAATCGGCATGAGTGTGTTGTGGCAATACTGTTCCAGACGGCACGATATGGCGCAGTCTGGATGTTTCTTCATTTCCGGGACTGGTCTGGTGGATAGGTATAGCGGTATACCTGTGCAGGTGCGGGGTGCGACGTCAACAGGCGCGGATCCCGGCGGTCGGTCAGAGGAATGAGGTCGGCCCGAAGTCGCGAGGCGCAGCGCAGTTAGTGAGAGGGCAAAGTCATGGTCAAAGGATATGTAACAGGTGCGCTCGCCGGTGCCGTTCTTTCGGTCGTCGGGGCTGGTGCCATATCGGTGGCAATTGGAGTGCCATCTTCAAACGATGCGATGGCAGCACCCTCTGAACTGAAAGAGCAGACCGCCAGCACGCTGCCCGAGACCAAGACCAATCCCGAAGTTGCGCCGACTTCCTCCGAAGCCCCGTCTGATGTGCCGCCCGTCCGGTATGAGGAGGCCGCGACCGAGGCGCCGCAATCACCAGCGCCGCCCGCAGCGGCCCGTCGCCCGGGCGACGAGAGCGAAGTGGCGCAAACCGAACCCGCCCCTTTGCCGCAGGCCGGGAACAGCGATCAGGCGGTGACGAGTGACACCACACCGGGCAGCGCGCCGCAGGTTGCCCCGGCTGACAGCATCGGGATCGCTCCCGACGTGTCGGATAGCGGTGCATCGGTCGCGGTGATCGCAGACACGCCTGTCAGCCCCAGTGTTCAGTCTCAGGCGCCCCGTGCTCCGACAGCCGAGCCAGAACCATCGATTGCGACCGAACCGGCGCAGCCACCGGCACCACAGGTTCCGACTGAGGATAGCGGATTGGTTGCTGCCGATGAACCGCCCGAGGCTGCGCCTGAGATGCCGCCTGTTGTCGCCGATGCGGACGCGGAAGCTGTTGAGGCCGACAAACCGGACGAGATCGCGATGGTCGAACCAGCCCCGATTGCAGTTTCTGAGCCGCAAGCCGGGACCGAAGGTCAACCTGATGCTGGCACAGACCGGGTCGCCGTTGCCGAGCCAGATGCCGCCCCTGACGCGGAACCCGCCCCCGAGCCACCCAATGGCGAAGCCTCCGCGCCCGCTTTGAATCGGCCCGCGATCGGTAAACCGGCGGTGTCACTGGTTGACCGGGACCCGGCGGCGGCGACCGGGCGGTTACCGACCATCGGCGCGACAAATTTTGTTCCCGCGCCGGTTGCCGAGGACCCCGCCGCAGACGATGCATTGCCGCCCTTGCAGCGGTTTGCCGTTCCGGTTGAGGTGACGCCTGACCTACCGCTTATGGCTATCATTCTGCTTGATAACACGCAGGGGCCGCTTGGCCCCGATGCGCTGGATGCGTTTCCCTTTGCCATCACATTTGCGGTTGATCCAGCCAGTCCCAACGCCGCCAGCCGCATGTCAGGGTACCGCGCCCAAGGGTTCGAAGTGATGGCGCTGGCCGCTATCCCTGAAGGTGCCATGCCCAGCGATGTCGAGGTGAGCCTTGCCGCTTCGGTCGCGGCGGTGCCCGAAGCGGTGGCGTTGCTCGAAAGCCCGCAAGGTGGCCTTCAGGCCACGCGCCGGGTGTCGGACCAGGCAGCGCAGTTCAGCGGGTCATCCGGGCGCGGGCTGGTGTTTCAACCCAATGGCCTGAACACAGCGCAGGCGCTGGCCGCGCGCGACGGCGTCGCCGCAGGCAGCGTGTTCCGCGACTTTGACGGCGAAGGACAGGATCCGCGCACCATCCGCCGGTTCTTGGACGGAGCCGCGTTTCGGGCGCGTCAGGATGGGGCGGTGATTGTTATGGGGCGGCTTCGGCCCGACACCCTGTCGGCGCTGTTGCTCTGGGGGTTGCAGGATCGTGCTGCACAGGTGTCTCTGGTGCCGGTGTCGGCGGTTTTGACCCGCTGACAACCAAGCTGGGTCAGCGTCGGGCCCAACCATCCAGCGTGGTTTCCAGATCACCATATCCAGTGTAGCGGCGTTCAAACGCCAGGCCAAGGCGCTCTGCATAGCTGCGCGCTCGCTCGGTCAGTGCGGGATCGTTGGTTTGCGCCTGATAGACCAGGGTTTGATAATTGCCGAAATACATATCACGCAGATCCGGGTGCCGATCGAGTCCAAGCGGCTTCCAGACAAAAGCATCAAATTGTCGGACCAAAAAATCGGTGAGATAAAACGCGGTGATCTCATCGCGGTCGGCAAAGGTGCTGTTGCCCTCGAAAAAGCTGTAACAATGTGGACCGGCGACCAGTTCGACGCCCAGTTCCGCGCAGGCTGCCTGCAATAGCCCACCGGTGCCGCAATCTGCATAAACCACGTGCACCGATTCGTAGGCGTCCCGATGCCGCGCCACAGCGGCGCGTACAGCGTCGGTGATCTTATCCGGGTGGTTGTGCAGAATTGCGGGCAGGCAGGTCAGGTCCATGTGGTCCCAACCGTTGCGATCCCTGACGTCGATGATTTCGCGTGCGAGCGCACCACACGCAACGAGCAGAATGCGCCCGGTGCGTTGCGGTGCTAGCCCCACATCAGTCAGCTCGCCGTCAGTCGGTTTCGCGCTTTCGGAGGTACCAAAACCTTCACGAGTAGCTGTGTTTTCAAGGATGGCTGTCATCAAAGGGAACACGACCCAGCGCCCATCGCCCTATCAGGCCGATTGCCATTGCAACCGGCAAAACAGTCAGCACCCCCCAAGCATTGAGCGCCCAGACGGTCAGCCCGCCGGCTCCGATGACACCCAGAATCATGAGGGCAAATGACGTAACTGGCATGCGAATCTCCCTTCTTTGCATCATATGGTATTCACCACGGAAAACAAAAGGCACAGACGCATATCCAGCCACCAAAAGGCAGGAATTCGCCTGCCGCGCGCGTCAGGCCACCTGATTATGCTTGCGGTTGACGAATTCTTTGGCCGTTTCGACCGCAACAGCAGCATCCCGGCAATACGCATCCGCGCCGATTGCCTTGCCGAATTCCTCGTTCAGGGGCGCACCACCGACCAGAACGATGTAATTGTCGCGGATTCCACGCTCGATCATCGTGTCGATCACCACCTTCATATATGGCATGGTAGTGGTCAGCAGGGCTGACATTCCGACGATATCGGCGCCTTCGGTCTCGGCAGTGTCAAGGTAGGCGTCGACCGGGTTGTTGATGCCCAGATCTACGACTTCGAAACCCGCACCTTCCATCATCATGCCGACAAGGTTTTTGCCGATATCGTGGATATCGCCCTTGACCGTGCCGATCACCATCTTGCCGACGCGGGGCGCGCCGGTTTCGGCCAGCAGCGGCTTGAGGATAAACATTCCGCCCTTCATCGCATTGGCGGCCAGCAGCACTTCGGGGACAAAAAGGATGCCATCGCGGAAATCCTTGCCGACGATGGTCATGCCGCCCACCAGCGCCTCGGTCAGAATCCCGTAAGGCGTCCAACCGCGGCTGAGAAGGATGTTCACGCCTTCTTCGATCTCTTCCTTGAGACCGTCATACAGATCGTCAAACATCTGCTGGACCAGCTCGTCGTCATCAAGTTCGGACAGGATGATTTCGTCGTCGTCAGACATTGTGTTTTCCTTTGTGCAGGCACCGCGGGCGGTCTTTGCAGGTGTTTGATCCCGTGTAATCGTTCTTTTGTCCAAGTTTCAATTGGCCGATTGCGACATTCACGGCCCGTTCCCCGACTTAGTCGCGACTTTACGCGGGTTTGTGGTGAATATGCATATCTTTCCGCCAGCTATGTTCAGTATCCGTTCTGGATTGAGATGCTGCGCGGGTCACGAACTGCGTGCTGTCGGGACAGCTGGGAATGGTTGATTGCGCCAGGTGCGTATTTAGAAAGAGAAGAAGCTGGGGGCGCTTCGTCTTCGCGCACGGCGCGACGGTTCAGGTATTTTGTTTTGGGGTTGCCCGCTGAAGCATCCCGAACAGGTCGCGGGGGTCGTCCGGATCCGCCAAAAGGTCGAGCGGATGGAAGAAGGGCGTGCCTTTGATCTGTGCGCGGATGTAGCGCAGGGCGCTGAAATCCTCGATCGCGAATCCGACACTGTCGAAAAGTGTGATCTGGCGCGCATCCCGCCGCCCCTGGGCCTGACCGGCGATAACATGCCAGAGTTCGGTCACCGGATAGTCAGCAGGCAATTGCTGGATCTCGCCTTCGATCCGGGTTTGTTCGGTGTATTCCACAAAGATAGCCGCGCGGTGCAGAATCGCCGGGGCGAGTTCTGTTTTGCCGGGGCAGTCACCGCCGATGGCGTTGATGTGAACGCCTGCACCGACCATGTTGTCGGTCAGGATGGTGGCGTATTGTTTGTCAGCGGTGCAGGTGGTCAGGATCTGCGCGCCCTCGATGGCGTGTTCCGGGCTGGTGCAGGTGGTGACTGACAGGCCAGAGGCTGCGAGGTTGCGGGCGCATTTGGCTGTGGCAGCAGCGTCGGTGTCGTAGAGGCGGACATTGGTGATGCCGCAAATCGCCTGCATGGCGACGCTCTGAAACTCCGACTGTGCGCCGTTGCCGATCATCGCCATGGTGGTGGCGCCCTTGGGAGCCAGATATTTTGCGGCCACGGCGGACATGGCGGCGGTGCGAAGTGCGGTCAGCAGGGTCATTTCGGACAGTAGCACCGGGTAGCCGTTGGCGACATTTGCCAGCAGGCCAAAGGCTGTCACGGTCTGCAACCCGTCTACCGTGTTGGCGGGATGGCCGTTAACGTATTTGAAGCCGTAGACTTCACCATCCGAGGTCGGCATCAGTTCGATCACGCCGTTCGCGGAATGCGAGGCCACGCGCGGCGTTTTGTCAAACAACTCCCAGCGGCGGAAATCCTCTTCGATATTGGCGGCGATGCCGCGCAGCATTTCGGGCAGGCCGATGTGATGGATCAGCTGCATCATGTGATCGACAGAGACAAATGGCACGAGGGCCTTGGCAGAGGGTTGCATCTGGGATTCCTTCAAAGTGAACGCGGCGTGGGGCGGTCAAAAACGCGACGGCCGAGGGACGAAGCGGCCAGGTCAACCATCAGATGCGCGGTGCGACCGCGATCATCCAGCATCGGGTTCAGCTCAACCAAATCGAGCGAGGTCATCAGCCCGGAATCGTGCAGCATTTCCATCACCAAATGCGCCTCACGCACGGTGGCACCGCCGGGCACAGTCGTGCCGACGGCGGGCGCGACGGATGGGTCGAGGAAATCAACATCGAGCGAGACGTGCAGCATGCCGTTCACAGCGGCAACGTCACTCAGAAACGCGGAGAGCGGTTTGGCGATACCGTTTTCGTCGATGTCGCGCATGTCATGGCGGCGGATTTGGCTTTGCGTCAGCATGGCGCGCTCGGGCCCGTCGACGGATCGCAGGCCGATGATGCAGACGTTTTCCTCGGGGATAGGGTGTGGCACTAGCGGGAAGTCGTCAAACCCACTGCGGCCGGTCAGATAGGCCAGCGGGGTGCCATGCAGATTGCCGGAATCCGTGGTCTCGGTGGTGTGAAAATCCGAATGAGCATCGAGCCAGAGTACAAATTGCGGGCGACCCAGGGTGTTCGCATGGGCGGCGACGCCATGAACGCTGCCCAGCGACAGGGCGTGATCACCTCCAAGAAAGATTGGCAGCCCCTCGGTCATCATAGCCTCAGCCGCGCGGCTGAGCGCGCTGGTCCAGCCGACAGTCTCGGGAAGGCGATGCAGACCGGGGCGCGAGGTCAGGGAATTGGTGTCGGGGACCACATTGCCGGTATCGATGACCCGGTGTCCCAGATCTTCGAGCACACCACCGAGTCGCGCGGTGCGATAGGCGTCGGGGCCCATCAGGCAGCCAAGGCGGGTCTTGCCGCTGTCCACAGGCGCACCGATCAGCAGAATGTTGTGTTGCGTCATGGTTCGGGTCCTTTGATTCACAAGAGGTTGCAGGCATGTAAGTGGCGGTTTGTGATGGCGTAAAGGCTGCATTTCGCGCATTCTGGCTGGTAACTGTACGAAACGGATGCACTGATTGGCATAATGGACAATACAGATCACAAGTTGATTTCTGCGCTCAGGCATGACGCCCGGGCCTCACTGTCGGATCTGGCCGGGTTGCTGGGGTTGTCGCGCGCCACCATACGCGCTCGGATCGACAAATTGCGGGCGTCGGGTGACATCCTCGGCTTTACTGTTGTGCTGCGCGATGATGCGGTGCGGGACCCGGTGCGCGGATTGATGATGATCGGGATCGATGGGCGCGGCACCGATCGCATCCTGCGACAACTGAGCGGTTTTCCCGAAGTGCGCGGCCTGTATGCCACCAATGGCCGCTGGGATGTCATTGCGGAACTAGGGGCCCCGACGCTTGAAGCGCTGGATGAGGTGCTGAGCCGGATCCGCCGATTGGATGGCATTGCGACCAGCGAAACATCTTTGTTGTTGTCGACGCGCAAGTCGTCGCGGTCGTGACCTGCTTTAATCGACGTTTCAGTCGCGTTACACAGCGCCATGGCGTTGTTACACAACTCTGATCGTGAATGATTCATAACGTGAATCCATGCGGTTAGCTCTGCCACAGGAGCAAGCGATCACCCGCCCGCTGCCACACCGCCATCATCGACCGGCAGGCCACTGCGATCATCCCGGTCCGCAAGAACGGGAGGCCCTGGAAGGAAGACGCCCGGTCGCGGTCGCTCGCAACGATACCCTGCTCGCCACCCGGCACTACGGCAGGGCACTCTGGAAGCGCTGGACCAAAAGGGGAAATCGCGCCTCAACTATGAGTAACGCAACAACGCCGTTCGCTACCCGGTTTCCGTCTGCGTCCAGCGGCGGGGTGCCCGTTCGGGCTTGGGTTGTGTTGTCACTGTGCGTATCCTGACTTTTTGGTACTGATGAAGATCAGGCGCGGCGGCGACGACGACCGCCGCCTTCGCGGTCTCCGCCCGCGTTAAAGGATACCTGCGGAATGGTCACAATCTTCATCAGCTCTGGGAACGTGTCGGTCTTGTGCGGGATCGCGTTGGCGGCGACGAAATGGTCCTGAAACTTGGGCTCGATCGCGGTTTCAACCTTGGTGATCTGGCGCACGACGCGCTCGATCTCGGCGCGTTTTTCAAGATTGCAAAGCGCGATACGCGCCCCGGTGCCAGCGGCGTTTCCGGCGCTTGAGACGTTGGCCAGCAGCGCGTCGGGGATCATCCCCAGAACCATCGCGTGCAAGGATGAGATATGTGCGCCAAATGCGCCGGCCAGTACGACGCGGTCGACGGTATCGACACCCATTTCGTCCATCAGCAGCCGCGCGCCAGCATACAGCGCGGATTTGGCCAGCTGAATGGCGCGGATGTCACCCTGGGTCACTGTGATCAGCGGACCGTCATCGGCAGTGCCGTCAAAGATCACATAAGAATGGGTCCGCCCCTCGGGCACCATGCGGGGGGTGCCGGTCTGCTCGGCAGATCCCAGCAGGCCAGACCCGTCGAGCAAACCAGCCAGCCGCAGTTCGGCCACAGCCTCGATAATTCCCGATCCGCAAATTCCGGTGATGCCGGTGGTCGCGGTTGCGGCATCAAATCCATCTTCGTCCGACCATAGTTCGCAACCGATGACACGGTAGCGCGGCTCCTTGGTCACGGGGTCGATGCGGATTGCCTCGATTGCGCCGGGGGCGGCGCGCTGGCCGCTGGAAATCTGCGCCCCTTCAAAGGCCGGGCCGGTGGGCGATGAACAGGCCAGCACCCGGTTCTTGTTGCCCAGCAGCAGCTCGGCGTTGGTGCCGACATCGACGATCAGCACCAGATCGTCGGATTTTCCCGGCTCTTCGGACAGGGCAACAGCGGCCGCATCCGCGCCCACATGTCCCGCGATGCAGGGCAGGATATAGATTTGCGCGGCGGCGGGCAGGGTGCCCAACTCCAGATCCCGCGCGGTCAGGTTCAATGCGTCGGACGTGGCCAGCGCAAACGGCGCCTGACCCAATTCGACAGGGTCAATTCCCAGCAGCAGATGGTGCATCACCGGGTTGCAGACAAACACCGTCTCAAGGATCAGCGACGGGTCGATCCCGGCCTCTTTGGCGATCTCGGCGGCCAGCGCGTCGATGGCCTCGCGCACAGCGCGGGTCATTTCGGTGTCGCCACCGGGGTTCATCATGGCATAGCTGACGCGGCTCATCAGATCCTCACCAAAGCGGATCTGCGGGTTCATGATCCCGGACGACGCGACGACCTGACCGTTTTCGAGGTTGGTCAGATGCGCCGCGATAGTGGTTGATCCCAGATCGATGGCGAGGCCAAAGAGCCCGCCTTCGTGAAAGCCGGGCCAGACGGCGATCATCGTTGGCGTCGCGTCGGCTCGGGTCTTGTGCAAAGCAACTGTGATCTTCCAGCCGCCCTTGCGCAGCACTGGCTGCAACTGGGCCAGTGTCGGCAAATCCGTCGTCAGGCCGGTCACATCCCATTGCTGACGCAGCGCTCGCGCGACCCGTTCCAAATCGCCGGTCGGCGTGTGCATATCGGGTTCGTCTACCTCAATGTAATATAGCCGGGTGGCGGGATCCATGATGATCGGCCGGGCCGAGGCCGCCTTGCGCACCACTTGCCGATGGACTTGACTCTCGGGTGGCACATCGATCACCACATCCCCCATGACGCAGGCCTGGCATCCCAGACGGCGACCGGATTTCAGGCCGCGTTTTTCGTCATACCGTGCCTCGACCGCATTCCAGTCGCTCAGCGCATCTGGTGCAACGGTGACGCCGTGTTTGGAGAATTCACCATAAGACGGCGTGATCTGGCATTTCGAACAAATCCCACGCCCACCGCAGACTGAATCAAGGTCAACGCCCAACTGCCGCGCCGCCGTCAGCACCGGTGTACCTTTTGCAAAACGACCGCGTTTGCCCGAGGGGGTAAAGACGACCAGTGGATCGGTGCTCATTCTCGTGTTCCTAAATTTTGTCGTGCGCCGGTGTCGCACCTGTGTTGCCCGCACCATAGTCGCTTGGGCGGTGAGCGAAAGCCGACAAGCGGCGCGACAGGCGCAGAAAACGCCGTTCAAACGCTAGTTGGTCCACGGCAGGACGTGCACGCCGAAGAACCACACCAGCACTGGCAGCGGCGCGGTACACAACACAAAGGTCAGCAACGTCGCGGCCACGGCAAAGATCCGGCTGAACCCGGCCAAAAGTGCAAGCCCGCCACCGCCGCCAATCACCACATTGCCCGGCAGATTCACCAGCAACGCCAGCGCCAGATAACGCCAGTCCCGGATCACCGGCGTCAGCCAGCCCGGCGCGCGCTGGCACAGAAACCGCAGGCGCTGATCTGAGGGCAAGTCGTTCAGGCGGGCGATCATATCGGCGGTGCCGGTCATCCGCAGATCACGCAACAAGCCGGTGATCCAGCGCAGCGAAAACCATTGCCCAGCAAGATAGGCCAGCATCAGTCCCAACACGGTGGCCGCCCAGACAAACGGGGCAGCTTCGGCGCCGCGCATCATCAACAGGGTAAAGCCGATCTCGATACCCGGCATGAACGGCACCGCCAACAGCAACGCATACACCAGCAGTATCAGCCCCAGTGCCGTCATGTTGAATGCCGGACTGTCGGTGGTTTCGTGCAGCCAGTCCAGCCCCTGCAATCCCACCCAGACGACCACCGCCACAGCGCCCAACCGCAGCGCCATACGCAGCAGGGACGCCGGTAACGGCGGAGCGGGGTCCGGGGTGGTCATCGCGTCCTTCTAGCACGAGGCCGGGGGGAGGGTGCAGCCGTGAAATGCTGCGGCGCAGATAATTTTCCCCAGGTGTAGGAACCGCCCAGGGTCGAGGGCGGTCAACACGAGTGCTTAGGTCAGGTCGCCACCATCGAGCCAGCGCAAGATCTCGCCGCGGTTGCCGTCCAGATCCGGGGCCGGCGCGCGCGAGGTCCGGTCTTCGAAGTCGCTCATCTTGATGGGATTTCCTGCGGCCTTGAAGGCGGTGCGCCCGTGTTTATCGAGCACGTCCACCACCATATTGCGGGCCAGGATCTGTGGATCTTTCAGCACCTGCTCCATATTCTGGATCGGGCCGGTGGGGATACCCGCGGCGGTCAGCCTGGCAATCCACGCGGCCTTGGTTCCGTCGATCGTCACCGCTTCGATCAGCCGCTTCAGCAGGCGGACATTTTTGCAGCGCTCGGGATTGGTGGCAAAGCGCGGATCATCGGCCAGTGGCAGGTTGAGCAGCACGCACAACTTTTCAAACAGCACATTATTGCCAGCCGCAATCACAAACAACCCATCCGAGGCATGAAACGTCTCGAACGGCGCAATGGACGGGTGCCGCGCGCCCGACGGCACTGGCGATTTGCCTGTGGTGGTGGTTATGGCGACGGCATGTTCCAGAATGGCAAGCTGGCCGTCCAGCATCGAGATGTCGATCTTGCGCCCCCGTCCGGTGCGGTCGCGGTCGAGCAGCGCCGCCAGCACCCCCTGCGTCAGATACATCCCCGCCACGATATCCCCGATCGAGGCCCCGACGCGCACCGGATCGCGCCCGGCCTCACCGGTGATCGACATGACGCCGCTGCGTGCTTGCACCACCATGTCATAGGCGGGCCGTTTCGCGTCAGGTCCGGTGTGGCCAAAGCCGGAGACCGCACCGTAGATCAACTTGGGGTAGGTTGCGTGCAGCGTGTCCCAGCCATAGCCCAACCGCTCCATCACGCCGGGACGATAGTTTTCCAGAATGATATCGGCACGGGCCAGAATACGTTCGAAAACAACACGGTCTGCGTCGGATTTAAGGTCAAGCGCGATGGATTTCTTGCCATGATTGATGGCGGCAAAATAGGCGCTCTTGCCTTCCTTAAAGGGGGGAAAGGCGCGGGTGTCATCGCCGATGCGCGGGCGTTCGACCTTGATCACCCTTGCCCCCAGATCCGAGAGGGTCATTGAACAGAACGGCCCGGCCAAAACATGGGTCAGGTCTAGGATTGTCGTTCCGGCAAGCGGGTTTGGCATGGGGGTGTCCGGTGTGTCTGGGCTGCTCTGGTGTTTTGCGCACAGTGAATCCTCATGCGTCGGTCACGGCAACCCCAAATTGCAGCGCGCACAGCGAACTTTCGCCAAAAGACGCCAGCGTGACGCCCAACTCAGCACTATTCTGCGGGCTGTGCGTGAAAGATGAAGCCGAGCAAATTGAGCAGCACCTGCGCCGCCAGAATCGACGTACTGCCAGCCGGGTCATAATCCGGCGCCACCTCGACCAGGTTAATGCCAATGATCTTGTGGCGGCGGGCCACGATCTGCAACAGATCAAGCACTTCGTAATACAGGAACCCGCCATGGCTGGGCGTGCCGGTTCCTCGTGGAATTGATGGGCAGAACGCGTCGGTCTGTTGAATTGGGTCAGTGCCGCGAACGGCAGCTTTCGGTCCTCGGATATCTCTTGAATTGGCATGAACCAAAAGCGCTTTGCGCAGCCTGCGAATTGGGCAGTTGTACCCCTGATCGCGGCGCGTGTCCCCACCAGACGACGAATCGGGCAGCACAGACCGCCCGTCGTTCAACTATGGCGCAATAGGGGTTTCCCTGACCGCGCAAAGCTGCGATAGGGACGCGCCAAACGATGGTTTCCCAGGAAAGGTATTCCCATGGAGATTCGCGAGGCTCTCACCTTTGACGATGTATTGCTGGTTCCGGCTGCTTCCTCTGTGCTGCCCGGCACGGCGGACACCCGTACGCGTGTCACGCAGGCCATTCGGCTGAACATTCCGCTACTGAGTTCCGCAATGGATACTGTAACCGAGGCGCGGATGGCGATCACCTTGGCGCAGGCCGGTGGCATGGGCGTCATTCACCGAAATCTGGATATCGAACAGCAGGCGCGCGAGGTCCGGCGGGTCAAACGCTTTGAAAGCGGGATCGTCTATAGCCCGGTGACATTGCGCCCGGATCAGACGCTGGCCGATGCCAAGGCACTGATCGAGCGATACAATTTCACGGGTTTTCCGGTTGTCGACGACAGGGGCCGGGTGATGGGGATCGTGACCAACCGGGACATGCGCTTTGCTGAGGCGGACGATACGCCGGTGCGTCTGATGATGACCTCGGACGATCTGGCGATCCTGCGCGAACCCGCTGACCGCGACGAAGCGATCAGCCTGATGAAGGCGCGCCGGATCGAAAAGCTGTTGGTGACGGACAAGGATGGTCGACTGACCGGGCTTTTGACGTTGAAGGACACCGAACAGGCAGTGCTGAACCCGACAGCGTGCAAGGACGGGCTGGGGCGGCTGCGGGTGGCGGCGGCCTCGACTGTGGGGGATGCCGGATATGAACGCAGTCAGGCGCTTGTGGATGCTGGCGTCGACATGATTGTGATCGACACGGCGCATGGACACTCCGAAGGGGTGGCACGCGCGGTCGAACGGGCCAAGATGCTGTCGAACGAGGTTCAGGTCGTGGCCGGAAACGTTGCCACCGGCGAAGCGACGCGGGCGTTGATCGGTGCCGGTGCCGACGCGATCAAGGTTGGTATCGGGCCGGGGTCGATCTGCACCACGCGGATGGTCGCGGGTGTTGGCGTGCCACAGCTGACGGCAATTATGGATTGCGCCGCAGCAGCTGGTGATATTCCGGTCATTGCCGATGGGGGCATCAAGTTCTCGGGTGACTTTGCCAAGGCGATAGCCGCCGGCGCCTCGTGCGCGATGGTTGGTTCGATGATCGCCGGTACCGACGAGAGCCCGGGCGAGGTGATCCTGTATCAGGGCAGGTCGTTCAAGGCGTACCGCGGCATGGGCAGCCTTGGCGCTATGGCGCGCGGCTCAGCCGACCGTTATTTCCAAAAGGATGCCGCCAGCGATAAACTGGTTCCCGAAGGCATCGAAGGGCAGGTGCCCTACAAGGGCTCAGCCAGCGCGGTACTGCACCAGTTGGTGGGCGGTTTGCGGGCGGCCATGGGGTATACCGGCAACGCAACCGTCGACGAAATGCGCCGCAATTGCAGCTTTGTGAAGATCACCGGCGCAGGGCTAAAGGAAAGCCATGTGCATGACGTGCAGATCACCCGCGAGTCCCCGAACTATCGGATCGGCTGAGCTAGATAAAAGGCGTTCGGTGAAAACCCATCGAACGCTTTTGCAGCTAAACCATCAGAACGCATCGGGAAATTTCGCCGGTTTCAGTCGCGATGTGGATACTTGGACAACGATGGCGACTGCATGCTGCCAGCAGACGAGGTACGGGCGGGGTACCCAGAGGTGACAGTCAGAGCCTGTATCGAGATGGATACCAGGGTTGACGGTCTGTTGGATGATGCTGAGCTGAAAGCGGCACAAGAGGCTGGAATACAAGACGCCGGGTCCAACGACAACGATCGCTCAGAGCATCATACCTTTTGGCTCAGCCGTCTCCTCTTGTAACATCCTGTGCAGAGAGGTCTTGCGTCGTCAGGAATTGGCGATGTAGCGGTCGCGGCGGTGATTGATGGTGATGATCAGATTCAGCACGACCGCCCCAAGCAACGACCACCCCACGATCTGCCATGGAAACAGCAGCAACGCGACGGCAAAGACGCATAAATCAAACAGCAGCTGGGTATTGCCCGCCTTGATCCCGCGTGTGTCCTGAAGCCAGAGCGCGACAATCCCGACGCCGCCCAAAGTTGCTCCATGGCGAAACAGCGACAGCAGGCCGATTCCCGCCAGAATCCCGAACAGCACCGCCCCAAGCGCCGGATGAAGATGACTGATCGAAATCGCATATGGCATGATATCGGTCATGGTCGACATCAGTGTGACCGCGATGAAGTTCTTGACCGTAAAGCGCCACCCCATCTGACGAAGGGCAAGCACGTAGAATGGCAGGTTCAACGCAAAGAACACTGCCCCGAACGACCAGCCGGTGGGATAGGACAGGATCAGCGACAACCCTGCAATCTGGCCCGTGAAAAGTTCGGATGCGCGCAGGAACTGAATTCCCAGCGCGACAAGGGTCGTACCGATCAGAATGCCCTGAACATCTTCGGCGATTGTATGGCGATCGGGCAGGGGCGAATCAAGCAACAGCATACCCAAGCCAGTCGTGGTCGGAGCAGTCAGTGTCAACGATCTGCCGGTCTGTTTGGCATGGATTCGCGGATGGTTTTCCAAAATGCACGAAATAACGCCGGCCCCCGTCCTCAGCGGCTCTGCGCCTCGGAAAATTAGGAGCAACTATGTATTGGCATCAACACATGATGCGGCGCAAAGCGGGGGTGTACCCGCAAGAATATGTCAAAAACTCGTAAAAAATGTCGATCCTATCCGAGGGCATACGGGCTCGGACAAAATTTGTTTTGACGAAAAACCTATTTGGCTTGCAGCCTTGGAAATGACAAAATTGACCTTTATATTCGATCCATCAATTCCTCTTGTCATATGAGTTCCAGATGTCCCGTCTCGCTCTGCGTAGCGTAATGTTTGCGCTTGTTTCGATCCCTTTGTGTGCTCTGTCCGTGTCAGCGTCGACGGTGAACGAAACGTCTGTGTCGGGGGGGGATTTCTCTGGCGATTGGCAGAATTTTTCAATCATCGAGTCCGGCGCGACAACCGTCAACGGGATCTGGAACGGCGGCGGCGACCATGACTTCCTTGCCTTTACCAGTCTCGCAACCGGGGCGCAGACCGTCACGCTTAGCTTCAGCCCGATCGGCCCGCAGGGGTACAGCTATTCGGCGGGTGGATCTGTTCTGTGGAAAACCTCGCCGTTGCAGTACAGTGCCTGGGAAGGCACCACGCTGGGCAATGTGAACTTCAACCACGGCAACCAGTCGACGTCCCAAACTCTGAGCCTTGCTCTGGACGAGACATTCGGCGGTGCTTTGTACCTGCAACTCTACAACAACAATGGAACGCTGCAGTACTCGATTTCTGCACCGGGTAACGCGCTTGGCCCAGCGTCGGGGTCTGGCGATCCACTGGTCGCCGCCGTTCCGCTGCCATCGGCTGCATTGCTGATGTTCGGTGGCCTGGCCGCGCTGCTTAGCTTTGGCGTAAACCGACGCCGCAGCGCCTGAGCATTTTGTAGGTCTGCGTTATCCATTGGATTTGAACGTCAATAGCCGACCCTTGGGTCGGCTATTTTTGTATCACGAGGTTGCGGCGTCGCTGCGATCAGGACAGCGCCTTGTTCAGATTTTCGTCCACCTTTTCGAGGAAACCCATGGTGGTCAGCCAGCTTTGGTCCGGTCCCACCAGCAACGCGAGATCCTTGGTCATGTGACCAGCTTCGACAGTTTCGACGACAACCTTTTCCAGCGTCGCGGCAAAGGTCAGCAGCGCGTCGTTCCCGTCCAGCTTGGCGCGATGCTTTAGCCCGCCGGTCCAAGCATAGATCGAGGCAATGGAATTGGTCGAGGTTTCCTCGCCACGTTGATGCTGGCGGTAGTGGCGCGTGACGGTGCCGTGGGCGGCCTCGGCCTCGACGATCTTGCCATCGGGTGTCATCAGTTGCGATGTCATCAGACCAAGCGAACCAAAGCCCTGCGCCACGGTGTCGGATTGCACGTCACCGTCATAATTTTTGCAGGCCCAGACAAATCCCCCTGACCATTTCATCGCGCTGGCCACCATATCGTCGATTAGACGATGCTCATACCAGATCCCCGCCTCTTTGAATTTATCGGCGAATTCCTCGTCGAACATCTTTTGGAACAGCAGCATGAATTGGCCGTCATACTGTTTGAGAATGGTATTCTTGGTCGACAGATACAACGGCCAGCCCATGTCGAGCGCGTAGTTCATCGACGCGCGGGCAAAGTCGAGGATCGACGCGTCAAGGTTGTACATCCCCATGTAGACACCCGAGGAGGGTGCCTTGTAGACTTCTTCTTCGATCACGGTCCCGTCGTCACCGACAAATTTCATCGTCAGCGTGCCGGCGCCGGGGAATTTCATGTCCGTGGCTTTGTACTGATCCCCAAAGGCATGACGTCCGATCACAATCGGCCGCGTCCAGCCGGGGACAAGTCGTGGCACATTGCGGCAGATGATCGGAGCCCGGAACACCACGCCACCCAGAATGTTGCGGATCGTACCATTGGGTGAACGCCACATCTTTTTGAGGCCGAATTCCTCAACCCGGCCCTCATCCGGCGTGATTGTCGCACATTTGACCGCAACCCCGACCTCTTTGGTCTTTTCGGCGGCATCAATGGTGATTTGATCGTCGGTGCGGTCTCGCTCTTCCATCCCGAGATCGTAATAAAGCAGATCAAGATCCAGATACGGCAGGATCAGTTTCTTTTTGATGAAATCCCAAATGATCCGGGTCATCTCGTCCCCGTCCATCTCGACGATTGGATTGTCTACCTTGATCTTGGACATGCGGCACGGCCTTTCCTGTGGTGTTGGGGCAGTGTGGGCGCCCCGGCTTAGTCTGTCTTTGCCGGGATATACAGTATACCTTTGCATACTGCGATGCGGCATATTTTGCGCACAGTCGACACGCCGCTGCTGCTTTTTTCACAGTCTGCGATGTTACACAGTCTTATAAAAGCAATATGAACCCGAACGGCTGACCGGCAGGCGAAAAGCCTCGATGCCCTGATTCTGGCCCCGGCTTTGACGCTCAGCATAGCCGATGCATCAGCTTATTGATCTGTCGATCTGACCGGACGCAGTCCAGCGGCGCGTTCGGCTTTCAACAGGTACAGCATAAGAATGAGCGCGGCACAGACTTCGACGAACACACCCACGGCCAGCGGCAACGGTGTGCCGTCGAACATCAACCCGACCGGCACCGAAAGCATCACCGCCGCAACTGTCGAAATCGCGCCAGTGACGCTGGCTGCCATACCGGCGATGTGGCCCATTGGCTCCATCGCCATGGCATTGAGATTGCCGATGGTCATCCCGGCCTGAAAGAACAGCGATGCCTGCCAAACGACAAAAACAGCAAAGAACAGCGTTCCCTGCGCCCCGGCCAGTTCAAAGGTAATCATAAGTGTGGTGATGACCAACTGAACCGCCAGCATCACCGTCACCAACAACCGCATGCCCAGGCGCATCACCAACAACGCATTTAGAAAGCTTGCCGAACTCGCTGCAATGGCGATACCGCCAAACCACAGGGGAAAGCTCTCGGCCCGTCCAAAAGTCACATCAAAGATCTGCTGGGTCGACGAGATCATCGAGAACAGCATGCCAAAGCTAAGCGACTGGACCGCGATCGACAGCCGCACGGTTGGATGCGACAGCATCTCGCGCACCGCGCCGGTCAGAGTTGACAGGCGGAACGGGCGTCGGTTTTCAGGCGCCAGCGTTTCGGGCAGGCGGATCATGAACCACAATGTGCTGATGATCGCAAAGACGACAAACGCGACAAACACAGCGCGCCAGCCGGAATAAGCAATGATCACAGCGCCCATGCTGGGCGCAAGCGCCGGAACCAGCGTGAAGATGATCATCACAAACGACATGATGCGCGCCATGCTGCGACCGTCAAACAGGTCACGGATGATCGCCAGCGCCACCACCCGGGGTCCCGCAGCACCCAGCCCCTGAACCACCCGCGCTGCCAGCATCACCTCAAGGCTCTGGGCCTGCGAGGCAACCAGCGCCGCCACGATGTAGATCGCCACACCGGCGAGCACGACAGGTTTGCGCCCGAAGGTGTCGGACAAGGGACCGGTGAAGAATGTGCCGACGCCCATGCCCAGCATGAAACTGGTGATGACCAGCTGCGCGGCGTTCAGGTTGTTGGGTGACAGCGTGGCACCGATCGCAGGCAGAGCAGGCAGCATCGAATCGATGGAAAAGGCAATGGTTGCGAACATCATCGCGATCAGCGCGATGAATTCCGTGCGGCTCATGCTTAGCGGCATCTGAACTCTTTCGTTTAGTATGATCGCGGCGTAGCACGCTTGACCCGCCCGAGCCAGTGAACCCGGCTGTGCGAAATTGCACAAATGCACCCGCATCACCGCACCGGTGCAGGGTCATACGGCGTTGAAGTGTAATATTATGAATGGGTTAAGTGGCCGCTCATGCGCGGCCGCTACATGCCAGCAACATTATGCATGGCTGCTATTCAAAAACCGCATGGCTGGATTTCGGTTCAACCGGGGTTTTCGGCCCCGGCGCGCAGTTCCTTGATCACCTTGAGCCACAATTCCGTGGGTTGCGCCCCCGGCACCGCGTGCTGACCGGCAACGATAAAGGTCGGGACAGACTGAATGCCCATGTTGCGTGCCGCCGCATCGCGACCCTGGATCGCCTCGCGGTCCGCATCGGTTCCAAGCAAACGCATAATCACCGACGCATCCAGCCCGGCACCATCCGCGATATCGCCCAGCACTTCGACGTCGCCAATGTCGCGGCCATCATTGAAATAGGCGCGGAACAAGGCGGACACCACGGCGGTCTGGCGACCTTCGATCCCGGCCCAATGGATCAGGCGGTGAGCGTCCAGCGTATTGGGGGTCCGCCCGATATTGTCGAGCTTGAGATTCAGGCCCGCCTTTTCGCCATGCTGGACCACCGGCAGGTAGGCCTGTACCGCCTCTTCCTTGCCGCCGAACTTGCCCTCAAGATAGGCGCGTCGATCCATTCCACCGGCCGGCATCTCGGGGTTCAGCTGAAAGGGCTGCCATTCGATGATAAAGGGGTGATCCGGTACCTGCTCAAGCGCGCGGTCAAGATAGGTCTTGCCGATATAGCACCAGGGGCAGATCGGGTCGGACATGATGACAAGTTTGACCATTGGGTCGGGCCTTTCAACAGAATTTCGCCTGTCTAGCAGGGTCGGGCGGGCTTTGCGACCGCTGGGTTTTGGATCATTGGATCAGTTAGGCAACAACGGGCGCAGCGCGCGGCGCAAGAGTTTGCCATTCGGATTGCGCGGCAGCGTGTCGAGATGGACAAACATGCGCGGCTGTTTGTAACGCGCTAGCCGATCAGCGGCCCACGCGGTCAAAACATTGTCGGGAATGGGCGCGGGGCCGGTGTAAAAGGCGGCAATCAGGCCCACATCTGCTTTGACTTCGACTTCGGTCACGCCGACTTCGGTGATATCGGGATGGGTCAGCAAGGCGGCCTCGACCTCAATCGGCGAGACACGATAGCCGCCGGCATTCATCATGTCATCATCGCGACCCAGATAGGTGATCTGATCGGACGGCAGCATGACGCCCTGATCGCCGGTGATAAACCAATCGCCTTGGAATTTCGCTGCGGTCTCTTCTGGGGCACCGACATAGCCCAGCATCAGCCCGGGATCGTCACGATGAATCGCGATGGTTCCGGGCTCTCCGCGTGGGACGGGGCCATCGAGACCAAGGATGGCCACCCGGCGCCCTGGTTGCGGACGTCCCAACGCACCCTCGTCGGCTGGAAACTCGGGTGATGCCGACAGGAAAGTCGAACACTCGGACATGCCAAATGCCTCGAATATCTGGGTGCCTGTGGCATTTTCCCAGGCATAGCGCAGGGTCAGGGATAGCTTTTCGCCAGCGGCCAGCCCGTGGCGCAGATACGGCAATGATCCCGTCGGATGCTTGAGGATATTTCGGTAAACGCCTGGTGCAGCGGCAAATATACTGACTTTGTGATCATGTAGCAGCGGCGCAATAGACGCGTGATCGACGCCCGCTGCAGGGATCAGTGCGGTGGCCCCCATGGTCCAGGGGTCCATTAGCCCGGTTCCCAGCGTATAAGTCCAGTTGAACGCGCCCGCATGCAGCAGGCGGTCGGAGTCTGACAATCCATACCACCCCCGCATCATCATTTGCCGCGCCCAGATTGCACGGTGAGCATGACCAACAGCACGCGGCCGCCCCGAGGTGCCAGAGGTGTAGATGATGTAGGCCAGCCGGTCGGGATCACCCATAGCGTAGTCTGCGGGCGGCAGATTCCGCCAGCCAGCCATGGTTGCTGTGTCGTAGACCGGGCAGTCTGTTGGCGGGCAGGGTACACCGGCACCCACCAGGATTGCGGCAGGGTCCAGGGCCTGCACCATGGCGGCGACTTCGGTTTCGGTCAGTTGCGAGGATGTCGGAACCGGTACGATTCCGGCGGCGATGGCCCCTAGATAGGCGACTGGAAAATCGACGGTATTCCCCAGCCGCATCAACAGGATATCGCCAGGTTTCAATCCGGATTTCAAAAGCCCGGTTGCGGTGCCCCTCACAGCGGTTTCCAGCTCGTCGTAGCGCCAGTTTTCGGCGTTGCCCGGCTGGACCACAGACAGCGCAACCTTGTCGGGCAGCGCTTTGGCCCGGCCAAGAACATGCGCGGCCAGATTAAAGGGGGACGGGCAGGGCGCGGATGCGCCATTATCAAACAGGGACAACATGGCCCGAGGATTACGCGGCGCAGAGCGCCGAGGCAAGGCAGAGCGGACAGTTGGTAGTGGGGCAGTTTGAAATCCAGCGTTGAAAATTCGTCAACTCAAAATTTGCATGATGCAAGAACAAGGCTTACATTTGCAGGTATGACAGACAAACCCAAGAGACCCCGCGACGCCAATCAGCTTGCCAAGTTCATTTTGGACGTGGCGACGGGTGAGGTTGAAGATAAGACGCCTGAAAAATCCGAAGCCCAGAGCCTTGGGGGAAAGAAGGGAGCAAAGATTAGGACCAGCAATCTATCTCCGTCTCAGAGGTCAGATATAGCTAAAAAGGCTGCGAACACCCGCTGGGGAAATGACGACTAACTATTGTGGACGAGACATGAAGAAAGCAATCGATCCGTAGCTACCCGCAGAAGTATCATTCAAGCAGTGCTCTGTGTGACTGATATCGAATGATTGCCCTAACTTGCTACTCCACACGTCGGGGGCGATCAGCTTAGCGGCATGCGTGGGCAGGTTTTTTAAATGAAAAATTGCTATTTTCTCACTCGCCTCGTCATAATCGCCCCCCGCGCAAAGCGTGAATCCAAGTGTTTCAAAAGCTGATTGAAATACCGGTAGCGTTGGGAGCCGTATAACATTCGCTGGCCAATACTGTAGGCCCAAAGAATCTGGCCACCACCATCGTGTTTCGTCGCCAGCCGCGTAGGCAATGCAGTTATATGTGGAAGTCTGTGGACTTGTAATGGTCGCTGCATTTTGAATATTTGGAAAGTTAACCCTCAGAATATCGGCGTGAGATTTACCTATTGTGGTCATGCCAATCCAGCCAAGATTCCGTCATTTTCAAAATATTACCAGCACTATTTGGCGGCATTGGATTTTCTCCAGTTATTAAACACAAAGCCGCTACCAGAAAATCAGGGCGCTTTTTAAGCTCATCAATGATAAGTGGTATTACAACATCGCCCATTGCAACGATTTCTTTAAAAGAGGCATTATTAATAATCTCATCCGCAGAAGATGAAATCATAGTCTCAAACCTCCATTTTCGTAGCGACGCATAAAAATTAGAGCGATAATCCGAACTGCTAGGTGAGTATCGAGCATACGCCCGCGAAGAAAACTGCGCGGGCGTTCCCGAGTAACGACCTGAAGTCCCTGAATCCCTCAAGTTACTTTTCATGTTTCTCCACCTCTATTTTTTAGTTCTTTTACCTGGCTAGATAGCCATTCTATCATGGCTTCTGCGGTCTGTAGGTCAAGAAAAACATCAGCAGACATTTCTCTTACTATTGAATCTCTAGATTGAACTTCCACTAACTCGCCGAGCTCTCCCGATTCAGAAATCTTGTAAGTTAGCCTGCGCGGTATTGCTGGTCTTTCTGAATAAATTGCCATGTGGATGCGTCCCGACGGCGTTATCCCACCTATGACCCCATCCGCTCTCAGCGACTGGAAGTTCGGAGTTTTTAGATAGTCGAATGCAACTACCGGTTGCTCTGGGTCAAAGTTTTTCGGCTCGTCAGCCATCTTTACCTGCCACCAAAATGCCCCCCCCACGATCAACGTGTATCCATCTAACACTAAGATTCGATTGATAGCAATAGAATTTCAAAATGACCCTTATGCTTGACTATCATTGCATTGGCTACTAAATAGAACCTATGAGAAAATTGGACACCAAAACCCGCGCCCTGATCATCCGCCTCTTGGTGGAAGGTAACTCCATCCGCGCCACGACGCGGATTGCTGACGTGTCCAAGAACACCGTCACCAAGTTGCTTGAGGATGCCGGGAAAGCCTGCGCTGTCTACCATGACGCAAACGTGCGCAACGTCGCAGCTAAGCATGTGCAGGCCGATGAAATCTGGGCGTTCTGCTATGCCAAAGCTCGCAACGTGGCTGACGCAAAAGCAGCACCTTCCGACGCGGGCGATATCTGGACTTGGACCGCTATGGACCGGGATAGCAAGCTGATGATTTCCTACACCGTTGGGGATCGCTCGCAGGGCACGGCGCGCGAGTTCATGTTTGATCTTGCATCGCGCCTCGCAAACCGCATCCAACTGACCACAGACGGCCACGGCGGCTATCTAAAGGCCGTCACAGACGCATTCTCGGGCGAAGTGGACTATGCCATGCTGATCAAGCAATACGGCGATCCGACCGGAACCAAGGGTCACGAGCGCAAGTATTCCCCCGCCGAATGTACCGGCGCAATCAAAGAGGCGATCTTTGGAAAGCCTGACATGGCCGAAGTCGGCACCAGCCATATCGAGCGCCAAAATCTGACAATGCGCATGGGTATGCGCCGCTTCACACGCCTGACTAACGCTTTTAGCAAAAAGGCAGAGAACCACGCTTACGCAGTTGCTTTGCATTTTATGCACTACAACTTCTGCCGGGTTCACAAGACACTTCGCATGACGCCTGCAATGGCTGCAAACGTGACTGATCGCCTTTGGGATGTTGAGGATATTGTTGCACTGGTCGAAAAGGCAGAGGCGGAAGCGACACAGAAAAAGCGCGGCCCCTACAAGCCCCGCAAGAAAACGATTTCAGAGTGACCCACTACCGGACAGTTGCAAGGATAGAGGCGCGGCCCTATAGCAGCGTCATGACGGAACGTGACCCTAAAACCCTGATCACCATCGCCCGCTCGTCGGGGGGCGAAGAGGCGGGCGAGCCGCTGAACCTCGGCACCCGGGTGCGCGAGCTGCGTAAGGCGCGTGACTGGACGCTTGAACAAGCGGCAAAGCGGGCCGGGTTGGCACGATCAACGCTGTCGAAAATCGAAAATGGTCAGATGTCGCCAACCTATGACGCACTCAAGAAGCTGGCGACGGGGTTGCAGATCTCGGTGCCGCAACTGTTCACGCCGCCGCAGCGCGAACAGGTGAATGGACGGCTGGCCGTGACCAAGGCCGGGGCGGGGGCGCAGCATGCCACCACGACCTATGAACACGAGCTGCTGGCCGAAACTCTGACCAAAAAGCAGATGCTGCCGTATCGCGCGAGGGTCCGCGCCAGATCCGTCGATGAATTTGACGGCTGGGTGCGCCATGATGGCGAGGAGTTTCTGTTCGTGCTGACCGGGGTGATCCGGCTGTATACCGAATTTTATGAACCGATCGAGATGCGGCGCGGCGACAGCGCCTATTACGATGCCACCATGGGCCATAACGTGGTTTCAGTCAGCGATGACGACGCCAATATTCTTTGGGTGACATCCCTGACGTGATCCGGACGATGCGTTAGCGCGAAGGCGCGTCACTGTCGTGTTGTGCGAGGCTTTCGACGAACAGCCAGTCGTCCAATTCCTGCTCAGCCTCAAACGCGGTAAGGCGCTGACACTGGGCCAGATGGCGGCTCAGATCAGGTCGGTTCTTGGGTGGGGTGCGCAGGGCTTTTCGATCCAGATTGGGAAAACGCTGCTGTAACCGCCCCAGTCGGGCGGTCCAGTTTTCAGTGATCTCGGTCCAGGTCATGGCAGGCGTTCCCCTAAACACCTATGGCTGAGTCCTACGATGCCGCAGAATCAGGTATCTGAAAACCCGGTACTAAAGGTGTAGTCCCAAATTTTGCCGTTTTCTGACAACTCTTGGCCCATCACAGGCTGCGCTGCACCGTTCGCGCCGCCCCCGAGATGTCCTGACCCAACCCGTCAATCGTGCCACATCCTGCCATAAACAGCAGACATCCAATCGTTAGTATCGTTTTCATTCCTGCCTCATTCCTCGTACCACCAGACATCTGGCTGCCACCCGATCCAGTCGCCGTATATCGGCAGTTTTTCCGGGTATTTCAACTCTTTGGTATGGGCGATCCGGCTGACGTTCCACTGATAGACCGGGATCACGTAACGCCCTGTCGTCAGCACCCGGTCCAGCGCCCGTGCCGCAGCGATAAAATCCTCGCGGCTGGTGGAACTCAAGAGCCGGTCGATCATCGCGTCGGCGGCCGGCGAATTCATGCCCATCCAGTTGCGCGACCCGGGTTCGCTCACGCCTTGCGCGCCCCAGTACAGCCTTTGTTCGTTCCCCGGAGACAGCGACAACCCGCGCCGATAATAGGTCATGTCAAAATCGTAGGTGTTGGTGCGCTCCTGATACTGCGCGGCGTCGATGACCGAAATGCGCGGCGTGATGCCCATACGCTCGAGCGCCTGCGCATAGATGTCGATGATCGACTGCTCTTCGCCACTGCCCTGACTTAGCACGATTTCAAAGCTGAAGGGGCGACCTTCGGAGTCTTTCATCACGCCGTCCTGAATGGTCCAGCCGGCCTGCTCCATCAGCGCCATCGCCTGACGGATGTTGCCCCGGTTGCGGGCCGACCCGTCGCCATGGGGCAGGGCATAGCCATCCAGCGCGCCGGGCAACAGCGTCTCTGCATAGGGTTCAAGGAATTCGCGCACCCGCCCGGTTGCAGGACCCTCGTCCATCCCCAGCACCGAGTTCGAGAAATACGAACTGATGCGCGGCTGTTTCGATCCGGTCATCGTCTCGTTGATATATTCAAAGTTAAAGGCGTGGATCATTGCGTCGCGCACCCGCCAATCCTTGAACACGTCGCGCCGAGTGTTCATCACAAAGCCGGTGATGCCGGACGGGCGCTGATGCGGGATCTCGGACTTCACCACGTCGCCGCGCTGAACGGCGGGGAAATCGTATTGGCTGTCCCACTTTTCGACATTGTTTTCGCGGTTCGAATTCAACTGCCCGGCTTTGAACGATTCGAACTGGGCGGTGCCGTCGCCGTAGAACTCCATCCGGATTTCATCCAGATTGCCCTGTCCGCGCATGAACGGCAGATCGCGGCCCCAGTACTCGGGATTGCGTTTCAGGCTGACGTAGCGCCCGGCCTCAAAGCTGTCGACGACATAGGGCGCGGTTCCGATCGGTATGATGTCGATACCGGATTGCGCGAAATCGCGTCCCTCCCATTGGGCCTTTTTCAGGATTGGGCGCATGCCGATGATCAGGGCAAGTTCGCGATCTTCGACACTAAAATCGAACCGCACCGAGCGCGGCCCGGTTTGCTGCATCTGCGCCACCTTGGCCCATGTCCCGTGATAGCGCGGGTGGCCTTTGGTGCCGAGGATTTCATAAGACCACATCACATCTTCGACAGTGACGGGGCTGCCGTCGGAAAACTGCGCCTCTGGGCGCAGAGTGAATTCTGCCCACTCACGATTCGGCCCGACCTCAATCGATTCGGCCAAAAGACCGTACAGCGTGAACGGTTCATCCCAAGAACGGCCCATAAGTGATTCATAAGTCAGGGATGCCAACTGCCACGGAACCGTCCCCTTGAGGATGTGCGGATTGAGGCTGTCAAAGCTTCCGGTTTCGCCGGTGACGATCCGCCCGCCCTTTGGCGCGTCCGGATTGGCATAGGGCAAAGACACAAAATCATGTGGAAGTGCAGGGTTGCCATACATAGCTATGCCATGCATCGGGTCAGCGGCAGCGAATCCCCCCCACGCCAGCCATGTCAGAACAGCTAGTATGCGCCCCGCACAATGGAAATAGTTCGTCGCCATATTCACTGTAATCCCCGTCAGCCATTGTTTTATGAAGCCGGAACGTAACGGTGGATTCACCCCAATTCAAACTTTTTGCTTGGCCCCCGGCAGCTTAGGGCTTATAACGATGTCACTGCTCGATAGGTTTCTTGCCTGTATGAAACCTGCCTCAATAACTTAACGCCCGCTTCGTGCGGGCGTTTTTTTTGTGCAGTTCCTCAGGACTGGATGGAACAAAACCGCCCTCAGCCCCCTTATTTTGCAGGAGCAGCATGTTATGCTGCATCCGCAAAGTAATCAGGAGTTTCGGAACATGTCACTGAAGGGCAAAACCGCCGTCATCACCGGATCGAATTCGGGAATCGGCCTGGGAATCGCGCATGAGCTTGCGCGCGCAGGGGCCGATATCGTGCTAAATTCTTTCACAGATGCGGATGAGGATCATCAACTTGCCGCCGACATGGCGACCGAACATGGCGTGACCGTGCGCTACATTCAGGCCGATATGTCTAAAGGTGACCAATGCCGCGCCCTGATTGAAAAGGCCGGGTCTTGCGACATTCTGGTGAACAATGCCGGGATTCAGCATGTGGCACCGATTGATGAATTTCCTGTCGCCAAATGGGATGCAATCATCGCCATTAACCTAAGTTCGGCGTTTCACACCACGGCTGCCGCGCTGCCGATGATGCGCAAGGCGGGGTGGGGCCGGGTGGTGAACATCTCGTCCGCACATGGTCTGACAGCCAGCCCGTTCAAAAGCGCATATATCGCAGCCAAGCACGGCGTCATCGGGTTGACCAAGACCACCGCGCTGGAAACCGCTGAACAGCCGATCACCGCCAATGCGATCTGTCCGGGCTATGTCCTGACACCGTTGGTCGAGGCACAGATCCCCGATACGATGGAAAAATATGGTATGGGCCGTGACGAGGTGATCAAGAAAGTGATGCTTGAGCGGCAGCCGTCGCGCGAGTTCGCCACTGTCGAGCAGCTGGGCGGTACCACCGTGTTTCTGTGTTCCGATGCGGCGGCGCAAATCACCGGCACAACGATTAGCGTCGACGGCGGCTGGACAGCCCTCTGACAGCCTCGACAACGGTGCCAGGGTATCCATCCCTGGCCCAGACCTGCGGACGCGGACAGCTGCATTTCGCGGCTCCGCATCGTTGCGGGCACACAGATAAATTCAGGAGCACGAACATGAGGCGGATCAATCTTGCGTTGCAGGGCGGTGGCGCGCATGGCGCCTTTACGTGGGGCGTGCTCGACCGGCTGCTCGAAGAAGAGGACATCGAGATTGCCGCAATATCCGGCACCTCGGCCGGGGCGCTGAATGGTGCAGCGCTAAAATCCGGCTGGATCTCGGGTGGACGCGAGGGGGCGCGGGAGAACCTCAGTTGGCTCTGGGCGCAGATGGGTGCCACCGAAGAGACCGAGGCCAACGCCTGGATGCGGGCCTGGCTGCCTGATCCCTGGCTGGTGAGCCAGGCATTGCAATTTGCGCCGGGGTATATTGTGGCGGATGCCATCGGCAGGATGGCATCGCCCTATAGCTGGGGGCCGCTATATCGAAATCCGCTGGAAAAGATCGTTCAGAAATTCGATTTTGGCAACATCTGCACCGACGATGGCCCAGAGCTGTACATTTGCGCCACCAATGTTCGCGATGGCAAAGTACGGGTGTTTGCCAACGACCGGATCTCGACCAACGTGATCCTCGCCTCAGCCTGTCTGCCAACGCTATTTCAGGCGGTCGAGGTCGAGGACCCTGAGACCGGGCTGATCGAAGCGTTCTGGGACGGCGGCTATACCGGGAACCCGGCGTTGTTCCCACTGTTCGCCGCGCATCTGCCGGACGATCTGGTGATCATCAACATCAACCCGATGGTGCGGGATTCCGTCCCGGTGACCCCAGCCGAGATTCAGAACCGGATCAACGAGATCAGCTTCAATTCGTCGCTGCTGCGGGAATTGCGCGCGATCGAGTTTGTGCAGCGCCTGCTGGTCAGTGGAACGCTGCCCCCAGGCTCGATGAAGCAACTGCGCGTTCACATGATTGCCGACGATGCCCTGATGAATGCCCTTTCCGAAGTGACCAAACAAATCCCGGTGCCGTCGGTGTTGCAGCAACTCAAAGAGGCCGGACGCCGCGCCGCAGGGCGGTTTCTGAGTGATGACGGCGAGTCGCTGGGCGTGTGTCAGAGTGCCGATCTGCGGGCAATGTTTGCCTGAGCGGATCTGGCCCCACATGGCGGGCAAAACTGGTACTGGCGCACGCACTGTGTGCCAGTCAGGGTACCGCCATGGATTTTGATCTAAGCCCCGCGACCGAATGTGACCTCTCCGCGATCCGCGATCTGATTGAGGCAGCTTACCGCCCTTGGGCCATCGAGATCGGCCAAGAGCCCGGCCCATTGCGCGACGATTACGGCGCCCGCATTGCCCGCGGGCAGATCACCGTGGCGCGGACATCCGGCAGGATCGCGGGACTTGTGGTGCTTGAGCGGGACGGCGCCGACTTGTTACTTGACAACATCGCGGTTGCGCCATGGGCACAGGGTTCCGGGCTGGGGCGGAAATTGATGCTCTGGGCCGAGACACAGGCCCGGGAATGCACTGCAATCACGCTCTATACGCATCAAAAGATGGCGCGGAATATCCACATTTACGAGCGGCTGGGCTATACGGAAACCCACCGCGTCA
The DNA here is from genome assembly GCF_001038505.1 of Puniceibacterium sp. IMCC21224. Lineage (NCBI taxonomy): Bacteria > Pseudomonadati > Pseudomonadota > Alphaproteobacteria > Rhodobacterales > Paracoccaceae > Puniceibacterium > Puniceibacterium sp. IMCC21224. The sequence goes on from NZ_LDPY01000001.1 coordinate 2,136,770, forward strand.
CCGAACTGGGTTTAGCGCGCGTGTATATGCGCAAGCGCATATGATTGCAGAAAAATCCCTAACTGGGTACTCGTAAAAGCGCTCTCAGGACACCAATCGCGCCGCAGGCTGTGACGGATCCTTGGCGTTGGGATAGACCAGCCCGGCAGAGATCACCAGTTTGGCGGCATCCTCAATCGTCATGTCCAGTTCGATCACGTCTTCGGCGGGAAAGAATAGCAGAAACCCCGATGTCGGGTTCGGTGTTGTCGGCACAAAAACCGATATCAGCCCCCCCGATGTCTGCGCCCGCACCGCCACTTCACCACGCGCCTTGGTCGAGATAAAGCCGATCGCCCAGATTCCCTTGCGCGGGTACTCAATCAGACAGGCCTTTTCAAAACTGCTTTCCGACTGGGCAAAGACGGTCTCGGCGATCTGCTTGACCCCGCTGTAGATTGAGCGGACCACCGGCATCCGGCCCACCAGCCCTTCGCCAAAGCGGATCATCGAGCGGCCCAGAAATCCCTTGGCCACCCAGCCGACCAGTATGGTGAACAGCAGGAAAAAGATCACTCCGATGCCGCGCAGGTTAATCCCTATATAGGCCTCGGGATTGAACCGGGCTGGCACCAGCGGCAGGACAAACCCGTCGATCCAGCCAATCACCGTCCAGATCAGCCAGATTGTCAGCCCGACTGGTGCAATCACCACCAGACCCGTCAGGAACGCGGCACGCAACCGGGCAAAAAGGCCGGGGCGGCGCGGTTGCGGAACAAAGGGCGTGGTCATATGAAGCCTCGTGGTGTGTCCGCGCAAAACCTAGGCACCCGCTGCGAATTCTACAATGGCTACCGGTGCATACGCGGCACAATCGGTCAGTCTTTGACCATTTCGCAGGCGATGGCAGCCCCCAGACGGGCATTGTTCAACACCAGCGCAATATTGGCGTCGAGCGATCGGCCCTCGGTCAGCTCGAAAATCCGCTGGAGCAGATAGGGTGTCAGCGCCTTGCCGGTGATGCCATGCTCTTCGGCGTCGCGGGTGGCCTGGGCGATGACGGGGGCCAGCACCGAGCGGGGGATCTCGGCGCTTTCTGGGATCGGGTTGGCAATCAGCTGCCCGCCGGGCAATCCCAGCGCCTGCCGCATCTTGTGAGCCCGTGCAATGGCGGCGGGCGTGTCCATGCGCAGCGGTGCGCGCAATCCGGCTGCACGCGACCAAAAGGCCGGCAATTGGTCCTGACCATAGGCGATGACCGGCACGCCCAGGGTTTCCAGCACTTCCAGCGTTTTGGGCAGATCGAGGATGGCCTTGGCACCCGCCGCGACCACGGTGACCGCAGTTTGCGCCAGTTCATGCAAGTCGGCAGAAATATCGAACGAGGCTTCAGCCCCTTTGTGAACGCCGCCGATGCCGCCGGTGGCAAAGATCTGGATACTGGCAAGATTCGCCGCAATCATTGTCGCGGCTACCGTAGTGGCGCCGGTCCGGCCCTCGGCCATGCACACGGCCATATCGGCGCGGCTTAGCTTTGCCACCCCGCGCGCCTGCGCCAGCGCGGTCAGCTGGTCGTCGTCCAGCCCGATGCAAAGCTGCCCGTCGATCACCGCGATGGTGGCGGGCTCAGCGCCCCCGGCGCGCACAGTTGCCTCGACCTTGCGCGCCACCTCAAGATTCTGCGGCCAGGGCATGCCATGGGTGATGATGGTCGATTCGAGCGCGACAACAGGACGTTTGTTGGCAAGTGCATCAGAGACAGCAGGTGAAAGGTGAAACAGGGTCATGCGTTGTCCTTGAAGGATCTGAGTGCGGGGCAGGGCGGTCCTGTTTCCGATACTGCGCCGCGCGGCAGGTGTCGAGCGACAGTGCCCGAACGGAAACGCCGGCGCGGTTAGTTCGGCGTATCACCCGAGACATAGGTGGCGGCAGCCTGCAACGCCCGGGCCAGCGCGGCGTCACGATCCGCGCCGGCGCGCTCAGCGGCGATATGCGCTGCCATGAATGTGTCGCCCGCGCCGGTCACACGGGTCACCAGTACTTTGGGCGGGCGTCGCGTCACGATGCCCTCGCTGTGTGCGTCGCAGGTCATCTCACCGCCATCCGTCACCAACACCCGTGCAGCACCGCGCGCCAGCATGGCCTCGCCCGCCTCTGCCGCGTCGCTGAACTGACATTGGCACAGCACACCGGCCTCTTCGAGATTGACGTATAGCGTTCCGCGCCCCGCCTTAAGGAACGGCAGCAGGCGCTCGGCTTTGCCCGGTGACGCAGGCGCGACACGCAGATCCGCGCGGCGGAATGCCGGACTGCGCGCGATTTCTTCGAGCAGTGCGACCGTCAGATTGCCATCCAGCGCGATGGTTCCGTTGTAAGGTGCGTCGCCGCGGCCCAGCGGTCCGTCGGTCAGTGGCCTTAGTATTTTGGCCCCAGCGGATTCTAGAGAATGGGCATCCGCAATGGCGGCGATCAGACCATTCCCGCCCTCGATTGCCATGTACCAGTCGGTTGGCAGATCCTCTGAGCGGTACAGATGTGCGGTTTCCAGCCCCAGCACCTTGCAGGCGGCGACCAGCGCATCGCCCTCGGCATCGCGCCCGACCGATGACAGCAGCGACGGGCGCAAACCGAACCGCGCCAGCGTCATCGCAATGTTCAGCGCCACTCCGCCCGGCAAACGCAGGATGCGACCGGGCACATCACTGCCGGGGCTCATATGGCTGGCGGACCGGCCGATCACATCCCATAGAACGGAACCGATACAAAGGATGTCAGGTGCTTGGGTCATGCCTATCAATGGCGCGCTCGTTTGATGTGCGCAAGCCTGTGAATGACCCCTGGGGCACACCCGGAATGCGCGGGACGTGGGGTGGATCGGGAAAGGTGGCAAGTATTTGGCCCGCGTTCCGCAAAACGACGCAAAAACCTTTCGCGTGGCTCTTGAGGGTTCCGGGAAAAGCCGCAGAGTGGCCGCGATAAAAAAACAAAGGAGTACGACCCCATGCGCATCTTTGTATTGGTGTTCACTGCCATCCTGGCCCTGACCCATGCTGCCCTGGCGCATGAGGTCCGCCCGGCCATCGGCGATCTGACGGTGACAGACGGGCAAATGCGCCTGACAATCACCCTGAACGCCGAGGCTATCGTGGCCGGCGTCAACCTTGACGGGGTCGAGGATACCAACGCGACCGCTTCCGCCGAAGAGGTGGATGCCCTGCGAGTGCTGGAACCCGACGTACTCGCCAGCCAGTTTCGGGATGGGATTGACGCCTTTGCCGCAGCGCTGAAGATGACCGCAGACGGTGTTCCGGTTGACCTTTCTGAGGTCGAAATTGTAGTGGATCCGGTGGGGAACATTGATCTGCCGCGCGACACCCGGATTACGCTTGAGGGGGCTGTAGCGCCGGGGGCTGATGCGTTGGAAATGGTCTGGCCAGCGCGGTTTGGCACACTGATCCTGCGTCAGCAGGGGGTGGACGAACCCTATACCGGCTATCTTGCCGGGGGTCAGGCCACGGGCCCCATTCATCTGGGTGGCGGCGATCTGACCACAGCTACAGGGGCGTTGCTGGGCTATATTCCGGTGGGGTTTGACCACATTGTCCCGCTCGGGCTTGATCATATCTTGTTTGTGCTGGGTCTGTTTTTCCTTTCGACCCGGCTTGGTCCGCTGTTGTGGCAGGTTTCGGCCTTTACGCTGGCGCATACCGTCACGCTGGCGCTTGGGGCGCTGGGGCTGGTGACATTGCCTGGCAACATCGTCGAGCCACTGATCGCCGCGTCGATTGTCTTTGTCGCGGTCGAGAACATCCTGACATCGGGGCTTAGCCGATGGCGACCGATGGTGGTGTTTGTCTTTGGTCTGCTGCACGGGCTTGGCTTTGCCAGTGTGCTGGGCGAATTCGGCCTGCCCGAGGCACAATTTATTCCCGCGCTTCTTGGCTTTAACATCGGGGTCGAGATCGGCCAGCTCTTTGTGATTGCGATGGCGTTCCTTCTGGTCTGGACCGCGCAGAAAGTGGACGAAGGCGACACTGATCCAAAGATCGGCCAAGTGACCTACGGTTTTTTGGCGCTGGTCTTTTTCGTGTTGGGCTTTGTGTTCGACGCACCATGGTTCAGCGCCGCAATGGGGGCGTCGGCACCGGTGTTCCTGTGGCCACTGGCGGGTCTGTCGGTCTGCTGTGGGTTGGCGGCGGTGAATGTCGACAAGCTGGATGCCTACCGCCGGTTTGTCGCAATCCCGGCGTCGGTCGGGATTGCCACGGTTGGCGCCTACTGGTTTGTCGAGCGGGTCTTTCTTTGACCGGAAACACGGCTTTTCAGCTTTAGCGATATTTGCTCCCGCCATTGATATAAAATGTAGCGCGACCCTGATTGCCGCCATATTATGCGGCACATCAGGGCGTTACGCCTGAGAGATTTTGTTTCAATTGGCCGGGGTCGCTATAGGCACAATGGCCGTGACAGAGAGTGTTTAGACGATGGCTATTTCCCTGACCGGCACCCCGTTCGACGCAATTCCCGACGGCGCAGGCCGTGTCCATTCCTACAGCTTCGACAACAAGCTGGTACTGACTTGGACCAGCCTGAGTGCAACATTTAGCGACGTGATCAGTTTCACGGCCCTGTCGCTGGGCGACGGCAGCGTGATCGTGCCCCCGACGACGATCGACACCGGGGATCTGGACGCGCAGAATGGGTATGACGACAGCATCGTGAATGTGTCTTCGGATGGCGCGGGCGGCTACGTCTTTATCGTCTCGCATTCCGTCAACGGGTTTATCGACGGAGACGGCGGCTTCTCGCCCTACACGGAAGAAAGGCTCGCCCTGTCGGTCAACGCGGGGGGCGCAGTCACCGACACCGTGGCCAACCCTCTGCCCTTTGTCCTTTGGGAAAATTCCTCGTCTGTCACGCTTGAAAACGGCAATATCGCGTTGCTGTCCCGGTCAACTGGCACACAGACCGTCAGTCTTGAGATCATGGGCCCGGACGGCGCGCGCCTGTCGAACACGGTGTTGGAGGGCACCTTTGGCACTTTCGAAAACGAAGGCATTTTCTATCAGCTGACAGCGGGCCTCGATGTAGTCGAAACCGGCGGGCAGATCCTGACACTGCACCGCGACAGCCTGACGGATGAGGTCTTTGGCCAGTTCTTTTCGCAGGCCGGAGTATCGCAGGGCGATGAATTCCAGATCTCCTCGGGCCAGCACGGGAACGAAAGCGGGGCGGCGGTGTTCCATGACGGATATCTTGAGGCCGTGACGCTGACCGATGGTCGGGTGGCGATCACCTGGGCTGATGAGGTGGACGGTGACATCAACGTCTGGGTGACGGTTCTGAACGCTGACGGTTCGGTTTCGGTGGCCGAGAGGCAGGTCAACACAGGTGATTTCGCCGCTGGAGAACAGTTTCACGCCAACGTGCATGCGCTGGCTGATGGCGGTTTTGCCGTGACCTGGAACCAGAACTTTGCCGGCGCGCAGGACCCAGGCGGGTTCGTGCAGTGTTTCGCGGCAAACGGCAGCCCTGTGGGCGACACTCTGGTCGTGGCGAACGGTACAGCCAGCGGCGTGGGCTATGGATTCATCGACCTTGATGGCAGCGGTCTACTGGTGGATTGGTACGGCAATGTCAGCGACCTGACCGGCGGCACCGTGGACGAGGTCGTGATCCCCGGACAGACACTGACAGGGGACGATACCAACGACACCCTAGCTGGCGGCGCAGGAGACGACACGATCCTGGGGAACGGCGGCAAGGACGTGCTGTCGGGTGGCGATGGCAACGATATCGTCGGCGGCGGCGCGGGCGCGGATGGCATTCAGGGCAATGACGGCAACGACAGCATTGATGGTGGCGGTGGCGACGATCTGATCGCGGGTGGCGACGGCGATGATGTGATCGACGGTGGTGCCGGCAATGACAACATCGGCGGCGGGCTGGGCAACGACACCATTGGCGGCGACGATGGCAGGGATACGATTGGTGCGGGGCAGGGCGATGACTTTGCCGATGGCGGTGCCGACGATGACGTGATGGCCGGCGGCGCGGGCAATGACAGCCTGTTCGGCGGTGCCGGAAACGATGTCATGGGCGCGAGCTATGGCAGCGACAGCCTGTCCGGGGGCATTGGCAACGACAACATGGGTGGCGGCTTTGGTCAGGACACCATCGTGGCCGGGGCCGGAGACGACTCGGTTGGCGGTGGTGAGGGTAATGACAGCATCTCGGGTGGTTCGGGCAACGATTTCCTGGCCGGTGGCGGGCGCGATGACACGATCGAGGGTGGCGTTGGCGCTGACACGATCAACGGCGGCGCCGGGAACGATCTTTTGACGGGGGGGGCTGATGCGGACTTTTTCGTGTTCAACACCCTCACCGCGGGCGAAGCTGACGTCATCACCGACTTTGAAGCAGGTATCGACTCTGTCCGGCTGAACGTTGTCAGTGGTACAAAATTCGCCGATCTGATGTTCAATGCCGCGACGATTGATGGCGCCGATGGCGTGATGCTGAGCGTCGAGGGGCAGACAATGTTTTTTGCCGATCTGACGCTGGATGACGTGGCTAAGGACGACTTTGTTCTGATTTAGGTCCTCGGAGCGCGGCAGAGCGCGCCGACGCTGCCACTGTCGACCGGCATCCCCATAGCCAGAGGGGTTGCGATGGGCGAAAAAGCCCGCTATACGCGCGTCACTTAATCCCGCAGGCGGGGTCGGGCCGTTGGGGGAGACATCCCCAAAGGTCCACCGGTTGTCACATTCGTGACCTCACCCCCGCCCAGGCGTAAACCGGAAAAGGAAAAGACATGGCTCTTCCCGAGTTCACAATGCGTCAGCTGCTCGAAGCTGGTGTTCACTTTGGTCACCAGACGCAGCGTTGGAACCCCCGCATGGGCGAGTTCATTTACGGCGCACGCAACGGCATCCACATCATGGACCTGACGCAAACCGTCCCGATGCTGGACGCTGCCCTGAACATCATTCGTGACACCGTGGCCAAAAACGGTCGCGTGCTGTTCGTCGGCACCAAGCGTCAGGCCGCACAGCCGGTCGCAGATGCCGCCGAAAAATGCGCGCAGTATTACATGAACCACCGTTGGCTGGGTGGCACGCTGACCAACTGGCAGACCGTGTCCAAGTCGATTCAGCGTCTCAAGCAGATTGACGAGCTGATGGAGCACGGTTCCGAAGGCCTGACCAAGAAAGAGCGTCTGGGCATGGAGCGTGACCAGCTCAAGCTGCAGGCGTCGCTGGGCGGCATCCGCGAAATGGGTGGCGTTCCCGATCTGCTGTTCGTCATCGACGTCAAGAAAGAGGCGCTGGCCGTCGCCGAAGCCAACAAGCTGGGTATCCCGGTTGTGGCCGTGGTCGACACCAACTGCCCGCCCGATGGCGTGGATTACATCATTCCGGGCAATGACGATGCTGCACGCGCGATTTCGCTGTATTGCGATCTGGCCAGCCGCGCCGCCCTGGACGGTATGACCGCTCAGATGGGTGCCGCTGGTGTTGACCTTGGTGCGCTCGAAGATGCGCCGGTCGAAGAAGTTCTGGAAGAGACCACTCCGGCCTGAGCTGACTGACGCTCCTGTCGCAAAAGCGACATCGGACCATGACATGAGGAACAGCCGCAGGGCTGTTCCGGGGGAGGGCGCAACGGCCCTCCCGCAACCGCAATTGACATGAGGAGATCCGGGTATGGCGATCACAGCATCCCAGGTGAAAGAGCTGCGCGAGATGACCGGCGCAGGCATGATGGACGCCAAGAAGGCGTTGACCGAAACTGACGGCAACACAGACGCCGCTGTTGACTGGTTGCGCACCAAAGGTCTGGCCAAAGCCGCCAAAAAGGCCGGCCGCACCGCCGCAGAGGGCCTTGTTGCCGTCGCAGTCGAAGGCGGGCATGGCGTTGCGGTCGAGGTGAATTCCGAGACCGATTTTGTTGGCAAGAATGCTGATTTCCAGAAAATGGTCGCAGGTATTTCTGCTGCCGCTCTCAAGGTTGATGGCCTTGAAGCGCTTATGGCGGCGGATCTGGGCGGCAAGACCGTTCAGGACGAGATCACCGCAAAAATTGCGACCATCGGTGAAAATATGTCGGTGCGCCGGATGGCAAGCCTGGATGGTGATACGGTTGTGTCCTACGTCCACAACGCCGTGACCGACGGCATGGGCAAGATCGGCGTTCTGGTCGCTCTCAAGGGCGAAAACGAGGCGTTTGGCCGTCAGGTCGCAATGCACATCGCTGCCGCCAACCCGGCATCTCTGTCCGAAGCCGATCTTGACGCCGCTGTGGTCGAGAAAGAGCGTCAGATCCAGATCGAAATCGCACGTGAATCGGGCAAACCCGACGCCGTGATCGAAAAGATGATTGTCGGTCGGATGAAGAAATTCATGTCCGAAGTCACGCTGCTGGGTCAGGCCTTTGTGGTCAATCCCGATCTGACCGTCGCCGCCGCCGCCAAAGAAGCAGGCGTCGAAGTGACTGGCTATGTTCGTCTGGAAGTGGGCGAAGGCATCGAGAAAGTCGTCGAAGATTTCGCCGCCGAAGTAGCCAAGGCCGCACAAGGCTAAGTGTGTATCGCGTTCGGACTGCCAAATCAGGGCGGTCCGGCTGATATCATGCATGGGGCAGGGGTGCCATCACCCCGACTTGCCAATCTGCATCGCGATCCTGAATAAAAACGGAGCCGTCCTTAACAGGACGGCTCCGTCTGCCTTAGTCCGCACCCCCGAGACATTGGGGATGAGTAGGGATGCGGTTAGGGTGGCCGACGCCCGAACCAATATACGCCAAAGCGCCGACCCCGACATATGTCGGCGAACCTGCAGAGCCCTGAAAATAACAGCGAATGCAGATCCTACGTTCCAAGGCTAACGCCACCACTCACGGAACATCACTAAATTGACAAGATTCGTGACGCAACGGAAGTCAGGAATCCCTGACCTTTGCCCAAGTCCCCGGTATATACGCCTTTTTCACGCAACATTCACGGTTCAGAGCCAGCGCAAAATCACAAAGTTGCAGCGCTTAAATCGGTTCACGCCTCAAGCACGAACATTTGATTCTGAAACGCGGCCTTCATCACCGCCTGTGCCGTAGTATCGACATTCATCGCTTCTCGGGCCAATCGCAAATGTTTTTCAATCGTACCCTGAGTGAGGCCCATGATCTGCGCGATGTCCTGCGTGGTTTTGCCATCGCCAACCCACTCCAGCGCCTCGCGCTGGCGTCGTGTCAGCGATTGGTTGGGTGGCATATAGGGCAGGGTGAGGATCTTGAGATGTACGAGATTGTTCATCAGCACAATGTCGTTGCCATGCTGGTCCCAGGTTGCATCGACATCCGCCTGATCCGTGCCCGCCCGGGCAGTTAACGCAATGGCCCCTTTAGCGCGGCTCGAGATTGATTTGAAACTGACGGAATAGCCCGCGGTCACGTGCTGGCGCAGATTGAACTCCACCACCCGGCGCGCCGCAGGGCTTAAACGGCCCTGATCCATCAGCTGCGCCAGTACACGCCAACTGCATGCACCTTCGTTTTCAAGCGCCCAAGTGACCATCGGTGCCTGCGCATAAAGCCCTTCGCCGATGAACGTGTCCATATAACTTTGCGAATGGTTCGTAAGCAGCACAAAATCGTTCGGATCGCCCAGCGACGTCAGCGTCAGAAATCGCGTAAATCCGTAAAGCAGCCGGTCAAAGCCATAGTCTGCCATGCGCTCACAATGCATCGCCCAAAGAATTTCGATTGTCGGCGCGTTGGTCAGATCGGTCAGATAGGTCCGGAGTTCCGGCGTCATCCCACCGCCTCCAGGTGGCCCAAAAGTGCGTCCATGGCGAGGACGTAGCCACGCGGCCCAAACCCGCAGATCTGGCCCACAGCGACGGGCGCGACATAAGATGTGTGGCGATAGCTTTCGCGGGCGTGAATGTTGGACAGATGCAATTCCACCACCGGCAGTTCGATCGACCGGATTGCGTCCATGATCGCAATCGAGGTGTGGGTATAAGCGCCTGCATTCAGGATCACACCATCCTTGGCGCCGCGCGCTGCATGCAACGTGTCGATCATCACACCTTCATGGTTGCTCTGGGCAAAATCCACCGAGACGCCAATCACGTCGGCATGTGACCGGCACATCGTCTCGATGTCGGCCAGCGTTGTATGTCCGTAGACTTCTGGCTGACGGGTGCCCAGCAAGTTAAGGTTCGGACCGTTCAGGATAAGAAAAGAGCGCATTAGGTGACCTTTGAGTTTATTGACTTAGACAATGCCGCTGCGGCGCTGTCCAGCGTATCCAAGTTAATTCAGGTATGGGTCAAGTGCCGGTTAGTCGATGATTTTACATAATACTGATTATGCGACTTACAATTACCGTGAGGGCACATTCCATTTTGGATTGCATCACTGGATATATTTCTGATGCAGATCAGGAGGATGTGATGAGACGACCCTACCGAAAATTGAACCTGGATGAACGCAGAATTTTAGCAACGATGCTTCAGGCGAAGGCTACGAAGACGAAGATCGCTGAGGTGCTTGGCCGCGACCGCTCTACGATCTATCGTGAGATCAAGCGCAACCGGTGGCACGACGAGGAAGTTCCGCAGGCTGATGGCTATTGGCATGTGACGGCACAAACGCTCGCCGATGGTCGCCATCTGAAGCGCCGTAAGCTGGAACAGCACGAGGATTTACGCAACGAAGTGATCGGCAAATTGATAACCGGCTGGTCGCCCGAACAAATTGCGGGTCGGCTTAGGATTGAACTGGACTTGTCGCGATTTAGTTCCGGTCTCTTTCGAGCGATATTCGCAATGAAGGAGACACAAATTGGCACCAAGATACAGCGACGAGTTCAGACGTGATGCGGTTCGCATTGCAACAAGCAGTGGACTGACGCGACCTCAGATTGCGTCTGATTTAGGGGTTGGTGTTTCGACACTGAACAAGTGGGTTCAACACCATCAGAATGATGACCTGATGTCCGGCCCGCATGAGGATGTGGAGAAGGAGAACGCCCGCCTTCGCAAAGAGAACCGGCTACTCCGCGAGGAGAGGGAAGTGTTAAAGAAGGCGACGATCTTCTTCGCAGGCCAAAAGGCGTGAGGTTTGCCTTTATCGACACCTGGAAGAAGATCTGGCCCATTGAGTTTCTATGCCGCGTTTTGCGGGTAACTTCCCGTGGGTTTCGCGCCTGGAAGATCCGCCCTATCAGCCGAAGCCAGCGAGATGACATGGTGCTGTTGGCCCATATCAGAGAACAACACCGCCTTAGCCTGCAAAGCTACGGCCGACCTCGCATGACGGAGGAACTGCGCGATCTCGGTCTTGTTGTCGGGCACCGCCGGGTAGGCCGGTTGATGCGTGAGAACGCGATCAAGGTTATTCGAACCCGTAAACATAAAGTCACGACTAACAGCAATCACGCCTTCAATGTCGCCCCCAACTTTCTTGATCAGGACTTCTCTGCTGATGGCCCAAACCAAAAATGGGCAGGGGACATTTCCTACATCTGGACGAGCGAGGGATGGCTGTATTTGGCAGTGATCATCGATCTTTACTCCCGCCGGGTCATTGGCTGGGCGGTCAGTAACCGGATGAAGCGGGACCTGGCCATCAAGGCATTAGACATGGCAGTAGGGCTGCGAAAGCCACCCAAAGGCTGTATCCATCATACGGATCGTGGCTCTCAATACTGTTCAGGTGACTATCAGAAAAGTCTGAAGCAGCATGGATTTCTGGTCTCAATGAGCGGCAAGGGAAATTGTTATGACAATTCCATGGTCGAGACCTTCTTCAAATCTCTGAAAGCCGAACTGATCTGGCGTCAGAAATGGGCGACCCGCAGACAAGCAGAAGGAGCAATATTCCAATACATCAATGGGTTCTACAACCCGCGAAGACGGCATTCATCCCTTGGCGGGAAAAGTCCCTTGGCTTTCGAGAGACGGGCTGCCTAACATGAGCTGAGAGACCGGAACTTTTGCGTGGCAAGTCCAACCACTGTTTGCTGCAACAACCTTCTGTCGGCTGCTGGGGCAAGCTCTCCTCCAAGAAGATCAATCCGATGACGTGCGTATCGGCGGCATGTTTCACACCGCCGGGTTCGGTATCGCGCGCCATGGCGAGGCAGCCATCCGCGAAGCCCTCAATCGGATTGCCGCGGCGGCCACTGGCCACCTTGACGAGCCCAACAAGGCCTTCGGTCCCATGTATCCGGCTCTCAATAAGAGTTACGCCGAGGAATCCGGGTTCGCACCGTTCCGCCGCCTGCTACGGGAGTGTATCCTCAATCACTGGCCCATCGCCCCCGGCCAAATTTTTCTTAGTGAGGTTTTAGCCGAACGCCGCCTGCATTCAATTGTCACTGCGGCAAAGGAGTTTGACCTCGATGCGCAGGTTATCGAACACTTTTTGATCGAGGTCGGCGCGATCCCCAAACTGGATGATCGTCCCCGAAGCCGACGCATGTTCGATGCAAAAGCCCATGCTGAACTATTGGCCGAGATTCCCACCCTTGTTGGACCCATTGCCATGCGCCGAGCGATGGGCGCGACGAGACATGAACTCATGGCGCTGGAGGAGGAAAACCTCCTGCCCCCGCGCACCCGCGTTGCCAAAGTCAAAAATCCATGGAGGATCTCTGATGGGGAGACCCTTGTTGCCGGTCTTCTCAAAGGGGCTATCGCTGTCGCAGAGGACGACACGGATTGGGAGACTGCTCCTCACCCGCAAGCGGATAGAGGTGAGCTTGTCTGACCAGTTCGACGCGATCCGAGATGGCCGGCTAAGGGTCGGTCGACGGACGGGGATTGTAGGCTTTCACGGCATCGTCGCCCCCAAGAGCGACATCGAGGCTCTTATCCGTTTTCTCCAAAAGGCTGCAAGTTCTGTGGAGAATGCGCTGCCAGGAATAATGAGCGCTGCGGAATTTGGCCGGTCCGTCGGGTTGCGCGACAATGGTTGCTTCATTGCGCTGGTCGAGGCAGGTCATACCTCTGCTGTGCAATGCTCGAACCCCAGGACGGGACGCGCCCAATACCGCCTCGGCGACGGGGATATCTCATCGTTCCACCAACGCTTCGTTACTCTGCCAACATTGTCAGAGGAAACCGGATATCACCGCAACACGCTGAAAAAGCTTCTCGAGGCGTCCCAGGTCGCGCGGTTTACTCCTGACGGACAGGATTACGGTCCAATTTACCTCAGGGAAGAGGCGACCAGAGCGCTCGGACAACGGGGCAAAAGGTGATCCATCCCGTGGCGCTTGTGGTCGTCCATATTTCACAGATATCGGCTGGATTGGCTCACAGGTGCGTGGGAATTCATTTCGATACAGCCGCTTAAGAGAGTTTTCCGCCAGATTTCAAGATAGCCCTTGACAAGGGTGCGCACGAAAAACTGCTGTTTTACGCACTCTTATGCCCCATTGACAATCAGCTTAGATTTTGGCGGCCCCGGAAGGAATCGAACCCTCAACCTCGGACTTAGAAGGTCCTTGCTCTATCCAGTTGAGCTACGGAGCCGCTGAAAGCAGTCTGTAAAACAGTCCGCGATATTTTACTACTTGCTAAACGCCTTTGTTTCAAAACGAAATTTAGGCTTGATCAACCGAGTAGCAGTTAAGGCAGCGTACTTTCCCGAATTACGTGGGCCGCCTTTATAGGCTTCCGTGCGGGTCAAGACTGGTCTCAACTTGAAGAGCGGTTCCATGCGCGTTGTTGTACCACTCTGTCCGCGGACGATTCATCCACTCTGTCCGCGGACGATTCATACTGTGAATCCATACGGTTAGACTTACCGCAGAGCAAGCCCGTTTTCGTGCGACGAATTGGGCCTCCGACAAGGGCGGGATTGCCCTGGTCAAGCCGAGACCGGCAATCAGACGCGGTTATGTAAATACTCCTCAGCTCAGCAGAAAGGTCCTGTCGAAAATACCAATTGCAGCTCCAGACGGACGCTGCCCCGTAACAGCGCCAGCCGACCGAAAGCGACCTCACCCTAACTGCGACAGGCCCTAAAACACACCTCGAAAACGCCATGTGTGGCAGACACCTACCGAGGAGTCCCGCGCAAAGATGATGCAGGAAATGCGATGAGGCCTCTACTCTGAGTAACATATGAGTCGCGGTTCAGCCAGCTCACAGAAGATCACGCCAAGCGCCCCAACAAATTCGGTCGTGCCGTCGCGCAGCATCAGCGTTTTTATCACCAGAGCATCAGACATCCGGGTCCCCTCCTCCGTCGACAATATTGTACGGCCAGCGCCATCACGTTCGTGTGGCTGGCGTTTGGCACCTCACCAACAAGCAGCCATTCCGGCACCTTCGGGACCAGTCACAAAGACATACTGCCCGCTCTGCCCGAGAGACGTACGATCTGCGCTCGCGCGGAGTGTATATTATCGACGGTCGGAACCGCCTCAGTGCAACCAACAGCGGCCGACTTTCGTGTGCAGTGATTTCGGCCAACTCCAGGATCGAATTACGCATAATCTGGCGTATGGCATCCTGAAACTTGATTTAATCGCTGTGCCAGTCATCCAAAGTCGCCCGGACGTTGCAACATTCAGTTCCCGAGCGTCTAGCATGAACATTTCAAAATGTAGCGCCGTCTGAGATATCGACTTGGGGCCGCAGGAGTTCAGCCGCGACACTTTCCCGAACCGGCCAGACCGTCAGCGAATTTTCAACCCCGATTGACAGGTCATGCATTTGCCCCGCGCAGATAACACGCCGACAACAAAGAGCCGCAGGAAATGATCTAAAAGCGACCACAGGTCGGAAACAGCACAGATTACAAATCCCAAGACCTCAGTATCGGTGTATTGGCAGGAGAGGCGCCATGATATTGGAACGGTCCATTCTAGCGCGAACCCAACGCACCATCGGTGCCCGTCGCGGGCGCGCGGCACGCGGTCGTCCGGCCTGCTAGGCAGACCTGGACTCGTCACGCATCTTTAGCATCAAGACTGTGGATATCATGAATCATCCTCTTTCCCGCCGATCCGGCGGTCGCTCTGCCCGGTATTCGGCGCGGACATCCCCCTTGGCTGCGCATCTGCGCCCGGTGCGTCCGGGGCTGACGGGCGGTCAGTACAGCCCGCTCACCGACGCCGGGATGCAACGTATTCACCGCGCCATTCTGCAAGCACTGGAAGAAGTCGGACTCGCCAATGCTCCGCCCAGCGGGATCGCCGCCATGTCAGCCGTGGGCGCCGTGCTTGGTGGTGATGGCCGCCTGAGGTTTCCGGCGGCTCTGATCGAAGACACCATCGCGCGCGCAAACCGGTCGATCACGCTCTATGGTCGCGCCCCGATGCATGACATGGACCTGTGTGGTACTCAGGTGCATTACGGCACGGCTGGCGCCGCCGTTCATATGGTCGATGTCGAAACCGAGGATTACCGCGACAGCACCGTGCAGGATCTGCACGACGCGGCGCGTATTGCCGACACGTTGGACAACATCCATTTTGTCCAACGCCCGATGGTGGCGCGCGACATCATCGACAATCGTGAAATGGATCTGAACACGCTCTATGCCTGCTGCTCGGGCACGACCAAACATGTCGGCACCTCTTTTACCGAGGCCGCTTTTGTCCCGCCCGCCTTTGAGTTGCTGCACCTGATGGCCGGCGGCGAGGCCAAGTGGCGCGAGCGGCCGTTTGTGTCGAATTCAAACTGCTTTGTCGTGCCGCCGATGAAATTCGCCACCGAATCCTGCGAGGTGATGGAGGCGTGCATTCGTGGCGGCATGCCGATTCTGCTGTTGTCGGCCGGTCAGGCCGGCGCCACAGCTCCCGCCTCGATCGCTGGGGCGATTGTGCAGGCGGTCGCCGAATGTCTGGCTGGATTGGTCTATGTCAACGCCATTGCACCCGGACATCCAACGATCTTTGGCACCTGGCCGTTCGTCTCTGACCTGCGCACCGGGGCGATGTCAGGCGGGTCCGGCGAACAGGCGTTGCTGACGGCGGGCTGTGCGCAGATGCACCGGTTCTACGACCTTCCCGGAGGTGCCGCGGCCGGCATTGCCGACAGCAAGCTGCCCGACATGCAGACCGGATGGGAGCAGATGTGCTCGAACGTGATGGCCGGGCTATCGGGATTGAACATGGTCTACGAGGCGGCGGGCATGCACGGATCACTCATGGGGTTCTGTCACGAGTCGCTGATCCTGGGCGATGATTTGATCGGTCAGGCGTTGCGCTGTGTGCGCGGGATCGAAGTGACCGAGGATTCCGTCAGTGTCGACGTCATCCGCGACGCCTGCATCGACGGTCCGGGTCACTATCTGGGCTCTGGGCAAACCCTGTCGCTGATGCAGACCGACTATATCTACCCCACGCTAGGCAATCGGTCGTCGCCCAAAGAGTGGATCGAGAAAGGTAAACCCAACCTCGTCGCCGCTGCAACTGCCCGCAAGCTCGACATCCTGTCACGACCCTCTGCGGCACGGTTTGATCCTGCGACGGATGCGGAAATTCGGCGAAGGTTCGCAATTCATCTGCCGACCTGACTGCATCACCCCAAGCCAGCGCCGGTCGGTTGCAATCTTTCCGCCCACTGGCGCTGGCTGCGGTTCGCGGATAGGGCAATTCCCTGTACGTATTAAGCAGCGTTACATCCAAGGAATCGACATGCCTTATTTTATCCTCGCGATTGCGATCCTCGCGGAAACTATCGCCACCACGGCACTGCAAGCCAGCCAGCAGTTCACCAAACCCCTGCCCTCGCTGATTGTGGTCATCGGCTACGGCGTTGCGATCTATCTTTTGTCGGTTTCACTCAGAACCTTTCCGGTCGGCATTGCTTATGCGCTCTGGTCCGGGCTGGGTATCGTGTTCATCGCGGTGATCGGATTTACGGTCTTTGGCCAGCGGCTGGATCTGCCTGCGGTTCTGGGAATGGCGCTGATTATCGCCGGAATCGTCGTTATTAACCTCTTTTCCGCTACGTCCACGCATTAGGGCTGGCCTTTTGTGGTCTGCGCCGTTACCCCGCGCCCAAACCATCCCTTAAAGGTATTCGACATGGACCTTCGCAACGTTGCGATCATCGCTCACGTGGACCACGGCAAAACGACGCTTGTGGACGAGCTGCTAAAGCAATCCGGCACCTACCGCGAAAACCAGGCCACCACTGAACGGGCCATGGATAGCAACGACCTGGAGCGCGAACGCGGCATTACGATTCTGGCCAAAGCCACATCCGTGGAATGGAAGGGCCACCGCATCAACATCGTTGACACCCCCGGCCACGCCGACTTTGGTGGCGAAGTTGAACGCATCCTGTCCATGGTGGACGGTGTTGTCCTGCTGGTGGACGCGGCCGAAGGGCCGATGCCGCAGACCAAATTTGTGACGTCCAAGGCGCTCGCGCTGGGGCTGCGTCCGATTGTGGTGCTGAACAAGGTCGACAAGCCCGACGCCGAGCCCGACCGCGCGCTGGACGAATGCTTTGACCTCTTTGCCAACCTCGACGCTGACGAAGACCAGCTCGATTTTCCGCATCTCTATGCCTCCGGCCGCGCCGGCTGGGCCGATGCGGAACTGGACGGACCGCGCAAGAACCTTGATGCGCTGTTTCAGCTGATCATGAACCACGTGCCCGCGCCGCGTCAGCTTAAACGTCGGGACGAAGATTTCCGCATGCTGGCCACCACGCTGGGCAACGACCCCTTTGTGGGCCGGATCCTGACGGGCCGTGTTGAATCGGGCCACATCAAGGTCGGCGCCACCGTGCAGGCGCTGTCCCGCATTGGCCAGAAAATCGAACAGTTCCGTGTGACCAAAATCACCGCCTTCCGTGGTCTTGGCCAACAAGACATCCCCGAGGCAGAGGCAGGCGATATCGTTTCGCTCGCTGGTATGACCAAGGCGACCGTCGCAGACACAATCTGCGCCCTTGCCGTCGAAGAGCCGCTTGAGGCGCAGCCGATCGATCCGCCCACCATCACCGTGACCTTTGGCATCAACGACAGCCCGCTGGCTGGCCGCGACGGCAAAAAGGTGCAGTCCCGCGTCATCCGCGAACGTCTGCACAAAGAGGCTGAATCCAACGTCGCGATCAAGATTGCCGACACTCCCGGTGGCGAAGCCTTTGAGGTGTCGGGTCGTGGCGAACTCCAGATGGGTGTGCTGATCGAAAACATGCGCCGCGAAGGGTTCGAGCTTTCGATCTCGCGCCCGCAGGTAATCATGCGCGAAGGTGAAAACGGCGAGCGGCTTGAGCCAATCGAAGAAGTCACCATCGACGTTGACGACGAATACTCGGGCGCGGTGATCGAAAAAATCACCGGTGCCCGCAAGGGTGATCTGGTCGAGATGAAACAGGCCGGTGCCGGCAAGACCCGGATCATCGCCCACGCTCCGGCGCGTGGCCTGATTGGCTATCACGGCGAGTTTCTGACCGACACCCGCGGCACCGGCGTGATGAACCGCGTCTTCCACTCCTGGGCCAAGCACAAGGGTCCGATCCCGGGCCGTCGTGCTGGTGTGCTGATCTCGATGGAAAACGGCACCGCCGTATCCTATGCGCTTTGGAAGCTCGAAGATCGCGGCAAGTTCTTTATCGGTGCGCAGGCGTCGGTATACACTGGCATGATCATCGGTGAGCACAGCCGCGAGAACGACCTTGAAGTGAACCCGCTGAAGGGCAAGCAGCTAACCAACGTCCGTGCGTCGGGTACCGACGAAGCCGTGCGCCTGACCACCCCGATCACGCTGTCGCTGGAAGAGGCAATTGCCTATATCAACGATGACGAACTGGTTGAAGTCACGCCGAACGTGGTCCGGCTGCGCAAACGCTACCTTGATCCGCATGAACGCAAGCGGATGTCAAAGTCCAACTAAGCGACAGACATGCTCCCCAAACCCGGTTTAGGGATTGGGGAGCATGTCTGGTTTCCGCTGAGCGTTTGGTCTGGATGCCACAATTTCGCGGCCGTTAGATATCTGAACCACCTCAGCGAGATCTCGCTCGCAGCAACAGGCTGATTTACGATAGAAGGCGGCTCAGAAGGACAACCCTTCTGAGCCGCTTTTAATTTGTGCCGCGGTTTATTCTGTGGTTTCGACGATGATCAGGTCACGCTCAGACGCGCCGCGTGCATGGCCAAGCGCCTCTTGATACTCGGGCGAATGATAACAGGCTTCCGCCGCCTCGACACTGGGGAATTGCGCCACCACATGGCGTGCACGATCCTTGCCTTCCAGCGTCACATAGCGGCCACCACGGGCGACAAACGCGCCACCATGGGCCGCAATCGCCGGTCCGGCCAGTTTCGCATAGCGCCCATAAGCATCCGCATCCGTCACGTGCACATGTGCAATCCAGAGTGCTGGCATCGTCTTATCCTTCCACAACTTTTGTCGCCGCCGCGATGGCCGCATCCGCATTCTCAACGCTGGTGCCTCCACCCTGCGCCATATCCGGACGTCCGCCGCCGCCTTTTCCGCCCAGTTCAGCCACCGCGGCCCGGACCAAATCAACTGCGGATAGGCCCGATTTAAGGTCGTCCGTCACGCCCGCAGCCACAGCCGCCTTGCCACCCGTATCAGCAATCAGCAGCACTGCACCTGACCCCAGTCGCGCCTTGTGTTCGTCAATCAACGGCGGCAAATCCTTGCCCGAAACGCCAGACAGCACTTGCGCGAGGAATTTCACGCCGTTCACATCCGTAGGCTCAGCTCCACCACCCTGCCCCGCACCGCCAGACATCGCCAGCTCACGGCGCAGTTGCGCAACTTCGTTTGACAACGCGCGACGTTCATCAAGCAGCGCCCTGACCCTTGTCGGCACGTCCGCCGGTTGCGATTTCAGCTCTTGCGCGGCGTCGGACAAGGTTCTGCCCTGCGCACTAAGATAGGCAAAGGCCCCAGCCCCGGTCAGCGCCTCGATCCGGCGCACACCAGCGCTGGACGCGGAATCGCCGAGCAACGCAAACACGCCAATGTCTCCGGTCTGGCCAACATGGGTGCCACCGCAAAGTTCGAGTGAGTAGGTATCCTTAGTCATGCCTTTGCCCGACCCGGACTGTATCCCCATCGAGACGACCCGCACCTCGTCACCGTATTTTTCGCCAAAAAGCGCCTGAGCCCCGATGCCGCGAGCGTCATCCGGTGTCATGATCCGCGTTTCGACCGACGAATTCTGACGGATAAATTCGTTCACCTCAGCCTCGACCTGCTGCAATTCGGCGGGCTCCAATGCCTTGGTATGGGAAAAATCGAACCGCAACCGATCAGCCGCATTCAAAGAGCCGCGCTGCGCCACATGGTCACCCAGCGCACGGCGAAGCGCCTCGTGCAGCAAATGGGTGGCAGAGTGGTTGGCACGGATCGCGCTGCGCCGTGAATGGTCCACGACCAACACACCTGCCTGACCACGACTGACCGTGCCCTCGATCACCTTTGCAAGGTGAATGAAAACACCTGCAACCTTTTTGGTATCGGTGATCTGGGCCAACCCAGAGCCGGTTTTCAAGGTGCCGGTATCGCCTACCTGCCCGCCACTTTCTCCGTAATACGGCGTCTGATTAAAGACGATCTGAACCTCTTCGCCCTGCCCGGCCCCGCCAACTTGTGCACCGTCGCGAACCAGCGCCAACACCTGCGCTTCGGCGGTTTCTGTATCATAGCCAAGAAAGTCGGTGGTGCCGTGGGTCTCTGCAAGATCAAACCAGATCGCGGCGTCTGCGGATTCTCCTGTCCCAGACCACGCCGCGCGGGCCTTGGCTTTTTGTTCGGCCATGGCCGCGTCGAAGCCTTCAGTCTCAACCGAACGACCCTTTTCGCGCAATGCGTCCTGCGTCAGATCAAGCGGAAAACCGTAGGTGTCATACAGTTTAAACGCCGACGCGCCGGGTAATGCCGCCTCGTCGGGCAGGCCCGCCAGCTCATCGTCCAGCAGTCGAAGACCGCGGTCCAGCGTTTGCTTGAATCGGGTCTCTTCGAGCTTCAGCGTCTCCTGTATCAACGATTGCGCACGCCCCAGTTCGGGGTAGGCTGCGCCCATCTTGCGGATCAGCGCTGGAACCAGTTTGTACATCACCGGATCCTTGGACCCCAGCATATGTGCGTGGCGCATCGCGCGGCGCATGATCCGCCGCAGGACATAGCCGCGTCCATCGTTGCTGGGCATCACACCATCCGCGATCAGAAACGAGGTCGACCGCAGGTGATCCGCAATAACCCGGTGATGCGTCTTTCCCGGACCATCCGGGTCGGTCGAGGTTGCATCGGCGGATGCCTCTATCAGGCTGCGCATCAGGTCGGTGGCGTAGTTGTCGTTGGTGCCCTGCAACAATGCCGCCACCCGTTCGATCCCCATACCGGTATCGATAGATTGGGCGCCCAATTCCTTGCGGCTGCCATCGGCGAACTGCTCGTATTGCATAAAGACGAGATTCCATATCTCGACAAAGCGGTCGCCATCCTCATCTGGGCTACCCGGAGGGCCACCCCAGATGTGGTCGCCATGATCATAAAAAATCTCGGTGCAGGGCCCGCAGGGACCCGTCGGCCCCATCATCCAGAAATTATCATTGGTTGGGATACGGATGATCTTGTCATCTGACAGGCCGGCGACCTTCTTCCAGATCGTCGCTGCCTCGTCATCCGTATGATAGACGGTGACCAGCAGGCGGTTCTTGTCGATACCCAACTCTTTGGTAATCAGCTCCCAGGCAAAGGGAATGGCGTCATTTTTGAAATAGTCGCCAAAGCTGAAATTTCCCAGCATTTCAAAGAAGGTATGGTGCCGCGCGGTATAGCCGACATTGTCCAGATCGTTGTGCTTGCCGCCGGCGCGCACACATTTCTGCGCGGTTGTCGCGCGGGTGTAATCACGGTGTTCGACCCCGGTAAAAAGGTTCTTGAACTGCACCATGCCCGAGTTTGCAAACATCAGCGTGGGATCGTTGCGTGGAACCAGCGGACTCGACGATACAACCTCGTGGCCCTGCTTTTCGAAATAGCTTAGAAAGGTTGATCGGATGTCGTTTAACGTCTGCATATCACGGGTCTCTTCCGGCGCAAAATTCTTGGGTTCGGGCAGATGTATCGTCGCAGTCGTCCTCTGTCCATGGGGTCATGGGTTTGAGCACCTGGCGCGGGCTTGTCGTGCTCCACGCAAAACGAAAACAGGGCGCCCATATAGGACGCCCTGTTGTGCAATATCACCGCCAGAGGATCACGGCCCCGTCCACCGTCGGCATATTAAGCTTCCATCACGTCATCGCCGCCGTCTTTTCCGTCTTCTTCTGACATATGGAAATCCAACCCGTGCGCCGCGCGGATTTTGTCTTCGATCTCAAGCGCGATGCGGGTATTTTCCTTAAGGAAGTTTTTGGCGTTCTCCCGGCCCTGACCGATGCGTTCGTCGCCATAGCTGTACCATGAGCCGGATTTTTCGACCACACCAGCCTTGACGCCAAGGTCAATCATCTCACCGGTTTTCGAGATACCTTCGCCATACATGATGTCAAATTCCACCTGCTTGAACGGCGGCGCCACTTTGTTCTTAACCACTTTGACGCGCGTGGTGTTGCCAACAACTTCGTCACGATCCTTGATCGCGCCGATACGGCGAATGTCCAGACGAACCGAGCTATAGAATTTCAGCGCATTACCGCCCGTCGTCGTCTCGGGCGAACCAAACATGACGCCGATCTTCATGCGAATTTGGTTGATAAACACCACCATACAGTTCGACCGCGAAATCGAGCCAGTCAGCTTGCGCATAGCCTGACTCATCAGGCGGGCATGCACGCCAACCGACGAATCCCCCATGTCGCCCTCGAGTTCGGATTTGGGTGTCAGCGCCGCGACGGAATCGATCACCACCATGCTTACGGCACCAGAGCGCACCAGCGTATCGACGATCTCGAGCGCCTGTTCCCCAGTGTCGGGCTGCGAAATCAGCAATTCATCCAGATCAACCCCCAGCTTACGGGCGTAGAGCGGGTCGAGCGCATGTTCGGCGTCGACAAAGGCGCAAACGCCACCTTTCTTTTGCTCTTCGGCGACGCAATGCAGCGTCAACGTGGTTTTGCCAGACGATTCAGGGCCGTAAATCTCGACAATGCGACCCTTGGGCAGGCCACCGATGCCAAGCGCGATGTCGAGTCCCAGGGAACCGGTCGACGTCGACTCTATATCCTTGATCGGGTTATCGCCGCCCAACTTCATGATAGAGCCTTTGCCGAACTGCCGTTCGATCTGCGCCAGGGCACTATCCAGCGCCTTTTGCTTGTCCGCGTTCTTCTTGCTGTTCATTGTCAAAAGATCTGCCATTGCCATGCGTCCCCATCCTTATTTCACAGCCACCACCTGGCGGCAATTGCTGCTTTTGTTCACTTCTTGTTCTCGACTGTATGAGATCAAAGGGAGAACAAATCAAGTGAATATTCTATTAGCCGACTGTCACGCCAAAGAGTTAAGGAGTAGTTTACCAAAAACAGACGACAAAGGCGGGCCTGAGATGCTGGTGTTCTGGAAACAACGACTGGTGTTCCTTGCGGTGCCCAAAACCGGAACCTCTGCTTATGAGGCCGCACTGGCACCGCATGCGTCAATGACGGTGTTGGATCCGCCTGAACTCAAACACGCGCCAGTCTACCGGTACAATCGATTCTTTCGCCCGATGTTCGAAAAGATGGGCGCCAGTCATATGGACGTTTTGGCAGTCATCCGCGAACCCGTCAGTTGGCTGGGGAGTTGGTACCGCTATCGTCAGCGCCCTTATCTGGAACGACGGCCAACCTCGACCGCCGACATCAGCTTTACCGAGTTCGTTGAGGCCTATTGCAGGGGCGATCGCCCGCCCTTTGCCAATGTTGGCAGCCAGTCGAAATTTGTTGAGCCACGCCCCAACGGCACAACCGTCAGCCACCTGTTCCGCTACGAGGATCAGGGGCGTTTGGTCGCGTTTCTTGAGCAGCGACTCGACCTGACACTCAATCTGCCACGCGCGAACGTTTCCCCCGCGCGCAACTTGACCTCGCCCCCGCGACCGAGACCAGGCTGAGGCGGAAATGTGCGGCTGAGTTCACGCTTTGGGAGCAGGCGGGGGGGAACGAATGCACGAATGCAGTTGACCCAAAACGGGAACAAGACTAGAACAAAAAGAGTTAACTGGCGGAGATACCCCATGCTGACACGAAAACAGCTCGATCTTTTGGACTTCATCAACAAGCGCGTCGCGCGCGACGGAGTGCCGCCCAGTTTTGACGAGATGAAAGTGGCGTTGGATTTGCGGTCAAAATCCGGGATTCACCGTCTTGTCACAGCACTTGAAGAACGTGGGTTTATCCGACGGCTCGCTCATCGCGCGCGCGCCATCGAAATTGTTAAATTGCCAGATAGCATGAGTCCAAAATTGACGTTTGTACCACGCCTGATCGACGGCGATGTTCCCGACCGGCGGCCAGCAAACGCGCAGCCGATCGAAGGGGTTCATGCATCGGAACTGCCGCTGATGGGACGGATTGCGGCCGGTATACCGATCGAGGCAATCAATGACCCCGCCCCGACCATCGCCGTTCCGGGACAGATGCTGTCCGGCTCGGCCAAGCATTACGCGCTTGAGGTCAAAGGAGATTCGATGATCGACGCAGGTATCAATGACGGCGACGTCGTGGTGATCCGCGAAACCACTCAGGCCGAAAATGGCGATATCGTTGTCGCTCAGGTCGAAGGCTACGAGGCCACGCTCAAACGGTTTCGTCGCAAGGACGGTATGATCGTTCTCGAAGCCGCGAATGAGGCATTCGAATCCCGCGTTCTGCCCGCCGGGTCGGTCAATGTGCAAGGCAAACTCGTCGGCCTAATCCGGACTTACTGATACAGGAATGCGACCTTCGGTGAACCTTTGGATCGCGCTGCATGCCACAGGCGATGCCCCGTGGTCGCTGCGGATGAGACAAACCGCAAACCATCAGCTGTGCGGATCACTGCCATCGCGCCGGTCCGGGTCAGAATTTCGGGATCTAGAACGTCGCAGCCCGCAAGCGCATCCAGCGGATGTGTGGTTACGATGATATCCTTTGGCTGACAGCTTGTCACGGTTGCCGCAGCGCGCTTGCCTGACACATGGATCAACTGACCGCTTTCGAGCGGGGTGCGGGCGATACCGCCGCTGACCTCGCCCTTCCAACGCGCAGAAGCAGTCAACTGATCACCGGCATCTCCGTCATTTTCAAGCCACGTGCGCGCCAAAAATCCGCCCCCCTTGGCTCGCGACAGGGCACGCCCTGCGTCGGTCATGACACCGACAAGCCCTCCGTCATCTGCTATTAGGATATACGGTCGCTCGGATTGCGCCCAAAGCAGCAGTGACAGCGCCACTGGAACGGTGCCGAGCCACCGCAGATACCCCCGCCAGAGCATAACCCAGAGCGCGCCCAAAGCCAGTATTGGCAGAACCACCGGAGCAGGTGCCGCGATCTGGCCAACAGCGCCGTCCCAGTCCGCAATCCGGTGCGTGACAGCCAGGATCCAGTCCACGCCCAGCGACATCAGTGCCAGACCGATCCAGTCCAGCCCCAGCGGCATCAAGACAACAGCGATCACCGCTGACGGCATCACCACAAGGCCCATAATTGGCACCGAAAGCAAATTTGCGACTAGCCCGTAATGCGAAATCTGATTGAAATGCGCCATTCCGATCGGAGCGGTGGCGAGCCCCGCCACCGCAGATGACAGCGCCACTGCAGCAATCGGCGAAAGCCAGCTGGGCAATCGACGCTCGTCTGGCAGGTTGCGTAAGACGGAAAACACCGCCACCAAGGCCGTTGTGGCGGCAAAGGACATCTGGAATCCCGGTCCCAGCAGCGACTCGGGACGCAGAAACAGGACCACCAACGCCGCCATCGCCACCGCCCTGAGCGAAATCACGCGCCGGTCCAGCATGATCGCAATCAGACCGACCGATGCCATCACAAAAGCCCGTTCAGTGGCGACATTTCCGCCCGAAAGCGCGAGATACCCCGCAGCGGCGATCAAGGCGCCGAAGGCTGCGAGTTTCTTGACCGGCCAGCGCAGACCGATGCCGGGGGTCAGCAGCAGCCCAAGCCGCAAAGCGCCAAAAACCACGCCTGCGAGTAGCCCCATATGAAGGCCCGAGATCGCCAGCAAATGCGCCAGATTGGTCGCGCGCAGATCGTTAAGCGTCCCCTGCCCCATACCACTGCGATCTCCGGTCATGACCGCAGCGGCGAACGCACCACTTTCACCTGCAATCCCCTGTTGCACGCGGCCCGACAATGCCATGCGCGCGGCAAACACTGGCAACGACCGTTCCGGCGGTGCCAGCAACAATACCGGCGAACGCGTGTAGCCAATCGCGCCCAATCGCAAGAACCAGGCATGACGGCGAAAATCAAAGCCGTATGGTTCAACCGCACCGGCCGGAGCCGAGAGATGGCCGCTCAGGAAAATCGTGGCACCGGGTTCAGGTGTAATATATCCCTGTTGGCCGTGCAGTGACACCCGAACCCGGGTCGGGGTATCGGCAGGCGCCAACCGTTCGAGGACGACCCGGTCCAGGGTGAGGCGCACCGCATCCGAGGCAGAGCGGTCGATGCCGACAATCCGGCCCTCAATCGGGCCGTAATACCGGAAATCCAGCACCGGACCACGAACCCAATGCGCGCGCGCCCCCGCAAGTGAGAGGCCCAGAAAAACCAGCGCCAACGCCGTGATCATCGGCCCTGCCACAGCACCTAGGCGAGGTCCCAGCGTCAGCGTGACACAACCCGCCACCGCGCCCACCATAAGGGCAACAACCGGGGGTTCGAACCTCAGCATAAAATATAGACCGATGCCAAGGCCCAGACAGACCGGAACCCACGAAAACAGATGGCCGCGCTGACCCAGCAGCGCTGCTTCGACACGGCCCCAGATGTGCCCCATGCTTGTCCTTGTGCCGCCCTGTGGTTAAGGAATGTCCAACGCTAGCCCCCTCCTGGTTATCAAAAGGTAAATGCAGCTCATGGCCCAGCAAACCGTCACCCGTTTTGCCCCTTCTCCCACCGGATTTCTGCATATTGGCGGCGCGCGCACTGCGTTGTTCAACTGGCTGTACGCCCGCGGTCGCGGCGGTAAATTCCTGCTGCGCATCGAGGATACCGACCGCGCCCGCTCAACCCCAGAGGCGACGGCTGCGATTCTGCGCGGCCTGAATTGGCTGGGCCTGGATCACGACGATGAGGTGATCAGCCAGTTCGAACGCGCCCCGCGCCATGCCGAAGTGGCGCATGACATGTTGGCCAGCGGCAACGCCTACAAGTGTTTTTCGACCCAGGACGAGATCGAAACCTTCCGCGAAACTGCAAAGGCGGCAGGCAAATCCACCTTGTTTCGCAGCCCGTGGCGCGACACTGACCCAGCGAGTCACCCCGATGCCCCGTTTGTAGTCCGACTGCGCGCACCGCAGGACGGCAACACCGTGATAAAGGACACCGTTCAGGGCAATGTGACGATCCGGAACGACCAATTGGATGATATGGTTCTGCTGCGTTCGGACGGGACGCCGGTCTATATGCTGGCCGTGGTGGTTGATGACCACGACATGGGTGTGACCCATGTAATCCGTGGCGACGACCATCTGAACAATGCGGCGCGCCAGATGGGGATCTATAGCGCGATGAACTGGACGGTTCCGGTTTGGGCGCATATTCCGCTGATCCACGGCCCCGACGGCAAAAAACTGTCGAAACGCCACGGCGCGCTTGGAGTCGAGGAATACCAACAGATGGGATATCCTGCGGCAGGTATGCGCAATTATCTGGCACGGTTGGGCTGGAGCCATGGCGACGACGAGTTTTTTGACGATCAACAAGCGATTGACTGGTTCGATCTGGCGGGAATCGGACGCTCGCCTGCGCGGCTCGACTTTAAGAAGCTGGAGAATGTGAGCGGACAGCACATGGCTGTTTCGCAAAATGCTGCACTGCTGCATGAATTGCAGGCATTTATGCAGGTCACCGATCAGCCGCCGTTGACTGAAGAACAGAACGACGGACTGTTGCGCGGTATGTACTGCCTAAAGGATCGCGCGAAAACATTCGGAGATCTTATTGAAAAAGCACAGTTTATACTGACTGATACGCCGATTCAGCCAGACGAAAAATCCGCCAAATCCCTTGATACGGTATCCCGTGGTATACTAGCTGCGTTGACGCCGCAGCTGCTAAATGCTAGCTGGTCCAGAGACGAATTGGAGGCGATCACAACCCGTGTTGCCGAAGAACATGGGACCAAGTTCGGCAAGTTGGCAGGCCCGATGCGGGCCGCACTTGCAGGCCGTTCGGTGACGCCTAGCGTATTCGACATGATGTTGGTCCTGGGCCGGGACGAAACGCTTTTGCGCCTGGGCCAGGCCGCTGCCGCCCAAGGAATCTGACCAAGAGTCAGCTTTCCTCGTGTGGCCGGTAACAATACTCCGGGGTCATTACCCGGCTATCAAGACGAAGGAAAAAGTTCATGGCTGATACCTCCAAAACCGCGACCCTGACGATCGACGGTACGTCTTTTGACCTGCCGATTCATTCGCCGACCATCGGGCCGGATGTGCTCGATATCCGCAAGCTGTATGGCCAGGCGGGTGTCTTTACCTATGATCCGGGCTTTACCTCGACGGCGGCCTGCGACAGCACCATCACCTTTATTGACGGCGACAAAGGCGAGCTGCTGCATCGTGGCTACCCGATCGACCAGCTGGCGGCAAAGTCGCATTTCCTCGAAGTTTGCTATCTGCTGCTGTACGGAGAATTGCCCTCGGGCAAGCAACTCGAAGATTTCGAGAACCGCGTGACCAACCACACCATGCTACACGAGCAGATGCAGAATTTCTTCCGTGGGTTCCGTCGTGATGCGCATCCGATGGCCGTCATGGTGGGCGTGGTGGGCGCAATGTCAGCGTTTTACCACGACAGCACCGACATCACAGATCCGTGGCAGCGAGAAGTTGCGTCGATTCGACTGATCGCCAAAATGCCGACAATCGCCGCCTGGGCATTCAAATATCACGTCGGTCAGCCGTTTGTGTATCCGCGCAACGATCTGGACTATGCGTCGAACTTTCTACGCATGTGCTTTGCCGTCCCGGCCGAGGAATATGTGGTCAACCCGATCCTGAGCCGCGCGATGGACCGGATCTTTACCCTCCATGCGGATCACGAACAGAACGCCTCGACCTCGACTGTGCGTCTGGCGTCGTCGTCCGGTGCCAACCCGTTTGCCTGCATCGCGGCAGGTATCGCCTGTCTCTGGGGGCCTGCACATGGTGGCGCCAATCAGGCCTGCCTGGAAATGCTTAAGGAGATCGGAACACCGGACCGCATCCCTGAATTCATTGCCCGCGCCAAGGACAAGAACGATTCCTACCGCCTGATGGGCTTTGGCCACCGGGTCTACAAAAACTTCGATCCCCGTGCGACGGTGATGAAACAGTCTGCCGACGAAGTTCTCGAGCTTCTGGGGGTCGAGAATAACCCGATCCTCGCCACCGCCAAGGCGTTGGAAGAGGCGGCGCTGGCTGATCCGTATTTCGCTGAGAAAAAGCTGTTTCCGAACGTCGATTTCTATTCCGGCATCATTCTTGAGGCGATGGGATTTCCCACTTCCATGTTCACGCCGATCTTTGCCGTGGCGCGCACTGTCGGTTGGATTTCGCAGTGGAAAGAGCAGATCAGCGATCCACAGCTCAAGATCGGTCGCCCGCGCCAGCTGTATCTTGGTGCCGAGGCCCGCGACTATGTGGACATCGAAACGCGTTAAGCCTTTCACCACCAATACGACAAACGCGCGCCCTTTGGTCGCGCGTTTTTTGTTGTCCTGCAGTTCCTTGATTTCGCGGTGCGACAGTCGAAATATGTCGAAACTAGCGCAAGACTTAGGCGCCAGGACTTACTCATATCCCTGCTCAGTAAAAATTACGCCACAATTGAAAACCCTGCGCCGAATCGAACCGCCGCGGCAGAATTTTGGGGAATTTGACCAGAATTCAACGCAACCGGGCATTCGCGCGGAATTTAGCTTGGCGTAGCCCGGGAACAATAACACGGCCCGCCCGGCAATTGTTGAGCGAACGCGACCTAGAAAAACTGAATTGTGGCAAGACTTTGTCCGAAACACAGTGTTTCCCGAAAATAACGTGGCACGCACGGCCTTATGCGCGACACAGCTGATGTAACCCACCGTTTCCCCGTTGAGGAATAAGCACCATGAGCACTGGCCAGAGCACCGAAACCATTTTGGGATGTGACCCGCAGGTGCGCGTCGTCATATCAGAGGATGAAGGGAATCTGGTTGTTCAGGTGTTTGCCCTCGACCCCGCCGCCACCGATGTTGATGCGCTGTTCTTTAACCTGACCAATGATGCTGTTGCGTCCGATGTGACGATCTACCCGGCAGTCGACACCCAAGAAATCACCGGGTTTGATGTCGCCCCCGGCACATTGAACCAGATGAACAACGGCGCCCAGTTGCAAGAGGCCTATGATTGCCGGATCGAATTTGGCCAGCTGCCGTCAACCAGCCAGGGCGATATTGATCAGGCGGCGTTCACGCTCTACCTGGATGGTGAGATGCCTCTGTCGCTGTCGGATATCGACATCTCTAATATGACGGCTGTGATCAATTCTGATGGCGGAAACGGACTGGCGCTAACCTCGTCCGCGCAAGCCCCCGCGCCCATGGTTGAAACGGTTGCAGTCAGCGAAGATTTTTCGGGTATCTGGTCCCCGGATCAAAGCGACGCGGTCGAAAGCGATGCCCATTGGGGTATTCATCATGGCAAGCTGCTGACCAATGGCTGGCACGACGGCACGTTGCAGTTCGAGTCAGTTGAAACTGACGGGCCGGTGTCGTTCAGCGTTGAGGCTCAGGGCATCAACCTGAACCGTTTCGACGCCGATGGCTGGGGCCGGGATTCCCTCCGGGTTGAGGTGCGCCTGGACAATGGCGACTGGATATTGCTGGACGAATTTGTGGTAAATGACGCCGGCACAGCCCTGGTTGGGTCGGAAACGGGCCAGATCATCGGGTCTGAATCAGGTGCTCTTAGCTATTCCGGTGGCGTACTCGACGCTGCGACAGATGAGGCACAGTTCCGCATCGTTTCGGACATTTCGTCGTATGATGAGATCGTATTGTTCGACAACGTCGAAATCACCGTCAGCGAAGCCGCCGAGGCGGGCACCGGCGTCGGCACAGAGGTTGTGCAATCCGAAGATTTTGATGACGTTTACAACCCTTCACACAGCGCCGAGGTCGTTCGCGACGACGGTTGGGAAATCCGCAACGGGCAGGCCTACACCGACGGCTGCAACGACGGAAAGCTGATATTTGCCGAAGTCGAAACATCTGAGCCCGTCGCGCTGAACATCGACATGCGTGCCGAAAACTTGCGCAATTTTGAGAATGGCGGCTGGAATGCCGACAGCCTGCGGCTCGAGGTGCAGATCGACGGCGGCAACTGGGTTCTGCTGGACGAATTTCAGGTCAATGATGCCGGCACCGCGATGGTCGGATCAGAAACCGGGCAGACCTTTGATACCGATCTGACAACGCTGAACTATTCCGGTGGTGTGCTCGACACTGCTAATGAGGATGTGCAGTTCCGACTGGTTTCGGACCTCTCGGCGCGGGACGAAAAGATCTATGTCGACAATATGCAGGTTCTGACCATTGATGACGTCGAAGGCGCAGATCACATCGACGCCGGGTTTGATGAGGCCGAGGTCGGCGACACCGCCTCAGATCAATTCGCTGGTTTCACCGTATCCGCGCAGCGCGCTGGCGACGATCCGAACAGTGAAAATGATGCGATGATCTTTGACACTGCGAACCCCACCGGCGGCGATCACGACCTGGGGTTTGCCGATGAGGGCAATGCGATCATCATTTCCGAAGATAATGACGCCGACGATCCGGATGACAACGCTCAGGGCGGCACGATCACCTTCAACTTCACTGATCCGTCCGACGTTGTCAGCCTCACACTGCTGGATGTTGAGGAACAGGGCGGTGTCATCGACCTGTACGATATTGATGGTACGCTGTTGAACTCGGTCGATATTCCGGTCAGAGGCGACCACTCAGCGCAGGATCTGGACATCGACACCGATGGCGTGTCGGTGATGGACGTAACCTTTGCTGGGTCGGGTGCGGTCAGCAATCTGCGCTATGTGCCAACCACTGACGATGATGAGGACTGCGCGCAATATGCCGTCGGCTATGACGATATCGCGCTAAAGACTGCGCTGCTCGAAGAGCCGGAAGAAGAAGAGCAGGACGACGCCGAAGGCATGATGGCCTTTGCCTGATGCACCTATCGGGGTCGCCAGTCAGCGGCGCCGATAGGTGATGCGATCTCAGCGCCCCTCGTATTTCGCGGGGCGTTTTTCTAAGAAGGCGACGACGCCTTCCTTGAAATCACGTGTCTTGCCGCATTCGCCCTGAAGCCGCGCCTCAACAGCGAGCTGTGCTTCGAGGTCATTGTCAAACGATGCGCGGATCGCCGTTTTGACACGGGCATACGCTGCGGTCGGCCCATTTGCCAAATGCGCCGCGCGGGCGCGCCAATGGGCGTCAAAGGCATCATCTTCGATTGCTTCCCAGATCATACCCCAGTCATCAGCCTGACGCGCACTGATCTTGTCCGCGAACAAGGCTGCGCCCATCGCCTTGGCGAGCCCCATCTGGCGCGGCAGCGTCCATGTGCCGCCGGCGTCAGGAATCAGGCCGATGCGGGTGAAAGCCTGTAGAAAGAATGCGGATTCTGTGGCGATCACCACATCCGCCGCAAGAGCAAGGTTTGCCCCGGCCCCGGCTGCCGCGCCATTGACGGCGCAGATCGTTGGCACCGGACAGTCAAAAATCGCCCGCAGCATTGGCACATATTCGTCCCGCAATGTCCGTTCAAGATCAATATTGGCAACATTGGCCCGGTCGCCCAGATCCTGGCCCGAACAAAAGGCCCGGCCCGTTGCGGTCAACACAACCACGCGCGCCTCGCGGCCACCCTGCGTTACCGCATCGGTGATTTCCGCGCGCATCTGGGTGTTGAGAGCGTTCATCACCTCTGGCCGGTTGAGCGACACCACCGCCACATTGTCGGTGATGTCGAACGTCAGGGTTTCGTAGTGCATAATCCGCTCCTGCTGTGTTGGTTGGTCGCATCAAACACACCGGCACGCATTTTGGCAAAGCCAAACGCGGCGTCATTTCCGATAGTTGCGCGATGCGCCAATGTTTCAGCTTCGCCTGTGCGGAAGAACCTGCCGCATCAGAGCTTGCGCCTCGGCGGACAGCGGGGCTTCGACCCTGCGGTATTGCGCCCCATCCAGAGTACGCGTCAATCCGCCCGCTTCGATCAGGGACCGACGGATTTGTGCGGCATCGCGAAAACCGCAGAGTTCGTCAATCCTGGCGCTGATCTGGCGTTCAGTCATAACCTCACGCGTGGGCAGCTGCGACCAGATCACCCAGCAACATAGCATCTGAATTCCGGTTCGTGCCGGCCAGCGGGCAAAGCAGCCGTTCTGGTCAAAATACCGCGCGGCGCGGGCAACCCTGCGGTCGTCAATTGGAACATGCGGCTGCGACGCGTTGCGGGACAACAGGTGCTGGTAATTGCGATACCCTGATGCCCGGGCAATCATTCCGAGCATATCAAGATGCGCGGGCGCTGCCGACAGTTCGGCACGCAGGGATTTAGCGAATTGCGAAAGATCGTGGATGATCAATTGGGTCACGTCACGGGACATGGTGCTCTCCGGTGCGATACCGCGCCCCTGCTATGGGGTGGATGTCCGCCCTTGTCCGTGGGTCTCGCTTGGGGAAAACTGGTCCGTTGCGCGACAAAAAGCAGGTTTAGAAGCTGGCGGAACCTGGGTGAACTGCGGACCCTGTGTGTGATCTAGCATCCCGCCCCACCCCGT
This sequence comes from Puniceibacterium sp. IMCC21224, assembly GCF_001038505.1. Taxonomy (NCBI): domain Bacteria; kingdom Pseudomonadati; phylum Pseudomonadota; class Alphaproteobacteria; order Rhodobacterales; family Paracoccaceae; genus Puniceibacterium; species Puniceibacterium sp. IMCC21224. The sequence goes on from NZ_LDPY01000001.1 coordinate 2,170,715, forward strand.
GCAACGGGTCACTCGTTCAGAATGTCACGCAGGCGCGCCTGTTCCTGTTCGCTCAGTCCCGCCTCATCCTCTGGCGGCGCAGCGGCCCGCCCCCGAACGTAAAACACGCCCATAGCCAGTGCCAACAACAGCATCAAAGGGCCCGCCGCCCAAAGCAGAATATTTGCACCACCCATTGACGGTTGCAGCAACACAAATTCGCCGTAGCGCTCCACGATGAAATCAATCGCCTCTTGATCGTTATCGCCGGCCACCAAACGTTCGCGCACCAGAATCCTGAGGTCACGGGCAAGCGACGCGTTGGATTCGTCGATGCTCTCGTTCTGGCACACCAGACAGCGCAGACCCTTGGACAGCGCGCGCGCACGTGCCTCAAGCGCCGGATCATCCAAAACCTCGTCCGGCTGGACCGCATAAGCCGCACCGGCAAAGACGCCGAGAACCACCCCAGAGGCACTGCCTAAAAGCAGCAGCGACAACAGCAGCGCCTTCATTCTGCGGGCACCGCTTTGGGCTGTGCCGCCTTGCGGGCGCCAGCGGCAATGCGATAGCGTCGGTCCGACAGGCTAAGCCCGCCACCCAGCGCCATCAGCAGACATCCCCCCCAGATCCAGTTCGCGAGCGGTTTGATGTAGGTGCGGATCACCCATCCGCCGTTCTGTTGTTCGTCACCGATGACCACATAGACGTCGCGCAGAAAACGATAGTCGATTGCGGCCTCGGTTGTCGGCATTTGCGCCACCGGATAGGTGCGCTTTTCCGGGTACAGCGTACTCACCGCCCGCCCACCTTCGAACAGCGCAACCGTGCCCTTGGTGTAGAAATAGTTCGGGCCCTTGCCGCTCGCCACGTCCTGCAATGTCAGCTCGTAATCGCCGACGTCAAAGCTTTGGCCGACTTGGACGACGCGGATATCTTCCTGTTGCCAGGCCATCAGGCCGGCGATGCCCATCATGGTGACACCCATCCCCGCATGGGCCACGGCCTTGCCCCAGTCGGCGCGCGGCAAACGCAGCAGGCGTGACATATCGCGCGACCGTCCGGTCCGCGTCCAAAGGTCGGTGAACGATCCAGCGATCAGCCAGACCCCGAGGAAAACACCAATCGGTCCCATCAGGCTGCGTCCAGTCTGCATCGACCAGACCAGACCAGCCAGCGCAAGCGCCAGCCCAAAGGCCGGCAGTAACGCCCGCAAAGTGCGCGTAACCTTGCCACGTTTCCACGCCATCATGGCACCTAGCGGCAGGATCAGCCCCAGCAACATCATGAATGGCGTAAAGGCCATGTTAAAGAACGGCGCACCGACGCTTAGCTTGCGATCAAAAAACATTTCGGCCACAAGCGGCCACATCGTCCCGACGAACACGACAAGCGCGCTCACTGCGAGCAGGATATTGTTGGCCACCAGCGCGCTTTCGCGGCTGACCACGCCGAACACACCCTTGGCCTGCATCGTCCCCGCGCGGGCGGCAAACAGCATAAGCGCGCCGCCCGTGAAAAACACCAGAATCATCAGGATAAACACACCGCGTTCTGGATCATTGGCAAAGGCGTGAACACTGGTCAGCAGGCCTGATCGGACGATAAAAGTTCCGATTAACGAAAAGCCGAACGCCAGAATTGCCAGCAGGATGGTCCAGCTCTTCAACGCCTCGCGCTTTTCCACCACGATCGCCGAATGTAGCAGCGCTGCGGCCAGCAGCCATGGCATGAACGACGCATTTTCGACCGGGTCCCAGAACCAGAAACCGCCCCAGCCCAGTTCGTAATAGGCCCACCAGGATCCCAGCGCGATACCGATGGTCAAGAAAATCCACGCCGCCAGTGTCCAGGGTCGAACCCACCGCGCCCAGGCAGCATCGACACGCCCCTCGATCAACGCGGCAACCGCAAAGCTAAAGCAGATGCTGAGTCCAACATATCCGAGGTACAAAAACGGCGGATGAAAGGCCAGTCCGGGGTCTTGCAGCAGCGGGTTCAGATCCTGACCATCAAACGGCGGCACCGCCATGCGCAGGAACGGATTCGACGTAAACAAAATGAAGGCAAAGAACGCCACGGCAATCGACGATTGCACCGCCAGCACCCGTGCCCGCAAGGTCGGTGGAAGATTGCCGCCAAACCATGCCGCCATTGCCCCGAACAGCGCCAGAATCAGCACCCAGAGCAGCATCGACCCCTCGTGATTCCCCCAGGTACCGCTGATTTTATAGAGCAACGGCTTGGCCGAGTGCGAGTTGAGCACAACCAGGCGCAAGCTGAAATCCGACACCACAAAGGCGTGCATCAAGGCGCCAAACGCCATCGCCGTCAGCAAAAACTGCGCTGTAGCCGCCGGTTCGGCCACCGCCATCCAGCCCGGCCATCGCTTATGCGCGCCAATCATCGGCACGACGGCCTGCACGCAGGCGATCAGAAAAGCAAGGATAAGGGCGACGTGACCGAATTCTGTAACCATGGATCACGTATAGGGCTTTGACCGATGCGGGCCAACGAGTTTCGACGCGGCCCGCGGTTCACATTGTCGCGGGGGCTTTTATCCAGCGAGTGCCCGCCATTCAGCAAGTGCAGGATTGGCGTCATCCCCCTGAACAACAGCCTCTGCTGCGCTTGATGACGTCGTGGCCACAGAGACAGACACAGGGGGAGATACATCGGCAGACACATCTCGCAGGGTTCTAAGCCCCTCGACCGTGCGAACCACCTGCGGCGCGGCGGCGACGGTTGCGGCCAGATCCCGCCGAAAATCCTGCCCCTTGGCCTGATGCCGCGCGCCAAAATAAAAACTCACGATCGCCCCCAGCAGCCACCACAGTGGCTCTGGCACCAAGGCAAGCCCCGTCATGCGTTCGGCAAACCACACCGGATCGATCATGGCCGCGATGAACAACCCAAGTGTTCCCAATGCCAAGGCCGGGCGCGGCACGCGGTTCAACCCATCCATGAACCGGTCGAACAGGCAGCGGCGTCCTGCCAAAAATTCGCGTCCGAACTGATCAAGCGCCTGCCCCTGAAGGCCCGCCTCGCGGTTGGCCTGTGCTTCGGCGTTGACGCGGAACACTTCGGCTGTTTCCGCCACCAGGTTGCGCCCGGACCCAAAGAGCAGCCCCAAAACCTTATCAATCAGCCCCATTGTGCCACCCTCGCCTGAAACTGAGCATCGCTCAGGTGATACCGGGGCGAGATAAATTCTTCTGCGCGCGCGATCCAGCCGCCTTTGCCGCCATCACGTCTGCGGGCGTATTTGCGCGACGCCACCCGACCATCCGCCAAACCAAAATAGTAGTTTCGCCGTGCAATCCCGTAGGCGTCGACAAAAGCCTCTGGCGCTCTGGCCATTGCGGTTTGTGCCGCGGCAAGGGTGCGTGGACCAATCGCCCCGTCGTCTGCCAGCCGATAGCCCATCTGCGTCAACAACCGTTGCAGGATCTTGACCGCGTTCGACCCGGCATTGACATACATATCAAACACCGACGGATGTAGCGCCGTTGGCAAATCGCTGATCCGAGGTCGGCGGAAGTAATGCGTGATAAAGATCTGGACCGCCTGTTCGCGGCTGAGGCCCCGCACATCAGCGCTGGTGATGCGCCCGTCGCCGGTCAGATCGAGCCCGAGCCGCTGCATCGTACCAAGCGTGACCCCAAAATTGGTCGCTCCGCCCGGATCGTCAGGGTCATTTACATAGCCGCCTTCGCGGGCGACAATCTCTTCGGCAATCTGCCGAACGGTCTTGGGAAATTGGGACATGGTTCTAGCCTCTCGGTCGGTGATAGCCCGACCACAGACGCTGCCGCAGATTGGTTAACGCCACCTCAGGCCACCGAACGGAGTCGCACCAAAATGCCAGACCGAAGCGCAGACGATATCATCGCCAAACTGGACCTCGCCCCACATCCCGAAGGTGGATTCTATCGCGAAACCTGGCGTGAACCTAGCGACGGGCGCGGCACTGGCACCGCGATCTATTTCCTTCTGGCCAAGGGTCAGATCAGCCACTGGCACAAGGTCGATGCCGCGGAAATCTGGCATTTCTACGCAGGTGCGCCGCTGATCCTGTCGGTTTCCGAGACGGACGCCGGACCGCGACGCGATCTGACACTGGGCCCGGACCTGGCCGCAGGTCAAGCGCCGCAACTGATCGTGCAGCCACACCATTGGCAAGCGGCACAGACCACAGGTGCCTGGACTCTGGTGGGTTGCACCGTTTCACCGGGATTTGAGTTCAGCGGCTTCACGCTGGCTGGGCCGGGGTTCAATATCCCCTGACGCCCTAGCCTGCGTAAGTCAGCACATAGTCGATCAACTGCCGGGTTGATCCGTCCTTGTCATCCGCAGGTTCCTTGCCCTCTACAAGCGGCCCAAGCTTGGTCGCCAGTTCCTTGCCCAGCTCAACGCCCCATTGGTCGTAAGAATTGATACCCAGGATCACCCCTTCGACAAACACCCGGTGCTCATACAGCGCGATGATCTTGCCAAAAACCTCGGGGGTGAGTTGCGCATAGAGCAACGTGGTCGAGGGGCGGTTTCCGGGGAACACCCGGTGCCGTGCCTGACGGTCCAGTTCAGCGCCCGTCAGCCCCTTTGCCCGTATGATATCCAGCGCCTCGTCCAGCGATCGACCCGTCATCAACGCCTCGGACTGGGCAAGACAATTGGCCACCAGCAGCGCGTGGTGATGTTTCAGATCCGGCTCGTGTCCTCCAGCAGCGACCATGAATTCGACCGGGACAACGCGGGTGCCCTGATGGATCAACTGGTAAAAGGCGTGTTGACCGTTGGTCCCCGGCTCGCCCCAGACTACGGGGCCAGAGGGCACGGTCAGATCAGCGCCATCCATCGACACGCCTTTGCCGTTGCTCTCCATCTCAAGCTGCTGAAGGTACGCAGGCAGGCGGCCCAGCCGGTTGTCATAGGGCAGCACGGCGCGGGTTGTGTAGCCCAGCACCTGATTGTGCCAGAGTCCCACCAGCGCCAGCAAGACCGGCATATTCTCGTGCAGGGGCGCGGCGCAGAAATGCCGGTCCATGTCCTGCGCGCCGCGCAGAAAGGCACGGAACGCCTGCGGACCGATCGCCACCATCAACGACAGACCAATCGGCCCCCACATGGAATAGCGCCCGCCAACCCAATCCTCGAACCCCAGAACACGCTCGGGCGGGATACCCCATTCGGCGGCCTTCCCCGCGTTGGACGACAGCGCCACAAAGCGGCCGTCGCTGCCGATACCGTGATGGTCGAGCCAGTCTTTTGCCGTGCGGGCGTTGGTCATGGTCTCGATGGTGGTAAAGGTCTTGGAGGCAACGATGAACATAGTTGTCGCCGGATCGCAGCCGCGCAACACATCCGAAATGTCGGCTGCATCCACGTTGGACACAAAATGGCAGCGCGGTCCATCGTGATAGGGTGACAGCGCTCGTGCCGCCATCGCGGGCCCAAGGTCTGAGCCGCCGATGCCAATATTCACCACATCGGTGATGGTGCTGGCGCGTATCTCGTCAGCCACCGCGGCCATCTGATCAAGGGTTGCCAGAACCGCGGGCATCACGTCCTGCCCATCGACCAGCACTGGCCCCCCGTCGAGGTTGCGCAGGGCGGTATGCAGCACCGCGCGGTCCTCGGTTTCGTTGATTTTTTCGCCAGCAAACATGGCCGCGCGGCGCGCCTCAACCCCGGTATTTTGTGCAAGGGCGATCAAAGCATCACGGATCGGCGCGTCCAACTGCGTCTTGGAATAATCGAACAGCATCCCCAAAGCCGAAGTGCTGAAATCCGCAGCGCGTCCTGCATCGTCAAAGAGATCTTCGATCCGCCGTCCGTCGGTCCGGCTGGCCAGATTTTTTACATCGTCCCACATCGTCTCTACTCCGCCCAATGCACCACCGCGCCATCCAGAATGGCGTTGATCGGTGCGTCTTCCACTGATTGCCCCCGCGCCTGCTCCAGCGCCTCGCGCTTTTCGGGGCCAAAGATCAGCACATGTTTTTTCATTGCATCGTCCAGCACCCGCGCGCTCAGGGTAATGCGTGGCTCGGGCGCGCCAGGGGCCCGCATCGGCAACAACGCCGGAGCATCAGCCGATAATGCCTGGGACAGCAGATCCGCGCCGGGAAAGATCGAGGCTGTGTGCAGGTCCGCCCCCATGCCCAGCAGCACAACCGACAGCGGCAGACTGGCCTCGATGGTGGCAGACAACCCGTCCAACACCTCTTCGGGCGTCTCGGCCGGCGCATAAAGCGGCAGATACCGCGCCTTGGCGGCGCGATCGACCAGCAGCCGCTTGTGCAGCAACCGCGTATTGGAACGACCGTGATCCTCGGGCACCCAGCGTTCATCTGTCAGCATCACGTCAACCCGTGACCAGTCCAGATCAACAGCGCAAAGATCGTCAAATACCGGCCCGGGCGACGTGCCGCCCGGCACCGCAAAGGACACGCGGTCATGTTGTGTCAAAGCCGTCCGCAAATCACCAGCCAGCCGGTCGGCCAGACCAATCGCCAGAAGTTCACGATCAGGATATTCCTGCAAGGTGTAGCTCATGCCTTCAATTCCCTCCAGCGGCGACCATCGCGATGCATCAGGACCAATGCGTCCTCGGGACCGGCACCACCAGGATCGTAAGTCTTGGGGACGTCGCTGCGCCGAATCCAGCCCTCAATGATCGGATCGGTCCAGGCCCAGGCGGCCTCAACCTCGTCTCCGCGCATGAACAGCGTCTGATTGCCGCGGATCACATCCATGATCAGCCGCTCGTAGGCCTCGGTTGCCTGCTCGGCATCCGGTCCCAAGGCTTCGGCAAAGGACATGTCCAGCGGCACATCGACCAGCCGCATTCCACCCGGCCCCGGTTCCTTGATGGTGACATCCAGCGTCATGCCTTCATTCGGTTGCAACCGGATCGCCAGCACGTTGCGGTGCCGACCGGCGTCGACACCAAAGATCGAATGCGGCGCGTCCTTGAACACCACGACAATCTCTGACGTGCGCGCCTTGAGCTTTTTGCCGGTGCGCAGATAGAACGGCGTGCCAGCCCACCGCCAATTCGAGATATGTACCTTGAGCGCCATAAAGCTTTCGGTGAAAGAGCGCAGGTTTTCCACATCCTGACGATAGCCCGACGCTGTGTCTGTGGCAGCATATTGACCCCGCACGATATGGTGCGGCTCTACCGGCTCCAGCGCCCGGATCACCTTGAGCTTTTCGTCACGCACCGCGTCGGGTTCGAATTTGGCCGGCGGCTCCATCGCGATCAGGCACAAAAGCTGCATCAGGTGGTTCTGCACCATATCCCGCATCGCGCCAGATTGATCATAATAGCTGCCGCGCCCGCCGACACCCACGGTTTCGGCCACGGTGATCTGGATGTGATCGACATATTGGGCATTCCAAAGCGGCTCAAACAACACATTGCCAAAGCGCACCGCCATCAGATTCTGCACCGTTTCCTTGCCCAGATAGTGGTCGATCCGGTAGATCTGATGTTCGTCAAAGTGCTTTTCCAGCACGGCGTTCAGCGCCCTTGCGCTTTCCAGATCCTTGCCAAACGGCTTTTCAACCACGATCCGTGCCTCATCCCCGGCCAAACCATGCTCGTGGAGCCGCTCTGCCAAGTCACCAAACAGCGACGGCGCGACGGAAAAGTAGAATGCATGCACCAGATTGTCGCGCACCCGAGCGCTCAACTCTTTCCAGCCACCCTCGCCTTTGGCGTCGATGACGACGTAGCCAACACGATCCAGAAACGCATCAAGCATGCCGTCCTCGACCACCGCGCTGCCGCCAAACTCGGCAATTGCCTCGGCAGTGAATATGCGGAATTCAGCATCGGTCATTTCGGACCGGGCGGCACCGATGATTTGCGCCTCTGGCGGCATCTGACCCGAGCAAAAGCGACGGAACAGACCCGGAATGATTTTGCGACGGGCAAGGTCGCCAGTACCGCCAAAAATGACCAGATCGAAAGGATCGACCGGAATGACACGAGAGACCATGACAGACAGCTCCGTATTGCTTGCACCTGCGCCCGGATCAGACCGTTAGCGCTAACGAAAGTGACGTACCCCAACTTGTGCCTAAAGTCTAACCTCCTCTTGAACGAACTCAAAGAGGTGCGGATCGGGATAGGAACACACCAACCCATTGCCCAGTTCGGCACGGGCAGCAAGGAAAGCTTGCCTCGGGGCCGCCAAAACTGCGGTCTTTTGCCTGTTCTGCACTCGTTTTCCTTGGTGCAGGTCGCGTCATGCACCGGGATGCGACCATCCGGAACGGCGCAACTGCCCAACCATTGGCCTTGATCAGGCCGGCTCGGCGTGGCACCACGACGCAACACGGGGACGGGACCAGACCATGCGCAAGATCATCATCGACACTGATCCGGGGCAGGATGACGCCGTTGCGATTCTACTCGCGCTTGCCTCACCGGACGAGCTTGAGGTGCTGGGGATCACCGCCGTCGCGGGCAATGTGCCGCTATCGTTGACGCAAAAGAACGCCCGCATCGTCTGTGAACTGGCCGGTCGGCCCGACGTGCCGGTTTTTGCCGGTTGCGACGCACCTATGGCACGCAAACTGGTGACGGCAGAGCATGTGCATGGCAAAACAGGCCTGGACGGTCCGTCCCTGCCCGACCCCCAAATGCCGCTGCAAGACCAGCATGCCGCCGATTTCATCATCGACACCTTGCGCGCCGAACCATCGGGTAGCGTCACGCTTTGCCCGATTGGCCCGCTCACCAACATTGCCACAGCGCTGCAAAAAGCCCCGGATATTGTCGGACGGGTCCAAGAGATCGTCTTGATGGGCGGCGCCTATTTCGAGGTGGGGAACATCACTCCGACGGCAGAATTCAACATTTACGTCGACCCAGAAGCTGCTGATATTGTATTTAAATCAGGCATCCCCCTAGTGGTCATGCCATTGGACGTCACCCACAAGGCACTGGTCACGAATGCGCGCAATCAGGCTTTCCGGGCGCTGGGGAATGCAGCAGGTGTCGCTGTCGCACAGATGACCGACTTTTTCGAACGCTTTGACCGCGAGAAATACGGCTCGGACGGGGCGCCGCTGCATGACCCTTGTGTGACCGCGTATCTGTTGAAACCCGAGTTGTTTGGCGGGCGGAACGTCAATGTCGAGATTGAAGTGACATCCCCCCTGACCCTGGGCATGACGGTTGCGGATTGGTGGGGCGTGACCGACCGACCGCCCAACGCGTTTTTCATCCGGGATATCGATTCGGATGGGTTCTTTGCACTGTTGACCGAACGACTGGCGCGGCTGTGAAATCCCTGCACCTTGCCGATGCCGACGACACTGCGCGCCTGCTACCGCTGGTAGCGGCGCTGCATGCGGAACTGGGTTTTGGCACCGATGCCACACATCAGGAGGCGGCCCTGTCACCGCTGCTCCACGGCTCTCCTCATGGTGCCGTGTGGCTGGTCGGCCCCCGCCGCGCGCCGGTGGGGTATCTGGTGGTCAGTTTTGGCTGGTCGGTTGAATTCGGAGGCATGGATGCAATTGTCGACGAACTCTATATTCGTCCCGGTGTACGTGGCCGCGGCATGGGCGGCGAGGCGTTGAACGCTGTGGCGCAAGCGCTAAAGCAGACCGAAGTCCGCGCCCTGCACCTGGAAGTAAATCAACTCGACGACGCAGCGCTGCGTCTGTATACCCGTGCCGGTTTCAAGGCGCGGGACAATTACATTTATATGTCCCGCAAGTTGTGACGACGCGGCTTGGGCGCTATCGGCCTTCGATACCTGGTACGAACTGGTGATCCAGATCTGGCAGCGTTAGTGTCTGCCCCGCGATTGCTGTATCCTATCCCATTCAATGCGCTTTGCCGGCACTGCCACGTTCAAGAACGAGCTGGCCGGTACCGCACCGAAAAGGTTTTAGAAAACCTTTGGCCAAGACCGTTCTGAAAAGCCTTGGCCACTGATATCCTAGGGATAATAATCGCGACCAATCCCAAGGGTTTAGACGTTAAAGCGACGCCTGATAGATCTTGTCGATATTCGCTCCGAGGGCATCGTTGAAATCCGCATCGGATTGCTTTTTGCTCAGCCCCTCGGTTAATGCGCGCGAGAAACTTGCAATCATCTTGCCGTTTGTCGCCAGCTTTGCACAGGCGTCGTCGGTGGAATATCCGCCAGACAATGCCACAACACGCAGCACACGTGGATGGTCAGCCAGCACATCATAGATATTGGCCTGTGTCGGGATCGTCAGCTTCAGCATCACGTTCTGGCTTGCGTCCAATGCGCCGAGATGCTTGAGGATCGCGTCGCACAACAGCGTTTCCGCCTCGGCCTTGGTCTTGGAATGAATGTTGACTTCGGGCTCGATGATCGGAACCAGGCCCGCACCGACAACAACGCGCGCGACGTCGAACTGTTGCGCCACAACCGCCTCGATCCCAGCCGCGTCTGCCTCTTGAATGACCGAGCGTTCCTTGGTTCCGAAGATACCAAAGCCCACGGCATCCGCCAGCAGCGCCTCAAGATCCGGCATCGGCTTCATCAACTGCACGCCCTGCGCTTCGTCTTCCAACCCTTTGTCTATCTTGAGGAATGGGACGATTCCGCGATCTTCCCACAGCAGTTGCGCCACCGGCTTGCCGTTGATCGAACCGCGCATCGTGCGTTCAAACAGGATCGCTCCCAAAACTTTGGCGCTGGTAAAGTCGCGCGCCATGATGATGCGGCTGCGCATCAGATGAATCTCGTTGAACATCGCCTCGTCACCGGAATATTCATCCGCTTCGACGCCATAGAGTTTCAGCGCCTTTGGGGTCGATCCGCCGCTCTGATCAAGCGCGGCGATAAAGCCCTTGCCGGTTGTCATCCGCTCTGCTTGTTCCTGAAAAGTCGCTGTCTTCTGTGCCATGGCTTTGAAATTCCCCTCGTTCAACGATGTTTCGCAGGGTTTAGGCCAAGTCGCGTCACGATGGTAGATGCTCTGACAAGGTTTAGCGCTAACTGTTTGAAATTACCGACTTCACCCAGCTCATCGACGGGTTACACGCAGAAAAATGCCGTTGCGCGACCGCACCGTCAGATGCGCCACGGGTTCTGGTGTGCGGTTCTCGACCAGGTCCACCCGTAGATCCCGCAACAGCAGCGACAGCAGCAATGGCCCCTCGACCATGGCAAATCCCGCCCCGGTACAGACCCGCGCCCCGGCAGAGAATGGAATAAAGGCGTCGCGGGCGCAGGTCCGGCCATTTTCGGTGCCCCAGCGTGCCGGATCAAAATCGTCGGGTCTGTCCCACAGACGCTCGTGACGATGCAGGTGCCAGGGGCTCAGCACCATTTGGGCGCCTTTGGCAATGTTGCGGTCACGGAACTGCTCCGGGCAGCGGTTTTCACGCACCATCATCGGCACAGGCGGATACAGCCGCAAGGTTTCACGAAAGACATCACGGCTGATCTTCAAACGCCCGGCCTCGGCGAAATCGCCGGTTCCCAGTGCCTGCGCCTCGTCCGCCACCTTGTCCTGCCAGTCGGGGAACAACGCCAGCAGATAGAGCGCCCAGGACAACGCGCTGGCGCTGGTCTCGTGACCGGCAAGAAAGAAGATCGCCACCTGATCCACCATTTCTTGGGTCGAGAAGGTTTCGTTCGTCAGGGGATCACGTGTGGTCATGATTTTGGTCGCCAGATCATCGGGGGCAGTCCCCGCAGCGATCTCGGCCTGACGGGCGGTCGTCAGCCCAGTGATCAACCCCCGGATTCGCGCCGCCGCCGCCCGTGTGTCGCGACGAAAAAACCGCGGCATCCAGCGTGGCAGCGGTACAAAAGCCGCAAGATTGAGGATGGGTTGCGTTCGTTGGTAGGCGCGAAATTCCTGAAACACCGCCTGCGCGACCTCATCCTCGATAGGTAATGAGAATAGCGTGCGAAAAATGACGTCCGCCGCCGCGTGACTGGTAATCTCTTCAATCTCGACCACCTGCCCCGCCTGTCGCGCCAGCCGCGTACGCGCCGCCTCGGCCGCGGCCCACATCGCGGGGTAGGTATCGCGCAGCCTGCCCCCCTCAAAGGCCGGGTCGATGATGCGCCGCTGACGTTCCCATTGCGCCCCATTCGTCAGGAACACCGACTCGCCCAGCAAGGGTCGCAAGCCTTCGCTGATGCGATCGGATTTCGGGAAATCCTGTGGCCTCTCCTTTAGTACCAGGCGAACCAGATCCGGTTGATTCAGCAGATAGGACCGAAAGAAAGGCGTGCGGAATTCGGCCATCCAGGCACGGTAGAGCCTTGCGGGCTGCGCCGACAGGATATCGGCCCGAAACAACTGCATATAGCGCCAGAGAGACACGCGATCAGGCCGGGTCTTTGGCTTGGGCGGTTTGGGTGGGGTCATGCGGCCCTTGATGTGTATTTCGAAACCGCCACATCGATCCGACTGGCCGAGGGCGGGCGCCCGGCATAGCGCGCACCCAAAGTCACCGGGCCAGCGGTAATACGGAAATAATCATAGTCCAGCGGTTGATCAAAGGCGCAAAGATACTGAAAGTGCAGACGAAAGAACTTCCAGCGCAATGTTTTCCAACGCTCAGGGCTGAGTGACTTTGTGAACTGCGCCGAAAACACCAATGGCCAGAGTTTGCCCTCAGGCGCCACACCGGACACCGCAACCGGATCGCACAGCGCAAAGGCGCAGCCATCACCGGGGGCAGTGACGTCAACCCAGGTCAGCTCTTTGCGTGCAGCAAGGTCGTGCAAATCCGCCCGCAGGCGATCGGCCTTCGGCAGAAACGACAGCATCGGAACCACCTGCCCAAGGCTCAGAAACGACAGTGCCGGGCCGTTCGCAGGCGCCCGCCCCTGCCGGATCAGGTCGGCCAATATCGACACCGCCAAATGCGCACCCGAGGAATGGCCGATCACCAGCACTTCATCGACCGGGCTGCGCAACGCGTCGGCGATGATCTCGGTAAACTCTGCCATCCGCGCTTCGAGTTCGGGCGGATTGGCACCGTTCCAGCGTGCGGAATACGCGTAATCATGCATCAGGTAGTAGGCAAAAATCTTGCCATCTTTCTGTTTAAACCAACGCAGCACCGCCACCGCCACGCCGATCCAGCCGACCAGGCCAAGGACCGTTGCAACTGAGCCCAACAACGGAGCAAGCAGCGCGGTCACCAGCCCAAACATCGCCCACCCCAACCCCAGCGCAATCAGCGCCTGGACCAGCAGCATACCCACAGGATAGAGCGCCGCGATCACCGGCCCCTTGCGCAGCCGCATCAACCGCCGCAACGTGCCCGAGCCGATGTAGATCCAGGCGGTCCGGATCAATTGCAGGTAAGTTGCGGGAATGGTGTTCGACATGCTGGAGCGAACGATGTCGGACCAGACCAGCACTTCGACCTCGGTCTCGACCTCAACGCCATCCATCTGTGCAGTGACCTGCCAGCCATAGTGGCCCTTGCTGGTCTTGGGGCTAAGCGACAGCGCGTAGTCCGAAATTGCCGCCTGATCCGCGCCCTCTTTTCGGTAAAGCTCGCGGTATCGCCGGGGATGAATCGGGTCATAGCCCGGGATGTAAAACACCCGGCGCGTACGCACATCCTGACGCGTTTGCGGCATATCTCGCCCTCCTGCCTTGGCGCCCAGACTACGCGGTGTCTTTGACGGGAGTAAGGAAAAACGATGACGCAGCAGCGATTGCCCCCCTTCCGGCTGCGACACGCAGTTGCGGCTGTGTTGCAAAGCCCAAGTGGGGGCGTTGAGGTCGCCGCAGCGAAATTCCTAGGTGAACAGCGCCCGGAGTAGGTATTGAGTACATCTGTCATTGATCTGCAACTTTGAAGGAACACTTAGTGGGTACGCCCCGTCCAGTTACCCCCACTATACCCGACCGAAGACCTGGTTGGTCCCGAAAGCACGTCCGACCAAACCGAATGCATCAGGCATGGGGCACGTTCCTGATTTCAAACCGGGCCAAGACCGCCTCTTGCCTCCCACCTGTCCCACCGCCTAAACCCCCTTTCAAGCAATCCGGAGGATACTCCTTGACCCGCAGCCTACCTGACAAACTTGTCACCGGCAGCCTGACCGACCGGATGGTGGACGCTGGTCTGCGCGGGCTGATAAGATTGGCGCTGCTCTTGCCGCTCCGACTGCGGCTGTGGCTGATGGGGCGGCTGGTGGCGCGGTTGGTCGCGCCCTTGACGGGATATCGGCAACGCGCTCTCGACAACCTCAGCCATATCTGGCCCGACATGCCCACGGCCGAAAAGACCCGCATCGCAAATGCCGTGGCCGACAATGCCGGCCGCACGATGATCGAGAATTACGACACCGACGGGTTGCGCGACCGCATGGCAACCGCGCAGGTCACCGGACCCGGACTGGCCGCGATTCAAAAGGCTCGCGCGAACGGCACTCCGGTGCTGTTTGTCACCGGTCATTACGGCAATTTCGAAGCACCGCGCGCAGCACTTGTAGCCCGTGGCTACCAGATCGGCGGGCTCTACCGGCCAATGTCCAACCCGTTTTTCAACGCTCACTATGCGCAGAACATGCATGCGCTTTCCGGCCCGGTGTTCGAGCAGGGGCGGCGCGGAACGATGGGGCTGCTGCGTCATATCAAAGAGGGCGGCATGGGCGTACTGCTGTTCGACGTTTACGACAGCGCCGGGCAGATCTTTGATTTTATGGGAAAACCTGCGCCGACTCTGACATCAGCTGCGGATATCGCACTGCGCACCGGGGCGCTCATGGTGCCATTTTTTGGTATCCGCCAGCCCGACGGCATCAGCTTTGAGGCGGTGTTTGACGCGCCGATCCCGCATGGTGATCCGGTCGAGATGATGAAGGCTGCGTCAGCTGCGCTTGAGCAGCGCATTCGCGCCGATCCCGGGCAATGGTTCTGGATCCACCGCCGCTGGAAACCGAAACGTCAACGCAAACGCGCCGCCGCCAGAATGGCACCATGATCCGGGCGTTGCACCAGCACAACAACCGGTCCTGCCTCGCCAAGTGCGACGCTCTTGTCATACGTGCCCTGACCGTTCCAGGTTCCAACCACATCCCAATCTGACACAATTGAGGTATAGGTGATTGTCTTGCCCGCATTCTCGCCCCGTCCGACCTGTACCGTCGCACTGGGAAGATATCGGACCAGCTGAATTTCGGTCGGTCCAACCGATTTCGGCGCATCGGCGCGGATGCTTAGCCCGGAACCATTGCGCGCGAGGGTGAGATGCACTTTTTGACGACGCGATTTATGCGCTTTGATGACCTCGGCCACGTCCATCGACCGATTACCGACAACGTTGCTCTTGCCATTGATAACCATCTGCGGGGTATAGATCGACCGGCTGTGCATCGCCCGGGCATAGCCGCGCTGACGTTTGGTGAACATTGCCTTGGCAAATTCATCCTTCCAGCCCAGATAATCCCAATAATCTACGTGCAGGGCCAACGTGATCACGTCGTCCCGCTCGGACAGTCGTGCAAGCAGCGCGTCGGCCGACGGACAGGACGAACACCCCTGCGACGTATAGAGTTCGACAACCACCGGGCTTTGTTGCGCCTGCACAGCGCCTCCGCAAACCGCCCAAAGAGCGATGAATATAACGGCAAAGCTGCGCATCCGGTGTCCCATCCCGATTATCCCCTGCCAAAACCCGTATCGCCATGGCGCTGTAATAACCAATCAAGGTTTTGCGAGAGATCGTGAGACGACCGGAATGCCACACACCTGTGATCGCCCATCCCATCCTGCCCATCTGCCCACTTGCCTGCACCAAGTTCCGCCGAGCTGTGCCCTACCCCACATTGTGTACCAAGGTATACAAATTTGCGCGACCCCCCTTGATCGGTGGGCAGACATGATGCAGATAGCACCTGAACGTCCAAGCTTCACAACTCTTCCGAGGAAGGATCCCCATGACCATCATCGTCGGACAAGACACCGCCAAGACGCGCAAAACAATTACCGTCAACGGCAAGTCGCTGAACTACTACTCCATTCCCGCAGCCCAGGCCGCCGGCCTTGGCGATTTCTCGAAATTGCCCGCCGCGCTGAAAGTCGTGCTGGAAAACATGCTGCGCTTCGAAGACGGCAAGACCGTCACCGTTGATGACATCAAGGCCTTTGCCGAATGGGGCGCCAAGGGCGGCAAGAACCCGCGCGAGATCGCCTATCGTCCGGCCCGCGTTCTGCTACAGGATTTCACCGGCGTGCCGGCGGTTGTCGACCTTGCCGCGATGCGCGACGCGATCATCAGCCTCGGCGGCGACCCGGACAAGATCAATCCGCTGAACCCGGTTGATCTGGTCATCGACCACTCGGTCATGATCGACGAATTTGGCAATCCTCGTGCATTCCAGATGAACGTGGACCGTGAATACGAGCGCAACATGGAGCGCTACACCTTCCTCAAGTGGGGCCAGTCGGCGTTTAACAACTTCCGCGTTGTACCGCCGGGAACCGGTATCTGCCACCAGGTGAACCTGGAATACCTCAGCCAGACGGTCTGGACTGACACGGATCAGAACGGTGAGATGGTCGCCTATCCCGATACGCTGGTTGGCACCGACAGCCACACCACCATGGTCAACGGTGCCGCCGTTCTGGGCTGGGGTGTTGGCGGGATCGAAGCCGAAGCCGCGATGCTGGGTCAGCCGATCTCCATGCTGATCCCCGAGGTTGTCGGCTTTGAACTGACTGGCAGGATGCTCGAAGGCACCACCGGCACCGACCTCGTGCTCAAGGTTGTCGAGATGTTGCGCGCCAAAGGTGTGGTCAGCAAGTTCGTCGAATTCTACGGCGAAGGTCTGGACCATCTGCCGCTGGCGGACCGTGCGACCATCGCCAACATGGCGCCCGAATACGGCGCGACCTGTGGCTTCTTCCCGATCGACAACGAGACGCTGCGCTATCTGCGCAACACTGGTCGCGACGAAGACCGCGTCGCCCTGGTCGAAGCCTATGCCCGCGAGAACGGGTTCTGGCGCGGTGCCGATTACGCGCCGATCTACACCGACACGCTGACCCTCGACATGACGACAATCGTGCCGGCCATCTCGGGCCCCAAGCGCCCGCAGGACTATACCACGCTGGACATGGCCGCACCGGCCTTCCTTGACGTCGTCAATGAATACCGTGGTGTCGACACCACTGCCCCGGCCGAAGACATGGCCGCCGAAGGACCCGCGACCGCAGCCAAGATGGATCCGCGCAAGTCGGTCAAGGTCAAGGGCGAGGATTACAGCATCCGCGACGGATCTGTGGTGATCGCCTCGATCACCTCCTGCACCAACACCTCGAACCCTTATGTGATGATCGGCGCCGGTCTCGTCGCCCGCAAGGCACGTGCCCTTGGCCTGACGCGCAAACCCTGGGTCAAGACGTCACTGGCACCCGGTTCGCAGGTTGTGTCAGCTTATCTTGAGGCTGCTGGGCTTCAAGAGGACCTCGACGCGCTCGGCTTTAACCTTGTGGGTTATGGCTGCACCACCTGCATCGGCAACTCCGGTCCGATTCAGGCCGAACTCACCGAGGCAATTTCCGAAGGTGACCTGATCGCCACCGCTGTGCTGTCGGGCAACCGCAACTTTGAGGGCCGGATTTCCCCCGACGTGCGTGCCAACTACCTTGCCTCACCGCCGCTGGTTGTGGCCTACGCCATCGCCGGTGACATGAATATCAACCTCACCACCGACCCGCTGGGCGAGGACAAGGACGGCAACCCGGTCTATCTCAAGGATATCTGGCCCACCACGCAAGAGGTTGCCGAAACCGTCGAGGCCACTGTGACCCGCGCCGCGTTCCTGTCGAAATATGCCGACGTGTTCAAAGGCGACGAAAAGTGGCAGGGTGTCAAAACCACCGATGCCAAGACCTATGACTGGCCGGTGTCGTCGACCTATGTTCAGAACCCGCCCTATTTCCAGGGCATGGGGACCGAGCCGGGCACGATCTCGAACATCGTGGATGCCCGTGTGCTGGCCATCCTTGGCGACATGATCACCACTGACCACATCTCGCCCGCGGGATCGTTCAAAGACACCACCCCGGCCGGCAAGTACCTGATTGAACGCCAGGTGCCGCAGCGCGAATTCAACTCCTACGGATCGCGCCGGGGCAACCACGAGATCATGATGCGTGGCACCTTTGCCAACATCCGCATCAAGAACGAGATGCTGGATGGCGTCGAAGGTGGTTACACCAAGGGCCCCGATGGCGATCAGGCCGCGATCTTTGACGCTGCCATGGCCTATCAAGAGGCGGGCACTCCGCTGGTGATCTTTGGTGGAGAGCAGTACGGCGCAGGATCGTCGCGTGACTGGGCAGCCAAGGGCACAGCCCTGCTGGGCGTCAAGGCCGTGGTCGCCGAAAGCTTTGAGCGTATCCATCGCTCCAACCTGGTTGGTATGGGTGTGATCCCGTTCGAATTCACCAATGGCGACACCCGGAAATCGCTGGGCCTGACCGGGGATGAGACTGTGTCAATCTCGGGTCTCGATACGATACAGCCGTTGCAGGTTGTGCCCTGCACCATCACCTTTGCTGATGGCACGGTGAAAGAGATCCAGATCAAGTGCCGGATCGATACGGCGATCGAGATCGAATACATCGAACACGGCGGCGTGCTGCATTACGTGCTGCGCAATCTGGCCAAAGCGGCCTGATCCACGCTGCGACGACATCGAAAGAAAGGGCCCCGGTTTTGCCGGGGCCCTTTTTGCTGGATGGCGACGCGTTCTATGCATCGCTCAGGCGTCAGCCGTCATTCGCGCTTCTTCCTGCGCGGCCAAGGCCGCTGATGGATGCGCGCCGCAGCGTGCCACCCAGTCGCGGATGGATTGCGCTGCGGGCATGAATTCGGGAAACCACACAAACGGCGACGCCATCAGTAAATCTGCGGCACTGTAATCGTCTCCCAGCAAAAAGGGCTGATCGGTGAGTGCGGCACTCAACTCGGCCTCCATCTCGGGGCGACCGCGAAAGGTGCTCTGCATTGCCGGGTGGTCTGCAACGCCAGCAGCCTCAGAGATCAATACCGGCTCGACCACATTGCCGTAATAGGCCAGCCAGCGCAGATACGACGCGCGCCCCGCCGCACCGACGTCGCGCCCCAGATCCGAGCGAAAATGATCCGTCAGGAACAACACAATCGCATTTCGTTCGCGCAGCATTTCCTTTCCGACCATCAGCGTGGGAACCTTGCCCTCGGGATGCGGGTTCGCGGAATCCGCCGCGCCGGTCCCATCCGATCGCCGCAGACCGACGACACGCACATCAACGGCATCGCGTTTTCCCATCGCGTGCAGCAGGGCAAGCACCCCGGTCGACCGCGTATTGGGCGCATGGAATAGTGTAAGCATCTGTGTCTCCTTTGACTTACGACACCCACGCAATAGCCCGCCCTCCTGACAGAAATCGTCAGCAGTCCACCCGCCCGAACAGAGGGCCGTGATCCCACTGGCGGCTTTCTGCCGCTCCCGAACCCGTGATCGGACAAATCGGCCGACTCCGGTTTATCTCTGTCGCAACACTCCCACCTAGAGGAGGCAACTGTGAGGCACGAGACCATGAAACTTATCACAATCCTTCAGGCAATTGCATTGGCCATGCTCATGGTGGCGGGGGCCTATGCGTCTGCGCGCGCACCGCAAGCCTGCCCCTCGGTCGATGCCGTGGCCCAATGCGAATTATGATTCACTGATTCTGCCGGGGCGCGGCCGACGGCGCCCGGGCTTGAACGCCGGGTTCCCGGACAAACGGGGGTGACGTAAATCCGACCCTGCGGACAGAGTTCTAGACTTCAAGATAGCGCCGATTCAGTCCAAGTATAGCCCGAAGAGGTTGAGCCTTGCGACAAGGCTGGCCTGCAATCGGACTGAAAGCTCCCCGAGCCCGGGCTGGCCTACCCCGTACAGACGCACCTGATAGCACAACAGGTCGAGACGCTGAACCATCAGATCCGGGCCGTGTCGGTCTTTACGCGGTATTCGGGGTCGGTTTTCCAACCCAATTGGCGTTCCCACGCGCGGGATCAGCCATCCGCGATGTGTTGGAGGATCGTTTTGGCGCCACCGGCCAAACCTAGCGGTTGAAGAGGTTCGCTGCCCCCCGCTTAGTCGGCCTGTGCTGCGGTCAATGCGGGCAGAAACCGCTGTTCATAGTCGCTGCCGACCAGCGGCCCTGCAAAGCGGAACAGCACCACACCGTCACCATCGACAATGAACGTCTCGGGCGGCGCGGTCACGCCCCATTCGATTGCCGTGCGGCCCTGCGGATCAAACGCCACCGCAGAAAACGGATTGCCGTCATCATCAAGGTAGCTTTCAGCCGTTCCCGCCTGATCCTTAAAGTTCACACCGATGATCGGAATACCCTGCCCCGCCATTTCCAGCAGCTTGGGATGCTCGGCCCGGCAGGGCGGGCACCAGCTGGCCCAAAAGTTGATCAGCGTCACCTGCCCCGTGTGCAACATTCCCGGTTCCAGTCCGGGATAGTCCGCCAGCCGCTTTTCAGTGATCGCAGGCGCAGGCAGTCCCACCCGGGTCGAGGGCAGCCCCTGGGGGTCGTCGCGGTACATGCCCACGTAAGCCAGCGCGGCAAAGGCTGCAAAGATCAGCGGCGGCGCAATCATCAGCGGTGAAATCTTAGCCATTTCTGCGTCCTTTCAGCACCCGTGCCTCAACCTTGTCCAGCTCGGCGCGGATCTTGCGGGCACGCCACAGGCTAAGCGACACCAGCACAACGATCAGCCCCAGCGCCACCGCGTAAGACGACAGCACCGCGCCTGCATATTTCCCGAGTTCCGGCATTATCCCTGACGCTCCCGTGCCAGTAGCGCGCGCGTGCGTCGCGCCCTGATTTCAGTCTGGGTACGCAGGAACACCAACGCCAAAAACAGCAGGACAAAACCGCCAATACAGACCAGCAGCGGCAGCCAGAACACGTCTGCCACGTTCTCTTCCTTGTCCAGACTTAGTGATGCCCCCTGATGCAGGCCCTGATTCCAGAAATTTACCGCGTAGCGACTAAGTAAGGCAAAGACTGATCCGACCAGGCACAGGATCGCGGTAAGGTCGGCGGCCGTATCGTCATCTTCGATCGCCTCCCACAGGGCGATGTAGCCGAGATAGAACAGAAACAGGATCAGGAACGAGGTCAGGCGCGGATCCCACGCCCACCAGGTGCCCCACATCGGCTGACCCCAGATCGCGCCGGTGGCCAGGGCAATCACTGTCATCACAGCACCAACCGGCGCCGCCGCGCGGGCCGCCAGCGCGCTGACGTGGTGTCGGCGCACAACCCAGATGACAGAGGCGACCAGCATCATCAGCCAGGCATTGATCGCCATAAGTGCCGAGGGAACGTGCAGATAGATGATTTTGACCGTCGATCCCTGCCGGTAATCGTCAGGCGTAAAGAAGAAACCCCAGATCAGTCCGACAACCAGACACAGCACCGCCAGCACCGAAATCCACGGCAAAACGATGTCCGTGGTACGGATGAATCTGACCGGATTTGCATATTCCCACAACGACATGGCGCTTCCTATCCTGCTCCCCTTACGGGTTCAATTCACAACTACGCTTGGGCGATCCGGTCATCGCAAATTGATCCGCAGCACGACGGCAGAGGCAAAGGGCAACAACGCCATCGCGCCAAAGCTGATACCCCCCAGCATCGCCAGCGGAGTGGCGACGGCCAGTCCTTCGGCGCCGCGCCGCGCGACCTCGGCGCCAAAGATCAGCGTCGGCACATAGAGCGGCAGCACCAGCAGTGATAGCAGCAGCCCGCCGCGTTTGATTCCCACCGTCAGCGCCGCGCCAAAGGTGCCGATCACTGACAGCGCCGGCGTACCAAGCGCCAGTGACAGCACCAGCCAGAGATAGCCTGACGGTGGTAAATTCAACAACACCCCGAGGGCCGGGGCCGCCAGCACCAGCGGCAACCCGGTGGTGATCCAGTGGGCCAGCGCCTTGACGCTCACCACGGCTTCCATCGGCAATGGGGCGGTGGCCAGCAGATCCAGCGACCCATCCTCCCAATCCAGTGCCAGAATCCGATCCAGTGACAGCAGGCAGGCCAACAACGCCCCGATCCACAGCACACCGGGCGCGATCCGCGACAGCAGGGCCGCGTCCGGGCCGACACCAAACGGCACCATCACCGTCACGATCAGGAAAAACGCAAGGCCCAGGCCAAACCCGCCCCCTGCCCGCAACGCCAGCCGCAGATCGCGCAGCAACAACGCAATCACAAAAAGGCCTCGTCTGCTGATGCCATGACGCAACGCGCCCGGAAAGGCGTCAGGTCCAGTGTGTCGGCCTCGGCCAGGCCCAGATCAATATGTGTCGCCATAAGGGCCGATCCGCCCGTCGCAAGATGACGCCGCACCGCTGCGGCGAACAGATCGACCGACGCGGCATCCAGCGACACGGTTGGCTCGTCCAGAATCCAAATTCGTGCGCCACTGACCATCATCCGCGCCAGCCCCAGCCGCCGCTTTTGCCCCGCAGACAGTGTCCCCGCAAGCCGATCCTGCAAGTCCTGAAGATCAAACGCCACGAGCGCATCGTCGATGCCGCTGGTCCCGAACACGCTGGCCCAGAAGGCCAGGTTCTCGGCAACACTCAGCATCGCCTTGAGCCCGTCCGCATGACCGCCATAAGCCAGAGATTCGCCTGCGCACGCGACCTTACCGGCGAAGGGCGGCTGCAACCCGGCCACGGTACGCAGCATCGTGGTCTTACCGACGCCGTTAGGCCCACGCAGCACCAATGCCCGCCCGGACACCAGACCAAAGCTGACGCCCTCAAGCACAGTCACCCCGCCGCGCGCTACTGCCAGATCCACAACCCTCAACATCATGGGCCATGACTTAGCCCAAGCGCCCGCAGCACAAAAGCTGCAATACGCCGCACAGCCCCCTGCTGCCCGCAAAGCTTAGGTAAGTCTGATCAAAGTTCGCAGGGATGTAGGGGACACCGCGTCCCTCAATCGCTTCAGGAACAAGCCACCAAGAGGCAATGCGCCGACGCACCAATGCCGGATGGCTCAGACCGGCAACACGGCAAGCGCCACGCGCCGCCCCTCGGACAGCAGCACATTGTATGTCCGGCAGGCCGAAGGCGAATTCATCACTTCGACACCCAGACCCGCCGCATCCAGCAAGTTGCGCAAGGCAGGCGGCAGATGCGTGATCTCGCTGCCAGTGCCTAAGAAAAGGACATCAACCTGACCGACAAAGCTGAGCAATGTCGCGCTGTCGTCGAATCCCCCCCAGGGTTCGACGCCGCGACCCGACAGGCACAGCGGTCCATTGACGGCCCGGCCTCCGATGCGAAAGAACCCAGGACCGTAGGCTTCGACCGGCACGGCATCGCTGTATATCACTTCATTGAGGCGCATTGTGACCTCTCCCATTTGTGATCGTTCAGTCCCAGATCGGCAATCCGAACACTATTGATACACCAATTAGCACATATGCTGCAGTGCAGTATAGTGCTTCCCTCTCTGGTTGAAACAGCGCCTGACCTACTCTCGTTCCGAGGCCATACGGCACCAGCATGATCAGCCCCAACCACAGAGCAGAGCCTGTCAGCAGGCCCTGAATCGCCAAAAGCGGCAACAACAACAGACTGGTGATGGTCAGAAAGACCAACGCCGTCGCGCGCGACGTTGCGACCGAATCGCTGCCTGCCAGTTGAAACAGCACCATCACCGGCCCCATCAGCCCGGTTGATCCGCCGACAAATCCCGTGGCCAGACCAACAGCGGCGCGCGTTCGCGCCCGTGGTACGGTACGATAGCGCCAGCCACCGATCAGCGCCGCCAGTGTGATCCCGGTAATCCCGACGACTCCCCAGCGCAGCAGATCTATATCGGCGGTGCGCAACACCCAGATCCCGGCCGACGCGCTGAACGTGGCGCAGACCACCATCAGCGCCACACCGCGCCGTTCCACCTGTGGCCAGGCGCGCGGCAGTACGGTGAACAGTGATGACAAGGCCGAGACCGAAAAGGCGGCCACCGCGACCTCCATCGGCAGCAGTCGCGTGGCGAACGGCATATAGATCAGCGCCGCGCCAAAACCAACAAAGCCGTAGACCAGGCCAGCGGCAAACACCACTATCGCCAACCAGGGCAGCCCCGGGATCGCGAGTGACTGAACCATCAGATCAGGCATTCCCAACGGCCCGAACCGCCGGATCAGGCATCAATATCCGCAAATTGGGTGCCCGATTTGGCGTCGGTCTTGGTCCAGTCCCGCTTGACCCCAAGGTAGAGCAGGATCGCAGAAGCGACAAAGATCGACGAATAAGTGCCCACAAGAATGCCCCACATCATCGCAAACACAAAGCCACGGATCACGTCACCGCCCAGTACAAACATCGCCACCAACGCAAGCATCGTGGTCAGCGAAGTCATGATGGTCCGGCTCAGCGTTTCGTTGATCGAAGTGTTGAGCACCTCTTTCAGCGGCATCTTTTTGTATTTGATCAGGTTCTCGCGCACCCGGTCGAACACGACGACAGTATCATTCAACGAATAGCCGACAATCGTCAGCAGCGCTGCGATGATGGCGAGGTCAAAGCGTATCTGAAGTTCGGAAAACACACCGATGGTCAGCAGAACATCATGCACCAGCGCCAGAACCGCGCCTGCCGCGAACTGCCATTCAAAGCGCAGCCAGATGTATATCAGCACCGCGCCGATGGCGAGAACCACGGCGATCACAGCGGTTTGGATCAACTCTCCTGACACTTTTGGGCCGACGGATTCGACCGATTCAAAGCTGATGTCCGGCACAGTCGCCGCCAGCGCTGACTCGACATCTGCGATCAGTTCGGCCGTCACCGCCTCTTGATCGTCCTGCGCCTGAATGCGGATCATCGCCACGTTGCGATCGGCGGCAAAACTGGGATCAAAGACCTCGGTTATGGTGATATCACCCAACCCGAGTGGCGAGATCGCATCGCGGTAAGCGCCGACATCGACGCTTTGAGTGCTCGATGTGCGGATCGTGGTCCCACCGCGAAAGTCGATACCGTAGTTAAGGCCTTGCACCATGAACGAGGCAAAGGCCACAATCATCATCACACCGGAAATACCCAGCCACAGTTTCCAGCGGCCAAAGAAATCCACGTTGGTATTATCGGGAACCAGTCGCATGCGCATCAGAGTGCCGCCTTTCAGACTTCGATGGTTTTCGGGCGGGTGCGCCCGAACCAGATCACAATCATCAGCCGCGTGACATAAATCGCGGTAAAGACCGAGGTGACGATCCCCAGACCCAGCGTGATGGCAAAGCCGCGCACCGGACCAGAGCCCATGGCGAACAGGATCACAGCCGTGATGATCGTGGTCAGGTTGGCGTCGACGATAGCGCTCAGCGCTTTTTCATAACCCAGTTCGATGGCACGGGCGGGGCCACGCGCGGTGCGCAATTCTTCGCGGATCCGCTCGAACACCAGCACGTTGGCATCCACCGCCATACCGACCGTCAGCACGATCCCGGCAATGCCAGGCAGCGTCAGCGTACCACCGATCAGGCTAAGTACACCAAACAACAGCGCGATGTTAAAGATCAGGGCGATATTGGCAAAGACACCGAACAGCCCGTAAGACAAGAACATGAACACCAGCACGGCGGCAAAGGCCACCATGGTTGCGATCTTGCCCGCGTCGATGCTGTCCTGACCCAGTTCCGGCCCGACAGTGCGTTCCTCAAGGAATTCCAATCCGGCAGGCAGTGCACCGGCGCGCAGCAGGACCGCCAGATTGGTCGATTCCTCGACCGAGAAATTGCCGGTGATAATGCCGGACCCGCCTGCAATATGGCTCTGGATGACCGGGGCGCTGATCACTTCGCTGTCCAGCACGATGGCAAAGGGGCTGCCGATGTTGTCTGCCGTGTAATCGCCAAATTTACGCGCGCCCGCCGGGTTAAAGCGGAAGCTGACCGCCGGACGCCCGTTCTGATCAAAGCTGGGCTGGGCATCGACCAGCTCTTCGCCGGTGACGACCGGCGCCTGTTCCAGCGTGTAATATAGCCCCTCTTCGTCGGCGGCCGGCAGAATCTCGTTGCCGATGCCGGCGCTGGCCTGTGCGTCAGATCCGCGGCCGACAACAGGCTGAAAGGTCAGTTGCGCCGTGGTGCCAATGATTGCTTTCAGCTCAGCCGCTGACCCGACACCCGGGACCTGGATCAGAATGCGGTCCGCGCCCTGACGCTGAATCGTCGGTTCGCGCGTGCCAACCTCGTCGATCCGGCGCCGGATAATCTCAAGACTCTGGCGCATGGTGCGGTCGTCGGTCGCCTCGCGCTCGGCCTCGGACAGGGTGATGGTGATCTCGTCGTCCACGCCCTGCACGTCAAGATCGCTTGACCCTGCTGCCGTCAGCGACACCACCGGCTGCGCCAAACCGCGCACCAGTTCAAGCGCACGCGCCATGCCACCGGGTTGCGAAATCTTCACCCGAAGCGCATCAGCCGGTCCAGGTTGCAGACGCACGGTGCCAACCACTGCCCGCTCAGGACGCAGGGCATCGCGCACTTCGGGCCACAATGCCTCGAGTCGGGATTGATAGACATCCGCCACCCGAACTTCGGCCAGCAGATGCGCACCACCGCGCAGATCAAGCCCCAGATTGACAAGCCCAGAGGGCAGAAAATCCGGCCATTGTGCCACCTGCGCGGCCAGTTCCGGCGTCTCACCCGACTGGGTGATCGCCTTGACAGCGTCGTTATGCCCCTCAACCCGGCCATAGAACAGGTTGGGCATCGACAGCCACAGTCCCAATGCAACCGTGCCCCAGATCAGCACCCGTTTCCATAAATCAATCTGCAACATCTCGGGCGTCCGTCAGGTCAGGTCGTGGGCAATTGGAGGCAAAGCGCGGTCAGTCCAGCGTCACTTGGTCAGGCTGGGTCCGCGGTCGTTGGCCGGCTCGGTCTTGGAGAGCACCTGCGAGATCGTGCTCTGCACCACCCGCACTTTGACGTTCTCGGCCAGCTCGACCTCGACCTCGTTGTTTTCCTTGACCTTCACGACCTTGCCGATCAGACCACCCTGGGTCACGACCTGATCGCCCCGGCGCAGCGCCTTGACCATGGCAGTATGCTCTTTGAGCTTTTTCTGCTGTGGCCGGATCAGAAGGAAATACATGATCCCGAAGATCAGGATCAGCGGGACGAATTGCGCAATGGCACTGCCATCCATAGAAAGGCTCCTTGGTGCAAGGCGGGGCACCCCCGCGAGAATTGGCCGTTACCTAAGTCCTGTGCGCAGGAATGGCAACGGGGGAGGCCCGCAAATCCCCTTACCCGCGCCACGACACAACGATGTGGGTGCGAGTCACCCCGCCGCCCCCCTCATGTAGGGTCCCGATCACCTGCCAGATCAGCCGTGCAACAGCGCGCGGGTTGTGATGCCCGCTGCTCTGGCCTATCTCTGCGGCTCTGCACCAACCGGACTTATTCCCATGCCGATAAAACTGCCCTCAGATCTGCCAGCATATGACGTTCTCAACCGCGAAGGCGTCATGGTCATAGACGAAGATGTGGCGTCGCTTCAGGATATCCGCCCACAGCGGATCGGGCTGCTCAACCTGATGCCGAAAAAGATCCAGACCGAGAACCAGTTCGCCCGGCTGATCGGCGCCACACCGCTACAGATCGAACTGTCGCTGATCCGGATGACGGAACATGCCACCAAAAATACCGCCGCCGAACATATGGAGGCGTTCTACCGCCCGTTTGCCGAGGTGGCCGCTAGCGGTGAAAAATTTGATGGTCTGATCATCACCGGTGCCCCGATCGAGCATCTGGAGTTTTCCGACGTCACTTATTGGGACGAGTTGCAGCAGGTTTTCGAGTGGACCCAGACCAATGTGCATTCGACCCTTGGCGTCTGCTGGGGCGGTATGGCGATGATCAACCATTTCCACGGCGTTCCCAAACATATTCTGGATCACAAGGCGTTTGGCTGCATCCGACACCAGAACCTGGCGCCCGCATCGCCATATCTGCGCGG
This sequence comes from Puniceibacterium sp. IMCC21224, assembly GCF_001038505.1. Classification (NCBI taxonomy): domain Bacteria; kingdom Pseudomonadati; phylum Pseudomonadota; class Alphaproteobacteria; order Rhodobacterales; family Paracoccaceae; genus Puniceibacterium; species Puniceibacterium sp. IMCC21224. The sequence goes on from NZ_LDPY01000001.1 coordinate 2,198,734, forward strand.
ATTTTCCGACGATATGGTGATTCCCGTCAGCCGCTGGACCGAATTGCGCCGCGATGAGATTACCGCCGCCCAGTTGCCGATCCTTATCGACAGCACCGACAGCGGTCCGTGTCTGGTCGAGGACCCGGCCCATCGCGCGCTCTATCTGTTTAATCATTTTGAATATGACAGCGACACGCTGAAACAGGAATATGATCGCGATGTCGCCTCGGGCACGGCGATCAATGTGCCGGCCAACTACTATCCCGAGAATGACCCGGCGCGGGCACCACAGAATCGCTGGCGCAGCCACGCGCATCTTCTTTATGGAAATTGGATCTCAGAGATCTACCTGACGACTCCGTTCGATATCGACGCGATTGGCCGCAACTCGACCGATTTGCGCAAGTCGGCAAAGCCCAGAAAGGACCCCGCTGTCTGAGGTCCTTCTGCGCTGCGCGCAGTTGTTTCCAGTGTGAAAGTGTCCCTCGTGATGTTCAAGACCCTCGCCATCCTATCCATCGCTGTTCTCGGTGGCTGTTCCGCCCTGATCGAAACCCGCGCCAGCACACGAGAGGCGGACGCCCTGCGCGACTGGCCACCGCTGGGTCAGTTCGTCGACGTGGGGGGCGGACGGCAAGTCCACGCTTTTGTGACCGGTCAGGGCCCCGATCTGGTGCTGATCCACGGAGCTTCGGGCAATCTGCGCGACTTTACCTTTGATTTTGTCGACCGGGTTCGCAACAACTACCGTGTCATCGTGTTTGATCGCCCCGGACTGGGATATACCGACCGTGTCGGCGACAGTTTTGGCGGCGCGTTCAATACCTCTGCCGAAAGTCCGGAACAACAGGCCGCCATGCTCTGGAGCGCTGCCGACCGGCTGAGCGTCACAAACCCTATCGTGCTGGGCCATTCCTATGGCGGGTCTGTCGCCATGGCCTGGGGGCTGAATCATCCGGCTTCGGCCCTGGTGATTGTGTCAGGGGCGACGATGCCGTGGCCCGGCAAACTTGGCCCGTCATATACCGTGCTGGGATCGGGCCTTGGCGGCGCGGTTGTTCCACCGTTCGTGACGGCATTCGCCTCGCAAGAGACGATCAACGACGCCGTTCGCAGCGTCTTTGCCCCCAACGCCGCGCCCGATGGCTATGCCCAATATGTCGGCCCCGGCCTGACCCTGCGCCGCGAGTCGCTGCGCGCCAATGCCCGGCAGGTCAATTCGCTGCGCCCGCATCTGGTGCAGATGTCGGCGCGGTATCCGTCGCTGGACCTGCCAATCGAACTGATCCACGGTGACGCCGACACCACTGTCCCGATCGACGTGCATGCACGCCCGCTGGACGCGCTGCTGCCCAATTCCGCGCTGAACGTGTTGCCGGGCGTCGGCCACATGCCGCATCATGTGCAACCACAAACCGTGGTGGATGCCATCAACCGCGCCGCGCATCGGGCGGGTTTGCGCCAGGAGTTATAAACAGCAAAAACGGCTCCACCACCTGGGAACACGGTGAGGGGCATGTGCCCGTCTGGGCGTAGCGGGAACCGCCCCGCGCGTTGGGTACCAGCCTTTGACAAGAGCGCGCCGAAGCGCCTGCGCCCCGTCCGACATGACCCCGCCAATCGACCGACAGCGATTGCGTTAAGCCAGTTAACATCCCATATTACTGGCCAAGAGCAGAACAAAAGAGGCCCTGTCCCGTGACCCTTCCTTTTGACGGCGCCATCAGCGCCTATTACAAAAACGATGCCCCAAAGGATGTGCGCGACGCAATCGAGCGCGCCGACAAGGACGATATTCTGTCCAACGCCTATCCTTATTCTGAAGAAGTCTCAAAAAAGACGTATGAAAAGGAAATGAAGGCGCTGCAGATCGAACTGGTCAAAATGCAGTCCTGGGTGCGCGACACCGGTGCGCGCATCGCCATCGTGTTTGAGGGGCGCGACGCTGCCGGCAAAGGCGGCACGATCAAGCGTTTTCGCGAAAACCTGAATCCGCGCGGGGCGCGCAATGTAGCGCTGGCCAAACCGTCCGACACCGAGATGACGCAATGGTATTTCCAGCGCTACATCACGCATCTGCCGGCTGCTGGCGAAATCGTATTCTTTGACCGCTCGTGGTACAATCGCGGCGTGGTCGAACACGTCTTTGGGTTCTGCACCGATGAACAGCGCGAACACTTCTTTGCTCAGGTCAACGACTTTGAAAAGATGCTGGTGCAGGACGGGATTCATCTGTTCAAGCTCTGGCTCAACGTCGGGCGCGCGGAACAGTTGCGCCGCTTTCTGGACCGCGAAAAGGATCCGCTGAAACACTGGAAACTGTCGTCGATTGATGTCGAAGGACTGGCCAAATGGGACGCCTACTCTACCGCGATCCATGAAACGCTGACCCGGTCGCATACCAAAAAGACACCCTGGACTATTGTGCGCTCGGACGACAAACGCCGCGCGCGTTTGGCGGCAATCCGCAGCGTTCTGGGGTCGCTGGACTACGACAAAAAAGACGCAAAGGCGCTGGGTGAGCCAGATAAAAAGATCTGCGGTGGTCCCGACCTCTGGGATGTCTAAACGCGGATATCATCACGGCAATCTGGCGCAGGCACTGGTTGCGGCAGCCCTGATCCTGATCGAGGAAAAGGGGCCGACCGGATTTACCCTGTCCGAAGCCGCAAAACAGGCCGGTGTGACCCCGGCGGCGGTCTACCGTCATTTTGCTGGGCGCGAGGACCTGATCGCCGAGGCGGCACGTCAGGGCTACGATATTTTTGCCGATGTGATGCAATATGCCTATGACAGTGGCCAGCCCTCGGCGCTCGCCGCATTCGAGGCGACGGGCCGGGCCTATCTGGCCTTTGCCCGGCGCTATCCCGGTCATTACATTGCGATGTTCGAAAGCGGCGTTTCGGTTAATCATTCACCGGAACTGGCGACGGCGTCATCGCGGGCCCGCGCAGTTCTGGAACTTGCCGCGACGGATCTGTCGCAACACATTCCCCCGGACAAGCGGCCCCCCGCTTCGATGTTCTCGGCGCATATCTGGGCGCTCAGCCACGGCGTGGTCGAACTGTTTGCCCGCAATGCTCCGGGCAGCCGCAGCCCCTTCCCGCCCGAAGATCTGCTTGAGACCGGCATCGGCATCTATTTACGCGGACTCGGACTGATCCGACCGGATTCATAAGCCGCGCCTAATTTGGGTCCAAGCGGCACCATACCGCCCGACCTCACCATCATCAGGCCGCCGTTACAGGGCCTCGATATCTCCGGCGGCGCGCATCGCGTGAAATTCGCCCTCAAATTCCGCAAACCGCCCGGCACTGATTGACTCGCGAATTCCCTGCATAAGATCTTGATAGTAATGCAGATTATGCCATGTGAGCAGCATCCCGGAAATCATCTCTTGCGCCCGGAACACATGATGCAGATAGGCGCGGGAATAATTCCGGCAGGCCGGACAGGTGCAATCTTCGTCCAGTGGACGCGGGTCATCCTGATGGCGGGCATTCTTGATGTTGAGCTGCCCGCGCCGGGTCCAGGCCTGTCCTGTGCGGCCCGAGCGTGAGGGCAAAACGCAGTCCATCATGTCAATGCCGCGCTTGACCGCGCCCAGAATATCGTCCGGCTTGCCGACCCCCATGAGATAGCGCGGCTTGTCGTCGGGTAGCATATCGACGGCAAAATCCAGCGTCTGGAACATCATCTCCTGCCCCTCGCCCACGGCCAACCCGCCAACCGCATAGCCGTCAAAGCCGATGCGTTTCAGCGCCTCGGCGCTTTCCTGGCGCTGATCGGGGAACACGCTGCCCTGCTGGATTCCAAACAGCATATGCCCCGAACGATCGCCAAAGGCGTCGCGCGACCGCTGCGCCCAACGCATCGACAGCCGCATGCTGTCCAGCGCCTGCGCCTCGGTGCAGGGATAGGGTGTGCATTCGTCAAACGCCATCACGATGTCCGACCCCAAAAGGCGCTGGATCTCCATCGAGCGTTCTGGCGTGATCTCGTGTTTCGAGCCGTCGATATGGCTTTTGAAGGTTACGCCGCGTTCGGTCAATTTGCGCAGATCCGCCAGCGACATCACCTGAAAGCCACCAGAATCCGTCAGGATCGGGCGATCCCAGTTCATGAATTTGTGCAGGCCGCCCAAGGCGTGAATGCGTTCAGCCGTGGGTCGCAACATCAGATGATACGTATTGCCCAGCAGGATATCTGCCCCGGTGGCGCGGACGCTCTCCGGCATCATCGCCTTAACCGTCGCGGCAGTGCCGACGGGCATGAAGGCAGGTGTGCGGATCTCACCACGGGGGGTTGAGATTGCGCCGGTGCGGGCACGGCCATCGCGGGCCGAGACGGTGAATGAGGTGCTCATGGCGGGATGCTTTAGGCTGCGAAACGGCGTCGCACAAGGGCGCGGCGCAACACTCGGTCAATCCACCCGCCTCTCCCAAGGGCAATCAGCACTTTGCTGGTTTTGCGATTTCAGTCGGGGGGACATCACGCTGATCCCGTTCAGGGACCGATACTAATTGACATTGCATTGACCGGAAAACCCACGTCCACTACGCCAGTATCAGCCAAAGGAGACGCCCGTGCCCCCAGAACTCCAGCTTTTGATCGACGAATTTTTTTCCGGCAACCTGATTTTTATACTGCTTGCCCTGCTGGTCGTCATTGTCATCCTGCGTGCGGTGCGCATCGTGCCACAATCGGAACAATATGTCGTCGAACGATTTGGCAGGCTGCACGCGGTGCTTGGGCCGGGGATCAACCTGATCGTCCCGTTTCTGGACCGGGTTGCGCATAAAATCTCGATCTTGGAACGGCAGTTGCCGACCATCACGCAGGATGCCATCACGCTTGATAACGTTCTGGTGCAGGTCGACACATCGGTATTCTATCGCATCATCGAGCCGGAAAAAACCGTCTACCGCATTCGCGACGTCGATGCCGCCATCTCAACCACGGTGGCGGGGATTGTGCGCTCAGAAATCGGCAAGATGGAGCTGGATCAGGTCCAATCGAACCGCGGCACCCTGACGGCAACGATCAAGGAACAGATCTTTGCCGTGGTCGACGACTGGGGGATCGAGGTGACGCGCGCCGAACTGCTGGACGTCAATCTGGATCAGGCCACCCGATCGGCAATGCTGCAACAGTTGAACGCCGAACGCGCACGCCGCGCCCAGGTGACAGAGGCCGAGGGCAAGAAACGAGCCGTCGAACTGGGTGCCGACGCCGATCTCTATGCTTCGGAACAGGCGGCCAAGGCGCGGCGGGTGCTGGCCGACGCCGACGCTTATGCCACGGGTGTCATCGCGCAGGCGATCGCCGCCGGAGGACTCGAGGCGGCGCAATATCAAGTGGCCCTCAAACAGGTCGATGCGCTGAATGCGCTGGGGGCCGGCGAAGGTAAGCAAACCATCGTGCTGCCCGCCAACGCGCTTGAGGCCTTTGGCGATGCGTTCAAGATGCTCAAGGGCAAACTGCCATGATCTGGGCCATCTGGTGGGTCTGGCTGGCGGGTGCGCTGGCTCTGGCAATCCTCGAATTGCTGGCACCGGGGTTCATTTTCCTTGGTTTTGCCATCGGTGCTGCGGCCGTCGCGCTTTTGCTGCTGATCCCGTTCACGACGTCGCCCGCTGTCCTGCTGGCCGTGTTCGCGCTGCTGTCACTGGCGGCATGGGCGCTGCTGAGGCGGCTGTTTCGCGCCCCCAAAGGTCAGGTGCGCTTTGTGCGCCACGACATTAACGACTGAACCGCCGCATCACTGAGATATGGCGAAACGCAGCGTCGGCGCTCACCTTTCTGTCATACACCTGTGCCAAGGCTGGCTTGCGGCGCTCTGGTCCTGTTGATAGGGCTTGGCGTTCATTTGGCCAAAGGACGCGACATGCACGACGATCTGCCCGAGACACCCGACCTCATCCGATTCGGATGGGAGGAATGGGTGGCATTGCCGGATCTCGGCCTTCCGTCCCTGCGCGCCAAGGTCGATACCGGGGCGCGCACTTCCGCGCTGCACGCCTTTGACATCGAAACCTTTGGTCCCGCCGCCGCCCCCAGGGTGCGGTTTACCATCCACCCGATCCCCGGCCGCGACGATCTGATCATTCCCTGTTCGGCCCCCATCGTTGACCGCCGCACCGTCACATCGTCAAATGGAGAGAGCGAGAGCCGCTATGTCATCGCCTCGACCCTTCGGGTCGGTGGCAATAGCTGGCGGATTGAGCTGACGCTGACCAACCGCGACCGGATGAACAGCCGGATGCTGCTGGGGCGTGAGGCGCTCAAGGATCATATCACCATCGTTGCCACTGACCGGTTCTGTCAGCCGGAACTTAGCTATGATGTCTATTCCAGCCAGACCGTGCGCACCTCAGCCCCGAAACGCGCGCTGCGGGTCGCAGTGTTGAGCCGCGAGGACAATTACTCGACCCGGCGACTGGTGCAAGAGGGCGAATCGCGTGGTCATACGGTCGAGGTGATCGACACAACCCGCTGCTACATGGCCATCAACGCCATGGCCCCAGAGGTGCATTATGACGGTGCCCGCCTTCCCCGCTATGATGTGGTGATCCCGCGTATCGGCACCTCTGTCACCGCCTATGGCACCGCCGTCATCCGCCAGTTCGAAACCATCGGCACCTTTTGCGTCAACGGGTCCGAGGGCATCACCGCGTCACGCGACAAACTGCACGCGCATCAGTTGATGGCCCAGCATAAGATCGGCATGCCTAACACCGCCTTTGCCTCGTCCCCCAAGGACACAGACAGCCTGATGCGGCTGGTTGGCACCGCGCCGCTGATCGTCAAGCTGCTGGAATCAACCCAAGGCAAAGGCGTCGTTCTGGCAGAGACAAAGAAGGCCGCACAATCGGTGATCGACGCCTTTCGCGGGCTGCGCGCCAATTTTCTGGTGCAGGATTTCGTCAAGGAATCAGCGGGCGAAGATATCCGATGCCTTGTCGTCGGCACCAAGGTCGTCGCCGCGATGAAACGCACCGGAGCCGATGGCGATTTCCGCTCGAACCTGCATCAGGGCGGCACCGCGCAGGTGGTCCGCATCACCAAGGAAGAACGCGAAACCGCGGTGCGCGCGGCCCGAGCGTTCAAACTTAACCTTGCAGGCGTCGATCTGCTGCGTTCGGACACCGGGCCAAAGGTGCTTGAGGTCAACTCGAGCCCCGGGCTCGAAGGGATTGAAAACGCAACCAAAAAGAATATCGCTGGTTTGCTCTATGACCACGTCGAAGAACGCGTGCGCCCCGCCCCCGTGCGGCGACGCAAAGTGCTGGGCTAACGGCTGTGGCCCCAGCCAGTCAGCTCCGGGGCTAAACGGGGCCAGCTTTGCCCATACGCACTACAGAGTCCAGGCAGGCACCCTTTACGCGGCGATTGGCATTCCCTATATCTTTGCTCAGGTAAGCGAAAAGGACAAACCCCATGCAAGACGCCAGTCCCCAGCTTGAAGGTGCTCCACTGATTGCGCCCTCCAGCACGGATCATCCGCTCTACGAGCAGGTGGTCGAGGCGTGTCGTGGCGTCTATGACCCGGAAATTCCGGTAAATATTTATGACCTTGGTCTGATCTATACCATTGATATATCGCCGGAAAACGCGGTGGCGGTAACGATGTCTCTGACCGCGCCGGGCTGCCCGGTGGCAGGCGAGATGCCCGGCTGGGTGGCGGAAGCCATCGAACCGCTGGCCGGGATCAAGCAGGTCGATGTCGAACTGACGTTCGAACCGCCCTGGGGCATGGAGATGATGTCAGACGAGGCGCGACTCGAACTCGGTTTCATGTAGGTCACACGGTGGCTTGGGGTCCGCCCCCTTGTGCCAACCGGGCCAGGTGCCTAGATTGATCGTAACAACAGGAGATCCCGCATGTTCGGCATTCCCGGCAAGCCCCCAGTCAGCATGACCGCCCGCGCTGTGACCCAGATCACCAAGCTGATGGAGCGTGACAACCGCGCGGGCCTGCGTATCGGCGTCAAAAAGGGCGGCTGCGCAGGCATGGAATACACCATGGAATATGTCGATACCGCCGACACCAACGACGAGGTGATCGACCAGGATGGCGCGCGGGTGATGATAGCCCCCATGGCGCAGATGTTCCTGTTCGGCACCGAGATTGATTACGAGACATCGTTGCTGGAATCCGGCTTTCGATTCATCAATCCCAACGTGGTTGATGCCTGCGGTTGCGGCGAGTCGATCAAGTTCAAGGACTTGGCCGAACTTGAGTCTCCGGGCAACGGCTGAGTCCGTCCGGCCGCCCCGACCTTCTCTCCTTGGTGCAATCACGCTACACAACTTGACCTTTGGTGCGTTGCCGTGATGATGCGCAACTGTGATTCATAGGAGACGACATGCGACGCAAACTGGCCGCCGGAAATTGGAAAATGAACGGAACTCAGACAGCTCTGGCTGAACTGAGCGCCCTTGATGGCACCAGCAGCCCGACCGTCGAGGTGCTGATCTGCCCGCCCGCAACGTTGCTCCATGCTGCTAAGGGTGTCGCTGGTGACGTCGCCATCGGAGCGCAGGATTGCCATGCTGCAGCCAGCGGTGCCCATACCGGGGATCTGTCAGCGCCGATGCTTGCCGACGCAGGCGCAACCTATGTCATCACCGGCCATTCCGAACGCCGCGCTGACCACGGCGAAAGCGACGCGATCGTCGCCGCCAAAAGCCAAGCTGTCTGGGATGCAGGCCTGACCGCGATTGTCTGCATCGGCGAAAGCCTGGAACAGCGCGACAGCGGCAAGACGCTTACCGTGATCGGCACGCAGCTTGCCAATTCCGTGCCTGATGGCGCGACCGGTGCAAATCTGGTAGTCGCCTACGAGCCGATCTGGGCCATTGGCACCGGCAAGGTGCCCACCATTCATCAAATCGGCGAAGTACACCAATTCCTGCGCGCAGAACTTGTCAGCCGGTTTGGAAACGACATCGCTGGTGCCATCCGCCTGCTCTATGGCGGCAGCGTGAAGCCCGCAAACGCGGCCGAGATCTTTGCCGTCAAAGACGTCGACGGCGCACTGGTCGGTGGCGCAAGCCTCAAAGCCAGCGACTTTGGCCCCATCATTGCGGCCCTGACCAAAGCCTAAACTCAACTCCCAACATCGCGATTCATCTGCGGGTCAAGGATCGCCGCAGGCGACCGCGTGCAAACGCGGCCCATCCTTGAGACGCAGACGACCCGTCAGATCATGGAAGCGGCGCGTTCAGATGCGGACCTGCCGCTGAACCGTCTGCCTAAACAGTTCGGCTTGAACAACTGCCATGTAGCTGAATCACCAAGATAAATCGGATATTTTTCCGGCTTCAAACTGCAGGAATCCGTAGAATCCAATTGAAAAGGCTGCAGTTTGGATCCTGCCATGAAGCACCGCTCGCGTCCTGAGGAACAGGATGATCTCCTCCGCCCCCGATTGGTCGACATGATCGACATGCGCCACGAGCTTGTAAAGCTGGCAGACTTGATCGACTGGGAGGTCTTCGAACGGGAGTGGGCTGGTTTCTTCCCGTCGGCGACAGGGCGGCCTGCGACGCCGCCACGGTTGGTGGCGCCTCATGTATCTGCAGCATGCCTATCGGCTCTCGGACGAGGCCGTGATCGCCCGCTGGGTGGACTCCCCGTATGTCCAGCATTTCACAGGGGAGACGTTCTTCCAGCATCAGCCGCCGATTCATCCGTCCTCGCTCAGCCGCTGGCGTGATCGCATCGGCGAAGAGGGCGCGGAGTGGCTGCTGACCAAGACGATTCAAGCGGGCCGGTCTGTCGGTATCATCGACGACGACAGCCTGGCGCGCGTCTCCGTCGACACCACCGTGATGGAAAAGAATATCGCGTATCCAACCCCCTCCCGGCAGCATCCTGCGGATGCGCCTGCCGGGCAATGGACGCCCGGCTCTACGAGAAGGCGCGGGTGAAGTTGGTCGCGCTGGCAAAGGACCTCGCCGCCCGGACCTCGCCGTCGTGGACCGCGGCTACCGTGGACACGGTGTCGGAACAACCCATGTGTTGATCTCCGGAATGCGTCGCGGGCTGACGGATGGGCTGAAAGCGCAGCTCCGAAGGCGCAGTGCGATCGAGCCGGAGATCGGCCACATGAAGACCGATGGCCGCCTCGCGCGCTGCCCTCTCAAAGGGACCAAGGGCGATGCGCTCTTCGCTGTCCTGTGCGGCTGCGGGCACAACATCCGCAAGATCCTGGCCCGCCTGAGGGCCCGTTTGGTCCTGTTGTTCGAGGGCCTGTCACGGGCGCAGCGCGCGATCAACGCCTTCACCGTCCGATCAATAGCACTGCAAATCGCCGCGTAGGTGTTGTTCAACGTCGACTAAATAAAGGCCCCCAAGAAAGCCTCTTTTTCATAACCGCGCATTTCGTCGAATTTTGAAATTCGACGAAATTACGGCTTCTGACAAACACCTCTCTCCACCCCTCGAATCTTCAGCTACAGCCGGACGTTCCGCCGCAAGTGTTGCACTTCATGCAGGTCCCGTTGCGCACCAGCGTGTAGTTGCCACATTCGCCGCAGGCTTCGCCCTCGTAACCCTGCATCTTGGCTTTGGTGACAGCGTTGATCGCCAGACCGCTGGTCGCGGCTGTCGTCGTTGTGCTGGTGGCATAGCTGACCGACGTGCCGCCCGAGGCAACCGCCTTTTCCGCCACCAGTGACGTCACCTGCGTGGCCGCGCCAAACCCACTTTGGCCGCCCTGCAACACCATCAGATCTTGCGGCAGACGTTTGCGCAGATACCCGGTTGAGCTGATCTGTTTCAGCACCTCAAGGCTGCGCGACGCTGCTGATTCCGAGATTTCCTTGACGTTGGACACGCCTTCTTCCACGCCCCGGCCGATATCGTCAAAGGTGGCGCCCTGCGGTTTGACATGCGCCAGATCGGTGCGGTCAAGGTAGGACACCGCCAGTTCGCGGAAGATATAGTCAAGGATCGAGGTCGCGTTCTTGATACTGTCGTTGCCCTGCACCATGCCGGCAGGTTCGAATTTGGTAAAGGTGAAGGCATCGACGAACTCTTCCAGCGGCACGCCGTACTGAAGACCAACCGACACCGCGATGGCAAAGTTGTTCATCATGGCGCGGAAGCCCGCCCCTTCCTTGTGCATGTCGATAAAGATTTCGCCCAGGTTGCCGTCCTTGTATTCGCCGGTACGCAGATACACCTTGTGACCGCCAACAATGGCCTTTTGGGTATAGCCCTTGCGCCGCTCGGGCATCTTTTCGCGGCCACGGGCGACCTCTTTGACGATGATCTTTTCGACGACTTTCTGCGCCAGCACAGCGGCCTTTTCATGCATCGAGCCGCTTTCCAGCACCTCCATTGCTTCGTCGTCATCTTCGACCAGCGCCGACGCCAGCGGTTGGCTCAGTTTCGATCCGTCGCGATAGAGCGCGTTTGCCTTGACCCCCAGGGACCACGACAGCTCGTATGCGGCCTGGCAGTCGGTGATGGTGGCGTCGTTGGGCATGTTGATCGTCTTGCTGATCGCGCCCGAGATGAACGACTGCGCAGCGGCCATCATGTAGATATGGCTTTTAACACCTAGATACCGCGTGCCTTTTTTGCCGCAAGGGTTGGCGCAGTCAAAGATCGCGTAGTGTTCTGTCTTGAGAAATGGCGCCCCTTCGAGGGTCATGGTGCCGCAGACGTGATCATTAGCCAGTTCGATGTCGCGCTTGGAATAGCCAAGGTGGCGCAGCAGATCAAAAGTCGGGTCCGACAGCTTGGCCACCGGGATACCCAGCACCTCGCGGCAAAAGGTTTCGCCCAGCGTCCACTGGTTGAACACAAAGCGGATGTCGAATGCCGACGCCAGCGCGCTCTCGACTTTTTCGATCTGCGCCGGGCCAAAGCCGTGGCCGATCAACGAGGTATGATTGATCCCCGGCGCGTTGCCGATCGTGCCATGACCGACAGCATAGGCGACGATCTCTTCGATCTGACTGCTGGAATATCCCAGTTTGTCCAGTGCCGCAGGAACCGAGTGGTTGATAATCTTGAAATACCCACCGCCGGCGAGCTTTTTGAACTTCACCAGGGCAAAGTCAGGTTCGATCCCGGTGGTGTCGCAATCCATCACCAGACCGATGGTGCCAGTCGGAGCGATCACGGACACCTGCGCATTGCGATAGCCGTTGGCTTCGCCCAGACGCAGCGCCTCGTCCCAGCTGCTTTTGGCCAGACCAATCAGGGTGGCATCGGGGCAGTTAGCATGGTCCAGCGGCACCGGTTTGACGTCCAGCGCTTCGTAGCCATCCGTCGCGCCATGGGCTGCCTTACGGTGGTTGCGGATCACCCGCAGCATATGCGCCTTGTTGCGCTCATACCCCGAGAACGCGCCCAGTTCACCGGCGATCTCGGCCGATGTGGCGTAGGATACGCCGGTCATGACCGCGCTCAGCGCACCACAAAGCGCCCTGCCCTCGTCGCTGTCATAAGAATATCCCATGTTCATCAGCAGACCGCCAATATTTGCATAGCCCAGGCCCAGGGTGCGGAAATCATAGGATCTTTGTGCAATTTCCTGGCTGGGAAATTGCGCCATCGTTACGCTGATTTCCAGTGTCAGGGTCCATAAACGGGTGGCGTGGATGTAATCCTCGGACTGGAACGCGCCGTCCTTGAGGAAGGTCAGCAGGTTCATCGACGCAAGGTTGCAGGCTGTATCGTCGAGGAACATATATTCCGAGCACGGGTTCGACCCACGGATCGCGCCGTCTTCGGGGCATGTGTGCCAGGCGTTGACAGTATCGTGAAACTGGATGCCCGGATCGGCACAGGCCCAGGCCGCGTGGCCGACATCTTCCCACAGGTCGCGGGCTTTGATGGTTTTGGCGACCGACCCGTCGGTACGGCGGATCAGTTCCCAATCGGCATCGTCCTTGACCGCCTTGAGAAAGGCGTCGGTGACCCGGATCGAGTTGTTGGAATTCTGGCCCGACACGCTGGCATACGCCTCGGAATCCCAGTCGGTATCATAGGTTGGAAATTCGATCGAACCGTAGCCCTGCTTGGCGTAATCCAGCACACGCTTGACGTAAGTTTCGGGGATCGCGACCTTTTTGGCCTGACGAATTGCGGCCTTGAGCGTTTCGTTTTTCTTGGGATCGTAGGCGTCAGCCTCGGCTCCGTCCCATTCCCGGATCGCGGCAAAGATCAGGTTCAGTTTCTGTTCGTGCATCTTGGAGCCGGCCACGATGCTTGCGACCTTCTGCTCTTCCTTGACCTTCCAGTTGATGAATTCCTCAATATCCGGGTGGTCGGCGTCGATGATCACCATCTTGGCGGCGCGGCGCGTGGTGCCGCCCGACTTGATCGCACCCGCCGCGCGGTCACCGATCTTGAGAAAGCCCATCAGGCCCGACGATTTGCCACCGCCCGACAGCGGTTCGTTCGCCGCGCGCAGGCTGCTGAAATTGGTGCCGGTGCCGGAACCATACTTGAACAAACGCGCCTCGCGAACCCACAGATCCATGATGCCACCTTCGCCGACCAGATCATCCTTGACCGACTGGATAAAGCACGCATGGGGCTGCGGATGCTCGTAAGCGGATTTGGATTTGGTCAGTTTTCCGGTTTTGTAGTCAACGTAATAGTGGCCCTGTCCGGGGCCGTCGATGCCATAGGCCCAATGCAGGCCAGTGTTGAACCACTGCGGGCTGTTGGGCGCGGCGCGCTGACTGGCCAGCATATTGCGCATCTCGTCGTAATAGGCGCGCGCATCCGATTCGGTGGTGAAATAGCCACCTTTCCAGCCCCAATAGGTCCATGCGCCGGCCAGACGGTCAAAAACCTGCTTGGACGATGTTTCGCCAACTTTTTCAGTCTTGTCCGACGCCGGAACCGACCGCCACAGAAATTCGGGAACACCCTTTTCGGCGACTTTCTTCAGCTCAACGGGCACACCGGCCTTGCGGAAATATTTCTGGGCGATGACATCGCTGGCGACCTGGCTCCACTTGGTGGGCACTTCGACGTTGTCGAGTTTGAAAACAATCGTGCCGTCCGGATTCCGGATTTCGGACACTGTGGTCGCAAAGTCGATCCCCTGATAGGCATCTTGACCCGCGCTTGTGAATTTTCTCTCGATTTGCATCTGTTTTGCCCCATGTTTCCAGTCGTTCGTCGTTTCCCCGACGGAGGTGCCGTTTTGCAAAGGCAACAAAGCCGACAGTCCACACGATGTTTGCGGCCTCGCAGGGTGTCCTGCTGTTGTCAGTTCTGATTTTCTCTGCACCCGATATGGCCACTACATCTTGTGGCTCTTCGTCCGGCCCGCACAAACTGGCGTATTATCCCCCGGTCGGTCAACGGATAATTTTACGATTTGGTGACATCTTTTGCGTTGACCGGACTTGGGTTTGCACCTGTCCCCAGCCCCCCACTGATTCATCCACAAAAGGTTAATTTTCGATCAGACTGACGGAAGCTTCAAAAACACTGGTTTCGCGCCAAGTTACGGCACTACATTGCGAGGTTGCGTGAACTTGTGCACAGCCCCGTTGTGGATACACTGCATCTGGTAGGTGACGTTTCGTAATGTGGCAAAACTGCACAAGATGCAGAGAATATCCGCCGATCCGCGCCAGCGCGTAAATTTTCATCCTGCCTGCGCGGGCTTAGTCCAAAGCATGCCGAACAGCACGGCGGCAGCGATCACATCGATCACGGCAATCGCCCAAAAAGCCAGTGCAACAAGGCTAAATTCCGATAACGCGCCCGCCAAAGCCGCTGTGACGCTGCCGAGCGTGGCAATAAATGCCAGATACGCCACCCATCGCATCCGCAATATCAAACCCATCCCCAACGCGGCTAACACGAGAATCACAAAGATCGTCTGAGCGCCATAGTCGCGCCAGTTCAAGACGAGCACGGGCAGATGCAGAACCGCCACCATGAACAGCAATGTCGCGGCGGATTGGTATTTTCGGTCGGTGTTTGTCATCGCGGCAACCTCATCGTATTGGGCATGGCTGACCCGCTACACCCCAGGCCAGAACATCGTCCACATGTTGCTGAAGGCTGCCGGGCGCAGGGTCGCGCCCCCCGCCAGGCATCCAACCCCAGAGCACAAATCCCCGGTGGTTGGCATCGTCGACCAGATGCTCGGCCAGCGCCATCCAGTCACGGCCACCGGTCCGGGCAGGGTCGGACAATTGCGCGCAGATCTCGGCGGGTGATTTGCCAAACCATTCAAATTCGACCGGAGCCAAACGCCAGTCCAGTGCGGTGTGCGGCGGCGCATGTGGCGCGCTCTCCAACACCGGGGATGTGCGGTGGCAGGTCGAACACATCAGCGTTTCGGCGCCAATGCGGCTGATTCCGGCGTCGATGTTCATACCATGCGGCCGCGCGGGGCCTGCGATGCCGCCATCCCACATCGGGATGTTGTTCGCGCCCACATGGCAGTTGGCACAGCGCGGATGGGTGACCACCGCATAAATGCGCTCAAACGCGCTGATCCCGTCAGCCACCGCAACCGATCCCTCTGCGGGCGGCGCAATCACCAGGACCGGCATTTCGGCGCGTGACTGAGCTGCAATCATCATTGCGGCACTGACCAGCAGGATCCTCTTGTGGACCGCCCCCCACATCAGACAAACGCCACATGTTTGTTCAGTGGCAATTCGCGGATGCGCTGTCCGGTGGCGGCGAAAATCGCGTTGGCCAACGCCGGGGCCGCAGGCGGCACACCCGGTTCACCAATGCCGCGAATCTTGGTCCCGTTGGTAAGAACGCGCACATCTATTTCCGGGGTCTGATACAGGCGCATCCCCTCGTAGGCGTGAAAATTGGTTTGCTGTGGGGTGTGATTGTCATAGGTCAACGCGCAATTCATTGCGTGGCCCAGCCCGAAAATTACGCCACCACATACCTGCGCCTCTAGGTTGACGGGGTCGAGCACCTGACCAACATCCACCGCAACATGCACCTTGTCGATGCGGATGCCGCGCGCGGTCATTGTGACGTCGACCACCTGCGCCACCGGCACCCCGAACGACAGGCAGAATCCAACGCCCCGCCCCCGATTTTCCCCGATCCCTGGTCCGTCCCACCCCGACATCTCGCCCACGGCCTCGAGCACCCTGCGAGAGGTGTCATCCATGCACAGGCGGATGCGCTCGGCCAGCGGGTCAGCCCCCGCAGCATGAATCAGTTCGTCCAGAAAGCAGTCATGCAGGAACCCGTTGCCCGATGCCCCGACCGACCGCCAGGACGACACTGGCACCATGTCTGGTGCGCGGTAGCCCGTGACGCGGTAATTGGGGATGGCAAACGGCTGATCCCACGATCCGGTGGTGATGGTAGTGTCCGGGCCGGGTAAACTCATCCCGCTCAGACGGCGAACCCAGCCCGGAGTCATGGCCGATTGCCCCACCGAAAGGTCAAACGTTTCAACCCGGCCATCGACCACCCTGCCCCGCGCCCGTGCCACAGCGGCCGGGCGTGGGTAATCATGGGTCATGTCCTCGTTTCGGCTCCAGACCAGTTTGATGGGGGTGCCTTTCATCGCGACGGCGATGTGTAACGCCTGCTCGACATGCGTCATCTCAAGCCGGTGACCAAAGCTGCCACCCATGGGCAGGACATGGACCAGCACCTTGCCCTGATCCAGTCCGGTGATCTGCGCTGCCCGGGCACGAATGAACAGCGGGATCTGCGTCCCAGTGCGAATCTCGCAATGATCGTCGGTGACATGGACAAGGGCGTTCATCGGCTCAAGCGGCGCATGGGCCAGATAAGGAATTCGGTAATTCGCTTTGATGACGTCGCCCCGTGCCAAGGCCGCATCGACGTCGCCGTCATCGCGCCGGCGGTGATCAAAGGACTGATCGTTGTCCAACACCGCCTCAAGCGCGTCAAAGATTTCGGCGCTGCTTGCTGGATAGGGCGGTGGACCCCATTCGATCCTGACCGAATCCGCGGCGCGAAAAGCGGTCCATGTGTTGCGGGCCACAACTGCCACGCCATGCGGAACCGGCAGAACGCCAAGGACGCCGCTCATTGCCTCGGCATCTGTGGCATCAAAAGACACGACATCGCCATTGATACCGGGATTGGCACGCACGGTGGCGTAGACCATCCCGTCGACGCTGTCGTCGATGCCATACACTTCGGTGCCGGTACATTTGGCCACCATATCGGTGCGGACGGCAGTTTTTCCGAGCCGCTTCCAACGCTCCGGCGGGCGAAGTTCTACATCCCGGATCGGTTCGATTCCGGCTGCATCCGCTGCCAGATCGGTATAGGCGATGCGGTCGCCCGTCGGCAGGATCACATGGCCCTCCGCAGTATCCAATTGATCACGCGGCAGCCCTGTTCGCCGGGCTGCTGCCTCTTTCAGGGTTTCGCGCGCCACGGCGCCGGCCATCCGCAGCCTCGTGAACCCATCCGGCACAGTTGATGATCCGCCGGTGATCTGAAGCTGCAACACCTTGGCTGGTACCGCCATAAAGCGGCGCATCGCTTCGGCCAGGATACTTTGGTCATAGGCCGGGAACGGCACGCTCTCGGCCAATACCGCGCCATTGTAATAGGCAGGCCCCGGCAAACCCGGCGTGATCGTTGCACTGGCCGGATCGATATCCAGTTCTTCGGCGATCAGCGCGGCCTGAACCGAATAGGCCCCCTGCCCGCTGTCGGCGCGCGGTGTGATCAGGGTGATACCGTCCGCCGCAATCAGAACATATGGTGTGATCGCGACCTCACCGTCGGCCAGGGTATCCAGCAGCGGATTCCTGACCGGTGTTTTGACGACATAAGTGCCAAAGGCCACCCCGCCAGCAACGGCAACCGATCCAATCAGAAAGCTGCGGCGGGTAAGTGTGCCAAGGCTATCCATTGCTCAGCGACCGA
The DNA here is from genome assembly GCF_001038505.1 of Puniceibacterium sp. IMCC21224. NCBI lineage: Bacteria > Pseudomonadati > Pseudomonadota > Alphaproteobacteria > Rhodobacterales > Paracoccaceae > Puniceibacterium > Puniceibacterium sp. IMCC21224. The sequence continues at coordinate 2,216,603 of NZ_LDPY01000001.1, forward strand.
CTGCCGCAGACGCAGCCCGGATCGCGGTACGGATCCGTGGATAGCTGCCGCAACGGCACAGATTACCCGACATCACCGCGTCAATTTCGGCGTCCGACGGGTCGGGATTGCCTGCAAGCAGCGACGCGGCCTGCATGATTTGGCCCGACTGGCAGTATCCGCATTGTGCCACCTGCGTCTCGATCCAGGCCTGCTGAACCGGGTGTGGTGCCTCTGGCGTGCCCAGACCTTCGATGGTGAGGACCGTTGACCCGTCAAGTTCGCGCGCCTCAACCTGGCAGGCCCGAACGGCCATACCATCCAGATGCACGGTACAAGCCCCGCATTGCGCAATGCCACAACCGTATTTGGTCCCGGTCAACGCCAGCTCATCGCGCAAAACCCAGAGGAGCGGCATATCTTCAGGCACATCGACCTGGCGTTCCTCTCCGTTGACAGTGAAACGTGCTTGCATATTTGGCCTCACGGGGTTCCGATGTCTGGCACAACCATAGCACCGCAGCCGAATTCCGGGCAGTGGCAAATGACGACAACGCCACCCTGGATCGCGCCGAGGGGCTGTGACCTTACGGCAAAGTGAGGCACTGGGTTTGCACACCGACGTAAACGACGCTGGCTGATCTATCGGAACCGGCGTCCCGGACCGGGCGCCAGGATTCGAACCCGTGTCATCCGCGTCGAAGGCGCGCGTTAAAATCGCAATACTTGGCGTCTCGTCAAAACCCTAGGGCTTCAAAACAAGAGCTTTTGGCGATCTTTATTGTCGGTGGAAGAAATCTGGAGCGGGCGGCGGGAATCGAACCCGCGTCTTCTGCTTGGAAGGCAGAGGTCTTACCATTACACAACGCCCGCTCAGATGCCCCTCACATATTTCAGCGTCGCTCCGGCGTCAAGCTTTTGGCTGAGATTCCAGTCGTAGTGGGCTCTTACAGCTTTGATGCGCAAATCAAATGAGTGAGTCATCACGTAAACCCAGCGTGACTGGCGGCGCAGATGAGCAATTGAACCCCTGCGAAGGACAAGACCGCGAACTCGTCGTCCCACAAGACCGGTACGGATTGCAGTCGCTCCATCGCCCGGCAGGCGGCGGAGGTCCTGATGCGGATTTGGCCGGTGACATGGGCACGAATGGTCGGTTCGTGAAGCCGCACTGCGGCGCTGACCGCTGCCTCGAGAGGCCGGTTAGGGCCGTGATCGCCGTGATCCAAGGCTCAGTGTTACTCTGTATCCGATGATAGCATAGAATCCATTCATCACGTGGCGAAAGCTCGGCTTGATACTTGGATCGAATTCTTGTCGGGGTCCTTTGCGTTCGCAAAGACATATCCGTCAGCTTTGTGAATCTTTCCGAATGCGAGACCGTCTTTCCTCACGGCTTCGCAAAACGCTTCAACATCCTCGACATCGAATACGAGCTTCACAATCGCCTGCCCCACTCGCTGCCCTTTAGCTGCGGGATGAAGCAAAATAGTTATGCCCGTGTTTTGCGGCCTGAGTTCCACAATGCGATCAGACGCGGCGTGTACGATCGAAAAGCCGAAGTGGCGGGCGTAAAAATCCACCATCCTGTCAATCTGACCAGTATAGATGATCAAGCGTCCCAGCGCCAACGACATCCTCTTTCCCCCGCTAGTTTCCACAGGCAAAGCCTAGCACAGATTAGCGCACTGCGGCCGCTTTGGCCCACAACCATTCATTCCGCCTGTGAAAGTGCTGCGCGATGCAAGAACGGCCGGGTTGTGTCCAGCCGGATCCCAGCTGCAATGCGCAGAAACGACTCTCCGGATGGGTTCAAAGCCCAGACCTAACAAAATCCGAACTACCCTGTTTTTCACTTTGCGGCAGCATTTTTCAGGGCCTCGTTCATGTAGCGCTCAGCAAGCTGGTCAAGCACCCGTACAGCCGCGACCCGGCTACCGAACGCAGGAGTTTACCACAAACAGGCAAAGCTTGCCCTCCGAGGTCTGCACCTCGGCAATATGATATGGAAAGTAAGCGTCCGGCCTGCCTGTTCCCGATGCGGCTGGAGAAGGGCCCGTTCGTCTGGCCCACGGCGAAGGAGGGCGAGATCGCCCTGACGCCCGCGCAGCTGGCGATGCTTCTGGAAGGCATCGACTGGCGCCTGCCGCACCGGAGCTGGAAGCCGCTGAAGGCAGGATGAACAGGCCCGCAATGACACGTCCGGGATTCCCCGAATGCGTCAATCGGGTATCATCAGACCATGCTGGACGTGGTCAAATCTCTGCCGGAAGATCCTGATGAACTGAGGCAGTTCACGGCGCTTCTGCTCGCCGAGGTCAAGTCGCAGGCCATGTTGATCGAGAAGTTGCGCCACCAACTGGCAGGCCACCGCAACCATCGTTTCGGCTCTTCATCCGAGAGCATTGAGCAGCTTCAGCTGACGCTCGAGACAAGCGAGATTGCCATCGCCAGGATGACTGCAAGGTCGCGGCTTGCTGATGAAGAGCCGGGGGACAAACCGAAGCGTCGGCCCATCCCCGATCATATCCCGCACCAGAAGATCGAACCGACCACTGGAGATGACGCTTGTGTCCAATGCGGTGGCACGCTGCGCCGTTTGGGCGAGGATGTGACCGAGGAGATGGAGTATGTTCCGGGTCGATTCATCCTGAGCCGCATCGTGCGGCCACGCTCGGCCTGTTCCGGTTGCGAGGCCTTCACACAGGCCCATTACCATCCCGTCCGATCAAGCGCGGGCGGCCCCGGTCCCGGCCTCTGATGCGCTTTCCCAAGCGTGCAGATATGCGTCCGGTCTGACTGGTGTTGACTTATTCTGGCGTCCAGCTCCAAGACATGAGCTCTTCGAGCTGGGTCATTTTGTGGTCTGAGACGCGCGCGAGGACCCAGGCCAGCCAAGCTTTGGGATCGACCTTGTTCATGTGACAGGTTTCAATGAGGGTGTAGGCGACGGCGCAGCATCGCTACCGCCCTTTGACCCCATGAACCGATAGTTTTTACGGCCCAGAGCCACTGGCCAGATTGATCGCTCGTAAATATTATTGTCCAACTCCAACGTGCCGTTTTCAAGATATACCCGCGCTTTTGGCATGCGGCCGGGCGCGTAGCGGATGGCCGCTGCGAGGGTCGATTTGTCGGCGATTTTGGGCAATTGCAGCGAGAGCCATTCGTCCAGGCCGTCGAAGATCGGCTTCGCCTTTTTCTGCCGTTGGGCAACGCGCGTATCAGTGGGCTTGTAGCGCGCCTCTTTTTCTACAGCATACAGAGCGGCGATGCGCTTGATCACTGTCTCAGCGATGGCGGACCCCTCGCTTTCATAGATATCGGCAAACTTGCGGCGCACATGGACCATGCAGGCCTGCTCGCTGGCGCGATCTGCACCGAACAGGCCATTGAAACCGGTAAAGCCGCCAGCATGCACCACACCTTTGTATCCGGCGAGATGGGATGAGGGGTGCTCGCCCTTGCGGTCCACGCTGAACTGATACCACGCACAGGGCGGCGTTTGTCCGCACACGGGCGTTCATCGCGGACATAACTCCAAAGCCGGGAGGTTTGCGCGCGGCCTTTGGCCTGCATCTTGACCGGCGTATCGTCCACTGCCCGGCAGTGCATGTTTACATGCACGAGAGGGGGCGAATAACGCGGGTCCGGCGCGCACTAGTTTGCCAATGTGGATCGCTAAGGGGTCCACCCAAGCTGTCAGCGTGGAGCGATGCAGATCGACCTTGTCACGGGCATAGATCTCGGATCTGCCGGTATAATGGCAAGTGATCGCAATATTTGCCGACCAGGATATGGGCCAACAGACCCGGTCCGGGGCGGTCGCGTGTGATTGGGCGCGAGGGCAGGTCGGCCTGGGCGAAGGCCTCACAACAGGTGCAGGTCATGCGTGGACGCACTATGCGTTTTACGACGAAGTGGCCGGGGACGTATTTCAGCTCTTCTGTCACGTCTTCGCCGAGTTGCTTGAGCGCGCCGCCACACTCAAAGCAGGTGTCACCAGGTGAGAGGATCTCGTCTTGTCGCGCAAGGTGATCGGGTAACGGTGCGTGATTGTGGGTGCTCTTGGCGGGAGTGGTCTCATCCCCGTCATCTGCCGGGGCAGTCTTTTGAGCGAAGGCGGCAATCTCAGCGTCCTCCTGCAGATCAAACGCCTGCTGATCCATAGTCGCGGATTTACTGCCAAAACGGGCCTTGCGGTGGGCTGCCAGTTCCTTCTTCAGCTTCTCGATCTGATAGGCTTGCGACATGATCTCTGCCGCCATCAACTCGCTGACTGCGCGCAGCTTAGTGAGGTCTTCAGGAAGGATTTTGAAGGTCCCGCGCATGGGGATTTTTTTTCCGTTCGACCGGCACAACGGAACGAAAAATGCGCCAGACCCCATGTTTTATTGGGCTATCCAGCCTGCGTTGGCCGCCATGTTCGTTGTGGCGCGCGCCGGTCAATGCCTTCCAGCAGCATCGAAAGCTGCGCCGCCGTTCACAGGGGCAAAACGAGGGTCTTTAAGTCATTTCAAAATCAGGTTCGCATTCATGCAATAGCGCCGCGCAACCTGCGCAACGGAAACGCCCGCTTTCAGCGTTTGTGCGCAAATCGTGCGCTTCTCGTCCTCAGACCAGACACGCTTATTCAAGCCCTTCTTTCCCGCCATCACCCACCTCAAGATGTCCACTATACATGGTGGACACTATCACCCACTCCATCACCTAGGCAGGAGAGCCACACCGGACGGATACATATGAGCGGCTTCGTCACCTTCAGCAGATTGTCGGCTATACCTCGATCAAAGCGACCTTGGCGATCTTGTCGAGGCTCCATATCCAGCCGAGTAAATATGGCCGCCGGATTCTGTTCTAAACCGCCAAGCGCAAGCGGATCGTGTCGATTCCCGTGGCGCAAAAGATGGGCGAGCTGATCGACATGCCCGACGAGCTGGGCGCGCTTCTTTCGAGGCTGGCGGGGAATGAAAATGGATCAAAGCTGTAAACGGCCCTGTAAACCGTACTGGTTGAAAACCAGCTAAGTAGTGGTCGGGGCGATAGGATTCGAACCTACGACCTACGGTACCCAAAACCGTCGCGCTACCAGGCTGCGCTACGCCCCGAACTCAGGGGTCGTTTAGCGACACCTGCAGGGATTGAAAAGGGGTTTTTCACTCGACTGTGCAGGACCATGCGGCAATGTCCTGACTGATCGCGGGATGCTGCATCTCGCTGCCCGTAACGATACCAAGTGATTTCGCCAATCCGCCGTTGATTTCCAGCACATATTGGATACCATCACCGCCCGGAATGCCGGTGAGATCACCGGGAATGGCATTGGCATGCACCCGCTGGACCACACCCGTCGCGTCGGCAAAAATCATGTCGAGCGGAATCAAAGTGTTCTTCATCCAGAACGCCACCGGACCCGGCGCAGGATAGGCAAACAACATTCCCGCAGCCTGCGGCATATTTTCGACAAACATCAGGCCCTGCGCCCGCTCTGCCCCGGTGTCGGCGACCTTGACGCTAAATCGCGCGCTTCCCCAATCACCACGCAGCCACAACGTGTCGTCACGGCAAGCAGCGTCAACAGACGCGGCCGACAGACCGAGCGCCACAATCCCACAAAGCGGTTTCAGGATTCCTTGGACAATGCGGTTTCCCACGGGCAGACCTCCGACGCCATACAGCCGCGCTTGCCGTCGATCACCCGGATGGCCAGCGCCTCTCCGGGTTGCAGATCGGCGAGGCCAGATCGGCGCAACACTTCGACATGAACAAACACATCTTCGCTGCGACCAAAGACATTTGCAAATCCAAAGCCCTTGGATTTGTCGAACCACTTCACGCGCGCCGGCTCTAACGGGGCTGCGCGCATCACTGCCGGGTCGATATCTTCAAAATCGGCAAGCGGCATGTCCGATGTATTTTCGGGTGGTTGAATCCGGTACACTTCAACAGCCTGAACACCGCGATCAGTGGCTTGCACGCCAATCTCGATCCGGGCCTGGTCCGCAACTGAACCCTGGCCGAAATTTCTCAGGACATTCGCATGGAGCAGGATGTCAGGTCCGCCAGTATCCGAAACAACAAAGCCAAAGCCCTTGACCGGATCGAACCACTTAACCTTCCCCAATACGCGCTGCGTCTCTGCATCGTCGTGTTTCAACACTATTTCCACATTTTGTATCTCGCATAACTCTTGCGGCAATCGTAGCACGATTTGCAAGCGTAATTCCCCTTGGTTTCGAGGGATTCAGTATCGCTGACGGTTGACGTCACGCAAATGTCAGGGGTTTAGGCGGTCGACCGTCCATCCATCGGCAGGCGTCCGCCGACGCCAGACAAAGCGGTCATGCAGGCGAAAATCACCGTCGGCCCAGAACTCTATCTCTGTCGGAGCGATGCGAAATCCGCCCCAGAATTCAGGGCGTGGCGGATTTGTGCCGAACCGCGCGGTTACTTTAGCGACCTCGGCCAACAGACTGGCCCGTCCGGCCAAAGGCCGTGATTGCTGCGACGCCCAGGCGCCCAGGCGGCTCTTGAGGGAGCGGCTGGCATAATAGTCATCCGCCTTCGGCCCATCCTCGCGACTGACCAGCCCGCGCACACGAATTTGGCGACGCAGCGATTTCCAGTGCAGGACAAAAGCCGCCTTGCCAGCATGGTCAATCTCTCGTGCCTTGGCGCTGTCGTAATTGGTGTAGAACACAAAGGCCGAATCCTCGATTTCTTTCAGCAGCACCATGCGCACATTGGGCAGACCGTTCGCATCCACCGTGGACAAAGCCATGGCATTGGGATCGTTCACTTCGGCGGATTCGGCCTCTCTCAGCCAAGCCTGCGCAATCACAAAGGGATCATCGCCTGCGAATTTCCCGCTCCGGTCTGCCATGGCTCTTTTCCCCCTGTTCCGTTTATCTGCAAGCTGGCGCCGCTTGCCGACTGTCCGCCCTTGATGGGACAACGCCTATCGCCTAAAGGACAGGCCACACAAGGTGGGCGGAGAATACAGATGTCAAATCAACTTATGGCTGGCAAACGCGGGCTGATCATGGGGCTCGCCAATGACAAGTCCATCGCCTGGGGCATTGCCCGCGCGCTGGCCGATGCCGGGGCTGAGCTGGCGTTCTCGTATCAGGGTGACGCACTGAAAAAGCGGGTCGATCCGCTGGCCGCTTCGCTGGGGTCGGATCTGGTCCTGCCCTGCGATGTCGGGGACGAGGCGTCGATGGATGCGTTGTTCTCTGCGCTGGGGGAAAAATGGGACGGGCTGGATTTTGTCGTCCACGCCATCGGCTTTTCCGACAAGAACGAATTGCGCGGCCGCTACGTCGACACCTCGCGCAACAACTTTACCCTGTCGATGGATATATCGGTCTACAGCTTTACCGCCATTGTGCAGCGCGCCGAAAAGATGATGAACAAAGGCGGATCCTGCCTGACCCTCACTTATTACGGCGCCGAGCGGGTCATGCCGCATTACAACGTCATGGGTGTGGCCAAGGCAGCGCTCGAGGCATCGGTGCGCTATCTGGCCGAGGATCTGGGCAAGGATGGCATTCGCGTCAACGCGATATCAGCCGGCCCGATCAAGACGCTGGCCGCCAGCGGCATCGGCGATTTCCGCTACATCATGAAGTGGAACGAATACAACTCGCCCCTGCGCCGCAATGTGACCATCGGCGATGTGGGTGGATCGGCGCTGTATCTGCTTTCGGACCTCGGATCAGGGGTCACTGGCGAGGTGCTGCATGTTGACGCGGGCTATCACGTCGTCGGAATGAAGGCCGTCGACGCCCCGGACATTACAAAGGGCTGAAAATGATCGACGCGGCGCATCTTCTGGCTTTTAACCTGACCCTGCTGGCTGCGATGGCCAGTCCGGGTCCGGCCCTTCTGCTGGCGCTGCGCACGAGCCTTGCCTATGGACCTGCGGCTGGCATTGCCACCGGAGCAGGTTTGGGTCTGATGGCGGCGACGTGGACTGCCGCAGCGTTGTTGGGGCTTGGTTTGGTGTTCGCGCTGTTTCCCTTTGCCTATGTCGCGATCAAGACGGCTGGCGCGCTCTATCTGCTGTGGATCGCCTATACGATGTGGCGCGACGCCCGCCAGCCGCTGACCGAGGCGGCAGGACCGCTCGACCGTGCCCGCGCCTTTCGCACCGGGCTGCTGGTCAATCTGGGCAATCCCAAATCGGTGCTGTTCGCCAGTGCCGTGCTTTTGGTGATCTTTCCGCCGGATCTGAGCCTGACTGCCAAGGCGCTGATTGTCCTCAACCATCTTGTGGTTGAGGTGATCGTCTATTCCTGCTTTGCCCTGCTGCTTAGCACGCCGCCCGCGCGGTCTGGATATCTGCGGGCGAAACCGATGCTTGACAGGATCGCGGCTGGAGTGCTGGGTCTGCTCGGCCTGCGCCTGCTGCTGGATCACCCGGAATGACCCCGCCACTGACACCCCAAGGAGAGACCCCATGACCGACCGCCTGCCGCACGAAAAAGGCTTCCACGTCAGTTGGGATCAGCTCCACCGCGATGCCCGCGCGTTGGCGTGGCGACTACAGGACCACGGGCCCGCAGACACCGGCTGGCGTGCTGTCGTCGCCATTACCCGTGGCGGCATGACCCCGGCGATGATTGTTGCGCGCGAACTCGATATTCGCACCGTTGATACGATTTCGGTCAAAAGCTATGACCACCAGACGCAGTCCGAACCGCGGGTGATCAAGTCGCCTGATATGAACGTCATCGGTGACGGCACCGGCGTTTTGATCGTCGACGATCTGGTCGATACCGGCCGCACCCTCGAAGTGGTGCGCAGCCACATGCCAAAGGCGCATGTTGCAACGATCTATGCCAAACCCATGGGCCGCCCGATGGTCGACACCTTTGTGACCGAAGTCAGTCAGGACACCTGGATATTTTTCCCCTGGGACATGGCCCTGCAATATGTCGAGCCGTACCGCGGCAAGGAATGATGCCTCCACCGGTTGTTGGCCCTGCCTCAAGACGGGCAACCGCTATTCTGGACGGTTTCTACAGACTCGGCCTGATGACCAAGGCCGGGGTCGGTTTGCTGCAATTCGGCGCAGGTCTGGGCCTGAGCCTATCCCCGAGCGACAGTATGGTGCGGTTGGTTGACTGGCTCACCCGCAACCGTCTGGCCGCCGATTCCACCACGCGGGTCTTAAGACACTGGGCGGACACGCTGCCGGTGCAGGCCGAGACATTTTATGCCCTCTATTTGATGGGTCATGGCGCGCTGAATTTCCTGATTATCTTTGGCCTCGTTCTGCATCTGCGCTATGCCTATCCTGTGGCTATGCTGGTTCTGTCGGGCTTTGTCCTGTATCAGTTGCGCGAATTCTTGGTCGGGCACGACCCGGCGTTTCTGGTGCTCTGCGCCGTTGACCTGACGGTGATGATCCTGATCTCGCTCGAACGCCTGATTTCTCACAGGCGGATGGCAAATTTGTGATCGCGGGCCTTGGGCCTCTCGACTCCTGCCCGTCTTGTGGCCACAAATGCTTCGGAACGTGAGTGGTCAGCCGCTTTTGACATTCACCAAACCCTGCACGAACATCAAGGAATTTCCATGACCAGCCGCACTCAGAGCACCTTTGCCCCCCCGGTCATGGAGGCCCGCCGCTGGCTCAATGGCGTGAGCTTTCCGCCCGACCGTCCGCTGATCAACGTCAGTCAGGCGGCACCGGTCGACCCGCCGCCACCTGCGATGCGCGCCGCAATGGCTGAGGCGATCGAGGATGCCGCGACGCATCTGTACGGGCCGGTGCTGGGCCTGCCCGATTTGCGCGACACGCTGGCGGCGCATTGGTCGGCGCACTACCACGGCACCGCGCGGGCCGAACAGGTGGCGATCACTGCAGGTTGCAATCAGGCCTTTGCCGCGACCTTGACCGCCCTGTGCGCCGAAGGAGATGAAGTTATTCTTCCAACCCCATGGTACTTCAATCATAAAATGTGGCTGGATATGTCAGGTGTCACGTCGGTTGCGCTGGCCACTGGCCCGGATCTCATCCCCTCGGCTGAGGCAGCGCGCGCCCTGATCACGTCGCGCACCCGCGCTATTGCGCTGGTCACTCCGAACAACCCCGGCGGTGTTGAATACCCAGCCGAAACCCTGCGCGCCTTTTTTGATCTTGCGCGGGAATCCGGCATCCGCCTGATCGTGGACGAGACCTACCGCGATTTTGACAGCCGCCCGAATCCGCCGCATGATCTTTTGTCCATAGAAGATTGGGATCAAACGCTGATTCAGCTTTATTCGTTTTCCAAGGCCTATCGTCTGACCGGCCACCGCGTCGGCGCGGTCATCGCCGACATCACGCTGCTGGCCGAGATCGAGAAATTCCTCGACACCGTGAGCATCTGTCCGCCGCAACTGGGTCAGCGCGCCGCGCTTTGGGGACTTGAGAACCTGGGCCAATGGCTGACCGGTGAGCGGGCCGAGATTCTGGATCGCCGCGCTGCCATTTCGGATCACATGCCGCAGTTGACCGCCAAGGGTTGGACGCTGATGGGGGTCGGTGCCTACTTTGCTTATATCGCGCATCCGTTCGCCGATCCGTCGGATGTGCTCGCGCCGCGGCTGGTTCAGGACGCGGGTGTGCTGGCCCTGCCCGGCACCATGTTCATGCCTGCGGATGATCCTGCCGGCGGGCGCCAATTCCGCATCGCATTCGCCAATGTCGATCGCGCGGGCATCGCAGAGCTGTTCGCAAGGCTCGCCGCACTTGACTGGCCCCTTGCGAGCACGCAGCGCACCGCATAAACAGCGCCCCTAGGCGCAAAGCCCAAATTCAGGAGAAAGCCCCATGGCCCGCAAATCCGGCAGTCTGTCCAAAACCGTTGTCTGGATCATCCTGGCACTGGTCATTGTCGGCCTGGGTGGCTTTGGCGCGGTCAACCTCTCGGGGTCTGTCCGGTCGATCGGGTCGGTCGGGAACTTGTCCATTAGCGTTGACAGCTACGCCCGCGCCCTACAGAACGAGATCCGAGCTTTTGAAGGACAGACTGGCCAGCAGATGACCTTTGCTCAGGCGCAGCAGATCGGTCTGGACACGCAGGTTCTGGGACAGCTGGTCACCGCCCGCGCCTTTGACTTTGAGGCGGACCGCCTTGGCCTGTCGGTCGGAGACGCCGCGCTGGCACAGGACCTTGCCCAGATTGCGGCGTTTCAGGGCCCGGATGGTAAATTCAGCCGCGACGCCTACAGGTTTGCGCTGCAAAATGCCGGCTTGTCCGAGGCCGAGTTTGAAGCCGATCTGCGCAGCGATTCTGCACGCACCCTGTTGCAGGGCGCCATTCTGGCCGGCAATGCCCTGCCCGCCATCTATGCTGATACGCTGATCGCCTACGCCGGTGAGCGCCGCGCCTTTACCTATGCGACTCTGGGCGATTCCAGCCTGCCAACTGGCGTGGCCGAGGCATCGGACGAAGATCTGCAAACCTATTACGACGCCAACATCGCCAACTATACTCGCCCCGAGACCAAGCAGATCACCTATGTCTGGCTGACACCCGAGATGATCCTCGATTCCGTCGAAGTCGACGAGACCGCGCTCAAACAGGCGTTTGACGACCGCGCCGATCAATACATTGTGCCCGAGCGACGGCTGGTCGAACGGTTGGTCTTTGCGGATGATGCAACCGCCGCCGACGCTGCCGCCCAATTGGCCGCAGGCGATACGGATTTCGAAACGCTGGTCGAGGATCGCGGTCTGTCCCTTGGCGACGTCGACCTTGGCGATGTCACCCGCGCTGGTCTGGGCGCAGCCGCAGACGCGGTCTTTGACGCCGCACCTGGCGATATTGTCGGCCCGCAGCCTTCGTCCCTTGGCCCGGCATTGTTCCGGGTCAACGGCGTGCTGGCCGCACAAAGCACCAGTTATGAAGAGGCGCTACCCGATCTTCGCGACGAACTGGCGCTCGATCGCGCCCGCCGTGTCATCGAAACTCAGGCGCAGGACTATGACGATCTGCTCGCCGGTGGCGCCACCCTCGAAGATTTGGCGCAAGAGACCGAAATGCAACTGGCTAAAATCGACTGGGCCGAGGATACCGATACTGATATCGCGGCCTACAACAGCTTTCGCGCTGCGGCTGCGGCACTGACCACGGATGATTTCCCCAAGATCGACCAGCTTGGTGATGGCGGCGTCTTTGCGATGCGGCTTGATACGCTGCTCGCGCCTGCACCCTACCCGCTTGACGATGTGCGCGACCGCGTCCGCACCGGCTGGGAAACCGAGCAAAAGACCCAAAGCCTGAGCAGCGCCGCCGAGGCACTGGTCGCGCAACTGGGCGAAGGCCGCACATTTGAGGCGCTCGGTCTGGCCACAACCGCAGAAGAGGGGCTGACCCGCAACGCAGCCCCCGACGGCCTGCCCACCGGCCTGCTACAAGAGGCGTTTGAAATGGAAACCGGCGACCTGCGTGTTGTACCGGGGAACGGCGAGGTCCGGATCCTGCGTCTCAACGCAGTTTTGCCCGCCGACCGCGGCACTGCGGATGCGCAGACGCTGGCCGAAAACCTGTCCGATCAGGCCGCCAACGATGTCGCTCAGGACCTGTTTCGCGCCGTGGCCACAGATATCCAGGGCCGCGCCGGGGTCGAGATCAACCAGCAGGCGCTGAACGCCGTCCACACACAGCTGCCCTGACCGATGGCTCTGACACCCTCTTTCAACGACTTCGCCGCCGCCTATGCTGCCGGACAGAACCAAGTGGTCTACACCCGGCTGGCCGCCGATCTCGACACGCCTGTGTCGCTGATGCTGAAACTGACGGGCGCGGCCAAGGACGCCTTCATGCTCGAATCCGTCACCGGCGGTGAGGTTCGCGGGCGCTATTCGATCATCGGGATGAAGCCCGATCTGATCTGGCAATGCCACGGTACCAGCGCACGTCTGAACCGCCACGCCCGCTTTGATCCCGATGCGTTTGAGGATATGCCGGGCGATCCGCTGAGCGCCCTGCGCAACCTGATCGCCGAAAGCCGGATTGATCTGCCCGATGATCTGCCCCAGGCGGCGTCCGGCCTGTTTGGCTATCTGGGCTATGACATGATCCGGCTGGTTGAACGCCTGCCGGACGTGAACCCCGACCCGCTGGGCCTGCCCGATGCCGTTTTGATGCGCCCCTCCGTCGTGGCGGTACTTGATGGTGTCAAGGGCGAGGTCACTGTTGTCTCGCCAGCCTGGGTCAGCGATGGACTCTCGGCGCGCGCAGCTTACGCACAGGCGGCCGAGCGGGTGATGGACGCGGTCCGCGATCTGGAACGCGCGCTGCCGCAGGCCAGCCGTGATTTGGGTGAAGCACAAGAAGCCGGACCGCCGATTTCAAATTTCACCCATGAGGCGTACAAAGCCGCCGTTGAAACCGCCAAGGATTACATCCGCAAAGGCGACATCTTTCAGGTGGTCCCGTCGCAGCGCTGGACTCAGAGCTTTCCACTGCCACCTTTCGCGCTCTACCGCTCACTGCGGCGCACCAATCCATCACCCTTCATGTTCTATTTCAACTTTGGTGGCTTTCAGGTGATCGGCGCCTCGCCCGAGATTCTCGTGCGGGTCTTTGGCCGCGAAGTCACAATCCGCCCCATCGCCGGCACCCGCCCGCGCGGCGCTACCCCTGCCGAAGACAAGGCGCTGGAGGAGGAGTTGCTGTCGGACAAAAAGGAACTGGCCGAACACCTGATGCTACTGGACCTGGGCCGCAATGACACCGGTAAGGTGTCGCGCATTGGCACTGTGAAGCCGACGGAACAATTCATCATCGAACGCTACAGCCACGTCATGCATATTGTGTCGAACGTGGTCGGTGAACTGGCCGAGGATCAGGATGCCTTGTCGGCGTTCTTTGCCGGCATGCCCGCCGGAACAGTTTCAGGCGCCCCCAAAGTCCGCGCAATGGAAATCATCGACGAGCTTGAGCCAGAAAAACGTGGTGTCTACGGTGGTGGCGTTGGTTATTTCAGCGCGGGTGGCGATATGGATATGTGCATCGCCCTGCGCACCGCCATCGTGCAGGATCACAAACTCTATATCCAGGCCGGCGGCGGTGTGGTCTATGACAGCGACCCCGAGGCCGAGTATCAGGAAACCGTGCATAAATCCAATGCGATCCGCCGTGCCGCGGCTGATGCCGCGCGCTTTACCGGCAACGGAAACGCCTGAGAGCCTCAACCACCGCACCGGATCAGGCCGCTGCTGCCGCCAATGTCCGGATGCGCTCGACCATCGCGCGCAGCCCGTTGGACCGCTGCGCCGAAAGGTGATCATTCAGACCGAGCCGCCCGAGTTCCGCCCGTGCATCCACGGCCGACACCTCACCCACAGCCAGCCCGTCATAAAGCCGGTGCAACACGGCGATCAGCCCGCGCACGATCATCGCGTCGCTGTCGCCGTCAAAGTGGAAATGCCCTGCCGAGATCTGCGGATGCAACCAAACCTGACTGGCACAGCCATCGACCTTGGTTGCGGGCACTTTCAACGCGTCAGCCAGCGGCGGCATCGCTTTGCCCATGTCGATCACCAGCCGATAGCGATCTTCCCAGTCATCAAGGAATTCAAAATCCTCGACCACAGCTTCGAAACCTGCCTGTGCCATGTTGCGTCCCTCTATCTTCAACTTATGACCTAAGGATGCCCCGGAAAAAGGTCCAGCCCCGCCTTCATGCTTTTCAAGCCGCGCGCAATGCGTTACCCCGATGCAAGGCAGGCAAAGGTCCGTTTTCCATGGTCAAACCACTTCTCGCCCTGACGATATCGGCTCTGGTGCTCGGCAGCTGCGGTACTGTGCGCGAGTCGCGTGTGAACCCTTTCAACTGGTTCGGGCGCGGGCAGTCCGAACCAGTCTCCGCAAACGCCGATTCGGGCAATCCACTGATTCCGGCGCGCAGCCGGTCGCTGCTTAACCTCAAAGATAACGAAGAGGTCGAATATGCCGGTCAGCCGATTGCCGAGGTGTCGGAACTGCTGATCGAACGCCGTCCGGGCGGGGCTATCATCCGCGCCACCGGAGTGGCGAGCCAGGTCGGCCCCTTTGACGTGCGTCTGATTCCGGTACCTGATGAGACGGATCTGACCACGCTCAGCTATTCGCTGCGCGCCTTGCAGCAGCCGGGGCCGCGATCCACCGGCCCCGGTGCGCGATCTGTCATCGTTGCGATCTGGCTGACTGATCAGGAAATGGCGGGCATCACCGCAATCCGCGTCAGCGGACAGTCCAACACTCTGGCGTCGCGCCGCTAACATCCGCGGTGCCGGGCGGGACCAATGGTTCCGTCGCGCCCGGCACCGGGTTTACAATTCTATCACGGCGACAGTTTTTCCTTTGGCGGCCAGCGCGATACGACCCTCGCACAGACGCAGCGCATCGTCCCCAAAGACTTCGCGCCGCCAGCCGGTCAGTGCCGGAAGATCGCGCAGCCCGGCGGCAATCGCGTCAAGGTCCGCCGCAGGCGCGATCAACTTGGATGCCACGCCCGAGCTTTCTGTCTTGGCCTTCAGCAGCACCCGCAAGAGATCGGCCAGCGCCGGATTGACCTGCATCTTTTCGCGCGATGTATCGGTTTCCGGCAGGTTTTCTTTTGGACAATCCTGACCGGCTTTGACGGCCGCCAGTATCCCCTCGGCAATGTCTCCTCTGCGCGCTTCGCGCAGCAGCAACCGTGAACGCCCCAGGTCTTCCATGGTCGCGGGCTTGGTCGACGCCAGTTCGACCAGCGCGTCGTCCTTGCAGACACGGCTACGCGGAATGTTGCGCTCTTGGGCATAGGTTTCCCGGAACCGCGCCAATTCGCGCACGATTGCCAAAAAACGCGGCGACGAGGTGCGCGTCTTGACCCGGAGCCAGGCATCCTCGGGTCGGGTGATATAGGTTTCCGGCGCAGTCAGCAGCTGGATCTCTTCGGCCACCCAGCGGTGGCGTCCGGTCTCTTCCAGCTTGTGGGCGAGAAATTCGTAGATCTGGCGCAGATGGGTCACATCCGCCAAAGCATAGCTCTTTTGGGCGTCTGACAGCGGTCGCCGCGACCAGTCGGTAAAGCGCGACGACTTGTCAACCCCCGCTTTTACGATCCGTTTGACCAGAGTTTCGTAGCCAGCCTGTTCGCCAAAGCCACACACCATGGCCGCGACCTGCGTGTCAAACATCGGTTCCGGGATCACCCCGTAATCGACATAGAAGATTTCCAGATCCTGCCGTGCGGCATGGAACACCTTGACCACATCGGTATTGCGGAACAGCGTCATCAACGGGTCCAGTGACAGCCCATCAGCCAGAGGATCCACCAGAACCGCGTTGCTGTCATCCGTACCGGGCAACGCCAGTTGTACTAGACACAGCTTGGAATAATAGGTCCGTTCGCGCAGGAATTCGGTGTCGACCGTAACATAGGGTGCCTGCGCCGCCTGTTCGCAAAAGTCGGCAAGCTCGGTGGTTGTGGTGATTGTCTTCATACGGGCTCCGGCCGATTGTATTTATTGTTATGTCTCACCTAATCCCATAACCGCAGCAAAGCAAAGCCTGTCGCGCATCAAACGCTTTCAGTGCGCCGTTCATGACCGCCTAACGATCATTGGACAGCATCGTCGCGCGCTGCCGGAACACATCAATATCTGTTATGAATGCCTAAAAAACATTCATTTCACGAATGCATGGCGCGTAGCTATATGCACGCATATGAATGTTTTACCGGAGTTGAAACCATGACAACCGTCGAAATCCACGACCTGCACACCGTTGCGGATCACCCCTCGTCCCTGCCCGCGATTCTGGCCGGTGCCGCCCTGCTTTTGCTGATTGGTGTGCCTGCGCTGATGGCGCCAGCCACTTCGACCACCGCCCTCGACTGGCACGGCAATACCGCGTCGGTAACAACCATCCGCTAGGGCAGTTGCACCAACGTCCGGTCACCCGTCGCAAAGCGGCGCAGCACCGCCGGATATAGCTGATGCTCTGAAATCAGGACACGCGCGGCCAGGGTGTCGGGCGTGTCGTCGGGCTTTACAGGAACATAGGCCTGGCCCAGAATCGGACCCAGATCCAGTTGTGGCGTAACCTCATGTACGGTGCAGCCATGCTCGCGATCGCCTGCCTCCAGTGCGCGGGCGTGGGTGTGCAGCCCGCGGTATTTCGGCAGCAGCGACGGATGAATATTCAGCATCCGCCCCTGCCAGCGCGACACGAACCCCTCGGTCAGCACGCGCATAAAGCCGGCAAGGCACAAGATATCCGGTTTTGCCGCATCAATCCGCGCATGCAATGCATCCTCGAACGCGGCGCGGTCCCCCTTGAACGGGCGGTGGTCCACCCAATCGGTATCGACCCCTAGCGCGCGGGCCTTGTCCAGCCCACTCGCGTTTTCAGAATTTGCCATCACCAGAACCGGCCGCGCCGGGTGATCGCCGGTCATGCTCTTGACCAGCGCCACCATGTTCGAGCCGCCACCGGACAGCAAAATAGCGACGCGTTTGGTCACAAAAGCGATCCGCTATAACGCACTCCGACACCCGCCGTCACATGCCCCAGTTGGTGGACTGTCTCGCCCTCACCCTCAAGCAACGCAGTCAGATCCGCCGCCCGACCAGGTGCGACCACGGCAATCATGCCAATGCCGCAGTTGAAGGTCTTGAGCATTTCAGCCTGATCCATGCCGCCGGTCTGCGCCAGCCACTGAAACACAGCCGGCAGCGTCCAGCCGTCCAGGTTAATGTCCGCGCCCAATCCCTCGGGCAACACACGCGGCAGGTTTTCGGTCAAACCGCCGCCGGTGATATGGGCCAGTGCATGTACGCCCCCTGCCCGCACGGCTGCCAGTGTCTGCGTCACATAGAGCCGCGTCGGCGTCAGCAATACCTCACCCAACGACCCATCCCCCCAGGGGCACCTGGCGTCCCAGCCCAGCCCTGAAACTTCGACCAACTTGCGGACCAGCGAATAGCCATTGGAGTGAACCCCGTCGGACGATAGGCCCAGAAGAACATCGCCCTCGGCGACACCTTCGGGCAAAGCGGTGCCCCGTTCCATCGCGCCGACGGCAAAGCCGGCAAGATCAAAGTCGCCCGCAGGATACATCCCCGGCATTTCCGCCGTCTCCCCGCCGATCAGCGCACAACCCGAGCGTACACAACCCTCAGCGATGCCTTCGATCACCCGGGCGGCACTGTCGGTATCAAGCTTTCCCGTTGCGAAATAATCGAGGAAGAACAGCGGCTCTGCCCCCTGACACACCAGATCATTGACGCACATTGCCACCAGATCAATGCCGACGCCGTCCAGATGTCCGGTGTCAATTGCGATCCGCAGTTTGGTGCCAACGCCGTCCGTAGCCGCAACCAGAACCGGATCGCTATACCCCGCACCTTTGAGATCGAATAATGCGCCAAAGCCGCCAAGCCCCGACATGGTGCCCGCCCTGTTGGTCCGTTTCGCCGCCGGTTTGATCCGCTCGACCAAGGCGTTGCCCGCGTCGATATCCACACCGGCATC
The DNA here is from genome assembly GCF_001038505.1 of Puniceibacterium sp. IMCC21224. NCBI lineage: Bacteria > Pseudomonadati > Pseudomonadota > Alphaproteobacteria > Rhodobacterales > Paracoccaceae > Puniceibacterium > Puniceibacterium sp. IMCC21224. The sequence continues at coordinate 2,235,085 of NZ_LDPY01000001.1, forward strand.
GGCATAGGTGATCCCGTTCTTGCCTTGGGTCATGGTGCTGTCTCCGCATGAAAAGTTGCGGCGGGTTTACAGGAGCTGGTGAAAAAGGAAAAGCGGCCTCTTGATCGTTCCGGCGGGTCTGGGTCCGTTCATCGCTGATTTATGGCAAACAGGCTTTGTTGACCCAGCATGGACTAAAAAATTTGACCCATTCGAAGCGGTTTTCTTGCGATGTCGTGATCGGGTCATTTTCGTCGTCTCGTGGCTATTGTGTTTCAATCGCTCGGATACCCCACGCCCAAGTCCATCGGTCTTCAGCAGGCACGCCTTGCCCTGACGCATTTTCCGGCGGCACGACAGGAAGGCACCAAGGCCGGTTAAAGATGGGCCGCTGACGGCGCTGTTTTGGGAACACTCAGTACAAATCAGATCCTGTCACAGGGGTCGACTGTTCCTCAGTGACTTACTGGTGTTTTCCCTGGCAGCCCCCGAAAGAGATACTGTTCTTCACCGCTGCAAAAGATGAAACCAATCCAAATACACCCCCGTTGGGAGACAATTGGGTTCCGTCGAATTTCGAGCCACTCTTCGCCGGATAGGAACGACAGCCAGCCGCACTCCTCTCGTCACGATAACCCTGCGACACGCAAAATCATGCTGTTCAGCAAAGCTGGTTGTACACAGTTTCCGCCAGTTCGTTCAATGAGAACGGCTTAGGCAGAAAAACCGAGTTCGGGATCGTTTCCTTGTCATCCCCAAATACGTCTTCCGCGTATCCGGACACAAAGACCACCCGTACATCGGGCCGATCAACAAGGGCCTGACGCACCCATGTCGGCCCGTCCATACCCGGCATAACCACATCGGTTACAAAAACATCAACCGAAAGGCTCTGATCCTGGAGTGTCGTCAAAGCATCTTCTGCGGATTCCGCCTCGACCACCGTGTAGCCACGCAGACGCAAAGCCCGCGATGCAAAGGCGCGAACCGGCGCTTCGTCCTCTACAAGAAGCACGACGCCAGTGCCCTGATTGCCTTGTCGTTGCGGCATCTCGATGGGCTGCGAAACCGGAACGCGGGCGGGGGCATCATGGCTCGGGAACAATAGGGTAAAACAGCTTCCGGCACCGACAACGCTGTCGACAAAAATGAAACCGCCAGTTTGCTTGACGATTCCGTACACCGTCGACAGGCCAAGCCCTGTGCCCTCACCTGTACGTTTTGTCGTGAAGAAAGGTTCAAACACCTTTTGCAGCTTATCCTGTGGAATACCGGTGCCTTCATCCGTCACTTTGACTGAGACATATGAACCCGGCGCCACAACGGCGCGATCCCGCAACAGCGGATCTTTCAGCACGCAGCGGCTGGTCTCTATCACGATCGTACCACCCCCCTTCATCGCGTCACGGGCATTGACGACGAGGTTCATCATGACTTGTTCCAGCTGACGCTTGTCGCCACGAATCGGTGGCAGAACCGGATCATGGCGCAGGGTGAGCGAGACTTTTTCACCCACAAGACGGTTTAGAAGATGCGTCAGATCAGACAGAGTATCCCGCAGATCGAGGATCTCTGGCCGCAGGGTCTGTTTTCGCGAAAATGCCAAAAGCTGACCGACAAGTGCGGCGGCCCGATTGGCGTTTTGATTAATCTGAACCAGATCCCCGAAATCGAGATCCCCCTGATCGTGGCGCAGCAATAGCAGATCGCAATGACCCGAAATTGCCGTCAGAAGATTGTTGAAGTCATGCGCTATCCCGCCGGCCAACTGACCAATCGCCTGCATCTTCTGACTTTGAACAAACTGCGCTTCGAGCGTCTTAAGCTCGGTCGCGTCGTTCAGCACCGCGACCAGGACCGGCAACCCGCCTTCCATCACCCGGTTCAGCGTCACCTGTACAAAGACTTCCCGATCCGCGCGCGAAAGCCGCAGGAATTCTGATCGATTCAGGCCCCGCCCGGCGGCCGCATCGCCAAGCCAGTCCTTGATTGATCGTCCGAGTCCTTCCATGAACTCGGACAGCATGTGCCCGTCGACCACCTCGGCATTCAGCATTTTCTGCGCCTCACGATTAGCACGCAAAACCGTCCCATCCGATGCAACCTTGAGGAGTGGAACCGGGAGCGTGTCAAAACCTGCTGATCGGTCACGGTCGTGCGAATCGTCGGGGATCGGCAGCAACACCAATTCCTGACGACCGGGCCCGGTTTCGACCAGGCTGGTCAGGAAAAGCACTGGCCCTTCTAACGTCAAAACCTCATTGGGTCGCCCGGCCTTGACCGGGAGGTCCGCAATGACTTCCTCAAGACGTTTGGGACGTTTTCCGGTAAGTGCGCGCGCTGCCTCGTTCACGGACAGCACCACGCCGTTGCGGCCGAGCGTCAATACCGGCACTGTCGGTCCATGGCCAGAACGACTATCTGCCGTGGAATCTTCAAAGAACTCAATGCGCCACAGGAGGCAGTTTTCAGCCATGATTCGCGCGGTGATCCGAACCAGACCACCGCGGATGGCGACATCCTCGCTTGCGACCGCGTCACTCTCGGCGGCGGACCGCAAGCGGTACAGCAATCCGACCGGATTCGCAAAAACAGGGCGCAAAACCGCAGCGACCGTGGTGCCATCAGCAATCGTAAAGCGTTTGCGCGCAGCCCCATTGGTATGCAGAACCGCGCCTTCCTGATCGGTGATCATACAACTTGCGAGATCCCGTTCCACAAACGCTGAAATCACGCGAAACAACCGGCCATGCGACCAAGTTTCGAACATCGTGAGCAGATGTGCCACCAGAGCCATGGTGACAAATGCTGCACCGCCCGCAATCAATCCGACCTGAACCGGCGGCTGCGGGGCAAAAAACGCGACCAACAGACACAAGATGCCAAGCGCAAAGACCAGTCCCGTGCGCCGCCGCAGGCTGCGTGATGCCCGCAAAACGGTACCCGGTAACAAAATTGCGTCTGACACTACGTTCCCCAAACCTGGTCGATTCGAACCTTGTGAACTACGCACCCAAAGCGGTTAACCTCATCTTAAATCAACCATTCGGATTTAAACATTTTTTTGACGGAACTCAAAAATTCAAACCTTTTGCGCGCAATTTCCAAGACAGGTCACATAAAATCCATCCCCCCTCGGCGAGCAGAAACTGCCGTTCTGCACCCCTTTCCCACTAGGATTGCGGTCAAGAAATCCCTGAATTTGCTCCTAATTTTCCTCGGTCAACACGGAACATGTGGCATACGCAAGGGTGCCCCCTTCGCCACCAATGGCGCTGCTAGGTGCCTGAACGGAGCAGAGCTGCGCCAGACCGTCCGTTGCAGCGTCCACCGACCTTCGGGCGCGCCTCCAGGCTCCACTGCCCGAACAGGGAACGTCGCACAGAACCACATCGTAGGGCCCGCGTGGTTCTTCAACCTGCATCTCCCGTGTGCCTGCCCGTTCAGCGCGTTGTGGCAAGTCGCGCATGCGCGCGGGATTGGCGCCATGAGTCTCGACAGGTCCCGCTTAGTCTCGCGGCCATGGCCTGTGCCTTGCCGCCACCGCCTGCGATATATGGGCCGATCATGCGTTGCATACCTGAGCTATGCCCTATCTGTTCATTCCCGGCTTTTTGTGGATCGGTACTATGATGAATTTCCCGGCTCGGAAGTCCAGATTTTGCAGATGTATTCGTATGCCGTGAGGCTGCCGAGTATCTTGAGCCGCGGGCATAGTTGTAGGCTGTCATGAAGTTGGCGAGATGGGTTCGCAGCTTAGCGTGGATATCGCAATGAAAGCGTTTGACATTTGCGTCCTTGATCGTGCGATTCATCCGTTCGACCCGCTGCCCTCTCGGCGATTGCAAGCAATCGCCGAGAGGGGGACCGTTGGTCCGCGGATGGTTCGGTTTCGCCGGGCGGTGCTCGTTCCCATTGGCCTCGCAGATCATGTCGAAACGCATTGGCCGAGAATAGATAATGTTGCGGTTCCGGGGTTGCTTGGCGAACTGAATGCCGTTGTCCGTGAGAATGGTGTGGAGCTGATAGGGTACGGCCTCGAGTATGTGCTGCAGGAATTCCCAGGCAGTGCGCCTGTCGGCCTTATTTACGAGTTGGGTAACGGCGAACTTGCTGGTGCGGTCAATGCCGACAAAGAGATAGAGCTTGCCTTCCGCAGTCTGCACTTCGCCAATGTCCTTTCTCGTGCACGTGAACATGCACTGCCGGGCAGTGGATGTGAAAGAACCCGATCGGGTAGCGTTTGAATTTCTGACGCTTTGGCTTGTCTCCCTCAATGTCCGGCAGACGCGATATGCCGTGTCGGTGCAGGCACCAATTAAGGGCTGAGCGTCAACCTCTCGGAACATTTCCTGCGGAAATACCCTGCCGGGCAGTGGATCGCTGTATTGCAACTCTGACGGCGTACATGCCCTCTCATGGTTTGCTTTGCAAACCACTGCCGGGTGGACAGTACGTGGCGCTTGACCTGCTCCCCATTGTGTCCGCTAATTTAGGTTAGCTCTGTTCAGATTTTGGTCGTCTTTTGATCGGTTAGCATATTCTGCTGGCGTCAGGCCAGCGAGGCTTGTGTGCGGGCGGTGATGGTTAAAGTCATTGCGCCACGCTGTGATCAGACTGCGTGCATGCCGCAGGTTGTCGAACAGGTGTTCGTTCAAACACTCGGCCTTATGTATCAAACGCACCAACAATATATCTGAACAATTCGGCGCTGTGAATCCATAATGGGGTATGGAACTTGTCACACAAACCCTAGAGCGCAAACGGGCTGAGATAATCGGGGCTATTAAGAAGCATGAGGCACAGATAGCGCAGGCCAAGCATGACCTAGCGCACATCAACGCGACCTTGAAGATCATTGGGGAACCGCAGGGGCGTGGGTACATCGTGTCGCAGGGCTTCTTTGCCAAGGGCGAGATTGCTGCGGTCTGCCAGGGTCACCTTATTGACGGGCCGCTGAACACCCGTGAACTGGCAGAGCGTGTGATGGGCGAAAAGGGCTTGGACGTATCAGACACCCCATTGCGCAACTCTGTCGTCTACAAGGTCGTGCAGGCGCTCAGACACGCGCGCAGGCGCAATGCCGTGCGGATGCTAGAGAAGCGTGGCGGGCTATGCGTGTGGGGCGCGATATAGGGCATGTTGTGCAGGACTTCGGGCCAGATGGGTGTTTGTGGATGCTGGCCCCCGATGGACCAGCATCCTGAGTCAATTTGTCGTCTTGCCCTATGCTGCTTCCTTACAAGCGCATACGAAAAGACGATCCTCGTTGCGGAGAGTGGAGAGAAGGCGGTCACGAAGCTGAGCCGCTGACCCAGCGTAATCAACCCACCATACTGTTTCGAGAACCCTGCCCGCTTTTGAAGAAATCGAGCGGATCAGATCATCCATCTCTTTGTGAGACGGAGTTGGGCCGTTGAGATCGTAAGAGAGAAGATAACTTGCCATGAGATGAATCTCCTTTGTTGGCGTTAGATTGACGCCAACAGGAGACTTGACCGTGCTGCTCACCCGTGTAAAAAGAAGGGGTGATCACAAACTCTAGCCCCTGATGGCTAGTTCGAAATAGAGGCGGCAGGGCCACTAACCCCGACCGCCTCAATTTTTCGTTGATCATGAATCATTTAGCTGGTCTAGTGGTGTTCCCCTTTCACCCCTACCATCTGTTGTGCCTCAAGCCGCCCGCTGCCAATAGCCCTTCCAGTTGCGCGACACTGGCGAACCCATCGCGTTCTACACCACGATCTGCGCCAGTGTGCCGTTGTCGGTGCGGCGGTTATCTTCCAACCATGCGGCGTGGTTTGCATACTGGTAAAGGTATTGAGGCGACACATGGTGGTGCTGGCCCTCAACCATGCGGCGCAGGCGGCTAAAGAAGCTTTCAACCATGTTGGTGTGTTTGCCGTGGTCGCTGTAAATCTCGGAGTGGTTCACGCGGTCAACGTAGTGGCCCAAGTGCAATTCATCCCAATGGTTGGCTTCATCCGCTGACATGGTGGACAGGCGCGACACGTTCTCGTTTGCCAGTGCTACACCTTCGCCCTCGGACATGCCCACGAATGGCAGTGTACGGCCCTCACGCTCACGCAGGGCAATTACAACGCGGCGCTTGCCTGTCTGGTGTTCTTTCTTGCGGCGATCAACACGATCCACCTTGGCGTTTTCAGGGCGGATATGGCCTCCGAAATACGCACCGTCAATTTCAACATGGCCCTCCAGCACTTCGCCGGTGTGGACTTCCCGCGCCATTGCTTCGCGCAGTTTATGGGCCAGTACAAAGGCTGTCTTGTACTGGCAATCAAGGTCACGGCTCAGTTGAACCATGCTCACGCCCTTGGAGGCGTTCACGATGATGCAGATCGCCGCCCACAGGTCCACAAAGTCCATCTTGCGTGATGCAAAGATTGTGCCGGACGTGACGCTAAACTGGTGGTGACATGCCTTGCACTTGAACTTGCGGCGGGTGGTGATCTTGTAGGCTTCATCAAAACCGCAGCATGGGCAAACAGCTTCGCCATTTGTCTCAGGCCAGCGCATCTCGCAAAACGTCTCATAGGCCGCATCTTCGCCAGCTTTGTAAATCGAACGCAGAGAGAGCGTCCGAGATGCTGCTGAAAGAAGGAAGTGTTGGGTCATTGTCATCATATCCAGTGCTGTTGCACTAAATGTGGATACATCATGCACTCTTGTCAAGTGCTTTAGCACCATATATAATGACGAAAATATTATGGAGGGTGACATGGTAGACCGTACAGACTGGGAAGAAATGGCGAAGGGGTTGCTTCGGGCTGAAATGGCTCGGCGCGGAACAACATACGCTCAGCTTGTCGAAAAGCTGGCGGCTATCGGAGTTGAAGACAACGAGAGGAATTTACGCAATAAGGTCAGCAGGGGAAAATTTACCGCAGGATTCCTTTTACAATGCCTTTACGCTCTTGGATGTTCAAAATTGCAGCTGGATTAGTGTGCTTGGCTTTAATTGGATATGCTGGAAAGTATTCGTGGGACCAGTTTTCAGCCTACCAAGAGGATAAATCCGACGAACGCATATCCGCATCCCATGATGATGAGTATGCCACCCAACATCGCCCAAGTTCCTGCGGGGCCGTCATGCTCGAAGCTAGCCTCCTTGATGGCCTTGCTTGTTTGGCCGACAATATAACTGCCAGAGGCGGCGGCAAGCAGGCCGATTATGATTTGAAAGCCCAGCAAGATATGGCGGTATGGGCGTTTGGGATGCTTATTATCACCGTCTGGCTTGCTGTTATCACATTTTTTGGTGTTTTCTTTGTCTGGCGAACCCTCAAGTCTACTCAAGACATGGCTAGGGTAACCCGTGACATCGGGAACCAGCAGACAAAAGCGGCTATACAAACTGTCGAGCAAGGACGAAAAGCCAACGACATCACGAGAGAGGCTATGCAGTCTGCAAACCGGCCCTTTATCGTCGTGATCCAAAAATTCTCTAATGAAAATGAATGGAGACACGGGAAAGAATCCGGTAGTTGGGAAGTTGAACTTCGGAATTACGGGAACGGTCCTGCTATCTTGCTTGATGCCCATTGGCAAACATGGGTTGGCCCGAACGAAGAAACTCCAGAGAACCGAAAAAACAAATTGTTGTCCAAGGGATTCGCTGGGTCTGTCGATGATGACATCATCCACCTGGGCAAATCTATCTCCAAAACTGTGTCGATCCAGAGGCTTGGAGAAGGCCAATTCCCACAAGGCGGCTCTGGAAACCAGATTACTATGGCGCTCCAAGACGGGAAGATTTTCGGCTGGCTTGATGTTTCCGTCGTCTATGAGAGCCTGTACGGAACCAAGCATGAGACCAGAGCGCTTTTCCGCATAGAGAATTTCCTCGGAACATCCACGCATTTCGGTGGAAACCAGCGCAACTACCGCACATAATACACTAATCATCCATCACCCCATCCCGGTGATTGGTGCGTTTGATACATAAGGCCGCAAACACTCATCCCGCATCCTACCGTTGAAGCTTTCCACAAAACCGTTTTGCATGGGCTTGCCAGGCGCGATGTAATGCCAGTCAACCTTGCGGTCTTCTTGCCACTTCAGGATCGCATTCGAAGTCAGCTTGGTTCCATTGTCGCTGACGACCATGCTGGGATACCCCCGCATATCTGCGATCCGATCCAGCTCGCGGGCCACACGTTCGCCCGACAACGAGGTGTAGCCAACAGCAGCCAGACATTCCCGGCTGAAGTCATAGATCACGTTCAATATGCGGAAACGACGACCGCACGACAGGCTGTCAGACACGAAGTCGAGCGACCAACGCTTTCGGCCCCTGTGGAATCGCTATGGGTGTTCTGGTGCCCACTGCACGCTTGCGACCGCTACGTTTACGCACTGTTAACCCTTCTTCGCGGTAGAACCGATACAGCTTCTTCCAATTCACCGCCCAGCCTTCACGTTTGAGCAAGATGTGCAGCGGTAATCCCCCCATTTTTAATGGGGTGCAGCCGTAGAACTTACGCGGCCATTTTCAGTTTCTGTGCGGGTGTGATGCCGCCGATGCCCATGTTCGGGCGGTCGTTGTTGTAAGTCCAGAGCCATTGCGTGGCGAAGTCTTGGGCCTCCTCGATGTTTTCGATGATGTGTTGGTCCAGCCATTCATTCCTGACGGTGCGGTTGTAACGTTCGATGTAGGCGTTCTGCTGGGGCTGTCCTGGTTGGATGTGCTGGAGGGTAACACCTTGTTTCTCAGCCCATTCCAGCAGCTTGATGCTGATGTATTCAGGGCCATTATCGACCCGGATCGTGCCGGGCTTGCCACGCCATTCGATGATGCGATCGAGGCTCCGGATCACGCGTTCAGCAGGCAATGAAAAGTCGACCTCAATGCCAAGCCCTTCGCGGTTGAAGTCGTCCAGCACGTTCAGCAGTCGAAACTGACGACCGTCGCTCAGCCTGTCGGCCATAAAGTCCATCGACCAGGTCATGTTGGGGGCCTCGGGTACCGCCAGCGCGTCGGGTTTATCCCGCTTTAGCCGTTTGCGGGGCTTAATCCGCAGGTTCAGTTCCAGCGCGCAATAGATGCGATAGACCCGCTTATGGTTCCACGGATGACCTTTGACGTTGCGCAGGTGCAGATAGCAAAGTCCGAAGCCCCAAGTCTTCCTCGTATCCGTCAGCCCGACAAGCAAATCGGCAATCTGTTCGTTCTCATCGCTCAGAAGCGGGCTGTAGCGATAGCAGGTCTCGCTAACCCCAAAGGTGCGGCACGCCACGGCGACACTGACCCCGCGTCGCTCTACCGCCGTTGCGGCCATCTCTCGTCGCTGAGATGGCCCAGTCACTTTTTTCCAAGGGCTTCCTTCAGCAACTCGTTCTGCATGCTCAACTCTGCGAACATCTTCTTCAGGCGTCGGTTCTCGTCTTCAAGCGCCTTGGTCTGCGCGATCATTGAAGCATCCATCCCGCCATACTTCGCCCGCCATTTGTAAAAGGACGCTGTGCTCATACCATGTTCGCGGCAAAGCTCGGCCACCGGAACACCGCCTTCGGCCTGGCGCAGGATCGCAAGGATCTGCGGCTCACTGTATCTCGTCATCTTCATCTGAATCTCCTCATGCATCTTGCCGAGAAAATTCTACTTCCGCAGCCCCTTACTTTCGGGGGGGATTACCGGGGGATTACCAATAAATCACGCTCAAACCGCTCGTCACATGCCCAAACCACGGCTCAGCGCGACCAATAAGCTTGATCGCTGAGCAAAATGGCCGCAACCGTCAGCCGGTCTGCGTTCTACTCGGGAATGTCGGCTCTTAATTCCTGCAAAGGACAGCACAATAAAATCCATCACCACCCTCCAGGGGCGTAAAATGGTGGTCTGACAAAAGGGAGAAATCCTTATTGTGATCCAAAAATTTCTCTACTTGAAATTCGTTCTCCCGTTGGAATAGCGAGCATGTCGCATAGACAAGGTGGCCTTGAGGCCTAACTAGTGCGGAAACTTGGTCAAATATTTCTTGTTGTCGCTGAATGACTTGATCAAGCTTTTCTTGGTTCAATAACCACTTCCCTTGCGGATCACGGCGCCATGACCCGCTGCCGGAACAGGGAGCATCAACGAGAACAGTGTCGAATTGTGATCCGTGGACTAGACTTTCAATGGAAACCTGTTTGACAGACGTGCCAGCTCTTGAGGCTCTTGGCTGTAAATCTTTCATTCTACGTGCGTCTACATCATGGGCGTAGAAAACTCCAGAAACGCGTCCAGCCACGGCCAAGACCTTGCCTCCTGCCCCAGCGCAAAAATCAAGCAGCTTTTGTCCTGTTTGCAGTGGGACCAAGTCAGCAACCGCTTGGGATGATGCATCCTGCAGCTCGACCTCACCATTTAGGAATGACGTTGAGTTACGGATCTTCCGCGCCCCTTCCAAAACTTGAACAGCAGATGGCGACAACGGACTGATCTGCCCGATTATTCCTTCGGTAGCGAGTGAATCGATAGCATCACCCCGATTCAATTTCGAAAGATTTACGCGAAGATAGATGGGTGCCCTGATTCTCAAAGCCTGGGTAATCGCCGCAGCTTTGTCGCCATAGGATCGGACTAATTCGGGCCAAATCCAATCTGGAAAGTCAGCACTTTCGCTAGCAACAAAGCCCTCTATTATACCTGAAATACGTTCATCATCACTCAGCTTTGGTGGTGCATAACCATCTACTCCGAAGATGGTTTCTGGATCTTGCCCCGACGCCCGAACATAACCGAGTAAAAGCGCCCGCCCTGTCTGGCCTCCGCCGATCTCAGAAAAGCTCTGCATATTCCTAAGCACATCAAATAAAATATCCCCGATTGCGGCCCTATCCTTTGAACCAGCGTACCGATTGTTGCGCCCCCAGTTTGCTAGGGCCCTATCGGCTAGTTCTCCCGATTGGATATAATCGATTAAACCAATTGCGGCGTTAATCCGTGCTGCTGGTGTCATAGTTCTCTTCTCTCGGGCACTAAATATTTTGCGCTAAAATCGCTAGTGATGGCATTGCCGTTTCTACTAGAAATCTCGATGATTTTATTGAGTTTGATTACCTCATTTCGCAATCTGTCCCGCTCTATGATCCACGCTTGGGCTTCGGATGAGGCCTTCTGCAGTGCATCTTCATAGAATGCAATATTCTCACGGTTTTTTCCCTGTCCACGGTTTTTGGAGCGTCAGAAAACCACGCTGTTGAACCAAAAGCCAATCGTGCACAGACCTCTCTGAGATGACTGTGTTGCGTAAATCGGGTGGCGGCCAAACCTCCCCTTTCCCCAGACACACTTATCCCGCGGCCTCTGTGACGGGTATGCCGAGCGCGGTGAAGCCGTTCATGACGGCAACACGGACCTGAAGCTCGGCAACCTGACGTTCAGGGGCCCGTGCCATCAGCCGTTGGCCCAGCAGTTTCAAGCAGTGCATCTTCGTCTCGACGCGACTTCGGCGGTGGTAGCCACTCCATTTTGGCCAAAGCGCGCGGCCGAGATATTTCGATGCCCGGAGGGCCTCGTTACGCGCAACCGCTCCGGCCGTATCTGGGGTCCAGGGCTTGGCATTCTTGCGGGGCGGGATCACGGCATGGGCGCCCCGTTCGGCGATGGTATGGTGGCACTTGCGTGTATCGTATAGGCACCGTCTGCGGTAACGCTGCCGATCTCCTGATCGGGCGGGATCTGGTCCAGCAGTTCCGGCAGCATGGGCGCGTCCCCGATATCGCTTCTGGTGGACTCGACCGCTCGGATTTCCAGTGTTTTCTCATCTATCCCGAGGTGGACCTTGCGCCAGACGCGGCGCTTGGTGCCACCCACTGCCCGGCAGTCGAAACGCAGTTCCGATGAGAGGGATGCTTGCGGGCATTCCACTCCCCTTCGCCCTCCACCTTTATCCCGGTCAGTGGATCGTCAGCGAGCCCCGGCGCTTGAGCGCTTCGTTGTAGGCCCGCCAGTTCTTGATCTTGTAGGACGGGGGTGATGGTCTGCTCATGTCCCACAGCTATCACGCTGGATTCACCGGGAAAATCCCAAACCCGATTTGCCCAACAGAGTCATCTTGAGGTCATGATGAGGCGGGTTTCTTATGTGTTTGGTCCCATGGTTTGATGGTGCGATCCTTTCTGAGGAATGGAAGGAAGGCATATGGGACAAGTTCGTCACGGGAGCGCCACGTACTGTCCACCCGGCAGTGGTTTGCAAAGTAAACCATGAGAGGGCATGTACGCCGTCAGAGTTGCAACACAGCGATCCCACTGCCCGGCAGGGTTATGCGAAGCATGATCCGGAGACAGGCGCACTGCCTGGGAGTTCCTGCAGCACATACTCGAGGCCGTACCCTATCAGGTCCACACCCTTCTCACGGACAACGGCATTCAGTATCTGCAGCGTGACGAAGCCGGGCTGCAGGACCAATCTCCCAAGCCAAAACACGTCTGGAATCGCATCCCTGATGAGGTGCGGCGTAAAGTCGTCACACTGGCTTTGACGCAGACGGAGCTGTCGCCGGGGGAACTGGCGGTGACCTTCACAGACCACGAAAGCTACTTTGTATCAGAGGCTTCGGTCGATCGCGCGCTGAAGGCGCATGACCTGATCACCAGCCCGGCCTTCATTGCAATCAAGGCGGCCAGCGCGCCGCATAATCAAAGCAACCAGATGCGCCAGAATCTCTCTTAGTTTAGAGAGCTCTTGGACTCAAAAAAACTCTGACGACGGACAATTTTGAAGCCTTGCCCAAAGTTCCCATGGAAACCCTTTTCTACATCAGCAAAACGCTGAATGACTTGGCTGACAGCAACACGGCACACTATGCGCCGGAGACGGCGATGATAATCACCCAAGAACTGGTCGTAACCGGTGTCTTGAACGAAGGCAGGCATTTGAACGATGCCCTGTATTGGCTACCGATCGGGCGCTTGAGGGTTTGAAATCGATGGAGGCTGGCACCCAACGCACCAGCAACATTTCTGGCCAGTTCGGTTCAAAGAGCCACCAGTTTCGGGCTTAGGTTGGTACGAATTGGAAGCGCGTTATTGATGGCGGGGTTTTGGGCGGGTTGGGCGACCACCCTTTCGTAATTTAGCTTAATATTAATTACTTAACACATGATTTGGAGCGGGTAGCGGGAATCGAACCCGCACTTCAGGCTTGGGAAGCCGGCGCGCTACCACTACACCATACCCGCAACACGGCTTCACTACTCTGGCGATCAACCGCTGGCAAGCGTTATCTCTTGCCCCATCCAGGACCGCTCAATCTGCGCCTCACGACCGAGGAAACGTCGTAGAAACCGGAAATCATGGTGAGCGTGGGTGGCTATGCACCCAATCAGGTGTCGCGCTGCAACAAGCCTACCCATGCACCCGTGTATACGTGCCTTTGCCCGCCAGAATTCCGCGAAAACCGCCCGGTTCGTCCAGCGAAAAGACGATGATCGGCAGATTGTTGTCGCGCGCCAGCGCGATGGCACTCGCGTCCATGACTTTGAGGTGCTTGGCAAGGCAATCGTCATAGCTCACATTGTCATAGCGCACGGCGTCGTCGTGTTTCATCGGGTCCTTGTCATAGACGCCATCCACCTTGGTTCCCTTGAAGATCGCCTGACAGGCCATTTCATTGGCACGCAGGGTCGCGGCGGTGTCAGTGGTGAAATAGGGGTTGCCGGTGCCGGCGGCAAAAATGCAGACGCGCTTCTTCTCAAGATGGCGAACGGCGCGACGGCGAATATACGGCTCGCAAACCTGATCCATCGGAATGGCGCTGATCGTGCGGGTAAAGACCCCCAGCTCTTCCAGCGACGACTGCATCGCCAGCGCGTTCATCACTGTGGCCAGCATCCCCATGTAATCGGCGGTGGTGCGCTCCATTCCCTGGGCCGACCCCTGAAGCCCGCGAAAGATGTTGCCGCCGCCAATAACCATACAGATCTCGACACCCATATCGTGGACCGACTTGACCTCGCGTGCGATGCGCTCCACGGTTGGCGGATGCAGGCCAAAGCCCTGATCGCCCATCAGCGCCTCACCCGAGATTTTCAGCATCACACGTTTGTATGCACTCTTGTCGGTCACGATTTTGGGGGATGTGTCAGCCATGTTGCGCTCCGTCTCGCCTCGGTACAGGATCGTGGGCATATTTGGCGGAAAACCAGGGACGGGGCAATGCCAACCGGGCGCAGTTGCCCAAATGAACCTAACGTCGCCCGAAGGCTGCATGTTGCGCTGAACCAAAGGACCCCTGATGTATCCGACAGAGGCGCTTGACCCCGGTAGGCCGGTGTTGATCGCAGGCCCCACCGCCTGCGGCAAATCCGAACTGGCCCTGCGCATCGCCGAGACGCAGGGCGGTGTGATTGTCAACGCTGACGCGTTGCAGGTGTATGACAGCTGGCGCGTACTGTCCGCCCGTCCTTCTGTGGCCGACGAGGCGCGTGCGCCGCATGCGTTGTATGGTCATATCGGGGCGGATCAGGCCTATTCTGTTGGACACTGGTTGCGCGAAGTCGAGCCGATTATTGCGGGTCCGTTACGGCCGATCATCATTGGCGGCACCGGGCTATATCTGACCGCGCTGACTGAAGGTCTGGCGCCGATTCCGGCCACTCCGGCGGAAATCCGGGCCAAGGCGGACGCGCTGCTGCGCAGTCACGGGCTGGTGAATCTGCTGAGCGATCTGGACGCCGACACCCGCGCCCGGATTGACACAGCCAACCCGATGCGTGTCCAGCGCGCCTGGGAGGTGCAGCACGCCACCGGACGGTCGATCGCGCAATGGCAGGACGACACGCCACCGCCGCTTTTGCCGCTCGACCAGGCAACGTCGTTGTTGATCGACGCGCCAAAGGACTGGCTGACCCCGCGCATCGAGCAGCGGTTTTCCAGGATGATTCGTGACGGCGCGCTGGATGAGGCCCGTGCCAATCTGGCCGACTACGACCCCATGCGCCCCTCCGCCCGTGCTATCGGCGCCCCCGAGTTGATTGCTCATCTGCGCGGCGAGATCACTCTGGCCGAGGCGCAGGACCGGGCCACCATCGCCACACGGCAATTTGCCAAACGCCAGCGCACATGGTTTCGCGCGCGGATGAAAGCCTGGCACAGCCTGTCCCCCGAGGCCCTGAGGGCATGAGCACCCTGCCCGCCTTTCTGCGTGACCGAAGTGCGGGGATGGGTCGGCACGACACCCGTAAATTCCGCAGTATGACACTGGTACAGTTGGGTCTGGGCGCCCCGTGGAAACTGAGCACGTTGCACGATCGTCATGATGATCTGCTGATCTGGGTGACCAAAGGCCAGGGCCGCGTCATCATGAACGGGGTACGGCGTGGCATCGGCACCCATAACGCGGTGTTTCTGCCTGCGGGGACGCTGTGGTCCGTTGACCTTGGACCACAGAGCTTTGCGCAGGTGGTCACCAGTCCTCCGGGTCTGATCGCGCGACTGCCAAAGCAAGCGTTGCATCTGCGGATCCGCGACAGCCTGGCTCAGGCCGAAATCCTGGCCGAGATCGAGGCGATGCAACGCGAAATCACCCGAGACCGCCCATTGTTGCAGGACGCGCTTGAGGCGCATGTGCGGCTTATCGCGGTCTGGTTGCAACGCCAGATGGTGGCAGGAGCAATCGACCTGCCCAAGGACACTGCAGCACACCGTCTGGTGCGGCGTTTCGTGCTGGATCTGGTGCGCGACTTTCGAACCGACCGGGTGATGGCGGATTATGCTGCGGCGTTGGATGTTACTCCGACACATCTGACCCGCGTCTGCCGTGCGGCCTGTGGCAAGACGGCTTCCGAAATGCTGGTCGAACGGCGGCTCTACGAGGCGCGGCTGCTGCTCTCTGCCCCCGCGCCCGCAATCCGCGAAATTGCCAGTGATCTGGGCTTTCATTCGGCGGCTTATTTCACGCGCTTTATCCAGACCCACACCGGGCTGACCCCCAGCGCCTTGCGCAAACACAGCCTTGGGCAGCCGACCCGCTGAAGAATTTTGCGCCAGATACCGGCAGTGTCGGATCACCGTTTACAAATAATTGGGTTGCACAATGACAGGTGTCGCTTTTGAATGGGATTCATGTCGCTAACGTACCCCAGAATGCCGAATGCAGTCGTTGACGCCCCAGTCTTTCTGGTGCCGAATACCTAACAAGAGGGGCTGCGCCGGGTGAAAGACAACCAAAGGCAGTCGGCCAACGCCAAATCACATCGCAAGCCCCCAAACTATTTTATGTGTCACAGGGAGAACAAGATGACGCACACGAAACCCACCCGGCAGGTGCACCCCGCCGCCCGGATGTATGCAAACGAACTCAGGGCGGGTCAGATCGACCGGCGCGAATTCCTGACACGTGTCACCGCGTTGGGCGTCAGCGCGTCAGCGGCCTATGCGCTGGGTGGTCTTGGCTCTCCTGCTCAGGCAGCGGCACATGTACAGAGCGGCGGTACCATGCGGATTCAGCAGCAGGTGCGGGCGCTCAAGGATCCGCGGACCATGGATTGGACGCAAATTTCGAACTTTACCCGTGGGTGGCTCGAATACATGGTTGAATACAACCGTGACGGCAGCCTGCGCGGCATGTTGATCGAAAGCTGGGAAACCAACGACGACGCCACTGAATACGTCCTGCATGTCCGTCCCGGTGTCACCTGGAGCAATGGCGACGCCTTCAACGCTGATGATGTGATCCGGATGCTGGACTACTGGTGCGACAAGGATGTCGAGGGCAATTCGATGGCCGGGCGTATGGCCGTGATTGTCGACCCCAACACCAACAAGCTGCTCGAAGGTGCAGCCACCAAGGTGGACGATCTGACCGTCGCCCTCAAGCTGCCGGCGCCTGACATTTCGATTGTTGTTGGCATGGCAGACTATCCCGCCGCCGTGGTGCATTCCAGCTTTAACCCGGACACCATGCTGTCCGACCCGATCGGCACCGGGCCGTATTTTCCGGAATCGCTCGAGGTTGGCGTCAAAGGCGTGCTGGTCAAAAAACCCGATCACACCTGGTGGGGCACCGACGCCGAAGGGATCGGCGGGGCATATCTCGATAAGATCGAATTCATCGACTACGGCACCGACCCGTCGGCCTGGATTGCGGCGGTCGAATCCGAAGAAGTTGACATGCTCTATGAGAACGTCAACGAATTCATTGAGATCGGCGATGCTATCGGCTGGGAAAAATCCGAAGTTGTGACGGGTGCGACTGTTGCTCTGCGATTTAACCAGCAAACGCTGGTCGGAGATACGCCGCCCTATGCCGATCTGAAGGTACGTCAGGCGTTGATGCAGGCCGTCGACAATGCGGTCTGTCTGGAACTGGGCTATGCGGGGCTGGGTGTTCAGGCTGACAACTTCCACGTCGCGCCGGTCCATCCGGAATATGCCGATATCGGTCGGCCCAAATATGACCCCGATGGATCGGTCGCCCTGCTCGAAGAAGCCGGAATGGCGGATTTCGAACACGAGTTGATCACGCTTGATGACGGGTTCACCAAGAACACCGGTGATGCCGCTGCCGCGATGATGCGCGACGCGGGGATCAACGTGAAACGTACGGTGCTGCCGGGATCGACCTTTTGGAACGACTGGGCTAAATATCCGCTGTCGATTACCGAATGGAACCACCGCCCGCTGGGTGTGCAGGTGATTGCACTGGCCTACCGCACCGGCGAAGCCTGGAACGAAGCGGGCTATTCTAACCCCGAATTCGACGCCAAACTGAACGCGGCAATGTCGATTGCCGATGCCGATGCACGTCGCGAGGTGATGGTAGAGATCGAGACGATCCTGCAAAACGATGCCGTGGTTATTCAGCCTTACTGGCGCTCGCTTTATCGTCATTTCGCGCCGGGTGTCATCGGTGCCGAAATGCACCCAAGCTTTGAGATCCACGTCTACAAGCTGGGTTTCGCGGCCTAAACCCTGACCGGAGGGGTGCGTTGCACTCCTCCGGTTTCCCCGGCACGCCGGGCCACCGACCAGACCGGGGATCAACCCCGCGCGTTTCACTCCACGGGGGTATAAATGGGACTGTTCATATTGCGGCGGCTCTGGGTGATGATCCTGACCGCGCTCGCACTGACCTTTATCGTCTTTGCCCTGACCAACCTTTACCCCAATCTGGAAAAACTGGCCAAGAGCCAGGGCAATTTCCGCATGACCGATGAACAGGTCGCGACATGGCTGGGCAACCGCGGCTATTTGCAGCCGACATTGTCGAAATATGGCCAATGGCTGGGCGTAGTGCCCGGCTATGTAATCACCGGCACCGATGATGCAACCCGCGCGCGTTGCGCTGAACCCGGTCAGCCTGCAGATGAGGCGCGCAGCTATTGCGGTGTCCTGCAGGGCGACTGGGGCCTTTCGTCGGTGTTCAAGGATGATGTCAGCAGCATCGTCGCAACGCGGCTTGGTCTCACCGCCAAACTGATGTTCTGGGTCATGGTGTTGATGGTGCCGTCAGCCCTGCTTTTGGGGGTGCTGGCCGGCATGCGCGAAGGGTCGCGCACCGACCGGGTGCTGTCGACTGTGGCCATCACCACCACAGCCACGCCGGAATATGTGTCCGGCGTCATCCTGATCGCGGTCTTCAGCTCAACCGCCGTTGGTCTGAAATGGTTTAAAGGCACAGCCACCAGCGCCATGGATGATGCCAATTTCGGCAACTTCTTTCTGCCGGTGTTGACCATTGCGCTGTATGGCATGGGCTATATTGCCCGGATGACACGAGCGTCGATGGCCGAGGTGATGACCGCGCAATATATCCGCACCGCGCGGCTCAAGGGCGTGTCGTTTTCGAATATCGTCATGAAACATGCCCTGCGCAACGCGCTGATCGCGCCCTTCACGGTGATCATGCTGCAATTTCCCTGGCTGCTGAATGGCGTGGTGATCGTCGAGACATTGTTCAACTACAAGGGCTTTGGCTGGACGCTGGTACAGGCCGCCGGCAACAACGACATTGAATTGCTTCTGGGGGTTTCAGTCGTCTCGGTTGTCGTGGTGTTGGTGACGCAACTTATTTCCGACATCGGCTATGTCTACCTCAACCCACGCATCAGCGTATCCTAAGGAGGAACGGACATGGAACCCCTCAACTGGGCCGAGATTATCCTTCGCGTCGTGCTGCAACTCAGCCCGGTCTGGATCGCGCTGGTGCTGACCTTTGTCACCTCGATCATGTTCAAGCGGCGCCTTGGCCTGTATGGCAAGCTGTTCGATTCCCTGATCGGGATGATTGGGTTCGCCATGGTGATGTTCTGGGTCTTTACCGGCATCTTTGGCGCGCTCGACATGATTGTGACCCATGACCCCCTGGCACAGATCACCGCGATGAAGAACAAGGTGCCGGGCACACCGGTCAGCGGTGCCGATGACGCCTATCCCTATTTTCTGCTGGGGGGGGACAACCTGGCCCGTGACGTGTTCAGCCGGATGGTCACTGGCGCCTGGGTCGTGGTGCAGATCGCACCGCTGGCGACGCTGTTTGCGTTTATGGTGGGGATCACGCTGGGGCTGCCTGCCGGGTATTATGGCGGTAAGCTGGACACGCTGCTGTCGTTCCTGGCCAATCTGATCCTCGCGTTTCCGGTAATCCTGCTGTTCTATCTGCTGGTCACGCCCGAGATCATCGCCACCGGCATTCCCAACTATATGGCGACATTCCTGTTCGTATTTCCGCTAGTGTTCGCGGCAATCCTGCTGAATTCGCGCTATCATACCCGGCCAGGTGTGCGGACACCGCTGATGATTTCCGTATTGGGCGTGTTAGGCTGGCTTTACCTGTCTCTGATCTCGGAGGTGGGGTCTGCCGTGCAGGTGATCCCCGGATTTGTCGATCTGTTCGATGTGCCGGGCGGTATTTTGGTGGTGTTTGTGTCAGTGGTGTTTGTTAATTCGCCCACAGTGTTCCGCATCGTGCGCGGCCTGACCATGGACATCAAGACCCGCGATTATGTTGCCGCCGCCCAGACTCGTGGCGAAGGTCCGTGGTACATCATGCTGTGGGAAATCCTGCCAAACGCGCGTGGGCCGCTGATCGTCGATTTTTGCCTGCGTATCGGTTACACCACAATCCTGCTGGGCACTTTGGGGTTCTTTGGCCTGGGCCTGCCGCCCGAAAGCCCGGATTGGGGCAGCACCATCAATGAGGGGCGCAAGCTGCTGTCAATATATCTGCACCCGGCGCTGGTGCCAGCGCTGTCGCTGCTGTCGCTGGTTCTGGGACTGAATCTGCTGGCGGACGGGCTGCGCGAAGAATCGCTCAAGGATTGAGCACTGCGACTGTGGTGGACGTCTTTTTGCGTATTTGAAAAGAGAAGAAGCAGGGGCCGTCACACCCTGCCATGAGCCGGGAGAGAAAGATGAAAGACAGTTACGATGGACCGATCCTTGAGATCGAATTGCTTTCTATTTCCTTCTTCACCCGGTTGAGGGAGATCCCCGCCGTCATGGATTTCTCGGTCAAGGTAATGCCGGGTGAAGCCGTCGGGCTGGTTGGCGAATCTGGTTGCGGCAAGAGTACCGTAGCGCTGGGCGTGATGCAGGATCTAGGCAAAAACGGCCGTATCGTCGGCGGGTCGATCAAATTCAAAGGCCGCGACCTGAGCCAGATGACGCATGAGGAGTTGCGCCAGATCCGTGGGTCCGAGATTGCTATGATCTATCAGGAACCGATGGCCTCGCTCAACCCGGCGATGAAGATCGGGCAGCAGCTGATGGAAGTCCCGATGATCCATCAAGGCATGTCGCAGCAGGACGCCTTTGACCGCGCGTTGCAGGTTGTCACTGATGTCAAACTGCCCGATCCTCGGCGTATATTGGACGCCTACCCGCATCAGCTATCTGGTGGCCAGCAGCAGCGCATTGTCATTGCAATGGCGCTGATGTCGGAACCGGCGCTGCTGATCCTGGACGAACCGACAACTGCGCTTGACGTCACTGTCGAGGCGGCGATTGTCGAACTGGTCAAAGATCTGGGGCGCAAATACGGCACCTCGATGCTGTTCATTTCCCATAACCTTGGGCTGGTTCTGGAAACCTGCGACAGACTATGCGTGATGTATTCCGGTGAGGCGGTCGAACGCGGCAGTATCACCGATGTCTTTGATAACATGCGCCATCCCTACACGCAGGCGCTGTTCCGGTCGATCCCGCTGCCGGGTGCCCACAAGAATGCGCGCCCGCTGATTGCGATTCCGGGTAATTTCCCCTTGCCGCATGAGCGCCCCGAAGGCTGCAATTTTGGCCCCCGCTGTGACTACTTTGACAAGGGGCGCTGCGATGCCAAGCATATCTTTATGGTCCCGGTGCCCGAAAATGAGCTACATGAAACCCGCTGTCTGCGAGTGAAAGAGATCGACTGGAACGCGGCGCCGCAGCTTGCTGATATCAAACGAAAAGGTGAGATCGGCAAAGTGATCCTGAAGATGCAGGATCTTCGAAAGTATTATGAGGTCAGCGCCAATGCGCTGTTTGGCAAATCGGGTGCCACCAAGGTGGTCAAAGCCAATGAAACCCTGAGTTTCGAAGCCCACGAATCCGAGACTTTGGCTATTGTCGGGGAATCCGGGTGCGGCAAGAGCACCTTTGCCAAGGTGTTGATGGGGCTTGAGACCGCAACATCGGGTGAGATCCTGCTCGACAATCACAATATTGAGACGACGCCGATCGACAAGCGCGACACCAAGACCGTGGCCGATGTGCAGATGGTGTTTCAGAACCCGTTTGACACGCTAAACCCATCTATGAGCGTCGGGCGGCAAATCATTCGCGCGCTTGAGATTTTTGGCGTTGGCAATACAGAGTCCGAGCGCCGCGAGCGAATGCTGCAACTGCTTGACCTGGTCAAACTGCCGCGCGCATTTGCCGAACGGATGCCGCGTCAGTTGTCAGGCGGCCAGAAGCAGCGTGTCGGCATTGCCCGTGCCTTTGCGGGCGATGCGCGGATCGTGGTTGCGGACGAACCCGTGTCGGCGCTGGACGTTTCGGTGCAGGCCGCTGTGACAGATCTGTTGATGGAGATTCAGCGCGAGCACAAGACAACCCTGTTGTTCATTTCGCATGACCTGAGCATCGTGCGTTATCTCAGCGACCGGGTGATGGTGATGTATCTGGGCCATGTGGTCGAATTGGGCACAACCGATCAGGTTTTTTCGCCCCCCTATCACCCCTATACCGAGGCGCTGCTGTCCGCCGTGCCAATTGCCGACACGCGGGTCAAGAAAAAGCATATTGTGCTTGAGGGCGATATCCCGTCAGCCATGAACCCGCCACCGGGCTGCCCGTTCCAGACACGCTGCCGCTGGAAATCGCAGGTCGACGGCAATCTTTGTGAAACCGAGGTGCCGCCCGTGCGCATGGTCGCTGAGGGGCATCAGATCAAGTGCCACCTGTCAGACCTAAGATTCAGCGAGATGGAACCGGTGATTGAGATTGCAGCCGAGTAGAACGCTGGATTTCCCCGGCGAAACAATGTGCTGCTGGGGCCAGATGACGTTTCAGACCGACAAATAGGCGTCCCGCACTTCGGGCCGCGCATCGAGATCCGCAATAGTGCCGGCGAATTTCTGGGTGCCGTGTTCGATGATCACCGCCTCGTCCGCGACAGCTTTGGCAAAATGAAGGTTCTGTTCCGACAACAGCACTGTCAGCCCCTCGCTCTTGAGTTGCAGAATTGCGCGGGCCATCTGTTCGACGATCACCGGCGCGATCCCTTCGGACGGTTCGTCGAGCAAGACGAGGCTGGGATTGCCCATCAGCGTTCGGGCGATGGTCAGCATCTGCTGTTCGCCACCCGACAGTGCCTTGCCCCGGTTGGACCGCCGTTCGGCGAGGTTGGGAAAGAGATCGAACAACATATCCTCGGTCCAGAAGGTGGTGCCTTGGCGTCGCGGCTGGCGCCCGACTTCGAGGTTTTCCAGAACCGTGAGATCGGTAAAAATCCGTCGCTCTTCGGGTACATAGCCAAGGCCCAGCTTGGCCACCTTGTGCGGGGCCAGGCCGACCAGATCGACCCCTTCGAACCGGACGGAGCCACCGCGCGGGCGCACAAGCTGCATGATCGATTTCATCGTCGTGGTCTTGCCCGCGCCATTGCGCCCCAACAGCGCCACCACCTGCCCGCGCGCCATATCGAACGACAGATCGCTCAGAACATGCGCCTTGCCGTAAAAGGCGTTGATTCCCGAAAGTTCAAGCATCTGCCTGCGCCTCATCCTTGTTGAACAGCGTGCCGCCGCCCAGATATACCTCTTGGACCCGCGGATCGTTGCGGATTTCGGACACGCTGCCGTTGGCAATCAACTGCCCGCGGTTCAGCACCATGATCCGATGGGAATGGGCAAAGACCACATCCATGTCGTGTTCGGTAAACAGCACCGACACACCCCGATCGCGCACGATATCAGCTGTCAGCTGCATCAGTGCAATTCGTTCGGACGGGGCCATGCCCGCCGTCGGTTCGTCCATCAGCAACAGGGTAGGATCATGGCTCAGCGCGATCGCCAGCTCCAACCGTTTGAGATCGCCGTAGGCCAGCACGGCACAGTGACGCTCCGCCTGATCCGCCATGCCAACAAGGTCAAGAAAGCCTATTGCCTCGGCACGATACAAATCGCGCGCCCGCGCCCGCAGCGAAAACACCTTGCGATGGTGCGAGATTAGCGCCATCTGCACATTCTCGATCACGGTCATCGACTGGTAGGTGCCGGTGATCTGAAACGTTCGCCCGACGCCGCGCCGCCAGATATTGCGCGGGCGTTTGCCGGTGATGTCGGTGCCGTTCAGCACAACCGTCCCGGCGCTGGGTTTAAGCTGCCCCATGAGCATGTTGAAACAGGTGCTTTTGCCCGCGCCATTGGGACCGATCAGCGCCAGCAGTTCAGCCTTGCCCAGTTCAAAGGACACGCCATCCACAGCGGTGATCGCGTCAAAGCGTTTGGTCAGATCAGAGACCGCCAGAACCGGTGTCATCGTTCATCCTCCATTCGGGTCAGGCCCATGCGGTCAGTCAGTTTACGCAGGCTGCCGACAATGCCATCGGGTGCCAGGATCACCACGGCGATGATCATCAAGCCAAGCGCCAGTCGCCAGTATTCGAAACGCGTCAGGTAATCTTTGATCCCCTCAAGAAAGGCGCCGCCAACGATACCGCCTGACAGGGTTTTCACGCCACCCAGGAACACGACAATCAGCGCATCAAAGCTGCGGGCGATGTCCAGTTCGTTCGGGAAAATGCTGCCCTTGGAAAATACGAACAGTCCGCCGGCGACCCCCGCCATCGCACCGGCAAAGGCAAACGCGACCCATTGCACCCGCTTGGTGTCGATGCCGGTGGCTTCGGCCTGGCGGGTGCTGTCACGCGCGGCGCGCAGGGCGTAGCCGAACGGCGCATGCGCGGCCTGACGCAGCAGCAACATGCCGCCCACGGTGATCACGAGGGTCAGGTAGAAATAGACCGACGGTGAATTTGCCCAATCTGACGGCCAGATATCGACCAGCCCGTCATCGCCGCCGGTCACGTCGCCCCACTGGAATACCAGCGACCATAGCAATTGTGCGCAGGCCAACGTCAGCATGGCAAAATACACGCCTGTCAGGCGCAGGCAGACCCAGCCGATGATCACCGCTGACAGCCCTGCCCCCAACGGCGCGAGAACCAGCGCCAGCTCCATCGGGGTATCGGCATACGTCACCAGCAGTGCTGCAACATAGGCGCCACCGCCAAAGAAGGCGGCGTGGCCGAACGACACCAACCCGCCAAGCCCGAGTAGGAAATGCAGTGACGCGGCAAAGAGGCAGAATATCAGGATATCGGTGATCAGAACCGAGGCAAAGCTGGACCCGAACACTGGCACCAGCGCCAGCAAAGCCAACCCAGCCACCACCAGCATCCGCGCCCGCGGACCGGCCGGGCGGATCGGGCGTTCGGGTTCGCCGACCTGACCGTGTTCGCCGGCAATCTCTTCGCGGCCCAGCAGGCCGTAGGGCCGCACCATCAGCACAGCCACCATCACCACGAACATCAGCACCAGCGTCGATTGCGGCAGGTACGTCACGCCAAACACGTTCAGCACAGAAATCAGCACTGCCGCCAGATAGGCACCCGGCAGCGATCCCATGCCGCCAATCACCACGACAACAAAGACCGACGCGAGGATGTTGAAATCCATCAGCAGATCGGCACCACCTTTGGGCAGTTGCACCGCGCCACCCAGACCTGCCAGCGCACAGCCCAGGAAAAAGACCCCGGTGAACAACCACGCCTGATTGACGCCAAGCGCGCCGACCATCTCGCGGTCCTGCGTCGCGGCGCGGACCAGCACGCCAACGCGGGTGCGAGTGATCAGGTACCACAGGGCAAAGGCAACAAACGGCGTCATCGCGATCAGCGCAAGGTCATATTGCGGCACCGGTTCACCCATGATCCGCACGATGCCGCGCAACCCCGGCGCACGCGGGCCAAGCCGGTCCTCGGCGCCCCAGATCATCAGCACAAGATCCTGAATGACCAGAATGACGCCAAAGGTCGCAACCAGCTGGAATAACTCCGGTGCGCGGTAGACCGGACGCAGCACGCAAATTTCGACAATTACGCCGATCAGCCCGACGATGACGCCGGTCAACAGGATTGCGCCCCAAAAACCGACAGAACCGGGCAGAACATCCATCAGCGTGACACCGATGTAGGCCCCCAGCATGTAGAACGACCCATGCGCAAAGTTGACGACGCGGGTCACGCCAAAGATCAACGACAGGCCCGAAGCGACCATGAAAAGGGCGCTCGCGTTGGCAAGCCCGGTCAATATCTGTGCAAGGACAAGGCCCATGAATACATCCTGTAGGAAAGTTTGCGGATGTCACGCACCGGCACGATGTCGCGCAGCGTGACAGTGGCAGGTGTGGCCCCGGTGCGAACACCGGGGCACGGTCTGCTTAGTTGGACTGCGGGCGCATCGCGCGCACTTCGTCATCGCTCGGCAAATAGTCGGCACCGTCTTTGTAGGTCCAGTCGACCATGACACCGGCGCCATCCTTGATCGCGGTTTTGCCGACAAAGGCCCCCATCGTCGACTGGTGATCTAGCGCGCGATAGGTGATCGTTCCCATTGGCGTATCCACGTTGAGATCAGCAAAGGCGGCGCGGATTTCTTCGGTTTCGGTCGAGCCGGCCTTGGCGATGACAGTCGCAATGCTCTGCGCGGTCATGTAGCCAACGATCGATCCCAGACGCGGGTAATCGTCATACGCTGCCTTATAGGCATTGACGAAATCAAGGTTCGCGCCTTCGGGAAAATCGTACCAGGGGTAGCCGGTGACGATCCAGCCCTCAGGTGCCTCATCGCCCAGCGGATCAAGATACTCCGGCTCGCCCGACAGCAGACCCAACACGGTGCGGCCTTCAAATACGCCGCGCGTGCCACCCTCGCGCACCAGCTTGGCCAGATCGGTGCCAAAGGTGACGTTGTAGATCGCGTCGGGCTTGGCCCGCTCCAGCGCCTGAACCTCGGCGCCGGCGTCTATCTTGAACAGGGCCGGCCATTGCTCGGTCACAAATTCCACTTCGGGTTTGAGCGCGGTCAGCGTTTTCTTGAACGCCGCAACCGCATCTTTTCCATAGGCATAGTTGGGCGCGATGGTTGCGAATTTAACGGCGTCAGTCTTGGCGGCCTCTTCCGCCAGCATTGCGGCCTGCATGTAGGTCGAAGACCGCAGACGGAAGGTGTAGTCGTTGCCATTCTCCCAGACCACGGCATCGGCCAGCGGCTCGGACGCGAGATAGATGTATTTCTTTTCGGCGGCGAGCGACGCAATCGCAAGACCGACATTCGACAGAATCGACCCGGTCAGCATCACGGCGCCGTCGCGGGTCATCAGTTCTTCTGCGATCTTGATCGCTTCGCCGGGATCGCCCTGATCGTCGCGAAAGATGAATTCCAGCGGCTTGCCCAGCACACCGCCGGCGTCGTTGATCTGACCGACGGCCAGCTCGATCCCCTGCTTATAGGGCTCGGCAAAGGCGGCCATGCGTTTGTAATGGTTGATTTCGCCAATTTTGATCGTGTCCTGCGCCAGGGCAGGCAGACCGGCCACGGCCAGGGCTGCGCCTGACATCAGGCCATTCAGGAAAGTCTTGCGGTTCATCTTAATTCCTCTCTGTGGAGCTTTTGTTCTTATTGCATCATTCGTGTTGAATGAAGGTCGGCGCAACAGGTTCTCCGAGATCTTCGGTCGTTTCCGCTTCGACCAGATCGCGAATCCGTTTGCGGTAGACATTTGGGCCCTTGTCGATGGCGATGCGGATCGGCTTGCGTTTCTGTGGACGCTTTTCTTCGGCATGGCATGCTTCGAGGATCTCTTTGTCCTCGGCAAAGGCGATCTTGAACATCGCGTCCATCTGGCCAGAGGCTGCTTCGTCACCCACCGCCGTGTTGCGCAGATGCATCCAGTGGTCGATGGTATAATCCTCGGTTACCGGGGTGACAAAGTGCAGCGCAAAGATGCGCACCCCCTTGTTGCGGTCATCCTCGGGCAGGTTCAGCGCGGCATCGGCACTGCCAAAATCAATCACTGCCGTGCTGGGCAAATGCAGATAATAATAGTGCCAGCGATCAACGTTGCCGGAAAATCCGCCGAATTTCTGAAAGAACCCAATGGGGGGCGCATCGCGAATCCAGCGCCAGGCAACGATGGCTTTGCCTTGGGTGCTGACATGCACCGGGACGTTTTCACTGCTGGCGTTGCCCAGCGTGGTAGGATGGACAAAGCTCACGTGGGCGGGATCAACCAGGTTTTCAGCAACATTGAGATAGTTTGCCTCAATATGCAGCCCTTCACCCTGATGCGCGTGCCAGGCAGGGTCCGAGAATTCGGGCAAATCAAACACGGTATCGGTGTCAGCCAATGTTGGATCGCCCATCCAGATCCAGACGATTCCGTGCCTTTCATGC
Organism: Puniceibacterium sp. IMCC21224; assembly: GCF_001038505.1. NCBI lineage: Bacteria > Pseudomonadati > Pseudomonadota > Alphaproteobacteria > Rhodobacterales > Paracoccaceae > Puniceibacterium > Puniceibacterium sp. IMCC21224. Next base: position 2,263,014 of record NZ_LDPY01000001.1, read on the forward strand.
ACGGCGTAGGCGTCGACATAGGCCGACGCAGGCAGGTTGTCCTGCCCCGGTACACGGGTGCATTTGCCCTGGCCGTTAAATGTCATGCCGTGATAGCCGCACTGGATCGTGTCGCCGATGCGCTTGCCTTTGGACAAAGGCAGTTGGCGGTGCGGGCAGCGATCCTCGAGCGCGACAACCTCGCCGGTCGATGTCCGGTACATCACCAGCGTCTGGCCGGTGATGGTCAGGGCCACCAGATCGTCGCCAAAGTCGCGGGACCAACCGGCGACGTACCAGGCGTTTCGGATGAATGGCATCTGCCTTCCTTTCGCTATCAGCGTCGCCTGCAACCCAAGGTATAGGCCGTTTGGCGCGGTGCCTCACTGGATCAATACGGCACCAAATTATTGTTCGTTGTCAAACAAAATTTTCGACGTCTGTTTTTCAGGTTTTCTGCGGTGGACGCTCCGGCGGTTCCGTGAAACTATCCCCGAGTCAAACGAAATCCGGACCCATTTGCATGACTGACACCGCATCAGACGGCCCCATCGAAACCGACACAGCACCCTATCGTCTGGACGAGCAGATCGGGTTTAAGTTGCGGCTGGCCAACCAGAAGCATCTTGAGATTTTTGCACGCCGGATGCCCGAGGTAACGCCGACACAATTCGCCGTATTGTCCAAGCTGCGCGACCTGGAATCCTTGTCTCAGAACCACTTGGGGCGCCTTGTTGGGATGGATGCCGCAACCACCAAGGGGGTTGTTGACCGGTTGCGTGTCAAAGGGTTGGTGATCAGCCGCCCGTCCAGTACGGACATGCGGCGGCTGGACATTTCGCTGACCGAGGCCGGGCTGGCCTTTGCAGGTCAGGCCATCAGCACAGCCCAAGAGATTTCTGCCGAAACCTCGACCAACCTGACGGCACGGGAATTGTCACGCCTGCTGTCCCTGCTGGACAAACTTTAGGTAGGCGCGACTTTATTCGTACCTAACGCAGCCCGTCTTTGCCTTCAGCCTCGGCATGGGTCAGCCCGCCGACACGCGGTAATGGGCGCCCGGAATCGGTCACGGCCACAGCGACCATGATTTCATTCGCACGCGGGGAATCGTTCAGGCGTACTTCGATGCCGTCAAAATGGCTGCGCACATATGCGGCATCCTTGTGCCCCAACGGCACGTCCAGAACCTGCCCCGGCCCGCCCATCTTTTTTGAGGACGGCACCAGAGCCGCCCCTTTTTCCACCGCTTTGCGCAAAGGTGCGCCAAGTTTGGGATGCAGGATTGCTGCGGCGTGTTCCAGTTCACCATTTTCGCCAACCATCGCGGCCTTGCCATAGCTTTCCGCCTGCGCCGAAGTGATTCCCAGCGCCGCGACACAGCGGTCACCCAGCAAGCCACCCAGTTCCGCACCAATATCCATCAGCGGTGCCAGATCTTCGGTGTAACTGCCCGCAAAGGGGTTGGTGATGACCGCCACGGCCACCGCTTTGCGCGTCGGAGGAGAGATGTCGCGCCCGATCTCGCGATGCGTTTCTTCGACCCAGACGGCGATCTTGCGAATTTCTGCGCTCATCTCAATCCATCCTCACCCTTGATGGCGTCTGCCGCCAAACCGCCCATACGCGCGTGGACCCGCGCACCCGTTGTCATCACCAGCACAAAGACCAACTCGTCCGCGCGGGGGGAATCGTTCAGACCCACTTCCATCGAATCGAAATGGCTGCGCACATATGAGGCGTCGATATGGGTGATCGGCACGTCCAGCCGGGTGCCCACCGCACCAACCTTTTTCGCCGAGGGGACAATCGCCTTGGCCCCGCCCAGCACGTCGCGCATGGCATAGCCGCCGGGCGCGTGCCACAGCGCGCCATGCTCAATCTCGCCTGCGGCACCGACGATCGAGCCTTTTCCATAGCCCTGCACCACCTTGGGATCACCGCCCAGCATGGTTACCAACCGCTGCGCCAGCTCAAGGCCCAGCGGTTCGAGATCCTTCATAAACGATTGCACGTCTTCGACATAGCTGCCGGCAAACGGGTTCTTGATCACCGCCAACGCGGCGGCGCGGCGCACCGGGGTTTCGGCGCGCGGGCCGCCTTCGTGATAGATTTCTTCCAGCGCGGTGGCGATCTTGCGGATCTCGACGTCAGGCATGCTCAGGGGTCTTTCCAGTTATGGTCAGGTCTTGTTCAATTTTGTGGCGCGGCAGGCCAACGCTGCACATGGCACCACGCAGAAACAGCGCCGCACCGGCGATCAGCCCGCGGTCGGCCAGATCCTGCGCCCGGCGGGTCCCGTGATCAAGGGCTGTGTCGATCTCGGAACGGGATAATGCGCCCACATGGGTCACCGTCAGGCGATGGCCCAGGTCACTGTCGGGGTCACGGTCTTGCGCTGGAACGCGGGCAATCGCGGGGTGCCCGGGCAAGTCAACCGCGTTGGCGATCAGCGTCGCCGCCACATCCGCCTGCGCCGCGGTTTGTGCCAGCACCGTCACGGAATCCGCGATGCCCAGCGACAGGCTGCGCCCGCCCTGCCCGCTGGTCGCGATGCCGCGCCACGGGTCCGTTGCTGTCAGCGTCAACTCTCCGAGCGACCGCCCCGCAGACGCGGCCATCGCCACGGCAAAGCGTGCGTCCCCCATAAGGTGCAGCGCGATATCCCCGCCGTTGTTCACATAGGCGCGGTATAGCGGCACCGCATCGGTCATGGCGGCCAGAACCGTTTCAGCCACTGCGCCGGCAACCGCCGCCATCGGGGTGACAAAGCCGTCCGCTGCATGGGGTCTGACAGCCGCAACCATCCGGCGGGCAATTGCACCGTTCAGGTCCGGTCCGACGTTGCTGCGCAAAAGCGGCAGTTCTGGCACCAGTTCGGACAGAATGGTGGCAAAGCGCCGCTCAGCCGCTGCAAAAGCGTGTTCCCGCGCGCCGGCTTCTCCTTCGGCCCCGATGACCAGATCAATCGGGCCATGGTGCAAATGCAGGCGGGTGCCGTTGGACAGACGGGCCGATTGCATCAGCCTCGGCCCCTCGGTCGGCTGGGCCAGCGATAGTTCTGCCGGGCATGAGGATCCGGCTGACTGTCATTGGGCAGCAGTTTGCGGATAGTTGGGCTAAGCACCGTATCGAGCGGCTGAATATGGTCCGAATGCCCGCCAAGCGCGCTGTAATCCGACGCCCGCAGCGTGAATTCGATCGGTGCAACCAGCGCAGGCGTCGGCACGTAGCCAAAAGAATTTGTTGGCATTTCCATCACATCCGCCATCACGGTTATGCCGCCACCGGGCCAGACATAGGCCTCGGCCCCGCCGCAGGACACATAGGTCAGCGCATCCTTGACTGACCGCGTGAGACGCACCGGATTTTCCGTCACGCCAGCCCGCAGACTGCCGCCCGCGCCGCCCATGAACAAAACCGAACACAGCGACGGTTCGCAATTTTCAGCGATGCGTTCCGCCACAGCCAGCAGCGGTGGCGAAATTTCGGCAGGTTGCGGTTGCAGATCATCGTCCAGCACAAAATAGGCCCATTGTTCGCCGGTGGTCGAAATCATCAGCAGCCGCAGTCCCGGCCAGGCCAGCTTGGGATCGGCGGGTTTCAGGATCGTCAGTGGATCCTGCACATTGGTGCCACCCCATCCAGTACCGGGTTCGGCCACCTGAAAATAGCGCCCCGGCGTAGATCGACGGCCTTTGACCTTGATCCCCGAGGCCCGCATATCCAGACCGCGCCCGGCTTCGTGTTCGCTAAGGACACCGGTGATGTGATCGTCGACCACAACAACCTCGTCGACATGGCCGTACCATTGTTTAGCAAACATGCCGATGGTGGCAGAGCCACAGCCGACGCGCATCAGTTTCTCCGGCTCACCGTTGATCACCGGCGCCTGCCCGGCCTGCACGATCAGTTCCACACCTTCGTCGATCTGCATGGTCACCGCTTCGCGATTGCATAGGCGCAGCAGTGCGTCGCAGGTCACGCGGCCCTCTTTCTTGGACCCACCCGTCAGGTGTTCAACCCCACCCAGTGACAGCATTTTTGAGCCATATTCCGATGTCATGACATGGCCGATCGCCTCGCCATCGACGCGCACGATGGCGCGTTCGTGACCGATGTGCCGGTCGGTGTCGATCTTAACCTTGACGCCGCAATAGCTGAAAATGCCTTCGGTCACGACGGTGACCATATCGACGCCATCGACCTCTTGGCTGACGATAAACGGCGCGGGTTTGTAATCGGGATAGGTGGTCCCGGCCCCGACAGCCGTGACAAACTGGCGATGGCCCTGAATCACGTCGCCGTCCCAGTCCTGCGCATTTTCGCCCCGGTCCAGAAAGGCCACGGCAGGCACGCCGCGTTCGATCACGGTCAGCGGGTCCAGCCGCACGAGTTCGCCGCCATGGTTGGCGTAGCGGTCACATGCACCGGATTTTCCGTCAGCGATGTAACACATCACCGGGCAGGCGTCGCAGCGGATCTTTTCAGATTTGGGGGATGCGTCTTCAGGCATGTCCAGCCTCCTTGAGGGCAGCGCGCACCCGCGCCGGGGTGGCGGGCACACGAGTGATGCGCGCACCGGTGGCATTGCGGATCGCGTTAAGGAGCGCGGGGGCTGTCGGGATCAGAGCGTGCTCGCCCAAACCCTTGGCACCGTAAGGTCCATGGGCGTCAGGTTCTTCGATGATCACGGTGTCGATGGGCGGGATATCCCCGATGGTCGGGATCAGGTAGTCGTGCAGGTTCTCGGTCCGCCCTGGCACAAATTCCTCCATCAATGCCATGCCAAGGCCCTGCGCGACACCGCCCTGTACTTGCCCTTCGACCAGCAGCGGGTTGATCGCCTGACCGACATCATGGGCTGCCACGATGCGTAGCGTGCGAACAGTCCCCAGCGCCAGATCAACCTCGACCAGGGCCAGATGCGCGGCATAGCCGTACTGGGCGTAGGGATCGCCCTGCCCGTTTTCGTCCAGCGGTTTGGTGGGCGGATCATAGCTTTCTTGGGCGCGCAGGGTGTATCCTTCGGCGTCGGCGCTAAGTGTGCTGAGGTCGATCAGATGCGTCTGCCCTCCGTCAACGATGCTGATCGTACCCGCTGCCACACGCAGCTCTGCTGCGTCTGACGCATTGACCCGACGCAGGATATCAGCACGCAGCGCTTCCCCCGTCAGCCGCGCGGCATTTCCGGACACAAAGGTCTGGCGCGAGGCGGATGTTTTACCCGCATCCGGCGTGTGGTCTGTATCAGCATCAGCACGGGTGACAGCCATCACCGACACACCCAAGGCGCGGGCGAAAATCTGCGTGATCACAGTGTTGGAGCCCTGCCCGATATCCATCGCCCCCTGATGCAGCACGATGGTGCCGTCGGCGCGGATTCCGGCCTTGAAGGTTGACGGGTTCGGCAATGAGGTATTGCCACAGCCATACCAGCCCGCCGCAATTCCGACGCCGCGCTTCACCGCTTGGTTTTCGGCGTTGAATGCCGCGCAATCCGCCTGCGCCTGTTGCCAGTCGGCACGCAGCGCGGTCAGGCATTGGCGAATGCCAACACCCTGCGCAAAGGTCTGGCCGCAGATCGTCGGCACGTCGTTGTCCAGTGCGTTGAGTAGCCGGAACTCCAGCGCATCCATCCCCAGCTTGTCCGCCAACTCGTCGAACAGGCTTTCCTGCGCGATGGCCGATTGCGGCACACCAAAGCCGCGAAACGCACCTGACGGCGGGCAATGGGTGTAGATCGCCCGCGATTTGGCGTGATAATCCGCAACCCGGTACGGTCCAGACGCATGGATCGGAACCCGGTTGGCCACGGTCGGGCCCCAGGACGCATAGGCCCCGGTATTGAAATCCCCCTGAAACGCCATGCCGCTCAGCCGCCCATCAGTGGTGGCCCCCACGGACATGGTGATGCTGGCCGGATGGCGTTTGGTTGTCGATTGCATCGATTCAACACGGCTGTAGGTCAAACGCACGGGGCGCCCGGTCTTGATCGCCGCCAGCGCAAGGAAGGGCTGGACCGATACGTCAATCTTAGAGCCAAAGCCACCGCCAACCGCCGTGGGAACAATGCGGATCTGGTCGCGCGGCAGATCAAGGATGCGCATCAGCGCGTCCTGATCCATTACCGGGGCCTGAGTGCAGGCCTGCACCACGACCCGTGTGCCGTCCATATAGGCGAACCCGGCCTCGGGTTCGATATAGGCATGTTCGACAAAGCCGGTTTGGAAACTGCCGCTTACCGTGATATCGGCCCGCACCAACGCGGCCTGCGCATCACCACATTGGACAAATCCACCGCACATGATGTTCTGCGCATGCCCCGGATGCAGCAGCGGCGCACCGTCGGCCAGCGCCTGCGGGACATCCATCAGCGCTGGCTTTTCAGTCCAGGACACGGGAAATGATGCAATATCAAATTCTTGCACGGCATCAGAAGTCAGAACAACTGCCGCGACAGCCTCGCCCCGGAACCGACACGTCGTTTCAGCAAAGACCGGCTGGTCAATGAACCCCGGAATAACCCCAAAGAGGTTGGTGCCGGGAATATCTTTGGCTGACAGAACTGCCTCGACCCCGGGCGTCGCGCTTTGCCACGCGTCCAGATCGCCGAACACAAATTCCGCGTGGGCAAACGGCGACCGGATGATCCGAAGCACCTGCGCGTCCTGCACCGCGACATCATCGCCAAAGCGTTCGCGGCCCGTGACTTTGTCCAGCCCGTCGAGGCGGCGGATCGTGGTACCAACGTCGCCGGACCCCTCGGCCAGCACCGGACCATGCGCGCCAACCACGGCGTCAATGATCTTGCGATAGCCAGTGCAACGGCACAGCACTCCGCCAAGCGCATTCTGCACCTGATCCACATCTGGCTGTGGCACAGCCCGCAGCAACGCCACGGCGGACACCATCATGCCCGGCGTACAGATGCCGCATTGCGCCGCCTGATGCGCCTGAAAGCTTTCTATAAGGGCAGCGACATTTTCGTCCTTGCCCCGCACCAGCCCGGCCAGCGTTTCGACACGTGCGCCCATGGCCTGTTGCGTCGGCATCAGGCAGGCACAAACCGGCGCGCCATCCACCAGCACCGTGCAGGCACCGCAATCACCGGCATTGCAGCCGACCTTGACATCACGACTGTCAAGCCGCTCGCGCAGGGAATGCGACAGTCGCTCGCCGGGGATTGCCTCGACTTCGACCATTGTGCCGTTCAGCTCGAACGCCGTCACGGACCAGGACAGGGATTTATCCATCAGCATTCTCCTTTATGGCCAGATGCACCGCGCGCACGCAAAGCTCGGATATCGTTGAAAGCCGGTACTCGGCCGTGCCCCGCATGTCTGTGATAGGTGCCAGCGACGCCAGATGCGCAGGCTGGATGCGCGCGGCGAAGTCGTCCGCCGCAGCGCCCGTCAGTGCAGCCTCTAGCGCATAAAGCCGCTGCGCCACTGCTGAACAGGCCCCAACCGCAATGCGAGCCGAAGCAATCCGGCCCTCTCGCATCTCGACAATGGCAGCCACCATGGCGATTGAGATCACCAGATACTTGCGCGAACCAAGCTTGAGAAACGCGCCCCGCGCAGATGTAGGCTGATCCGGCACAAAGACGCCTGTCACCAGTTCGCCAGGTTGCAATGCGGTTTGGCGCACCCCCTTTAGAAAATCATGCAGCGGCAGGCTGCGCACGCCATTTTTCGACGCAATCCGCACTTGCGCATCCAGCGTCAGCAGTGGTGGCACACCATCCGCAGCGGGCGAGGCGTTGCAGATATTGCCCACAACGGTGCCCGCGTTCTGGATCTGGATCGACCCGACCTCACGTGCCGCAGCACGCAAACCACCAAAGAATGACGGCAATTCCGCGCGCAAGATGTCGCTCCAGCGGGCGGTGGCCCCGATGATCCAACCTCCGTCGATCTTCGACACCCCACTCAGGCCCGCAAGCCGGGTAATATCCAGGATATCGCCCGTGGCCGCACGATCCCCGCGCGAGGGAAACCAATCCGTGGCCCCGGCGACGATAGACACGCTGCCCCCGGCCAGAGTGTCCAGCGCCACATTCAGATCGGTCGGAGCATGGTAGGCCATCATCCCTCGCTTTTTTGTATATTTCCGCGGCTCGCCGGATACGGTTCGCTGAGTCTGTGTAATTTCGTTTGTATACGAATAGAAGTCTCTTGCCCCCATTCTGTCAAACCCTAAATCACGGTGGTGCAAAATCCACCCGGCAGCACATGTCAAAAAGCGCTTTGTTGACCACAAATGCGGCGGGTTTGGCGCTGGCCGCTTACGCACGGCCGAATTCTTTGGGCGCATGGGCTGGTATCGGGTACCCTGGCTGCGTATCCGCAGATGTGGATCAGAACATTTCTGCACCAGAGTCACGGCTCGGACCAGTGGCGCGGCAGGGGCAGCGGCGGGACTTTGAAACATCTAACTCTCTCCGGCCAACCATATTGTTAGTGCACAAATAATTATCCCCTCAACAAAAGCGCCCAACAACAGATACTGATCACCCTTGATCCGCCAAATATTCCTGTTAGCGTTCAAATGAAACATGAGGGACACGACATGGCAGACAATCAGCAGAAACTAGTCATCCGGAACATCGGCCTGATGCTGTCGGGCAAGATCGAAGAGCCAATCCTCGACGCAGACTGTATTATTGCACTGGATGGCAAGATCAGCGCCTGGGGGCGTGAAAAGGATCTGGATACCGAGGGGGCGACAACCCTGATTGATGCCAATGGCGTCACGCTCGCCCCCGGGCTGATCGACAGCCATATTCACCCGGTGGTCGGCGACTACACCCCGCGCCAGCAGCAATTGCATTGGATCGACAGTACCCTGCATGGTGGCGTTACGACGCTGATTTCCGCCGGCGAAGTCCATATGCCAGGACGCCCCAAGGATATCGTCGGGCTGAAGGCGATGGCGATTGCGTCGCAGCGCTGGTACGAGAACTTTCGCCCATCCGGGGTCAAGGTTCATGCCGGCGCGCCAGTGATCGAACACGGGCTGGAAGAGCAGGATTTCAAAGATCTGGCCGACGCCGGTGTCAAACTGCTGGGCGAGGTTGGGCTGGGGTCGGTCAAGGACGGCAAGACCGCGCGGCAAATGGTCGAATGGGCACGTAAATACGGCATTCAAAGCACGATTCACACTGGTGGCCCGTCAATCCCCGGCTCTGGCCTGATCGACGCGGATATGGTTCTTGAGACCGGAACAGATGTGGTCGGGCATATCAACGGTGGCCATTCCGCCCTGCCCGATGACCAGATCATTTGCCTTTGCGAAAGCTGCACAGCGGCGCTGGAAATCGTGCACAACGGCAATGAACGCGCGGCCCTGCTGACCTTGAATACCGCGCGCGAGTTGGACAAACTGGATCAGATCATTTTGGGTACGGATGGCCCTGCAGGTTCGGGGGTGCAGCCACTCGGGATCTTGCGAATGGTTGCGATGTTGTCGTCACTCGGAAATATTCCGGCCGAGATCGCGTTTTGCTTTGCCAACGGCAATACAGCGCGTCGCCGCGAGTTGGACACCGGCCTGATCGAAATTGGCATGGCCGCCGATTTTGTTCTGATGGACCAGGCGCAGCACGCCCCCGGAAAATCTATGCTCGAGTCGGTACAATACGGCAACCTACCCGGCGTCGGGATGACGGTAATCGACGGCGTAGTCTGTAGCCAGCGCAGCAGAAACACACCACCCGCCTGGCGATTGCCATCGGTGGTGAGCTAAAGCCGCATCGTCCTATCCGCTCCATGGCAACCAGACGCGACCCAAAACTGTCACGTAAGGTTATGGGTCGCTTCATTACATTGCACGGCCTGCCCGGACGGTTATTTTCCCCGCCAAACCGGATCGCGCTTTTCAGAAAAGGCCCGCGCGCCTTCAAGTTGATCCTCGGAGCTATAAAGCGCATCCACTGTCGGGAATTGCCGCTTGGTGATCCGGTTCATAGCATCCTGAAATGTCATGTCCTCGGCCTGGCGCACCACCTCTTTGATCGCGGCATAGACCAGTGGCGGCCCAGACGCGAGCCGATCCCCCAGGTTCCGGGATTCGGTCATCAAATCTTTGGCCGGGTAAAGATGATTGACCAAACCCCAGCGGGCCGCTTCCTCGGCGTCGATCCAGCGTCCGGTCAGCAGCATTTCCATGGCGATATGATAGGGAATACGCTTTGGCAGCTTGATGCTGGCGGCATCGGCCAGGGTGCCGGACCGGATTTCAGGCAGGGCGAATGTTGCGTGATCGGCAGCCAGAATGATATCTGCGGACAGTGCCAGCTCTAGACCGCCACCGCAGCAGATTCCGTTCACCGCCGCGATGACCGGTTTGTTCAGGTCGCGCAATTCCTGCAGTCCGCCAAAACCACCTACACCATAATCGCCATCAACAGCATCGCCGTCCGCAGCCGCCTTGAGATCCCATCCGGGGCAAAAGAACTTATCTCCGGCACCCGTGACGATAGCAACGCGCAAGGTCGCATCGTCGCGAAAATCGCGGAACACGTCGCCCATCAGACGACTGGTCACCAGGTCAATTGCATTGGCCTTTGGCCGATCCAACGTCACCTCGAGCACCGCACCGCGTCGTTCCGTACGTACCGGACCAGTCATTTATCTCTCCTCACAGCTGTATCTGAGTCTGGGTCAGGGCTTTGGGTGGCGCCAGCGGCAATGACCGCGCGACGCCCATAAATCGAAACGTCCAGCAAACGCACACCCACTTACTTTAGTCGGCAATCCTGATGATCGCGTCCACTGCAACCGCACGGTTCGGACCGGCAATCAGCGGATTGATCTCAACCTCCGTGACGCAACCGTCTTGCGCGATAACATAGTCCTGTATCGCCAAAACAGCATGTTCGACCGCTGCGATATCGACAGGATCCGCCCCACGATAGCCCGACAGCCGTGGCGCGATTCGCAAACGACCAAGGGCCGCGCGGATATCGGCGCCAGAAATCGGCAACAGCAAGGATTGCGTATCGCACCAAAGCTCGGTCAATACGCCACCGGCCCCAAGCGTCAGGACATAGCCATGCGCCGGATCCGCGACGACCCCGATCAACAGCTCAACACCCGGCGGCACCATTTCCTCGACCATGAACGCCTGTCCGCCCATGGTCAGGGCCGCAGTTTGCACCGCATCGGCACCGCGCAGATTCAGTATCACGCCGCCGGTGTCGGATTTGTGCGCGATTCCGCGCGCTTTCAGTGCGACCAGACCCATGTTGGCCGCCGCCTGTGCCGCGGCTTCGGCACTATTCGTCACCGCGTTTTGCGGAATATCGAGGCCATATTCAGCCAAGACGCCTTTCGCCTCCGCCTCGTCCAGCAGACGGGGGGGCGGGCGCGCGACCGCAGGCAACACCGGCGCGGGTTGGTGCCATATTTGTCCCAGCGTGATCACAGCCGACACCGCATCGAGGGCCGTTTCCAACCCGCTAAGTGGGATCAACCCCTTTTGAATCAGGTTCTGCGCGATTTCTTCGGGCATGGTGTCGGGCAGACTCGACACAAGCGCCAGCGGCATCCCGACCCTTGACCGTGCCTCGGCAGCCGCAGAGATCAATTCGTCCCAGCCGCGCGGTTGACCGCGATCATTGCGGGGAAAATCCACGACCAGGAGCGTCAGCACCGCCGCGCCGCGCATCATATCGGCAAAGACCTGGGCCATATCGTCGATCTGCCCCCAGATGAACGTATGATAGTCCAGCGGATTGCTCAGCGTCACAAACGGCCCGAGTTTCGCGCCCAGCTGGTCAAGCTGCCGATCGCTAAGCGGCGCAAACTTGATTTCGCGCCGGGCGGCGGCGTCGGATACCAGGCTGGATTCACCGCCAGAGCAGGCAAGCGCCGCAATCTGGTTTGCAGGCAACGGGCCGGTGAAATGCAGCAATTTCAATGTTTCCAGCAGCGCATCCAGCGATTGAACCCGCACCATTCCGAGCCGCGCAATCAACGCGGCGGCCCCCGCATCCGACCCCGCCAGCGATGCGGTATGGGACACGGCCGTCGCCCGCGCAGCATCGGATGTTCCGGTTTTGAGCACCACAATCGACTTGCCCAATTTCCAGGCCTGCTCAGCCAGCGTCTCGAACGCGCGCAGATCACCAAAGCCCTCGACGTGCATGCCCAAGGCGGTGACACGTTCATCCGCCAGCAACGCAGCCCCGATCTGCGCCAATCCGGTCTGTGCCTGATTGCCAGCCGTGACCATATAAGCGATGGGCAGGCCGCGCCGCTGCATCGTCAGATTTAGCGCGATGTTGGAACTTTGGGTGACAATCGCAACGCCGCGGGTCACAGGAACCAGACCATGTACATCCGGCCACAAAGACGCCCGGTCCAGCGCATTGACAAAACCGTAGCAATTGGGACCGAGGATCGGCATATCCCCCGCGGCCGCGACCAAGGCCGCGTTCAGGTCGCCGCCATCCGCAACCTCCTTGAAACCGCTTGCAAAGCAGACCGCCCCGCCAGTTCCGCGTTTCGATAGCGCCGCGACCACATCAATCGTCGCGTTCCGGTTCACCCCGACAAAGGCCGCATCCGGAACACCCGGCAACTCTGCGACGCTGCCATAGGCGCGCACCCCGGCCACCATCGCGGCACTGGGATGCACCGGCCATACATTCCAAGCATACCCTATGCTCTGCAACCCCTGGATCACGGCGCGGCACCACGCTCCGCCGCCGATCACGGCAATCGAACGCGGCTTCATCAGACGGGACAGTCGTTGAGTCATGGCAAAGCATCAGCCTTTGGGACGCGCGGTATTCGCCGACGGCGCGGTTTTGACAAGATGAAGCAAAGGGTTAGCTCATCCAATGCATCTATGCGTGGAAAACCGACCAGCGCAAGGGCCAGAGCGCGGAAACCGCTATGCGCCGAGGGGGCGCAGCAATTCGCGACTGATAATGTGGCGCTGAATCTCGGATGTGCCGTCCCAAATCCGTTCAACCCGGGCGTCACGCCAGAACCGGGCGATGGGCAGGTCGTCCATCAACCCCATACCACCATGGATCTGCAACGTTGCATCGGTAACGCGCGCCAGCATTTCCGAAGCATAGAGCTTGGCCGAGGCTATCTCTCGATTGGCTGGCAGTCCCTGATCCAGTCGCCAGGCCGCAGCAAGGGTCAGCCAGTCCGCGGCGTCAATTTCCGTCACCATATCAGCCAATTGAAAGCTGACACCCTGGAATTTGCCAATCGGCTGGCCAAATTGCTGACGGTCTGCGGCGTAAGACTGCGCATGGTCAAACACCCGTCGCGCCCGGCCAACCGACATCGTGGCAACCGTAATACGCGTGGCATATAGCCATTCGTTCATCACCGCGAATCCACCGTCAACCGCGCCCAGAACCTGAGCATCCGGTAGGCGACAATCATCGAACTCAAGGATGCAATTGGCGTAACCCTTGTGGCTAACGCTTTGATATCCTGCGCGAACCGTGAATCCCGGATGACCGAGATCGACCAGAAAACAGGTGATCCGCTTTTTCGGGCCATGGGCGGTGTCATCAACCCCGGTCGCGACAAAAACGATAAAGAAATCAGCATGATCTGCGCCAGAGATAAAGTGCTTTGTGCCGTTCAGAATCCAGTCACCGCCATCGCGCCGCGCGGTTGTCTTCATACTGCGCACGTCCGATCCCGCATCGGGTTCGGTCATTGCCAGCGCATCCATCTTTTCGCCGCGCACAGCGGGTTTCAGATAGCGTTCCGCCTGTTCGTCGGTACAGGCCATCAGAATGTTCTGCGGTCGACCAAAGAAATGCGTCAGAGCCATAGAGCCACGGCCAAGCTCGCGTTCCACCAGTGCAAAATCCACGTGGCCCAGACCAGCCCCGCCCGCAGATTCCGGGAAATTGCAGGCGTAGAATCCCAGGTCCAGCACCTTTGAGCGGATCTCCTGCGCAATCTCTTTGGGGACTGAATTCTGGCGTTCTACCAGATCCTCGTGTGGATAAATCTCTCGCTCGACAAAGCTGCGAACGGTATCGACGATCATCTCTTGTTCCGGGGTCAGACCAAAATGCATATCAGGACTCTGCGTGTTGCGCGGCAAGCTGGTCCAGCGCCGCCTGTACCGGCGGCAATGGCGGACAGGATTTTCGGGTTTCCAGGCTGACATGTAGCATAAACTGATCGCATGTTGCCAGAATTTCGTCATCCGATCCGCGCCGCATCTCATGGAAAAGGCCTAGTTTTTTTCCATCCGCCAGTGTCACGCGGGTGGCCACACGGAACACTTCTCCGGCATGGGTTTCATTAAGATAGCGTATTTTCGTCTCAGCCGTGAAATAGCTATGACCGGCCGCGATATAGGCGCGGTCGGCGCCAATATGGGTCATCACCTCTTCAGACGCATCCGAGAACACCTGCCCGTATCGCCCCTCGTTCATGTGGCCGTTCATATCGGTCCAATCCACCGGTACACTGCGGTTCTGGGTGATCAGCGGCACCGTCGCTGTCAGCGGAGCGCGCAGTGTATTTTCGTGCTCGAACAAAAGCTTACCCGCCGCAGCGCCCTGCTGTTTGAGCGCACGCATCATCGCCACAAGGTTGTCGTCGCGCAGACGTTCAAGTTCGCGGATTGTCGCATGGCCCGACTGTGCATCGGACTGCCCGGCAATCAGGTCGACCAGGTCGTCGGTGAATTCGGGAACATCGGTCAGCTTGGTCCAGGGCCATTGCAGGCAGGGACCGAACTGAGCCATGAAATGTTTCATACCCGCCTCGCCGCCAGCGACGCGATAGGTTTCAAACAGGCCCATCTGCCCCCAGCGCAGGCCAAAGCCATAGCGGATCGCGTTGTCTATTTCTTCGGTGGTGGCGATGCCGTCCTTGACCAGCCACAGCGCTTCGCGCCAGACCGCTTCAAGAAAGCGGTCGGCAATATGGGCGTCGATTTCGGCCCGGACATGCAGTGGATACATGCCAATAGATTTCAAGATTTCCTGCGCTTTGACAATGTCTTGTGGCGTGTTCCTCTGGCTAGGGACAAGCTCCACCAAGGGCAACAGATAGACCGGGTTAAACGGGTGCGCGACCATGATCTGTTCCGGTCGGCGCGCACCGTGCTGCAATTCGGACGGTTTGAACCCGGATGTCGATGAACCGATGAGCGCGTCAGTCGAGCAGAACGCCTGAACCTCTTGAAAAACCTTGTGTTTCAGCTCTAATTTTTCGGGAACGCTTTCTTGAATCCAATCCGCCCCGACAACGGTGTCGCTGATGGTGTCGCAAAACACGATCTGTTCGCGCACGGGCATCGGTGTGTCATACAGCATCGGAAGGGCGCGCCCGGCGTTGGCCATGATCGCGTCCATCTTGCGACCGGCCTCGGGATCTGGATCAAAAATGCGCACCTGCCACCCCATAAGGGCAAACCGCGCCGCCCAGCCACCGCCGATCACGCCACCGCCAATAATCGCTGCTGTCTGTGTCATGGTACCAATGTCTCCGTATGTCCGTCGATGGCCAGTGTCTGGCCCGAGATGCGGCGCGCCTGCGGTGAGGCGAGCCATAGAACGCTGTCCGCCACGTCCTGCGCTGTGACCCAACTGCGCAAGGAAACGCCCTTAACATATTGTGTGCGAACAAATTCCTGCGTCTGACTCGAGGCAGCCGCCTCCATCGCCACAACGCGATCCATGCGGTCGCCGTCGACGGCACCGGGACAGATCGCATTGACGCGGATGCCCGCCGGGCCAAGTTCCATCGCCAGCGTTTTCATCAGCCCAATCACGCCCCATTTCGCGGTCGCATAGGGGCTGCGCAATGGATAACCGAACTGGCCCGCGGTCGAGGACGTCAGCACAATCAGGCCCGAACCCTGTGCCCGCATCACCCGCGCTGCCCAGCGGCAGGTCAGGAACGTGCCGTTCAGGGTCACGTTCAGACAGGTCTGCCATGCGGCATAATCCAGATCCTCTATCCGGCCTACCGGACCGCCGGTGCCAGCATTGGCACAAACCACATCAGCACCGCCCCACAAACTTTCGACGGTCCTGAGAAAGGTCTGCATCGCGGCCTCGTCCGTCACATCGGCCACCATCGCGATGTGGTCCGGATGCGCTGACGCATAGCCTGCAATTGCCGCCGCGTCCGAGTCGCAGACGGCAATCTGCGCGCCCTGCCCGGCAAAGGCGTCAGAAATGGCACGGCCGATGCCCGTCGCGCCGCCAGTGATCACAACCCGGCTCACGGCGCCATCACGCGGCTTAGGTCGTAGCCGTACCAATCGAGGATCTCGCGCGCGACCTTCAGTCTGTCCGGGCTGCTGGTTGCTGCCCGGTCCATGATCCAGACGCGTGCCCCCCCAGGATCACCCAACGCTGCCGTGCGGTCGCTGATGTCGATCCAATGGACCCAGAGCGCGCCCTCCTCGGTCTGAAAGCGGCCCTGACCAAGTGACGTGAACGACGTTATCATTGTGCCATCAACGGTCTCAACGCGCAACTGATCCGTCGCGATCCTGATACGCGTCCCCGGTTCCAGCCCCGCTCCTTGCACCACGATCCAGTCACCGGCTAGCCGGTCCGGCGTCGCGTCCAGTTGTGACGCGATCTGCGCCGTCGGATTGCGCAGCGGTACCGGCCCGGCAGGCGGCGGCGCGCTGGCGCACCCTGCCAGCACCAGACATAGCGCAGCCGGAATCCTCATCGTGCCACCGGCGCACGTTTCGTCAGCCCCAAGCGTGTCCGAACCTCGGCCGGGGTCATCACCCTGGCCCCCAGGTTTTCAACGATCCCCACCGCCCGTTCGACCAATTCCGCGTTGGTGGCCAACTGCCCCTTGCCGAGCCAGAGGTTGTCTTCTAGCCCGACACGCACATTGCCACCGGCAAGCACGCTCGCCGCGACATAGGGCATCTGGTGCCGCCCCAGCGCGAAGGCTGAAAAATTCCAATCATTCGGCACGTTGTTCACCATCGCCAGTAAGGTATTGAGATCGTCCGGCGCGCCCCAGGGCACCCCCATACACAATTGAACCAAGGCAGGCGAATCCAGGACGCCCTCCTCCACCAACTGTTTGGCGAACCACAGATGACCGGTGTCAAACGCCTCAATCTCGGGTTTGACGCCAAGCTCGGTCATCATTTGGCCCATGGCGCGCAACATGCCAGGCGTGTTGGTCATCACGTAATCGGCCTCGGCGAAATTCATCGTGCCGCAGTCCAGCGTACAAAGTTCCGGCAAGCATTCAGCGATATGTGCGACCCGCTCGGTCGCGCCAACCATGTCGGTTCCGCGGCCCAGTGGCAACGGCGTCTCAACACCACCGAAAACGATGTCTCCGCCCATGCCGGCTGTCAGGTTCAGAACCACATCCACTTCGGCGTCGCGGATTCGGTCGGTCACCTCGCGGTACAGGTCGAGCCGTCGCGACGGCGCACCGCTGTCAGGATCGCGCACGTGACAATGCACAATGGCTGCCCCGGCACGTGCAGCATCTATCGCGCTGTCAGCGATCTGCTGCGGCGAACGCGGCACATGTGGCGACCGATCCTGCGTGCCGCCCGATCCGGTCACGGCGCAGGTGATGAACACGTCCTTCGACATTTGTAGCGGCATGGTCTTTCCTTTGCTGTTGATGGCAGCATCGGCGCTGGCAGAAACCCGAGCCATGCGCTAACAGCCAAAATCATGCCAAAACAGACAGAACCCACGACACGCCCGATCAAGATCGCCTTTCTCCTGTTCGACCGGTTCTCGAACCTGTGTCTTGCCAATTGTCTGGAACCGATGCGGGCGGCCAACACGTTCGCCCCACACCCGGCCTATCGCTGGCGGTTCCTGACGCCGGACGGTGCGCCGGTCCGCTCAAGCTCGGGGCTGACTGTGTCACCGGATTGCTCGGTGGCTGGAATGACGCCCGTAGACCGGCTGTTCATCGTGGCAAGCTATGACCACCTGGCACATGACACTCCCGCAACGCGCCGCCTGCTGGCTCGCGCGGCAGGACAGTCGCAGCTGGTGGCCGGTCTCGATGCCGGGGCCTGGCTGATGGCGAGCGCCGGATTGCTGCACGGACGACAAGCGACAATCCACTGGGATCTGTTGGACGCTTTCAGCGAACGGTTTCTGCAGGTCAACGTGATCCGCGCGCCACATCTGCGCGACGGCGACCGGCTGACCTGCGCCGGGGCAATGGCCGCGTTCGATATGACCCACAACATGATCCGCACCGATCTGGGACCGGCGATTGCCCTTGATGTCGAAGGATTGTTCCTGACCGACCGCCCCACCCTGCAACCTGCCCCCAAACGCGGTGATGCGCTGGTCCGGCGAGCGTTGGACATGATGCGCACCGAACTGGAAACACCGCTGACGCTTGGGGTGCTGGCCCGTCGGGTGGGCACGACACCGCGCACCCTGACCCGCCGGTGCCAGGCCGCTCTGGGGCTGACACCGGGGGTGCTGTATCGTCACATTCGCCTCTCGGCCGCACGGCAGATGGTCGAAGGATCAAGCAGCAGTATTGCTGAAATAGCTCTGCGCTGCGGCTACGAAGATCCAGCGGCGCTGACCCGTGCCTTTCGCCTGCGCTTTGGCTGCGCCCCCCGGCAAATGCGGCTCAGATCTGCCGCGACCGCACCACAAATTCGCACCGAAAACGCCACAGATCGCATGTAGCATGGTCCTCCGGGGCAAGGAGAGGACGATGCGCCACAACACAGATGCGCTGCGGGCGACGCAGATCAAACGGCTGTTTGCCCTGTATGCGGCGCATATGAATCAGCAATCTGCCGACCATCCGGGCGAATATCGCGTCGTGTCACCCGGATTTGCACGCGATTTTCAGCAACGCGCAATCGCCTCGTTGCGGTTCAGCCCTGAGCCCGATCAGTCGCCCGACCCCAAGCTTCCGCGAAACCCGGTGGCCACGACAAACTTCTCGGAACTATCGGCCCGCGAGGCGGGTGGTTTCACATTCGCAACCTTAACAAAACGCTGCTTGAGCAGCTTCTGAAGCTCACCCTCAGCCCCGCCAGCCAGCACCTTGGCGACAAATGTGCCACCATCTTCCAGCACGTCAAAGGCGAAATAGGCCGCAGCCTCACACAGCGCGATGATCCGCAAATGGTCGGTCTGCTTATGACCGGACGAAGACGCCGCCATGTCCGACATCACCACATCGGCCTTGCCCCCCAGCCATTCCTTGACCTGCTGATCCGCATCATCCTCCAGAAAATCGAGCTGGTGCAGGGTCGCCCCCGCGATCGGCTCAATTTCTTGCAGATCAATCCCCAGAATGGTGCCCACAGCCTTACCGCTACGTTCGCCGAGCGCGTTGATGCGCTTGACGGCGACCTGACACCATCCGCCGGGCGCACACCCCAGATCGACAACCCGTGCTCCGGGCACGAGAAACCGAAACTTTTCGTCCAGCTCCAGAATCTTGAACGCGGCCCGCCCGCGATAGCCTTCGGCCTGCGCTCGCTTGACATAGGGATCGTTCAGCTGACGCTGCAACCAGCGGGTCGAGCTCAGCGTGCGCCCCCGGGCGGTCTTGACCTTGACCTTGAGATCGCGTTGCCCGCGTCCCGAAGTGTTCTTGCCCGTCGGTTCCTTGGCCATGACCTGTGCTTCTTCTCTTCTTAAATACGCAAAACCCGCCATCTCGGCGGATACAGAGGCCGTTATTTATGCGCAGAACCGCAATGTAGCAAGGACTGCCGCTCTCAGACCCACTCAGAACGGGCCGTCCTCCAGTACCCCGTCCGCCGACATCTGCGCATACAGCAACCCTTCGCGCAGCCCCCGGTCGGCCACCGACAACCGGTCCGTCGGCCAGCAGCGCAGCAGTGCCTGAAGGATCGCCGCCCCAGACATGATCAGCGCCTGGCGGTCCTGACCGATGCGTGGATCGCGGCGTCGTCCGATAGGGCCAAGTTCCAGATAACGGTTGATCACCGTCTCGATCTGGTCGCTGGTCATTCGCAGTCCATCCACCTTGGTCCGGTCATAGCGGCGCAATCCCAGATGACTGGCCGCGACAGTGGTCACGGTGCCCGAGGTGCCTACAATCTGGAACCCCTCGCGGGTCTGCTCGTCCTTGTAGGGGGCGAATTCTGCCAGATTTTCCTCGAAAAACCAGCTCATCAGCGCATAGCGCGCGGCATCGTCCTCAACATCAGAGAATTGGTCGCGCAGCGTCGCCACGCCCAGCGGCACAGAAATCCAATCCACCACCTTGGCGGCGGGAAACGGACTCTCCAACTGATGGAATCCTGCATGCAGGCGCATGATGGCTTTGGGCCGTTCGATATGCGGCACCGAACTCAGGTCGATCCACACCAGTTCGGTTGACCCACCGCCGATATCCACCACCAGCAATTGTTCGGTCTTCGTCGACACCAGCGGCGCACAGGATATCACGGCAAGCCGCGCCTCCTCCTCGGGCTGGATGATTTCCAGTTTCAGCCCGGTCTCGCGCTCGACCTGACGGATAAAGTCGCGGGCGTTCTCTGCCCGCCGACAGGCTTCGGTCGCGACCAATCGCATCCGCCGCACATTGTGCCGCGCGATCTTTTGTTTGCAGACCTTTAGCGCCGCCACGGTCCGCCCCATCGAGGCACGACCGAGACGACCGGATTTCTCCAGCCCCGCGCCAAGCTGCACGGATTTGGAAAAGCTGTCGATCACATGAAACTGATTGCCCTTTGGCTGGGCAATCAACATGCGACAGGAATTTGTGCCCAGATCCAGCGCGGCATAGAGCTCGGCAGGGTCAGGCCTCTCGGGTGCGGGGCGCTCGACCGGTTTCGGGAATGCGCCCACACCCATGGGACGCTCTGGCGCCATTCTTTTTGCGCCTTCCGTTTATACAGTTGCCTGCACGATACGCAGCCACTGCCCGCGCCGCAAGTTCCGATAGCACCCGTTCACAGGGGTTTGTCAGAATTGTCTGGCGCACCCCGCAGGTGACGCTACGGAAGCTGGAGGTGATGCGACTGTCGATCCGATTCCGGGAATAGCCAACCCACCCCCTCTTGCCCAGCCCAACCCGCTCGAAGTGAATGCGCCTCATGTTGCGGGTGAACCGTTTTCCACTTCGCTGCGGTGGCCCCTGCCGACATTCTCGCCTAGGGTCGGCGCTGCAATGTCACAAGGTCGCTCCTTGCGCGTCAAAAGTCGAAATCCGCCCCCGTCGCGCCACCGCGCCGGACTAAACAAGAGCTACCGGAACAAAGGGAATCATCCATGGCCGACGTCACTATCGTTTTCTGGCGCGACATCCCGGCTCAGGTCATCGTGGGACGCGGTCGCTCTGGCGCCAAGGCCCAGTTGCCTGAACGGTTCGAGCAGGCGATTGACCGCGCCGCCATGAAAACCGGTGCGGCTGGTACGGATGACTACCTTGCCGAGTGGCGCAAAGCTGCCCCCTATCCGGTCGAGGGCGTGCCCTCGGACATCGCCGCATCCGAGGCACAGCGCCTTGATGCTGAATACGATCAGGAGCGGATCAAATCCTTGATCGCGAACGACGGCTGGGCGTAAGCCCTTGAGGATATGGGAGTCCGTGATGGCGCTTTTGAACTTCAGGAAACGTGATGCGGCGCCACAAGGCGTGAATGGTCAGGTCGAGGCCCTGCTTGACGGCTATTCAATCGAGGTAATGCCGCGCACCGCCGAGAAGATCGAGTGTTTTGCGGATCTGTTGCCGACCGGCACGCGCGTCTACATCGCCCATATCGACGGCACCCCGATCGAGGATATGGTCGCCACCGCCAAACGCCTGAACGCCGAAGGGTATCCGGTGATGCCGCATTTCCCCGCGCGCATCATCAAGGACAAGGCCACGTTGGGCGACTGGATCGCCCGTTATCAAGGCGAGGCGGATGTACGTCAGGCGCTGCTTCTCGCGGGCGGCGTGTCAGAACCACATGGCGACTTCGACAGTTCAATGCAACTGATGGAAACAGGGCTGTTCGACAAGGCCGGTTTTACCCGACTGCACGTCGCGGGACACCCCGAAGGCAACCGCGATATCGACCCAAAGGGCGGCGACGCGGCGGTGATGGACGCGCTGCGCTGGAAACAGGCGTTTTCGGAGCGCACCGATGCGCAGATGGCGCTGGCAACGCAGTTCGCCTTTGACGCAGACCCGATCATCGCCTGGGCGGATGCCCTGCGCGACGCCGGGATCACCCTGCCGATCCATATTGGCATCGCAGGTCCGGCCAAACTGCAGACCCTGATCAAGTTTGCCATTGCCTGCGGGGTTGGCCCATCGCTGAAGGTGCTTCAAAAACGTGCCATGGATGTGACCAAGCTGCTGTTGCCATATGAGCCGACTGAGGTGCTGACCAAACTGGCGGCGCACAAGGCCAATCACCCCGACTTTGGCGTCACCAACGTGCATTTCTTTCCGCTTGGCGGGATCAAGACCAATGCGGAATGGGCAATTGCCAACGGCGGCACCTCTGGTACACCTGCCTCACAGCAGGCCTGAAAGGTACCGATTACAGCACTATGACACTGGCACTTCTCTTTGATCTCGATGGCACATTGCTGCACACCGATCCCCTGCATGCGGCAGTCTTTTCCGAGCTGTTCGCACAGCGCGGGCGGCAAATTGATGACGCATTCTACCTCCACCATGTCCATGGGCGACAAAACCTCGACATCTTTGGCGAGCATTTCCCAAACGAGGATGCACAGACCCTGAGCAATATCAAAGAAGCCGCCTTTCGCGCCCGGCTAGGCGCGCAGATGCCAACACCGGGGCTGGCAGCCCTGCTCGACCAGGCCGAGACGCAGGGTTGGCCGGTTGCCGTTGTCACCAACGCGCCGCGCGACAACGCTGAGGTTATGCTGGCCGCCATCGGGATGCGCCAGCGCTTTGATACGCTGATCATCGGGGACGAATGTGACCGGGGCAAACCCGATCCCGCGCCCTACCGCGCCGCAATGGCCGCACTTGGCGTCGCCCCAGACATCTGCATCGCATTCGAGGACAGCCCCTCGGGCGTCGCGTCGGGTGTCGCAGCGGGCGCGTTGACCATCGGGTTGCGATCCTCGCTGACTGATGCAGCGTTGCGTGCGGCGGGTGCTGTGGCCAGCATCGCGGATTTCACCGACCCAATCCTGCCGGGGCTGCTGTCCCGGCGCCTTTCATCCCAAGGAGTGTCCTGAGCATGACTCGCACGATCGTCGAATCGAAAACGAAAACCGCCATTATCGGGTTCGATCAGCCCTTCTGCGTCATTGGCGAACGGATCAACCCGACGGGTCGCAAGATCCTCGCGGCAGAACTGGAACAGGACGATTTCAGTCGGGTCGAGGCCGATGCCATTGCCCAGGTCGCCGCCGGCGCCACGATTCTGGACGTGAATTCAGGTGCAGTGTTTTCCAACAAGATGGCCGAAGATCCGCGCTATGCCGACAACAACTTTGTCGAACCAATGCTGATGCCGGAACTGATCAAACGGGTGCAGGCGGTGGTTGATGTGCCCCTGTGCATCGACAGCTCGGTTCCCGGCGCGCTGCTCGCCGGGCTGGAAGCCTGCGAAGGTCGCCCGCTGCTGAATTCCGTCACCGGCGAAGAAGAGCGGATGGAACTGGTTCTGCCACTGGTCAAGAAATTCAACGTGCCGGTGGTGGCGATTTCGAATGATGACACCGGCATCTCCGAAGATCCCGACGTGCGGTTTGCCGTGGCGAAAAAGATCGTCGAACGCGCCGCAGATTTTGGCATTCCGGCGCATGACATCGTGGTCGATCCGCTGGTGATGCCAATTGGGGCGATGGGGACTGCCGGTTTGCAGGTTTTTGCGCTGGTCCGGCGTCTGCGGGATGAGTTGGGTGTCAATACCACCTGCGGTGCCTCCAACATCTCATTCGGGTTGCCCAACAGGCACGGTATCAACAATGCCTTCCTGCCGATGGCGATGGCCTGCGGTATGACCAGCGCGATCATGAACCCGATCGCCCTGCCCATCGGCCCGACCAAGATAGCCGAGAAGCGTGCAGCGGTTGCGGCCGCGGGCATCGTGTTGCCCCCCGACATGGACGATGAGGCGTTCTGCGTCATGTTCGGGTTGGGCAGCACCAAACCCCGCGCAGGCAAGGAAATGGAGGCGATCCGCGCTGCCAACTTCCTGACCGACAACGATTCTTCTGGTGCGCAGTGGATTCAGTTCAACCGTGATCCTGCCGCCGAATCTGGTGGCGCGGGCGGACGTCGCGCTGGTGGACGCCGCCGCCGGGGATGACATGTAAGGGGGCGGTATTGCAGCCGCCCTCAGCCCATGCTGCTGCGCACCGTCCGATTGCGCGCGCGGCGTGCATCATCCTGCCAACTCCAGAACGCGAAACCACCCCAGACGATGCAATAGCCCGCGCCAAACGCCAGCGTCACCCAGCCCGGCACCGGACCAATGGCCGCGCGGGCAACAAATTGCCCGGCAGAGGTCAGCGGTTCGGGATGCACCAGCAGTTTGCCGATATACGCAGTGGTCTGGATCAGCAAAATCCATAGATAATTGCGCCGGATCCGTCGGCCTATCGCCACCCACATCGACACATGATAGCGCGGATGCCAATAATCCTCGGCCAGGGTTTGCTGCCACCCCTCCTCAAGATGGACATCGCCGTCATGTAACATTCGGGCAAAGAAATGCACCTCGAGCCAGCGACAGCGCGCCCGCCAGACGTTGAAGTAGCGATAGCGCCGCGCTTCGAGCATCAGAAAGAACAGGATCAGGATGCCAACCAGAATGAGCGGCAGCGGTGACGCCACCGGTGAGGAAAACGCAATCGACAGCGCAATTCCCAGCGTCACGACCGACCAGTTTGTGGTGGTGTCCAAGCGGGTGCGCCACAGCGTAGAGCGATACACCTCACCGCGGTAAAGATGCGCGATTGCCCCGATTTCGGCAGCGTCCAACGCCTTGCGGTCCTTTGGCCCTCCGGTCGACATGGTGCATCCTCCCTTCTTGTAGACAGGGTGCACCATGGTGAATTTTTCGGCAACCTCAGTCGCTCATGCCCGCAAAAATTGCGAAATATAAATTCAGCTCGGGTGTGCCGTAACTGCGTCCAAAACACTCAAATGCGTCGACCGGCGTTAGCGCTGGTCACAGAAAATGTTATTCGCGCGCAGGGTATCCCAAGGGGTTTCAACAGGGGCTGGAGCAAAGATTTTCGCAAGGGATGCCATCATTGTCGCCATCGCGTTTACGCTGACCACATTGCAACAGTTTGTAGCAAGCCTCGGCGCAAGAACTGAGGCGCTTGCAACTGACATCGCTGCAGTCATAGGCTTGCGCTAGGCGCAAGGCGTCGAACCTCTCTGAAACAGCTGCTGGCGCCACAACGGTACTCGCCGGGTCGCGCGAATACAAAGTATCGCCCCAGGCAGGTTCAGCTAGCATGAGCAGGCAGATCGCTAAGGAGGTCCGCATCTTGCGTCATTTCAAAATAGTTAACGAATGATTAAAATCTGAACCGGACTCCATAAAAAATCAAGCAAGAAACAAACAAGAAACCTGCGGCGTTAAGCGTCGCTGGCTCCGGCGTTCGGATCAGAGCCGGTTGCGTTCTGACATCACAAACCGGTTGATACTAGAGATCCGGCGCCGCTTGTTGTCAGCTAAAGCCTATGTTCAGGGGATGATGCGTGAATATTTGGTCCCGTCGAGCGTGGCACCGGCGCGCAACCCGGCCTGACCAAAGATCACTGCGATCACCGGGGACAACGATGTCGTCGTCTCGGCGGCCAGCGTTTCGCCACCGTCAGGGATGGCATATTCGATGTTTGCGCCACCAGCCCAGCCCGGCGAGCGGCGGAATTCAAGCAACGCTTCTTCGGTCATAAAGAACATAACATGCGCGTATTGCTGCGCGCCGATCTGCAGGCCCGCGCTTGCCTTGGTGGTCGAATAGTAATCGACGGTCACATCGCCGACCCGCAGCGCACCACGCCCATAGGCCCCCCCCAGGCCAAGCCCGGCCTCGGTCACCAGCGGCATCACTAGAACACCGGTTGATTTTTCCCGCAGCGCGCGCGTGCCGGGATACTGGTTGTACAACTGCGACAGGGTCGCATCGACGCGCGCGTCAATTGTTTCGCTGCCACGGCTTCCGATACCGTTTCCGCAGGCGGCAACCAACGTCGCTGCGCCAAGCGCTAGGACAAAGCCGCGTCTGTTGAGATGTTTCATGGGATTGCTCTTTCGATAATATACACTGCCTCGGGTCCGGCTGTTTCGCCAGTTATGCAGGGATCATACCCCCATACAGATCGGTTGTCATCCCATACGAACCACAATAGGCGGTATCAAGTTACCCGTTCAGCAAACGCGCGGCGGCCGGGGCAAAATACGTCAGCACACCATCGCAACCGGCCCGTTTGAACGCCATCAGCGATTCCAGCATCACGCGATCGCCATCGACCCAGCCATTCTGCGCCGCACCCGCAAGCATCGCGTATTCGCCCGACACCTGATAGGCAAAGGTTGGGGCGCCAAACATATCCTTGGCGCGGCGGCAGATATCCAGATAAGGCATCCCCGGTTTGATCATCACCATATCGGCACCTTCGGACAGATCCCGTTCGATCAGGCGCATCGCCTCATCGCTGTTGGCGGGATCCATTTGATAGGTCTTTTTGTCCCCCTTGAGAGCCCCTGACGCCCCGACCGCGTCGCGAAACGGGCCGTAAAAGGCGGACGCGTATTTTGCCGCATAGCTCAGCAGGCACACATTGCTGTGCCCTGCCCCCTCTAGCGCGCCGCGCAGCGCCCCGATGCGCCCATCCATCATATCCGATGGCCCGATGATATCCGCGCCCGCATCCGCCTGACTAAGCGCCTGTTTTACCAATGCCTCGACCGTGCGATCGTTGACGATCTCACCATTCTCGACAAAGCCGTCGTGGCCGTTGATGTTGTAGGGGTCCAGAGCCACATCCGTCATCACCACCATGTCCGGCACCGCCGCTTTGATCGCGCGGGTGGCGGTGTTGCTCAGGTTGCCAGGGTTCCATGCCTCGGCGCAATCTTCGGTCTTGAGCGCGGGGTCGGTATAGGGAAACAGGCAGATCGCCGGGATTCCCAATGCATAGGCGTCAACCGCTGCCGTCACCACCTTGTCGACCGACCGGCGCACCACACCGGGCATCGAGGCAATGGGTTCCTCGACCCCGTCGCCGTCGCGCACAAACACCGGCCAGATGAAATCCGCCGGGGTTAGCGCCGTCTCGCGGACGAGATCGCGCAGCGCCGGGGTGCGGCGCACCCGACGTAAACGTGTTGCGGGAAAAGCGGCAATGGTCGGTTTCATCGGTTCGGTCCTTGTAAACGCCTTCTTTGGGTGGCATGGAATGGCGGCTATCTCAAGGGTTGCCATCGCCGCGCGATCCTGAATTCACGTCGGACGGTGCCTGCATCGACCCGCCTCACAGACCAAAGGGCCGAAATTTGGACTGGCATCTCATTGTCTTTGAAGTGATCGACGTGCGATCCTTCTCGAACCTCTGGTACTGGATTGCGCTGGCGGTTGTGTGGTCGTCTGCCAGTCACTGGGTTCTGGGTGTCCCATTCGACATGGTGTCGCGCGCGCGACGACACGGGGATCAGGCCGAAGCGGATCTGACCGACCTTGTGCGCATCAACTCCAACCGGCTGGTCTACATCGTTCAAGAGACCGGGTTGTGGATTTTGGGGCTTGGGTGTTTCCTGCTAACGGCACTGATGGTGCTGGGGTTTATCTATTGGGTGGAACTGGCGCAGGCGGTGTTCTTTTTGGCCTTTCCCATGACGCTGGTCGGCATTCTGAGTCTGCGCACCGCGGCAAAGGTTTATGCCGACGGGCCCACCGGGCCGGAATTGTACAAGCGCCTGTCGCGGTTGCGGATCGGGACACAGGTCATCGGCATGATCTCGATCTTTGTCACCTCACTGTGGGGGATGTACCAGAACTTGTCCGCCAGCTTTCTGGGCGGTTGACGCCGCGCGTCATCCGCGCCATGTGATCGCCACATGGCACATTTCAAACCTCTGGTCATGGGCGGCGCGCCCGAAGGCTTTGACGCAAAGCTCCTGCTGAACGAGGCGGCCCGTGCGGCTGGTCCGGTCCTGCATGTTGCGCGCGACGACAAACGCATGGCGCAGATGCGCGACGCGCTGGCGTTCTTTGCCCCGGACATTCCGGTCATCACCTTTCCGGGCTGGGATTGCCTGCCCTACGACCGGGTGTCCCCCAATG
This sequence comes from Puniceibacterium sp. IMCC21224, assembly GCF_001038505.1. NCBI lineage: Bacteria > Pseudomonadati > Pseudomonadota > Alphaproteobacteria > Rhodobacterales > Paracoccaceae > Puniceibacterium > Puniceibacterium sp. IMCC21224. The sequence continues at coordinate 2,291,236 of NZ_LDPY01000001.1, forward strand.
CCGATATTTCTGCCGCGCGAATGGCGACGCTGGCTGGGCTCGTGCATGGGATGCCGGCAAAATTCGTCCTGCTGACCACGTTGAATGCAGCGAGCCAGCGGGTGCCCGCGCGCGCCGTGCTGCGCGAGGCGGCGTTTACCGCCACCGTTGGCAGTCGCGTCGACGAATCCGCATTGCGCAATTTCCTGGTTCGTATGGGGTTTACCCAGGCCCCGACTGTCCTGGAACCTGGCGATTATGCCATCCGCGGTGGCATCATCGACATCTATCCCCCCGGCGAAGGCGGACCGGTGCGGCTGGACCTGTTTGGTGATGTGCTTGACGGCGCGCGCCGCTTTGATCCCGCGACGCAACGCACCACCGACAAACTTGATGTGATCGAACTGGCACCGGTGTCCGAGGTCATTCTGGACGACGCCGCAATCACCCGTTTCCGCCAGTCCTACCGGATCGAATTCGGCGCTGCCGGAACGGACGATCCGCTTTACGAAGCGGTCAGTGCCGGGCGTAAACATGCCGGTGTCGAACATTGGCTGCCGTTCTTTCACGATGGGCTTGAGACGCTGTTCGACTATCTGCCAGACGTACCCATCCTCCTGGACGATCAGGTGACGCCGTCCCGCCTTGCGCGCTGGGACACAATTGCTGACCAGTATGAGACGCGCCGCCTTGCCATGCAGCAAAAGAGCCGGATGGACAGCGTCTATAAACCCGCCCCTCCGGGTCTGCTGTACCTTGACGATGCGTCTTGGGACGCAGTGATGCAGGGGCGCCGGGTGATCCAGCTTAGCCCTCTGCCACAGGCAACCGGCCCCGGCGTCGTGGATGCCGGCGGACGTATCGGGCGCAACTTTTCGCCCGAACGCCAGCAGGAAAGCATCAGTCTTTTTGGCGCTTTGGCAGCGCATATTCAGGCAAAGTTGCAGGACGGTCCGGTTGTCATCGCCAGCTATTCCGAAGGCGCGCGCGAACGCCTGACCGGGCTGATCGAGGATGAGGGGCTGGCCGAGGCTATTCCGATTCCAACCGCCACCCGCATCGGCAAACGCGGACTGCATCTGGCTGTCTGGCCTTTGGAGCATGGGTTCGAGGGGCCTTGGGGTGATCCGGGTTCAAAGAGCAGCCCGTCGCATCTGACGGTCATCAGCGAACAGGACGTGCTGGGCGACCGGCTGATCCGCGCGCCCAGAAAACGCCGCAAGGCGGAAAACTTTCTGACCGAAAGCCAGTCGCTGTCCCCCGGCGATCTGGTGGTGCATGTGGACCACGGGGTCGGCCGCTATCAGGGCATGGAGGTGATCACCGCCGCAGGTGCTGCGCACGAATGTCTGTTGCTGGAATATGCCGAAGGATCGCGGCTCTATCTCCCGGTTGAGAATATCGAACTGCTCAGCCGCTATGGCCATGAGGAAGGTCTGCTCGATCGGCTTGGTGGCGGCGCGTGGCAGGCCAAAAAGGCCAAGCTCAAGGAACGCATCCGCGAAATGGCGGACAAGCTGATCCGCATTGCCGCCGAACGCGCCCTGCGCAAGGCACCGATCATGGACCCGCCTCCGGGCGCCTGGGATTCGTTCTCGGCCCGGTTCCCTTATCAGGAAACCGACGATCAGCTCAGCGCTATCGAGGATGTGATGGCCGACATGCATTCCGGCCAGCCAATGGACCGGCTGATCTGCGGCGATGTCGGCTTTGGCAAGACCGAGGTTGCGATGCGCGCTGCCTTTGTCGCGGCCATGTCAGGTGTCCAGGTCGCGGTGGTTGCACCGACTACATTGCTGGCCCGCCAGCACTACAAGGGGTTTGCCGAACGGTTTCGCGGATTTCCGGTTAATGTCAGGCCGCTGTCACGCTTTGTTTCGACGCGTGACGCCCAGCTGACCCGGGACGGCATCACCAAGGGGTCGGTCGATATCGCCATCGGCACCCACGCCCTGCTGGCCAAAGGCATCCGGTTTCACAACCTTGGCCTGCTGATTATTGATGAGGAACAGCATTTCGGCGTCGGTCACAAAGAGCGGCTCAAGGAATTGCGCAGCGATATTCATGTGTTGACCCTGACCGCGACGCCGATCCCGCGCACGCTGCAACTTAGCCTCACCGGGGTGCGTGACCTGTCGATCATCGGCACGCCACCCGTCGACCGGCTGGCGATCCGCACCTATGTGTCGGAATTCGATGCCGTGACAATCCGCGAGGCGCTGCTGCGCGAACATTATCGCGGCGGCCAATCGTTCTATGTCGTGCCACGCATTTCGGACCTGCCCGAGATCGAGGAGTTCCTCAAGGCACAGCTGCCCGAACTGTCATACGTGGTTGCCCATGGCCAGATGGCTGCGGGCGAGTTGGATGATCGCATGAACGCGTTTTATGACGGAAAATATGACGTTCTGCTCGCCACGACCATTGTCGAATCCGGCCTCGACATCCCGACCGCCAACACGATGATCATCCACCGCGCCGACATGTTTGGCCTGGCGCAACTGTATCAGATCCGTGGCCGCGTTGGCCGGGCCAAAACCCGCGCCTATGCGTACCTGACGACAAAACCGCGCGCGAAACTGACAGCAACCGCCGAAAAGCGCCTGCGCGTGCTCGGCTCTCTTGACACACTGGGTGCGGGCTTTACCCTGGCCAGTCAGGATCTCGATATTCGTGGCGCTGGCAATCTGCTGGGCGAAGAACAGTCCGGCCAGATGCGCGACGTTGGCTATGAACTGTATCAATCCATGCTGGAAGAGGCGATTGCGAAGATCCGCTCGGGCGAGCTTGAAGGTTTGTCGGACAATGACGGCCAATGGGCCCCCCAGATCAACCTTGGGGTGCCGGTGCTGATCCCCGAAACGTTTGTGCCGGATCTCGACGTGCGCCTTGGCCTATACCGTCGCCTGTCGTCGCTCTCGACCAAGGTCGAGCTCGAAGGGTTTGCCGCAGAACTGATCGACCGGTTCGGGAAGTTGCCAAAAGAGGTGAACACCCTGCTGCTTGTTGTGCGGATCAAATCCATGTGTCGGCGGGCTGGTATATCCAAGCTTGACGCCGGCCCGAAAGGTGCGACGCTGCAATTCCACAACGACAAGTTCGCCTCGCCCCAGGGGCTGGTGGAATTCATTCAAGATCAAAACGGTCAGGCCAAGGTCAAAGACAACAAGATCGTCATCCGCCGCGACTGGCGCACCGATAACGAAAAAATCAAAGGCACCTATGGCATCGCCCGCGACCTTGCCGAAAAGCTGGCGATCGAGAGAAAGCGCAAAGCCAAAGCCTGACACGCAGTTCCGGCCCGATCATGCCGGACGGATGATCTGTTTCGGATTTGCGACCTCCCTCTCAAGGGGCCGCAGGTCAGTGGTAGCGGAATTCTCCGACCACTTGCCGCCATTCTCCGGCGCCAATCATCTTACGATGGGTATAGCGCACGGAATGCAGCGGACCTTCGATCGTGTTTTGCCAGAACTCTATGAACTCAAACAGTTTCTGGTGATCCGGCGCCAGATCGTAATCCTGCCAGATGTAGGTGTTGAGCACGTTTTTATAGTCTGGCATGCGGTAAAAGAATTCGGCTGTGGTCAGTCCATAGCCGCGCAGCATCAGTTCGGTTTCGTTGCCCTGCATTGATCCATCCTTTCGTTCGCCTCATGAACTTTAGAATCATGGCAGGGAGTAATTTACTTTTCAATAAAAACAGTGTGTTAGCAATCATGCCCGCTGGCTGCCAGAATTGGCGACGACCCACCATTGCGCCCTATATCCTGCTTCTGTTATACGTTTTGTAACAAGATATAGCAGACTAACAGATGGGCAGACCACGTGAGCGATACGCCGGAACCACCTGAAAATACAGACGAAAACACGCCAGAGCGTCCGATCTTCCTTGGTCCGAACATTTCGATCACCGAGGAGATGAAGAAAAGCTATCTCGATTACGCAATGAGCGTAATCGTGAGTCGTGCGATTCCGGATCTGCGCGACGGCCTAAAACCTGTGCACCGCAGAATCCTCTATGCCATGCATGAGACCAACAACAGCCACGACAAACCCTACCGCAAATCCGCGCGCCCCGTTGGCGACGTGATGGGTAAATACCACCCGCATGGCGACTCTGCGATCTATGACGCGCTGGTGCGGATGGCGCAGGATTTTTCGATGTCGCTGCCGTTGCTGGATGGTCAGGGCAACTTTGGCTCGATGGACGGCGATAACGCTGCGGCGATGCGCTATACCGAAGTGCGGATGGACAAGCCCGCCGCGTTTCTTTTGAACGACATCGACAAGGATACCGTCGATTTTCAGGACAATTATGATGGCAAGGACCGTGAACCGACGGTCCTGCCCGCACGCTATCCCAACATGCTCGTCAATGGGGCTGGCGGTATTGCCGTTGGCATGGCCACCAACATCCCGCCGCACAATCTGGGCGAAGTCATTGACGCCTGCCTTGCGCTGATCACTGACTCTGACCTGACCTCAGAGCAGTTGATTGAATATGTCCCCGGCCCTGACTTCCCGACGGGCGGCTACATGCTGGGACGTTCCGGCGCCCGCAAAGCGTACCTTGAGGGCCGCGGTAGCGTCATCATCCGCTCCAAGACCCGCGTCGAGGAAATTCGCAAGGACCGCTGGGCCATCGTCATCGACGAGATCCCCTATCAGGTCAACAAGGCCACGATGATCGAAAAGATCGCCGAGGCCGCCCGCGAAAAGCGGATCGAAGGCATCTCTCATGTGCAGGACGAATCCGATCGCAATGGTGTGCGTGTGGTGATCGAGCTGAAACGTGACGCCACTGCCGAAGTCGTGCTGAACCAACTGTTCCGCTTTACCCCGATGCAGACCTATTTTGGCTGCAACATGCTGGCGCTGAATGGCGGACGTCCCGAGCAGCTGACACTGCGCGCCTTTCTCACAGCATTCCTCGACTTCCGTGAGGATGTTGTGGCGCGGCGCACGGCCTTCTTGTTGCGCAAGGCACGCGAACGCAGCCATATCCTTTGCGGTCTGGCTGTTGCCGTGAGCAATGTCGACGAAGTGGTCGCCACCATCCGTGCCTCGGCTGACGTGGCCGAAGCGCGCACCAAATTGATGGAGCGTCGCTGGCCCGCCGGTGAAATCCTGCCTTTTATCGCGCTGATCGACGATCCGACCCATACGGCGAACGAGGACGGCACCTATAACCTGTCCGAAATTCAGGCCCGCGCCATTCTGGAACTGCGCCTTCAGCGTCTGACCCAGCTGGGCGTCAAAGAGGTCACCGACGAGCTCGAAGAGCTGGCTGGCAAGATCAAGGAATACCTTGAAATCCTCAGCTCGCGTGAGCGGATCATGGGGATCATCTCGGACGAGCTGCGCGAGGTCCGCGAGCTGTTCGCCGTGCCGCGCCGGACCGAAATCCTCGACTGGTCCGGGGACATGGAAGACGAAGACCTGATCGAGCGCGAAGACATGGTTGTCACCGTGACCCAGACAGGTTGGATCAAACGGACCCCGCTCGCCGATTTCCGCAGTCAGCGGCGCGGCGGCAAGGGTGTGTCAGGCGGCGGCATGAAAGAAGATGACGTGGTTACCACGCTCTTTGTTGCCAACACACATACCCAGCTGCTGTTCTTTACCACCGAAGGCATGGTCTACAAGCTCAAGACCTGGCGCCTGCCGCAGGGCAGCCGCACGTCCAAGGGCAAGGCGATCGTCAACATCCTGCCAATCCCGACAGGTGTGTCGATCGCGGCCATCATGCCGGTAGATCGGGATGAAAAAGACTGGGACGACCTGCAGATCATCTTTGCCACCTCTGCTGGAACTGTGCGCCGTAACCGATTGTCAGACTTCACAAATGTCATGCGAAACGGCAAGATTGCGATGAAGTTCGAGGATGAGAACGCGGACATCAAACTCATCAATGCGCGCATCTGCTCTGAGGATGACGACGTGATGCTGGTGACAGATTCCGGCCGCGCGATCCGCTTCCGTACCACCGATGTGCGGGTCTTCAACTCACGCGCCTCCACCGGTGTGCGCGGCATCAGGCTGCAGGGCGACGACACCGTGGTGTCGATGTCGGTGATCCGGCATTTCGACGCCGACCCGCAGGAACGCGCTGCCTATCTGAAAATGCGCCGCGCCATGGCCGGTCTTGCCGATGACGCCGAGAACGAAGATGATGACGATGTGGCCCCCGGCAACATCACTCAGGAACGCTATGCCCAGATGTCGGCAGCGGAAAATCTGATCCTGACGATCACGGCAAATGGCGTGGGCAAGCTGAGTTCGTCGCACGATTACCCTCTGCGCGGACGCGGCGGTATGGGTGTGATGGCCATGGACAAGGCGATGCGGGGCGGCGCATTGGTGGCCAGCTTCCCGGTGGAGATGGACGACCAGATCATGCTCGCCACGTCCAAGGGGCAGTCAATCCGTGTCCCGGTTGACGGCATTTCCTTCCGCTCACGCAGCGCTGGCGGTGTCAAAGTGTTCAACACCGGCAAAGGCGAAGAAGTGGTCAGTGTTGCCTGGATTGCCGATCAGGGTGATGAGGCCGATACCGCTGCACAAGATACTGCCGAAGAATAAACCGTTTGATGATTGGCCCGTGAAACCAACGAAACCACGGGCCAGTCATCAAAATTCTATCGCGTCGCCCGGTATCATTCAGATCCGGATGCAAAAACCGCTCGCAATTCGGCGCAATATGATTACCTGTTCGCCATGACCCTGAACATCCCCTTCGACAACAGCTATGCCGCCCTGCCTGCGGGCTTTTACTCCCGGCTCGACCCGACGGCCGTGGCCGCGCCGGACCTCATCAGCTTTAACCGCGATCTGGCGGCACTGATGCTGATCACAGAGACTTCTGACGCCGAACTCACCATGCTCTTTTCCGGCAATGCGGTGCCCGAGGGTGCCGCCCCGCTGGCGCAGCTTTACGCGGGGCACCAGTTCGGTCAGTTCAATCCGCAGCTTGGGGATGGCCGCGCCATTCTGCTCGGCGAAACTGTCGGCCGCGACGGAGTGCGCCGTGACATCCAGCTCAAGGGATCGGGGCCGACCCCTTATTCGCGCAACGGGGACGGTCGTGCTTGGCTGGGTCCGGTGCTGCGCGAATACGTGGTAAGCGAAGCGATGCACGCGCTGGGTGTGCCGACCACCCGCGCCCTCGCCGCCGTACGGACCGGCGAGATGATTCAACGCGAAGCCATGCGGCCCGGAGCTGTGCTGACGCGTGTCGCATCCAGCCATATCCGTGTCGGCACCTTTCAGATCTTTGCCGCGCGTCGCGATGTGATTGCCCTTCGGCAGCTATTTGACTACACCGTTGCGCGCCACTATCCCGACTGCACGACGCCCGATGCGCTGTTACAGGCCGTAATCGACCGGCAGGCCGCGCTGGTGGCACAATGGATGAGCCTTGGGTTCATCCATGGCGTAATGAACACCGACAATTGCACCTTGTCGGGGGAAACCATCGACTATGGACCCTGCGCCTTTCTGGACTTCTATGACCCCGAAACCGTGTTTTCGTCGATCGACCGGCATGGCCGCTATGGCTATGCCAGTCAGGCCGATATCATCGTCTGGAACATGGCGCAGCTGGCGACAGCGCTGTTGCCGCTGATGCCTGATGCGGACGCAGCTGTGGCGCAGTTCACCGATCAGGTTCACGCGATGCCAGAGCTGATCCGCCAGGAGTGGCTGGCACGTTTTGCCGCCAAGATCGGGATCGGCACGCCGAAACCCGAAGATGCGGCGCTGATCGGCGATCTATTGACGCGCATGCATGGCAATCAAGCCGATTTCACCAACACGTTTCGCGCGCTTAGCGATGGCACTGCGCGGGATCAGTTCACCGACCCCACCGCCTTTGACAGCTGGGCAGAGGGGTGGCAGGCGCGCATTGCCTCTGATCCCGACGCAATCCAGCGGATACGGCAAACCAACCCGGCCTTTATTCCGCGCAATCACCGGATCGAGCAGATGATCGCCGCTGCCGTCGCCGGAGACGATGCGCCGTTTCACCGACTGAACGCTGTCCTGTCGCGCCCGTTCGACGACCAGCCTGACGCTGAGGATTTGCGCCGCCCGCCCGCACCGTCAGAAGTGGTCGCAGCCACGTTTTGCGGCACCTGATCAGGTCGAGCGAGAGATGCGCCCTAAGACCTTGCAATCACGATGACACCGATTTGCGCCTTTGACATTCGACCTGACGGCAGCGCCATTGTGGTCCGCGATCTGGCGATTCTGCCGACCGTGGGCTATCGCTGGCTGCATTGCGATCTGGGCGATCCTGAACTGGCGGCATGGCTGGACAGCCACCTGCCCGACCGCGCCGCCGATGCCCTGCAGCAGACCGAGACGCGCCCCCGCGCCCTGACCAATGACGGTGGGCTGATTGTGATCCTGCGTGGACTCAATCTTAACACCGGCCAGCGTCGCGACGACATGGTGTCCTTGCGGTGCTGGCTGTCGGACCATTTGGTGGTGACGGTCCGCCTGCGCCGCGTCTTTGCCGCAGAGGATCTGCGTCGCGCCACAGAATCGGGTCAGGCGCCGCCCTCGCCCGCAGCATTTCTTGCCGCACTCTGCGAAGCCCTCACCGACCGGATCGAAGAGAATGGCGTCGCGCTCGAAGATCAGCTCGACCTGCTCGAAGATCAACTGTTTGTCGCATATGATCACGCCGGTGCGGCAGAGATGCCCGACCTTAGGCGAAGCACAATCCGGCTGGGCCGCTTTCTGGCGCCGCAGTCACAGGCGCTACATGCGCTCCTTGATCCGCGCCTGCCGGTGATCGACACCGAGACACGCGAAAGCCTGGGGGAAAGTGCCAACCGCGCGCAGCGGGCACTGGAGGAGCTGAACGCCGTGCGCGACCGACTCGAGGCGCTGTCAGATCACCTCGAGGCCAGGCAGAACGCCCGGCTGGCCCGCAATTCTTATGCCCTTTCGGTGGTGGCGGCGATCTTTTTGCCCATGGGATTTGTCACCGGCCTGTTCGGCGTGAACGTCGCGGGTATGCCGGGCACGTCAACGCCGGTGGCCTTTGGGATCCTGACGCTGGCCACGCTGGGCATGGGTGGGCTGGTCTGGCTGATCCTGCGCCTGCTAAAGATCTTTTGAACCGGCACAAATTTCCTGCCAATTGCCGCAAAATCGTGCAAGTCTGACACTGAACGGAATTCGGACGGATCAAGGAGCTGTCACATGGGTCTCATGGGAACACTGGCCAAAGTCGCCATCGGCTATGCTGCGGCGCGTGGTGTCGACAAACTTGCCGGGGGTCAGGGGCTGGGCGGGCTGCTGGGTGGCGGCGCGCAGATCAAGGGCAAAAACCCGCTGAGCAGCACGCAGGCGCAAATTGGCCAATCCATGTCTGGCCAGATGCCGACCGGCAGCAATCCAATGCAGGCGATGATGGACAAGATGAAGGAGAGCGGGCTTGATCTGTCCACACTGACCGGCGGTGCGGGTGGCGCTGCAGGCAACCCGATGGCCGCAATCATGGACAAGATGAAGGAAAGCGGCCTCGACCTGTCGGCCCTGATGGGCGGCGGCACACCAGCGCCGGGTGAAAAGGGTCCGCTGTTGTCGTCGGTGCCATCGGGCGGCTCTGGGTTGGCTGGAATGCTGGCCGCGGCGGGCGGCATGGCTGCGATGCAGGGCAAAGGGCTGGGTGGTCTGATGGATCAGTTCGGCACCGCGGACACCTCGCAAGAGGCCGACAAATCCGCCGCCCTGATGCTGCGGGCAATGATCCAGTCGGCCAAGGCCGACGGCGGCATCGACAAGGACGAAAAGGCCAAAATCCTTGAAACCGTCGGCGACGATGCCACACCCGACGATATCGCCTTTGTCAAAGCACAACTCGCCGCGCCGATCGACGTCAAAGGGTTGGCCAAGGACACCCCCGAGGCGCAAAAGGTGCAGGTTTATTCCGCCTCACTGATGACGATCCGCGTCGATACGCAGGCCGAAGCTGAATATCTTGACGCGCTGGCCACGGCGATGGGGCTGGACGAGACTGCGGTGAACATGTTGCATATGCAGATGGGTTTGCAGCCACTCTATAACTAGGCCCAGCCTATCTCTGACACTGCGGGTCCCGTCACTCCCGGGCCCTAAACTGGCGTTTCCGTTACATGACACGAAACTCAAATCTTGGCCTTGCTCTGGCCACGTTCGGCGCGCTTGTGCTGGGCCCCGATGCGTTGTTGCTGCGACTGTCCGACATGCAGGGCATGCAGATGCTGGGTTGGCGTGGGCTGTGCATGGGCGGCCTGTTTCTGATGATCTGGCTGGCGACGTCGCGCAATCATCGCGCGGATCTGGCGGTGTTGGGGTCTGGCGTCGGCATGATTGTTGTAATCAGCCAAAGTCTGAATGCCATGCTGTTTCCGAACGCGATCGCGCTGGCTCCGGTATCGGTCGTGCTGCTGGCCATCGCCACAGTGCCGGTCTGGTCGGCGCTATTGGCGCGTCTGATATATGGCGAATCGACATCCCGCGCCACCTGGATCACCATCCTGCTGGTTCTGAGCGGCATCGCCATCGCGGTCAGCGGTAAGGGGGATCTGGGTCTGAATCCGCATGCCGCGCTTGGGGCGCTGCTGGGGTTGGGGGTGGCGGCGGCGCTCGCAACCACCTTTGTGACCCTGCGCCACGCCGCCGACGTGCCGATTCTGCTGACCGTCGGGCTGGGTGCGCTGATCGCTGGCATCGTCGGGACAACCGTGACCGGGCCTGCGCAGATGACGACGGGAACGCTGTGGCCAATTTTGCTGGCCAGCATCGTCATCCTGCCGCTGTCATTCTTTGCCCTGTCGCTGGCTGCGCGCCATACGGCTGCGGCCAATGTCAGCCTGCTAATGCTGTTGGAAACCGTACTTGGCCCCGTCTGGGTCTGGTACGGCACATCCGAGGCCCCGACCCCGCGGATGCTATGGGGCGGACTGATCGTTCTGGTGAGCCTTGCGCTCTACCTGAATGGCCTCAGGCGCGCCGCTGTTCTGCGGCGCGCCCAAAGTATCGTATAACCTCAGGCTTAGGCAGCGCGCGCGCTGCTCGATCCACCGCGCGCGGGACGACGACGGCGGTTGCCGTTGCCGGGCTTGGCGCCACCGGGCTTGCCACCGTTGCCGCCACCGCGACGCTGGTTTCCGCCGCCACTGCGGTCTGGCGTGTCCAGACCGGCCCAGGCCGTGCCCGACGCTACGGGAATGCTCATCTTGAGCACCTTCTGAATCGCCTTCAGTTCGCCAATCTCGTCCGGGGCGCAGAATGCAATTGCAGCGCCCTCGCGGCCCGCGCGGGCGGTCCTGCCAATGCGATGCACATAATTTTCCGGCACGTTCGGCAGATCAAAGTTATAGACGTGACGCACCGCCGGAATATCCAGACCGCGCGCGGCCACATCGGTGGCCACCAGCACCCGCACTTGCCCCTCGCGGAATGCCTTGAGCGCACGGTCGCGCTGGCCCTGGCTCTTGTTGCCATGGATGGATGCCGCCGCGAAACCGGCCTTTTCAAGCGATTTCATCAGCTTCTCTGCGCCGTGTTTGGTGCGGCCAAAGACCAGCGCCAGCTCGTCGCGATGCGCGTCCAGCAATTCAATCAACAGTTTGGACTTTTCCGCCTTGGCGATAAAATGCACCGACTGCTCGATCTTGTCCGCGGCCTTGCCCGGAGGGCTGACTTGCACCTTTTCAGGGTCGTTCAGGTATTCGCGCGACAGCTCTTCCATCAGTTTGGGCATGGTGGCTGAGAACAGCATAGTCTGACGTTTGGCCGGCAAATGCCGCGAAATTTGGCGCAGCGCATGGATGAACCCCATGTCGAGCATCTGATCCGCCTCGTCCAGCACCAGAAAGCTGCATTCATCCAGTCGCACGGCGCGACGGTCGATCAGGTCAATCAGACGGCCGGGCGTGGCGACCAACAGGTCGATGCCCTTTTCCAAACGCTTGGACTGGGCGTTAATCGACTGGCCGCCGACGACAACGGTGGTCTTCAGCGGGCTGCCCAAGGTCAGCGCCTTCAGTGTCTCGGCGATCTGGGTGGCCAGTTCGCGGGTCGGTGCAAGTACCAGACCGCGCACCGATTTCGGCGCCGGACGGCCCAGCCCAGAGATCTGCGCCACCAGAGGCAGGCCAAAGGCCGCCGTCTTGCCGGTGCCGGTCTGTGCCAGGCCCATCACGTCACGACCTGCCAACGCGAACGGAATCGCGCCAACCTGAATCGGAGTCGGTTCGGTCAGGCCCATTTCGGTCAAACGCGTCACAAGCGACTTCGGCAGGCCCATGGTTGTAAAATTAGTCAAAAGAGTTCCTTTCGGGCTGCCGGATGACAGCCGCACGATGGACCGCCCTTGCGATCCGTCAGGTGGAGAGGCACAGAACCGGTATCGGGCCGATTGCCCATATACCGTTGCACCCCATGCCCCACGCGTGATTTTGGAAGCAAACGCGGTCTCCGTGACCCACGGTGCATGCTGCACCGGTCAATCTGCTCACGCGGCAGAAGAGATCCGTTGAAGGCCACATGACCCGTGCCCGACCATAAGTCAAGCCAAGAGACAGTGACTCTGACGCATTTGTGGTGTTGGCCTCACCCCTCAGGAGTCGCTAAACCAGTAAAACGACGCGCGCGAGGATTCCATGACCGACACCATCACCAGCCGTTGCGAAGCCAATGGCCTGCGCATGACCGAACAGCGCAGAACCATTGCGCAGGTTCTGGAAGAGGCAACCGATCATCCGGATGTCGAGGAACTTTATGCCCGCGCTTCGGCACGTGATGACCGGATCTCGATTGCCACGGTTTACCGCACGGTCAAGCTGTTTGAAGAGGCCGGGATCCTTGAACGGGTTGAATTCGGTGACGGGCGCGCGCGTTACGAGGATGCAGAACGCGAACACCATGACCACCTGATCGACATGCATTCGGGCAAGGTGATCGAATTCGTCGACCCCGAGATCGAGGCGCTTCAGGAACGGATAGCGCGCAAGCTCGGCTATACCCTCAAGGGGCACCGGATGGAACTGTATGGTGTTCCTCTCAAGAAACCCTGAATCGCCACGAAATGAAGGCGCGCACGCGCCCTGTTAGCGCTAACCGTCCAGTTTACTTTCCGTTGCGGCCTGCTATACGAAATCTAACGCTCAGACATCCAAAAGGGACGATCCCATGAGTACTATCATCGACATCCACGCCCGCGAAATCCTTGACAGCCGGGGCAACCCCACAGTCGAAGTTGACGTGACACTCGAAGACGGAACCATGGGCCGGGCGGCTGTGCCGTCGGGTGCGTCAACCGGCGCCTACGAGGCGAACGAACGCCGCGACGGCGACAAATCGCGCTATATGGGCAAAGGCGTGCTCGAGGCTGTCGCCGCCGTGAATGGCGAGATCGCCGAGGAACTTCTGGGCATGGATGCCACCGAACAGGTCGCCATTGACTTGTCGATGATCGAACTTGACGGCACCGACACCAAATCCCGCCTTGGTGCCAATGCTATCCTGGGCGTCTCGCTTGCTGCGGCAAAGGCCGCCGCCGAATTTAACGGGCTGCCGCTATTTCGCTATGTTGGCGGCACGTCGGCGCGCATGCTTCCGGTGCCGATGATGAACATCATCAACGGCGGCGAACATGCTGACAACCCGATCGATATTCAGGAATTCATGATCATGCCTGTGGCCGCCGCGAACATTCGCGAAGCGGTGCGCATGGGCTCTGAGGTGTTCCACACGCTGAAAAAGGAACTGTCCGCCGCTGGTCTGTCCACAGGTATCGGCGACGAAGGTGGCTTTGCCCCGAACCTTAGCTCTACCCGTGATGCGCTCGATTTCATTTTGAAATCCATCGAAAAGGCGGGCTACAAGCCGGGTGAGGAAATTTACCTCGCGCTGGATTGCGCCGCGACCGAATATTACAAGGGCGGCAAGTACGAGATGAAGGGCGAAGGCAAATCGCTGACGTCCGACGAAAACGTGGCATACCTCGCACAGCTCTGCGCCGACTACCCGATCATCTCGATCGAGGATGGCATGTCCGAGGATGACTGGGATGGCTGGAAGGCACTGACCGACGCACTGGGTGACAAGATCCAGCTGGTGGGTGACGATCTGTTCGTGACTAATCCGGCCCGTCTGGCGATGGGAATCGAGAAGGGCTGTGCCAACTCCATGCTGGTCAAGGTCAACCAGATTGGCACCCTGACCGAGACGCTAAAGGCGGTAGACATGGCCCATCGCGCCCGCATGACCAACGTGATGTCGCACCGTTCCGGTGAAACCGAAGATGCCACCATCGCCGACCTCGCCGTGGCCACCAACTGCGGCCAGATCAAAACCGGTTCTCTGGCCCGCTCTGACCGGCTGGCCAAATATAATCAGCTGATCCGAATCGAAGAGATGCTGGGAGAAACGGCTGAATTTGCTGGAAAATCCATTCTCAAGTAAAGTGAGTGCGCGCGGGCAGTCGTTCGCGCGCCTAACCTGCCCACGATGACAAATCCCTTAATCCACGCGGCGCAAAGCGACACCGAACTGGCCGCCGTACGTGAGCTGTGCTGGCGATACCGTGCGCATCTGCTTACCCATGACGGTGCGATGCGCGTGCTGACGGACACGTTTTATCCGGAACACGACTATGCGTCCCTGCTGACCCGGATCGACGAGGAACATGCGCCACCTGACGGGGCGCTATTGCTCGCCAGCTCTGGAACCCAATTTTTGGGCTGTGGGATGTACCGCCGGTTTGATGCCACGAGTTGCGAGATCAAGCGCGTCTATGTCGATGATGCGGCGCGGGGAATGGGGTTGGGACGTGCGCTGATGCAGGCACTTTTGGATCAGGCGCGGGTCGCGGGCTATACGACTGCGCGGCTCGATACGATGAAGTCACTTTTGGGGGCACGGGCGCTTTATAATACCCTCGGGTTTCGCGAAACCGGACCGTACTATGATGTCCCAGATGTCGCGCGCGGCCATCTCTGTTATTTTGAGTATGATCTGACCCTCGACTGAGCGGGTCAAAAGGGCTCAGCTGCCCGGCTTTGGCGCAGGTTCCTGATATATGCCCTGCTCTTTGAGGGCGTCTATCACCTCTTTCGGCATATATGTCTCATCGTGTTTGGCAAGGATTTCAGTGGCTTCAAAGGTTCCGTTCACGTATCGACCTGTGCCAACCATCCCCTGTTTCTCATCAAAAAGATCAGGCAGCACACCCGAATAGACCACAGGCACCGAAGCACCGCCGTCCGTCACAATGAACCGGATCTCGGCCCCCTGACCGCGCAGGAGCGACCCTTCTTCAACCAGCCCTCCAATGCGAAACACCTCGGATGGGCTCGGCGGCGTTTCCATCACCTGGCTGGGCGAGCGGAAAAAATTGATGCCGTCGCGCATTGCATAGCCGATCAGCCCGGTTGAGATCACCAAAGCAACCGCCGCCAGCGCAAAAACCTGAATGCGTCGCTGTTTTTTGAGTGATTTCAATGCCATACCCTGACCTCCTCAGCCTTTTTTGAACCGCACATCAGGGAAAACAAGGAACCAGCATCAAGCCCGCGGTCTCATCTTCACCCAGCATCAGATTGGCGTTTTGCAACGCCTGCCCCGAACTGCCTTTGGTCAAATTGTCCAGCGCGCCCACCACGATGGCACGGCCATTGATCCGGTCACCAGTCACACCGATGTGACAGAAGTTCGAGCCGCGCACGTGATGCGTAGACGGTGTTTCACCAAACGGCAGAACGAAAATGAACGGCTCTTCCTCATACGCATTTTGCAACGTTTTATAAACAGCTTGCGGGTCACCTTTGACGTATGTGGTGGCCAGAATACCGCGATTTGCAGGCATCAGATGCGGGGTAAACTGAACCTGAACCTCCTGCCCCGCAATGGCAGAAAATTCCTGATCAAATTCACCCTGATGCCGGTGGGTGCCGCCGACGGCATAGGCATTGTACCCCTCGGACAGTTCCGCATGCAGAAGATTTTCCTTAAGGCTCCGCCCAGCCCCCGAAACCGCACATTTCATGTCGAGGATAATATCCGTAAGGTCGATCACAGCCTCCGCGATCAGCGGCCGCAGGATGAATTGCCCGATTGCCGCGTTGCAGCCTGTCCCGGCAACCAGACGCGCGCTGGCGATCTCATTTCGGTAGAACTCGGTCAGCCCGTAAACCGCCTCTGATTGCATCTCGATCGCGGCATGATCGTTGCCATACCATTTCTTGTATTCTGCCGGATTGCGCAGCCGAAAATCCGCGGACAAATCAACGATTTTTAACGATTTTGGCAGTTTGCTGATCACCTCTTGGCTGGTCTTGTGCGGCAGCGCGCAGAAACACAGATCCACGGTATCAAAATCAATCTGTTCCCACGTTACCAGATCCGGCAGCGTCAGATGGCGCAGATGCGGAAACACCTGGGCCATGCTCTGGCCCGCCTTGGAATTCGCCGCCAGCGCCACAATCTCCATGCTGGGATGGGTGGCAATCAGGCGGATAAGTTCGGCGCCAGTATAGCCGCTCGCTCCGATGATGGCGATCTTGTGGGTCATGTCATGCTCCGAATGCGCGGGCCATGCCGCGCTGTCCTGTAGTTCTATCCGAGGGGGCCAACCGAGGCCAGCCCACGACGATCACGCTTTCTCAAACACAATCCGTCGTCGCAGGAACTGTGTGGCGCGATCTGAAACACGGCGCGGATCTCCCGTGGTCAGGAACTTTGACTCGTCCCCCCGACCCAGCATTCCGGGATGACGTATCAGATAGTCGGCCAGCGACTCGGCCACAAGATTGGCCTGAGAATAGACGCTGACATTTGCCCCCAACGCGTCCTGAAACGCCTCCTGCATCAGCGGATAGTGTGTGCAGCCCAGGATCGCGGCCTGCGGTTCCGGCATCTTGCGTTTCAACGCGTCCACGTGCGACCGTACCAGCGCTTCGGCAAGGATCAGGTCGCCATCCTCAATAGCATCGACAACACCACCGCAGGCCTGCGCCTCGACATCGACACCAATCGCGCGAAACGCCAGTTCACGCTGGAACGCGCGGCTGCGCACTGTAGCGGGTGTCGCAAACAGCGCCACATGTTTGACCGCCACTTCGCGCGGTGGGGAATTGTCGCCCCATTGCCGCTCTGTCATCGCTTCGATCAGAGGGACAAAGACGCCCAGAACACGTTTTTCCGGCGGCAGCCAGCTTTCTTGCATGCGCCGAAGCGCCGCAGCGGACGCCGTGTTGCAGGCCAATATGACCAGATCGCAGCCCGCCGCCCACAGGCGTTCAACGGCGGCGCAGGTCAGTTGATAGACGTCATCGGCATCACGTACGCCATAAGGCGCATTGGCGCTGTCGCCCAGGTAGACAAACGGCACCTCGGGCAATTTTTTCACCACGGCGTCCAGAACCGTCAGCCCACCCAGCCCAGAATCAAACACCCCAACCGCCATTGAAACACTATCCTTTATGCGCAGGCGCTTACGCCTTGACCTTGTGCTTTTCCTCGAACTCAAAGCCGTAGTCACACGACACGAGCGGGTTTGGAGACAGGTCATACGTCGCTTTGCGCAGGAAATCCATCATCGCGCGCGAGTCTTTGGTATGGGGTTGCAGCACCTCGGGGGGAATTGGCTGGCCGATGACGACCTGAACCGGCGTATCCACCCGTTTGTGGAATTCCTTGATCAGCAGCCCCATACGCAGCGTCGTGTGCAGATGGCTCGCTACTTGGAACAGGCGGCTTGTGTGACCATCAAAATAGATCGGCACTACGGTTGCACCGCTTTTGGCCACCATTCGGGCGGTAAAGCTGCGCCAGCCCGGATCCATCGGCCGGGAAAAGGGTTTCGCTGCGGTGGACACCGTGCCGCCTGGAAAGACACCGATCGCGCCACCATCCCCCAGATAACGCAGCGCCTCTTTGCGCGTCTCAACATTCAACGCGACCGCTTCTTTGGTTTCGTCGAACGAAATTGGCAGGATCACGCGTTCAAGATCCTGGGCCTTGCGAAACACCCGGTGGGCCAGAATGCGAAAATCTCCGCGCGCCACCGACAGAATGTGGCCCAGCATCAACCCATCCAGGATGCCATATGGATGGTTCGCAATGACAATTAGCGGCCCGGTCTTGGGGATGTTGTCGATCGCGCCACCAATCACATCGAGGCCCAGACCGTAGCGCTCGACGATGACCTGCCAGAAGTCCCGGCCTTTGGCGACTTCGGCCTCGTACCCTTTGGCGCGTTTGATCAGGCTGATCCGCCCAGTGGCGTTTTCCATCAGGCGGATCATCGCCCGTCCCGATCGGGTACTGGCAGAGTAGGAATACGAAATGTCGCGGGCGATGTGATGCGTTACGGGCATCTGGCAGATTCTCCGAAGGTGCGGCCCGTCAAATGGGTTTTTTCTGTTGTGACCAGTAAGTGTAACATCTGCGTAAATGTTGTATGACTGATCACTCCGCAGCGTGGCGCACCGGCGCGCCGCCCGCGCGAATGGTCGCCAGCAACTCTTCCCGGCGCTTTGCCGCCTTTATCTCTGCCGCCTCTTTTACCGGCCCAAAACCTTTGATCTGCATCGGTAATTCAGCCAGTGCGACGACAGCGTCCATCGTTTCGGGCCGGACATCCGCCAGAATTTTGGCCATATCCGCCTCGTATTGGCTGATCAGATCGCGTTCCATCCTGCGCTCTTTCGTGCGGCCAAAGGGATCGAATGGCGTGCCGCGCAGCTTGCGCAGTTTTGCCAGAACAGCGAACCCGCGCAGCATTCCCGGCCCGAACTGGCGTTTGATCGGTCGACCGTCGGCACCGGTCTTGCTCAGGATCGGCGGCGCGAGGTGGAAGGACAAGCGAAAATCGCCATCAAACTGTTCAGCGGCCTTGGCGCGGCTGTGCAACAGCAGCCGGGCCACCTCGTATTCATCCTTGTAACTCAGCAGCTTGTGATATCCCTTTGCGACCGCTTCCCGCAGCCTGGGGTTTTCGATACCGTCAACCAGCTTGCGATAGCGCCGCGCGAGCGCCTTGCCCTGATACGCGATCAGATGATCGGATCGAAAGGCGATACGTTCCTCTAGGGTTTGCGGCAAAATCAGTACTTTGGGGGGCAATATTGCATTTACATCATCCGTATGCGTCACCGCCCAGCGACCGATTTCGAACGCCCGCAGGTTCCGGTCAACGGCGGCACCATTCAGCCGAATTGCTGCCTCGATCGCGGATTTTCTCAGCGGCACAAGGCCCCGTTGCCAGGCGGCACCAAGGATCATCATGTTGGAGAATATCGAATCCCCCAGCGTGACGCGCGCCAGTTCAGAAGCATCAAACAGCACAATCCGATCTTGAAGCCGGGCCTCAAGAGCAAGCTGTAACCGGTCCGTTGGCAATGAGAATTCAGTATTTCTGGTAAAGTCACCTGTGATAATCTCGTGACTGTTCACCACTCCGCCAGTACGACCGCTGCGCATCAGGCCCAGTGTCTTGGCTCCGGCTGACACCACCAGATCGCCACCGATCAGTGCATCACATTCACCAGTTGCGACCCGTATCGCACTGATATCCTCGGGAGTTTCCGCAAGACGGCAATGGATATGCACCGCGCCTCCCTTTTGAGCGAGCCCCGCCATCTCCATCATCCCGGCGCCTTTGCCGTCGATCTGTGCGGCCTGAGCCAGCACCGCGCCAATGGTCACCACGCCTGTACCGCCAACGCCCGTCACAATCACGTTCCAGGTGCCATCGATCACCGGCAGAACCGGATCAGGCAAGTCAGGCAAGGTCAGGTCGGTGGTTTGATCCTTGCGGATCGTCGCCCCTTCCAAGGTGATAAACGACGGGCAAAACCCCTTGAGACAGGAAAAATCCTTGTTGCACGACGACTGGTCGATGGCGCGCTTGCGACCCAGTTCGGTCTCGACCGGGACAATGGACACGCAGTTGGACTGGACGCCGCAGTCGCCGCAGCCTTCACAGACATCTGTGTTGATAAACACGCGCTTGTCGATATCGGGAAAGCTGCCCCGCTTGCGACGGCGACGTTTTTCGGCGGCGCAGGTCTGGACATAGACGATGGCGGATACGCCGGGATGATTGGCGTAGGTTTTCTGGATTGTCTCCAGCTCGCCCCGCTCGGCCTTGTCTATGTCGGCGGGGTAAGCCGCCAGATCGACATCCTCTTTCTCGTCATAGACCAGCGCGACGTTTTCAACGCCCATCGCCTTGAGTTCACGCACGATGCGAGGCGCAGTCAGACCACCATCGTTCTTTTGCCCGCCGGTCATGGCGACGGCGTCATTGTACAGGATCTTGTAGGTGATGGTTGTCCCTGCCAGCAGCGCCGCGCGGATCGCCTGCACACCGGAATGGTTGTAGGTGCCGTCGCCCAAATTCTGGAACACATGACCAGTTTTTGAAAATGGTGCCTCACCGATCCAGTTCGCACCCTCGCCCCCCATATGGGTAAAGCCGGTGGTCGAGCGGTCCATCCACTGCACCATGTAATGACAGCCAATTCCGGCATAGGCGCGCGACCCTTCTGGCACCTTGGTCGAGGAATTGTGTGGGCAGCCCGAGCAGAAATACGGCAAGCGGGCGGCGATTTCTTCGGCATTGTCGGCGCGCCGCGCCTCGTCCAGTCGCAGCAGGCCTGCGCGGATGCCATCGGTGCCACGGCCCTCGTCCACCAGAATTCCGCCCAGCTTTTCGGCAATCAGAAAGGGATCGAGCGCGCCGCGTGTCGGGAACAGTTCCGGGCCGTGCATCGACCCTGCGCCACCACCCTTGTGCCAACCCCAGACGCGGCGACCCTGACGGTCGTTAAAAATCGCCTCTTTGATCTGGATTTCGATCAGCTTGCGCTTTTCTTCGACCACCACGATCAAATCCACCCCGTCAGCCCAATCATGAAACCCCTGCATATCCAGCGGAAAGGTCTGGCCGATCTTGTAGGTGGTCAGCCCCAGCCGCTCGGCCTCGTTCGCGTCGATGTTCAGCAGCGACAGCGCGTGCACCAGATCGAGCCAGTTCTTGCCCGCCGCGACAAAGCCAATCTTGGCGCCGGGTTTGCCCCAGATCCGCTTGTCCATACCATTGGCACGGGAAAACGCCTCGGCGGCGAAGCGTTTGTAGTCGATCATCCGCGCCTCTTGCGCGTGGGGCGTGTCGATCAGCCGGATGTTCAACCCGCCCTCGGGCATGTCAAACGGCGGTATGACCAGCGGCATCCGATCCGGACGGCCATCGACCACGGCTGTTGCCTCGACTGTGTCCTTCATCGTCTTGAGCCCGACCCAGAGGCCCGAAAACCGAGACAGGGCAAAGCCGTAGATGCCGTAGTCGAGGATTTCCTGCACACCTGCGGGGGATACAACCGGCATATAGGCATCGACCATCGCCCATTCTGACTGGTGCAGCACGGTTGACGATTCGCCGGTGTGGTCGTCACCCATGGCCATGATCACGCCGCCATTGGTCGAAGACCCTGCCATATTGGCATGCCGCATCACATCGCCGGACCGATCCACGCCCGGCCCCTTGCCATACCAAAGGCCAAAGACCCCGTCATACTTGCCCTCGCCGCGCAATTCGGCCTGTTGCGCGCCCCATAGCGCGGTCGCGGCCAGATCCTCGTTCAGGCCTTCCTTGAACAGGACATCCGACGCGATCAGTTCCTTGGCCGCGCGGTTCATCTGCATGTCGACCGCGCCCAGCGGCGAACCGCGATATCCGGTCACATATCCTGCGGTATTCAATCCTGCGTTGCGATCACGCGCCTTTTGCATCAGCATCAGGCGGACAAGCGCCTGTGTGCCGTTCAAAAGAACCTGTGGCTTGCTCAGGTCAAAGCGGTCATTCAAGGTGATCTGGTGAGTGCTCATCGTTCGCCTCCCGTCGCGCAATGATCGTCCAATCCAACTCTATAATAGGTCACAAACGCTGACCTGAGAAGAAAAAACGTATATTCACCGAACCTTTCGCATGGTTATGCCTAAAACAATTCATTGTTTCGTGTAGAGACGACGTAGCAGTCGGAAAGTTGAGATTATGGATTGGGATAAGCTTAGAATATTTCACGCGGTGGCGGACGCCGGTAGCCTGACTCATGCGGGTGATACCCTGCATCTGTCGCAGTCTGCGGTGTCGCGGCAGATACGCGCGCTCGAAGAATCGCTGAACACCACGCTGTTCCACCGCCACGCGCGGGGGTTGATTCTGACCGAACAGGGCGAGTTGCTGTTTGATGCCACAGTGTCGATGGTCAAACGCATCGACGCCGCCACCGCGCGCATCCGCGACAGCGAGGAAGAGGTGTTTGGTGAATTGCGGGTGACCACGACCACCGGCTTTGGCTCGCTCTGGCTGGCGCCGCGTCTGCCCAAGCTGTATGAAAAATATCCCGATCTCAAGATCGACCTGATGCTGGAAGAGCGCGTTCTTGACCTGCCGATGCGCGAAGCGGATGTCGCCATCCGAATGAAAGAACCCAGCCAGGCGGATCTGATCCGCAAGCGTCTGATGAACATCCGGATGAGGCTCTATGCGTCGCCGGATTATCTGGAGCAGCATGGCGTGCCCCAGTCGATCGAGGAAATGGCGAACTACCGTCTGATCTGCCAGAATACGCGGTCAGCCCAGGTTGGCGCCGGTCTGAACATGGTGCAGAATTTGCTGACCTATGACATCCAGTCAATGCTCACGGTTAACAATTACTTTGGCGTGTTGCAGGCGGTCCTGGCCGGGCTCGGTATTGGCGTGTTGCCCGATTACATCATCGAGGATTTTCCGTCCGTCGTACGTGTCCTGCCCGACTATGAATCCGGCGAAGTCCCAGTGTTTCTGGCCTACCCCGAAGAATTGCGCCAATCCAAGCGGATAGCGGCGTTTCGCGACTTTGTGCAGGAAGAAATCTTTGCCCACCGTCAACAGCGCAAGGCGATGGGAGATGCCTAAGACTGTGGTATGCACCACACGCATGGCGGAAATGCTGCACCTGCGGCGTAATAACCGTTGATCGTTTTCAGACTGGCTATTAAATGGGCTTATGAAGGTTGATGCGCTGAACGGTGCATCATCTTCATACCTCCCTGTTGGACTTCGGCCGAGCTTTATGCTCGGCCTTTTTTTCGCCTTTGCGGTTGGGAAAAACCATCTTATCCAGACGTGTTTGCCGAAATTTGGGCCGCATATCGCCAGACCCGTAATGCCGGATCAACCGCGCTTCATCGCGCCTGCGAACAAAATGATCAGCAGCGCCAACAGAGCCAGCAGCAGAAACGCCACCGGCAGTGATGTAAGTCCGGCCAGGAACCCGATGACCGGCGGCCCCAGCAACATGCCGCCATAGCCCAAGGTCGCGACGCTGGCGATGGCCTGACCTCCACCGATGCCCTTTTCTGCAGCAGCACGTGAAAAGGCCAGCGGCATGATCACCGCATATCCCACGCCCATCATGCCAAAGCCCAGTAGCACCAGCCACACACCGAACGCCTGGCCCGGTGCCAGTACCGGACCGGACACAGCGACCAAAACCCCAAGCAACGCCGCCACGCCGGACAGACGTGCCGCGCGGACCGGGCCAAAACGCTGCACGATCCAGCCGCCGGACAGTCGCGTCACGACCATCGCAATTGAAAACACCGCATATCCCAGCGCCGCCTGCGCCCGCACGGCACCGGCTGCAGTTTCCAGATAAACTGCGCTCCAATCCGCCATCGCGCCTTCGCCCAGCGATGCGGCAGCCGCCACCAATCCGACTGCGACCAGCGGGCCGGTCGGCAGGGCAAAGATGCGCGCTGATGGCTTTGATTTTTCCGACTCCCATTGCTTGGCGGTCATCCACAGCGCCACAAGCACCAAAACCACAGCCATACACGCAAAATGTGGCAAGACACCGATCCCCAACCGGATCGCGACATACCCCGACGCGGCGCCGATTCCGGCGCCCAGACTGAACATGGCGTGGAACCACGACATGACAGGACGTGCCAGGTGACGCTCGACCTCGGTAGCCCAGGCGTTCATCGACACATCCATTGACCCATGCGCCGCGCCGAACAGAAAAAGGCACAGCATCAAAACCGGCAACGTCGGCGCCAGCGCCACCTCGGCCAGCGACAGGCCATAAAGAATCGCAATGACCCGCGTCAGGTCCGCAGCGCCAACCCGGTCAGTCAGCCTGCCCGAAAGTGGAAATGACAGGATCGCCCCAGCCGCGAGACATAACAACAACACGCCAAGCAGGTCAGGCGACAGTTCGAACCGATCAACAAACGCCGGAATACGCGAGGCCCAGATTCCAAAAAGCGCGCCGTTCAACATGAACATCGCGGCGACAGCGCGGCGTGGAGTGCGTAATTCAAACATGAGCGACACCAAACCCGGCAGCAGCATAACGCGCGGCATCATCCATACCAGCGGTCAGAAAAAGGACGCTCAGTCTAACCCTCTTCAGCGCATGCGGCATCCGAAATCGGGCAAAAATGCTAATGAGAATAAGTTCCAACAGCCGTTTTCCTGACTTCTCTGCAAATTACTGCATAATCTTGCGTTACGTTACGTACAAGTGGGGAATCTATGCACTCATGTGACCTACTGCATCGCAGCCTCGCCATAATCGGTCGACATCAACAGCCGCCGTCGGCGGGAACTTTGTAGGCGTGTCCGTGGGAAACGGGGGTGTTTCGCCAACGCCTGCGGGCTTTGATCCGGCTGGCCCCTTTCCCCCGCGCGCCGCCTGGCTTATAGCGCGATCAACATGTGCAGGGGAGTATTCAGACTATGCAAGAACCGGCCATCACCACGGACCTGATCGCAGCCCACGGCATCAAGCCCGATGAATACGACCGCATCCTGCAAATCCTTGATCGCGAACCCAGCTATACCGAGCTTGGGATCTTTTCGGCCATGTGGAATGAACACTGCTCTTACAAGTCGTCCAAGAAGTGGTTGCGCACCCTGCCGACCACCGGCCCGCAGGTGATCTGCGGCCCCGGTGAAAATGCGGGCGTTGTCGATATCGGGGACGGTCAGGCCGTGGTCTTCAAGATGGAAAGCCACAACCACCCCTCATATATCGAACCGTATCAGGGCGCGGCGACCGGTGTTGGTGGCATCCTGCGTGATGTGTTCACCATGGGCGCGCGGCCCATCGCGGCGATGAACGCGCTCAGCTTTGGTGAGCCGACGCATCACAAAACCAAACGCCTTGTCCATGGCGTGGTCGAAGGTGTCGGCGGCTACGGCAACGCCTTTGGCGTCCCGACCGTTGGCGGCGAAGTCCGGTTTCACAGCGCCTATAACGGCAACTGCCTGGTCAACGCCTTTGCCGCCGGCCTCGCCGACGCGGACAAGATCTTTTATTCTGCGGCGTCTGGTGTGGGGCGTCCGGTTGTCTACCTTGGTGCCAAGACGGGGCGCGACGGGGTTGGCGGCGCGACCATGGCCAGTGCCGAGTTCGACGAAACCATCGAGGAAAAGCGCCCCACGGTTCAGGTTGGCGACCCTTTCACCGAAAAGCGTCTGATGGAGGCGTGTCTTGAGCTGATGCAGACCGGGGCCGTGATCTCGATTCAGGATATGGGTGCGGCCGGTCTGACCTGTTCGGCAGTCGAAATGGGTGACAAGGGCGAATTGGGCGTGCGGCTGGACCTGGAAAAGGTGCCGTGCCGCGAACCCGGCATGACTGCCTACGAAATGATGCTGTCAGAGTCGCAAGAACGGATGCTGATGGTGCTGGACCCCGCACGCGAGGATGTCGCCCGTGCAGTTTTCGAAAAATGGGACCTCGACTTTGCTATCGTTGGTGAGACAATCTCTGAGGATCGTTTCCTCATCGTTCACAATGGTGAGGTCAAGGCAGACATGCCGCTGCGCGCCTTGTCGGGCAATTCGCCGGAATACGACCGGCCATGGGAAGAAACGCCACAGGCCGAACCGCTGGCGGATGTCCCCGGTATCGACCCGATCGACGGGCTCAAGGCGCTGCTCACCAGCCCGAATTACTGCGCCCGCCAGTGGGTTTACGAACAATATGACAGTCAGGTCATGGCTGACACCATGCGCATCCCCGGCTTTGGCGCCGGTGTGATCCGCGTACATGGCACCGACAAAAAGCTGGCCTTTACTTCGGACGTGACACCGCGCTACGTGCGCGCCAATCCGGTTGAGGGCGGCAAACAGGCGGTGGCCGAGGCGTTCCGCAATCTGTGTGCCGTTGGCGCACGGCCGCTGGCAACGACCGACAACATGAACTTTGGCAACCCCGAAAAGCCGCGGATCATGGGGCAGTTCGTCGGCGCGATTCAGGGGATCGGCCAGGCCTGCATCGCACTGGATATGCCAATCGTCTCTGGCAACGTGTCGCTATACAATGAAACCGACGGTCAGGGCATCCTGCCGACCCCAACCATCGGCGCGGTGGGCCTTATTGGTGCGGGCGAAGAACCGATCCTGGGCTATGCCCGCGACGGCCATGTCGCCCTGTTGATCGGCCACACCGCCGGGCATCTGGGGCAGTCCGCCCTGCTGGCCGAGGTGTTCAACCGCGAAGATGGCGATGCCCCCGCCGTGGATCTGGCGGCTGAGCGGCGCAACGGTGATTTCATTCGGGCCGAGCGTGCGTTGATCGGCTGTTGCACCGACCTGTCGGACGGTGGTCTGGCGCTTGCCGCGTTCGAGATGGCCGAGGCGTCAGGCGTTGGCGTGCAAATCGACACAGACGACACTGCCGCGCTGTTTGGTGAGGATCAGGCCCGGTATCTGGTGGCCTGCGATTTCGACGCCGCAGAGGCGCTGATGGCGGCGGCGGGTCAGGCCGATGTGCCCGTGATCAGCGTCGGACGCTTTGGCGGCGACAGCGTACAGTTCGGCAAGACCTCGGCACCGCTCGCGGAACTGGCACAAATATACCGCGAGACATTTGGCGCGACCTTCGGCTGAACCTGAAATCTACGCCCTCTTTCAGTCATGGGAGAGGGTCACAGCCTGCCGTCTCAGTCGTCCAGCATCCGCATCAGCCGCATCTTTTCCCCCACATCGTCGGGCCGCGATATTGCGGTGGCCAGATCCTGTAGCGACTGGATCGAATGCCCGGCGCGGAAACTGTGAACATGCGGCAGCATCGCCCGGATCCCGGCAGCCTTGGGCGCAAACCCGTCCCAGCGCAGCAGCGGATTGAGCCAGATCAGCCGACGCGACGACAGATGCAGCCGCTCCATCTCACGCGCCAGCCCCCCGGCCGGATCGCGGTCCAGGCCGTCGGTGATCAACAATACCACCGCACCCTGCCCCATCACCCGCCGTGACCAGTCCCGGTTGAACGCATGCAGCGACGCACCAATCCGGGTTCCCCCCTCCCAATCCTGCGCTTCTGCCCCGGCGGCCTTGAGCGCGGTATCGACATCCCGCGTCGCCAGATGGCGGGTGATGTTGGTCAGCCGTGTGCCAAAGGTGAAGGCGTGGACTTTGGCCCAGCCCGCGCCCTTTTCATTCGCCACGGCATGCAGGAAATGCAGCACCATACGGCTGTATTGCGACATCGACCCCGAAATATCGCACAAAACCACAAGGTTGGGCCAACGCGGTCGCGGCGTGGTATGAGCAAAGCTGCGAAGCTCGCCTCCGTGCCGCATCGCTGCGCGGATCGTGCGCCGCCAGTCCGTGTGCCGTCCATTCACTGCGGCCATCCCCCGGCGCGACGGGATCGGTTTGACCGGCAGGCTGAGCCGCGCCAGCATGCGCTTGGCCTCGGCAACCTCGGCGGTCGACATCTGCTCGAAATCGAGGCTGCGCAGCTTTTCCTCGGCGGACATCGTCATCGAGGCATCGACCTCGATCTTTGTCTCATCCTTACCGCTTTCTGGCGGTTCGGGGATATCTGGCGCCTGCCCGTCCAGCAGCGCCTCGGCGGCACGCTTCTCGGCTGCCTGCGCCAGCTTTTCCTCTTGAACGCCCCGGATGGCGGGCAACATCATCGACATCATATGCTCAAGATAGCGTGGATCGCGCCAATAGAGCCGAAAGATCTGGTTATAGACCGTACGATGTTCTGGCCGGTTCACGAAACAGGCATGCAACGTCCAGTAAAAATCAACCTTGTCCGAAAAGCCCGCCGCCTCAACGGCGCGCACGGCGTCAATGACCCGACCGGGCCCCACCGGAAGACCGGCCCGACGCAAAGCGCGTGCAAAATGGGTGATATTGTCTGCCAGTCGCGGCGTTTCGGGGATGTCCAATGGCGCGTATTCGGGCAATTTATGCGGTCCTCCCGTCTCGCTAAGAGAGCGATGCTTATTTCAGCTCACCTTAAAAGGGAGCCTGTGTTACAGTATATGGACTATATTTTGATTCGAATTTCATTGCCATTGGACCCTTGGCCATGTTTCCAGTTCAATTTGCCTCTGCCATTATTGCGATATTTACTGCAATTGTCGGATATTACGTGACAACGGTGGTCGAAGAGATCCGCTCTGGCACTGCGATCATCTATGACGCGCGACGGGTGAACGACACAGTGAACGGGTCGACAGAAGTGGTCGCCGTTCTTGACGTCAAAAACGTCTCGCGCTCTGCAACGGTCAAAAACCTCTACATTGGCATCAAATGCCTTGAAAATAAGCCGGCCTGCTTTCAGGGCGCTGGACCAGCGGCGATTAAACAAGAGGTACTCTTTGCGCCCATTGCTGGCAAAGTGACCTACAAAATGGTCACGCCAGTTGTCGCCGAAATAAGGGTGTCGCTGGTTCCCGGAGCAAAGGTATCGATGCGATATTTTGCTAACCCGAACAATACATCGGACATGATATTTATATATTATCCTGATAGTGTCGCTGGCGATGTTTCGCAATCCGAGCCAACGCTCGTCCAGGCAATCAAGACTGCGCTGAATCCGCCCGCCAGTCCCTCCAGAACACCGGTTTTTCTTGAACAAGGCGGCATTACCGCCCTGCTGGTTGAATATTACTTTGTCGTCATGGCCTGGGCGATGTCCGCAGCAATACTGTTGTTGGGTGCAACCACTGTGTTCTGGGCGATCCATTCTCTTGGCGCTGGCCGAAAAAAACCAACGGAGACTGAAGATGTTCAAAAAATTTCTGTCGATCTTGTTCTTCGGACTTCCGATCCCAGCCTCTAGCGAGGTCGTGCAGGTTTGGGTCATGGTCGACTATCTGTCCGCCCCCTTCCCGATCGACAGCAGGATCGAGGTCTTCAAGAATGGGCAACTGATGGGAAACGTCAAAGGCCAGCAGACCGGCATGTTTAGGTACACCTTTGACCTCGACACCTGTGAAGGTGACATTCGGTTCCGCGTTATCTCGGACAGCCCTGCGTTCAAGATCGACCCGGAATATTATGACTGTAAGTCGCCGGATGTTATGGTCATGGCCGAGATAAGCACCATCTACGCGTCTGTTGAAGTCGACGCCCAACCCCAGACTTCGGGCATTTACACACAGTGGATAAATACAGCGCTGAC
This sequence comes from Puniceibacterium sp. IMCC21224, assembly GCF_001038505.1. Taxonomy (NCBI): domain Bacteria; kingdom Pseudomonadati; phylum Pseudomonadota; class Alphaproteobacteria; order Rhodobacterales; family Paracoccaceae; genus Puniceibacterium; species Puniceibacterium sp. IMCC21224. Next base: position 2,320,704 of record NZ_LDPY01000001.1, read on the forward strand.
AACAGACCAGGCGGTCCTTGCTGCCATGGGCGCCCAAGCGAACGGCAATCAGATCGCGATATTTCAGGCACTTTCAACCGGCGACATGGGTGAAGTCGCGTTTTATGCCAATGAAAACGCAGCCCTTGCACGAAAGGCCGCCCAGACATCGGCTGCGCTTGGATATGCCACACTCAGCTACGATTCGGGCTATCGCGCCATGGGACTCGATCCTGAATCGGCAGTGCCGCTGGTGATGCTGGATGCCTCGCAGAACAACATCCCGGTACTGACCGATGCGGGTGGCGCGATCCTGCAAAAATTCAACCAGACCGCGGTCACGACATCATCGGTGCAATGGACCGGCGCGACGACGCGGGCGCTGCGTTTCATCCCCGCCGATCCGCAACAGACCGGGCTGCTACAAATCGATTCCGCCGAACAAGCCGCCAGACTTGTTTTTGACCCCAGCGGTCGGGCCTTGCTGCCCGCACCGGACAGCTGACGCACTGGCGTTACCCCGACGTGACCAAATTTGTTTTGGCCTCGTCCAGCAGACGCTTAGCCTCTGAGCCTTGGATTTTCTGAATGTCGTCCTGATATTTCAGGATTGCGCCCAGGGTGTCGCTGATCACCTCGGGCGAGAGGTTGATCACATCCAGCGCAAGCAGGCATTTGGCCCAGTCAATCGTTTCCGCGACGCCGGGCTTCTTGAACAGATCCTCGGTGCGCAGGCGTTGGACAAAGGCTACGATCTCTCGGCTCAGATTTTCGGCGGCTTCAGGGGCGCGGCTGTGCAAAATCTCGATCTCGCGATCAAAGGTCGGATAGTCGACCCAGTGATACAGGCAGCGGCGTTTCAGCGCATCATGCACCTCGCGCGTGCGGTTCGAGGTCAGGATCACGATCGGCGGCTCTGGCGCTTTGATGGTGCCAAGTTCGGGGATCGTGACCTGGAAATCCGACAGCGCCTCCAGCAGGAACGCTTCGAATGGTTCATCGGTGCGGTCAAGTTCGTCAATCAACAGTACCGGCGCACCGCCGGGTTGCGGGCGCATCGCCTGAAGCAACGGACGCTCCACCAGAAACTCGTCCGAGAACAGTTCGGTCTTCAGGCTTTGACGATCCGCACCACCCGACGCCTCTGCCGTTCGGATGGCAATCATCTGGGCGGGAAAGTTCCACTCATACACAGCCGACGCCGCATCCAGTCCTTCGTAACATTGCAGCCGGATCAGACGTCGATCCAGCGTAGCCGCCAGCGCCTTGGCGATCTCGGTCTTGCCGACACCCGCCTCACCCTCAAGAAACAAGGGCCGACCCAGCTTGAGCGACAGAAACACCACGGTGGCCAGGGGCCGTGCGCAGATATAGCCGGACTGCGCCAGCAGGCTTTGAACCGCGTCGATGTCGGGGGGGATGGTCATGGTCTCTCCTTGCTGAGCCCTGTCTTGCTGCACTTCGCATGCGATAGGGTCAATAGGTCAAAAGTCGCATGGCCCCGGTGTAAAAGCCGCGAAAAAGCCCCGAAAGATTGACGCAACGGCGCCAAAATGCCATCATTTCATCTGGAAAATCATGCTACGCGGGACCAACCCCGAGCAAGAGGCAACACCGCAGTGAACACGACCCTGGATTCGGCGCGGACCTGATTATGCGCATTACCGCTGTCACCTGCGTCAAAAACGAAGGCCCGTTCCTGCTGGAATGGATCGCCTACAACCGGCTGATTGGGGTTAGTGATTTCCTGTTCTATTCCAACGATTGCACCGACGGCACCGACCGGCTGCTCGACCGGCTGGCGGCCTGTGGTCTGGTGCACCATTTGCCCAACCCCGCCAAGGGGCGCAACTACCAGATGGAGGCGCTGCAACACGCCGCCAGACAGAACATTGTGCGTGATGCTGATTGGGTCTGGGTCGCGGATGTCGATGAATTCCTGAATATCCACACGGGCAACAACAGCATTCCCGCACTGATCAACGCCTGTGGCGATCCGCAGGCGATCAGCGTCACGTTCCAGTTCTTTGCCAATGGCGGCGTCACCACGTTCAAAGACCGGCCAGTGATTTCCCAATTCACTCACAGCCACAACCCAGATTTGTGGTGCGCGGACTTCGCGATAGAGGTCAAGACACTGGTTCGCACAGATTTTCCGCTACAGTATTTTGGCGCGCATCGCCCGTTCTTTCGCAATGATCTGCCAGAGCAGCAGCAACCGGTCTGGACCGACGGGTCGGGACGTGCGGTGCCCGCAAAATTTCGCGTTGCCGCCAACCCGCGCAGGCTCCGCAAATTCCCGGCAGCCGGGGCGCGTGAACATGCGACGCTGAATCATTATGCGCTGCGTTCCCTCGACAGTTATCTGGTCAAGAATGACCGCGGGGATGTGAACCGCGCGGGCCGTGCCTTTGACGACACGTATTGGCGCGAACGCAATGATCCGGCGTGGAAAGATCTGTCAATCCGCCGCTACCTGCCATCGCTTGAGGCCGCGATAGCGGACCTGAAATCCGATCCAGAACTTGCAGCATTGCATCAGAATTGCGTGCAGTTGCATCGCAACAGGTGCAGCGAACTCAGGGCACTGCCCGCCTATGCGGCGATGTACGCGCAACTGCATGATGCCCCGGCCTCTCCTCCCGGCGAGGTCGATTTGATGCAGGATTTGGGGCTGATGCCATGACCTGCCGCGTCATCAACCTTGGCCTGCCGAAATCCGGCACCACGACGCTGGCACGTGCGTTGGAACAGGCCGGTCTGCGCGTGGCCGATCACAAGATCCGCCGGGGCCGCAATCCTGACCTTGCGATTGCCGGATCTTACGTCGCGCGGCAGCTTTATGACGGATATTTTCGCTCGGGCGATCCGCTCGAACGACTGGGCGGGTTTGATGCGCTGACCGAAGTGTCGGTACTGACGCGGGATCTGTGCCTGTGGCCGCAATGTGATTTCGGGCTGATCACGGCGCTACGTGAGCGCCACCCGGATCTGCGGTTTGTGGCATCGTGGCGCGCGCCACGGTCGCTGTCCGGCAGTATGTTGCGCTGGTCCAATCTGGGCACCGATCGTTTGCCCCAGGGTCAGGTGCCTGGCCTGCCGCGCGGCTTTGGCGAAACCACGCTAGAGCGGGTGCAGTGGATCGAAGCGCATTACGCCTTTTTACGAATGATGTTCAGGGATGACCCCCGGTTTCTGGAATATGATGTTGCAGATCCCGAGGCACCGGAAAAGATCGGTGCGCATCTGGGCCTGACGCTGCCGTGGTGGGGTAAGGCGAATGAAAACACCGGCATGCCAGCGACACTGATCAGGCGCGGTTTGGCCTGATGCGAATCTGCGTTCACATCGGTCCCGACGCGGCGACTACGGACCGGCTTCAGCGGGTGCTGGACGGCGCGCGGGCGCAAATGCTGGCGCAGGGGGTGCTTTATGCCCGCTCGCCCGGTGCGCGCAATCACACCCGGATCTTTATGGCGGTCAACATGCCAGCCGAGGTCGACAGCCTGCGACACATACGCGGGTTCGCGACACCTGAAAAACAACAACAGCTGCACGACGCCGTGGCGCGCGAACTGACGGCTGAAGTAAGGAAGACCCGGCCAAAGACCCTGATCCTGTCGGCGCATCAGTTCGGGACGTCACTGCCGTCGCGCCCTGCGATCAAACGTCTGCGCGATCTGCTGCGCCCTCTGTCGGATGATATCCGCATCGTGGCGCATATGGACGAACCGGCGCGGCTTGTGGTTCGGCGCTACGCCGCGCAAGTGTTTGAGGGGCGGAGTCGCGGGCTGGATCTTGAGCTGGGGATGACGAATGTTGGCAATTGGTGGGATGCGGCCTTGGCCACCTGTCCTGCACCCGATCCGCGCCGCGGACAATTTCCCGATGTGCAGGGCGCCAGTCACTGGCTCGACCTGCCGCGACTGGTGGCGGAATGGGATGCCGTTTTCGGCATAGGTGCAACGCATCTGCGCAGTCGCCCGTTCGGGCTGTACTCCGCCGACATCGGCTCTGAGGTTCGCGACGCTTTTGATCTGGGCTTCGCTCCCATCGCCGAACAGGTCCGCGCGCCGATCCGGCCATCAGCCGCGTGGCTCGCGCGCGCACGCCAGTTCAACGAAGCGGTACAACGGTTTTTGACCGCCCGGCCTGATTTCAATATCCCGCGCCCGCTCTGGCGCACGTTTCTGACTGACATGAAGGTAACGGGCACACCAATCGATCCCGGCCATCTTGCGCTGATATCACAGCGGTTTGCGCGTGATATCACGCAGCTTGCCACGCAGCATCCGGGGTTGGATGTTGGTCGGATGACCGCAAGACCTGGCCTGTGCGACTGGACCGAAGCTGACCCGAAGTTTGGCTTTCGCGCCACGCAATACCTGCTGGCCTTTCAACCGAGAATCCGCGCGGCGAAGCCCAAGAGACCAGATCAGGCAAAAACGCCGCAAATGCCATCAGCTCCAAAGGCCACCTGCCCGCCCCCCAACACACAAGATCGCCTGCCACCACTGGCCCGCCAGAATCTGCTAAAATTGCAGGGATCTACCCTCGCACCGCACAACCGGCTTGGTCAGGTCAATGAGGCGACGCTGGGTCAGCCCTATGTTATACGCGCGCGTCAAATCCCGCCCCCCGGCAGCACCGGCACCGTCATCGTCGCCTGCATGAAGAACGAAGCGCCCTATATCCTGGAATGGATCGCATACCACCGTGCCATCGGCGTCGACACCTTTCTGATCTACACCAACGATTGTGATGACGGCACCGCCGAAATCCTTGGGCGTCTGCAACAGCTTGGGCTGGTCGAGCATCGCAACAACGACACCTGGCGCGGCAAGTCGCCACAACAATACGCGCTGAACCACGCCCGCGACGAACCAGTGATCCGCAACGCGGATTGGATCATCCATATCGACGTGGACGAATTTATCAACGTGCGCTGCGGCAATGGAACGCTTGACGATTTTCGCGCGCGGGTGCCGGATGCCACCAACGTGGCCATGACCTGGCGGCTGTTTGGCCATAACGGCGTGCTGCGACTGGCGGACGATCTGGTGATCGACCAGTTCGATGGCTGCGCCCCGACATATTGCCCGAAGCCGCACACGGTCTGGGGATTCAAGACCATGTTCCGCAACATCGGTGCCTATACAAAAATGAGCTGCCACCGCCCCAACAAGCTGAACCCCGAGTTCACTGGCCAGGTGAAATGGGTCAACGGGTCGGGTACGGACATGACCTCAGAAGCGCAGAATCGGGGCTGGCGCAATTCGCGAAAAAGCATCGGCTATGATCTGCTGCAACTCAACCACTATGCTCTGCGCTCGGCCGAGGCCTATCTGATCAAACGCCAGCGCGGCCGCGCCCTGCATGTAGACCGCACCATCGGGCTAAACTACTGGATCCGCATGGACTGGTCGACCAACCACGATGTCACGATCAAACGCAATATTCCACGTCTGCGCACCGGCCTGAGCGACCTTTTGGCCGACGACACGCTGCACGGGTTGCATCGACGCGGGTGCGACTGGCACCATGCCAAAGCGCACGAGCTGCATGCCATGCCGGAATTTGAGGATCTGTACCAACAGGCCTTGGCCCTGCGTCTGAGCGAAACCGAGCGGGTCGCCTACGCCCTTGCCCTTGATACACAGAGTTGACGATGGACAAGCCAGCCTCTTCAGCCGCCGATCAGCCCCGTCAGCGCGATCCATATCTGCGATCGCGTGGCATGAAAATTCCCAAACACCCGCAAATCACCACAGGCCGCGTGCGCGGCGCACTCAAAGCTGACACATACGAGCGCAAGGAATGTGAGGCCGCGCTGCGTGTGGTGCGCGAGGGGGATGTTGTCCTCGAACTTGGGGGCGGCATCGGCTATATGTCCACCCTTATCGCCACGCATCGCAAAGTCCGCGCGATCCACAGTTACGAGGCCAATCCAGCGCTGATCCCCTATATCCATTCGGTTCATGCGGCGAACAACGTGACCAATGTGACGGTTCACAATGCTTTGTTGTCGGATGGCGCTGGCGATCCGGTGCCGTTTTATGTGCGCGCCAACTTCCTTGCCTCCTCGATCGACCGCGACGCTGACCCGGACAGCGTTGTGCGCACCGAGATGATCGAACGCCACGACATCAACGCGGTCCTGCAAGAGGTGAAGCCGACGATTCTGGTCTGCGATATCGAAGGTGCCGAAGCACATCTGCTGCCTGGCGCCGATTTCTCGGGTCTGCGCGCCGCGATCATCGAATTGCATCCGCAGTGGATCGGACAAAGTGGCGTGCAGGCGGTGTTCGACACCATGCACCGCGCCGGACTCAGCTACTTTCCCAAGGCGTCCCATGCCAAGGTCGTGACCTTTCGGAATGGCTGGTAATATATTGAATATCCTCGCTGTTCTCTGTGTGCGCAACGAAGGGGCCTTTATCCTGGACTGGTTGGCGCACCATCTGGCCGTCGGCGTCAGCCATGTGCTGGCCTTTTCCAATGATTGCGACGACGGTACGGATATGATGCTCGACAGGTTGGCGATGATGGGCCATGTAACCCACCTGCGCAACGATGGCCCGTATGATCGCGGCGGGATTCAGTTCACCGCGCTGAAACGTGCTGACCGTAGCGATCCGGTGGCCAAGGCCGACTGGCTGCTGCCAATGGATATCGACGAATTTGTGAATGTCCATGTGGGTGATCACACGATCCCGGCGCTACTGCGCGCCCTGCCCGACGCCACGGCAATCCCTCTTACCTGGCGTAATTTTGGCAATGCGGGCGTGGTGCGCTACACGGATGTCCCGGTACCGCAGCAGTTCACCCGCGCCGCGCCGGTGGTGATGCACTGGCCCTGGCGGTCGGCAATGTTCAAAACACTGTTTGCCAATGACGGCACCTATCGCAATCTGGGTGTTCACCGCCCGCGCAACCCGGTTGGCGGCCGGATTAAGCAGGCGCGCTGGTTCGACGGTGAGGGGCGTGAACTGCCGCCCGAATTTCACACATCACGGATCTTTTCGCCCTTTGGTCGTTCAAACTATGCGCTGGCGCAGATGAACCATTATCCGTTGAGCGCGATGGAGAGTTACCTGCTCAAGGCCGCGCGGGGCCGCGCGGTGCATTCGGGCCAGATGTTGGGGCTGGACTATTGGGTTGAGCGAAATTTCAACACCGACGAAGACCGCTCAATCCTGGCGCTTGGACCCGCAACCACAGCGATCCGCGCGCAGTTTGCTGCTGATCCCGTATTGGCAGGTCTGCATATCGACGCGGTCACCTGGCGCCACGCCCGTCTTGAGGCGCTGATGCAAGAAGAGCCGTACCGTGCCCTCATGGGGCGACTTCTGATGGCGCCGCCCTCGGTGCCGCTGACGCCGGACATGGCTGCAATTCTGATCCGCCATGGCCTGCGTGCGCAGGTCGGCAAACCGTGTTAATTTCATTCAATTGGCGCAATTCCGCCCCAAATAATTGTCACCTTCAATGCAACAATATCCCGGAAATCCGGGTATCATCTAAAACCCGGACGACGGACCATACCAGGAATGACCCGCCCCCCCGGTGTCAGAGTTGAGGACGCCCCAAGATGGACGACGACGAAACCGACCTTTCCTCGCTTGACCTGCGCGGGCTCTCTGGGGCTGAGTGGCTGGCCGCGCTGGCCAAACTGGGCGAACAACGCGGTTTTTTCGAACCACTCGGCAATGCTCACAGCGCATTGTTTGTCGAGGACGGTGACACGTTGCTTGTCAGCTTTGAGACATTGCCCGGCATTCGCGCATTGTCGGACGACGGCGCGCCGCTCGGGCTGGAATTTGTGCGCGAACTAGGCTGGTCACACCTTGCGCTGATCGCATCGGGGGACACCTGGTTTCGAAGCCGGCAGGTTTATGCCTTCTTTGACCAGATCAACGACGACGGTTTTTTCGACGAATTTTCAAAGGTGATATTTTACGGGGCAGGCCCCTGTGGCTATGCGGCTGTGGCTTACTCGGTGTCCGCACCTGGGGCGATCGTTTTGGCGCTGCAGCCGCAGGCGACACTGAACCCGCGCGTGGCAGACTGGGACCCGCGTTTTGCCGCGCAGCGGCGGATGAACTTTACCCATCGCTATGGCTATGCTCCGGAAATGATGGATGCCGCGCAGGCCGGCTATGTCCTGTTTGATCCGCGCGAACGGCTGGATGCGATGCATGCCGCGCTGTTTGCGGGTCGCAATGTGACGCATTTCCGCCTGCCCTTCATGGGCAGCGCGCTGCAAACTGACCTGATCGAACTGGATCTGTTGTTTCCTCTGATCCGCGCCGCGGCCGATGACACGCTGAACACGGCCAGCTTTGCCGAATTGCTGCGGGTTCGACGTGACCATGTCCCCTATCTGCGCAGACTGCTGGCCCAGTTGGAAACCAACGGGCGGACCCGTTTGGCCGAGATGCTGTGCACCAATGTGGTGTCGCGCCTGCCTGCCCCGCGCTTTCATCGCAAGCTTGAGGCGTTGCGCGCTGCACAGATCGCCAAAAGCGGCTGACACCCACGCGACCTTATCGCCTGCGCGCGGCGATCACATCGCGGATCTGCCGGTGAAAATACCCGACAAGCCCGGACACAAGCAGCAACACCGTTGAGCCGCGCGTGTCCAAAATCAAAAGAAGCGCTGATGCAGCGCACATCATCAGCGCAAAGCTGACCACTCTGAGTCCCGGAGCGTCCGGCAATTGCGACGCCTCCAGATGCCGCGCAAGGAATTCAGCCACTTTGGGATGCGCCGTTTGCACCGCAGCGCCACACAAAGCCCCGACAATCACCGTGATCAACATCATACGCCTCTTGTTCTGTTTCTGTCCGCCGACGACGCACCTGCTGCGGTCACAACTGTTCCTTTGATTCATACGGCGATTCAGCTCGTTCCCAAACCGTCTTTTGCCGTCTCAAGCAGGGTGCCATGGCGCATCTGTCCATGATGCCAATTCTTGCGGCAGTTCCTATGTGCCGGTGCCGAGAACGCCTGCGGCGTTGCATGAGTGGAAAATTGGCGCGCAAAGTCTCTGGCGCGGGCCGCTGCACCCGTGCTAACGCAGGCGCCATGACACACAGCCTTACCCTCCGCCGTCCCGACGACTGGCACCTGCATCTGCGCGATGGCGCCATGCTGCGCGCCATGCTGCCGGAAACCACGCGCCATTTTTCCCGTGCCATCATCATGCCGAATCTCGTGCCGCCAGTGGTCACCGCAGCGCAGGCCGTCGCCTATCGCGACCGCATCCTGACTGCCCTGCCAGAGGGGGCAACGTTCGAGCCGCTGATGACGCTGTACCTGACCGAAGAAACCGATGCCAACGACCTGGCCGCCGCCCATGCCAGCGGTCTGATAAAGGCTGTCAAGCTGTACCCGGCAGGGGCGACAACCAACTCGGCCTCGGGTGTCAAGGATTTCGACAAGGTCCGCCCGGTGTTCGAGCGCATGGCCGAGATCGGCTGCCCGCTGTGTGTACATGGCGAAGTGACCGATGCGAATGTGGACATCTTTGACCGCGAGGCCGTGTTTATCGACCGTGTTCTGGATCCGGTGCGCCGAGCGACACCGGGCCTGCGGGTGGTGATGGAGCATATCACAACAGCGCAGGGCGTCGACTATGCCCGCGCTGGCGGCCCCGATCTGGCGGCGACGATCACCACGCATCACCTTGTGATCAATCGAAATCATATCCTCGTTGGTGGCATCAAACCGCATTATTATTGCCTGCCCGTCGCCAAGCGCGAAGAGCATCGTCTTGCCCTGCGTGCCGCAGCCACATCCGGCCATCGCGCGTTCTTTCTGGGCACCGACTCGGCGCCGCATGTTGATGCAGCCAAGGAACAGGCCTGCGGCTGCGCCGGGTGTTTCACCGCCACCAACACGATGTCCGTTCTGGCCGAGGTGTTCGAACAAGACGGCGCGCTGGACCAGCTCGAGGCGTTTGCCTCGCTCAACGGTCCCGCCTTTTACCGGCTGCCCGCCAACGATGCGACGATGACCCTGACCAGGGGCGCGCCCGTGGACTATCCGGCGTATATCGCGACATCCGATGGCCCGGTGACAGTCTTTGACCCCGGGTATCCGCTGCACTGGCAGGTCGACTAGCCCGCCACACCCTGCTGCCACCAACCCTGCCCGGAGATTGCCAATGATCCCCTCGTCCTACCCACCCGCCGCCGAGATGGCACGCCTTACCGCCCGCATGTTGCTTGAGATTGAGGCCGTGCATTTCAACGCGACCGATCACTACATCTTTGCCAGCGGTCTGGCGTCGCCGGTCTATATCGACTGTCGCAAGCTGATATCGTTTCCGCGAATCCGCGCGACTCTGATGGATTTTCTGACCGTCACTGTAATGCGGGATGCGGGATTCGAAGCGTTTGACAACATTGCCGGCGGCGAAACAGCCGGCATCCCCTTTGCCGCACTGGTGGCCGAGCGCATGGCCCTGCCGATGACCTATGTGCGCAAGAAACCCAAGGGTTACGGCCGCAACGCCCGGATCGAGGGTGCCATGAGCGAAGGCGAACGTGTGCTGCTGGTCGAGGACCTGACCACCGACGGCGGATCCAAGCTGTCGTTTGTTGACGCCATTCGCGAAACCGGCGCGAGTTGCACGCACACTGCGGTGATTTTTTACTACGGTATCTTCCCCGAGACGATCCAGACGCTAGGCGATCACGGCATCCAGCTGCACCACCTCTGCACATGGTGGGATGTGTTGGCCGAAGCCAAGGCGCAGGGCACATTCGACGCCCACACCTTGCAAGAAGTTGAAGCATTTCTGACCGATCCGCATAAGTGGCGAGAAGTTAACAAGAAATAAATTTCCCGCCCAGGTTCTGGGGACAACTGCACTGCGAATCGCCGTATGTCGGCGCATTTAGTGGACAGAACGCCCCACCCTACCATATGATGATACCAAAATTCGACATCCTGCGATCCACACGGTTCTCCCTGCCTTTGTCCACAGACTTGTTGGACTAGGGTCGGCGCCGGGTTTTCGCTATGACGACCGGACCCGCAAGACCGGATCAACCGGCGGGCGGCAGCAGCAGCAGACGAGGGACAGGCCATGAACGAAATCACCACCTTCAACCCCACCGGTCACGCCGCCACGGCCGGGGTCGATGCCCCCGAAACAATGCCGCATTCGATCGAGGCCGAACAGCAGTTGCTGGGCGCGATCCTGACCAACAACGACATCTACGACCGCGTTGCCGCCATTATCGGGGCGCAGCATTTCTTTGATCCGGTCCATGCCCGCATCTACGATATCGCCGCCGCACGCATCGCCAAGAACAACCTTGCCTCGCCGGTAACGCTCAAGGCGTTCATGGCCGAGGATGAGGGACTGATCGAACTGGGCGGCGCGGCCTATCTGGCGCGACTGGCCGGGTCGGCGGTCAGCTCGTTTGCCGTGCGCGACTACGCTCAGATGATCTATGATCTGGCAATCCGCCGCGATCTGATCGGTCTGGGGCGGGACATCAGCGCCAAGGCGTCCAAGGTTGATGTCGCGTCCGAGCCGCGTGAACAGATCGTCGAGGCCGAGCAGGCGCTGTATAAGCTGGCCGAGCAGGGTCAGACCGATTCCGGGTTCCAGAGTTTTCTGCGCGCCGTCACCGATGCGGTGAACATGGCCAACGCCGCGTATCAGCGCGACGGCGGATTGGCCGGCATTTCGACCGGCCTGATCGATATGGACAAGAAACTGGGCGGACTGCACAAATCCGACCTTCTTATCCTGGCCGGACGTCCGTCGATGGGCAAAACCTCGCTTGCCACCAACATCGCGTTCAACATCGCCAAGGCCTATAAACGCGGTCAGCGCCACGATGGTACCGAAGGCGCGATTGAGGGCGGCGTCGTCGGTTTCTATTCGCTGGAAATGAGCGCGGAACAACTGGCCGCGCGAATCCTATCCGAGGCTGCCGAGGTCCCGTCTGAACAGATCCGCCGCGGTGACATGACCGAGGTCGAGTTCCGCCGCTTTGTCGATGCCGCCAAATCTCTGGAAGCCTGCCCGCTTTATATCGACGACACACCCGCCCTGCCAATCAGCCAGCTTGCGGCGCGGGCGCGGCGGTTGAAACGGACGCATGGGCTTGATGTGCTGATGGTCGACTACCTTCAACTGGTGCGCGGTACCGGACGGTCCGAAAACCGGGTGAACGAAATCTCCGAGATCACCATGGGCCTCAAGGCGATCGCCAAAGAACTGGATATTCCCGTGGTCGCCCTGTCGCAGCTATCGCGTCAGGTTGAGTCGCGTGAAGACAAGCGCCCGCAATTGTCGGATCTGCGTGAATCCGGTTCAATCGAACAGGACGCCGATGTGGTTATGTTCGTGTTCCGCGAGGAATATTACAAGGAACGCGAAAAGCCCGGCGATCATGATCTGGACAAGATGGCCGCCTGGCAGGAAGAGATGGAACGCCTGCATGGCCGTGCCGAAGTCGTCATCGGCAAGCAGCGTCACGGCCCCATCGGCACGGTCGAACTCAGCTTTGAGGGTCGCTTTACCCGCTTTGGTAACCTGGTAAAGCCCTGGCAGCAGGACAACGGCGACACGAGTTTTTAAGCGACCGCACACGCGCAATGTGTGGCCAGGAGCGTGCTTTAGTCCAGCCGCAGCGCAACGCCATAGCCGGTCCGGTGCTGCCACGCATCTGGTCGGCCGTGGTGGGCAAGTGCTGCCTTGATAACACCGGCATGTGTCACGATCAGTGCATCCTGTGGCACCTTGGACAGCGCTGACGTGACCCGACGTTCCAGATGCCGCACGGTTTCGCCGCCATGTCCGTCGTAGTCATAAAAATCTGCGGCCCAGGCATCCAGTTCAGTGCGTGGAATATGGTCCCAAGGCACGGTTTCCCAGCGGCCGAAATTCATCTCGATCCAGTCGTCGTCAACGATCAATGGCACCGACCAATGCGCGGCAATCAGTTCAGCCAACAATCGACAGCGTTGCAAAGGCGAGGTAATCACCACCTCTGACGGCGCAAGCCGATCAAGAATGGCAGCACATTCGCTTTCGAACGTATCCGTCAGCACCAGATCGCTGCGGCCATAGCACAGCCCCTCAGCCCCTGCTGGTCGAGTGTGCCGCAGCAAGGTCAGAGCCACAGCGCCGCCGCAAGGTAGATTCCCAGTTCGCCCAATTGCTGCGTTCCGCCGAGGCAATCGCCGGTATACCCGCCCAGCTTGCGCACAAATATCCAACGAAACGCCTGCGCCAACAGCACACAAAGCACCGCCGCCAACAGCGCCAGCCCCGGACCCGCCACCATAACAAGCCCCAACAACACCATCAAAGCCGTAGCCAGCGCCACCCGGTAGCCGTCCGGTGTCACCGTGGGCGCCACAAACTTGGCCCCCCGGTCGCGGGCATACGGCGTGGTCGCGATGACATGCACTGCCGCCATCCGCCCCAGGGCATGCCCCGCCACCAACACCCAACCCGCCGTTGCCCCCTCAAGAGAGGCCAGCAGCGCCACTTTGAGTGCCAGCGTCACCCCAAGCGTCACCGCGCCATAAGTCCCGATCCGGCTGTCACGCATGATTTCAAGCGACCGCTCGCGCGTCAGCCCGCCGCCCAGCCCGTCGGCGGCGTCTGCCAGGCCGTCCTCGTGAAAGGCGCCGGTCAGCAACAAAGTCGTCGCGACGGACAGCAGCACCGCCGCCGCAGGTGACAGCGCTAGTGACGCCCCCCACAGTACCAGCCCACCGATGCCGCCAACCAGCACCCCGACCAGCGGATAATACTTGGTCGCGCGGATCAGCAGATCGTCCGAGAACGGCACATCGCGCGGCACCGGAATCCGGGTCAGAAATTGTACCGCCAGCAGCCACAGCCCCCATTCAACGGCAAGCCGCGCCTGGAAATCGCTGCGGGTCATGCCGGCCCCGAAACACCAGCCTGCTCAAAGCTGGCCATATCATTCAACATCATCACCGCGGCGCGCAGCAATGGCCAGGCCAATGCCGCCCCGGTCCCCTCACCCAATCGCATATCGAGCGCCAAAAGCGGCTCTGCTTCAAGCGACCGCAACAAAAGCGCATGCCCCGGCTCGGCTGACCGATGGGCAAAGACCATAGCGGCCCGCGCCGACGGCTCCAACCGGGATGCGACCAAGGCAGCGGCGCTGGCAATATAGCCGTCGACCAGCACCATACGTCCCGCCGCCGCCGCCCCCAGCATTGCCCCTGCCATCATCGCGATCTCGAACCCGCCGTATTCCGCCAGCGCGGTATCCGCCTCTAGCCGCGCCGCCGTGCGTTGTGCGGCATGGCCCAGAACCGTGCGTTTTTGATCCAGCCCGGCATCGGCCAACCCGGTGCCGCGCCCGACCAATCGGTCCAGTGCAATCCCGGTCAGCTTGTGGACCAGCAGCGCCGCAGACGAGGTGTTGCCAATCCCCATCTCGCCAAAGGCCATCGCCTCGTACCGTCCGTCAGCCCCCAGCCCACGACCGATGGCCAGGGCCTGATCGCGCTGAGGCCGTGTCATCGCCGGACCCTCGGCAAAATTTGCGGTGCCCTCAGCCACCGCATGGTCCTGCACTTGGGGCATACCGAACGGCCCCCCCAGAACCCCGGCATTCACCACCCGCAGGTCGATGCCACCGGCGCGGGCAAAGACATTCGCCGCCGCACCGCCCCCGGCAAAGTTCAGCACCATTTGCCGCGTCACCTCGGGTGGATAGGCCGACACGCCCGCCGCCGCGATTCCGTGGTCGGCGGCAAAAAGCGTCAGCGCGCAGCGCTCCATCACCGGATCGAGCCGCCTCTGCAGTCGCGCCACTTGCGCCGCCAGCACCTCGATCCGGCCAAGTGCGCCCCGAGGTTTGGTTTTTGTGTCAATCTTATGCGCAAGCGCGGGCTCAAAGGCGGTCATGGTATCCTGTGTCATGCAGATGATCTAACGCCGCCCGCGGCGCCGCTCAAGCGCAATGCCCCGCCGGGGTACGCACTGCTCGCGTTTTTGTCTTGACCCTGCGCGCCGTCATGCCAAACAACCGCCATGGCACAATCTGTTCTGACTATCGACCTCGACGCGCTGCGCAGCAACTGGCGCAGTCTGGCCCAACGCTCCGGCGCTGAGACCGGCGCCGTGGTGAAATCCGATGCCTATGGGCTGGGGGCATCCCGCGTCGCCCACGCCCTGGCAGCAGAAGGTGTTCGCCGGTTTTTTGTCGCCCTCACCGAAGAGGGTGCCGCCCTGCGCAAGATCGTGGGACCGGGGCCGGAAATCTTTGTTCTGTCGGGGCATATGATCGGTGACACCGATTTGATCCGGGGGGCCGATCTGACCCCGACGATCAATTCGATCGACCAAATGCTGCGACATGTCGAGGGCTTGCCCGGCCATGCCTTTGGCCTGCAATTGGACACAGGGATGAATCGTCTGGGCATGGAACCCGCCGAATGGTCCGCCCTGCGCGACATCGCTGTGGCACAGCGCCCCACCCTGGTAATGAGCCATCTGGCCTGCGCCGACGAGCCGGGCCACGAGATGAATGCCTATCAGCTCGAAGTGTTCCGGGTGATGACCGAAGGCATTGACGCGCCGCTGTCGCTGGCGGCCACGGGGGGCATTCTGCTGGGGTCAGACTATCATTTCGACGTGACCCGGCCCGGCATCGGGCTGTATGGCGGGCTTCCATTTGTCGATGCCCTGCCGGTCGTCACGCTGGAGATCCCCGTAATTCAGACCCGTGACGTTGAACCCGGCGAATCTGTCGGCTACGGCAATACCTGGTTTGCCGAAATGCCTACCCGCGTCGCCACCATCGCAGCGGGCTATGCCGATGGCATTCTTCGCGCGATGGGTCCTGCTGCACATGTTTACGCCGATGGCAATCGGTGCAAGGTTCTGGGCCGGATCTCAATGGATCTGATCGCGGTTGATGTGACCGATCTGGACGCAGACCCCCAAAGCGTTGAACTGCTCGGTCGTCATCAGTTGGTGGACACCTTGGCCGATGCCGCAGGCACCATCGGCTATGAAATCCTGACATCGCTCGGCGCGCGGTACCAACGGCGCTATATCGGGTCATGATTCTAACCGCGCCCCTTGCGGCGCTGGGGCGTGGTGTTCTGGGTGCATTGGCCGCTTTGGGGCGGTTCACCCTGTTTCTGCTGGCCACGCTGCGCCACATCGTGACCCCGCCATTTTACGGGCGCGAATTTGCCCATGCATTGCTGCATGTCGGCTGGCTGTCGCTGCCGGTTGTCGGCTTGACCGCGCTGTTTACCGGCGGGGCGCTGGCGTTGCAGATCTACGCAGGCGGCGCGCGTTTCAACGCCGAGGCCGTGGTCCCACAGATCGTCGCCATCGGCATGGTCCGCGAATTGGGCCCCGTCCTTGTAGGGCTGATGATTGCGGCGCGCGTCACGTCATCCATCGCAGCTGAGATTGCCACCATGAAAGTAACCGAGCAGATCGACGCGCTGGTTACGCTGTCGACCAACCCGATGAAATATCTGACCGCGCCACGTGTGCTGGCTGGCGTGCTTGTGGTGCCGTTTTTGGTGGCTGTGGGCGACACAATCGGCATTTTCGGCGGCTACGTCGTTGCCACAGGAACCCTTGGGTTCAACGCTGCCGGCTATCTGAAGAACACTGCCAACTTTCTTGAAATGCTTGATATTATTTCCTCGCTGACCAAGGGCGCCGCGTTCGGTTTCATCGCCACGCTGATGGGCTGCTATTTCGGCATGGGATCGGGGCGCGGTGCGCAGGGCGTCGGCCGCGCCACCAAAGGGTCGGTCGAGGCGGCAGCGGTGCTGATCCTTGCGGCGAACTTTGTCCTGACGGGGGTATTCTTTTCGCTATGATTCTTCTGTCGGGCGTTCATAAATCTTTTGAAACCAACGCGGTATTGCGCGGAGTTGATCTTGATATCCCCAGCGGCACGTCAATGGTGGTGATTGGCGGATCAGGTACCGGCAAGTCCGTTCTGATCAAATGCATCCTCGGATTGGTTCGGCATGACGCCGGAATCATCGCGGTAGATGGTCAGGACGTTCGTCACGGAGCACGCGACGATTTTCTCGCGCGGTTTGGCATGCTGTTTCAGGGCGCTGCGCTGTTTGACTCGCTGCCGGTCTGGCAGAACGTCGCCTTTCGCCTGCTGCGCGGGCGTCTGAAACGCCCCGCGAATGAAGCGCGAGAAATTGCCATCGAAAAGCTGCGCCGCGTCGGGCTAAGCCCGGATGTTGCAGACCGCCTGCCTGCGGAACTGTCTGGCGGCATGCAAAAGCGCGTGGGGCTGGCCCGCGCCATTGCCGCAGAACCCGAGATCATCTTTTTCGACGAACCGACAACCGGGCTCGATCCGATTATGGCCGGGGTGATCAACGATCTCATCCGCGAGATCGTGGTCGAAATGGGTGTGACAGCGATGACCATCACCCACGATATGACCTCGGTCCGGGCGATCGCCGACACCGTGGCCATGCTGCACGACGGAATTATCCAGTGGACCGGCCCCGTGACGGCGATGGACACCTCGGATGATCCGCATCTGGATCAGTTCATCCACGGCCGCGCCACCGGCCCGATCAAGGCGCTGAGATGACCAATTTCTTTGAGCCGAACTATACTGTGCTCACGTTTCTTGTGGTAAAGAAATTTGTGTATCTTGAGTTGCTTGTGCTGATTTGCATGGTGCGTGGCTACGCCGCAACCGGCCTGTCGCGTGCGATCGCGCTGCTTGTCGGACTGGCCGCTGCGGGGTTTGTGCTGATCACCTTTGCCCCGGCGCTGACCCTGTCGGCTGAGGCTTGGTACCCGCCGCTGGCCCGTGTTCTGGCACATGGTCAGGGCATGACGGTTCTGCTCAGCCTGTCTGCCGCCTTTGGCCTGACCGGTTGGCTTGCGGGATGGCGGCTCTGGCTGCTGGATTGGATTCACGCGGCGATGCTGATAGGGTTGTTGGGCCTTTGGGCTGCCACGCTTTTCTAGGCGCTGCGGCTTGTGACAACCGCGAGAGCACCTATTTCCAGCCTCAGGGTCCAGAGTCACGCGCCGCCACGGATCAATCAGAAACGAGGATCCCATGCGCTGGCTGAACCTGTCCCTGCTGATCCTCTATCCAATTGCCTGGGGGGCGCCGCTGATGCGCGCGGGCCTGTTGCCGCTGTTTGGTCTGTCCGAGATTTCAGTATATTCCGGGCTTCAGGCGCTCTGGGCCAAAGACATCGCGCTGGCGCTGGTGGTCACGGTCTTTGCGCTGTTTGCGCCGTATCTCAAAACCATCGGCCTGGCGCTGGTGCAATTTGGCATGCTGGCGCCACGCGCCCTGCCCGCGCTGACGATTCTGGGCAAGCTGGCGATGGCGGATGTATTCATGATCGCCGTCTACATCACGCTGGCCAAGGGAATCGGCGTCGGCCGGATCGAGACCGCCTGGGGACTCTATCTTTTCACTGGTTGCATCGTCGCATCGTTGCTGATCAGCCTCGCCACGCGGGCAAAACCAAAAATTGTCGCGCCTGAGGAAACAAAGAGTAACGTAAGACAAAATTAGTCACACCTGCCGTCAGACAAGAAAAAACCGTGATTTTTCAGTAGGTGATTCGCCGAACATCGGCGTAAACTCGCTCAGTTAAGTTCGGTTAATTTGTGTACTGGGGGAGTGATAGATGTTTCAGACAGCGCGGTCTGCCTTTGTGGTGATCCAGTTTCTGATGCAGCGCCTCGCGGTGCTCACGCTGGTCGTCGCCGCACTCGGAATTCTGGGCTACAGCATCGCCTGTGCGCTGGGTTTTGCGCCGTGGCTCAGCATGTCGCTGCAATTTGAAAGTTACATTTTGCCAAATGCCGGTGTCGCTGTGCAGGTGGGATTATGTGCGCTGGCGCTGGGATTGTGCTTTTTCCTGCCCAGCAACGCGCGGATCATGGCATTGGAAAACTCGCATCGTCAGTTTCAAATCGGCATGAAGGATGTGGCGCGAGCCTACGCCGTGGCGCATCATGCCGACCGCGAAGGGATTTTTACCCTGTCGTCGGAATTCGATTCGATCCGCGAACGCATCGCTTTTCTGCGTGATCACCCCGATCTATCCGAGCTGGAGCCTTCGGTTCTGGAAGTTGCGTCACAGATGAGCCATCTGAGCCGCGAACTGGCGCAGGTCTATTCTGACCGCAACCTGGCTCGTGCGCGGGATTTCCTGATCCAGCGCCAACAGGAGATCGAGGATTTCAACAAGCGCCTGACCCATGCCAAGGCGGTCGCAACCGAAATGCGGCAATGGCTGACGCGGGTCGAAATGGACGAAGCCATCGCCGAAAGCCAGTTGGCGCGGTTGTGTGATGAATTGACCGATATCCTGCCGGAACTGGCCGACGTAGCTGACGTGGCCGAAGCCCCTGCATCGGTGACATTTTCGAGACCAGTCGTCGTGGAATCCTCTGAGGATGAAGATAACTTGAATCAGGATGACAGCCGTATCGTCGCCCTGCTGGCCCGGCGCGCCGCCGAATAGCCCTTCTGCCGACTTCGACCCCAGCGCGCCCCTTGCGGGACACGACGGGTTGCGCCACAAGCGGCCCATGGCCAAAGCTTCTGCCTCATTTGTCTGCGCCACCTGCGGCAACGCCACAACCAAATGGTCGGGGCGCTGTGAGGCCTGCGGCGCGTGGAACACTATCAGCGAAGAGGCGCCGCTATCAGTCGGCCCGGCGAAAAAGACCCTTGGCGGGATGCGCGGGCGCCCTGTGCCACTGACCGCCCTGTCGAGTACAGAGGCCGCGCCACCTCGCACCGCAAGCGGTCTGTCAGAACTCGACCGCGTGCTGGGTGGCGGGCTTGTGCCATCCTCGGCGATCCTGGTGGGCGGTGATCCGGGGATTGGCAAATCGACATTGCTGCTTCAGGCGGCGGCAAGTTTTGCCAATGCGGGCCTGGGCGTGATCTATGCCAGCGGCGAAGAGGCCAGCGCGCAGGTGCGGATGCGGGCGCAGCGCCTTGGGCTGGCGGATGCGCCGGTGCGGTTGGCTGCAGAAACCAACCTGCGCAATATTCTGACAACTCTTGAACAAGAACGCCCGCAACTGGCGATCATCGATTCGATCCAGACCATGTGGGCCGACAATGTCGACAGCGCACCCGGCTCAGTCTCTCAGGTCCGGGCGGCGGCACATGAGCTGACGACCTTTGCCAAGCGCAGCAACATGTCCGTGATCCTGGTTGGACACGTCACCAAGGACGGCCAGATCGCTGGCCCCCGCGTGATCGAACACATGGTCGACACCGTGCTGTATTTTGAGGGCGAGCGCGGCCACCAGTTCCGCATCCTGCGCGCGGTCAAAAACCGCTTTGGTCCGGCGGATGAGATCGGCGTGTTTGAGATGACCGGCACCGGCCTTGCCGAAGTCACCAACCCGTCGGCGTTGTTTCTGTCCGAGCGTGGCAAACCCAGCCCCGGATCGGTGGTCTTTGCCGGGATTGAGGGCACGCGCCCCGTGCTGTGCGAACTGCAGGCACTGGTCGCGCCGTCCCCTCATTCGCAGCCGCGCCGCGCGGTTGTGGGCTGGGATGGAAGCAGATTGGCCATGATTCTTGCCGTGCTTGAGGCCCGCTGCGGTATCCCGTTTGCCGGGCTTGATGTTTATCTAAACGTGGCCGGCGGTATGAAAATCTCGGAACCGGCGGCGGATCTGGCTGTGGCGGCGGCGCTACTTTCAGCGCGCGAAGATGTGTCACTCCCCCCCGAGACTGTGGTTTTTGGCGAAATAAGCCTATCAGGGGCGTTAAGACCGGTCAGTCAGACCGAAAACAGGTTGAAAGAAGCGCAGAAACTTGGTTTCACCAGCGCCATCGCCCCTGCGGGTGGCAAGGCCGGAAATGCGAGCGGACTGACCCTCACCCAAATGGGGGATCTGACCGCGTTTGTGGGTGATGTGTTTGGCGCTGGTTGAGCGCCCGGAACAAAGACAGAGGCAAGGACCGGATGGAAGGTTTTACCGTAGTGGATGGCGTGGTTGCCGTTGTGATCGTGCTTTCGGCGCTTCTGGCCTATTCTCGGGGTCTGGTGCGCGAGGCAATGGCGATTGCCGGTTGGATTGCCGCTGGTTTTCTGGCGTTCCTATTTGCGCCGCAAGTGCAGCCCCTGGTCAAGGAAATACCGGTGATCGGCAGCTTTCTGTCGGATTCCTGCGAACTTAGTATCATCGCTGCCTTTTCAGCCGTGTTTACCGTCGCATTGGTGGTGGCATCCCTGTTCACGCCGTTGTTTTCGTCGCTGGTCCAGCGCACGGCGCTCGGCGGGCTTGATCAGGCGTTGGGGTTTCTGTTCGGGGTCGCGCGCGGGGTGTTGTTGGTGGCCGTGGCGTTCTTTGTCTATGACACCGTGATCACGTCGCAAGACGTCGCGATGATCGACGACAGCCGCTCGGCTGCAGTGTTCAGCCGCTTTACCGGCAAAATCGAAGAACAGAACCCCGAACAGGCGTTGGGCTGGATCACCACGCAATACGAACAACTCGTCGGCGTTTGCGAGGCCCCCGGCCCCAGCGACGCCTGACCGGCGCACGGTTTGCTAAAAAACATCGCGGATCGGGCGAAATTGCACACGCCCCTCCGCCAAACCGGCTGTTCCGGCAAACCGCTTTGTATTCTTGAATAATCCGACAGCCTCCGAGGCGGCGAAGCGACCTCACCTTTGTCACACCTCAGGTAAATGTTGCGCTGCAGCACTTGTAGTGTGATCGTTCCGTGACACTTGTTGTCAGAGCCGTTAAGAGATGGCCAACCCCCAGAGCAACGGATTCGGAGTTACCCCTTGGATCTCGAGATGCCCCCGGCCCACCCCTTCGATGATGACAAACTTCATGAAGAATGTGGTATTTTCGGTGTTGTCGGCGTCACTGACGCGGCAAACTTTGTCGCCCTTGGCCTGCACGCCCTGCAACATCGCGGACAAGAGGCTGGCGGAATCGTCAGCCACGATAGCGAACATGGCTTCAATTCGGCGCGCCGCTTTGGCTATGTGCGGGACAACTTTACCTCACAATCGCTGATGCAGACCCTGCCGGGGCCAATTGCCATCGGCCATGTGCGCTATTCCACTGCCGGGTCCAAGGGTCCGACCCAGATCCGCGACGTTCAGCCGTTCTTTGGTGAATTTTCCATGGGTGGCGCTGCGATAGCTCACAACGGCAACATCACCAATGCCGATGCCCTGCGCCGCGAGTTGATTGATCGCGGATCAATCTTTCAGTCGTCATCTGACAGTGAATGTATCATTCACCTGATGGCCCGTTCACTACAACGCAACATCCCCGAACGGATGGAAGATGCGCTGCGCCGTGTCGAAGGAGCGTTTTCGGTTGTCGCCATGACCCGCTCCAAGCTGATCGGCGTGCGCGATCCGCTGGGCGTACGCCCGCTGGTGCTGGGCAAGGTTGCCGATGGCTGGGTACTAAGTTCCGAGACTTGCGCGCTCGACATCATCGGCGCGGAATATGTCCGCGAGATCGAGCCGGGCGAGATGGTGGTGATCACCGCCGAACATGGCGTTGAATCGCTGCGCCCATTCCGACCGCAAAAGTCGCGGTTCTGTATCTTTGAGCATGTCTATTTCTCGCGCCCCGATTCGATCATCGGCAACCGCTCGGTCTATGAGACCCGCCGTCAGATCGGCGTGGAACTGGCCCGCGAAGCGCCCGTGGATGCAGATATGGTCTGCCCGGTGCCCGACAGCGGCACTCCTGCGGCGATCGGTTTTGCCCATGAATCCGGCATTCCCTACGGAATGGGGATCGTGCGGAATCAGTACATGGGCCGCACGTTCATTGAGCCGACCGAACAGATCCGCAACATGGGTGTGCGACTGAAGCTCAACGTCAATCGCGCCCTGATCAAGGGCAAACGGGTGATCTTGGTCGACGATTCGGTCGTCCGTGGCACCACGTCGCGCAAGATCAAAGAGATGATCCTTGATGCCGGTGCCGCCGAGGTTCATTTTCGTATCGCCTCTCCGCCCACCGCATGGCCATGTTTCTACGGCGTCGATACGCCCCAGCGTGAAAAACTGCTGGCCGCGACCATGTCCGAGGACGAGATGCGAGATCACCTTAAGGTCGACAGCCTGCGGTTCATATCCCTTAACGGACTGTACCGTGCGGTCGGTGAGGCCGAGGGCCGCAACCCTAAGCAGCCGCAATATTGTGACGCTTGTTTCTCTGGCGAATACCCGGTCGAGCCAGCGGATATGATCCAAAAGGGTTTCAAGCTGAAAGCGGCCGAGTAAGCCGCGTTGATGATGAAAATCCGGGCAAATACCCGGGCAAGCTGGCGCGGGCGCAGGCTGATCCGGGGTTTCGGACATCGTGGGCATCGCGGCGCTTGCAACTGACCCGCAAAAACGGCTTCGCTTTTCCGAAGCACAGAGAGATCCATGACCCTGCTCGACCTTGATGCCCGCTGGCGCCGTTTCAACGATCCTGACTATGCCTGCCCCTGCTGCGGGCGCAGCTTTGGCGGTGTATTTGACATTGGCTTCGAAGAGCCGGATGTCTGGCCACACGGCCCGCGCGACGGCGACGTGCGACAGCAGGGGCAGGATAAACTTTCCTCTGAATTATGCCGGTTCGACGATCAGCGGTTTCTGCGCTGCGTTGTGGCCCTGCCGCTGCGGGGTACTGAAAACACGTTCTTTTTCGGCCCCTGGGCCGAGATCGCGCCGCATGATTTTTACGCCTATCTCGACGGTGTGACCGAGGATGGTGATGATATTACCAGCCTGCCTGCGACGTTGGGCAACCTGCTGCCTGGGTATGAACCCGCCCTTGCGGGTGCACTACTGCCAGGATCCGGCCTGGAGCGGCCGCGCTTTGTCGCCGCGTCCGGCCCACTGGCCGAGGCACAGCGCGACGGCATTTCGTTTGACGATCTGCTCGATATCTACGCCGCCTGCGGGCAGGACATTCGGCCGCACCTGAAGGGGTGATACCAGCCGTTCGGCCAACGCCCGCTGCACCGCAAGCAAGGTTTTGCTGTTGATGCCCCTTGCCGCCTTGGCCGTCTTTCGTTTTGCTGCGGCGCGGCATAGATGCGCAACTCCACGCACGAATCGAGAGGCATCTACCATGTCGCAGTCCGAAACCGCCGCCACGCCGACAAATGTCGCGCAATCCGCCACCACACATGCAGAGATCAATCTGCGCAAGATCACCCTGCTGGGAACATTTGGCAGCCAAACCGCGCCCGAAGCATTGCTGCGCCTACCGGACGGCGAAATCACAAAGGTTACGCCCGGGGACAGATTGGGCCGCAACACGGTGATAGCGATAGACAGTGACCGCGTGGCGCTTCAGCGCGGCAACACAGCACACTGGCTCACCATTCCCTGACGCTGCCTCGGTGGTCAACACGCGGTTGACATCGGCGCATGCAGCGGCCAATCAGCGCGTATGACAATGCCCATCGCCCTTATCACTGGTGCTTCGCGCGGACTTGGCTTTGCCTTGGCCGAGGCGCTGTCGGACAGCCATCATATCGTCGCCGTCGCCCGCACCGTTGGCGGGCTCGAGGATCTGGACGACCGGATACAGGTGCGCGGCGGTCAGGCCACTCTGGCCCCGATGGACATCACCAAAGCTGACGCGATGGCACAACTCTGCCGATCCATCTATGACCGTTGGGGAGGAATCGCGCTCTGGGTTCATACGGCAATACATGCGGCGCCTCTGACGCCGGCCAACCATCTGGACGCGCGCGACTGGGACAAGTCGGTGAATATCAACCTGACCGTGCTTAGCCACCTGATACCCTACATCGCGCCGCTGCTGGGCCAGGACGGTCAGGCGGTGTTCTTTGACGATCCGCATGGCGGTGAAAAGTTTTTTGGCCATTACGGTACCACCAAATCGGCGCAAATCACGCTCGTACGCAGTTGGCAGGCCGAGACGGTCAACATTGGTCCGCGTGTCCAAATTCTGTCGCCCAAACCGATGTCCACCGCCACCCGCGCCCGGTTTTATCCGGGCGAGGATCGCAGTGTTCTGGCCCATCCCCGCGACGAAGCCGCGCGGCTTCTGGCCGATGTGATCAGTGCCTGAAGCCAGCACACAGTGCTACGCGCGCAAACTGACAGGTTGAACTTTTACAGAAAATCATCGCGGCGGGGTGTGAAGCAATCCACCAGTTTACCCGGCTCGATGCAGACGCATCCATGGGTGACACCGGATGGCACGACAAAGCTGTCGCCCGGCCCGACCTCGAATGATGCGTCGCCAACGGAAAAGCGGTAGCGCCCGCTGGCGACATAGGTGGATTGTACATGCGGGTGATCATGCAGAGCCCCGACCGCCTTTGCCTTGTTGAAACAAAATACCACCATCATCAAGTCGGGATGATCGGCGATCACCTGCCGGGTCACGTGTTCCGCGGTGGCAACAACTGGAAAGTCGGTCATGGTTTCGGGCTCCTGCATGTGCTGTCCGTTTAACTGAACAACATTCCGCCGTTGATGTCGACGTTTGCACCGGTGACGAACGCGCTGTCGTCACAGGCCAGAAACAGCACCAGATTGGCAACGTCTACCGGCACACCCTGACGTTTCACCGGGGCAGCTGCTTCGACCGATTTACGTACCTCGGGCTTGGTGTGGATGTTGTGGAAATCGGTGTCGATCATGCCGGGGCACAGCGCGTTCACCCGCACGTTCGGGCCCAGTTCCTTGGCCAGCCCGCGTGTCATGGTCATAACTGCCCCTTTCGAGGTGGCGTAGGCGACCGATCCAGGTCCGCCACCGTCGCGACCAGCCTGGCTCGCCAGATTGATGATTGCGCCGGATTTCAGATATGGCAGGCAGCCTTTGACCATAAGAAAGGTACTGGTCAGGTTGAGGTCCATGACCGCGTTCCAATGATCGAGCGACATCTCGGCGATTGTCTTGCGCGCGATCAGACCACCGGCGTTGTTGACCAGAACGTCAATGCCACCGAATTCGCTGACCGTCTGGGCAATCAGATCTCCGACACCGGCCTGGGTGTTCAGATCGCCCTGAAGCGCAAAGGCATTGCCGCCAGCGGCCTTGATCTCAGCCACGGCGCTGTCTGCACCGGCACTGCTCGAAAAATAGTTGATGGCGACATTGGCCCCCTCCTCGGCGAGCCGAATGGCACATGCCCGTCCGATATCGCGCCCACCGCCGGTGATGATAGCTGTCTTGCCTGCGAGTTTCATATGTAGTCCTTCCTGTGATGTCATTGGCCGGTTGTATTTGTTTGGCCTGGAGTTTTACCGAGTCGGCGTGGTGCCGACATCGAATGTCTTGGGGACGACAACCTTGAATGTCCGATCCTCGGAATCGGTGCAGTAGAGGTCGCAGTCGTAGCCCTGATCGTCGAGAAAGCTGAAGATCCGGCGCGGTGCCGCCAGCGGATACGGCACAAACAGCGTGGCGATACGGTGGCGGGTTGCCTTGGGAAAGCGGGCTTGCAGGCAAGTGCTGACTGGCAGTCCTTCGATTTCGGATGGGTCGACATCCGCAAATCCGGTCTCTTGCGTTAGGTGCGGCACGCCCGCTTCGGACCAGAGGAACTGACCATAAAATCCGGCCCGTTCGCCAGTATAGCGAAAGGTGGTATCGCCCAGTGTCATGGGGGCATTTGCGTGCAGTCGCCAGTCAACCGACACTGCCTGATCTGCGTCGATGCTGTCCACAATCACGAAATAGGTGTTGTGAACAAAGTAGACGTCGCGCAGGACTGACGTCACTTCGGGTGACATCGTGCGATAGGCTGCGGTTGCATCGCCCTGCATATAGATGTGATCGCCACGATCTTCGGCTGTGGTGATCAGGCCGGTGGCTTGCATCGCCTGGGATTTATCCTTGCCTGCATACTGACCCTTGCCGTTGATCAGCACCGCATTCTTGGACACTGTCTGTCGGCGCCACTTCTGGTGCATGGTGCTGTTGAAGGCAACGTAATGGCCGGACTGAATCGCCAGATCTTCGCCAAAACCCGCGAGGCAAAAGGCGTTCTGATCGCCGTGGCTGTGGCTGATCGACCCGAAGGGCGACGATTTCATCACAAACTGGATATGGTTCTCGGGATCCTGCATCCGATGCTGAATCGCAACCCAGCCGATCCCCTTGAACCAACGGAACTGATCGTCATCGGCGGGCGGCACGGCCTCGATAATCGGGAAATCGGTGCGGTAGGCCAATTCGTCGAAATTAAAGTCCCACCAACCCCAGTTATAGAACATCTTCTCGGTGCCGGGATTGGTGCGCTTGATCTCGTCGTAATACCATTGATAGGCACCGTTGCCGGTGACCCCGGCGTATTGGCGCAAGTTGTAGCCGATCTTGACCGCAGGCAGGTCGCCCATGGTGCTGTCATCGCCAAAGGTGGCGCGCCGGGTGTCCGGTGCCTTGGTATAGAGCGGAAAGTCACCCGTCTTTTGAAAGAACGGACGCTGGTACAGGTCAATGCCAGTATAGCTTTTGAGCAGGTTCGCGGCGTCGATCAGATAGGCCATGCCGGTCATCCAGTAATGCGGCCCCTCGGCCCAGCCACCGTTTTTGTCGCCCCATGGCGAATAGACGGTGAACAGGAATTCGACCGAATAATTCAGCCAGCCCTCGGCCTCGGGGGTATCGTCCAGCAGGGCGATTGAGGCCGGGATCAGGACCGCCGACACCGCGCGGACGGCGTGACTGTCGAACGGGAACAGGTGGATGTTGGCGTGTTTGATGATGTGATCGGCGGTTTCCTTGGTGCGCGCCAACAATGAGGCGCGCACCAGATCACGTTCCTCGTCGCTTAGCTGATTGTGCAGCCAGTCATAGCCCCAGGCCAGCGCGACGTTGACGCGAAACCCCCATTCGTCGGTGTAGGCACGCGACGTGGTCCCGGACGGGTTCCAGGCGGCAGCGGCAAGCAACCAATCCTTGGCGCGGGCCAGCATTGCGGCGTCCTGTGTCACCTGTCCACCGATCGCCAGATGGCGGATTGCATAGATCAGCTCTTGGCAGTCGATATAGGTCTGGCGCCAGATCTTGGCGATGCGTTTGTGATCCGGATAGCCTACAGGTTCGGGCATGACATCGCGATCCATCCACGGCAGGACGGACTGTTCAAAGAACGTCGACCAGGTGCAGTGTTCGGCATCCTTGATGATGTCTTTGCGAAACTCATTCAGCCGCTCTGGGGTCAGCCAAAGGCGCGGATGGCTACGCGTTGCGTTGGAAAATCGGGTCTTGCGGTCCGCCAGCGGTGTTTCGGGCAATCCGCCGGCCAGGGTAAATGTGCGGTCGCTGCTCCACTGGGTGGTGGGCAACCCGGTTTTTGGATCACAGACAGCGTAGGACCAAGTGTAGCTACCTGCAGGCAGCACAACATTCGGCGTGAAAAAGTTCAACGCGATGTTGCTAAAGACATGGGTCGCCTTGGATGGATATCCCGGATCGGTCGACACCCGCAGCACATAGCGCGCTTCGTCCTCGATCACCGGTAGCCAGCTAAAACGGGGCGGGTTTTCGAACACGGCAGCACCTTGGGACGGACCATATTGGATCGTCAAACGACCGGTTTTGGGTTCATCAAGCATGAGAAGGGTCTGGCTGGGCATTTCAGCGCTTTCTGGTCGTACGGGAAAGGAAGGGTGCGGCCCGGACTGGCCACACCCGAAGAGTGCAAAGCTCAGCCGTACTGACGCTTGTAAGCCGAGTTCATGACCTCGATGACCTTGTCATAGCCCATCTTGTTGAGGGTCGCGGCGTAGGCCTGCCAGTCCGCCTCGATGTCACCGGATCCAAGAATCCAGGCCTGCTGACGTTCAAGCATATAGGTGCGCAACGACGGCCAGTATTTGTCAAAAACCGCCTGTTCGTCCTGATTGAGCGAGACCCCCAGGAACTGATCGATCAGCAGATCATTGGCGTCATACAGCTCGATGCCCTCACGCGCGGCGGGCGACGTCCACTGCCATTCATACCGGTAATCCTGGAAGAAACCGCGCTGGATCTGCGCGCCCACCAGATACATTTGGCTGTTCACCGGCGAGTCGCTGTTCAGCACTTCGGGTTTGTAGATCGGCTCACCGTCGACCATGTCCCAGGTTTCGCCTTCGACACCAAAGTTCGCCAGATTGCGGCCCTCTTCGGTGAACCAGAAATCAAAGTACTTAATGGTCTCAACCACGTGATCGTTGGCGTAGCTGATCGCCCAGCCATCAGGTTTGGTTGGGATGCGGCGATGCTCTTCCATCCGCACACCGGCCGCCGATGCAGGCGGCAGGAAGGGGATAAAGTTAAAGCCTTCGACCTTGTCCTTCAGTGCATCGTTGTAGCCCGATGTAGAGGCAAACCAGTCATGCGTCATACCGCCGAGGTTTTCCGACAAAAGGTAATCGCGCGACGATGACCCGCGGGTAAAGATTTCCGGGTCGATCAACCCCTCTTCGTACCACTGGGCGACGTTCGACAGTGCGGTGCGATAGGCGTCCTGAGCGTAGGGGTGCACCACCTCGCCGTCGTCATTCACATAGAAATCATGGTAGGTGTCAGACCCCGAAGACCGCGCATCCCACAGCGTCAACAGGCGGTTCACCTCTTCCCACTGTCGTGCGAAATAGGGGATTTCGTCCTTGCGACCGTTGCCGTTCGGGTCGTCGTTGCGAAATGCGGTCAGGACCGTGTGCAGCTCGTCTACGTTTTGCGGCTGCTCGAGTCCCAGCGCGTCAAGCCAGTCCTGCCGGATGTACCACGCCCGGCCGAATTTTCCGTCGGGCAGATAGGGGATGTAGTAATAATTGCCGTCATAAGAGGAAATCGCCTCTTTCAGACCGGGATGCGAGTCCCAGAAGGCCGTGATATTCGGCGCATGCTCTTCGATCAGATCGTTGAGCGGGATAAAGGCACCCTCGGGGCCATATTGATTGACCGGCTGCTGGATCAGGTGACCGCCAACGATGTCGGGCATGTTGCCCTGGGCGATCAGAAGGTTCATCGCCTCAATGCTGTCTGTCGAGTTGCGCCCCGCCGTCGCGTCCTTGAGACAGACGTTGGACAGCGCACACGCAGCCTTTTCGACGGCGTAATCTTCATCATACCCTTGGGCGCGCGGCCAGTGCATGTGGATGCTGAGTTCCAGCGGCTTGTCGACGACTTGCAGATGGCTGTCAGCGAACGCCGGAGTGGTCAGGGCCGTGCTGGCCAGGATGGCCGAAGCCAGAGACAGTTTACGCATGGTGTCCTCCCTTATGCGGTTGTTGGTCATTCTTTCACCCCTCCAAGCATGATGCCTTTGTTGAAGTACTTCTGAAGGAACGGGTAGATCAGCAGGATCGGGATGATCGAGCAGATGATAATCGCGGCGCTGACCGTCTCGAACGAATAGGCGGCGTTCAGCAGGGTCGCGGCGAATTCTTCGTCGTCCGAAAGTTCGACGATCACGTGACGCAGATAGACCTGAAGCGGGATCTTCTCTTCGTCCTGCAACAGAACCATCGCCCAGAAGAACCCGTTCCAGCGCGACACGATGCAGAACAGCGCGACCGTGGCGATGGCCGGTTTACTAAGCGGCATGAACACCTTCCAGAGCACCTGGAATTCGTTGGCACCGTCCATACGTGCCGCCTCTTCGAACGATTGCGGGATGGCTTCAAAGAAGTTGCGCAGCAGGATGATGTTAAAGCCGTTGACCGCAAACCCAATGATGATGCCAAAGTAACTGTCAAGCAGACCCAGATCCCGCATGTTCAGGAAGAATGGGATCAGGCCCGCGTTGAACCACATGGTAAACGCCACCATCAGGTTCCAGAACCGACGCCCATAAAGCTGCGTGCGCGACAGGGCGTAGGCACCGGGGATAATAAACAAAAGGCTCATCAGCGTGCCGCCGATGGTGTAGATGAAGGTGTTCTTGTACGAGGTCCAGAACATCGGCTCGGACAGAACCTGTTTGTAGGCTTCGAGGGTGAAACCCACCGGCGTCAGGATCACGTTTCCGGCCCGGGCCTCGAACCCCGTGCTCATTGACAGGGACGCGATGTAAATGAACGGATACAGCGCCGAGAGCGTGAAAATGGCGATCAGGACCATGTTGAGGATGACGAACGCTTTGTCACCGCGCGAATAGAGGTTCATGTTCAGCATGCGACGTCTCCCCCTTACCAGAGTGATGTGCGCGAATAGCGCTTGGAGATGGTGTTCGCGCTCATCACCAGAACAAAGGCAACGATAGCGTTGAACAGCCCGGCAGCGGCGGCGAGGTCGTATTGCCCACCCTGCAGGCCCTGACGGTAGATGAAGGTGTTCACCACATCCGCGGTTTCGTAAGTCGCGGGCTGGTAGAGCAGGATGATCATCTCGAACGACACTTCGAGCATGTTGCCGATACGGATGATCAGCATGATGATGATCGTCGGCATGATCGACGGCACGGTGATCTTCCACACCATCTGCCAGCGCGATGCCCCATCCACCACGGCGCTTTCATACAGCGTGGGCGAAATCCCGGCGATCGCAGCCAGATAGACGATGGATTGAAAACCAGCCTCTTGCCAGATCGTGGTGCCGACAAAGATCGGCCTGAACCATTCCGGTTTGGTGAGAAAGTAGACCGAGTCCATTCCGAACCAGCCCAGTATGGTATTGACGATGCCCGCCGAGGGCGAAAATGCCGTAATCACGATCCCGGCAATTATCACCGACGAAATAAAGTGCGGCAGATAAACGATTGTCTGCGCAGTCTTTTTGAACTTCTGGTTCAGGACTTCGTTGAACATCAGCGCCAGCAGGATCGGCATCGGAAAGCCAAAGATCAGACTCAGGCCGCTGATATAGACCGTGTTGCGCAGCGCCCGGATAAACTGGTCGTTGTTGAACAGGGTGTGAAAGTGTTCGAACCCGATCCATGGGCTGCCAGCGACGCCGCGAAAGATGCTGTAATCCTTAAAGGCGATTTGCAGGCCGTACATTGGCTTGTACAGAAACACGAGCAGCCAGATGATTGTCGGCAACAGCATCACATAAAGCTGCCATTCCTTGCGGAAATGCTCGCCTATCCGCTCGATATTGCTGGCTTTGCGGGTGCGCAATGCCTCTTTGGCCTCAATCACCAGCTCTTCGGTCGATCCGCCGACCTTGCTACCGGGGGCCTTCATGCGACACGCGTCTGGCCAGAAAGCGCCATACCTGTTTGTGCATCAAATACCTTGATCAGATCCTGCCGGACGGTAAATCCGTTGACGGCGTTCAGTTTGGCCATGTTTCCTAGGGTTTCGGTGCGGATCACAAACGGATCACCGCCAAGCGACATATGCAGCAACGCTTCGGAGCCAAGGGTTTCCACCAGTTCGAGTTCGCATGACACGCTGCCCGCCTCCGGTTCGGTCACCACATCCACGTATTCCGGGCGAATGCCGACGATCACTTCGCGGCCGACCGCATTCTGCAGCCCCGGCAAGGGGGGCAGTGCTATTTGTTGTCCGGCAAAGACCGCGACGGGCGACGTGTCTCCATCAGCAATCACAGCCTTGACCTGGTTCATCGGCGGGGCCCCAAGGAACCCCGCGACAAAGGCATTCGCCGGGTTCAGGAACAGCTCCATCGGAGAGCCGATCTGTTCGATCTGGCCGGCATTCATCACGACGATGCGGTCGGCCAGGGTCATCGCCTCGACCTGATCATGGGTGACGTAGATGCTGGTGACGCCAAGACGGTTGTGCAGACGTTTGATTTCGGCACGCATCTGCGTGCGCAGCTTGGCATCAAGGTTCGAGAGCGGTTCGTCGAACAGGAACACCTTGGGGCGGCGCACGATGGCGCGGCCCATGGCGACGCGCTGGCGCTGCCCGCCCGACAGATCAGCGGGGCGGCGCTCCAGATAGTCGTTGAGGCCAAGAATTCCGCTGACTTCCTTGACCGCCGCCGCGATCTCTTCCTTGCCCTCTTTGCGGATGCGCAGACCAAAGGCCATGTTTTCAGCGACGTTGAGATGCGGGTAAAGCGCGTAGTTCTGAAACACCATCGCCACGTCGCGGTCCTTGGGGGCAACGCGGTTCATCACCCGACCGTCGATGGTCAGTTCCCCGTCCGAGATTTCCTCAAGACCGGCGATCATGCGCAGTGTTGTGGACTTTCCGCAGCCGGATGGACCGACCAGAACCACAAATTCCTTTTCTTGCACCACCAGATCGACCCCGTGGACGACCTGTACCGCACCATATGCTTTCACGATGCTATCGAGTTGGACCCCAGACATGACCTCTCCTCCGCCATCCACAGAATTTTGCCGAAATGTGATTCGATTATTCCGGCTGGCCCTATCTACCATACTAGTACAATTATCACCATACTAGTATTTGATCCAGTATGGTGATACAAAAGTCAGGACGGTCGGAAAACCGAGTCGACCGCACCGAAAAACACAAGCAGGAATGTGTCCCATGCGAGTAAAAGAAGTGATTGTGACCCCAATCGCGATTCCGGATGTGCCGCTGGCCAATACCAAGGGCGTTCATCAGTCGGTCTTTCTGCGGGCCATCATCCAGGTAAAGACGGACACTGGCCTTGTTGGTCTGGGGGAAACCTATGGCGCCCGGCGCACTCTGGACGGATTGCAGGCGGTCGCCCCGATGCTTGAGGGACTCGACCCCTACAACCTGCACGATCTGCGCCGCCGCGCCGAAGCCGCCCTGCCCGACAGCGGCGGTGTCAACGCGCCAACAGCGTTGGCCGATCACAAGGTGATTGATGTCGTCTATAGCGCCTTTGAAATCGCCTGCCTTGATCTGCGTGGCAAAGACGTCGGTCGACCGCTGTTCGATCTGTTGGGCGGCGCTGTGCGCAAGACAATCCCGTTCGGCGGCTACCTGTTCTACAAATTCGCCAAGCAGGACCTGACATTCGGTCCTGACATCATGGGCGAAGTCATGACACCGGACACACTGGTGGCACAGGCCAAAGAGTTTTCGGACAAATACGGTTTCAAGTCGTGGAAGCTAAAGGGCGGCGTGCTGGAACCCGATCTCGAAATCGAGACGATGCTCAAGCTGCGCGAGACATTTCCACATCACCCGCTTCGGATCGACCCGATGGGGGCATGGACCGTGCCAACAGCGGTCGAGGTGGTGCGCAAACTGGATGGTGTGCTGGAATATCTCGAAGACCCCTGCCGCGGCATGGACGCGATGGCCGAACTTTCGGCGCTGATCGACATGCCGCTTGCCACTAACCTTGTCGTGGTTGAATTCGAGCAGATTTTCGAAGCTGTTCGGAAAGATGCCGTGCAGATTGTGCTGTCAGATCACCATTACTGGCGGGGGGCGACAGGGGCGGTTCATCTGGGCGAAATGTGCCGGGCGGCCAATCTGGGTGTATCGATGCATTCCAATTCACATCTCGGCATCTCGCTGGCGGCCATGTGCCATGTCGCGGCGGCCACCCCAAATCTGACCTATGATTGCGATACGCATTACCCCTGGTCGACAAAAGAGATTGTCAAAGGCGGTCGCCCGACGTTCAGGGACGGCACATTGCAGGTGCCCGATGGTCCCGGTCTGGGTGTGGAACTGGACCACGATACAGTCGCAGAGCTACACGATCTCTACAATCGGGCCATGGTACAGGATCGTGATGACACCAATGAAATGCGCAAATATGTTCCGGATTTTGTGCGAAAGGTGCCGCGATGGTAAGCTGTGTTCACTTGCATTCTGGTACCGTACACTCGATGGCAATGCCTGAGGGCAGAAAAACGGTTTGCTTGTCCAGAATAAAATGCAGGCTTGGCAAGCTGGCCGCAACTTGGGGAATGAACAGATGGCATTAGTGCGACAGGCCGGAGCGCGTGAGACAAGCGTCGATCTTGTCTTTAATCATCTTTCCGAACAAATCGCATCGTTGCGTCTGCTGCCCGGTGACAAGATTTCCGAGGCAGAGATCGCGGCAGAATTTGGCGTCTCTCGCCAACCCGTCCGGGATGCGTTCAATCGGCTGGTCAGCCTGGATTTGCTGGTGTCCCGACCGCAGCGCGCAACCGAAGTTAAGCGCATTTCGCTGCGAGAGATCGCCAAGTCACGGTTTGTTCGTGCCGCCGTCGAAGCCCGGGTTCTGGGTCAGGCAGCAATGGAATGCGATGCAAAGGACGTGGCTATCCTGAATGCCAGCCTCGAACGGCAGCGCAAAACCGTGCAGGACAATGACTTTGCCGCCTTCGGTGTGCTGGACTACCAGTTCCACGAGGCGCTGTGCGGTATTGCCAAAGCGGACTTTGCGTTTGAGATCATATCGGCCGAAAAAGCCAAGGTTGACCGTCTTTGTATGCTGGGGCTCGCCAAAGGGGATCGGATGCCGGTATTGCTGAGCGATCATGAAGCCATCGCAGCAGCGGTCGAAAGAGGTGATGCCGACGCAGCTGTCGAGGCCGGGATGCTGCATCTGTCGCGGCTGGATGGCACTATTGAAACCGTTTCCAAGATCAATGCCCGGTATTTCGATCCGTAAACCGTGCCGCTCCTGCCGTCATCGCCGCGGCCCTAAATCAGACATCTGACGCTTGTGACTTATGCCACAGGCGATGGCCGCGACCACCTTGGGATTCGCGCCCCTGTTGTCATGCAATCCTTGCCACTGCGATCACGCAGACCAGCGCCGGGCCTCTGACAGTCGAATATCCGTTTCAATCCTCAAACCAAGACAGATCCTATGCTTCAGAACACGGCTACACCTGTCGCCACCCCGTCGACCAATGCCATTTTTCAACTGGCGTGGCCCCTGACGCTCAAGACGATCATGCTGCATGGGATTATCGTCATTGATGCCTATCTCGTTGCCGGTCTTGGCGAAGAGGCGCTGGCCGCGATGGGTCTGGCCGGTTCGATCGGTGGCCTGTTACTGGGTATTCTGGTTGCCTTTTCGACGGCGACCCAGATCCGCGTCGCCCAGGCCTTTGGCTCGGGCCAGCCCGCCGCGTTAAAATCTGGTGCCTACTGTGGCTTGGTTATCAATCTTGGCGTCAGTTTGCTCGGGATGCTGGCGGTCGCACTGGCGGGGGGGACAATCATCGATCGATTTGCACATACACCCGAGATCGCGCACCAGGCCCAACTTTACCTAAATGTGTTCATGATTGTGATCCTAGGCGAAGCGGTCGGTCAGGCCCTGTCGAGCCACTTTAACGGTTGCGGTGAAACCAAAACCTCGTTTTACAGCTATGTCATCGCGTTACCGGTCAACGTCGGGCTCAGCATTGCTCTCATCCACGGCATGTTCGGGTTTCCAGAACTCGGTCTTGTGGGGGCCGCAGTCGGAAGCGCGGTGGCATCGCTGGTGAGGACCGTCTATCTGGCTGAGCGGTTTTTCCGGTCGACCCAGGGGTTCCCGGATGCACCTGGATGGCTGTACGCGACGTTTCGTCATACGCTGATCAGACACCTGATCTTTGCCCTGCCTATCGCCGCAACTTTTATCAGTGCAACTCTCGCCAATACCGTAGCCATGCTGATCTATGCCAAACTTAGCGTGAATCAGTTTGCCGCGCTGACGCTGATTATGCCTTGGGTCATGGTCGCGGGCACGCTGGGGATCACCTGGGCGCAGGCGACAGGAATCCTCGTTGCGCAATTGTTGGGCCGGAACCCGACCAGTGGCGCGCTCGATGAATTTCTGATGCGCGCTTGGCGGGGTGCGTTTGTCGCCGCCGCGCTGGTGTCGGCAACCTACCTGGTCGTCGGCCTGTCCTCGGGTCTGATCTACAGCGAACTGCAATCTGAAACCCGCGCCGCCCTGCTTAGCTTTGTGCCGATTCTGCTGGTGCTACCGTTTCCCAAAGGGTCCAACGCAATTTGCGGAAACACCCTGCGGGCGGGCGGAGAGACCGTTTATGTGATGAATATTTTTGTCGGCTCGCAATGGTTTGTCCGCATCCCACTGACCGCGATCATGGTGCTGTACCTTGATCTTTCAGTCGCATGGGTGTTTTCACTCTTGCTGGTTGAGGAGCTGGTCAAGTTTCCGCCGTTCCATTTGCGCCTGTTCAAAGGCGAGTGGAAACACGGACTGTCGTGACATCACTCAGGCCAGTACGGGGCCAGTACGGGCGTCACAAACCTGATCGCGCCGCAAAACACACCGCGATAGGCAAAAAATATGGCCGCGATGGTCCCACGCGGCCATATCATCATTTATTCTGCATGCAGAACCCTGTCCACGGGATTGATCCACCGACCAACACCAACGAACAGAGCAGTCCGCGCGACCAGAACTCCAATCAACGCTTGGAGAACTGGAAGCTCTTGCGGGCCTTTGCCCGGCCAAACTTTTTCCGTTCAACAACACGGCTGTCACGGGTCAGGAAGCCTGCCGCTTTCAGCGATGCGCGCAGGCTGGGATCGTACAGCTGCAGTGCCTTCGAGATACCGTGCTTGACCGCGCCGGCCTGACCCGACAGACCGCCGCCCTTGACGGTGGCCATCACGTCGAACTGATCTTCGGTGCCGGACACCGAAAATGCCTGACGCAGGATCATCTGCAACACGGGACGCGCGAAATAATCGTTCAGCGGCTTGCCGTTGACGATAACCTTGCCGGAACCCGGCTTGATCCAGACGCGGGCAACCGCATCCTTACGCTTGCCTGTCGCATAGGCACGGCCCAGAGCATCGCGAACCGGCTCACGCGGCGCTTCGATCTCGACAACAGTCTCGACAACGGCAGCGTTGCCCAGCTCTTCGAGGGAATTGATTTGCTCAGCCATTATAGTGCCACCCGCGTATTCTTGGGATTCATCGCTTTAACGTCCAGCACTTCGGGGCTCTGCGCCTCGTGCGGATGCTCACCGCCTGCATAGACGCGCAGGTTGGTCATCACGGAGCGGCTCAGACGGTTGCCCGGCAGCATACGCTTGATTGCCTGCACGACAACACGCTCAGGATGTGCGCCGTCAAGGATCTGCTGCTTTGTGCGGCTCTTGATCCCGCCGGGATGGCCGGTGTGCCAGTAGAAGTTTTCCTGACGCTTGTTGCCGGTCATCTGCACTTTTTCAGCATTGATGATGATAACATTGTCGCCCATGTCCATGTGCGGCGTAAAGGACGGCTTGTGCTTGCCACGCAGGCGCATCGCCACGATCGAGGCAAGACGGCCCAGAACAACGCCCTCAGCGTCGATCAGGATCCATTTCTTCTCGATATCTGCAGGTGTTGCAGAAAAGGTTTTCATATGAGGTTTCCTCAGGGTTGCTGTTCAGACGGGCTCGCGCCCTCCCGAAAATCCGATTGCCGGGTTATACGCGGCCAAAATCCTGCGTCA
Organism: Puniceibacterium sp. IMCC21224; assembly: GCF_001038505.1. Lineage (NCBI taxonomy): Bacteria > Pseudomonadati > Pseudomonadota > Alphaproteobacteria > Rhodobacterales > Paracoccaceae > Puniceibacterium > Puniceibacterium sp. IMCC21224. The sequence goes on from NZ_LDPY01000001.1 coordinate 2,358,985, forward strand.
AGCGCCGGAAACTTAAATTAATCAAGCAAAATCAGATTGTTGCAAATACGGTATTAATATACCCCAAAATTTCCGGCTCTACGAACACCGATAGCACGCAAAACCACCACCCAAAGCCCTGGGGCTCGCCTCTCAACCCCGCACCAGAAACCTGTGCGTGCAGAATGCACGCGCCGCCGGATCAAAGTCGGTCAGCTTCATACGGAAATCCGTTCCGGCGGATTGTCCAGCAAACCACGCAACCGCTCCAGCGCCGCCAGGAAACTCTCCAGCGTCACCTGCGCGTTCACTGCGATCCGCACCGCATGGGGGGCAAATCCGTCGCGCAAAACAAACTCGTCAGATGAGCGAATCTGAACCCCCTGCGCCTCGGCCGCCTGGCAAAATGATCCCGCCCGCCACCCAGTCGGCAACCGCAGCCAGAGAAACGGCATGTCCGGCCGCCAGACAAGGTCATAGGCCCCAAGTACATTGACCGCCGTCTGAATGTACCGCTCCAGCTCATCACGCACCCGCGTCATCACCTCTTGTATACTCTCATGCCCCAACAGACCCTCGGTCAGATCCGCAAGCGGCTTGGCCAGACCAAAGAACCCATGCTCGGCAACACGTCGCAGATCAGCCCTGCGCCCTTGAGGCGCAACAGCAAACCCGATCCGCAGCGCCGGGGTGATGGTCTTGGAAATTGACGAAACGTACCAACTTTGCTCGGGCAGCAGCGCCCTGTAGCTCAGCTCGTGGGACCGTCCGACCCGATAACAATCATCCTCAAGGATCTGCAACCCAGTGCGCTGCGCCACCTCGGCAATCTCTTGTCGCCGGTGTAGCGGTGTAAACAGACCGGTCGGATTGTGCATCTCGGGTGAGGTGCAAAGGATCTGAGCGTCGTGCTGACGTACCAAAGATTCAAGCGCCTCAGGCACAATGCCAAACTCGTCCATCGGCACCGATACCACCTCGGCGCGCAGCAGTTCCGCCGCGCGGCGGAAACCGACATATGTCAGCTCTTCCAGCAACACCACCGGACGCGGACCGCGCAAAACCGCCTGCATCACCAGTGAAATGCCGTTCTGACCGCCATGACTCAGCACCATATCTTCGGGGTCGAGTGGCCCAAGCGGCGTACCCTCAAGCCATCGAACCACTGCCTGACGCGCAGGCAGGAACCCGGCGCGCGATGGATAGTTCAGCAGATCAGCGGCAGGCCGCTCGGACAGGCACGTCAACGCCTCTCGGATCATCTGCACCTGCCCCATATCGGGCAATTTCGGTGAAAACAGCGACACCTGGTCGGTCACTTCGGGAACAGAGCATTGCTGCCAGCGGATCTGGCGGGGCGGTTCTAGCGGTTCTATCCGCGCCGCAGGATCCGCCACAAAGGTGCCGCGCCCGACCTCGGCATTCAAAGCACCTTCTTCGGTCAGGATAGTGTAGGCCCGCGCCACGGTGCCCGGCGTGATACCCAGCGTCCACGCCAACTCCCGCACGGGCGGCACCTTGTCGCCCGGTGCCATCTCCTCCGCAGCGATCGCCCCCCGGATCGCCCCCGCCACGGCACGGTATTTAGGGCCCTCCCCTTCATCACCGAACCGCTGCAAAATTGTATCCATTACAATCTTTCCCTCGACGCGCCATATCTGACATTGTATCAATATATCGTAGCAATATCGCTACATTGTGTCAATACAATTTTCAGGAGATCCTCGATGACACAGACAGCCCACGCCGCGCATATCGACTTTCTTGGCAGCCAGACCCGTCTCGCTCCGGTGCCCGCCTTCGCGCTTTATCTGGCTGTCGTGGTCACGAAATGGTCAATGCTGCGCCGCAGTCGCCGCGCGCTGAGCCATCTTGAGCAGCACCTGCTGGATGACATCGGATTGAATCGGCAGGCCGCGCAAGACGAGGCCCGCCGTATGTTCTGGATCGGCTGATCCCTGGCCTTTCCAGACCTCTTCCCTGGGCGCAGGTCTACCTGCGCCCTTTTTTAAATCCTGGCCTTCAGGCTAAGGCCGCTGGGGCGGTAGCGAATACGTAAGCGACGCCCTTGCAACCGGGGCCTCGATTCCCTCGGAAAAGATCAGCACGTCACAAACCGACAACGCCCGACCCAGTTTGAGCACGCGTGTATGCGCCAAAAGATCGCGCCCTGACTCAGGCTTGCGCATGAAATCAATCGAACAATTGGTGGTCACGGCCAGCGCCTGTTTGCCGATACGGGCCATCGTGGCGACATAGGCCGACACATCCGCCAGGCCGAACATGGACGGCCCCGACACCGTTCCGCCCGGACGCAGGTGTTCGTCACGCACGAACATCCGCATCACCAGACGATCTTCGTCCAACACGTCAATCCCAAACATGCCCGTTACCTGTGGAAACACTTCATCCAGAAACGCCCCCATCTCTTCGGCATTCACTACCAAGCTCATACTTTCCTCCCCGCTCATCCACCGCTAAGCTGACGCCGCAGATCACGGAGGACAAGATGCCATATCTCGAACGCCATGACAGCGGGCCGATTGCACATCTGACCTTGTCGTCGCCAGAGCGCCTGAATGCGCTGTCAGAAGGGATGCTCAACGCGCTTCAGACCCAGATCGACGCGCTGCGGAATGACAAAAGCATACGCTCCGTAATTTTGTCCGGCGCGGGCAAGGCATTTTGCGCCGGCCATGATTTGCGAGAGATGTCCGACGGACGTCAGTCGCCAGACGGCGGCGCGGCGTATTTCAAGGATCTGTTCGCCCGTTGCACACGCGTCATGATGGGCCTGCAATCCCTGCCCCAGCCGGTCATCGCCCAGGTTCACGGCATCGCAACTGCAGCGGGCTGTCAGCTGGTTGCCACATGCGATTTGGCAGTCGCGGCTGAAGGCACCCGTTTTGGCGTCAACGGGGTAAACATCGGTTTGTTCTGCTCGACTCCGATGGTTGCGCTCAGCCGGAACATACCGCGCAAGCAGGTGTTCGAGATGCTGACCACAGGCAGTTTTATCGATGCTGAGCGCGCGCAATCCATTGGACTGGTGAACTGCGTCGTGCCCGAGGCTGACCTGCCCACCGCCACAATCGAACTGGCCACAACCATCGCATCCAAGCTGGGCTCAGCCGTGACAGTCGGCAAACGCGCGTTTTACGAACAGCTCCAGATGCCGCTGGGCCAAGCTTATGCCTTCACCGGCGACGTGATGGTGCAGAACATGCTAAACCGCGATACAGAGGAAGGGATCGCCGCCTTTCTTGAAAAACGCGATCCCGAATGGTCTCAGCCCTGATCGTCAGAATACCCACGCGTCAGACCCCGTGACAAGCGTGTGGAAAAGCCCTAAATGCTGCGCATGACACAGACACTTCACATCGTCGGCGGCGGCATGGCCGGTTCCGAGGCCGCTTGGCAGGCCGCAAATCTGGGTATTCCCGTGGTTATTCACGAGATGAGGCCAAAGGTGCAAACCTTTGCGCATAAAACGGAAAACCTAGGCGAGATGGTTTGTTCCAACTCATTCCGTTCAGATGATTCCGAACAGAACGCTGTGGGCCTGTTGCATTGGGAAATGCGCGAGGCCGACGGCCTGATCATCACCACAGCACACAAGCACCGCCTGCCCGCGGGCGGCGCATTGGCCGTCGACCGTGATCCATTCGCCCAAAGCGTCACTGATGCGCTAAAGTCGCACCCTAACATACAGATTTCATACGAAGAAATATCTTCTCTTCCCGAAGATGGCCAATGGATCATTGCCACCGGTCCACTGACCTCTTCTGCCTTGGGTGCGGCGCTACAAGCTGAAACCGGGGCCGAGGCGCTGGCGTTTTTTGATGCCATCGCCCCGATCCTGCATGCCGACAGCATCGACATGTCCAAGGCATGGATGCAGTCGCGCTATGACAAGGGCGAGACCGAGGCAGAGCAAAAAGCCTATCTGAATTGTCCAATGGACAAAGTCACTTACGAGGCGTTCATCGACGCCCTTCTGGCGGCAGAGAAGGCTGAATTTCATGAGGGTGAAACCGCAGGCTATTTCGATGGCTGCCTACCGATTGAGGTCATGGCCGAACGCGGCCGCGAAACCTTGCGGTTTGGTCCGATGAAGCCGGTTGGCCTGACCAATCCGCATCAGCCCGAGGTCAAGGCATATGCGGTGGTTCAGCTGCGCCGGGACAATGCGCTGGGGACGCTCTTTAATATCGTCGGATTCCAGACAAAAATGAAATACGGCGCGCAGACCGACGTACTGCGGATGATTCCAGGACTTGAGAATGCCCGCTTTGCCCGCCTTGGTGGAATTCATCGCAACACTTTCCTCAACTCACCGACCTTGCTTGATGCGCAGATGCGGCTGAAAACACGCCCGAATATACGTTTCGCCGGACAGATCACCGGCGTTGAAGGATACGTTGAATCCGCCGCGATGGGGCTTTTGGCCGGGCGGCTCGCCGCTGCTGAAATTCTGGGACGTACGATCCCGCAACTTCCGCAGGACAGCGCCCATGGTGCGCTGGTGCACCACATCACAGGCGGGGCCGAGGCCAAGACATTTCAACCGATGAACGTAAACTTTGGCCTGTTCCGCCCACTAGAGGGCGTCAAGGGAGGGCGCCGGGGTCGCAAGGATCGCTACAAGGGGTATACAGACCGGGCCAAGGCTGCATGGAGCGACTGGCTGGGCGCGCAGCGGCTGGACGTCGCGTCGACCGAGTGCGAGGATGACTGAAGGCCGACAGATACCGCATTGAAATATGGTGACATTTACCACTAGATTCGCACCGTCTCCAACCGGCCCGCTGCATCTGGGTCACGCGTATTCGGCGTTGCTGGCGCACGACATGTCTCGTGCTGCCGGGGGCCAGTTCCTATTGCGGATCGAGGATATTGATCAGACCCGCTGCAAGCCAGAATGGGAGCAGAAAATCATTGACGATCTGAGCTGGCTTGGCGTTCGGTGGGACGCGCCGCCTCTGCGGCAATTCGATAGACTGACAGCGTATCAGGCGGCTCTGGATCAACTCTGGTCGCGTGGCCTGCTCTATCCCTGCGCCTGCACTCGCCGCGACATCACTGCCGCAGCAAGCGCGCCGCAAGAGGGCGCAGAACCGCTGATCGGCCCAGACGGGCTGGTCTATCCCGGCACCTGCCGCCCCGAGAACGGGCCGATCCAAGGACCGCGCCCTGACAATATCGCGCTGCGCCTGAATATGGCGCGGGCTATGGAAGCAATACCAGAGATCACTTTCGTTGAAACCGGCCAATGCACCATGGGGCATTCCGACAAGATCACTGTCGCGGCGCAAGAGATGATCCAGACTGTCGGGGATGTCGTTTTGTCGCGGCGCGACTTTCCCGGGTCGTACCATCTTTCTGTGGTACTGGATGACGCCGCGCAAGGTGTCACCGAGGTGATCCGGGGCAAGGACCTATTTGAGGCGACGAAGATTCATATTTTATTGCAGATACTTATGCGAATTCCTTCACCTGTATACCATCACCACCGCCTAATCCGTGACAGCAATGGCAAAAGGCTGGCCAAACGCGATGATGCCCGTGCAATCGCCACCTTTCGTGCTGAGGGCAAGGGCCCCGACGACATTCGCGCTATGGTCGGTCTCTAACCGATCATAGGTGTCATCAGTTCAACTTCTTCACCGTCCCGCACGGACGTATAGAAACAACTGCGCCGGTTAGTGTGGCAGGCCGGGCCGGTCTGCTTGACTTGCACCAGTAGACAATCGCGATCACAGTCCAAGCGCAGGTCCAAAAGTGCCTGCACATGGCCCGAACTTTCACCCTTGACCCAAAACGCTTGCCGCGACCGCGACCAGTAGGTCACCCGCCCTGTGTCAAGCGTGCGTGCGACCGATTCAGCGTTCATCCAAGCCATCATCAGCACCTCGCCAGTCTGGGCATCTTGGGCGATTGCAGGGATCAGCCCGCGTTCATCATAGACCAAAGTCGCAACATCAAAGCCCATTGGCAAAAACCCTTTTGCAATCCGCAATTGATGCCTATTTAGGGAACACGTCGCTAAAGGAAAAGCCATGTCCGGCAACAATGACCTGATCAAGCTCTACTCGACCCGCATCCTCGCGCTTGCGGCGGATATCCCGAACACCACCCGGTTGGACGCACCGGATGCGAGTATCAAGAAACGCTCACCACTCTGCGGCTCGACCGTGACTGTGGATCTGGCTATGCAGGACGGTCGCGTTGCGGCGTTCGGACAAGAGGTCAAAGCCTGCGCGCTGGGTCAGGCGGCGGCATCGGTGGTTGGTTCGGTAATCGTAGGGTGTACGCCCGAGCAGATCACGCAAGCCCGCGACGCGCTACAGGCGATGCTGAAATCCGACGGCCCCACCCCGGTTGCACCCTTTGACGGACTTGAGGTGTTGCGCCCCGCAGCAGCCTACAAGAACCGCCATGCGTCGATCATGCTGGCATTGGACGCCGCAGCCGAAGCTGCGGAAAAGGCACAATCGGCTGATTGTGCATAGTTTTGGATAGGTTCTGATATTGCGGGCGGGCGCTGAATAGATACGGCGTGGCCCGAAGATTCGGGATACCTGACGTTAAAAAAACCTCGATTAGTGTGGAAATGATGCCTCGTCCGACCGGCTCTGCCGCGTCCTCGGTCAGCGGTCCTTTCAAATAGACTGCGTTAGACAGTGTCGGCTCCAGTTAATGGCGTCGAATGACTGTGCCATCCCAGCCAGAACTATGGCCACCCGACAGTGAGGATGCTGGTGTTTGATCTACCAGATCTTGCAAAAAACCGCCGCGCTTCCATCAGGAAGGCGGCGGCAAGTAGCGTTGCTTGTGGGGACTCCGGGTCACTCTGAATTCGGGGGAAGACACCCCGGAACGAGACGGAACAGGCAGTTTCAGTCGCAGCGCATCAAATTGGGACAGGATGCACGAGCTCCCGGCGCAAGCACGCAGGCAGAAAACAGAAAATTACGCAAAAGCAGGCAGATGCAGCGCAAATAAGAGCAGAGCAACTAGCGATACCGCCCCGATTGCGTCCGCAAACAACGTTTTTTCCGAGCGGTGAATGGCATTACGGATCTGGCTCAGCATGGCGGTCACTCCGGTTCTGGTTAAATGTGTTGCCACTTTGTTCCCATATTGCCAGCCACCTGTAAAGAACTTTTTAAGAACATTTGAGAACAAATCGGAACGAAACGGTATCAGAGATGGCTAACCCACTGAAATCAGGCGAATTGCCTCGTCCTGCCGCATCAACCAAAGAAGAACACGTGCCGCCTGCCCCCGCAGTCCGGTCAGATCAGGATCGTCCGCCAGCAACCGCCGTGCATCGCTCTGCGCGACAGCCATCAATCCGGCCTGATGTTCCATGTCCGCGATGCGAAACTGTGGTAGCCCCGATTGTGCCGTCCCAATTAAATCGCCAGCGCCCCGCATTTCAAGATCGACCTCGGAGATGCGAAAGCCATCTTCGGTTTCGCGCAGCGTTGTCAGGCGTTTAAGTCCGGCCTCTCCCAACGGTGGCTGATACAGCATCAGGCAAGTGGATGCCGCCTCGCCACGACCGACGCGCCCGCGCAGCTGATGCAACTGTGCTAAGCCAAAACTTTCGGCCTGTTCAATCACCATAATCGTCGCGTTCGGCACATTGACGCCCACCTCGATCACCGTTGTGGCGACCAGCACCGCCGTATCGCCAGACACAAACCGCGCCATGGCGGCATCCTTTTCAGCGGCGGGCAACTGGCCATGCACCAATCCAACCGCCCCGTCCCCGAGCAAGGCACGCAGATGTTTAAACCTCTGTTCTGCCGCGGTCAGCCCCGACACTTCGCTTTCCTCGACCAGCGGGCAGACCCAATACGCCTGTTGCCCGTTGCCGATGGCGCGGCGAAGATGGGCCACCACCTCCTCCATCCGTTCGACTGACACCAAGGCAGTCTGGATCGGTTTGCGACCGGGCGGCTTTTCGTCAAGGATCGAAACGTCCATATCGCCGTATTGCGTCAACGCCAGCGAACGTGGAATCGGCGTCGCTGTCATCACCAAAACATCCGCGCCCTCGCCCTTGCGGCCCAGTTCCAGCCGCTGGCGCACGCCGAACCGGTGTTGTTCGTCCACCACTGCCAGCCGTAGATTGCAAAACGCCACGTCTTTTTGGAACACAGCATGAGTGCCGACGAGGATATGAATATCGCCCCGCCCAAGCGCCGCGAGCTTTTCTTCGCGCTCGCGTCCCTTGTCACGGCCAGTCAATAGTTCCAGTATCACCCCGGCTGATTCTGCCAGGGGTTGCAGCCCTTCCAGATGCTGCCGCGCGAGGATTTCAGTCGGGGCCATCATCACGCCCTGCCCGCCTGCCTCGACTGCGACCAGAAGCGCTATAAAGGCGACAAGCGTCTTGCCCGATCCAACGTCACCTTGCAAAAGCCGGTTCATACGCTCTGGCGCGGCCATGTCTGCTGCGATCTCGTCGATTGCGCGCTTCTGCGCACCGGTGGGCCGGTAGGGCAAGGATTTCAGGACCTTAGATCGCTTCTGCCCATCGCCGACAGACGTCATTCCCCGGCCTTTGCGACGCCGCGCCCGCGCCAGTGCAAGCGTCAGCTGATGCGCCATGAATTCGTCATAGGCGAGCCTCATACGCGCAGGGGCCGTCGCGGACAAATCAGCCGCAGCACCGGGCGCATGAACCGTTTCCAGCGCCGCATGCCAGTCTGGCCAATCCTCACGCGCCTTTTGCGCCGGATCGATCCATTCAGCCAGAACCGGCACACGGGTCAGCGCATCCGCCACCATTCGCGCCATCGCCCGCTGCGACAAACCCGCCGTCAATGGATAGACCGGTTCGAACGCGGGCAAGGTCGCAGCCTCGTCCGGACGAACAACATGATCGGGGTGCACCATCTGCGCCATACCATCAAAGACCTCAACCCGGCCCGAAACGATGCGGCGCTGATCTGTCGGCAGAAGTTTGCTCAGAAAGTCGCCCCGCGCATGGAAATGGACAATCTGGAACGTGGTTTCAGAGTCGGTGACAGTGATTCGATAAGCGCCGCCCCGACTGCGTGGGGCATGATGCTCGCCAATCGTAACTTCGACCGTCAACACCCCCGGCAGGTCCGCGCCCCGGATCGTCTGGCGCAACGCCCGGTCAATGCCGGAATGGGGCAAAGTAAAGAGCAAGTCGCGCGGCGCCACAATGTTCAATTGCGCTAACAGCTGTGCCGTTTTCGGTCCCACGCCGTCCAGCGCCGTGATCGCACCAAACAGTGGAAACAGGATTTCCGGACGGCCGGTCATCCCTGCCCGATCAGCGTCAGCCAACTGTCTTCATCAAGGATCTCGATCCCCAGTTCACGAGCCTTTTTCTCTTTGGAGCCCGCGCCCGGCCCCGCCACCAGAATATCCGTCCGAGCCGAGACCGAGCCTGCGACTTTCGCCCCCAGGGTTTCGGCGCGCGCCTTGGCCTCGGCGCGTGTCATGCGTTCGAGTGTACCGGTGAACACCACCGTTTTACCCGCAACCGGGCTGCCGTCGGTGTTGCGTTGCTCAGCCGCCTGAATGTTCAAATGCGCAACCAGCCGCTCGATCGAGGCACGCTCAGCCTCTTGTCGAAAGCTCGCCACGAGTGATTGCGCCATGACGTTCCCCACGCCGTCGATCGCCAGCAGGTCGTCCCAAGCCGCCCCCTCCTGACTGGCGGCATCACGCATCGCAGCTTCGAAAGTGTCCCATGTACCGTAATGCCGGGCCAAAAGATTCGATCCCGCCTCGCCCACGTGGCGCAAACCGAGGGCGAAGATCACCCGACCCAGCGAGATTTTCCGCTTTTCGTCAATCGCGGCAAAAAGATTCGCGGCAGATTTGTCACCCCAACCCTCGCGGTTCTTCAACTGCTGCAGGCCCGAGCCATATTTCTTTTTAAGGTCAAAGATATCCGCGGGTTCTTTAATCCAACCGTCGCGATAGAATTGTTCGATCTGCTTGGCGCCCAGCCCTTCGATGTCAAAGGCATTGCGCGCGACAAAATGCTTTAACTTTTCGACCGCTTGCGCCGGGCAAATCAGCCCGCCGGAACAGCGCCGCACTGCGTCACCTTCCTCGCGCACCGCGTCGGATTGGCATTCCGGGCAGGTCGTCGGAAACTCAAAAGACTTGGCGCTATCGGGTCGCCGGGACAGGTCCAGATCAGCTATCTTGGGAATCACATCGCCGGCACGGTAAACCTGCACCCAGTCGCCGATGCGGATGTCCTTGCCATCGCGAATCTGCGCACCAAACGAATCCCGACCGGCGATATAGTCTTCGTTGTGCAGCGTCGCGTTGCTGACCACTACGCCGCCCACCGTCACAGGGCTCAGGCGCGCGACCGGGCTGAGCGCGCCAGTACGCCCCACCTTGATGTCGATCGCCTCGAGCCTTGTCCACGCCAGCTCGGCCGGAAACTTGTGCGCAATCGCCCAACGTGGGGTGGTTGAACGAAATCCAAGCCGCTCCTGCAACGCCAGATCGTTGACCTTGTAGACCACACCATCAATGTCATAGCCGAGCGTCGCGCGCTGACCTTCAATCGCGCTGTAGTGCGCCAGCATTTCGTCAGGTCCATCACACACGCGGGTGAGCGGATTGACACAGAATCCCAGCTCCGCCAACCGGGCAATCGCGCTCATCTGGGTATAGGCCAATGGTTCAGATAGCGTACCCCACGCATATGCAAAGAACCGCAACGGCCGATTCTGTGTGATCCGGGCATCCAGTTGTCTCAAGCTGCCCGCTGCCGCGTTGCGGGGGTTCGCAAAGGTCTTGCCGCCGCGTTCAGTTTGGCGGGCGTTGAGCGACGCAAAATCCGCATGGCTCATATAGACCTCACCCCGCACTTCCAGCACCTCGGGCGCATCTGTCAGATCCGCCGGAATATCGTCTATGGTCAACGCATTTGCGGTCACGTTCTCGCCCACGGTGCCATCGCCACGGGTCGCCGCCTGCACCAGCCGTCCTGATTCATACCGCAGACTCAGCGACAGTCCGTCAATCTTGGGTTCAGCCGTATAGTGTAATGCCCCCTCTTCCGAGAGCCCGAGGTATCGGCGAATCCTCGTATCGAACTCAATGACTTCGCCGCGGTCAAAGGCATTGCCCAGAGACATCATACGCGTGGTGTGCGTGACCTTTCCAAAGCCTTCGGACGGAGCTGCCCCAATCCGGTCCGAAGGGCTATCGCTACGCTTAAGTTCGGGGAACTGGGCTTCGATCTCGGCGTTGCGCCGCTTCAGCGCATCGTAGTCCGCATCCGACAGGACCGGTCTATCATCGGCGTGATAGTCGGAATTTGCCCGGTTCAGGCGAAAGGCCAGATCCGCGAGTTCTTCCCTCGCCTGCGTCTCGGTCAACGCCTCAACTGCCCTTTTCTCCACCGTGCTGACCCTTCGACAACAATATTCATGGGTCAACTGATATGCGCGGGAAGAAGGCGGGTCCAGCCTGCAACCTTAGCAACGCCAGAATTGATTGTCTCAGGCCTGTCAGGTCAATTATCAAGCACCAATGGCGAGTGGCGGAACCAGATCTTTGTTGGGTTCCGGATCCCGCAGGACATAGCCACGCCCCCAGACCGTCTCGATATAGCTGTCTTCGCAAGTGGCTTCGCTCAGCTTCTTGCGCAACTTGCAGATGAAAACGTCGATAATCTTAAGCTCTGGTTCATCCATACCGCCATACAGGTGATTCAGGAACATTTCCTTGGTCAGGGTGGTCCCCTTGCGTAGGCTCAGCAGCTCGAGCATCTGATATTCCTTGCCGGTCAGATGCACCGATTTGCCGCCAACATCCACAGTCTTTGCGTCCAAATTGACAGCGATCTTGCCAGTTTTGATAACCGACTGCGAATGGCCTTTTGACCGGCGGATGATTGCATGAATCCGCGCGATCAGTTCATCCCTGTGAAAGGGTTTGGTCAGATAGTCATCCGCACCGAATCCGAACCCTTTGATTTTGCTCTCGGTATCATCCGCCCCTGACAGAATCAGGATCGGCGTCTCGATTCGGGCAAGCCGCAACTGCCGCAATACTTCGTGCCCATTCATGTCCGGCAAATTGAGATCAAGAAGAATCAAATCGTAGTCATAAAGCTTGGCCAGATCGATCCCTTCTTCCCCAAGATCAGTCGCATACACGTTCAGGTTTGCATGGGTCAGCATCAACTCGATACTTTTCGACGTAGTCGGATCGTCTTCAACAAGTAAAACACGCATAGGCTGTCTCCATATCTCACCACGAGTACGATGAGGAAACTGAACAAAATAAGTTAACTACTCATTACCATACGCATGGAGAAATGAATTGCAACTTACGGTTGTCTATATTTCTGGATTGCTGTGGTTTTAAGTGCCTCTTCCCCATGCGACGCGACTGCGCGGATCCATTCATTTAATTCCTCCTCCGTCAGCCGATAGCGTTCTTCGGCTTGTTCACGGGTCAAAAGCCCGTAAAGAACCCCTTTGACGACCGATGCCTTGCGCGACGCAACCCAGCGTTTTGTGTCCTCGGAGGGTAGGTCCGCCCGCGTCATGATCCTCCCGTCCGGAAGCGTCACGGCGCGCGGTCCATCTATTTTCTTCAGATACATTTCGGTCCCTCGTTCGTCTGTGAACCCATTTGGCGGGAACGCACTTAACGACGTGTGAAACGGCCCCTTGAGAATACTTCGGATTTTCCTATATTCCCTTCGATTATCAGGAGAGACCGATGCCCCTAGACGCGCACAAGCTCAATTCGCTTGGCCTGCCCAAACCGCCGTCGCAGACCCGTGTGGTCGTCGCGATGTCCGGCGGCGTGGACAGTTCCGTTGTGGCGGCCATGCTGGCCGAAGAGGGATACGATGTCATCGGCGTGACGTTGCAGTTGTACGATCACGGCGCAGCGCTGGCCAAAAAAGGCGCCTGTTGCGCCGGGCTAGATATTCACGACGCGCGCCGCGTCGCCGAGACAATGGGATTTCCGCACTACGTGCTTGATTACGAAAACGTTTTTCGAGACGCGGTGATTGATGAATTCGCCGACAGCTACCTTGGGGGCGCCACGCCCGTGCCCTGCATCCGCTGCAATGAAAGGGTCAAGTTCAAGGACTTGCTGGAAACCGCACGCGATCTCGAGGCGGACTGTATGGCGACCGGCCACTACATCCAGCGCAAGATGGGCGCCCACGGGGCTGAGTTGCACAGCGCGGCTGATGCCGCCCGTGACCAAAGCTACTTCTTGTTCTCGACAACTGCCGAACAGCTTGACTACCTGCGATTTCCGTTGGGTCACCTGCCATCCAAAGCCGAAACTCGTGCGCTTGCGGCGAAATACGGTCTGAGCGTCGCCGACAAACCCGACAGTCAGGACATCTGCTTTGTCCCTGACGGCAACTACGCCGCTGTGATCGAAAAGCTGCGGCCAGGCTCTGCCGAGCCGGGCGAAATTGTCGATGTGGCGGGCAACGTGCTCGGTACTCACAACGGCGTGTTGCGCTATACAGTGGGCCAGCGCCGGGGGCTGGGCATCGGCGGGCTGGTGGATCCGCTTTATGTGGTGCGGCTTGATGTGGATAAAAAACAGGTCATCGTTGGACCAAAGGACATGCTGTCGACCAGAACGGTGCCGGTGCGCGAGATTAACTGGCTCGGAGACGAGCCACTGGACAGCCGGTCGGAATGGATGGTGTCGGTCAAGGTCCGCTCGACCCGGCCCCCGCGCGAAGCAATCCTGCGGCCCCTGTCGGCAACCACGGCCGAAGTCGAATTGCTGACGCCCGAAGACGGCGTGTCACCCGGTCAGGCCTGCGTGTTCTATCAGACCGAAGGCAGCCGGATTTTGGGCGGCGGCTGGATCTGGCGCGGAATCTGATTGGCGGACCGACGTAGTTCGGTCTGCACACACCTTCTCCGAAGAGGCTAGAAACCTGAGGGCTGGCTTTGCTGCCTAACGACGCCGCCGAATACAGTCACGAGCAGGCAGTGCAACGCCCTGAGAAGGACGAGGATTCTGCAGGTGTTATCGTCGCCACCGTCAGCCTGGCCAAGACGGCGTTAATAGCCGCTTCGGCGGGCAATGCTCCAGGTGTCTGTCGTTCCAGATCCGGGGCGCAATTTCCGCGTTGCAGGTGAGGATTAACCAGCACCAAGATCCGCGCTGCGTCGAGAAGGCTCGCGGAACTAGTGTTTGGCTCGGGTGTGTCAGAATGCTGATGTTATGTCTCTCGGCTCGACGAATGGCTGATATCCCGCCTGTCATGTGCGCCGTTACAACAACGACGGCTACCCGGCCACAGCGCGCAAAAGCCGCTTGCGGGCTGCGGGAATCGCTGCAATCTCGACCCCAGTAAAGACATGTAGCGTGTTCATCGACCGGTCTACCACGGCGTGATCGCTTACCCAGCCTCCCATCATCAGATAGGTCCGCAGCAGCGGTGGCATTCGCGACATCGCCTTGCGCACGTCGGGTTTGCGTCGCAACCGCGCAGCAAACCGGAACACATCCGGCGCCTTGACCCGGGGCAGCCAGCGTTTCGGCGCAAGATGCCGCGCCTTGAGCATGGCAAAGGCATCAAGATATTCTGCCGCCTCGGTCCCGGCAAAAGACGCGCAGCCAAACAGAAGCTCGACCCCGGTGGCATCGACATAGGCCGTCATCGCCCCCCACGCGACGCGCAGAACATCGGGATCCCGCACATCGGGATGGACGCAGAACCGCCCCAGCTCGACCATCGGGCCGACATAGATTTCGAGGGCAGACAGTTCGTAATATTGCGCCGCATAGCTGCGTCCGATCTCGGACCCGTCGGCCAGCGGCAAAAATCGAAAGCAGCAAACCAGTCGGCCACTGGTACGCTCTTCGATCAGAACATGCAGGCAGGCGTCGTCGAAGCTGTCGCAATCAAGCCCGGGCTGGCCATGAAACGCCAGATGGCGCAGCGCCTGCGCCGCCTCGACGTCGTTGGGCGTCGCAGCCAGTCGCGCCAAATAGCGCCCTCGTCTGAGATCAGTCAGTACCACGTCCGCCACCCTTGCCTGCATCCGCTGCTGTGCTGATGTCAGGCTAGCGCAACAGAGCTGTGACAGCCAAGATCAGTTCAGCAGATCCGCCGCGGAAATCCGACCGATGTTGCCAAAGAGCTTGCGGATAAAGCTGATGTCGCCAGTGTCGGTCCGCGTGATCCGCCGGGTCAGCGGTACGACAGCACCGTCCTGAAGCCCGTAACGTTCGATATTGGTTACCACACCCGCCGTATCGAACGAGATCGCCAACACTTCGCGGCTGATCACCTCTGGACGGCGATAGGCAAAATGGCGCACGTCGCTCTGGATGTAATAGAACCCGCTGTCATTGAGGACACCGGATGTGGTGGGCACGCCCACCAGATCCTCGACGGAGGCCCGGGTATCCACGCCCACGACAATCTGCTGCAGGTCTTCTTCGTTCGGCGTATAGCCATGACTGCGGATCTGTTCTGTACACGCCGCGAGCGTGCCAAGGACAACCGCGAAAACCGCGATCCTCAGCGTCTTTGCAATGCCGGTCATGCCGCCCCTCTTGCCATGGTCGTGTCTGCCTTCTATCCCGCTTACATAAGGAATGCCCAGCGTTCAAGTAAAGGAGATCGTGTTCCATGGCCAACACCGCCCCCAATAGCCCCAATGCCGCCGGGGTGTTCCGCGTGGCCGACCTGGCGACACGGCACCCAACCCGGTTTGATTTGCAACCCGACGCCGACACACGTGCGGCACTGGCCGGTCATCTGGATTTGCTCGGTCTGCGCAAACTGCGCTTTACCGGTGAGATCATACCGCTGGGCAAGCGCGGCTGGCGCCTGACGGCGATGCTGGGCGCGACGGTGGTACAGCCCTGTGTCGTTACGCTCAGACCTGTGACAACCCGAATCGACGATGCTGTTACCCGCCACTATGTCCCAGCAGCCGATCTGGAACCACAGGAACCGGGGACCGAGGTCGAGATGCCCGAAGACGACACCACTGAAGCCCTGGCCGAGACGATTTCGGCCCACGACGCGATGGCCGAGGCCCTGGCCCTGGCACTGCCGCTTTACCCGCGTGCAACAGATGCGGAACTGGGCGAAGCGGTCTATGCCGAGGATGGCACAGTGCCGCTACGCGACGGCGATCTCAAACCTTTTGCCGGGCTGGCAAGCCTGCGCGACAAGCTGGACGGGACAGAGTGAGCCAAGAACTCGGGTTTAGGGCAACTATTCGCTTGCGTCCTGAAATTTTCTCCCTATTTTCCGGCCTTCACAAGGATTCCGGGTTGTGTCTCAGACGGTCTTGCGACTATGAGGCCCAACACTCCCGACAACCGGGCATGCCTCATGCCCTCTCAATTATAGATCGAGGTTGAGACATGGCCGTCCAACAGAACAAAGTATCCAAATCGCGCCGCAACAATCGTCGCGCACATGACGCACTCGTTGCGGGCAACCCCAACGAATGCGACAACTGCGGCGAACTCAAGCGTCCGCATCACGTCTGCCCGTCCTGCGGTCACTACGCGACCCGCGAAGTCATCGCAGCGGTTGACGAGATCGACCTCGACGAAGACGCAGCATAAACGACAGGCTCTGGCCCCCGTATGACCTCTCTGCAGGATCAAACCAAGGTGGGCCAGCGGCCGGTGGTGCTGTCCATCGACGCGATGGGTGGAGATCGGGGTCCGGGGGCTGTTGTCGCCGGCATCGCCTTGTCCGCCAAGGTAAATCCTGACATCCGGTTTATCCTTCACGGTCCTGCCGAGGAATTGCGGCGGTTGGTGTCAAAGCAGCGCGCGCTTGAGGGATGTTGCGAGATTCGCGACGCCACTGGCGTTGTGAGTATGGATGACAAACCCAGCCACGTAATGCGCAACGGCAAGGACACCTCGATGTGGTCCACGCTTGAGGCGGTCCGCAATGGCGAAGCGACCGTGGCGGTCAGCTGCGGCAACACCGGCGCGCTAATGGCATTGTCGATGGTCCGTCTGCGCAAGCTGCCGGGTGTCAATCGTCCGGCCATTGCCGTGCTCTGGCCGTCGCGCACCCCGCAAGGGTTCAACGTGATGCTGGACGTGGGCGCCGACATTCGCGCCGATGCGCGTGATCTCATGCAATATGCGTTGATGGGCGCGTCTTATGCCCGCAACGGTCTGGATGTTGCTCGTCCGCGTGTTGGCTTACTCAACGTCGGCACCGAAGAACACAAGGGGCGCGCCGAACTCAAGGAAGCGCATGACCTGATCAGCGCCCAGGCGCAGGCGGCAAGCTATGATTTTGTCGGCTTTGTCGAAGGCGGCGATATCCCCGGAAAACGCGCTGATGTCATCGTCACCGATGGCTTTACCGGCAATGTCGCGCTCAAGACCGGCGAGGGCACGGCGAGCCTGATCGGCGACCTGCTGCGTCAGGCCTTTGCCTATTCGCCGCTGTCGCGCCTTGCCTCATTGCTGGCTCTGACGTCTCTGAAGCGACTGCAAAAACGGATTGACCCGCGTCGGGTCAATGGCGGCGTATTTCTGGGGCTGAACGGCACAGTTGTAAAATCGCACGGCTCGGCAGATTCGACCGGCGTATCGGCAGCTGTCAAACTGGCGTTTCAGTTGGCTCAGAGCGGCTTTGGCGACAAGATCGCCGCCCGTGTCGCATCTGCCGCGGCGCTTGAAAACGACGCAACCCTCTTAGGACCGAAGGACGGAACACATTCATGACGCGACGCGCCGTAGTAGCCGGGGTCGGTCATTACCTGCCCGAACGTATTGTACCGAATAGCGAATTCGAAGCGACGCTGGACACGTCCGATCAATGGATTCGCTCGCGTTCGGGGATCGAGCGACGCCATATTGCCGCTGAGGGGCAAACCACATCCGATATGGCCACCCGCGCTGCACGCAACGCGCTGGCCGATGCCGGGCTTGAGCCTGACGATCTGGATGCCATAATACTGGCCACCTCAACTGCCGATCTGACCTTTCCCTCGGCCGCAACCATGGTGCAGGCTGAACTGGGCATGACACGCGGCTTTGCCTTTGACGTTCAGGCCGTCTGCGCTGGGTTCATCTATGCCCTCTCGACCGCCAACGCGATGATTTTGGCCGGACAGGCCAATCGCGTCATGATCATCGGCGCCGAGACCTTTAGCCGGATCATGGACTGGACCGACCGCAGCACTTGCGTGTTGTTCGGCGACGGCGCCGGCGCGCTGATCCTTGAGGCGGCGAAAGGCAAAGGCACCAACACCGATCGCGGTGTTCTGTCAACCGACCTGCACTCTGACGGGCGTCACAAGGACATCCTGTATGTCGATGGCGGTGTCTCGACCCAAACAACCGGCCATCTGCGGATGGAAGGCAAAGAGGTCTTTCGCCACGCTGTGGAAAAGCTGGCCGAAACTGCAACCACCGCCCTCGAAAAGATCGGAATGACCGGCCAGGACGTCGACTGGGTTGTACCACATCAGGCCAACATCCGCATCATCACCGGCACCGCCAAAAAGCTCGGCCTGCCGATGGACAAGGTGGTGGTGACGGTGCAGGATCACGGCAACACCTCGGCCGCGTCGATTCCTCTGGCGCTGTCTGTCGGCAAGGAACGCGGCCAGATCAAACGCGGTGATCTGCTTGTGACCGAGGCGATTGGTGGCGGTCTGGCGTGGGGCGCGGTCGTTCTGCGCTGGTAATGGCCTCTTTTTGCGCGAAATTGCGCGTTGCAAGCCATTGATATTGACTCGGAAAATCGCCTGCGCCTATGCTGCCGAAAAGCAGGAGGGATGGCGATGGGTGAAAAGACCCTGACGCGAATGGATTTAAGCGAAGCGGTGTTCCGAGAGGTGGGCCTGTCGCGCAACGAAAGCGCAGAACTTGTCGAGACCGTGCTTAGCCACATGTCCGACGCCTTGGTCGAAGGTGAACAGGTCAAGATTTCGTCGTTTGGCACGTTCTCGGTGCGGGAAAAGGCGGCCCGCGTGGGGCGCAATCCCAAGACCGGAGAAGAGGTGCCGATCCAGCCGCGCCGCGTTCTGACCTTTCGACCGTCGCACCTGATGAAAGATCGTGTTGCCGTCGGTAACAAACGCTGAGGCCTGTCACATGAGCAAATCGCCGGATGCCTTCCGCACCATCAGTGAGGTGGCGGAGTGGCTGGATACGCCTGCTCATGTTCTGCGATTCTGGGAGAGTAAGTTCACCCAGGTCAAACCGGTGAAACGCGCAGGCGGCCGCCGTTACTACCGTCCCGCGGACATGGATTTACTTAGCGGTATCAAACGCTTGCTGCACGATGATGGGATGACTATCAAAGGCGTGCAAAAGATCTTGCGTGAACAGGGTGTGCGATACGTCGCAACCCTGGCCGAGTATCCCGACGGAGAAGACGCGCCGGATCATATCGAAGAGGCCCCGTTTGCCGAGATGGCGGAACCCGCCGATGTGGTCGTGCCGTTCAACATGCATCAGACCGAATCGGGTCCGATACCCGCCGCCCCGCCAGTGTCACAGCCCGAACTGCCCCCCCTGACATCGGACCCCATGGCCGACACCCCGGAGACTGAGCCCGAGCGTCTGCCTGCCGAACCGACATTGTGGGAAAATATGCCGCCACAAGACGCCCCCCCAGATGAAGAGACCGAAACCGCAGACCCACTGACACCGGATGAAATGGAAGAATCAGACGATATGTCCGAAATGGCGCCACCCTCGCCTTCGGGTCCGAATGTGGCGACTCCTGCAGCCGAGGAACTGACCGAACCAGAGCCGCCAGAAACTGAGTTGTCCCAGACTGAAACCTTGGAGAATGAAGCGGAAGATGCACCAATAGAAGCCGCCGAGCTGCCGCATTCGGCAGAGCCTGAGCGAGAGTCCGCAGTCGCGCCCGATGACGCACCAGACGCCCTCGAGCCAGAGGCGTCTGCGGACAGCGACACCATAGACGCCACCGCAGCGGACCTTCCCCTGCCCGCGTTCCTGCAAAATCCGCTTGGCTCTCCACCCAAAGAATCGATCACCGCGCCGTCAGAACCCGAACAAGTGCCCGAGGTGGCTGAGCATGTGCCCGAGGTGGTCGAACATGTGGACGAATCTGCTCTGCAAAAGCCGCTGCCCGATATGCCCGACCTGGACGCGATTGAGCCGACCGAAGGTGTACTGAGCCTTCTTGCACGGATCACAGCCCTCGATCCCGAACAGGCGCAAGCGCTAGAACCGCAATACGAACGGTTGCGCGCCTTGCAGACACGGCTTTGCGCACCGCGTGGCAACTGATCCTGCCGATATGCCCGACGGGGATGCATTTCGGGGTTGCTCACCGGCGTAAAACCATTATGACACGCATCAGTCGGGCTATAGCGCAGCCTGGTAGCGCGTCCGTCTGGGGGACGGAAGGTCGCAGGTTCGAGTCCTGCTAGCCCGACCAGCTACCGCCTCTTTTGCGCAGCTTTTCCGGGCTTTGCCCGCGAGAAACGCCGCTTTCCCCTTCCCCCTTGATGAGCTGAATTGTAAAGCAGGGACACTCTGGACCGGAGCCCCGAAGGAGAGGCAAATGACAGGCGTTCTGGCCAGCCAGCAGATTCGCGACATGATCACCAACGGTACGTTGCACGCGACCACGGCGATCGACGACGCACAGGTTCAACCCGCGAGCCTGGATTTGCGGCTGGGCACTGTGGCGTACCGTGTGCGGGCGTCGTTCCTTGCCGGTCAGAGCAATCGGGTTGCGGACCGCCTAAATGAATTCGAGATGCACCGCGTAGACCTGACTCAGGGCGCGGTCCTCGAAAAAGGCTGCGTCTATGTCGTGCCGCTGATGGAGCATCTGGCCCTGCCATATGATGTGCACGCCATTGCCAATGCCAAAAGCTCAACCGGGCGACTCGACCTTTTGACACGCACGATCACCGATGGTGGGGTCGAATTCGACAGGATTCCGGCAGGCTACACCGGCCCGCTCTATGCCGAGATTTGCCCCCGGTCGTTTTCGGTTCTGGTGCGTCCGGGCATGCGTCTAAACCAGATTCGGTTTCGTCAGGGGCGTTCGGTCCTCAGCGATGCCGAGCTTGAGGTGCTGCATGTCAGTGATACCCTGGTGACGGGTGGGCCCCCGGTCATCAGTGACGGTCTCGGCTTTTCGGTCGATCTGCGCCCGGCCAATGACAGATTGGTGGGCTATAGGGCCAAACCGCATACCGGGGTGATTGACTTGGACCTTATCGGGCATTACCCGCCCGACGCCTTCTGGGAACAGGTCCACAGCAGTGATGGCCGGATCATCCTTGATCCCGGCGCATTCTACATCCTTGTCAGTCGCGAGGCGGTGCATATTCCTCCGCAATATGCGGCTGAAATGGCGCCTTATCTGGCAATGGTTGGCGAATTCCGGGTGCATTACGCAGGTTTCTTTGACCCTGGATTCGGCCATTCCGGGGCGGGCGGCACCGGATCGCGCGGTGTGCTTGAGGTGCGCTGTCACGAAGCCCCCTTTGTCCTGGAGCACGGACAGATCGTTGGTCGGCTCGTATACGAGCGGATGGCCGCAGTGCCGGATCAGCTATACGGGGCTGGAATCGCGTCGAATTATCAGGGTCAGGGTCTGAAGCTGAGCAAGCATTTTCGCGGGCCGGAACTCTAGACCGGACAGGATTGTTCACCTGAATTGCCTTGTCGCCAGACGCCGCTCAATCTTCGAACAATTCGCTTTGGCCTTGGTTGGTGGCCTCTTCTGCGTCGATATCGCCCTCGCCCGGAATGGGTGTCGTACCCAGTGGCAGACGGTTTTCCAGCAGACCGGCAGCACGCAATTCCTTGAGCCCCGGCAGATCGCGCGCCGATTCCAGACCGAAATGGTTTAGGAATTCCTGGGTCACCACAAAGGTCACGGGGCGTCCGGGTGTCATCTTGCGACGCCCAAAGCGAATCCACTCCATTTCCAGCAATTGATCAACCGTACCGCGCGACACGGAAACGCCGCGAATCTCTTCGATCTCGGCGCGGGTAATGGGCTGATGGTAGGCGATAATTGCCAGAGTTTCGATTGCGGCACGGCTCAGCTTGCGGGTCTCGACCGTCTCTTTCTGCATGAGAAAGGCAAGGTCGGGCGCGGTACGCATGGCCCAGGCGTCGCCGACACGAACGACATGCACGCCGCGCCCCTCATAGCGTTTGCGCAGACGAACCAGCGCCTCGGCGGCATCGCAGCCATGGGGCATGCGGTCGTTCAACTCTTTGACGGTCACGGGATCGGCGGCGGCAAATAGCACCGCCTCGACCATGCGTTCCTGTTCGGCCATGACCGGTGCCTGAAACAGGCTCTCGGTGGTGATGGGGGCGGTATCGTCGGACATCAGCGGGCAGAATCCAGCGGTGGACAAGAATGTATGCGATTTGGGCACGATTGCGGTTGACGATCAGTCATCGCGACCCTCGCGGCGGCGCAACTGGATTGGGGCAAACAACTCGGACTGGCGCAATTCGGCTTTGCCCTCTTTGACCAGTTCCAGCGACGCCGCAAAGGTCGCCGCGGTGGCTGAACGCCATTTGACCGGATCAACGTGCCAACCATCGGGCAGATAGGCGGAAATGTCGGTCCAGGTGCCGGCAAAGCCAATCATGCCGCGCATCCGCTCCAGCGCCTGCTCCATGGTGAAAACCCGATCACGGTCCATCACAAACGGGCGAAATTCGTCGCGGGTGCGGATGCGGGCATAGCCCTGCATCAGGTCAAGCAGAGTCGCCGTATACCGCACGGCGCGCACCCGCTCGATCTGCTGGGTGTGTCCGCGGGCAAAAAAGTCACGCCCCAGCCGGTCGCGCGCCATCAGCCGTGCGGCGACGTCGCGCATCGCCTGCAACCGTTCGAGCTGAAACGCCAGATGCGCGGCCAGATCCTCGCCTGTGGGGCCGTCTTCGGTTGGATCGGGCGGCAACAGCAAGCGCGACTTTAGAAAGGCGAGCCAGGCGGCCATCACAAGATAGTCAGCCGCCAGTTCAAGCCGCAGCGCCGTAGCCTGTTCGACAAAAGCCAGATATTGCCGCGCAAGTTGCAGCACCGAAATCTTGCGCAGATCGACCTTTTGGGTCCGCGACAGCGACAACAGCAGATCGAGCGGCCCTTCATAACCGTCCACATCAACGATCAGCGCCTCGGCGGCCAGCCGGTCGGCGACGCTTTGCGGATCCTGAACAAAGGGCTCTTGCTCAGTCATTAGGGCGTTCGTGTGCAATCGTCTCAAGCTGGGCTGACAGGGCAGCGATATCAACCGCCGGGGCGGGTTGACGCGCGGCCAGTGCGGCGTCCACCCGGATTTCTCCGACGTCCGACAAGGTGCCAATCCGTCGCATCAGCGGAACCATCTCGTCCATATTGCCGTTGCAATGCAACACGACATCGCATCCCGCGGCGCGCGCCGCTGCGCCACGCTCCGGCACCGTTCCCGACAGCGCCTGCATCGAAATGTCGTCGGTCATAATCAGCCCGCCAAAGCCCAAATCCTCGCGGATCATTGTCATCATGCGGGCCGAGATGGTCGCGGGCAGGCCATCAAACACCTCGTAAACCAGATGCGCCGTCATCCCCATCGGCAGATCCGAGAACGCCCGGAATGCGGCAAAATCTGTGGCATTCAGCGTCGCGGCATCCGCGCTGATACGCGGCAGATCCAAATGGCTGTCCAACTGAGCAAGCCCATGACCGGGGATATGTTTGATCACCGGCAAAACACCGCCATCCAGATGCCCCTGTGCCACGGCCCGTCCCATTTCCACAACCTGCGCCAGCGTGGTGCCATAGCAACGGTTGCGTAAAAAGGCATGTGTTTCGGGGCGGGCAACGTCCAGCATAGGGGCGCAATTCGCGTCGATCCCCAGCGCCAAAAGCTCGGCTGCGATGATCCGATAGCGCAGGTACATTGCCCGTCCGGCATCGCCGCCGTACTGCGCTACATAGTCCAGTGGCGCCAACCAGTCGCGCGCCATCGGCGGGCGCAGGCGCTGGACGCGCCCCCCCTCTTGGTCGATAAAAATCGGCGCGTTCCAGCCAACCGTATCGCGCAGATCGGCCGTCAGCGCACGGATCTGATCCGCCGTCTCGATATTGCGGCCGAACAGGATAAAGCCAAAGGGATTGGATTCGGCAAAAAACCGACGCTCGTCACCGCTGAGTTTCAGCCCGGCGCACCCGAGAATCGCAGCGCCATACTGGGTCACCGGGTGACCACGGGAATGCAGTCGGCCTTTTCCGCAACAAAGGCGGCACAGAACCGGCGCGCGTCCGAGATGTCCTCGAATCCGTGGGCGCGCAGACGATAGAATGTGCGCCCACCCGAAGAGGCGCGTTCAATCACCCGCGATTTGCCGTCCATATAATCGCCGAACCGTTTGTCGAGGCGATCCCATTCAATTCGCGCGGTTTCGGGGCTGTCGTAAGCACCAAGCTGCACAACCCGTGTCCCTGCGGGCAGTGTGGCGGGGTCCAACTCGGGGGTGGTTGCAACTGCGCTGGGGGCAAGCGGCGCAAGCGTGGCGGTCTGGCGAAGCCCCGTTGGGCGCACCTGTGGCCGCAGCGATCGTGCAACGCCGGGCGTGTGCAGCCGCACAGCGAGTTCGCCTTCGTCCGCGTTTTCAGCAAATGAGGCGGGCTCGTCTTCGCCGAACGCCTCGTCCGCTACAGCGTTCAGCGCCGTGGTCACAGGCGGCGTGTCAGCCAATCCGGCATCCGACAGCGGGTCGATTCCGGCGGCGATCTGGTCAGCCAAAGCCTGAATCGACTCCTGTGTCAGCTCGGTCCTGGTTGTCACCCGCGGGATGGCATTGGTGTCCGGCTTGGGGGTCGTATCATCGGACGACACCGAAGCCAGCGACAATGTGTTGTCTGAGCCTGTGCGCGGACGCTGCGATTCCCCGGCGCGCACTGCATCAGACGCAATATCCTCGTCCGCGAGATCAAGTGCACGGGGCGCGAGGGTCACCCGGTCAGGCGGCGCAGCCGCAGTGCCGAAACCCGCAATAGCGTTTACCGCCAGTCCCTGATGGTCCGCTGAGGTGCCGCCGGGATCTTCGGGGGCAATCCGCATCGGTCCCTCGGCAGCCTGCACCACTGGAATACCGCTGACGTCACGGATCAAAAGCTTGTATCCCCAGATCCCAACCCCAGCGATCAGCGCCAGCGACACCGCGGCGCCCGCCCAATTGGTGACTGTTGCCATATTGCGGATGGGTTGGCCCCCGGAAACAGGAGCCTCGTAATGCGTTGCTGCCATGTCTGCCTCTCTGGCCCGTGCGGGACGCCTTCCCGCGCGGGTGTCTGAACTGCCTCGACCGGCCGCGACGCTGTTGGTCAGCGCATCTCTTGGGCCGGAGTCACACCAAGGATACCAAGACCGGCAGAAATAACAACCGAGACAGCCCGCGCAAGGGCGATTTTCGCCTGCGATGTCGCGGCATCGCCGTCTTGCAGGAACCGAAGGCCGGGGTCGTCATTGCCGCGGTTCCACAACCCGTGCAGATCGGACGCCAGTTCATAAAGATAAAAGGCCACCCGATGCGGTTCGTGGGTACGGGCGGCAATCTCGATCAGGCGCGGCCATTCGGCCAGTTTTTTCGCCACGGCGAGTTCGGACTCATGGGTCATGCCGGACAGATCCGCCTGTACCAGCGTAGCGTCAGACACGTCAATCCCGGCCTCAACCGCCTTGCGCATAACCGAATTCACCCGCGCATTGGCGTATTGCACATAGAACACCGGGTTTTCGCGGCTCTGTTCCAGCACCTTGGCAAAGTCAAAATCCAGGGTGGCGTCATTCTTGCGTGTCAGCATGACAAAGCGTGTCACATCCGGCCCCACCTGTTCGACCACATCGCGCAGCGTGACAAAGGTGCCCGCGCGTTTTGACATCTTGAACGGCTCACCGTTTTTGTACAGCTTGACCAGCTGCGTCAGCTTGATGTCCAGCGGGACAGCGCCGTCTGACAGCGCCGAAACGGCGGCTTTCATCCGTTTGACATAGCCACCGTGATCCGCTCCGAACACATCAATAAGCTGGTTGAACCCTCTGGAAACCTTGTCAAAATGATAGGCGATATCGGGTGCGAAATAAGTCCAGGAACCATCAGATTTCTTGATCGGGCGGTCGACGTCATCGCCATGCGCAGTCGAGCGGAAAAGGGTCTGCTCGCGCGGCTCCCAATCCTCGGGCGTCTTGCCCTTTGGCGGCTCAAGCACGCCACGATAGATCAGCCCCTTGGCATCCAGGTCAGCAATCGCCGCCTCGATCCGGCCCGTGCCATATAGTGACTTCTCGGAAAAGAAATGGTCCATCTCAACGCCGAGCATTTTCAGATCTGCCCGGATCAGGTCCATCATCGCATCGGTCGAATAGCTGCGTACGTCCTGTAACCAAACCTCTTCGGGCTGATCAACATAGGCATCGCCGACTTTGGATTTCAGCGCCTCGCCCACCTCGATCAGGTATTCGCCGGGATAGGTGCCATCAACAAAGGCAACGGTCTGGCCGTGCGCCTCAAGATAGCGCAGATAGACTGACCGGGCGAGGACATCAACCTGGCCGCCACCATCATTGATGTAATATTCGCGCGTCACGTCATAGCCGGAATAAGCCAGCAAACCGGCCAGCGCATCGCCAAACACAGCGCCACGCGTGTGGCCCACGTGCAACGGGCCGGTGGGGTTCGCACTGACATATTCAACATTGACCCGACTGCCCTGCCCCATGTCCGAGCGGCCGTAAGCTGTACCCTGCTCTAACACGGCTGTGGCAAGCGTCTGCCACACCACTGGCGCAAGGCGCAGATTGATGAATCCGGGGCCCGCCACCTCGGCGGCGGTCACGCGCGGATCGGCGGCCAGAATCGACACCAGCGCTTCGGCGATGTCACGCGGCTTCATCCGCGACGGTTTGGCCAGCACCATCGCGGCATTGGTGGCCATGTCGCCATGCAGCGGATCGCGCGGCGGTTCGACCGTGACCGGACCAAGGTCAAGATCCTGCGGCAGGATTCCGTCCGATTGCAGCCTGGCGATGGCCGAAACGACGAGGGTTCCAATGTCGGAAAAGAGGTTCATGGGGTGGCTCCTGATCTGGAGCGTCCTCTATCACGCTGGCAGGTGGCGTCAAATGGCAGGTTTATGCCCTGCGGGTCAGAATCGCATCGGCATGCGCTGCGGCTTTGCCCCACAATGCGGGGTTCAGGCGCCCGTCCGGTCGGCCCTGCCCGGAACCAGCGCCAGCAGGCGTATTCCATCCCCATCGCGCGGTTCATCCTGAGGCGAGAGAAACCGCAGCGCGCCATTGCCGTTCAGGTCAGCAAAAGCAATGCCTTTGGGATGGGTGTTGCGCCAGTCCTCAAGCGTGAATTCTTCGCTCAGACGGGTGACGCGGAACTCCCAACCTTCGGACAACCGCGCATTTGCTTCGTCCACCGTATCGCCCGGCCCGATGGCGCGGCCCCCAGGGTGGTCGGCAAGGCGTGGCGCGAATGATGCCCAGCCGCCCGGCGCAACTGGAACACGTTGGCACGCCCGAACTCAGGCGCTAGGTCGGTGGCCACCAGGGTGTTGTAGGCGTCGTTGTCGGTGGCTGCGATGATCGTCTCGTAACGCATGAGATCCAGCCGATCCTCGGCCGCTTCGGACAGGATATCGCCATAGAACGTGTCGATCCCGGTATCCCGCGCCGCCCGCAGATGACTGCGGTTCGGGTCCGAGATGATCACCGGCAGCTCCATCTTTTGCAATGCCTTGGCCAACGCCACGGTCCAGGGCGATCCGCCCACCAACAGTACGCCGGGTGTGGTCGCCGCCGTTAAACCCAGCATCCGTGCAAAAGGTGTCAGGGTGAACCCATGCAGCAAAACCGACGCCGCCACCAGCGCAAAGGCCAGCGACGGAATGCGCGCGCCATCCTCAACCCCAAGCGACGCAAGCCGTTCACCAAACAGCCCCGCCACCGCCACCAGAACAACCCCGCGCGGGCCGGTAAAGGCCACCAAGACTCGTTCACGCCAAGGCACGTCGCTGAACGCCAATGCGGTCAGGACGGACAGCGGCCGCGCGATCAGGATCACCACAACTACAAACGCCAATGTGCTAAAATCCAGAGAAAATAGCGTTTCTCGCGTCATGTCGGCGGCAAGCAGGATAAACACGCCCGACACCAGCAGCACCGTGGCCTGTTCTTTGAATCGGCGCAGACCCGCATAGCTGGGCAGGTCAGCATTGGCGATGAACAGGCCCATCAGAGTCACAGCCAGCAGGCCGCTCTCGTGCAAGGCGGTGTCAGATACTGCAAAAACCGCAAGCACGGCCACAAACAGCACCGGCACCTTCATGTATTCAGGCACATAGCCATGCGCAAAGGCCCGCGCGACGCCCCATCCGGCAGCCAGTCCAAGGAGCGAGGCGAACACAATGCCCAGAACCATATCTACCACAGCAGACCCTGCGCCGGTCGCGGTCTGCAACACGATCACCACCTCAAAGGCCAGCACAGCAGCCAGAGCGCCAATCGGGTCGTTCACGATCGCCTCCCATTGCAGCAAGGCAGCGGGACGGCGGCGCAAACGCGCCTGACGCAGCAGCGGCGCTATCACCGTGGGGCCGGTGACAATCATAATACCGCCAAAAACCGCAGAGCTTTGCCAACCCAGCCCCGCGACATAATGCAGGGCAAGTGCCGAGGTGATCCACCCCAGGGGCGCCCCGACCAACACCAGGCGGCGGACGCCAACTGTCGCATCGCGCAGCGACTTAAGGTTAAGCGTCAGACCGCCTTCGAACAGGATGATTGCCACGGCGATGGCGATGATCGGCGACATCAAAGTGCCAAAGTCACGTGACGGATTGAGCAATCCAAACACCGGCCCGGCCAGCAGGCCCGCAAGCAGCATCAACACGATGGCCGGCAGCCGCAGTCGCCATGCCAGCCATTGCGACCCAACACCGAGGCTGCCCACCAAGGCAAACCCCAGAACCGGGTCGATCCCCGCAAAATCCTGTGTCGTCATGCCGTCCCGATCCTGTCCTGACGCCACCCGGCGTATCGCGCGTTTGAATTATAGGCTGTTG
The DNA here is from genome assembly GCF_001038505.1 of Puniceibacterium sp. IMCC21224. NCBI lineage: Bacteria > Pseudomonadati > Pseudomonadota > Alphaproteobacteria > Rhodobacterales > Paracoccaceae > Puniceibacterium > Puniceibacterium sp. IMCC21224. Next base: position 2,388,059 of record NZ_LDPY01000001.1, read on the forward strand.
CAGGCGATTTTCCCAAGTCTGTCCCGAACGCGTCGTGGCGTCACGATCCACTTTCGTCCCGGGCAACCCAGTTATGCGACTGTGACGACTATCAGGTCGCGTCGCGCAGGATATCAGCGCCCGTTAAACGAGCGTGTTCCTGGAAGGCAAATCGGTCGGTCATGCCTGCAATGTAATCCGCCACCAGCCGCACCAATTCGGTCTCGTCCTCCGCAGTATCGATTTCCCGGTGCCAACGCTGCGGCAGCAGGTCTCGACGCGACAGGTAGAGCGGAAAAAGCTCGTTAACCACAATTGTCACCCGTTCGCGCTGCACCATCACTGGTGGCGCGCGGTACATGTGCTCAAACAGAAAGTCGCGGATCTGTCGCAGCTTTGCCCAGAGTGACGTCGAAAAAGCAATCACCGGGCGCCCCAGGTTGCGCACTGCCTGGGCGTCACCGCAGTTGGCGGCCAAAAGGTTGGCGCGCGAGGTATCAATCACATCGCTGACCATTGCGCCAAACACCCGGCGTAGCGCCTCGTGCCGCCGCCGATAGGGATCAAGTCCTGGATAGAGCAAGTCCACCTCGGCGTAGGCCGGACCGATGATCGGTAGCTCGGCAATCCGGTCTTCGGTGAACAAACCAGCGCGCAGACCATCGTGCAAATCGTGATTGTTATAGGCAATGTCGTCAGACAACGCGGCAACCTGGGCCTCGGCGCTCGCGTGGGTCGACAGCTCCAGATCGTGGCGTGCGTTGTATTCGGCCAGCGCATACGGCAGAGCACCGGTGACCGGGCCGTTGTGTTTGGCCAATCCTTCGAGGGTTTCCCATGTCAGATTCAGCCCGTCGAATTCAGCATAGTGCCGCTCAAGAGACGTGACGATGCGCAGTGCCTGAGCGTTGTGATCAAACCCGCCATAAGGTTTCATCAGCGCGTCCAGCGCGTCCTCACCGGTATGACCAAATGGGGTGTGACCCAGGTCATGCGCTAGGGCCACCGCTTCGGTCAGGTCAGTGTTGAGGCCAAGTGCGCCAGCGATCGTGCGCGCCACCTGCGCGACTTCAATCGAATGAGTCAGTCTGGTGCGGTAAAAATCGCCCTCGTGTTCGACAAACACCTGGGTCTTGTGTTTCAGGCGCCGAAAGGCCGAGGAATGGATGATCCGGTCACGGTCGCGCTGAAAGGGCGAGCGAAAGGCGCTCTCGTCCTCTGAGACCAGCCGCCCCCGAAGGTCGGCGGCGTCGCAGGCCGCTGCGCTGCGTTGCGTCGGCTGAAAACTTGCGTGCATCTGGTCCCGTCCTTGTCGCCCGGCCCGTGCCTGCATATATTGCCCCTGTAGGAAAAGATAAACCCGTGAGGATGCCATGCAAATTCCGCCCCGAGTCACCCCCCGTGCCTTTACCCGGCTGGCCGAGATCGGCGCCGGTGATCAGGGCCAGGCGCTGCGCGTCGCAGTCGAAGGCGGCGGCTGTTCTGGTTTTCAATACGACATCACGCTCGGCGCACCGGAAGACGGCGATCTGGTGCTCGAAGGTCAGGGCCAGAAGGTTGTTGTCGATTCGGTATCGCTGCCGTTCCTGTCCGATGCCGTGATCGACTTTAGCGACGAGCTGATCGGCGCGCGGTTCGTGATCGAAAACCCGAATGCCACATCGTCCTGCGGCTGCGGTACATCGTTTTCGATGTAAGGGAATGTTCGGTGTGGCTTGCCGGGTATATCTAGCGATACCCGGCAAGCGGCTTGATCTGTGCGCAACCAGGATCTGCTAGCGCAGAGAAGTGCGTATTTAGAAAGAGAAGAAGTTCGGCAGGTCGGCCGACACTGATGTCCGGTCGCCCTGCTGTCGCGTCGGTCAGACCGCGAGAGACTCGCGACGGCGTGGGACAAGTTCGTCCGCGATCAGCCAGAGGCCAGAGGCAATCACCAGCGCGACACCTATCATCGTGCCCGATCCCGGCACCTCACCAAATGCCACGAACCCGATTGCCACCATCCAGACGAACTGAAGATTCATCAGTGGTGTTGCCACATAGGCCGGCAACAGGCGGAGGGCCACGACCACAACCCAACGGGCAAAGAACAGGAACGTCGCATAGGCTGCGATCCAGCCCAGATCGGCCAGCGCCATCGGCTGCCAGACAAACGGAAGCGCCACGCCCATCACCACGAGAATCGCCAGGTTGGGGTAAAAAACCTGCGCCAGCGCGTTGGTTTCGACCCGACCGATATAGCGCGACGCCACCATAGATCCGGTTCCGGTCAGAGCCGCCAGAAGCGCCCAGAAATGTCCGGGCTGCAAACCCGACAGGCCCCCCGGCATCAGACAAATCACCCCCAGAGTCCCAAGTCCAAGCGCGGCCCAGGCCTGCGGACGGATCGGTTCGTCCAGAACCGGACCGCTGAGAAGTGCAGCGATCACCGGCATCAAGCCAATAAACAGAAAGACATCCGCGAACGGCAGCAGCCGAAAGGCCTGAAAAAAGCCGACGCAGGCCAGCACTGTCAGCAGCGAGCGCACGGCCATCGCACGTGGGCACCGGGTGGTGAGCCGCCCCGCCCCGGTCACGCCGTCTGCCCCCCCCGGCAGTCCGAACGGCGTCCGGCTGACTCCATAGGCCAGCGCCAGCACGATCCCGGCCGAGAGACAGAAAAGCTGCGGTGCTGCAAAGCTGCCAGAGATATGTTTGGTGATCCCGTCAGCGGCGGAAATCATCAGCGTGTAGAGCGCCACCAGCACGGCGCCCATGACAGCGGGACGTAAGCCACTCACGCGCTTTGTTCCATCATGCTGCCGTGACGCAGCGAATCCAGACGCGGGGCGTCCGGGCGGGCGAAGCCGTGAAAGAACGCCTCAAAATGGTCCGACTTCTCGGCTGAGGCCAGAACATCTAACGCGCCAGGCGACAGGTTGTCCGCGATCCGGTCCCGCATGTGCAGCCAGTCACCAGAGCGCGCGCCATCCATACTGAACATGAATTCGGACATTTCGCGCAGTGGCGCACTGTCCTGTGTGGCGCGATCAAAGCGCATCCGTCCGGACAGGATTGTCCCTGAAAAGATCGGAGCACCAGTGGTGGCCTGATGCCAATTGCACACCAGATAATCGTGGTAGGCGTCGTGAATGTCGATATCGGGATCACCGGTCACGGTGAAACCATAGGTTTCGCGCGCCAGCCAATCCGACCAGAGCGGTGGTGGAACCTCTCCCGCGTAGATCAGTGCCACACAAATTTCGGCCAGCAGATCGGCATTCTGATCGAGATAGGCCAGCAGGCCGGAGAAATGCAGCGAAGTCACCGCCGATGCATCTAGCTGCGGATCGAACCGGCCATATTCGCTGAGATAGAATACCGCGTGCGTCAGTTCATATGCCGCCTTTTTGTTCGGCAATGCAAAGGTTTGCGAGCGGCTAATAAAGCTTCTCATCCGCCCCTCGAGCCCGGCATCAGTCGGCAGGGGGTCACGACCCCGACGGGTCATCAGGCGGCGGGCTTCCATCCGTTGCAGGTCGGACATTTCCGCATGAGCCAGATCCTGAGACACCGCCCAGTCGACCAGCTGCTCGGCTTTGTTGCCCTTCATCCCCAAGGCTTCGAGATCGAGCGTGATCGACAGCAAGAAGCGATAGTATTGCGGAAAGAAGCTCATTCGCTGTTCCACGGTGTCGTAGAAGGCCTGATGCGACGCCAGAGCGCCATCCGGCAATTCGGTGCCGGTGCTTTCAAGGACGTTCAGGATCTCGGCGTTTTCCTTGAGCCAGAATACATCGTCGCCGGTGCGGCGCTCGGCCGCAAAGCTGTGCAGAAGCGCGCCAAAGCGCGCCTCTTGCCGCTGGACCCGGGACGGAACACGCAGTTGGATGACATTACTCATGGTCATTCTCCCTTTGGGTTTCGTGGGAGGGGCTGTTGCCCCGTCCCGATCCGTTCAAAGCTCAGGAGCCCGAAGTGAAGAGCGCGCAGCCGTCGCCAGCAGCGGTCATTGTGGTCTTCGGTGCGGAGCCCGAGGTGAACATCTCAACCGCGTCGCCGGTGGTTGCCTTGGTGCCAGCCGGTGCGGAGCCCGAAGTGAACATCTCAACCGCGTCGCCGGTGGTTGCCTTGGTGCCAGCCGGTGCGGAGCCCGAGGTGAACATCTCAACCGCGTCGCCGGTGGTTGCCTTGGTTCCAGCCGGTGCGGAGCCCGAAGTGAACATCTCAACCGCGTCGCCGGTGGTTGCCTTGGTGCCAGCCGGTGCGGAGCCCGAGGTGAACATCTCAACCGCGTCGCCGGTGGTTGCCTTGGTGCCAGCCGGTGCGGAGCCCGAGGTGAACATTTCGACCGCGTCGCCCATCAGCGCATTGCCGAGGGTCTGGGGCGAAGAGCCGGAAGTGAAGAGCGAGCAGCCGTCACCACCGTGAAGATCGGTTGTCATGCGTCCTTTCGTCACATGAGAAGAAACGTTCGAAAAAACTGTTTTGCGTTGAGCGGTCATTGTCGTCTCCAGGGTTAAATTCCACTCCCTGACGCTTGCACGTGTTAATTGTTTCTCAAAATGTTTTTCTCTTAATGCGTGTTTATCCAAATACTTATCCACGTGAGTTCACGCGTACAGTTATATGGTGGAGGTTTGCTTCGTTAAGTTATCCACAGGCAAAAGAAAATTTATCCCAAGGCGGTAAACCGCTGGGTTCCTGACGAATCACTTACTCTTGCAGTCGACCCACGCGTCACGCAAAGGTGGAATCAGTTCGGTCTCTGACACAGAGTGTATCACACCTGACACAGATTTAGACAGTCTTGACGCTTGTTCGCGTCGGGCATTTGGGCAATAGATCAGCCACATCACGAGGGGAACGCACATGCGGATTGCCAGCTTCAACATCAACGGAATCAAGGCACGGGTCGGCGCACTGACCGACTGGCTCGATGAGTCACAGCCTGACGTCGTGCTGTTGCAGGAAATCAAGTCGGTCGACGACGGGTTTCCGTCCGAGTTGTTCGAAGATCGCGGCTACAACGTTGCCACTCATGGTCAAAAAGGTTTCAACGGCGTGGCGATCCTGTCCAAGCTGCCGCTCGAGGATGTGACCCGCGGCCTGCCCGGCGACGACAGCGACGAACAGGCCCGCTGGATCGAAGCGACTGTGGTCGGCGATCATTCGGCGGTTCGGCTCTGTGGGTTGTATTTGCCGAACGGCAATCCGGTGCCGGGGCCAAAATATGACTATAAACTGGCGTGGATGCAGCGGCTTGAAGCCCGCGCAAAGGCATTACTGGAGGCAGAGATGCCCGCGCTGATGGCTGGCGATTATAACGTCATCCCCCAGCCAGAGGACGCGGCCAAGCCCGAGTCCTGGACCGAGGACGCGCTATACCTGCCGCAGACGCGGGCGGCGTTCCGGCGGATCCTGAACCTTGGCTTTACCGAGGCATTTCGCGCGCGGACCAACGGTCCGGGGCATTATTCGTTTTGGGATTACCAGGCCGGAGCCTGGAACCGGAACAACGGAATCCGCATCGACCACTTCCTGCTCAGCCCCGCCTGCGCTGACATGATGACTGATTGTCAGATCGACCGCGACGTTCGGGGGCGCGAAAAACCGTCGGACCATGTGCCGGTCTGGGTCGAGCTGGTCGCCTAGCTGTATCGGGGCTGCGCACTGTGACTGTGTTACAGTCTGGCAGCGAACCGCAGGCGACGTCTCTGACGCCGGTTTTTTCCGCATCGGCATCGCAGCTGGGCGCACATATGTGCCCGGACTTGCGCCCGGAGGCGGGCCGTCCTACATCTGTGGAACACCAGTAAAGGGAGCCGACAATGGCGATGCAGGCCAACGAAATCGAGGATTTGATCCGGGCTGAATTTCCGCAGGCGCGGATTACGATCACCGACCTCGCCGGCGATGGCAACCATTACGCGGCCGAAGTGATCGACGATTCATTTCGCGGCAAAAACCGGGTACAGCAACAGCGCGCGGTCTATGCCGCACTCAAGGGCAAGATGGACGGAGCGGCAGGTGAATTGCATGCGCTGGCGCTGACCACCAAAGTGCCGGAATGATCGGAGACATCTGCGCCGAGGCGGTTCAGGGCGCAGGTGCATGGATAGAAGATTGGTGTCGGGCGTGTTGAGCGGCGGCACAACGGAAAAGGATAGACAGATGAGCGACGCAAAGACCCGGATTGGCGATACGGTCAAATCCAACGATGTGGTGCTGTTCATGAAAGGCACCAAAAGCATGCCGCAATGCGGTTTTTCCAGCCGCGTGGCCGGTGTTCTGAACTACATGGGCGTGGAATTTGCCGATGTGAACGTGCTTGAGGATGCAGACATCCGCCAAGGCATCAAGGATTACTCGGACTGGCCGACGATCCCGCAGCTTTATGTCAAAGGCGAATTCGTCGGTGGTTGTGACATCATCACCGAGATGACCCTGTCGGGGGAACTCGATCAGCTGTTCACCACCAATGGCGTAACCTTTGACAAGGACGCCGCTGACAAGATCCGCGAAGCCAACGGCTGAGGCAATGCCCTGACACCAGAAACCACGAACGCCGCCCGACCGGGGCGGCGTTTTGCGTTCCAGTGGCAGGCCCTTTTCTATTGGCCCTGCGTGGCGCGAGAGAACCTCCGGACCACCCCGAATGTCAGAGAGCGGACTTTTGTTCCATCTCGTCGGCCAGGGATTCCACACGCGCGGCAATCTCAGCCAGGGTATCAGTCACCTTCGCCGGGATCACCGGCACCTCGACCCGTTCGGGCGCAGGCGCAGGCGTGGCGCGCAGCGTCTGCAGTTCGCCAAGATATCCGGCGGCGCGATCTTCGCTTTCGCGCAACTTGTCCTCGAGTCCGGCAGTCTTGTCCGCCAGCATCAGCCCCGCCATCAACAGCATCCGCGTTTCGGGCACCCGCCCGATCTGATCAACCAGCACCGAGGCTTCGGCATCAAGCATCGCGGCAGCGGCAAGAAGGTACTGCTCTTCTCCGACCTGGCAGGCAACCTCGAAAGTGCGGGTGCCGATGGTGATCTGAACTTCGGGCATCAGATATCCTCCTCTGAGGGGGCATAGCCGGTGGCGGCGGTCAGCAGTGGCTCCATTGCCTGAAGCACCGCGCGGTTTTCCGCCACATCGGCCGCCTGAGCGGCGCGCAGCCCCTCTAACTCGGCCAGCATCGCCTTGTTGATCAGATGCGGTTCGCCCACGTTCTCTTCTAGAGCGGCGCGCATTTCCTGGTTGGTATCGCGCAGCATGTCATTGGCACGGCGCAACCGCTGAAGCTCAGTGTCGATCCGGTTCAGCGCCTCGCGCTGCGATCCGACCTGTTCGTGCAGCTCGGCGACAGTGTTTTCCTGCTTCTCGCGGATCGCCCGCACCCGCTCTTCGAGCTGGGCATTGGCCAGCCGCTCTTCTTGCAGCGCATCGCGCAGCGCGGCCATCTCCTCAGGATCTGCCTGTGGGGCGACCTCTGGCTCGGGTGTCGGGACCGGAGCGGGATCCAGCGTCTCCACACCATACGCGATGCGGTCAAGCGCTGCGGTGATGCGCCGTTCCAATTCGTCAATCTGGGTCATGTTTTGCCCTTTGCACTGCCTTCGGAGCCTATAGCGCGGCATTCCTTGCGAATCGCCGCCGCTCCGTTGCCATCAATTCTAGCAACGCTGAATGGAAAATGCGCCCCCCTTATGTGTCAAGACCTTATGGGCCGTGCTTGAACTTCGCCGCCACGCTGCTATTGGAGGGGCCGACATACCCCCTTTGCACAAGGATTGCCGCCCGTGGATATTGCAGCATTGCGCACCAAGAACCCCGATCACTGGATGAAGGCGACCGCAATCCGTGCGCTCGCTCTGGACGCGGTCGCCGCCGCCAAGTCGGGCCATTCCGGCATGCCCATCGGTATGGCTGATGTCGCGACCGTGCTGTTTGGCAAACATCTGAAATTCGACGCCGCCAACCCGACCTGGCCCGACCGCGACCGGTTTATCCTGTCGGCCGGCCACGGATCAATGTTGCTGTATGCGCTGCTGTATCTGACGGGGGATGCTGAATTCCCGCTCGAAGAGATCAAGAATTTCCGCCAGTGGGGCGCCAAAACGGCTGGCCACCCCGAGAATTTTCTGGCGCAGGCGATTGAGACCACAACCGGTCCGCTGGGTCAGGGCCTCGCCAATTCGGTCGGTTTCGCCATGGCAGAAGAGATCCTGCGCGCCCGCTTTGGCCAAAAGATGATGGATCACCACACCTATGTCATCGCCGGTGACGGTTGCCTGATGGAAGGTATCAGCCACGAGGCCATCGGCATCGCCGGCCGTCACAAGCTGTCAAAGCTGATCGTATTCTGGGACAACAACAACATCACCATCGACGGCACGGTTGAACTGTCGGACCGTACCGACCAGCCCGCCCGTTTCCGCGCCGCCGGTTGGGATGTGCAGGAAATCGACGGCCACGACCCCGAGGCGATTGACGCCGCCATCACCGCCGCGAAACAGACCGACACCCCGTCGATGATCGCCTGCAAGACGCATATCGCACTGGGCCACGCGGCGCAGGACACCTCAAAGGGTCACGGCGCACTGACGGATGCAGGTCAGATGGCGGATGCCAAGGCTGCCTGGGGCTGGACCACCGGCCCGTTCGAAGTGCCCGGCGATATCAAGTCGGCTTGGGAAACCATTGGCCAAAAGGGTTCGTCAGACCGCACCGCATGGGAGGCTCGGCTCGAGTCTCTGTCGGCCAACCGTCAGGCCGAATTTGCCCGCACCATGGCCGGCGAAGCCCCGAAAAAGCTGAGCGCCACCATCAAGGCACTAAAAAAGCAGATGAGCGAGAGCGCGCCGTCAGTCGCCACGCGAAAATCGTCGGAAATGGTGCTCGAGGTGATCAACCCGATCCTGCCCGAAACCGTCGGCGGTTCGGCTGACCTGACAGGTTCCAACAACACGCTGACCAAGGATCTGGGCGTCTTTGACGTGGATAATCGTGGCGGGCGCTATGTCTACTGGGGTATCCGCGAACACGGCATGGCCTCGGCGATGAACGGCATGGCACTACACGGCGGTCTGCGCCCCTATGGTGGCACGTTCATGTGTTTCACCGACTACGCACGCCCTGCGATGCGCCTTGCCGCCCTGATGAAGATGCCGACCGTCTTTGTCATGACACATGACAGCATCGGTCTGGGCGAAGATGGCCCGACTCACCAGCCGGTCGAACATCTGGCGATTTCCCGCGCCACGCCCAACACCTATGTCTTCCGCCCTGCCGACACGATCGAGACGGCCGAAGCGTGGGAAATCGCGCTGACCTCGACCACCACGCCATCGGTGCTGGCGCTAAGCCGTCAGAACCTGCCGACCGTGCGGACCGAGCACAAGGTCAAGAACATGACCGCGCAGGGCGCCTATGTGCTGGCCGACGCTGACGGAAAACGTCAGGCGATTCTGATGGCCACCGGATCAGAAATCCAGGTCGCCATGGAGGCCCGCGATCTGCTGCAAGCCGAAGGCATCGGCACACGGGTTGTGTCCATGCCCTGCTGGGAGCTGTTCGAGCAGCAGGACGAGGCCTATCGCCGTCGCATTCTGCCCGGCGGGCCGGTACGTGTCGCGATTGAGGCAGGCGTGCGCTTTGGCTGGGATCAGTGGCTGCTGGGCGAACGCGGCAAGCGCGAAAAAGCAGGTTTTATCGGGATGCACGGCTTTGGTGCGTCTGCCCCGGCGGACGAGCTGTATTCGCAGTTTGGCATCACTGCCGAAGCGACCGCACAAAAGGTCCGCGATCTGATAGACGGCAAGTGGCAGGACGCCGCCGCAGAATAAGACAACAGGCGGGGGCTTTGGTCCCCGTCCTCCCCCTTTTCGGCTGGGATCAGAGGCCGCTGTCCCGCCACGATTGCGAACTCTGTCAACGCACAGGACGACGAAACGCACCGGCAGGAAAATGTCGCCGCAGGCAGAAACTGGCCGCGCGCTGCGTTGGACGCTTTGCACCCTGATGACACCGGTTTAGACCCTCGTCATGCGCATGCCTCATCTCACGTCCTTTGTAACCGCGTCGACCCTGCTATTGGCTGTACCGGCCGAGGCGCAGGACAATCGCGGCGCGGAACTTGCACGCGTCCTGCTGCAACGCTCGGGTGCGCCCGGCGTAGCGGTGGCGTGGATCGACGAGGGTCGGCGCGGCATTGCCGTCGCCGGTGTTCGGGCGCGCGGCACTGATGTTGCGATCTCGCCGCAGGATCAGTGGCATATCGGATCAAACGCCAAGTCGATGACGGCAACGCTGGTCGCACGGCTGGTCGAGGCGGATGTGATCCATTGGGACGACACTATCGCACAGCATTTGCAGGGGTTTCCCATCGACCCCGGCTACCGTGATGTGACGCTGGCGCAATTGCTGGCCCATCGCGGCGGGCTGCCAACCAATCCGGGCCGCTGGTTTCTGCATCGGCTGACCGGGCATGATGTGATGGCGGACCGGCGCGCTTATGCTGCGCAAATTTTGGGGCACACACCGCAACCCCAACCGGGGCGCAGCTTTCATTACTCCAATGCCGGGTATGTCGTCGTCGGCGCCATGCTTGAGGCTGCCACTGGCCAAAGCTGGGAAGTGCTGATGCAGGACTGGCTGTTCGAGCCGCTGGATATGGAAAGCGCCGGTTTTGGCGCGCCGGGAACGGCGCAGACCCTTAGTCAGCCACGCGGCCATGGCGGACATTTCCCCTGGTCGCGGGCGGTGATCACACCGGGGCCAGAGGCCGACAACGTCGCCGCCATGGGCCCCGCCGGAACCGTGCATCTTAGCCTGAACGATCATCTGCGGTATCTGCGCGCCCACATGACCCGCCCCAAAAGCTTTCTTTCCGACGCGAATTGGAACAGGTTGCAGAGCGATGTGGCTGGTCAGGGCTATGCTATGGGTTGGGTCGTGCGGAGTGATAGGATACTGGCGCATACCGGCTCGAATACCTTTTGGTACAATATGGTGTTTGTCGACCGGGCGGGCCGTCGCGTGCTGACGCTGGCGATGAACGAGGCAGCACTTGCGCGCGTCGAACCAGCGGCAGCCGGAGTGGCGCAGCTGTTCTTTGCTCAGGACGGCGCAACCGCCACGGAAACACCCGACACTCAGTGAGCCGACGGTTTTTCCCCGCCAAAGACCGCGCCCCAGAGCGGTGCGATCATCCGCGTCCCGACGGGAATGAGGATCAGCCCCAATGCCACCCCCAACACACCATCCATCGCCGCCGTTGCAACCCATTCGGCAGCAGCATGAAACGTCTCTGGCACGACATCCGCCACGGCGACAGCGATGCGATGGATGAACTCCTCTGGCAGATGCCAGCCCAATTCACCCACCCCGTGCACCACAATCGACCCACCGACCCAAAGCATAGCCGCCGTGCCAACCGTGCTGAGGACACGCATCAGGACCGGCATCATCTTGACGATCCCACGTCCCAGCGAACGCGTCAGCCCCATCTGTCCTGTCTGCGCCAGCCAGAGGCCGATATCGTCCATTTTGACAATCAGCGCGACCGATCCATAGACCAGCAGCGTAATCATCACCGCAACAGTGGCCAGCGTCGCCGCCTCCATCCAGAACGTGCTGGGCGGGATCGCAGCCAGAGCGATGGTCATGATCTCGGCTGACAGGATAAAGTCGGTCTTGATCGCGCCCTGGACCTTTTCCTCTTCGAGATGTGTGGGATCACCGACGGCATGACTGCCATCCGGCCCGCCCGATTGATCGTCATGCGGCATGATCGCATGGGCGATCTTTTCCGCGCCTTCAAAGCACAGATATAGCCCGCCCACCATCAGCAGCGGCGCAATCAACCACGGCGCAAAACTGGTCAGCAACAGGCCCGCAGGCAACAGATAGACCAGCTTGTTTGTCAGCGACCCGCGTGCGATCCGCCAGATGATTGGCAATTCGCGCGCGGCCGCAAACCCGTGAACGTATTTCGGCGTCACGGCGGCATCGTCAATCAGCGCGCCTGCCGCCTTGGACCCCGCCTTGACCGCCTGCCCCATCACATCATCGACCGAAGCCGCAGCAATCTTGGCAATACCCGCCACATCGTCAAGAAGCGCCAGCAATCCGCTCATTTGTTATCCTCTATTCAGCCGTTCCGACAACCTAATGTAATGTGACCTCAGCGCAACCAGCGCCACACATATCGCCCCGGTCCATGCGCAGCCAAGACAAGACATCCACCGGCAATGGCCCAGTTCTTGACCAGTATGCTCATTTGCCAGGGATCCTCGGGTAAATAGTGAAACACCGACGTCGCCAGACAATACAGCGCAAGCGCAAGCGCGACACCCCGCACCCAGACACCGGCAATCAGGGCCATAGCGGCAGCCGCATTGAACACCAGTGCCGGCCAGACCAGAAGCCAGGGCAACCCGCGCCCGACCAGCAATTGTCCCGCGGCATCCGGGTCAATTGCCTTTTGCACCGCACCGGCAACAAAGAGCAGCGCGATCAGTATCCGACCCACACAAACGAGCAGATCAGCGTAGCGGTCGGGGGTGGGGGTGTAATCAGGCATAGGCTCCTCAGGTCCAGCACGGGCGACATGCCCGGATCGTCACATAGCGCGGCACCGACCCGCGCACAGATTGGGCCACCGGTGACCAAACGGCACAATGCCGCGCAGCCCGCCCCGGCATGATTTCAGGCGTGACAGCGCAGCGCCGCTCTGGCATCACCAACCGCGTGACGCAAGCAAACGGGACAGCCGCCACCATGACGAATTTCCTCGCCATTGCGCTCGGGCTTGTGATCATTGCGGGGATCGGGGCAGATTACATGCTCTATGGCACCGAGCATCTGTTGTTTCTTGGCAAGAAGTTCCTGACCTTGCTGGGCTGGGTTGCATTCTGGCGCTGATGCCACCGCAGCCGGGACCACACCTTGACTTACCCAGAGGCATTTGGTTCTTGGCAACAGAAATTGACAGGACCTAACGGGAAGGACGTCTTATGACCACCAAAGTTGCCATCAACGGGTTTGGCCGCATCGGCCGCAACGTGCTGCGCGCGATCATCGAATCCGGCCGCACGGATATCGAGGTTGTGGCCATCAACGATCTGGGTCCGGTCGAAACCAACGCACACCTGCTGCGCTACGATTCCGTGCATGGCCGGTTCCCGGTCGAAGTCACCACTACCGCCGACTCGATCGACGTGGGTCGCGGGCCGATCGCAGTGACTGCGCTGCGCAACCCCGCCGAATTGCCGTGGTCCGGCGTAGATATCGTGCTGGAATGCACCGGCATCTTTACCTCAAAAGAAAAATGCCAGGCGCATCTCGAGAATGGCTCAAAACGTGTTCTGATCTCGGCTCCCGGCGCCAATGCGGACAAGACCATCGTTTACGGCGTGAACGACAGCACGCTGACCGCTGATGACATCATCGTTTCGAACGCATCCTGCACAACCAACTGCCTGTCGCCGGTCGCCAAGGTGCTGAATGACACCATCGGCATCAAACGCGGCTTTATGACCACGATCCATTCCTATACCGGCGACCAGCCGACGCTGGACACCATGCATTCGGATCTCTACCGCGGCCGTGCTGCGGCGCTGAACATGATCCCGACCTCGACCGGCGCAGCCAAGGCCGTGGGCCTGGTTCTGCCGGAACTGGCGGGCAAGCTCGACGGCGTTGCGATCCGCGTGCCGACACCCAACGTGTCGGTTGTGGATCTGACCTTTGAAGCGGCGCGCGAAACCTCGGTGGACGAGATCAACGCGGCGATCCGCTCCGCTGCTGACGGCGCGCTCAAGGGGATCCTAGGCTACACGGATCGTCCGCTGGTGAGCATGGATTTCAATCATGACCCGCATTCGTCAATTTTTCACACCGATCAGACCAAGGTGATGGAGGGCACATTGTGCCGCATTCTAAGCTGGTACGACAACGAATGGGGTTTTTCAAACCGCATGGCAGATACCGCCGTGGCAATGGGCAAGCTGATCTGAGCCAGCGCCACTGACGTCAGGACGTTAAACCGGCAGGGCACGCTCCTGCCGGTTTTTTTGTTCCTGAAAGGTACCCTGACTAGGGCGTGGAACTGTCCATGGCAGCGCAGGCCGCGCGATACCCGGACACTGCCAGAGGAAGCGCGCTCTGCGATACAATCGGTGGAGCGGAAAATCGCTCCAACGGGATCAGTCCGGCATGGGCAGCTGCGTCGAACTTTGGGCTGGTTAAACCGGTCGCTGCACCGATTGGGTCGGCGGCCTTGAATGGTGTGGTCTGCCTGACCGGCCCTAACCTGGGACGCATCTGCCCCACCGTACCAGCCATCTGAACCTGTTTGATATCGTCCATCGGGACGCTCCTGCTGCTTGGTAAACGAATGGATAGCCGCATCCTGGTTACCAACCCGTAAATCCAAGCCCTGCGTTTTCTGCATGGCGGCAATAGAGCCGTGTCCGTTGTGCTGCAGCGCAGCAAGCCTATGTTAGCGGCAACAGAAACGCTGAAATGAAACAGAAGACACACACCGATGATATTCTCGACGCTGCGCGAAAACATGAAGAAACGCGCCGAATGTAACCGGATCGCCCGCGAAATCCGCGAAATGCCAGCCGATGTGGCGCGCGATCTGAACATCTATCCCGGCGACGCCGACCAGATCGCCTTTACCGCCGTATACGGCAAATAACATATCCGGTGGCCCGAGGGTCACATTCAGAACAGGACGATACCAATGACACACATGATCCAAACCCTGCGTGACCGCATGAACCGCCAGATCGCTTATCGCCGCACCGTCAACGAACTGCTAGCGCTGTCGCTGAACAGCCGACTTGACCTGGATATTGCCGGGATCGAGGACAAGGTGGCAGCGCGCGCGGTCTGGGGCTGAATTTTCGCCTTAGCTAAATTTGGCGCGCAGCGCGGCGTGAACGGGCGGTGTCACAAACTTGCTGACATCGCCGCCCAACCGGGCGATTTCTTTGACCAGCTTGGACGCGATAGCCTGATGCCGGGCTTCGGCCATCAGGAACACCGTCTCGATCTGATCATTCAGCGCCCGGTTCATACCAACCATCTGAAATTCATATTCGAAATCAGCGACGGCCCGCAGGCCGCGCACGATGATCTTGGCGCCGACATCCTGGGCGCAGTCGATCAACAGATTCTCGAACGGATGCACGACAATATCGACGCCTGTTTGCTCGGACAGGGTTCGACATTCGTCGGTCAGCATCGCCACCCGCTCATCCAGCGAAAACAATGGACCCTTGTCGCGATTGATCGCAACCCCGATCACCAGACGGTCGACCATCACACTGGCGCGCCGGATGATGTCGATA
The DNA here is from genome assembly GCF_001038505.1 of Puniceibacterium sp. IMCC21224. Taxonomy (NCBI): domain Bacteria; kingdom Pseudomonadati; phylum Pseudomonadota; class Alphaproteobacteria; order Rhodobacterales; family Paracoccaceae; genus Puniceibacterium; species Puniceibacterium sp. IMCC21224. The sequence continues at coordinate 2,403,371 of NZ_LDPY01000001.1, forward strand.
TGTCCGTGTGTGATGGGATCAAAAGTTCCCGGATATAGGCCGATGCGCATGCGGTGCCCCCTGTCTTGAGCGTCGGCACACGCAACAATATTGCGCGACGGTTTGCAAGCCCCGAAACGGCTTGCCGCCGGATCAATGCCCCATGATCATACCTTCAAGCGCCATTTTTTCCATCGCAAGCTCGCTCAGCCGCGCCTTGACCACGTCACCGATGGTGATGAGGCCGATCAATTTACCGTCCTCGACCACAGGCATATGGCGGAACCGGCCTTCGGTCATCCGGCTCAGGATCCCGTCAGCCTCGTCCGCGCGGGTGCATGTTTGTAGCTTGGCCGTCATGTAATCCCTGACCGAGGCGGACAGGCAGCGTTCGCCATGGCGGGCCAGTTCACGAACAATGTCACGTTCTGACAGGATACCATCAGCCGTGGTGCCATCCGCCGAGATCACCACCGTGCCGATTCTCTTTTCGGCCAGGATCTTGGCGGCGTCCGACACGAGCGAATCCGGGGTGACGGTCACGACGCCGTCATCCGCCTTGCTTTTAAGGATGTGGTGGACCTGCATAATGTCGTCTCCCCGTCACATAAAGTTGCTGGATCAAGCGTCCACCCTATCGCCCCGGTCTGTCAAGTCAGACCTTCCAGTCGGGCCACTTCACGGCGCAACCCATCCACCAGCGCTGCGGCAAAGCGATTCATCCGGTCAAGTCGGCGATCATCCGCGTGCCGGACCAGGTAAAAACTGCGCCGCAGGGCAATCCGGTCGCGCAGCACCAGCGTCATGTCGGGGGCCGCAGGCAAGGCAAAGTCATGCACGATGCCGATCCCTGCCCCATCCCGTAACCAGTGAAACTGCACCGCGACTGAATTCGACGCCAGCCCGACACGCGACAGGCCAATATCCGCCAGATAGTCGAGTTCCTTGTCAAATATCATATCGGGGATATAGCCAACAATCCGGTGATCGCGCAGATCCTCAGGCGCGTGGATCGGGGCATGACGGGACAGATAGGCCCGGCTCGCAGCAAGGTGTAGCTGATAATCGGTGATTTTCTGCACCGTGAGCCGACCAGCGGTGGGGGCAGACACCGCGATGGCCATGTCCGCTTCGCGCTTGGACAAATTCACCACGCGCGGCAGCGCAACGATCTGAAGATCAAGGTCAGGATTGTCATCAGCAATGGCAGCGCAGACCTGCGGCAGCAGGAAATTGGCGCATCCATCCGGCGCGCCGATTCGGATTTGCCCCGATAGCCCGCCGGTGCCGCCGCCCACGGCCTGTGTTGCGGCCTGCATCGCCTGTTCGGCCTCTTCCGCGTGGGACATCAACCGCCCGCCCCCGTCCGTCAGGGCATACCCCTGCGGCGATTTTACAAATAGCGGCGCGCCAAGGCTTTGTTCCAGCCGCGCAATGCGGCGCCCGACAGTGGCCGGGTCCATGCGCAGCGTGCGACCCGCCGCCGACAGGCTCTCGCCCCGCGCTACGGCAAGGAAAATCCGCATGTCGTCCCAGCTGTCCCGCATTTCATACCCCTATTTCTGCAAAACCTCTTTGGCAGATTGCCCCTGTGCAGCGCGTTTTTGCAAGACTAAGGTTAGGCCAAATCTCAGGAGGACCGAAACGATGCAAGAACTCAGCCATTACATGAACGGCGCCCACGTCAAGGGCACGTCGGGCCGCTTTGCCGATGTCTACAACCCCGCGACCGGCGAAGTGCAGGCACAATGCCCGCTCGCCTCGGTCGAAGAGATGGCGCAGGCGGTGGAATATGCCGCAGCCGCACAGCCGAAATGGGCCTCGGTCAATCCGCAGCGCCGGGCGCGCGTGATGATGAAATTCGTCGATCTGCTGAACCGCGACATGGACAAGCTGGCCGAGGCGCTGAGCCGCGAACATGGAAAGACATTCCCGGATGCCAAGGGCGACGTGCAGCGCGGTCTGGAAGTTGTCGAATACTGCATCGGCGCGCCGGAACTGCTCAAGGGCGCGTATACAGACAGCGCTGGTCCGGGCATCGACATGTACTCCATGCGTCAGGCGCTGGGTGTGACGGCCGGCATCACGCCGTTCAACTTTCCCGCGATGATCCCGATGTGGATGTTTGCACCCGCCATCGTCTGCGGCAACGCCTTTATCCTCAAGCCGTCCGAACGCGATCCTTCAGTGCCGCTGATGCTGGCCGAACTGCTCGAAGAGGCCGGCCTGCCCAAGGGCATCATTCAGGTCGTCAACGGTGACAAAGTGGCAGTGGATGCGATCATCGACCATCCAGTGATCCAGTCGATCGGCTTTGTCGGATCGACCCCGATCGCGGAATACATCTATGGTCGCGGCTGTTCCAACGGCAAGCGGGTGCAGTGTTTTGGCGGTGCCAAGAACCACATGATCATCATGCCCGACGCCGATATGGATCAGGCGGCAGACGCGCTGATTGGCGCGGGCTATGGCGCTGCCGGCGAACGTTGCATGGCGATTTCGGTCGCGGTTCCCGTCGGCGATGAAACCGCCGACCGTCTGATCGCAAAGCTGGTCCCGCGGATCGAAAAGCTGAAGGTCGGGCCCTATACCTCTGGAAACGATGTCGATTATGGTCCGGTGGTCACGGCCGCCGCCAAGGAAAAGATCCTCGGGTTGGTGCAGTCCGGTGTCGATCAGGGTGCCGAGCTGGTGGTGGACGGACGTGGTTTCAACCTGCAAGGCTACGAGGACGGCTTTTTTGTCGGGCCGCATCTGTTTGACCGGGTGACCAAGGACATGGACATCTACAAGCAGGAAATCTTTGGCCCCGTGCTATCCTGCGTCCGCGCCCAGAACTACGAAGAGGCGCTGGGTCTGGCGATGGATCACGAGATGGGCAACGGCACCGCGATCTACACCCGTGACGGCGACGCTGCCCGCGATTTCGCCAACCGTGTGAACGTCGGCATGATCGGCATCAACGTTCCGATCCCGGTGCCGCTGGCCTATCACACCTTTGGCGGCTGGAAGAAGTCAGTCTTTGGCGACCTGAACCAGCACGGTCCGGACGCGTTCAAGTTCTACACCCGGACCAAGACCGTCACTTCGCGCTGGCCCTCGGGCATCAAAGACGGCGGGGAATTCAACTTCAAGCCGATGGAGTAAACGGTTTGCCCGGCTGGTGCTGCCAGCCGGGCAACGTCTCGCGCCTACTGACCCTTGTCAGCCGACGCGCGGTCTGGTGAGGTGGCATGAACCGGGGAGGGTTGCATGGCAGAACCTGCGTTCAGCATCGGCATCGAAGAGGAATATCTGCTGGTGCATCAGGACAGCCTGGCACTGGCAGAGGCGCCTGAGGGGCTGATTGATGCTTGTGCAGCTGCATTGGGCGATCAGGTTAGTCCGGAATTCCTGCAATGCCAGATCGAAGTCGGCACCAAGGTCTGCGCTGGGGTATCCGGGGCACGCGGCGACCTGAAACGTCTGCGCAGTACCGTCGCCCGCGAGGCTGCGCGCTATGGTCTTGCCCCGATTGCCGCCTCTTGCCACCCACTGGCCGACTGGAAAAACCAAAGCCACACCAACAAGGCGCGCTATAATTCGCTCAGCCGCGATCTGGGCGGTGTCGCGCGGCGTATGCTGATCTGCGGCATGCACGTTCATGTGGGGCTGGATGACGATGCCCTACGCGCCGACCTCATGCGGCAAATGCCCTATTTCCTGCCGCATCTGCTGGCACTTTCGACCTCTTCGCCATTCTGGCAGGGCGAAGATACCGGCATGGCATCCTACCGCATTTCGGTTTTTGACAATCTGCCCCGCACCGGATTGCCGCCACAGTTCGAGACGTGGCAGGAATTCACCCGGTCGGTGAATATTCTGGTGGATCTCGGCGTGATCGAAGATGCTTCCAAGATCTGGTGGGATCTGCGCCCGTCCGCCCAGTATCCAACGCTTGAGACCCGGATCATGGATGTGCAGCCCCGGATCGAAGACACGCTGATGCTGGCGGCGCTGAACCAGTGTATCCTGCGGATGCTGTGGCGGTTGCGGGTCCGCAATCAGCGCTGGCGGATCTACGATGCATTCCTGATCTCGGAAAACCGCTGGCGGGCGCAACGCTATGGCGTGACCGAGGGGCTGATCGACTTTGGCGCCGGGGCCATTGTGCCGTTCAGCGACCTGGCACACGAGTTGATCGCCTTGGTCGAGGAGGACGCGGGCATCCTGCGCTGCAACCGTGAATTGGAGCGGATGCAGGGGGTTGTGGCCCAAGGCACATCGTCCAGCCGTCAACGCGCGGTGCAAACCGTCGCGACCGAGGCTGGTCAGGACCGCGAAGGCCAGATGCGCGCCGTCGTGGCGCATCTGGTGGAGGAGTTTCATGCGGACCTGTAGATTAGGCTATTCGATGTCCGGGGTTGCGGTGTCTTCCGGAAGCGGAGCGGAGGCCGCGTCTTCGCGGTCGTCCTCTTTTTCCTTGTTCTTGTCCGGTGTGACCTCGCAGCCATTCAAGAAGTTAGCGCAGAAGGTTTCCGTGACATGATCTGTGTACAGCACGCCTTCGTTGCCAGCGCCCTTTGGCGCCCTGTCGAGAAAGGTACCGTCGTTCTGGGCTTTAGCGGGCAATGGGGCGCAGAACGCGACGATGAGCAAGGGTATGGAAATGTGTTTGGTCATGAATAAAATCCTTAAAGTACAGCTTAGAATGTAATGACTCTACCATAAAGTGAGCGACGCTTCAATCGCTCTCGCCAAGATTGCCCTGACGCGGCTTGGCCGGGGCGTTTGCAAAACTGCTGAAACACTCGCGATCCAAACGATCGTTCCGTTCGCACCAACCAACGAGGGCCACATGGATTTCGCATTATCCGAAGAACAGACCGCCATTTTCGACATGGCTCACGGCTTTGGCCAGGACCAGATCGCCCCCCATGCCCGCAAGTGGGAGGCCGAAGGCGAGATCCCGAAAACTCTCTGGCCCGAGGTCGCGGCTCTCGGCCTTGGCGGTATCTATGTCAGTGAGGACAGCGGCGGATCCGGCCTGACCCGGCTGGACGCGACGCTGGTGTTCGAGGCGCTGTCGATGGCCTGCCCGTCGGTCGCGGCCTTTCTGTCGATTCACAACATGTGCGCCAAGATGATCGACGAATTCGGATCTGAGGAACTCAAGGCACGGGTGCTGCCGGGCGTTCTGAACATGCAATATGTCCTCAGCTATTGCTTGACCGAACCCGGCTCAGGCTCGGACGCAGCAGCGCTTAAAACCCGCGCCACGCGCACCAACGAAGGCTACACACTGACCGGGACCAAGGCGTTCATCTCGGGCGGTGGCTATTCGGATGGCTATGTCACCATGGTGCGCACGGGCGAGGACGGCGCGCGCGGGATCTCTGCCATGCTGGTCGAGGATGGCGCACCCGGGCTTAGCTTTGGCGGTCTTGAGGACAAGATGGGCTGGCGTTCGCAGCCGACTCGTCAGGTGCAGTTTGACGACTGCCCGGTACCCGCCGACAACCTGATCGGCGATGAGGGACAGGGTTTCAAATACGCCATGAATGGGCTAGATGGCGGACGGCTGAACATCTCGGCCTGTTCACTGGGCGCGGCGCAATCCGGGCTGGACATGACGCTGGCCTACATGCGCGAGCGCAAGGCCTTTGGCCAGAGCATTGACCAGTTTCAGGCGCTGCAATTCCGGTTGGCGGATATGGAAATCGAGTTGCAGGCGGCGCGGGTCTTTCTGCGCCAAGCAGCATGGAAGCTGGACACCGGCGCGCCAGACGCGACCAAATACTGTGCCATGGCCAAAAAGTTTGTCACCGAGGCCGGATCGAGGATTGTTGATCAATGCCTGCAACTGCATGGCGGCTATGGTTATCTGGCAGACTACGGCATCGAAAAACTTGTGCGCGACTTGCGGGTGCATCAAATCCTTGAAGGGACCAATGAAATCATGCGCCTGATCGTCGCGCGGCAGATGCTGGCTGCATGATGTCTGAAATCTCAATCCGCACAATCGGTCGTGCCGGTCGCATTACCCTCACCCGCCCCAAGGTGATGAACGCACTGAGCTATGATATGTGCCTGCAAATTGATGCAGCGCTGCGATGCTGGCAGCACGACGACGCGGTTGCGCTGGTGGTGATCGACGCAATTGGCGACAAGGCGTTCTGCGCCGGTGGCGACATCGCCAAGATGTACGCCACCGGCAAGGCAGGCGATTTTGGCTTTGGCCGTACGTTCTGGCGCGACGAATACCGCATGAACGCATTGATCGCCGAATACCCAAAACCGGTAGTCAGCCTGATGCAGGGGTTTACCATGGGCGGCGGCGTCGGCATCGGTTGCCACGGGTCGCACCGCGTGGTCTGCGAAAGCAGCAGCATCGCCATGCCGGAATGCGGAATCGGTCTGATCCCTGATGTTGGCGGCACCTATCTGCTGGCCCGTGCGCCGGGGCGGCTGGGGGAATACCTCGGACTGACGGCGGCACGTATGGGGGCGGATGATGCGATTTTTGCCGGTTTTGCAGACTTTTATGTGCCGCAAGCCACCTGGCCCGCGCTGATCGATCACCTCGAAAAAAGCGGCGACATTCGCGGTCTGCCCGACAAATGCACGACGCCGCCACCGGGCAAATTGCACGACCTTGCGCAACAGATCGACGCAAATTTTGGCGGCGAACGCTTACGCGATGTGGTGAATCTGCTGCGCGCGTCCGACACAGAGTTTGCCGTCGGGGCGCTGAAAACACTCGGGCGAAATGCCCCCCTGTCGATGGCCTGCACGCTGGAAATGCTGCACCGGATGCGGGCCGGAACGCCGAATATCCGCAAGGCGCTGGAACTCGAATATCGCTATACCCACCGTGCCATGGAGCACAGCGATTTCCTCGAGGGCATCCGCGCTGCGATCATCGACAAGGATCGGACCCCAAAGTGGCGGCATTCCGTCGACACTGTCCCGCTGACCGATGTGTCGCGGATGCTGCGACCGCTGGGGGCAGACAAACTGAACTTTGAACAACAGGAGACAGGCATGATCATCGGTTTTATCGGTCTGGGGAACATGGGTGGTCCGATGGCCGCCAATCTCGCACGTGCAGGACACCGGGTGCAGGGGTACGACACCGCACCACAAGCCATCGACGGTGTTCAAAGCACAGCATCAGCCGGCCAGGCCGCTCAGGGCGCGGATGTGGTCATCACCATGCTGCCCAATGGTGCCATCCTGCGTGCGGTGGCAAGCGAGGTGATCCCCGCAATGTCGCCCGGCGCCGTGTTCCTCGACTGCTCGACCGTCGATGTGGAAAGCGCCCGTGCGGTGGCAGCAGACGCGGCAGAGGCTGGTCTGCTTGCCCTGGATGCGCCAGTGTCCGGTGGCATCGGCGGTGCCAGCGCAGGCACCCTTACCTTCATGATCGGCGGACCAGCCGATGGCGTAAAAAAGGCGCAGGATCTCTTTGATATCATGGGACAAAAGTCTGTTCACTGCGGCCCCTCGGGCAACGGTCAGGCTGCCAAGATCTGCAACAACATGATCCTTGGCGTTACCATGATCGCCACCTGCGAAGCCTTTGCTTTGGCGGACAAACTTGGCCTCGACAGGCAAGCGATGTTTGATGTGGTTTCGACCTCGTCGGGGTATTCATGGTCAATGAACGCCTACTGCCCTGCGCCTGGAATCGGGCCGATGTCACCTGCTGACAACGGATATGCCCCCGGATTTGCTGCCGAGCTGATGCTCAAGGATCTGCGACTGGCACAGCAGGCAGCAGAAACGGTTAACGCAGACACCCCGATGGGCACATCGGCGGCCCAGCTTTACGGTCAGTTTGTCGAGGATGAGAACGGCAAGGGTCTGGATTTCAGCGCAATGCTCCCGCGGTTCGAAACACGCAAACGAAGCTGACACAAATCACCAGCCGACCCACCATGCGCCAAAATCTTACTCAAGATTTTTTCAATTTTCTTTTCAATTTTCTTTTCAAGAAAATTTTCAACGGCGCATGGCGGCTCGGATAAACAGCGTTACCTATTCAGCGGCAACCTTGCGCCCTTCAAGCATCGGTTTGAGGTAGCGCCCGGTATGGCTGTCCTTCGCGGTGGCGACTTGTTCCGGTGTGCCCACCGCAACGATCCGCCCACCGCCGTCACCGCCCTCTGGCCCGATATCGATGATCCAGTCGGCGGTCTTAATCACATCCAGATTGTGTTCGATCACCACCACCGTATTGCCCTGTTCGACCAGTTCATGCAGCACTTCCAGCAGCTTGCGCACATCTTCGAAATGCAGGCCGGTCGTCGGTTCGTCCAGAATATAGAGCGTGCGACCAGTGGATCGGCGCGCCAGCTCCTTGGACAGCTTGACCCGCTGCGCCTCTCCGCCTGAAAGGGTTGTGGCCTGCTGACCGACCTTGATGTAGCCTAACCCGACCTGCACCAGCGCATCCATCTTTTCCCGGACCGACGGCACAGCCTGGAAAAAGCTTTGCGCATCCTCAACCGTCATATCGAGAACATCGGCTATACTCTTGCCTTTAAAGCGAACTTCCAATGTCTCTCGGTTGTAGCGCGCACCTTTGCAGGTTTCACAGGTGACGTAAACATCGGGCAGAAAATGCATCTCGATCTTGATCACGCCGTCGCCCTGGCATGCCTCACACCGCCCGCCTTTGACGTTGAAACTAAACCGGCCGGGTTTATAGCCCCGGGCCTTGGCCTCTGGCAGTCCTGCAAACCAGTCGCGTATCGGGGTGAACGCCCCGGTGTAGGTCGCCGGGTTCGACCGTGGCGTGCGTCCGATGGCGCGCTGGTCGATATCGATCACCTTGTCGAGATGTTCAAATCCCTTGATCGTCTCGCAGGGGGCTGGTGTCTCGCGCGCACCGTTCAGCTTCATCGCGGCATTCTTGTAGAGAGTCTCAATGGTCAAGGTGGATTTCCCGCCACCGGACACACCGGTCACACAGACAAATTTCCCCAATGGAAACTCTGCAGTTACAGAATGAAGGTTATTACCTGTCGCCTTGACAACTTTGAGTTTTTTTCCATTTCCCTTGCGCCGTATCGCTGGCACAGGAACCTCTCGCGTGCCTGACAAATACTGACCCGTCACGCTGTTCGGATCGGCTGCAATCTCTTGCGGCGTGCCATGGCTGACCACCTGTCCACCATGCACACCGGCCCCCGGACCGATGTCAAAGACGTAGTCCGCCGCGCGGATCGCCTCTTCGTCATGCTCGACAACCAGCACGGAATTGCCCTGATCGCGCAGATTTTTGAGCGTCAGCAACAGCCGATCGTTGTCGCGTTGATGCAACCCAATCGAGGGTTCGTCGAGCACGTAAAGCACCCCTGTCAGACCCGAGCCGATCTGCGATGCAAGCCGGATCCGCTGGGATTCCCCGCCCGACAATGTGCCCGCGCTGCGCGAAAGGGTCAGGTATTCCAAACCGACATTGTTCAGGAATCCAACGCGTTCGCGGATTTCCTTAAGAATGGCGCGGGCGATTTCGTTCTTCTGCTTGGTCAGGTCGCCGGGAACAGTTTCGCACCAGTCAAATGCCTCGCGGATGGATTTTTCCACCACTTGGCCGATGTGCAGCCCGCCGATCTTGATCGCCAGTGTTTCGGGCCGCAGGCGATAGCCCTCGCAGGTACCGCAGCGGCGGTTGTTCTGGTACCGCTCAAACTCTTCGCGTACCCAGGCGCTGTCGGTTTCGCGGTAGCGACGTTCCATGTTGGGAATGACGCCTTCGAACACCCGTTCAACCTGATAGACCCGGCCGCCTTCATCATAGCGGAACTTGATCTCTTCGTCGCCTGAACCGCGCAGAAACACCTCCTGTACTTTGTCGGGCAGATCTTTCCACTTGGTCTTCGGGTCGAACTGATAGTGTTTGGCGATGGCCTGAATCGTTTGGGTAAAATAGGGTGACTTGCCCTTGCGCCACGGCGCCAACGCGCCGTCACCGATGCGCAGATCCGCATCCGGCACCACCAGCCGTTCGTCAAAAAACAGCTCGACCCCCAGACCGTCACAGGACGGACAAGCCCCATGCGGCGCGTTGAACGAAAACATCCTCGGCTCGATCTCGGGGATGGTGAAACCACTGACCGGGCAGGCAAAATTCTCGGAAAAAGTGATACGCTCAGGCTCGGCATCCGCATCATCGGTGCTGGGCGCAGTTTCCAGAATGGCGATCCCTGATGTGAGATCGAGCGCGGTGCGGAACGAGTCAGCTAGCCGCGTCTCGAGCCCTTCGCGAACCACCAGACGGTCGACCACAACGTCGATATCATGGCGGAACTTCTTGTCCAACGTGGGCGGTTCATCCAGCTCGTAGAACTGCCCATCAACCTTGACCCGTTGGAACCCCTGCTTGCGCAACTCCAGGAATTCCTTGCGATATTCACCTTTGCGGTCACGCACGATGGGGGCCAGAAGATAGGCGCGGGTCCCCTCCTCCATTGCCATGACGCGGTCGACCATATCCTGCACCTGCTGCGCCTCAATCGGCAGACCAGTGGCAGGGCTGTAGGGCGTCCCGACGCGGGCAAAAAGCAGCCGCATATAGTCGTAGATTTCCGTAACGGTCCCGACGGTCGAGCGCGGGTTTTTCGACGTGGTCTTTTGTTCGATGGAAATGGCCGGGCTAAGCCCCGAGATGTGATCCACATCAGGTTTTTCCATCATGTCGAGGAACTGCCGCGCATAAGCCGACAGCGATTCGACATAGCGGCGCTGCCCCTCGGCATAGATCGTATCGAACGCCAGCGAGGATTTTCCCGAGCCGGAAAGTCCCGTAATCACAACCAGTTGGTCGCGCGGGATATCCACGTCGATGTTCTTGAGGTTGTGTTCGCGCGCGCCGCGCACCTCGATAAACTTCATCTCAGCCATGAGAGCTCCCGGAATTTTCGGTTAAGACATAGTTGACGACCCGGGTTTCGCCAACTCAAAAGAGCGAACAAATGTGGAACATTTTCGCGATTTGACCAGATCGTGTGCCGCGCGCACCCAATGCTTGGGTGATCCAGCCCTCAAGTACACTTGGGACACTGGCGACGATGCTTTGGCCTTGTCAATTCAGCGATACAGCAGCGAAATGCCCTTGTGGAACAGATGCACCTTTTCCGGCACCGCGCCCAGTTTCACGCTGGTCCCGCGTAACCCGGAGTGGATGCCCGGCAGCTTGCCGATGATCGCGTCACCGCCGTCCTGCTTTTCGAAATACAGCAGCGTGACTTCGCCCAGTGCCTCAGTGATGGCGACCTTGCCGTCAAAGATGTAGTCAGCGCCCGGCTGCACCTCTAGAAAATCCTCGGGCCGCACGCCGACGTTGACCTTGATCCCCATATCAACCGCATGGGAAGGATATAGCGATACCGCCGTGCCGCCACCGTTCATGCGAATTGTAGTTCGCTCGCCGGTGCCGACCACCTCACCCGGCATCAGATTCATCGCGGGTGAGCCAATGAACTGCGCCACAAATTCGCCGTTGGGCCGTTCGTACAATTCAAGCGGCGTTCCGACTTGCGCGATCCCCTTATTCGCCAGCACGACGATACGTGTGGCCAGCGTCATCGCCTCGACCTGATCATGGGTGACATAGATCATCGTCGAATTCGGCATCGATTCCTTGAGCTGCGCAATCTCGATCCGGGTGGCGACACGCAGGGCAGCGTCGAGGTTCGACAGAGGTTCGTCAAACAGATAGACCTTGGGATCGCGCACGATGGAGCGACCGATGGCAACCCGCTGGCGTTGCCCACCCGACAGCGCCTTGGGCAAACGGTCGAGATAGGGTTCAAGTTGCAGAATTTTCGCCGCCTTGTTCACGGCGGCATCAATTTCGGTCTTGGATTTTTTGGCAATTTTCAGCGCAAAGCTCATGTTGTCGCGCACCGTCATATGTGGATAAAGTGCGTAACTTTGGAACACCATGGCAATGCCGCGCTGCGCCGGGGGCACATCGTTGACCCGCTGACCGTCGATTTCCAGCGTCCCGTCGGTGATTTTTTCCAATCCGGCAATCATCCGCAGCAAGGTGGATTTACCGCAGCCCGACGGCCCGACAAAGACGATCAGTTCGCCCTGCTGGATGTCCAGGTTGATGTCCTTCAACACATTGACGGCACCCCCATAGGTTTTGGCGACGTCCGTCAGCTTGAGGTTGGCCATGCTGTTCCCTCCCTAAGAACGTGATGGTTGGGGCGCCAGCACAGCCAGAGAAGGCTGCCAGGGGCCAAGATGCAGTCGCCCGTCAGGCGCCGACGCGGCAGAGCCGAGTTCGGCGCCAACCTGATGCCAGGCACCTGCAGGCATGTCGATGCTGCTGGGATCGCCGCTCAGATTAAACGCGCAAAAGAGGGTTTGATTATCGTCCGTGCGGATAAAATGCAGCACATTTCCGGTGGCCTGCATGTCCGACATGCTGCCTTTGGCCAACGCCGGATGGTTGCGGCGGAACGCCAATGCACGACGATAATGGTGCAGCATCGCCGCCGGGTCCTGCTCTTGCGTGGTCACCGCATGGTTCAGGTGTTCATGACTGACCGGCAGCCAGGGATGACCCTGTGAAAAGCCGCCATTCTGGTTCGACGGTTCCCACACCATCGGCGTGCGGCACCCATCCCGCCCTTTGAACGCGGGCCAGAACCGTTTGCCATACGGGTCCTGAAGATCCTCGAATGCGACATCCGCCTCGGGCAGCGCCAGCTCTTCGCCCTGATACAGGCAAACCGACCCGCGCAGGCACATCATCAGCGTGGTAAAGGCGCGTGTGGCGGCGTCGGTCAATTTCCAGCGCGACACATGGCGCGGCACATCATGGTTGGAAAACGCCCAGCAGGCCCAGCCATCGGGGGCAGCCCGCGCGAGGTGCTCCATCACCTCGGCAACATATGGCGCGTCTGGGACGTGGTTCGACAGCAATTCGAACGCATAGCTCATGTGGATCAAATCATCACCAGCAGTATATTGCCCCAATATCTCGAGTCCGCGCTGGTCATCACCGACTTCTCCCACAGCGGTGGCGTTGTATTCATTTAGCAACGACCTGAATTTGCGCAGAAAATCTAGGTTTTCGGGCTGGGTCTTGTCATAGAGATGGTTTTGCCAAGTATAGGGATTCACCGCCGGCGCGGTGATCGGGTTACGCTCGGATTCGGGGAGTGGCGGGTTGTCGCGCAGCTGTGCGTCGTGAACGTAAAAGTTTATAGTGTCGAGCCGGAAGCCGTCGACACCCCGGTTAAGCCAGAACCGCGCGGCATCCAGCAATGCGCCCTGCACCGATGGTTCATGAAAGTTAAGGTCCGGCTGCTCGGCAAGAAAGTTGTGCAGGTAGTACTGGCAGCGCGTCGGCTCCCATTGCCAGGCCGATCCGCCAAAGATCGACAGCCAGTTATTGGGCGGCGTGCCGTCCGGCTTGGCCTCGGCCCAGACGTACCAGTTGGCGCGGGGATTGTCGCGGCTGGCGCGGGATTCGACAAACCACGGGTGATCCTGCGACGAATGCGACAGCACCAGGTCGATCAGGACCTTCAGCCCCAGCCGATGCGCCGTGGTGATCAGGATGTCGAAATCCGCGATGCTGCCGAACATCGGATCAACATCGCAATAATCCGACACGTCATAGCCGAAATCCTTCATCGGCGACTTGAAGAAGGGCGAGATCCAGATCGCATCGACACCCAGAGACGCCACGTGCGGCAACCGTTGCGCGATACCCAGCAAATCGCCAATACCGTCACCGTTGCTGTCCTGAAAGCTGCGGGGGTAGATCTGATAGATCACCGCGCCACGCCACCAATCCCGATCGGTGGCGTCAGCGGGCGCAGATTGGGTCGCCAATACGTTCATAAAGGGAAACTTTCGTTTATTTGACAGAGCCGGCCAGCAGGCCCCGGACGAGGTATTTCTGCATGGCAAAGAACACAAAGAGCGGCACCGCGATCGACACAAATGCCGCCGCAGCCAGGATCCCCCAGTCACCGCCGCGCGACCCCAGCAGGTCGTCGGCGATCTTGACCGTCATCACCCAGGATTCGCTGTTCGAGGGCAGGAACACCTTTGCCACCAGCAGGTCGTTCCAGGTCCACAGGAACTGAAAGATTGCGAACGACGCGAGCGCCGGAAACGACAGCGGCAGCACGATCTTGGTGAAGACCTGGAAATCGGTGGCACCGTCGACCTTGGCGCTTTCGATGATGTCGCGCGGCAGGCCGACCATGTAATTGCGCAAGAGGTAGATGGCCAGGGGCAGGCCGAACCCGGTATGCGCCAGCCAGATCCCCAGAAAGGATTGCCCGATGCCGATCTTGTTGTGCAGTTGCAGCAGCGGCACCAGTGCCAGTTGCAGCGGCACCACGAGCAGGCCGACCACCATGGCGATCAGGAATCCGCGCCCGGCAAAATCCATCCAGGCCAGCGCATAAGCGGCAAAAGCGGCGATCAGGATCGGGATGATCGTCGCCGGGATTGTCACCGTCAGCGTGTTGATGAACGCGCGGTCCATGTTGTCCGAGGTCAGGATCTGGCGGTAATTGTCCAGCCCGAACTCTGGCGGCTGTTCGGCGGTGATATATAGCGTCGGCGCGCGGCTGATCTCGCTGTCCTGCGCCCAGATGAAATCGCCATTGGCCTGCACCGTCAGCGCGCGGTCGATGTAGAAATCGGTGACCGGGCGGCCATCCTCATCGGTCTCGGGCACCTCGGGCTGGCCATCCGCGGGCCAGGCGGTTTCGTAATTCTCCTCATCGGTGGAGCCGTCAGTTTCCGTCACCACCAGCTTGAGCCGACCGTAGGTCATGCCCGGCTCTGCCGCCCCCGGATCGCGCCCGGTGATGCCAAAGCCCGAAACAGAACCTTTGCCATCAACAAAGAGGTTGCCCGAGAAGGTGTAGAGCGCGCCGTCGCGGCTGACGCCCTGTGGGTCCGGCGACAGCCGGAACGCCTGCTCCACCGGGAACATCGACGCCCACCACCCGGTTTCCGAGATCTGCTCGCGGTCCCGGAACGACGACACCAGCAGCCCCACGGTCGGAATCAGCCAGATCAGCACCAGCGCCACCACGCAAATGTTGGTCACGATGGAGAGCGAGGTCTTCTGTCCGGCGATATTGTCCATGATGCTCTCCTCAGCGCAGTTCTTTGCGGGCCTGGCGGATGTTCTGGATCATCACCGGCAGCACGATGATCATGATGACAAAGGCCACTGCGGTCGCCCGCCCGTCATCGCGGAACATGTAATCCATCATGTAGCTTGGCAGGATCTCGGTATCGAAATTACCGCCGGTCATGGCATAGACGATGTCGAACACCTTGAGCACAAGGATGGTGATCGTTGTCCAGACAACCACGATGGTGCCCATGATCTGCGGCACCTTGATCTTAAAGAAGATCTGGAACGGGTTGGCACCGTCGATGATCGCCGCCTCGATGGTTTCCTCGGGGATGCCACGCAGGGCGGCGGACAGGATCACCATGGCGAAACCGGTCTGTATCCAGATCAGGATCACCATCAGGAAGAAGTTGTTCCAGAACGGGATCTGCAGCACGTCGACCGGACCCAGACCGATGAAATCCCGCACCGCGTTGATGATGCCGATGTCAGCATCATTGGCATAGACGAATTTCCAGATCAGCGAGGCGCCGACAAAAGAAATCGCCATCGGCATGAAGATCAGCGATTTCGCGATGTTGCCCCAGCGCAGCCGGTCGGTCAGTTGTGCCACCAGCAGACCCAGGAATGTCGCCCCGGCAGGCACCACCAGCGCCCAGAGGATGTTGTTCAACAGCGCGGTACGAAACCCCTCTTCGGCGAACATCGACGCGTAGTTGCCAAAGCCAATGAACTCCTCGCCCGAACGATTGTAGAGCGACCGGACGAAGCTGCCGATGACCGGATAAACCAGATACAGCCCCAGCGCGAACATCGCCGGGAACAGAAACAACCATGGCCGCACCAGCGTGGCGCGGTTGATGTTGCGGCCCTGATCGTCATTGCGCTGCGGAAAGATAACTTTGTCGAGGATCAGGTTGGACAGGTAGAAATAGCCGACACATCCGCCAACGCCGACGATGATCGTGATGAAACCCTGAAGCATTGGCGACATGTGGATCTCCTGTCCTGATCGCGGCAGACCGATACGTGCTTGATCTGGTTGCAGACTGACCCGTCGCGCGGATCGCGCCAGTGCACAGTAGAAACCGCCCCCGGTCAAACGTATCGGCGGGGGCGGATCGTATCTGAAGGGTCCGCCTTAGCGGATCGCGTCCCAGCGGGACTGGATCTCGGTTGCGACATCTGCCGCGTCACTTCCCGTGGTGTAATCCACCATACCAGACCAGAACGCCCCGGCACCAATCTCGGACGGCATCAGGTCGGATGCGTCAAAGCGGAACGTGGTCGCATTGCCCAGAATCGCGCCCTGCGCGCGTTGGCTGTCATCGGCATAGGCATCCGGATTGACACCTGCATGAGCGGTCAGGAAACCGCCCTGCGCCATCCACAATTCATGTGCAATCGGGGTTTTGAGGAATTCGATCATCGCAGTCGTGGCCTCGGACGGCTTGGTAATGGCGAACAGCGTGCCAGCCCCCAGAACCGGCTTGCCCAGATCTTTTTCCGCGTAGGCCGGGAAGTAAAAGAAATCCACGTCCTCGCCCGCCTTGGTGCCTTCGGGAAAGAAGGCCGGGATAAACGATGCTTGCCGGTGCATGTAGCATTCCGCCGGGATGGTAAACAGGCCCGCCGGGCTGTCGCGGAAATCGGTCGTGGCCACAGCCGAGGCGCCGCCATTCACAAACTCATCGTTGCGCGCGAACCAGCCGAATTCCTCAACCGCCTCAATCACCTTGGGATCGTTGAACTTTAGATCATTCGTAACCCAAGCGTCATAATCCGCAGGCGTTTGCGTGCGCAGCATCAGATCCTCGACCCAGTCGGTCGCAGGCCAGCCGGTCGCGGCCCCAGACCCCAGCCCGATGCACCACGGCGTACCGCCGTCATCGACGATCTGCTGCGTCAACTCCTTGAGCTCTTCCATGGTTTCGGGGATATCATAGCCGCCCTCGTCAAAGGCGATGGGCGAATACCAGACCAGTGATTTCAGATCCACGCGGTAGAACAGACCATAGAGCGCGTCGGTCCCGTCCTTACCGGCATAAGTGCCCAGATCGACCCAGGACGGACCGGCAGCGAAATTTTCGGCCACCCATTCGGCAGTGCCATCCGCCAGCGGCGTCAACATGCCCTGCGACGCAAGATCAGCGGCCAGACCCGGCTGCGGAAACACTGCCAGATTGGGGGCCGATCCGGCGCGGGTCGAAATCACGATATCCTGCTCGAAACTGTCAGATCCGGAATAGTTGACCGTCGCCCCCGTGGCTTCTGTGAAGTAGTCGAACACTTTGTCGACCTTTTCCTTTTCATTGCCGGTCCAGGGGCCGGTAATCTCGACCGTCTGGCCGGACAGTTCATAGGCGTCGGCAAAGGTGTTGTAGCCATCCCAGTCGAATGCACCTTCGCCCGGCGTAAACGGCAGATGACTTTCGGCATGGGCTACACCGGCGGTCAGCGCCGCCAGCGCCACCCCCGTCATTAATGTCTGTTTCATCAAAAATCCTCCCAGATCTTGCGTCACCGCTTGGGCATTCGGGACTCATCTCAGCCGACAAACTCAAAGCGCTTTGGACGGGATCAGGCTTAAACAGTTCGTGCAACCTGTCAATGGGGTAGTGCGCCATTTCAAACCAATCCAATACTGATATACAGCTAAAGGTTGCGCGCCAGAAACCACTTTCCCACCCGCTGTTTTATCGGCTAACCTAGCTGAAATTTGAAAGCGCTTTGGAACCTGTCGCGCCATGAACCTCAAACAATTGGCTGAGCATCTCAACCTGTCCCAGACCACGGTCAGCCGGGCGCTGAACGGCTATCCCGAGGTGCGCGAGGCCACGCGCCTGCGGGTTCAAAAGGCCGCCGCCGAACATCACTATACCCCCAACGCCCGCGCCAAAGGGCTGGCCACCGGGCGCGCGATGTCGATTGGGCACATCATCTCAACCTCCAAGAAACACGAGATGGTCAACCCGGTCTTCGGCGACTTCATCACCGGCGCGTCCGAGGCCTATGTCGAGGCCGGATACGATATGGTGCTGACATTGGTCGAGGATGGCGACGAGGCGCGGCTCTATCGCAACATCCGCGACAAGGGCAATGTCGACGGCATTATCGTGCATGGTCCCCGGATGAACGACAGCCGGATCGGGTTGCTGACGTCGCTGGGGTTGCCGTTTGTGGTACATGGCCGCGCGTCGGATGTGACCAGGCCCTATTCCTGGATCGACATGAACAACCGCCGCGCCTTTGAACGGGCCGCAGGATTCCTGACCGATCTCGGGCACCGCCGGATCGCGTTGATCAACGGGCTGGAGTTCATGGATTTTGCCCACAGGCGGCGCGAAGGATATCTCGCCGCGTTGGCGACTGCCGAAACTG
Organism: Puniceibacterium sp. IMCC21224; assembly: GCF_001038505.1. Taxonomy (NCBI): domain Bacteria; kingdom Pseudomonadati; phylum Pseudomonadota; class Alphaproteobacteria; order Rhodobacterales; family Paracoccaceae; genus Puniceibacterium; species Puniceibacterium sp. IMCC21224. The sequence continues at coordinate 2,421,843 of NZ_LDPY01000001.1, forward strand.
CCCCGGATACAGCCCTTATGCGACAGGGCGAAATGACCGAGGTGCTGGGCTTTCGCGCCGCCTCCGAGATGTTGGCGCTGGTCGATCCGCCGACCGCGTTTCTGACCTCCTCCATGGTGACGGCCATCGGCGTGCGGCGCGCATTGGCGGATCGTGGCCTGGAAATGGGGCGCGACGTGTCCGTCATCACGCATGACGATGATCTGAGCTATATGCCCAACGGCACGGATGAACCGATATTTACCGCAGTGCGGTCTTCGGTCCGCAACGCGGGCAACCGGGCGGCAAAAATGCTGTTGCGGATGATCGCAGAGCCGGATTGCGCGCCTTTGCAATTCATGCTCGAAGCGGAACTGATCCTCGGCCGGTCCACTGGCCCTGCCCGCCCGCGCCAGACCTAAGGAGCCCTCATGCGACACAAACGAAGCGATTTTCCGCAGGGGTTCCAGTTCGGCACCGCGACATCAAGTTACCAGATCGAGGGACACGGTTTTGGCGGTGCGGGGCCGACGCACTGGGACAGCTTTGCTGCCACGCCGGGCAATGTGGTGCGGGCCGAAAACGGCTTGCGCGCCTGCGATCACTATCACCGCTACGAAGCTGATCTGGATCTGGTCGCCACCGCCGGATTCGACAGCTATCGGTTTTCCACATCCTGGGCACGGGTTCTGCCCGAAGGGCGCGGCACCCCGAACCCCGAGGGTCTCGATTTCTACGACCGGCTGACGGATGCGATGCTGGAACGCGGGATCAAACCCTGCGCGACGCTGTATCATTGGGAGTTGCCGCAGCCGCTGTCGGATCTGGGCGGCTGGCGCAATCCCGATATCGGCAACTGGTTCGCGGATTTTACCCAAGTCATCATGGGCCGGATTGGCGACAGAATGCATTCGGTCGCCCCAATCAACGAACCCTGGTGCGTCGCATGGATCAGCCACTTTCTGGGCTTGCACGCGCCCGGCCTACGTGACATCCGCGCCACCGCCCGCGCCATGCACCATGTGCTGCTGGCCCATGGCCGCGCGACGCAGGTGATGCGGGGGCTTGGCATGGATAACCTTGGCGCCGTGTTCAATATGGAATGGCCGCAACCGGTGGACGACAGCGCAGGTGCCGCGCGCGCTGCCGACACCTATGACGGCTATTACAACCGCTTCTACCTCGATGGTGTGTTCAAAGGCCGCTACCCCGACAGCGTTCTTGCGGGAATGGAGCAGCACCTGCCCAAAGGCTGGCAGGACGACTTCCCTGTCATTCAGACCCCCGTGGACTGGTGCGGCATCAACTACTACACCCGCAAGGTGCTGGCCCCAAACGATGGCCCCTGGCCCCATCTGGACGAGGTCGAAGGCCCATTGCCCAAGACCTTTATGGATTGGGAGATTTATCCTGAAGGGTTGTATAAATTCCTCAAACGGACGGCGGCAGAATATACCGGTGATTTGCCGCTGTTCGTGACCGAGAACGGCATGGCCAGCCCTGATGTGATCGACGACGGTGTGATCCGCGACCCGGCCCGCATCGCATATATCAACGATCATCTGGACTCGGTGCGTCGGGCGATTGCAGAAGGAGTGCCGGTGCAGGGCTATTTCATCTGGTCGCTGATGGACAATTACGAATGGGCGCTGGGCTATGAAAAGCGGTTCGGCCTCGTGCATGTAGATTTCGACAGCCTTGAACGCACCCCCAAAGAATCTTACCACGCTGTGGCGCGGGCATTGAAAGAGTAGAGCATGGCCGAACAATCCGACCTCATCGCCGTTGTCGCAGATATCGGCGGCACCAATACGCGGGTGGCACTGACACGCGGAACGCAGGTGCTGCGGGACACGGCGCGACGCTATAGCAATGCGGACCATTCCGGGCTGCACGAGGTTTTGACCGACTACCTTGGCCAACAATCCGTTACCCCTGAGGCCGCCTGTGTCGCCATGGCGGGACCGGTGCGCGACGGGGTTGGGCGGCTAACCAATCTGGACTGGACCGTGGACCGCGACATGATCCGCGACGCGACCAGTGCCCGCACGGTTGCCGTTCTGAATGACCTTCAGGCACAAGGCCATGCGGTCGACCTTTTGGGCCATGACAGCCTGACCGAACTGCTACCCGGCACAACGCCCGGCCCACATGCGGCCAAACTGGTGATCGGCGTCGGAACCGGCATGAACGCGGCCCCCGTTTTCCGACTGGGCGGGCAGACTTTGGTACCGCCGTCGGAATCGGGCCACATCACCCTGCCCCTTCAGAATGACGAAGAGTTACGGCTGATGGATTTCATCGCCCGCAAACACGGCACTCCCGGGGTCGAGGATGTCCTGTCGGGCCGCGGCTTCGAACGGGTCTATGCCTGGCTTTGCGAAGAGGATGGCGGCGCAGAGCCGCTCGACGCTGCTGCGATCATGCAGGCGGTCGAGTCGGGGACAAATCCGCGGGCCGAACGGGCGGTGCAGGTCTTTACCCGCATCCTTGGCCGGGTCGCGGGCAATCTGGCGCTGGTCATGCTGCCCTTCGGCGGCATTTACCTGATCGGTGGCGTGGTCCGGCATTTTGGCCCGCACCTTTTGCGGATGGGATTTGCCGAAGCGTTCGCCGACAAGGGCCGGTTCGGCCCCTTTATGGCGCAGTTCCCTGTTCACTTAGTGACTGATGATTATGCAGCTCTCACCGGATCGGCGGGACATCTGGCAGAAATACTGGCGCAAGACGGCTAACCCCTCGCCAAGGCGGGTCATCGGCTCAATAATAAGTCAGATGCACAGGAGGCGGGCGGAGCGCCCGCGCTGAACAGTTGCCAAGCACGCAGAGCGCCTGTTAGCGATAACGAAACCCCAACGGAAACCACCACGGGACGGAATTTACGATGAATATGGTCAGCAGAAACACCCTTACCGCGGAACAGTTTCGCGATGCGATCTTGAAGCACCTGACCTATGCGCTGGGCAAGGATCCCGGCCATGCGCAGGTGCAGGATTGGCGCATGGCGCTGTCCCTGGCCGTGCGCGACCAGATCGTGGACAGCTGGTTTGCAGCCACGCGAAAGACCTACGCCGAGGGCGGCAAACGGGTTTATTACCTGTCGATGGAATTCCTGATCGGGCGTCTCCTTGAGGATGGGATTGTCAATCTGCGTCTGGTCGATCAGGCGCGCGACGCGCTGGCCGGATTGGGACAGGATTTTGACACCGTTTTGCTGGACGAACCAGATGCGGCGCTGGGCAATGGCGGCTTGGGCCGACTTGCTGCCTGTTTCCTCGAATCCCTGTCGACGCTGGGTTGCCCTGCGTATGGCTATGGCCTGCGCTACGAACACGGGTTGTTCCGCCAAAGCTTTGTCGACGGCAAACAGATGGAAGCGCCGGAAACCTGGCTGCTGCAACCCCACGCCTGGGAATTTGAGCGCCCCGAGGCGCGGTTCAGGCTGGGATTTGGCGGCAGCGTCACGACCAAGGGCAAAACCGCCGTATGGACGCCCGACAGCTTTGTCGATGCCGAAGCATATGACACCCCCGTCATTGGCTGGCAGGGCCGCTGGGCCAACACGCTGCGCCTGTGGTCCGCCAAGGCCGTGGACCCTTTCGACCTCGACAGTTTCAACACCGGCGATTTTGCCGCCGCTGCGCGGGACGAGGCAATGGCCCGCACCATCAGCCGCGTTCTCTATCCCGACGACACCACCGAACAGGGCAAGGAACTGCGGCTCAAGCAGGAATTCTTTCTGACCTCGTCGGCGCTGCGCGACATCATGCGCCGGTTCGACAGCGAATATGACGATATCACCAAGCTGCCCGCCAAGGTGGCGATCCAGCTGAACGACACCCACCCGGCCATCGCTGGACCCGAACTTGTTCGGCTGCTGCATGACGAACGTGGCCTGACCTTCAAGGCGGCGATGGATCTGGCGCAGGGCTGTCTGAGCTATACCAACCACACGCTGCTTCCCGAGGCGCTGGAGACCTGGCCCGAGGGGCTGTTTGGCAAGCTGCTGCCGCGCCATCTGCAAATCGTGGATCAGATTGACCACGCGCATGCCAAGGCCAATCCCAGTCGCAAGGTGTCGGCCCGTGCCGAGGGTCAGGTCAAGATGGGCGAGCTGTCGTTCATCATGGCGCACAAGGTCAACGGCGTCTCGGCACTTCACACCGAGTTGATGAAAACCACCGTGTTCAAGGAATTGCATCGGCTGCACCCGGACCGCATCCTGAACCAGACCAACGGCGTCACGCCGCGCCGCTGGCTGCTGTCGTGCAACCCGCGCCTGTCGTCGCTGATCACCGACACCATCGGCGAAGATTGGGCCGACGATCTGGATCAGCTCAAGGGGTTGGAGCCGCATGTGGCAGACGCCGCTTGGCTCGACCGCTATGCCAAGGCCAAGCTGGACAACAAGGCAGAACTGTCAAATTGGATGGGCGACGCGCACGGGATCAAAGTCGACCCGGCGATGATCATTGATGTGCAAATCAAACGTCTGCACGAATACAAGCGCCAACACCTGAACATCCTGGAAACCATCGCCCTGTGGCAAGAGGTCAAGGCCAATCCCGGTGCGAACTGGACTCCGCGTCTAAAACTGTTCGCCGGCAAAGCCGCGCCGGGATATTTCTTTGCCAAGGATATCATCCGCCTTATCAACGATGTGGCTGTCATTCTGAATGCAGACCCTGAAACACGGGATGTGTTGCAGGTCGCCTTTCTGCCCAACTACAACGTCACACTGGCCGAACGGCTGATCCCGGCGGCTGATCTGTCGGAACAAATCAGCACCGCAGGCAAAGAGGCGTCGGGCACCGGCAACATGAAGTTCGCCCTGAACGGCGCGCTGACTGTTGGCACGCTCGACGGAGCCAATGTCGAAATCCGCGAACATGTCGGGGCCGACAATTTCTTCCTCTTCGGCATGACTGCCGACGAGGTTGATGCGCGCCGCGCCATCGACGGTCACGCCGCACAGGCGGTCGCCGCCGATCCGCGACTGGCAGCGGCCCTCAAAGCGATCAGCGACGGCGTCTTTTCGCCCGGCGACAAAGACCGCTATGCCAATATCGTGGAAAACCTGACTGGGCCGGACTACTTTCTCGTCTCGTCGGATTTCACCGATTACTGGCGCGCGCAGCGCGAGGTCGACATTGCATTCGCCGACACGGCCAACTGGATGCGGATGGCCGCCCTGAACACCGCGCGGTCGGGCTGGTTTTCGTCGGATCGCACGATCCGGGGATACATGGCAGATATCTGGCACGCCAAGGCCCTGCGCGACGGGTGATCACACGCTAGGGGGTTGAACCAATTGACAGGAAGCATAGGCTCTTAATCATGTCACAGGAAATAGACCCCAAGACCCTCGATCTGTTGCAACGCGTGACTGACGCGCGTTGCGATGATCCCTTCGCCGTTCTGGGCCCGCACAAGGTGGGCCGGAACCGATTTGTCACCACATTCGATCCCGGCGCCGTCCGTATGGACGCGCTGATTGACGGCAAAGCGCACTCTCTTGAACCGCTCGAACCCTTGCCGGGCATCTTCCGGGGCAAGGTGCCGGGCGACAAACCCTATTCCCTGCGCGGCAGCAGTGCCGATGGCACCACCTGGCAGGTCGAGGATGCCTACCGTTTTGGCCCGGTTCTGGGCCAGATTGATGAATATTTGCTGGGTGAAGGCACGCATCGCAGCCTCTGGAAATGCCTTGGCGCGCATGTGCGGGAACACGAGGGCGTGCAGGGCACATCCTTTGCTGTTTGGGCACCGAACGCGCGGCGCGTATCTGTTGTGGGGGATTTCAACCTCTGGGACGGGCGACGGCATGTGATGCGGCGACGCGGATCGACCGGCGTTTGGGAGATCTTTATTCCCGCACTTGGCGAAGGCACGGTCTACAAATACGAGATTGTCGGCGCCCATGGGGTGATGATGCCGCTCAAGGCCGATCCGGTTGGCTTTGGCTCGCAGCACCCACCCGCAAATGCATCGGTCGTGCGCGACATTGGCGGCTATGGCTGGTCCGACACCGGCTGGATGGGCACGCGCGCACAGGCCAACAGCCGCGAGGCGCCGATTTCGGTCTACGAGGTGCATCTGGGATCGTGGCGTCGCAAAGAGGGCGGTCGCCCGATTTCCTATGTCGAGGCGGCTGACGAGCTGGTCGCCTATGTCAGCGATATGGGCTTTACCCATATCGAATTTATGCCGCTCAGCGAATACCCCTTTGACGGGTCGTGGGGTTATCAGCCGGTTGGTATGTTCGCGCCGACGGTGCGCCACGGACCGCCGCATGAATTCCGCGATCTGGTAAATGCCGCGCACAACGCCGGGCTGGGGGTGATCCTGGACTGGGTGCCGGGGCATTTCCCGTCTGACGAACACGGTCTCGGCCAGTTCGACGGCACCGCGCTGTATGAGCATGGCGACCCGCGCGAGGGATTCCATCAGGATTGGAACACGCTGATCTACAATTACGGCCGGCGCGAGGTGGCGAATTACCTGACCGCCAACGCCTTGTATTGGCTGGATGAATACCATGTGGATGGTCTGCGGGTTGATGCAGTCGCCTCAATGCTTTACCGCGACTATTCCCGCAAGGACGGCGAATGGGTCCCAAACAAGGATGGCGGGCGCGAAAACTACGAAGCCATCTCAATGCTGCAACAGATGAACACGATCACCTACGGCGAATGTCCGGGCATCATGACAATCGCCGAAGAAAGCACATCATTCCCCAAGGTATCGCGCCCGGTTTTCGATGGCGGACTTGGCTTTGGGTTCAAATGGAACATGGGGTGGATGAACGACACGCTGAATTACATCAGCAAAGATCCGATTTACCGCAAACATCACCACCATCAGATGACGTTCGGTCTGCACTACGCCTTTAGCGAAAACTTTGTCCTGCCGATCAGCCATGACGAAGTGGTGCATGGCAAAGGCAGTATGTTGCAGCGCATGCCCGGCAATGAGTGGGAGAAATTTGCCAACCTGCGGGCCTATTACGGTTTTATGTGGGGGCATCCGGGCAAGAAGCTGCTGTTCATGGGGCTGGAATTCGCCCAGCCAGAGGAATGGAACCACGATATCCAGATTGACTGGGATGCGGCGGCACGGCCCGCGCACAAGGGTATCCAAAATCTGGTGCGCGATCTCAACAGACTTTACGCGTCGGTTCCTGCCCTACATGTCAAGGATGTGGACCCGGAAGGATTTCAGTGGATCGAGGCGAACGATGCCGAAGCATCGGTCTATGCCTGGATCCGTCGTGGCCACCCCGGCGACCCCGAGGTGGCAGTGATCTGCAACCTTACCCCAGCAGAGCATCCGGCCTATCGCATCGGCCTGCCGTCCGAGGGCACGTGGCGCGAGGCGCTGAACACCGACGCCGGGCTGTATGGTGGTGGCGACCGGGGCAACATGGGCGCAGTGACTGCTGAGGCAGTGCCAAGCCATGGACAGGCTGCCAGCGCGACAGTGGTGCTGCCCCCCCTGTCCACCCTGTTCCTGATCCGGGACTAGACTGCGCGGCAGCGCCCCATTCGTGGCGCTGCCCTTTTCGACAAGATAAATAAAACGGCCAAAAGGCCGCATTTCAGGGAGGAAATCATATGTCACGGTCGACCCAGAGGCTCGCCAGCCGATCCATGGCCTTTGTCCTAGCCGGAGGGCGCGGATCGCGCCTGAAAGAGCTGACGGATCGCCGGGTGAAACCAGCCGTCTATTTTGGCGGCAAGACACGGATCATCGACTTTGCCCTGTCCAACGCCCTGAATTCAGGCATCCGCAAGATGGCGGTGGCAACCCAATACAAGGCGCACAGCCTGATCCGGCATTGCCAGCGCGGCTGGAACTTTTTTCGCGCCGAACGCAACGAATTCCTCGATATTCTGCCCGCTTCGCAGCGTGGCGGGGATGAGGCGTGGTATCGCGGTACGGCGGACGCGGTGACGCAGAACATCGACATCGTCGACAGCTATGACATTGATTACGCCCTGATCCTGGCCGGCGATCACATCTACAAGATGGATTACGAGGCGATGCTGCGCCAGCATGTCGAAAGCGGCGCGGATGTCACCATCGGCTGCCTCACCGTTCCACGATCCGAAGCGTCCGCCTTTGGCGTGATGGCGGTGGATGCCAGCGACCGCATCACCTCGTTCCTCGAAAAGCCTGCTGATCCGCCGGGCACGCCTGACGATCCCACGGTCGCGCTGGCCTCGATGGGGATCTATGTCTTTAAATGGAGTTTTCTGCGCGACCTGCTGATTGCTGATGCCGCCGATCCGAACTCGTCGCACGATTTCGGCAACGACCTGATCCCGGACATCGTTAAAAACGGCAAGGCGCAGGCGCATCGGTTTACCGACAGCTGCGTGCGCCATACGCCCGACGCCCCGGCCTACTGGCGCGACGTGGGAACGGTTGACGCCTTTTGGAAGGCGAATATCGACCTGACGGATTTCACCCCGGATCTGGATATGTGGGACAAATCCTGGCCGATCTGGACCCATGCCGAAAGCACGCCACCGGCCAAGTTTATCCATGACGAAGAAAACCGGCGCGGCGTGGCGATCTCTTCGCTGGTGTCGGGTGGCTGCATCATTTCCGGGACCGAGATCCGCCAGTCGCTGTTGTTCACGCAGGTACACACCAATTCGTTTGCGGCGCTCGATCAGGCTGTGGTGCTGCCATATGTGAATGTGGCACGTTCCGCGCGGCTGACCAAAGTGGTGATTGATCGCGGCGTACACATCCCCGAAGGGCTGGTGGTGGGCGAAGATCCGGATGAGGACGGCAAATGGTTCCGTGTTTCAGAAGGCGGCGTGACCCTGATCACTCAGGATATGCTGGATCGGAGAGACGCCGCATTATGACCAGGGTTTTGTCGGTCGCCTCGGAATGTGTGCCATTGGTGAAAACCGGCGGGTTGGCGGACGTGGCGGGCGCCCTGCCCGCTGCGCTCACCGGTGCGGGTGTCGAAATGCGCACGTTGATCCCCGGCTATCCGGCAGTGATGGCGGCGCTGGGGCCAGAGGCGCCGGTGGCGTTCGATCTGGGCGACATGTACGGCGCGCCGGTCCGGGTGCGGCGCGGTGCTCTGGGCGACACCGTGCTTTATGCGCTTGAGGCGCCGCATCTATATGACCGGCCGGGGTCGATCTACCTTGGCCCCGATGGCAAGGACTGGCCGGACAATCCCGAACGGTTCGCGGCCCTCAGCTTTGCCGCCGCCCGCATCGCCACCGATGGGATCGAAGGCTGGAATCCTGAGGTTCTGCATCTGCACGACTGGCAGGCCGGGCTGACGCCGGTCTATCTGCAACAGATGGGCGCGGCAGATCGGGTGGCAACGCTGCTGACAGTGCACAACATCGCCTTTCAGGGGCTGGCCCCTGCAATACGCGCGGTACCGCTGGGTCTGCCGCTGCACGGTTTCCATCCGCAGGGGTTTGAGTATTACAACAAGATTTCCGCGCTCAAGGCCGGACTGGTCTATTCGGACGCGATCAACACCGTCAGCCCGACCTATGCGGCCGAACTGATGACGCCGGAATTCGGCATGGGACTGGATGGGGTCATGCGTGACCGGCGTGCAGTGGTCAGCGGCATCCTGAACGGCATCGACCTTGATGCCTGGACGCCCCCTTACAAGACCCCCGCAGGCAAAGCCAAACAGACCGCCGCCCTGCGCAAGGTGATGCGGTTGCCGCCGTCGGATGGCCCGCTCTGCGTCGTGATTTCGCGCCTGACGGAACAAAAGGGGCTGGACCTGCTGCTGGAGGTACTGCCCGACCTGCTGGCCACTGGCGCGCAACTTGCGCTGCTGGGGTCCGGCAACGCCGATCTTGAGACGGCATTCCGCAACGCGGCTGAGCGGAACACCGGCGTGTCAGTCCGCATCGGCTATGACGAAGAACTGGCGCATCAGCTGATTGCCGGCGGCGATGTCATTTTGGTGCCGTCGCGGTTTGAACCCTGTGGTCTGACGCAGCTTTATGGTCTGCGCTACGGCACATTGCCGCTGGTGTCGCTGACCGGGGGGCTGGCCGACACCGTTATTCCGGCCAGCGCGGCTGGAATTGCTGCAAAAGTCGCCACCGGCCTGCAATTCTTTCCTGTAGACGCGCAGTCTTTGCGCGGAACTGTGGTGCGTATGGGTGCGCTCTGGCATAACCGCGAGGTCTGGCAAACCATGATGCGCAACGCGATGGCGCATCCGGTCGGCTGGGATCAGTCCGCGCGTGACTACGCCGCGCTATACGACTCGCTCAAGAAGGCTCCATGACCCAGATACCCGTATTGGCCGAAGGCCGTCCTGCCCCCCTCGGTGCAACATTCGATGGCGAGGGGGTGAACTTTGCCGTCTTTTCCGAACATGCAAAGCGCATGACCGTTTGCCTGTTCTCGCCCGACGGCAAGACCGAGCTGCACCGCCTTGATCTGCCCGAACGCGAAGGCGATGTCTGGCACGGTTATATTGCCGGACTGCGCCCCGGTCAGTTATATGCGCTGCGCGCTGACGGCCCCTATGCGCCAGAAGAAGGCCACCGTTTCAACTATAACAAGCTGTTGCTGGACCCCTATGCCAAGCGGTTGACCGGACACCCTGAATGGAACGATGCGCTGATGGGCTATACCGTCGGCGCCAAGACGGGCGACCTTAGCTTTGATACCCGTGACAGCGCGCCGTATATGCCGCGCTGTGTGGTCGAGGATCCCAGTTTCAACTGGGGACGGCGCCAGCGGCCGCGCACCACCCTCGCCCGCAGCGTGATCTACGAGGCCCATGTCAAAGGTCTGACCCAGTTACATCCCAATGTCGAAACCGAGGGTGGGTTTCTGGCACTGGCCTCAGACGCGATGCTGGACCATATGACCCGGCTGGGCATCACGGCGATCGAGCTGCTGCCGGTGCAGGCGTTTTTGAACGACCGGTTTCTGGTGGAAAAGGGGCTGACCAACTATTGGGGCTACCAGACGCTGGGCTTTTTCGCGCCAGATCCACGGTTCATGACTCAGGACGGCATTCACGAATTCCAACACATGGTGGCCCGCCTGCACGGAGCCGGGATCGAGGTCATTCTGGATGTGGTCTACAACCACACATGTGAGGGCAGCGAGTTGGGCCCAACGCTAAGTTTTCGCGGCCTCGACAACGCCAGCTACTACCGACTGGCCGAGGACAAGCGTCACTGCATCAACGACACCGGCACCGGCAACACGGTGAACATGGATCATCCCATGGTGATGCGGATGGTAATGGATTCGCTGCGCTACTGGGTTCAGGTGATGCATGTCGACGGGTTCCGCTTTGATCTGTGCGCTTCGCTGGGCCGGGTCGACAACAACGGCTTTGACCGCAATGCCGCGTTTTTTCAGGCGCTGCGACAGGATCCGGTCCTGACCGGCGTAAAACTGATCGCAGAGCCGTGGGACATCGGCCCCGGCGGCTACCAACTGGGCGGCTTTCCACCGCCCTTTGCCGAATGGAACGACAAATACCGCGACGATGTGCGCAAGTTCTGGCGCGGTGATGACGGCATGGTGCCCGATCTGGCCGAACGGCTGACCGGATCAGCGGTGCAATTCGACCATTCGGGGCGGTTCGCCACCTCTTCGGTCAACCTGATCACCGCCCATGACGGGTATACGCTGGCCGACACCACCGCCTATCTTGAACGCCACAACGAGGCCAACGGAGAAGACAACAACGACGGCCACGACAGCAATTATTCAGACAATTTCGGGGTTGAGGGGCCGACCGACGATCCTGACATCCTGTCCGCCCGCAGCAAACGTCGACGCAACATGCTGGCCACCCTGCTGCTGAGCCAGGGCACACCGATGATCCTCGCGGGGGATGAGCTGGGCAACAGTCAGGGCGGCAACAACAACGCCTATTGCCAGGACAACGAGGTCGGCTGGGTCGACTGGGCCAATGCCGACACCGACCTGATGATCTTTACGCAAAAGCTGATCGGCTTTCGCAAGGCGCATCCGATCATGCGGCAAAAGCGTTTTCTACATGCCCGCGAACGGCTGGTCGACGGGATCGAGGATCTGTTCTGGTGGCGCTCGGACGGCCAGGAAATGCAAGAGGCGGACTGGAATGATCCGGCGTTGCGGGTATTGTGTGCAGAGATGCGCACAGCTTCGGGAACGCCGCGGTATGCCGTGCGCGAAGAGGCAATCCTGCTGGCCTTTAATTCGGGGGATGCGTTGGACCTGATCCTGCCCGAACCGCCCCGGACCAAAGCCTGGGTGCTGTACATCGACACGGCGCAGCCGAAACGCGATGCGGAAGTGATCCGCGAGGGCAAACTGAAGATGGCGGCGGAATCGACGCTGGCGCTGGTATTGGAGCGGATGGATGGCTGATCCGATCGCGCAGCTTGCCGCGGCCAGGGGCATTGTGCCCGAGTTTCGCGATGTCACCGGGACGCTGCGGGTGACACGTACCGACACGCAGCTGGCGCTGCTGGCCGCGCTGGGTGAACCCGTCACCTCGGCGGCGGACGCGGCCGAACGTCTGGCGATGGACGTCGCGCAGGCTGGCGGTTTACCGCGATGGTGTGTGGTGCGATCCGGTGAACGGCCAGACCTTGGCCTCAGCCCCGTGACTGACTGGCAGATCCTGTGCAGTGGCGGTCTGTGGCATGAAGGGCGCGGACCACGATTGCCCCAGTTGCCCGTTGGCCGACATATTCTGCATGTCGCAGATGCGCGTTGCACGCTTTTGGTCGCCCCTGTGCGCCTGCCGTTGCCGCCCCGGCTCTGGGGGCTGATCGTGCCGCTGGCAGGGCTGCGCCCCCCGGCGCAGGGCGGTGTGGGCGACTATGGCGATCTGGCGCGGATGACAGCGGGCGCTGCGGCACACGGCGCGGATTTCCTTGGCCTCAACCCTGTGCATGCCGGCTTTGCCACCGATCCCGGCGGTTTTAGCCCCTACACCCCGTCACACCGCCGCCGCCTGTCGAGCTTGCATATCGCGGTCCCTGAAACCACACAGGGTGGCGGCCCACTGATCGACTACGCGACCGAGATCCCGGCACGGTTGGCCGCGCTCAAAGCGGCGTTCGCACAGTTCGCCGCCGGCGGAGACGATCCAGCCTTCGATGCATATATCGCGCAGGGCGGGACCAGCCTGCGCAGCTTTGCCGCGCATCAGGCGCTGTCGGAACGCCACGGCCCTTACTGGAATCACTGGCCGCTTCCCCTGCAGAATCCGCAATCCGCAGCGGTTGAGGCCGAGATGCAGGCGCTTGCCCCCCAACTTCGGTTTCATATGTGGCTGCAATGGCAGGCCGAGACTCAGCTTGGTGCGGCAGCGACCCGCGCCCGGAATGATGGAATGCGCCTGGGGCTGTATCTGGACCTTGCCGTGGGCACCCATCCGCATGGTGCTGAAACCTGGGAGGATCGCAAAAGCTTTGCCTTTGGTGCGTCGCTTGGTGCGCCGCCCGATGCCTTTGCCCGTGATGGTCAGAACTGGCAACTGGCGCCGTTCAACCCGAATGCACTGATTGACGATGGGTTTGGCGCATTGGCGCAGACGCTGCGACGACAGTTGCGCTTTGCCGGTGCGTTGCGCATCGACCACATCCTGGGGTTCGACCGGGCCTACTGGGTGCCCGACGGTGCGCCGGGTGCCTATGTGCAGATGCCGCTGGAGGCGATGCTGGCCGTGGTCCGGATCGAAGCCGCGTGCGCCAGCGCCGTCATTGTCGGCGAGGATCTGGGCAACATTCCCGCAGGGTTGCAAACCGCGCTGGCGGACTCAGGCATCCTTGGCTGCCGGTTGACGATGTTTGAACAGGACTGGGCAGATCCGCCGCGCTTTCACCGCCCTGACAGCTATCCACAGGCGTCCATCGCCAGCTTCAGCACCCATGATCTGCCCACATGGCGCGGCTGGCGTGCAGGTCACGAGATTGGCCTGCGTGAATCGCTTGGCTCGGTCACCGCAGATGTCGCGGCAGAGGCGCAGATTCAACGCAAAGCCGAGGTTGCCGCGCTGGATACGGCTCTTTCACCATCCGAAGATGCCGGGAGCGTCGACACAATGCACTATTTTCTGGGGGCGACCGCATCACGGCTGGTGGCGGTTCAGGTCGAGAATGTCCTTGATATCCTCGAACAGCCGAACCTTCCCGGCACGGTCAGCGAATACCCCAACTGGCGGCAGCGTCTGCCCATGGGGCCGCGCAAAATCGGCGCTGACCCACGGCTCGCGCGGGTTGCCGCCACGATGAAACGACATGGACGTTAGGAGAAAACCGACATGACCCTGCACAGCATCGCAACTCAGCCGATTGAGGGCCAGAAACCCGGAACATCCGGCTTGCGCAAGAAAACCCGCGTCTTCATGGGGCCGCATTATCTGGAAAACTACATTCAGGCGACGTGGAACGGCATCGGCGGCGTGCAGGGCAAAACGCTGGTTCTGGGCGGCGACGGGCGGCATTTCAATGACCGCGCAGCGCAGGTCGTGTTGCGCATGGCCGCGGCGAGTGGCGCAGCCAAAGTGATTGTCGGACAGAACGCCCTGTTGTCCACCCCCGCCGCGTCCAACCTGATCCGCCAGCGCAATGCCGATGGCGGCATCATCCTGTCCGCCAGCCACAACCCCGGTGGGCCGGATGGCGATTTTGGTGTGAAATACAACGTCTCAAACGGTGGTCCCGCACCCGAAGGCGTGACCGAGCGCATTTTTGGCGCGACCAAAACGCTGACCGAATACCACATCTTTGACGCGCAGGATGTCGATCTGGGCCGCATCGGCACCACCGCTCTGGATAAGATGCAGATCGAGGTCGTCAATCCTGTCACCGACTATCAGGCGCTGATGGAAACGCTGTTCGATTTCGACGCAATCCGGGCGCTGTTTGCCGGCGGCTTTCGCATCAGTTTCGACGCCATGCATGCCATCACCGGCCCCTATGCCACTGCTATTCTTGAGGATACGCTGGGCGCCGCGCCGGGATCGGTTGTCAACGGCATCCCCCTGCCCGACTTTGGTCAGGGCCACCCCGACCCCAACCCGATCTGGGCCAAGGATCTGATGGACACCATGTTTGGCCCGGACGCCCCGGATTTCGGTGCGGCATCAGATGGCGACGGCGACCGCAATATGATCGTCGGGCGCGGCATCTACGTTACCCCCTCGGATTCTCTGGCTGCGATGGCGGCCAATGCCACCCATGTCAAAGGTTACGCTGGGGGCTTGGCCGGTGTCGCGCGATCAATGCCAACCAGCCGCGCACTGGATCAGGTGGCCGAACGGTTGGGAATCGCCTGTTACGAGACGCCAACCGGCTGGAAATTCTTTGGCAATCTGCTGGATGCAGGTCTGGCCACACTCTGCGGCGAGGAATCTGCCGGCACCGGCAGCGACCACGTGCGGGAAAAGGACGGTCTCTGGGCGGTACTGTTCTGGCTCAACATTCTGGCGAAACGCCAGGTATCGGTGGCTGACCTGATGGCCGAACATTGGGCGACGTATGGCCGGAACTACTATTCCCGGCACGATTACGAGGCGGTCGATTCTGCCGCTGCCCAAAAACTGGTCGATGATCTGCGCCAGCAGCTGGCGACCTTGCCGGGGCGCGACTTTGCCGGGCTGACGGTGGAAACTGCCGATGAATTTGCCTATGACGACCCAGTGGATGGGTCACGCAGCGAAGGTCAGGGCCTGCGGATCACCCTGTCGGGCGGCGCACGGATCGTGCTGCGCCTGTCAGGTACCGGGACCGAAGGGGCCACCCTGCGCGTCTACCTTGAACGGGTCGAAACCGATCCGACGCGGATGCAGGACAATCCGCAACAAGCGCTGGCTGCGGTGATCGCCGCCGCCGACGCTATCGCCGGAATTGCCGAGCGCACCGGACGCACCGCGCCCGATGTGATCACCTGAACCAAAGCCAGTGGAGGCCGCATGGCCCTGTACGACCGCATCATCTTTGACGAAACCGCCGCCCGCGCACGGGCCTATCTGTGTCAGGAAATCCTGACCTCCTCTCCGACGATGTTCGAAGCTGAACAGAAAATCGCCCGCTATCTGGGCGGCCAGATCGAAGGCGATGTGGCGCTGTTCGGCTTCTGGATCCCCGAGTTGCAGGATCTGCGAGTGCCATCGGGCGACATCTTCCTAGAATTGCTGGATTCCGTTGACCCGATGGATCTGACGGTGGCGCATCAGGATGTAAAGTTTGAACGGGTGACAGTGCCGGTGATCCGGCTGGATGCGCATTGTTTTTCGGCTGTGCGCGGAATGCGGCCGGGCAATCGGACCCAAATTGGCGACTTCTACGCCATCACATGGCGTGACAGCGACGGCGGCTGGCACCGGATTCTTGATCCGCTGGCGATGTCGCTGCCCCTTGGTGCGATGGCGCCGGCCGAACTATATGACGTCGACGCCATGCAGGCCGCGCGCACCGATCAGGCGTATTGGCAGGACCGCGCGGGTGAGGCACCACACAAGTTCGGCCCGCCGTCGAATATCCTGCAAATCCATGTGCCCACAGCAACCGCCGGCGGCACGATCGCCGCCCTCACCCGGCAGTTCGAACGCCTCGCTGAACGGGTCTCACGCGATCTGCCGTTGGAACCGGCGGACGAGCTTTTCATGGGCTACGACTCCGTGCAGCTTTTGCCGGTCGAGCCGACCACGGTTTATGAGACCGGCCCCGATTTCTGGGAGGAATCGGAGGTCACGGAAAATTCGCTCACCGTTTCGCTGCTGCGGCCCAATACCACCAACTGGGGGTATGACATCGTGATTGCCGGCATGGCGACAGTGAACCCGGTGCTGCTGGAAACCGGCCGCCCGGACGAATTGGTCGATCTGGCTTGCGCGCTGCACAATTTCCCCGGGAAACCCAAGAAACTGGTTTTTGATGTGGTCTACGGCCATTCCGATAATCAGGGGCAGCGCGCGCTGAACCACCATTTCTTTGCCGGGCCAAATATGTATGGCCAGAACCTAGATTATCAAAACCCTGCTGTCCGCGCGATCCTGCTGGAAATGCAGCGGCGCAAAGTGAATTTTGGTGCGGACGGCGTGCGCGTCGACGGGGCGCAGGACTTCAAATTCTGGGATCCGACGACGCAAACGATGCAACACGACGACGACTACCTGCAAAGCATGGCGGATATCGTTCAGGAGGTGGCAGGTACCCGCTATCGTCCGTGGTTTGTCTTTGAGGATGGCCGCCCCTGGCCCGATGAGGATTGGGAGCTAAGCTCGACCTATCGCTCAGTGATTGAAAAGCAGCGCGACGATGATGTGTTCCAGTGGGGGCCGCTGACATTCGCACATAACACGCCGTTCCTGTATACATTCTGGCTGGGAAAATACTGGCGCATCCGCGAATGCCTGACGGTCGGAGCGAACTGGATCTCGGGCACGTCGAACCACGATACCCTGCGTCGTGGCACGCAGGTCAGTCAGGATATGAACATCAACACCCGCCTCGGCCAAAGCTGGATGGAGATCCTCGACAAGGCTTATGACAACCCCGCCGTTCACGCGCTGACCTATGTGGCCCTGCCTGGTGTGCCGATGGATTTCCTCAATGCGATGGCGCGGGCATCCTGGGGGTTCATCCGCAATCAGGACGACCGCTATGGCGTCAAAGTGGTGGCCGAAGAGGCGATCAGCCTTAAATGGCAGGTCGACGTCTACAGCTATTCGATTCCCTACAACTTTCGCCGCCTCAAGGAATTGGGGTTTGAGACGCGCGGTGATCTGGCCCGGTTCTGTCAGTTCCTGCCAGCGTTGGTTGCGGTCACTGAATACGATCTCGAAGATATTGCCCGGCTGCTGAACGCGACCGAACCGAAACTGGCCGGACCGATCTACACGGTGTCCAGTCTGAAACAGGTGGCGCGGGCGTGGATGGATGACATGCACGACTATTGCAACATCACCCATTCCCTGCCCGGCCTCGACCCGGCGCAGTCGAGCTACACCTTGGCGCTGCGTGAATTTCGCGCTCAGCGTCCATGGCTGCGCAACGCATATGGGCCACAGGATCACTTTGGTTACGTCGAACCGCTGGACGGGCGCACCGTATTTACGTCACTGCGCCACGGGCCGGACGGCGAACAGGTTTATGCGGTGATCCATATGGAGGGCAAGCCGACCACGGATATAGACCCGCTGCGCCTTGGCGTGCCGGGAACCGATGGATTTGGCTGGGAATGCGTTCTGCGCACGCCGGGTATCGGCAGCGACTATCTGAGCGGCCCGATCGTACTGCGCGATTCCATGGCATTGGTGTTTACGCGCAAAGCCTAAAGTACTGTGACACGCGGCGGGGTTCGGTCCCGCCCCGTGTCCGCAGTTCAGAGCACCACGCGATTGGCCCGCAACCCCTTGAACCCCGATGGCACAGAGAATGTCATACCGGCCATCCGGTCATCGTCGTCACAACCTTGTGCCGCCGAGGTGACAAACAGCGTTGTCAGATCAGGGCCACCAAAGGCCGGACAGGTGGTCTGCCCTGCCGCAAGTCCCAGCGCGGTCATAAAGCGCCCCTCGGGGCTGTAACACGCCACCCGTCCCGCACCATATTGCGCGTTCCAGACATTGCCCTGACTGTCGCAGACCGCGCCGTCCGGACGCAGACCTTCGGCCCGCAGATCCAGCCAATCCTCGACCTCTCCCGACGGCCAGCCATCAGTGTCCAGCGCCACGCGACGAATGATGCCCGTCGGCGTATCCGCGAAATAGGCATAGGCCCCGCCCGGTGCAAAACAGATCGCGTTCGAGATCGAGATGTCATCGTAGAGCAGACGCAATTCGCCGCGATAAAGCCGGTAGATCGCCCCGGCACCGGGTTCGGCCGCCTTGCCCATCGTGCCAATCCAGAAACCGCCCCACGGATCAGCGCGCCCGTCATTCGAGCGGGTCACCGGGTTATCTTCTTCCAGCACGACCACGCGGGTTTCAACGCCGGTTGCGGTGTCAAAGGTAAAGAGGTCGATCTCGCTCGCGATCAGCAGCGTGGTCGCGTCGACCCATCCTGCGGCTGAAACATGCCGATCAAACTGCCAATGCCGTTCGCCATGCGAGTCGCGGCCATAAAGCCGGTTGCCCAGAATATCGAACCAGTAGAGTACCTGAGTTTCGGGATGCCAGAGCACCCCTTCGCCAAGCTTGCAGATCGTATCGCTATAGATCAGATGGCTCACTCAGGCTCCTCCGGTCTGACCGCCGCCTGCGTCATAGGCGGCAACAATGTCGCGGGCGCGTGCCACGATATCCTGCACACTCGATCCCGGGGTGTAAAGCGCGGTGCCAAGCCCGAACCCGGTCACGCCAGCCTTGAACCACTCGGCCATATTCGCCGCCGACACACCGCCCACCGCATAGGTGCGCGTGCCCTCAGGCAGCACAGCACGGATCGCCGCCAGCCCCGCCGGACCAATCAGAGCGCCGGGAAACAGCTTGAGCCCATCAGCCCCGCTGCGCAGCGCGGTAAAGCATTCGGTCGGGGTCATCACACCGGGATAGGACAGCATTCCAGCGGCTTTGGCTGCGACGATCACCCGTTGATTGCAGTCAGGCGACACAACCATATGCGCGCCGATCTGTTTCAGGCGCAGCACCTCTTCGGGGGCAAGCACGGTGCCAGCCCCGATGGTGGAACGACTGCCGCAGGCCGCCAGCATCGCCGCAATACTGTCATAGGGACGCGGTGAATTCAGCGGCACCTCGATTTTTGTGATCCCGGCGGTGATCAGTGCCTCGGTCACCGGCACCGCCTCGTCCGAGGTGATACCGCGCAGAATTGCGATGAGTTCGCGGGTCATTGGGATGTCTCCTTGAGGTGTCTGTATGCGGCACGCAACCCTTCGAGTGTCATGCGTTCGGCATCGGTCAGTGTCACCGGCACAGCCTGCGCAACCAGCGCCTGCCGATAGGGTCCAGCCAGAGCGTCGTCGCCAATAATGGCCACTTCGCGGCCCAGCCAATAGGGTTTGGCTGCGCCGATCTCCATGCCAATCAGCAGTCCCGACAGGCGGGCGCGTGCCGTTTCAGGGGACAGATCGTCCAGCAGACTCTCGGCCCGCAGCGAGAAGAGGGTCGCGGCCACTGCGGCGGGTCGTGATATGCCCTCTTCTATCGCGCTGGCAAAGGCGTCGTCGTCCCAGCCGCAGATCGCCACGGAATGGCGCAAGACCGACTGGCCAGCGATCAGGGCAAACAACTCGCCGGTCATAAAGGTGCGAAAGCTCACAATTTCACGCGCACTCACATGCGCCCATTTGCAATGGGTGCCGGGCAGGCAAACCACTCCGTCAAAGCCGGGGTTGAGGGCGATGAAGCCGGCGATCTGCGTCTCTTCTCCGCGCATGACGTCAGCGGGGCGGGTCTGTTTCAGGCCCGGCAGGATATGCACGTCTAGACGGGGATCAGTTGTTGCCACCGCCAGCGCGTCACCGCCGTTTGGGGCCGCGCAGGGTACAGCCATATACGGCGCCTCTGACCAGCCCTGTTTGCTGCCCGCCATACCACAGATCAACACCGGAATGCGCCTGCCATCCGGCAGCGCATCCCCAACGAGTCGCAGCAGTGCGGGTTCAAACTCATCAGGTGCAAGCTTGCCCATGCCATCGGCACTGCTGCGCCGGTCTAGTACTGCGCCATCCGCCGCCATCAGCCAGACCCGCAAGTGCGATGTCCCCCAATCGGCGGCAATCCAGTCCGCTGTCATCCTGTCGTCTCCCTATTGTCAGCCCGACACCACAACGCCGCCATCCACCACCATCGTCTGACTAGTCATCATACGGCTGGCGTTCGACGCCAGAAACAGCGTCGCATCGACCACATCCTGCGGGTTCAAATGATCCTTGAGGCATTGTCGCTCAAGATGCGCGGCAAGGGCCTCGGGTGTCGCCCAAAGATCCATCTGCCGGTCAGTAAGCACCCACCCCGGTGCCAGCGCGTTGACGCGAATTCCGTCAGGACCAAATTCGCGCGCCAAGGTCCGGGTCAGCCCGGTGATGCCTGCATTGGCGGCGGTATAGGCTGGATACCCAGCCGCCCCCATCATATAGCTGATCGACGAGAAGTTGACGATCACTCCGCGCCCGGCCTGCTGCATTCCCGGCAGAACCGCCTGAGCGGCAAAGAAATACGCCTTGAGATTGATCGCCTGATTGCGGTCCCAGTACGCCTCGTCGATTTTCAGCGTCTCGTGGCGCTGGTCGTTGGCGGCATTGTTCACCAGGATCGAAATCGGCCCATGCGTCTCGGCCACTTGGGCGATGGCCTCTTTGAGGGCAGAAACATCGGTGATGTCGCACGGCAGGAACAGCGGCGCATGTTCGTATTTCAAAGCCATTGCAGCCACAAACTCTGACGCATCCGACCGCTGCACAAAACCAACGCGCGCGCCTTGGGCCAGAAACCCCTGGGTCAGCGCCGCACCGATGCCCGAGCCGCCGCCGGTGATGAACACCGATGCGCCCGTGAGATCGTGAAAGGTTGCAGTCTGCATCGGTCTCTCCCCCCTAGCAGCCATAGATGCGACAGGCGCGCGCCTCCTCGGATCGCGTGATGTCGTCGGCCCTCTGTGCCATGAACTGGTGCAGATCGCCAGATGACGCGCGCAAAATCGTGCCGCGCCTGAATGGCTCAAATACGCAGCCCCTGATTCAGCCCGGCAGCGGAATCATGTCGACGCTGTGGTCGCTGACCTGCGGCCCGGCAGAGCGCACCGCGCCCTTGACCGGGGCCACATCGGAATAGTCCCGCCCCACCGCGACCGAAACGTGATCAGCCCCCACCAGAATATCGTTGGTGGGATCGTATTCGATCCAGCCCATTTCCGACCCGCACCAAACCCGGATCCAGGCATGCATTGCATCCGCCCCCTCCAGCCGCGGCTGACCCGGCGGCGGTTCGGTGCGCAGAAACCCACTGACATAGCCCGCCGGAATCCCCACAGCGCGCAGGCCCGCGATCATGACATGGCTGAAATCCTGACACACGCCCTGACGTTTACGAAAGGCTTCGGCGGGGGAGGTGTCCACATCGGTCGCCTCCGGATCGAACCGCATTTCTGTGTGCAGGGCGCGGCCCACATCCTGCACGGCGGACAGGACCGTCCCGCCATCCAGTAGGATGTTGCGCACAAATGTGGTGATGTCGGACTCAAATCCCACACGCGGCGACGGCGACAGGAAATGGTGCGGGCTGTCGGGGCCCAGCAAACCGATGTCAGCCAATTCAGCCCTAAGTCGCGCCCGACGGGGCGAAAGGTCAAAACGCAACGGCCGCGCGATCCGCTCGACCCGCGACTGAAGCTGTAGCACCAGCCCCTCAATCGGGCGACGAAACGCCACCTCGGCCACAGCATTTCCAAAGAAATCGTTGCGGTCAACGCGCTCGGCCGGGGTGGGTTCGACGCTCAGTTCGCCGGTGATGCGGCGCTGTTCGTCCATCCGGTTCAGCGGCATCACCCGCAGTACATTGCGCGCCTGCGCCGAGGGAGCGCCGTAATCGTAGGTGATGGTCAGTCTGATATCATACAACATGGCGGATCACGTCAGATAAGATGAGGTGACAAGATCCGAGATCTTGTTGAGCGACTTGGACAGATCATTCAGACGTTCGGTGCCCAATTGTGCCGCGTCGGCCACCGCCAACTGCGTCTCAACCCGCAGGACGGCGCGGGCCAGATCCGACAATTCGCCATTGACCTCGGCGTTGGGCAATTCGGCCACCAGCCGCCGCACAAACGAAATCTGGAAACGCACCGACCGGGGGTTGCGGTGGTCCAGAGCCAACAGGTCGATGACAGTATTGCGGTTGGTTTCGATCAGATAACGGCGGCGATGGGTCATCACGGAATCGCCGACTTCAATCGCGACATCAAAACTACCCTCGGGCGCGTCGGGTGCGGCAAAGGCAGCCAGCAGTTGCGTCATGTGTTGCGCCCGCTCCAGCGCCCGCCCGATGCTCAGAAATCGCCAGCCGACAAAGCGGTACATGTTGTCATGCACCAGACCGCCAAACCCGGCAGTTCCGCGCAGCACCATCCCAAGTGCCCGCGCCGCCTCGTCCCCAGGAGCAAGGTTGCGGCGCTGATTGGTGATCTCTTCATCCAGCGATCTCAGCGCGGCCCAACCGTCGATCGAGAACCGGTCGCGCACCTTCGCTGCGCAGCGGATGGCGTTCGCCAACTGATCTGACACGGTTTGCGGCAATGCCTGCGTCAAGTCGGCACCGTTGAATTTCAGGTAGTCATGGATCATTTTGACCCGCGGATCGTCTGGCAGACCGGTTTCAGCCAGACGCATGTGATAGGCCCGCGCCAGACGGATCATGCCCTCGGCCCGCTCGGCATAGCGGCCCAGCCAATAGAGGTTGTCAGCCGCCCGTGCGGGCAGCAGGCTTGGGGTGGCGCGGTGGAAGGATTGTTCCGATCCGCCACCGGGTTCGGAGGTGGCGGGCGTGTCGCTGACGATCCAGACATCGGCCACCGATCCGCCCCACCGCAGCGCCAGCGCCGTGGCATCATCGCTGGGGCCAATCCGCGCATAGCCGCCCGGCATGATCGTCCAGCCCTGCGTCGTGCGCGCAGCAAACACCCGTAGCATCACCGGTCGCGCCACCAACGCGCCACGTTCAAATACCGGCGTCGTCGACAGACTGACGGCCTCTTGGCCGACCAGCTGACCAGCATTTGCGGCGATCCAACCGCCCAGATCATCGTTGCGACCGTCCAGAAACCGCCCGGCGATGGCCGTCGCGTTTTCGATCTCGAATGGCAGGTTTTGCGACAACGCCGGGCCAATCATCATCCGATGGGCATTCTCGGTGACAAAGGCACGTTCGCTGTCCTGCCCGCACCACCATGTGGCAATGTTGGACATCTTCAGCGGCGCGCCTAACATTTTTTCCGCGATCCGCGGCAGAAAGGCCAGAAAGGCGCGGGTCTGCAGCACCCCAGTCCCCAGCGCGTTGATCATCGACAATTGCCCCGTCCGCACCGACGACACCAACCCCGGTGTGCCGATCTGCGAATGATCGTCCAGTTCCAGCGGATCGGCAAAACCCGAGTCCATCCGCCGCCAGAGTACCGATATCGGCTTGAGCCCGGCAACTGTGCGCACCATGGTGCGGCCCTGCTCGACCACCAGATCCTCGCCTTCGAGCAGCATAAGCCCGAGATAGCGCGCGATATAGGCGTGTTCAAAATAGGTCTCAGTCCCCAGTCCCGGAGTCAGAATCCCAAGCCGCCCGTCGTCATAGCGTGCCGCCGCCTGCAGTCCGTCGCGAAATTCACGAAAAAAACCCGCCAAACCGAGGGTCGACCCCTGTGGGAACGGATCAGAAAACGCCCGCATCGTGGCGACACGGTTTTCCAGCGCAAAGCCCGCGCCCGACGGTGCCTCGGTGCGGTCGCCCAGCACGAACCACGACCCATCCGGGCTGCGCCCCATCTCAAATGCGATAAAGTTGAGGTAGTGCCCCGACGGCGGCGGCACGCCAACCATCGGGCGCAGCCATGCCGGATTGCCTGCCACCAGCTCGGGCGGCAGCATCCCATCCCGCACCAACGTCGCCGAGCCGTAAAGATCCACCGCCACCTGTTCCAGCAGCTCGGCCCGTTGGCGCAGCGCGGCAGTAATATGGGTCCATTCATCCTCGTGGAGCAGGACCGGCACATGGCTGAGCGGCCAGTCACGCTCGGTCGTGCCCTCTTCGCGGTATTGACGAAAGAACACGCCGGCGTCGCGCAGATACCGGTCGCCGCGGGCAAAGCGGCGGGCGATTTCCTCTTGGCTGAGGCGGGCGAACCGTTGCAGGAACGGCCGCCAGACCGGGCGGATCTGGCCGTCCGCGCCGATCATCTCGTCCGCCACACCGCGCGGCACCTGATATCCCGCGATCAGACCCGCAACCGGATCGTGCTCAGGCACAGGCGCGTGGTCCATGGCTCAGATCCCCGGGGCCCGGCGCAAGTCCAGCGTCATCGGGAATTCAGGATGCGTCTGATCAGCGGGCGGCCAATAGGCACCGGGATTGTGACCCAGCGGCTCGAACCTGGCAAGGCGGCGCGCCTCTGCCTCATTGCCATTGATCGGGAAGGTATCGTAGTTGCGCCCCCCCGGATGGGCCACATGATAGACACAGCCCCCCAGCGCCCTGCCCGACCATTTATCAAAGATATCAAAGGTCAGCGGCGCGTTGACCGGCAGAGTGGGATGCAGGGCCTCGGCGGGTTGCCATGCCTTGAACCGGACACCTGCGACCGCAACGCCACTGGTATCGGTCTTGCGCAGTGGCACCGTGCGTCCATTGCAGGTCACGCCGTAACGTTCGGGATTTGAGGTGGTCAGCTGGACCTGAAGTCTCTCGACCGAGCTGTCGGTATAGCGAACCGTTCCGCCAATCGCGCCTGTTTCGCCCAGCACATGCCATGGCTCAAGCGCCTGACGGATCTCAAGCTTGGTCCCCTCGTATTCAACCTGACCGCAGAACGGAAAGCGGAACTCTTCCTGTGCCTTGAACCATTCGGGATCAAGTTTGAAACCGTGTTCGTCCAAATCGCGCAGCAGATCCATAAAGTCCTGCCACAGATAATGCGGCAGCATGTAGCGGTCATGCAGTTCCGTCCCCCAGCGCACCGGTTTTCCGCTGATCGGAGCCTTCCAGCAGCGGGCAATGATCGCACGGATCAGCACCTGTTGGGCAAGGCTCATCTTTGGGTCCGGCGGCATCTCGAAGCCACGGAATTCGACCAGACCCAGACGTCCTGTCGGCCCATCAGGCGAATACAGCTTGTCGATACAGATCTCGGCGCGGTGAGTATTGCCTGTCACGTCCGTCATCATGTTGCGCAGCAGTCGGTCCACTAGCCAAGGCGGCGGCGGTGTGCCTGTCGACGGGTCTGGAATCTGGCTCAGCGCGATTTCCAGCTCATACAGCGTGTCATGCCGCGCCTCGTCGATCCGGGGGGCCTGCGATGTCGGCCCGATGAACAGCCCGGCAAAGAGATAGGACAGCGACGGATGCCGCTGCCAAGTCAGGATCAGTGATTTCAGCAGATCAGGGCGGCGCAGGAACGGGCTGTCGTTGGGGGTCGCCCCGCCGACAACAACATGGTTGCCGCCGCCGGTGCCGGTGTGACGTCCGTCGATCATGAACTTGTCAGCGCCCAGACGGCACTGGCGCGCCTCTTCATAGATCGCCTCGGTGGTTGCGACGCAATCGTCCCAGCTGTCAGCGGGGTGAATATTGACCTCGATCACGCCAGGGTCGGGGGCCACGCGGATCACATTGATGCGCGGATCATGCGGCGGCGCGTAGCCTTCGATATGCACCGGCAGGCCCAGCTTTTTCGCGGTCCGTTCGGCAGCCGCAATCAGATCGAGGTAATCCTCGACATCCTCGACCGGAGGCATGAATACGCACAGCTTGCCATCGCGCGGCTCGACCGTCATCGCGGTGCGCACCGCACCGCCAACAACGCCAAGCTCTTGTTCGATTACGTCCTGCACGGCCTTTTGCTCGGTTGGGGCGGACACGGGCTGCTTGTGATCGGTCGACACCTCCGGCGTTTCGACATCCGCGCCCTGATCGTAGTCAGGCAACCTGTCGCGCGGCACCGTCGGATCGGTGATGTAGGTGTAGGGATAGGACGACGGCGGCACATAGGGCAGCGCCCCCAGCGGGATACGGTATCCTACCGGAGAATCGCCCGGCACCAGATAGATATGCCCGCGCCGCAGGTTCCATTTCTCTGACCGCCACTTGCGTCCGGTCGCCTTGGACTGCCAGCGCTGAATCGGCAGGACAAAGCCCGACGGTTCGGTCAATCCGCGCTCGAACACCCGCGCCATGCGATAGCGTTCTTCGGGATCCTTGAGCTTGGAATTCTCGGGCGTGACGTTGTCAGGCAGGTTGCCTTCTTTGATGATCCACTCGGCGGGATCCTCAAAGGCGGGCACGGCCATGTCAGGTTCAATCCCCAGCTCTTGGGCAAATTGGGTGATAAACGCGCCGGCAGAGCCCGCGTCGGCACCCGTTTCGGCATTCTCAAGCGCGACCAGATCTGCGTCATTCCAGATCGGTTTATCGTCCTTGCGCCAGTAGAGCGAGAAGGTCCAGCGCGGCAGCGTCTCACCGGGGTACCACTTGCCCTGGCCGTAATGCAGGAATCCACCGGGCGCAAAACGGTCACGCAACCGCCGGATCAGCTCATCCGCCAAACCGCGCTTGGTCGGGCCGACGGCGGCGGTGTTCCACTCGGCGGCTTCGTAATCGTCGATCGACACGAATGTCGGCTCCCCCCCCATGGTCAGGCGCACATCGCCGGTTTCAAGTTCGGTATCGACCTGTTTCCCCAGCGCGTTCAGCCGGTCCCAAGCATCGTCCGAAAACGGTTTGGTGATGCGTGGGTGTTCAGCGACGCGGGTCACGCTCATGTCGAATTCAAACTCGACCTCGGGTGTACCCGCCGCAGCATAGCCGCCAGAGATCGGCGCGGCATTTTGGTAATGCGGCGTCGCGGCCAGCGGGATATGCGATTCACCGGCAAACAGGCCCGATGTCGGATCCAGCCCGATCCAGCCCGCGCCGGGCAGATACACCTCGACCCAGGCGTGCAGATCGGTAAAGTCGTGATCCGTCCCGGATGGCCCATCCAGCGCGTCCAGATCCGGTTTCAGCTGGATCAGATAGCCTGACACAAATCGCGCGGCCACACCCAGATGGCGCAGCACATTGACAAGCAACCAGCTGGAATCACGGCACGATCCCAGCGCCTTGGTCAGCGTTTCTTCGGGGGTTTGCACCCCTGCTTCCATGCGGATGGTGTATTCGATGTCCGACGCAATCTTGGCGTTCAGCATCACCAACCAGTCGACAATCCGGGTCTTGTCCCGCGGGATTGTGGCAACGTATTCGGCCAGTTGCGCGCTGGCGGGCGGTGTGTTGCGATAGATCGACAGATCCTCAATCAGCTCGGCGGGATAATCGAACGGAAAGAATTCTGCGCTGTCTTCGACAAAGAAATCGAACGGATTGTAGACGGACATGTCGGCGACAACATCCACCTCGATCTTGAACTCACGCACCGGCTCGGGAAACACGAACCGCGCCAGCCAGTTGCCGTAAGGATCCTGCTGATGATTCACAAAATGCGGCTGCGGCGACACCTTGAGGGAATGCGAAATCACCCGTGTCCGGCTATAAGGCGCCGGACGCAACCGGATGATCTGCGGCCCCATGGTCACGTTGCGGTCGTATTTATAATGGGTGAGGTGATGGATGCTTGCGTAGATGGCCATAAGTTCGGGCTGCTCCCTGATTTTGGTTGAGCATCACAGGTCTGCTGGCCAATTGCATCCCGGATTCGCGTCTGAGCCAGGGAATTTCACGCTTGAGGCGCTTAGGTTTTCAGCGTCCGGGCAAAAATTGGGCAATCCGCCTGAGCGGCCATGCAGATCATTGCCCACGCCCTGTGATTGCCGCTGAACCTGGCCGACGGTCACATCAGCGTGAGCTTACAAATCCGTATACCTGGCGCAAAGCCCCCGTCCAGAACGCCCCCCACATCTGATGCACAGACGCAGTCAACCAATCCAAGGTGAAGAAGAATGACGACCAAACGCAAAGCAAACCCTTTCGCCACAGCCATGCTGGCGACAACGCTCGCGGCCTCCGGGGCTTTGGCGCTGGCCCCGGCGGCGGCCTTTGCCGTACCCGCAGGCGGCTATGGTGATCTGGTTGAGGCGGTATCGCCCTCGGTGGTATTCATCGAAGTCACGGCAAAGCCGATGGCGGCCGCGGACCGCTCAGGCCAGCAGGCCCGTCCCGGTACGCCCTCGAATGACCCGTTCGAAGAATTCATGCGCCGCTTTGGCCAGCCGATGCCCGAAGGCCGCCAGATGCCACCGCAGCACGGTCTTGGGTCCGGGTTCATCGTCAGTACAGACGGGTTGATCGTGACCAACAACCACGTGGTGCAGGATGCCGCCGAAGTATCGGTCAAGCTGGCCGATGGCACGCGCTATGACGCCACAGTGATTGGCACCGACCCGATGACCGACCTGGCCCTGATCAAGATCAACGCCGACAAACCATTGCAGGCCCTGACCTGGGGCGCCTCAGCAACGATGCGCCCGGGCGATGAGGTCGTCGCCGTCGGCAACCCCTTTGGCCTCGGGGGTACCGTCACCAGCGGTATCGTGTCTGCCATGTCGCGCGACATTAATTCCGGTCCGTTCGACGACTTTATCCAGACTGACGCCGCGATCAACCGGGGCAATTCCGGCGGGCCGCTGTTCAACAACGCAGGTGAAGTGATCGGCGTGAACACCGCGATCTATTCGCCCGACGGCGGATCGGTTGGCATCGGCTTTGCCGTACCGTCCGACATGGTGCAAAAGGTCGTCGCCGATCTGGCCGATGACGGCACGATCCAACGCGGCTGGCTGGGCGTGCAGATCAAACCGATGAGCGATGAGATCGCCAATGTGCTGGGCTATGAAACCCCGCGCGGCGCGGTGATCGAAGCGGTGACCGATGGCAGCCCCGCCGACAAAGCCGGTCTGCAAAAGGACGATATCATCCTGACGTTCAACGGCACTGAAATCACCGAATTGCGCGACCTGCCGCGCGCGGTAGCAGACACCTCGCCCACCACGGAAACCTCGCTCACCGTATTGCGCAAAGGCAAGGAAGTGACGCTCGACCTGACTGTCGGCGATATGTCGGCGCAAGAGGCCTGACCCCACACCGTTCCGGGGGTAATGGCGCCCCCCGTCCCCGAACGGAACCCTGGCGTGCAGCGGCCCCTGCTGCGCGCCAGTTTTTTTGGGCAGGATATTTTGTACGCGGGCCGCTCTTGGGTGCAAATTTGTCCTTTAATGGCGGGGCGATGGGCATCGCGAAAATCTGGAACAGGTCACAGTGCAAATCCGACGGCGCGCAACGATCCTGCAGCTTCTGTGGTCAGGGTGTCCAACCCAGCGAGAATGCACAGACGACCGGCTTTGGCTGATGTGTCTGTGAGGACATTCCGGTCCATTGGGTTCAGATTACTGACATCGCTTCAGGCCTCGCACCGAGACCAGGATTACAAGCGATCCGTGCTGCGGTTTGGCGAAGTGTCGGTTGCGCCTTGGTTGAAAACTGGGGGCCAGGCCCTTAGGAACACATCGTAGCAGTTGGAGAGCGGATATGCAGGTCAAGGTGTTGGATGCCAGGTTGTATGACTGGGGACTACCTCGCTTTCAAACCGAGGGGGCTGCGGCGGTGGATCTCTTTGCGTGTGTCGACGGGGTGATATCCATCAACGCACAAGAGCCGGCCATACTTATAAAATCCGGGATCGCCATTTCATTCGATGACTTTTCTATCGCGGGCCTCGTGTTGCCAAGGTCAGGGTTGGGACACAAGAAAGGGCTGGTGCTCGGCAATACGGTTGGTTTGATTGATCCTGACTATGCGGGTGAGATATTGATCAGTGTCTGGAACCGCAATCAGGCGCGGTCGACGCCGATCGAAATTCGCCCCGGAGATCGGATCGGACAGTTGGTTTTCGTTCCAATTGTCCGACCGTCATTTGAAGTCGTCGATGAATTTACAATTGAAACCGCCCGTGGCGCTGGCGGGTTTGGCTCGACCGGGACCTAACGATACGCCGCAATCAGGAATCAAGGCCGATCAGTTTAGATCAGCCGCGTGTTTCACCGACGAAAGCCGCAAAGGCGGCGGGTCAGGCATTTTCCGAGTGATCGGTATCATCGCCATATATTCCAATGATTTACACCGACGCGAATCCCAAGAAGCGTAGGCCAACGAAGGATGGACAGCAGAGAGAACCAGCGATGCTTCCACGAACGGACGGCACGCGGAACATAGGCATTGTGCCAACGCCGACCCATCGTTGTCGAACTCGGCTAACACGCCAGATGAAACAGCCCGCAACGACCTACAGGTAATCGGATCGCTGCAAGCCATATTTGGCCATCTTTTCGTTCAAGGTCCGGCGCGGCAGGCACAATTCGTCCATCACCGCAGCAATAGACCCCTTGTGCCGCCGCATCGTGTTGTCGATCAGCATCCTCTCAAACGCTTCGACGTATTCCTTCAAAGGCTTGCCCTCGGTGGTCATCACCGGCTGCATCTCATCATGATCATTCATCAGCAGTGACGCAATCGTCCCCGAACCGCGCCGCGATTGCAGCACCGCACGTTCGGCCAGATTGATCAGCTGTCGCACATTGCCCGGCCAAGGCGCCTGCAACAATTGTGCTGCCTCCTGCGCCGAGACTTGTGGCGCCTCGCAACCGTATTCCTCGGAATACTGCTCGGACAGGCGGGTGAACAGCGTCAGGATATCCTCGCCGCGCTGGCGCAGCGGCGGCACGGTGATCTTGAGCGCGGCCAGCCGGTAATACAGATCCGAACGCAGTGCGTCTTCGCAGGTGCGCCCTTCGTCCTGCATGTTGCAAATGGCGACGATTCGGGTTTCGGGCGGGCTGCCCTGATCGTTGATCACCGAAAGCAGTCGCGCCTGCGCAGAATCGGTCAGCCCCTCAACATCCTCGAGCACAAGCGTGCCCCCGCGTGCCTCTTCAATCGCGGGAAGGCGCGTGTCCTCTGGCATCATTGGACCAAAGAGCCGCCGCATCAGCGTATCCTCGTCCATCGCCGCGCAGGATAGCAGCACGAATTTCTTGCCCGCGCGCGATCCGACAGAATGCAGCGCATGGGCGATCAGCGTCTTGCCGGTGCCGGTTTCGCCGTCGATCAGCACATGGCCATCTGCCTGTCCGAGATCCAGCACATCCTCGCGCAGACGCTCCATCGCCGGGGAGCTACCGATCAGCTTGCGCATGATCTGGCCTCCGTCCGACAGCTCGCGCCGCAGCGCGCGATTGTCCAGCGTCAGACGGCGGGCATGGGTCGCCTTCTTGGCCAGCTCGGACATGCGGTCCGGGTTGAATGGTTTTTCGAGGAAATCATAGGCCCCGATCCGCATCGCCTCGACCGCCATCGGCACGTCGCCGTGACCGGTGATCATGATGACCGGCAGGGCAGAATCATGCCCCATCAGCTTGCGCAGGAATTGGATCCCATCCATCCCCGGCATCCGGATATCGGAAATCACAATCCCCGGATAATCCGCCCCCAACATACCAAGCGCCTCTTCGGCACTGGCATAAATCTCGGTATCGTAGCCAGACAGCGCCAGCCACTGACTAATGGATTGCCGCATGTCCTTTTCGTCGTCGACAATCGCTATCTTCATCGCCTTGGCCATGGTCTACTCCGCCGCCCGTGTTTCTTCATTCAATATAGGCAGCTGCATTTCAAAAACAGCACCCCCCTGTTCGGCGTTGCGTGCAATCAGCCGCCCGTTGAGGTCGTTTACGATCCCCGAAGAAATGGCAAGCCCCAGACCGACCCCATCACCGGGCTGCTTGGTGGTGTAAAACGGCTCGAACAACGCCTCAAGATCCTCGATCCCGTGGCCGTTGTCGCGCACCGTCAGGGTCGCGGTTTCGCCATGCGCCAGGATGATATCGACCCGTGGGTCCGGCACCGTCTTGGTGGCGTCCAGCGCGTTGCGCAACAGGTTCACCATAACCTGTTCGATCCGCATCCGATCCCCCATCACCCGCACTGGCGTATCGGGCAAAATCCGTGTGATCCTAACCTTGCGGGATTTGAGCTGCGGCTCCATCATCGATAGGGCCGAGGCCAGCGCATCCCCCATATCCACAGGGGAAAATTCGGCCTGCCCCTTGCGGGCATAACTCTTGAGCTGGCGGGTGATCGCACCCATCCGTTCGATCAGATCGTCGATGCGATGAAAGGCGCTCAGCGCCTCGTCCGGGCGGTTGCGGCGCAGCAGCAGACGCGCGCCCGCCAGATAGGTTTTCATCGCTGCCAGCGGCTGGTTCAGCTCGTGACTGACCGCCGCCGACATCTCGCCCAACGCGGCCAGCTTTGAGCTTTGCGCCAGCGTCTGTTCCGCGACGGCCAGCGTCTCTTGCACCCTTTCCCGCTCGGCGATTTCCCGCTGTAGAGCCAGGTTCAATGCGCGCAACTCTGCCGACTCGCGCTGGAACAATGCCATCCGCAACGCCGTCTTTCGGCTGAGGGCATAAAACGCCAGCGCGGCAAGAATCGCAAAGCCCATGATTTCCAGCGCCAGAACGCCATTTACCTTTTCGCGCACCGACGAATAAGTAGTGAAACTGGTCATCGACCAGCCGCGGAACGGAATACGCCCGTCGATCCGCATCACCGCTTCGCCCTGCACATAGGCATCCGCGGGCAGCGCGGTCCAATCGGCGGTGGCCTGAATGGCACGTTCAATCGCTGAATCGGGCGGCGCGCGCTGCAACGCGGCTGTTGGCGTCAGCCCGCGCCAGCGCGGCTCGGTTGCCAGAATGATTGTGCCTTCGGAATTGGTGACCAGCACAGCGTCCGAAATCCCGGCCCAGGCGCGTTCGAACTTGCCCAGATCAACTTCGACCACAATCACCCCGATGGCACTGCCCTGACTGTCGAGCCTGCGCGAATAGGTAAAGCTGTAGCCACCTGCCTCGCGCTGAAGTGTGGTGAACACTGTCGCATTCGACCGTAGCGCGTCGATGAAATAGGGCGCATTGCGGTGCGATTCCCCCAACCGATTGCGGTCGGTGGCCGCCACGGTACGTGCATCGCGATCCAGCAGCATCAGAGAGGCGGCGCCAATCTCGTCTACATAGGAAATCAGCCGCTGCGAGCTCTGGCTGAAATCACTGGAATTGAGCGCACCGATCAACGCCGGGTCTCGCGCCAAAAGCTGCGGTACAATGGCGTTGCGGCGCAACTCTGACAGCAGATTGCCGCTATAGAGCGCCAGCCGCAGCTCGGCCCGGTTGCGCGTGGTTTCGGTAAAGCGGTCAGTGAGCAGCGCGTTCGTGACCCAGACCGTGGCCACAGCCAGCAGGAACAGCGCGGCCAAAGCAACGCGTACCCGCCAGCTAAGCGGTCCGCTCCGCTTGGGCGGCGGGTCAACATCTGTTCGTGTCAGGGCCATGAACCTATGCTAGGCGTTGACCGCGTCGCGCTCAAGTCACGCCTGTGCCAGCGCCTCGGTCAGATGGGCAAAAAGGCGCGCACCATCCGTGCCGCCCTGCGCCGGATCGGCAGCGCGCTCGGGATGTGGCATCATCCCCAGAACGCGGCGATTGGCGGACAGAATTCCGGCGATATCGGCGGTCGATCCGTTCGGATTGTCACCATAGGTAAACGCGATCCGATCCTGATCGCGCAATTGCGCAATGACGTCACCGTCCGCAGTGTAGTTGCCGTCGTGATGCGCAATCGGCACCTGGATCGTATCACCCGCGTTGTAACCCCGGGTATAAACGCTGTCCGACGTCGCCACGACCAGCGGCACCGACCGGCAGATGTATTTCAACCCAGCATTGCGCAACAATGCTCCCGGCAGCAATCCGGTTTCACTTAGAACCTGAAACCCATTGCAAATTCCCAGGGCATAGCCGCCCCGATCGGCGTGGGAACGCACCGAACGGCAGATCGGTGAATTCGCAGCAATAGCGCCGCAGCGCAGATAATCACCAAAGGAAAACCCGCCCGGAATGCCAACAATATCAGTGCCCGCAGGCAGATCCGTATCCTTGTGCCAAACCATCTGAACGTCGCATCCGGCCCGATCAAACGCGGTGGCCAGATCACGGTCGCAATTGGAGCCGGGAAAAACGATGACGGCGGCTTTCATGGATCTCATTCCTTGCATCAAAAATCAGAACAGCGGCATCCTAGCCCAGTTCGATCCTGTAGCTTTCGATCACCGTATTGGCGAGCAGCTTTTCACACATGTCTGTCACTGTCTCTTCGGTCGTACCGTCGGCCAGTTCCAGCTCGATCACCTTGCCTTGCCGCACTGTCTGAACACCTTCAAATCCCAGACCGCCCAGAGCATGGCGAACCGCCTCGCCCTGCGGGTCCAGCACCCCGTTCTTCAGCATCACATGGACCCGTGCTTTCATGACCGCTCTCCGCTCATCCAGGCAGGGGACTGACCCCCTGCTTCTTCTCTTTCCAAATACGCAAATTCCACCTGTGCCATAGGCGCAGACGGATCAGTTGATCAGCTTCGGCTTGGCCATCTGCGGCGACGTTTTGGGCATGACCCCCAAACGACGCGCCACTTCGGTATAGGCATCCGTCAGATTGCCCAGATCGCGGCGGAACACATCCTTGTCGAGCTTGCGACCGGTCTCGATATCCCACAACCGGCAAGAATCAGGGCTGATCTCGTCGGCCACGACCAGCCGCTGAAAATCGCCGTCATAGACGCGGCCAACCTCGATCTTGAAATCCACCAACCGGATGCCGACAGCCATCATCACGCCGGACAGGAAATCGTTGACCCGCAACGCGAGGCTGAGGATATCGTCCATGTCCTGCTGACCGGCCCAGCCAAAGGCGGCGATATGCTCTTCGGTGACCAGCGGATCGCCCAGTTTGTCATCCTTATAGCAATATTCCACGATCGGGCGCGGCAGCGCCGTGCCTTCTTCGATTCCCAGCCGTTTGGACAATGACCCGGCAGCGTAGTTGCGCACAATGATTTCCAGCGGAATGATCTCGCAGGACCGCACCAACTGTTCGCGCATGTTCAAACGTTTGATGAAATGCGTTGGCACGCCGATGGTGTTCAATCCGGTCATAAAGAATTCCGACAACCGATTGTTCAGCACACCCTTGCCGTCAATCACGTCCTTTTTCTGGGCGTTAAAGGCGGTGGCGTCATCCTTGAAATATTGCACGATTGTGCCTGGCTCGGGGCCTTCATACAGGATCTTCGCCTTGCCTTCGTAGATTTTCTTGCGGCGTGCCATTGGGTTTCTTTCCAATCGGGGTCGCGGTCTGAAGCGACCGGTTGCGCCCTCTTAGTCCATGGGCGACGCTGTCGCAAGCGCCGCCCCGATACTGACGCCCCCGCAATGGCGCGTTTCTCTGTCTCACCGGCGGAAATGGCACAATTGTCGGGCATCCCCGACCAACTGAGCGGTTCTGATACCTGCGGCATTTTCTGCACGTCCTCTTGCGCAATGTGCGTCGGGTCGGCATATCCATAGCAACAGTGTTGACCCCAAAGGAACCGTGCCATGACCAGCTTTAAAGATCGTGAAAACGCCTTCGAGAACAAGTTCGCCCATGACGCCGACATGCAATTCCGCGCCGAGGCGCGCCGCAACAAACTTCTGGGCCTCTGGGCGGCTGATCTTCTGGGCAAGACCGGCGAAGCCGCCGATACGTATGCCAAGGAAGTGGTCAAAGCCGATTTCGAAGAAGCCGGCCACGAAGATGTCGTGCGCAAGCTGACAGGTGATCTGGGTGACAAAGCCACCGATGCCGAGATCCGCGCCAAACTGGCCGAATTCGGCGCTGTCGCCAAGAGCCAGTTGCTCGACGAGGCCTGAGGCATAGCTAAAAATTGAGATTTCAACGCGCGCCCTACACAGGGTGCGCGTTTTGCATTTACGCCCCTGCCCCGCTGGCACCCTGCCCCGCTGCCACAGCGACTGTCACGCGTTATGGATTTGCGTCACCCCCCGAACTGTGGGAGACGGAGCCAATCCTAAAACCCACATGAGGGGCAGACCCGATGACCAACGCGCTGAGCAAACTTTTGGAGACCCGCGACTGGCTGATGGCCGATGGCGCAACCGGAACCAATCTGTTCAACATGGGGCTCAGTTCCGGCGAACCGCCCGAATTCTGGAACGTCGACGAGCCGGACAAGATTCGCACCCTTTACCGCGGTGCGGTTGATGCCGGCAGCGACATTATCCTGACCAACTCCTTTGGCGGCAATGCCTCGCGGCTGAAACTGCACAACGCGCAGGACCGCGCGCACGAATTGTCGCGCATCAGCGCCGAACTGGCGCGCGAAATCGCTGATAAGGCCGATCATCCTGTGGTGGTCGCGGGTTCGGTCGGTCCGACCGGCGACATCATGCTGCCCGTCGGCACGCTTAGCCACGCGGACGCCGTGGCGATGTTTCACGAAACCGCAGAGGGACTCAAACTCGGTGGTGCGGATGTTCTGTGGCTCGAAACCATCTCGGCCCCCGAGGAATATCGCGCCGCGGCCGAAGGCTTTGCCCTCGCCGGGATGCCCTGGTGCGGCACGATGAGTTTTGACACCGCGGGGCGCACGATGATGGGCGTCACGTCCAGCGATATGGTGCAACTGGCCGATAACCTGCCAAACAAACCGCTCGCTTTTGGCGCGAATTGCGGCACCGGGTCGTCAGATCTGTTGCGCACCGTGCTTGGCTTTGTGGCGCAGGGCACCGAGACGCCAATCATCGCCAAAGGCAACGCCGGAATCCCCAAGTTTCAGGACGGCCATATCCATTACGATGGCACACCTGAACTGATGGCGGATTACGCTGTTCTGGCGCGCGACTGCGGCGCGACAATCATCGGCGGCTGCTGCGGCACCATGCCCGAGCATCTGCGCGCCATGCGCGAGGCGCTGGAAACCCGTCCGCGCGGCGAACGTCCGACGCTGGACCGGATCACTGCGGCGCTTGGTGCTTTTTCATCCGAGGGCGACGGTACCGGCGATGACGACACCGCATCCCGCCGCCGCTCGACCCGCCGTCGCCGCTAAACAAAAGGCGCAGTTTTCGAACACAGAAAGGCCGGGCGTTTTACCGCCCGGCCTTTTGTTATCGTATCGCCAGATCGACCCTGGATCAACCGAACAGGAAGTCCGAGTCGCTGATCGTGCTGACATCAACATCCTGCAACACGATGGTATGGCCCTGATAGGACACTTCGGTCGCCATCATGTCACCCATGGAGGCATCGCTGATTGTCAGGGCGTCAAAACCACCCTCAACGCCGCGCAGCAACAATGTGTCCTCTGCGGTGTCAAAGTCGGTGATTGTGTCGGTCTGCCCGGACGCCAGGGTGTTGAATACAAAGGTATCCGCCCCGGTGCCGCCGGTCATGGTGTCGTCACCCGATCCGCCATTCAGCGTATCAGCCCCCAGACCGCCATCCAGCATGTCCTTCCCTGCGCCGCCGGCGATGAAGTCCGCGCCTGCACCGCCAAAGACCATGTCCATGCCCGTGCCGCCGCCGATCAGGTCGGCGCCAAGTCCGCCATAGATCACGTCTGCGCCAAAGCCACCGCCAAGATCATCCGCACCGGAGCCACCGCCAAGCGTATCATCACCCGAGGAACCGCCCATGGTGTCCGATCCGATTTCACCCGACAGCAGATCGTTGCCGTCACCGGCCGCGATATAGTCGTTACCGGTGCCGCCGGACACGATGTCATCGCCAAGGCCCGCACCGATCACGTCATCGCCGGCATCGCCGGACAGAACGTCATTGCCAGCGCCGCCGCCCATGGAATCGTCACCGTCTCCGCCAAAGGCCGTATCGTTGCCGTTCCCCGATGCTACGATGTCGTCACCTGCATCACCGGCTAGCAGATCGTCGCCGTCATTGCCAAGGATGCTATCGTTGCCAGCACCACCGCCAATGTTGTCATTGCCGGCATCGCCTGCAAGACGATCGTCGCCACCTGCACCGCGCAGAATGTCGTTGCCATCGCCACCGTAGGCCACATCACCAGCACTGCCAGTCTGGGCGTTGGGCAACCCGTCGTCACCGTCCGACCACGACCCAGTGTGGATCTCGTCATTGCCGGCACCGCCATAGATCGTGTCCGATCCGTCTGCCATGGCATCGAACGTGCCGCCTGTGGCAGTCGACACCCGGCTGTCGTCGTCACCGGTGATGATGTCATCCCCAGCACCGCCGTTGATCAGGTCGTCACCGGCACCGCCAGCATACCCGTTGTCGTATTCCGACAGCGGCAGAGCACCCGATGCACCAGCGTCGGCACCGTTCACCGCGTTGTCGTCCGCCGCGCCCGCATTGATCGTGTCATTGCCAGTACCGCCGTCAACCGCGTCGGACCCGGCATCACCCGCCAGCACATCGTCGCCCGATCCGCCGGTGATGGTATCGGCACCGCCGCCACCGCCAACATTGTCGTTGCCCGCATCACCGGTCAGCAGATCGTCACCGCCAGCACCGCGCAGAATGTCATCGCCGTCCTCGCCATGCGCTTCGTCCGACATCATGCCGGTCTGCGTATTGCCAAAACCGTCGTCGCCGTCGGCCCAGGACCCAGTGTGGATCTCGTCATTGCCAGCACCACCAAAGATCGTGTCCGACCCATCTGCCGTGGCATCGAACGTACCGCCTGTCGTAGTCGACACCCGGCTTTCGTCGTCACCGGTGATGATGTCATCCCCAGCACCGCCGTTGATCAGGTCGTCACCGGCACCGCCAGCATACCCGTTGTCGTATTCCGACAGCGGCAGAGCACCCGATGCACCAGCGTCGGCACCGTTCATCGCGTTGTCGTCGGTGCCGGCCTCAATCACATCGTCGCCAATGCCACCGTCAATCGCATCCGAGCCACCGTTGCCGGTCAGCATATCCTTGCCGCCAAGGCCGGAAATCGCATCATCGCCTGCGCCGCCGACGATGACATCATCACCCTCGGTGCCCATGGCCATCTCGCCGCCGTCACCGAGTGTGACCGAGGTGCCGCCAATGGCGCGCTGTGCGTCCAGCCGATCCAGCGCATCTTCTTGAGTGGTTTGGACGATCTCGCCCGCCGCGGCCGGCAGGATCGGCACAAAGCCGTTCTGCGTGCCATCAACTTCTCCGCCGGTGCCAGCGCCTTCACCTGCAGCGACGTTAACGCCGTGCAGCACAACTTCGCGCAGGTCGAGTGGCATCAGATCAGCGCTGTTATAGTCGGCACCAGACACCGGGCTAAAGAAGTTGGCATCGTCATTCAGGTCGAATGCCTGGACGTAAGTAAAGCTGCCGTCGGCATTCGTGGTCGGAACCTCGCCATCGTCGGTCAGCGTCAGAACGATGTCGCCATATTTTGGCAAACCTTCAAGAACTTCGACAAAGCCGTCGCCGTCCGCATCATCTGCAATGGTCGGGGTCTGCGAATTTGAAGGCGCGCCTGCCGCATCGAACAGGCCGTGAATGTGCTGCGGTACGGGTTGGTTCGGCTCCATCCCTTCGACGGTCACCGACACGTTGATATATTGCGCGCCGTCATCCTCGACGCCGCCGATTGCGATAATCGCGGTCCCGGACACGCCGGAATTGTTGAGTGCGCCAAAATCCACAGCGTAAAAGGATTCAGCGCTGTTCAGAAATGTCTCGAATGAGGTGTAATTGTCAGCCAGATGGGCCATGATCGCTCCCTGTCATTAAGTGTTGTACGAGGGAAGCCACGCGACTGACCTGCGAGTAGTTTCAGACATCTTTGGAAATAATGTCGAGAGAATGGCGGATTTAAATTAACTTATTGTTTTCGTTTGTTTAATTAAGTGA
Source organism: Puniceibacterium sp. IMCC21224 (assembly GCF_001038505.1). Taxonomy (NCBI): domain Bacteria; kingdom Pseudomonadati; phylum Pseudomonadota; class Alphaproteobacteria; order Rhodobacterales; family Paracoccaceae; genus Puniceibacterium; species Puniceibacterium sp. IMCC21224. The sequence continues at coordinate 2,462,278 of NZ_LDPY01000001.1, forward strand.
ATCTTTTCAAGAATGCGGCAATCGAACAGCAAAAATCTGGCTGCGTGGCGGGTTCGGCAGATAAAAATTCGTCAGTTCTGGACCACTCCGTACCTTGCCTGTCGCCTGGCCGAGGACGCGCCACGTCATTACATTGCACAATATTCTCGACAAAAGTGCGGTGTCTGCCGCTGTACCCGACAAACCCTAGATGAATCGCGATGCTGCCTGCAGTGCAGTCACTGCAGCAACCAGATCCATGCGACGCGTCCTCTTTCATCGGCGGCCCCGTGCGGGCGAGAGTTTGGTCGCAATAGACCGACGACCGACCATGCACTATTGTCAAACAGAACCACGCCAGCATCAGCCATGTGCATTGAACGATCCGCCATCAACCCGCGACCCGGCGTGCCGGTGGCCCGAAAGGAAACACCATGAAAATCACGCCTCAAACCGTTGCCATTGTGACAGGTGGCGCATCTGGACTGGGGGCGGCTGTAGTCGAGGCGCTGTCGGACTGCGGCGCGCAAGTGGTGATCTTTGACTTGAATGCGGATGTCGGAACCGCTCTGGCGACGCGTGTCGGTGGCCACTTCCACAATGTCGATGTGTCGGACCCAAAGAGCGTCAGCACCGCCCTGACACAGGTTGAGGAAAACCTGGGTGCCTTACATGTGCTGGTCAATTGTGCCGGCATCGGTCCAGCAGCCAAGACGCTGTCGCGAGGTGCGGCACATGATCCTTCGATCTTTTCAAAGGTGGTACAGGTCAATCTGATGGGTAGCTTCAACTGCGCCTCTCAGGCAACTGTTTTAATGTCAAAAAATACAAGTTTAGATGCGGATGGTGCGCGCGGTGTGATTGTGAACACCGCCTCTGTTGCTGCCTATGACGGCCAGGTTGGTCAGGTGGCCTATGCGGCGTCCAAGGGCGGGATTGTGGCCATGACGCTACCAATGGCCCGTGATCTTGCCAGTCATGGCATTCGTGTCTGCACGATTGCTCCGGGGTTGTTCCACACGCCACTTCTCGACGGATTGCCGCAAGAGATGCAGGACAGCCTGGGCAAACAGGTACCGTTTCCGTCGCGGCTGGGACAGCCGTCGGAATATGCCGCCATGGTGCAACATATCATTGAAAACAGCATGTTGAATGGCGAAGTTATTCGCCTTGATGGTGCGATCAGAATGGCGCCTCGCTGAATATGACGGGCCGGAACGGCGGCCCGTCAAACGAGATGCTGAACCCGCAGCGCAGCGGCCTTTCAGGCTTAGAAAAACGCCTGTAATCCGGTCTGCGCACGCCCTAGGATCAGCGCGTGAACGTCATGAGTTCCCTCATATGTGTTCACGGTTTCAAGGTTAACCATATGACGGATCACCTGAAATTCCCCTGAAATGCCGTTGCCGCCGTGCATGTCCCGCGCCATCCGCGCGATATCGAGCGCCTTGCCGCAGTTGTTGCGCTTGATCAGGCTGATCATCTCGGGGGCGCCCTGCGCCTCGTCAAGAAGACGACCGACGCGCAGCGAAGCCTGCAATCCCAGTCCAATTTCCGTTTGCATGTCGGCAAGCTTCTTTTGGAACAATTGCGTTTGTGCAAGCGGCCGGCCGAACTGCTTGCGATCGAGTCCGTATCCACGCGCCGCGTGCCAGCAGAACTCTGCCGCGCCCATGACGCCCCAGGAAATGCCATAGCGGGCACGGTTCAGACATCCAAAAGGCCCTTTAAGCCCTTGAACATGCGGCAAAAGTGCATCTTCTCCGACCTCGACGCCGTCCATTACGATTTCACCGGTGACCGACGCGCGCAACGACAGTTTGTTGCCAATTTTCGGTGCGCTCAGACCTTTCATACCTTTTTCAAGGACAAAGCCACGGATCTTGCCGTCATGCGCTTCGGATTTTGCCCAGATAACAAAGACATCGGCGATGGGGCTGTTGGAAATCCACATCTTGGATCCCGTGATCCGATAGCCGCCCTCGATCTTTTCTACCCGCGTTTTCATCCCTGCGGGATCAGATCCTGCGTCCGGTTCGGTCAGGCCGAAACAGCCGATATACTCACCCGAGGCCAGCTTTGGCAGATATTTCATCCGCTGTTCTTCGGAACCGTAGGCGTAGATCGGATACATCACCAGACTCGACTGGACCGACATCATCGAGCGATAGCCGGAATCCACGCGCTCGATCTCGCGCGCAACCAGACCATAGGCAACGTAGGATGACCCAAGGCCACCGTATTGTTCCGGCACGGTTATGCCCAACAGGCCCATTTCGCCCATTTCGCGGAAAATCTCGGGCTCGACCCGCTCTTCGTTGTAAGCATCCAAGATGCGAGGGGCGAGTTTTTCCTGCGCATAGGACCGCGCGGACTCAGCGATCATGCGCTCATCCTCTTCCAGCTGATCGTTCAGCCGGAACGGATCCTGCCAGTCAAAGCTGCCCAGATCCGGGGCGTCCTTGGGTTTGAGGCTGGGTTTTGTATCGGTCATCGCACTCTCCTAGGCTGGATTTGCGCCCTTCTTAACTTGCGCTTGACGCAAGTAGAAACCACAATAGCGCAAGTGTTGATGAGAAAATCGCAAGTATGTCGCTCGCCCGCCGCCTTTTGCCACCGCTTTCATCTCTGCGCGCGCTTGAGGCGCTTGACCGGTTGGGCAGTGCCATCGCGGTCGCAGATGAATTGAACCTTAGCCAAAGCGCGGTCAGTCGGCAGTTGCAAACGCTCGAAGATCATCTGGGCACCGCGCTCTTGATCCGGGAAAAGCGCAAGCTGCGGCTGACCCCCGAGGCGCGCGACTATGCCGCGACACTGCGCGCGGCGCTAAGCAGCATTGCAAATGCGTCGCTGGCCCTGCGTCTGGCACCGCGTGGTGGCGATCTTAGCCTCGCCATTCTACCCAGTTTCGGAATGCGTTGGCTGGTGCCACGATTGCCGGATTTTGCCCGGCGCTTTCCCGAGGTAACTATCAACCTCACGACGCGGTTGCGCCCTTTCAACTTTGGCTCTGAACCGTTTGATGCTGCGATACATTTTGGTGAAAACTGGCCGGGAACCGACCGGCTTTTGCTGATGCGGGAAAAGGTGTTGCCAGTATGCGCGCCAGCTCTGTTGCCAAATGGCAGGGCCGAGGTTGCCGATCTGGCACGCCTGCCGCTGCTGCATATCCAGACCCGGCCCGTAGCCTGGCGCCAGTGGTTTGTGGCACAGGGTCACGACCCCGGTCACCTGCCCGGCACGACGTTCGACCAGTTCACAACCATTATCCAAGGGGCACTGCATGGGCTGGGCGTGGCGTTGATGCCTGACTATCTGGTAGCAAGCGAATGTGCATCGGGCGCGCTGGTGCCTGCGACAAACGCCCCGCTGCACAGTCTTGGCGCCTACCATCTGGTCTGGCCGACAGACTGCCCCGCCAATCCGGCACTGGATAAATTTCGCGACTGGCTCGCACTTCAGACCGAAGAAGAGGACGCCCTGCCGCGCTGACAGGGCCGACCGAAACACCTAGCCCAGTGCGTACCCGGCACCACGTACCGTGCGCAGTGGATCACCGCCGCCAAACTGGCACAATGCTTTGCGCAGTCGGCCGATATGGACGTCGACCGTGCGCGTATCGACGTAAATATCGCGCCCCCAAACCCGGTCCAGCAGCTGTTCGCGGCTCCAGACCCGGCCCGGTTTTTCCATGAACGTCGACAACAGCCGGAATTCAGTCGGCCCCAGCTTTAGCGCCTCGCCATTGCGGGTCACACGATGGGTTTCGGCGTCCAGCATGATATCGTCGAATTCCAGCCGCAGCCCCGCCGCCGCAGGCCGGATGCGGCGCAGCTGCGCGCGCACGCGGGCCATCAGTTCGACCACCGAATAAGGTTTGACGACATAGTCATCGGCCCCGGTTTCCAATCCGCGCACTCGGTCGACTTCTTCCGAACGCGCCGACAGCATGATGACCGGCACATTGCGGGTCTCGGACCGAGATTTGAGCTGGCGACAGACCTCGATCCCGGACACGTTCGGCAACATCCAGTCCAGAACGATGATATCCGGGTTCTCTTCATCGACCAGAATCAAGGCTTCTTCGCCATTCTCTGCGCTGGCCACGCGAAATCCTTCGGCCTCAAGGTTGTAGCTAAGGACGGCGCGCTGCGCTGCCTCATCCTCGACCACCAGCACGGTCGGTTGATCTGCCGCCATTTATCTAGTCCTCAACGCTGTCTGCACCGACACTGTAACGCGGGTCGGTCGATGTCATGTCGCCTTTCTGGCGCGGTTCTTCGGGTTTGGAGCCGGTAACCAGAAACACCACCTGTTCCGAGATCGACGTGACATGGTCGCCCATGCGTTCGATGTTCTTGGCGATGAAATGCAGATGCATACAGGCCGTGATGTTGCGCGGATCCTCAAGCATGAAGGTCAGGAATTCGCGAAACAGCGTATTGTACATCTGGTCAACGTCGCGATCCCGTTCGATCACATCACGCGCCAGATCGGCGTCACGCTGAATATAAGCGTCCAGCGCATCCTTGAGCATCAGCTCGACCTCGCGGGCCATGCGGCGCAGCGCGGCTGGCGATCCTGGAATTTGCTGGAGTTGCACCAATACCCCGGTCCTTTTGGCCATATTCTTGGACAGATCACCGATCCGCTCCAGATTGGCCGAGATCCGCAGAACCGAAAGAATGACCCGCAGGTCAAAGGCCGTAGGCGCGCGAATTGCGATCACACGCGCGGCCTCTTCGTTCAGCGTCTCTTCGAGGTCGTCTATTGCCTCATCACCCAGCCGGATCTTTTCGGCCAGTTCCTCGTCGCGGGTTTCCAGCGACTTTGCGGCGCCGTTGATGGCGGCTTCGACAAGGCCCCCCATCTTCATGATCCGGGCCTGGATCCCTTCAAGGTCCCGGTCAAACGCCGAGGCGATATGTTGCTCCATGTCCTGCTTGGCCATTGGTTTATCCGATCCGTCCGGTGATATAGCTTTCGGTGCGACTGTCTTGGGGGTTGGTGAAAATCTGCCCGGTCTCACCAAACTCAACTAGGTTCCCCAGGTGGAAAAACGCGGTTTTCTGGCTGACACGCGCAGCCTGCTGCATCGAGTGAGTCACGATGACCACCGAATACTGGCTGCGCAGATCGTCGATCAGCTCTTCGACCTGGGCCGTGGCGATGGGATCGAGAGCCGAACACGGTTCATCCATCAGCAGCACCTCGGGTTCTGTTGCGACGGCGCGGGCAATGCACAGACGCTGCTGCTGACCACCCGAAAGGCCGGTGCCGGGGGCATGCAGCCGATCCTTGACCTCGTTCCAGATCGCACCGCGTTTCAACGAACGCTCGACGATTTCATCCAGATCAGTTTTGTTGTTGGCAATGCCGTGAATACGCGGACCATACGCGACGTTGTCATAGATCGACTTGGGGAACGGATTCGGTTTCTGAAACACCATGCCAACCTTGGCGCGCAGCTGCACCGGATCGACCCGCTTGTCATAGATATCGTCACCGTCAATGCGGATATCCCCTTCGACACGGCAGATGTCGATGGTGTCATTCATCCGGTTAAGACAGCGCAGAAACGTCGATTTACCGCAGCCCGATGGGCCGATAAAGGCGGTCACGGTCTTATCTTCGATTTCAACGCTGACATCTTTGATGGCATGGGTGTCGCCGTAGTAAACTTGTACGCCCTGCGCGGCGATCTTGATTGTCTTCTGGTCCACGAATGTCTCCGAATTTGGGGCGTCATACATGAGTTTAGTCCTTACTTACCAGCGACGCGTCTGTCGGCGACGCAAAAAGGGGCGCGGTGATGAGCATTGTCAGAAGAAATATCAACAGAATGATGAAACCAGCCCGCGCACGATCACTTGGGCCGCGCCCAGGATCTGGCGGCCTGCACAGTGTCATCAGCGCCAGTTGCCGTTGCCGAAACGGCAACCGTTACTGGAACCGTGGCGGTCCGTGTTGCGGATGTCATATGAGGCGCCTTATTTTCGATATGTCACGACAATCATGTGCGTGACCTAAGCTCCTCGCGCTATAGTTTTGTGACGTTATTGTAACGGTTGCATGACATGGGTCTTTGCATAAAGATTACGGCGACTTGCGGCTTGGCTATACCTGCGAAAACGTCGGTGTGCTCGGCTCGATCCAGTCGCCCAGTGAGCGCACCCGTTCGGGTGCCTCGGCTCGCAGTGGGGTCAGGCTGCATTCCACATGCGGCGGCACGACCTCATAGGTGACGCACCGGACCAGTCCATCTTCTTCGAGCCATTGCAAGGATTGCGCCTGCATTCGTTGACTGACCCCGCCGAACTTGCGCCGCCACGCGCTAAACCGAAATGTGCCGCCCTGAAGCGAGATCAGCATCCGCACCGGCCGACACCGCTGTGCTCGTCCCGTGACCACGGCCAAGGCGCGCCAATGCCGGTGCGCCACTGATTGTCCCGCGCCACGCAATTGGTCACCAAGTCAGGGGTATGCCCCGTAAAGCCTGATCCCGTCAGACCGGCAGCACGATGTGGAATGTTGTGCCCTTGCCCAGTTCGCTTTCGATCCGCAACCGCCCCCGGTGGCGGTTGACGATATGTTTGACGATGGCCAGGCCCAGGCCGGTGCCACCCATCTCGCGACTGCGGTGGGAATCGACCCGGTAGAACCGTTCGGTCAGGCGCGGTAGATGAATCGGATCGATGCCCTGCCCGGTATCGCGCAGCTCGATCCGCACCCCTTGTCCGCGCAATCGCGGCTCGAACCCCGGCGCGCTGACGCGGACCATCACAGTTGAGCCAGAGCCAGAATATTTGATCGCATTCTCCAGCAGATTGGTCAGCACCTGACGCAACTGGTCAGGGTCCCCGGTCATCTCGAACGGCGGCGGCAGGTCAGTCTGGATCTCGACCCCTGCCTCGGTCGCCAGAAACGCCAATCCATTCGCAGCCGAGCGCACCAACCCGCCCAGATCCAGCTTTTCTGTTGGTCGCACCCGCTCTTCGGCCTCAACGCGGCTCAGCGACAGCAAATCGCCCACCAGACGGTTCATGCGGCCGGCTTCGCTGCCCATCGTGTCAAGGAACCTGTCGCGGGCGGCGGCGTCATTGCGCGCCGGGCCTTTCAGCGTCTCGATAAAGCCCATCAGCGCCGTCAGCGGCGTGCGCAGTTCGTGGCTGACATTGGCGACAAAATCGCGACGCATCTGGCCGGCCTGCTCGACATGGGTGACATCCTCGAACACCACCAGCGCGCCGGGTCCCTGATCCAGCTCCACGGTCCGCACAGACACCCGAAAGGTGGTGTCCTGCCGCCCGTCATTGGTCAGATACCGGGTCTGGCGCGGCTGGGCGTCGCGCAACGTCGCCTCGATCGCGTCCAGCAACGACGGCTGACGCAGCGCGGTGATAAAATGCCGCCCCACAATGGCGGCGCCCAGCAGGGACAGCGCATCCGGGTTGGCAGCCTCGATCCGTTCGTCGCGCCGGATCAGCAGCGCGGGCAGCGGCATCGCTGCCAGAAACCCCATGGCAAGCCCGGTCATTTCGCTGCTCGCGCCGCCCGCAATCCGTCCTTGATGGTCGCGATCAGCGCATCCGGCGCCTCGAGCCCGACCGAGACGCGAAAAAAGCCCTCGGAAATACCGATTGCGGCGCGGGCCTCAGGTGTCAGGGCGCGATGCGAACTGGACGCAGGATGCGACAGCGTGGTGCCCACATCCCCCAGTGTCGGGGCAAAGGCGACGCCGGACGCCGCAACGGTAAAGGCATTGGCTGCTGCCCGCCCGCCCTCAAGCTCAAAGCTCAGCATATTGCCCCCCATGCCGCGCAGCACCGATTGCGCCCGGGCGCGATCGGGGTGATCGTCGCGAGTTGGGTACAAGACACGCGTAACACCCGCCTGCCCGGCCAGAAAATCACCCAGCGTCCGCGCCGTCGCCTGCGCCCGTTCGAACCGCAGATCAAATGACATCAGGCCACGTTCTGCCAGCCAGCAATCAAAGGGGCTGGGCGTCATGCCGGTGGTCACGACGAAGTCATAAAGCTGCTTGCTCAGCCGCTCGTCCTGCGCGGCGATCCAGCCCAGCATCACATCGGAATGCCCCGACAACAATTTGGTCACCGAATGCAGCACCACATCGGCGCCGCGCTCAAAGGGACGGATCGCGGTCGGCGTGGTAAAGGTGTTGTCCACCACCAGCAGCACCCCACGTTCGCGACACAGCGCCGCGATGCCATCCAGATCAGCAATGCGCAGCGTCGGGTTCGACACGACCTCGATCAGCGCCAAACGGGTCTCGGGGCGGAATGCCGCCGCAAAGGCCGCAACATCGGTGGGGTCCGCCAGGCTGGTGGCGATGCCCAAACGCGGCAGATCGTCTTTCATCATTCGCAGCGAGCGACCATAAAGTTGATCGCCGCCAACCACATGATCGCCAGCCTTGCACAGACCCAGCAGCGCGGCAGAGACCGCCGCCATGCCCGACCCGGTGACAATGCCGCCCTCACATCCCTCAAGCGCGTCAATGCGCCGTGCCAGAACATCGGCATTGGGATGCCCTTCGCGCGCGTAGGTATAGCCGGCGACACGTCCCTCGTATTGCGCATCCAGCCCATCGGGCGTGTCGCTGGCATAGACCACAGACGGCATCAACGGGGTCACGACCGGGGTCGAGCTGCTGGCAGGCAATCCAACCGGCCGCATCAGGGTGGGTTTCATCATGTTATGACTCTCTCGTGATACGCTTTGGCGAAGACCTTGCACAAGTGCCCGCACCCGGCAAGAGGCACTGCCATGGGCGCCGCGATGAACCCGGATGGTTCCGCGAATGGTTGGTTGTCGCTTTGCCGTTTCAACGGCAGTCAGGTGGGCGGGCAGTCCTCACACCGCGGTCAGCCCCGCCCGAAAGCGCCGCATATTGGCCTGATACCCCAGCGCGCTGCGCCGCAGCCCCTCGATGGCCGCATCATCGAGCTGGCGCACCACCTTGCCGGGTGCCCCCATAACCAGCGATCCGTCAGGGATCTCTTTGCCTTCGGTGATCAGCGCACCGGCCCCAATCAGGCAATTGCGGCCGATACGGGCTCCGTTCAGCACCGTCGCGCCCATCCCGATCAGCGAATTGTCCCCGATTGTGCAGCCATGCAGCATCGCCTTGTGACCGATGGTACAGCCTGCACCGATTGTCAAAGGATGCCCCATGTCAGTGTGACAAACGACATTCTCTTGCACGTTGCTGCCGACACCCACATAGATCACCTCGTTGTCACCGCGAAGGGTGCAACCGAACCAGATCGACGCCCCCTCTTCGAGCACCACCTTACCGATCACATTGGCATCAGGGGCAATCCAGGTATCCGCATGGATCTGCGGTGCGTGTCCGTCGAGGTTATAGAGCGTCATGGTTTCCGTCCTCAAATTCGTCCTGTAACTTGCGCACATGCGCGGTAAGGCTGGGTTGCTGGCTGCGCCGCAACCGGGCGGCTTTGATAATGCTGATCAGCCGCGCTTCGGTGGCGTCAAGATCGTCGTTTACCAGCACAAAATCGTAACCACCCCAATGGCTGATCTCGTCCCAACTTTTCTGCATCCGTTTCGCGATGGTGTCCGGGGTGTCCTGACCGCGCGATTCCAGCCTGCTGCGCAGTGCTGCAATTGATGGCGGCAGCAGAAAGATCGACAGCGTGTGCAGGCCAAGATCAGAATTGGTGATCTGCTGCGCCCCCTGCCAGTCGATGTCAAAAAGCACATCCTTGCCTTCGGAAATTGCGTCCCACACCGGCCCTTTGGGAGAGCCATAGAAATTGCCAAAGACATGCGCGTGCTCCAGCATTCCGCCTTGTGACACCTGCTTTTTGAACGTTGAATCGCTAAGAAAATGGTAATCCTCGCCCTCCACCTCGCCATGGCGCGGCGCGCGGGTGGTCGCCGAGACGGAAAAGACGATGCTGTCATCCCAAGCGCGCATCCGCCGGGCAAGTGTCGATTTCCCCGCGCCCGAAGGCGACGACAGGATAATTAATAGGCCACGCCGGTCTGTCATGTTCTATTCCACATTCTGTACCTGTTCACGCATTTGGTCGATCACAGTCTTGAGCTGCAAACCCACCGCCGTCAGCGAAACCGATTGCGCCTTGGAACACAGCGTGTTGGCCTCACGGTTGAATTCTTGCGATAGAAAATCCAGTTTGCGCCCCATTGGGCCATCGGTGGCCAGCAGGTCGCGCCCTGCGGCCACATGGGCCCGCAGCCGGTCGATTTCCTCGGTCACGTCGGCCTTGACCGCGATCAACGCCAACTCCTGTGCGACCCGCTGCGGATCGGCACCGTCGCTATTGTCGAGGACCCGTGCCAGCGCCGCGCGCAGCTTGTCCGCCTGTTCGGCCTGGCGCCCGGGGATCAGGTTGACGGCTTGTTCGGTCAGTGCCGCAATCTCGTCAAGCTGCTGCATCAGCACCGCCTGCACGGCGGTCCCTTCGGCGGCGCGCATGGCAATAAATCCATCAAGGATGATCGGGAATTCAGCCAGCAACTGCGCCCTCAGCGCCGCCGTATCGGTCTCTGTGCGCGATTGTTCAAGGATGCCGCGCAAGCCGACAATCTGAGCGGCTGTCGAGGGGGCCAGCGACAGACCGGCAGCCATAGCGTCGGCTTCGATCCGGGTCATAGCGTCAAGCACATGTTCCAATTGCGGTTCGCACAGCCGCAACGCGCCCTCATCCTCGCTGCCCTGCAATCGCAGCGAAATCGTGACATTGCCCCGGCTGAGACGTGGTGTGATGGCGCTGCGCAGGCCTGCTTCAAGCCCGTCAATCCAGTCCGGCACGCGAATCCGCAGATCCAGCCCTTTCCCATTCACACTGCGCAGATCCCAGGTCCAGCGCAGGCCATCACGGGCCCCCTGACCTGCGGCAAATCCTGTCATCGACTGGCGCATCAGCACTTCCTTTTTTGCGATCCGGACTAAGCAAACCGCCTGCGCAACGCAAGGCAGATGGTTGCGAATGTGTTAACCACTGCGACCAATTTGGGGCGAAATTGGATCAATTCTGACATATTAAGATTTCAGAAACCTTTATGAAGGCACCGTAAAGTAACGTATCGTTACTGTGCCGGACACCTCGGGTCACGGAGCGACTATGATGTTTGGAACTGGAAGAAACGACCGAAATGTTGTGTCGATGATGAATCCTGCAAACGAACGGCGTCTGGCGCCCCTGCGTCAGGTCGAAAGCTATTGGCAGGCGTTATGTGGGCCCGACGCGGTGCCGCTGCGCAGTCAGATTGATCCGCGCGGCATCGAAGGTGCGCTGGAAAACGCCTTTCTTGCCGAACGGATCGCGCCGTCACTGGCGAAGATGCGGGTGGCCGGTTCGCATCTGAGCGACCTGATGGGGATGGAAGTGGCCGGCATGCCGCTAAGCGCGCTGTTCACGCATCCTGCCCGCGCCGAACTGGGTGACGCCGTGACGCAGCTTTTTGCCGATCCGGCGGTGGTCCGTATCAACCTGCGGGCAGAGCCCGGCTTTGGCAAACCCGATCTGGAGGGGGCGCTGATCCTGATGCCCTTGCGGTCGGATATGGGGGATGTCACCCGCGCGTTGGGATGTCTGGTCACTTCCGGGCGGATCGGCCGCGCACCCCGGCGGTTCGAGATCACCAGCCTGACTCTGAGACGCGCCTGCGACATTGTGGGGCGCCCAGACAAAACGCCCCCTTCGGTGCGTAGTCTTCCGCAGCGAAACACCGCACCTCGCACCCAATATCTGGCCGAGGACAGCCAGCCTTTCCGACCCGCCGCGACGGCACCCGGAAAGCATCCGTATCTCAGGATCGTAGCTTCTAACGATGACTGAAAAACTCTGCCTGACCATCGAGTCAGGCAGAGTTTTTTCGGACAAAAATCCCAACGGGCGGTGGGTTATTCTGCCGCCAGCAATCCGGTTTCGCGGCTGGCCAACACATCGTTGAACTCGGTGCGCTGACCAGCATAGGCCAGAATCGCGCGCAGCATCCCTTCTTTTGACCCGCAATCAAAGCGTGTGCCGCTAAAGCGGAAGCCGCTCAGCCCGACACGTGGCGTGCCCTTGGAGATCGCGTCGGTCAACTGAATTTCCCCGCCGGTCCCGGCTGGCAGCCCCCGCAAATCGTCAAAGATCGACCCGTCAAGCACATAGCGTCCAACAACGGCCTGCCGCGACGGTGCATCGGCGGGCTCGGGCTTTTCGACCATACCATCGGCCCAGAGCACATTGCCATCGCGACCAGTTACCGACAACACACCGTAATTTTTGACCGCTTCGGGTGCGACCTGCATCGTGGCGACCATATGGCCGGCGCCACCCTGCGTATAGGCCGCGATCATTTCTGACAGGCAGCCCGGCTCTCCCAGAATAAGGTCATCGGGCAAAATCACCGCAACCGGACCCGGCAATGCATGCTCGGCAGCACAAAGCACAGCATGCCCTAATCCAAGCGGTTGATGCTGCATGACAAACTGAACTTCGTGGCTATCCGGATTCAGCGCCGCGTCAGTCAGGCGCCGCGCCAGGCCATGCTTGCCCTTGGCGCACAGCGTTTCGGTCAGATCCTTGTCCTCAAGGACATAGCGTTCGATGGCGGATTTAGACGGGTGGCTGACAAAAATCATCCGTTCGATCCCGGCATCCCGCGCTTCGTCGATCGCGAACTGGATCAGCGGGCGGTCAAGCACCGGCAAAAGTTCTTTGGGTGTGGCTTTGGTGGCAGGCAGAAAACGCGTCCCCAGACCAGCGACCGGAAAAATCGCGGTACGCACGGGGGCTTTCGGTTTCGTGACTGTAAAATCCATCTTTTCAGCTCTCCTTAGGTCGGCTTAAATACTCTGCTGCAGCGCAGCGATGGTATAACCCTATGGCGCGTATGCGAAAAGTCAAAATCGGTGTTTGCCGAACAGATTTCCCTACGGGCACGATAAGGTGCGAAAAGCTGAGATAATCATTAATATTCATGTAATTAACCTTGTTCACACAAGATCAGCCGGTTTCCGCTCTTGCAGACGCAATGCACAGATTTGCAGCAAATAACGGCCGATTCATTCCGATTTGCAGGGTTAATTCGCCTAACGACCGCGAAAACCTGCCTAGTTTTATGCGAATCAAGTACAATTTAGCCTATATATTGTGCAAATAAGGTTTATGCTGCGCAGCGGCAGACAGAAAACCACGGCTAGGGTGGACAGATGACCGCGCAACCCTAGCCTTAAGACAACAACTGAAAATCAAAAGGAATTCGCGCCCCGATCCCCCGTGATCGCATGCGCATCAAACAGTATGGATGGACAGAACATAGACAGTCCCGATCCCGTCGCCGCATCGACTTTTGAAAAGCAACTGCATGCCGTGCCCTATGGTGTCATTACCGTTCTGGGTATGGGCAGTTGGGGAACCGCACTTGCGATGGTGGCGGCCCGCGCCGGTCGCGATGTGCGGCTTTGGGGTCGCCGCGCAGCCCTGTCCGAGGCGATCACCGGTACGAGGATAAACCCGGACTACCTTCCGCAAGTCGCGTTGGATGAGGCGATCCTGGCAACCAGCGATCTGACCGAGGCACTGAGCGGGACCGAGGCCGTGCTGATCGTGACGCCGTCACCGACCTTGCGTGATGTCTGCGCCGCAATCAGGCCGCATCTGCCCACCGGCATTCCCATCGCGTTGTGCTGCAAAGGGATTGAGCGCGGTACCGGCCTATTGCTGTCCGAGGTGGTCTCTGAAGAATTGCCGGGGCATCCCGTTGGCGCGCTCTCCGGGCCGACATTTGCGCTGGAAACCGCACTTGGCCATCCGACGGCAGCGACCATCGCCTTTCCCTTTACTTACAAGAATCGCCTCGATCCGGCACAAAGCCCGGCGGCGCGGCTGGCGGTTTCGATGTCGTCGGCTGCATTTCGTCCTTACATCTCGGACGATCCGGTAGGGGTCGAAATCGGCGGCGCGGTCAAGAACGTGATCGCCATCGCCTGCGGGATGATGACCGGCGCGGGATTTGCTGAAAACACCCGCGCCGCGCTGATCACACGCGGCACCGATGAAATGAAGTTCCTCGCCGAAGCCCTTGGCGGCAGACGGGAAACCGTCACCGGTCTGTCGGGCGCGGGCGACCTGACACTGACCTGTTCCAGTATGACCTCGCGCAATATGTCGCTCGGCGTGCAGCTTGGCAAAGGTGTGGCGCGCGAAGAATGCTTTGACGGTCGCCCCGTGGTGGTCGAGGGTGAGGTCAACGCCGTATCGGTCGTCGATCTGGCGCGGCGCATCGGCGTGCAAATGCCGATTTGTGAGGCGGTCCATACCGTGCTGCACGAAGGTGCCGACCTTGTCACCACCTTTTCGGACCTCTGGGCCCGGCCCATCGAATCCGAACCGAGGACGCTCACAATGGAGCTGTTCCACCCCACAACAACAACACAAGTGAGTTGAATGACCCTTCTGGACCAAGACCACACCACCCCGATCGACGCCCGAAAATTTGTCCTGGCGACCGATCTTGATGGCACCTTTCTGGGCGGCACCGATGCCGACCGCACCCGCCTCTATTCCTGGATCGAAGCCAATCGCGCGACCATCGGTCTGATCTTTGTGACCGGGCGCGATCCGGCATTTATCGGTGAGCTGTGCGACAGCGGCGTCCCATGGCCCGAGTTTGTCATCGGCGACGTCGGAACAACCATTGCACGAGTCCAAGACCGAAAGATTGTGCCAATCGAAACGCTTGAACGAGAAATCGCCATGACTTGGGGCAATTCCGGCAATCGCGTGCGCGAGGCGCTGGAAAACGTGCCGGGCCTGACGTTGCAACCGACCGAATTCCGCTACCGGGTAAGCTATGACCTTGATCCCGGGGCATTTCAGGACACCACCACCGCAATGATCCGTGACATGGGCTATGATCCGCTGATCTCGGACAACCGGTTTTTCGACGTGCTGCCGCGTGGTGTCAGTAAGGGACCATCGCTGCGTCGACTGGTTAGTCATCTGAAAATTGCACCGGATACGGTTCTGGCGGCGGGTGACACACTCAACGATTTGTCGATGCTGGAGTGCGGGCTAAAGGCTGTCGCCGTTGGCGGTTCGGAACCGGATCTGCTCTCGCGCGTTAACTCCTTGCCACAGGTCCACAAAGCCAAAGCTATCGGTGCCGCCGGCATTCTTGAGGCCGTGGCCGCCAACAAAATGCATACGACACCCGAAGGAGACTGATATGCCAAGCGATCTCGTGATCGTCTATCACCGCCAACCCTATGAAGAGGTTGTGGAAAACGGCAAGACAGTCTTTAAAGAAAACAAAAGCCCAAACGGCATCGTGCCAACGTTAAAGAGCTTTTTCGGCAAAGTGGATAACGCCGCATGGGTGGCGTGGAAGCTGGCCGAGGATGAAGCTAATCCCGGATTCGAAAAAGTTGTCCATATCGAGGACAGTTTTGGTAAATATACGGTGTCCCGCCTGCCCCTGACCGAAGCGCAGGTGACAAGTTTTTATCATGTCACGTCGAAAGAGGCATTCTGGCCGATCCTGCACGGGTTCAAGGAAAAGTATAACTACGATCCCGTGGACTGGCCGACCTTTCGCGAGGTGAACTGGGCCTTTGCGCAGGCTGCCGCCGCCGAGGCCGCAGAGGGTGCCGCCGTCTGGGTACATGACTACAATCTATGGCTTGTGCCCGGTTATCTGCGGCAGTTGCGTCCGGATGTGCGAATTTCGTTCTTTCACCACACGCCGTTTCCAGCGGCGGATATGTTCAATGTCCTGCCCTGGCGCGGAGAGATCATCGATTCGCTGCTGGCCTGCGATGTGGTCGGCTTCCACATCCCGCGTTATGCAGCAAACTTTGTGTCGGTTGTCCGGTCGCAATATGACGTCGGCGAAGTGCCCCGCGTCGCGGTTGACCCCGATTTCATCTCGGAAGGCTCCGCACTCAGCGATCGAACCGTGCCCAAGGAAATTCGCGTGGACGGACGCATTGTCCAGTTGGGCACAACGCCAGTCGGGGTGGATACAGATTACATCGATTCGGTTTCCGCACGCGAAGAAACCGCCACGAGTGCCAAGGAAATCAAACAGGAACTGGGTGACGCCAAGCTGATCCTGTCGGTCGGGCGCACCGATTACACCAAAGGCGGTGCAGCGCAGTTGCTGGCGTTCGAGCGCCTTCTGGAGCGACGCCCTGATATGATTGGTCAGGTGCGGTTGCTGCACGTGTCGGTCAGTGCGAACCGCAGCATGACGGTCTACGAATCAATCCAGTCTGAGATTGAGGAGATCGCCGGACGTATCAACGGCCGTTTCGGCACCTTCACCTCGCAACCTGTGGTACTGATTTCACGAGCCATCCCGTTCGAACGGTTGGTGGCCTATTATCGTGCCGCGGATGTGTGCTGGATTACGCCGCTGGCCGACGGCATGAACCTCGTGGCCAAAGAATTTGCTGCGTCTCGGACCGATGGCGACGGTGTTCTGATCCTGTCGGAATTCGCAGGTGCGGCAATGGAGTTGTCAGCGGCGATCCTGACCAACCCCTATTCCAATAAATCCATGGATCATGCCGTGGATCTGGCGCTGGACCTGCCCGAGGACGAGCGGCGTCAGCGGATGCAGGAACTGCGGCGGGTGGTCAAGAAATACAACACCCAAGCCTGGGCGCGCGATCAGCTTGCGCTGCTGTCACCCAAGGATTTCGGCAAGGATGACCCGCGCGCCGCATAGCGCGCGGGCCCTGCGGCTTTAACCGTTGGCCACTGCGGCCTGTTCTCGCCGCGCGGTCAGCTCTTCTGCCACAAGGAACGCCAGTTCCAGCGCTTGCGACGCGTTCAGGCGCGGGTCGCAGGCGGTGTGGTAGCGGTCACTCAGATCCTCGTCTGTGACAGCGCGGACACCGCCGGTGCATTCGGTCACGTCGTCGCCGGTCATCTCGAAATGCACACCGCCGGGGATCGTACCCTCGGCGTTGTGAACGGCGAAAAAGTCGCGCACTTCGCGCAGGACCAGATCAAACGGACGGGTCTTGTAGCCGGACGAGCTTTTGATCGTGTTGCCGTGCATCGGATCGCAGACCCAAGTCACGTTGGCACCCTCTTCGCGCACAGCTTTGACAAGACGCGGCAGGTTTTCACCCACTTTGCCCGCGCCAAACCGTGCGATCAGCGTCAGGCGACCGGCCTCATTCTCTGGGTTCAGCTTGCTCATCAGAACCTTGAGGTCGTCAGCCGTGGTGGTCGGGCCGCATTTCAGGCCGATCGGGTTCAACACACCGCGAGCGAATTCCACATGCGCGCCGTCGGGCTGCCGCGTGCGGTCACCGATCCAGATCATGTGACCCGAGCCGGCCAGCCATTTGCCAGATGTCGAATCCAGGCGGCATAGCGCTTCTTCGTATTCCAGCAACAGGGATTCATGGGAAGTATAGAAATCGACGGTCTGCAGCGCATGATTGCTGTCACTGTCGATGCCCGCCGCCTTCATGAAATCCAGCGTGTCCGAGATCCGGTTCGCCATATCGCGGTATTTCGCGGCTTTCTCACCCTCGGTAAAGCCAAGCGTCCAGGCGTGAACCTGATGAACGTCCGCATACCCCCCCGTTGAGAACGCGCGCAGCAGGTTCAGCGTCGCCGCCGCCTGGGTGTAGGCCTGCAACATTTTTTGCGGATTGGGAATCCGCGCATCCGCAGTGAACGGCAGATCGTTGATGATGTCACCACGGTAGCTGGGCAGTTCCACGCCATCGACGGTTTCGGTCGGCGCCGACCGTGGTTTGGCAAACTGACCCGCCATGCGACCCACCTTGACCACAGGTACCTTGGCACCAAAAGTCAGGACCATCGCCATCTGCAACATCACCTTGAATGTGTCGCGGATGCCATTGGCGCTGAATTGTTCAAAGCTCTCGGCGCAATCGCCGCCCTGCAACAGAAACGCCTCGCCGCGCGACGCAGCGCCCAGCGATTTTTTCAGCTTGCGTGCCTCGCCTGCGAACACCAGCGGCGGATATTTGGCCAACTGTGCCTCGACCGCGTTCAGGGCAGCCGTATCCGTATACTCAGGCATCTGCACCCGAGGCTTGTTGCGCCACGTCGTCTTTTGCCATTCGGTCATCTGGTGTCTCCGGTCAGAACATTCTTTTTATGGTCACAGACGGCTCTATACAAAACACCGCGCCCCCTGACCATATGCGAAATAAGCGACATCTCTTGACGCTTCCCGATGGTTCTGCCCATCTGGGGCAGGAACACTGCCGCAGGGGGAGCGTTCAGGAAAGGTTAGCGGGCATGAAGATCCAGCGCCAGTATATCGAGGTTGACGCCGAGGGCAAACCGCGGCGGTTTGTGTTTGTGCTGTTGCCGCGCTTTACCCTGTTGTGCTTTGCCGCTGCGGTGGACGCGCTTCGCATCGCAAACCGGATGGCGAACCAGACGCTATACACCTGGGTTGTCACTGGCGAAGGTGGCGACACAGTCAGTTGCTCTGCCGGGACGGAATTCAAACTTGACTGCGATCTGGGAGAACTGCTGCGCGACGACACCATCATGGTTTGCGGCGGCATCGACGTGCAAACCGCCACCACCAAGAAGATGCTCAACTGGCTGCGGCGCGAGGCGCGGCGCGGGCTTAAGGTCGCGGGGCTTTGCACGGCGAGCTATACTCTGGCGCGTGCCGGTTTGCTGGACGGCAAAAAGGCGACGATCCACTGGGAAAATCAGGATAGCTTTGCCGAAGAGTTCGAAGAGGTCCGGCTGACCAAATCGGTCTTTGTCGTTGACGGCAACCGGATGAGCACGGCTGGCGGAACGTCGTCTATCGACCTGATGCTCAAGGTCATTGCGGATGACCATGGCGAGGATCTGGCAAATGCCGTCGCGGATCAGCTGATCTATTCGTCGATCCGCACCGATCAGGACACGCAGCGACTGTCGGTGCCAACCCGCATCGGCGTGCGTCACCCCAAGCTGAGCCAGGTGATCCAGATGATGGAATCGCACATCGAAGAGCCGATAAGCCCCGCTATTCTGGCGACCGACGTGGGCATGTCCACGCGCCAGCTTGAACGGTTGTTCCGCCGCTATCTGAACCGTTCGCCCAAGCGGTACTATATGGAGCTGAGGTTGCAAAAGGCCCGTAACCTGTTGATGCAGACGGATATGAGCGTGATCAACGTCGCATTGGCCTGTGGCTTTGCCTCGCCGTCACATTTCTCGAAATGTTACCGTGCGCATTACGAGACGACGCCGTATCGCGAACGAGGATCCCACGCCACGCGGTTGTCTGTCTGACCTTGCGTCAGAGGTCGCAGGTTGGGGATGCGGTGCATTTCAAGGGACTTTTCTTTTGTCAAAGCCGCGCTTACGCTGCGCTCCGGACAGGATCGTCCAACAGGGAGATTTACCATGAAAAAGATGCTTATGGCCTCTGCGGCCAGCATAATGACCGCTGGCGCGGCCTTTGCCGCCGCCCATTCAACCGAAGTGAAGATCGGCGTGATTCTGGGCTTTACCGGCCCGATTGAATCGCTGACGCCGATGATGGCCGATAGCGCCGAACTGGCGATGTCCGAGATCAACGACAGCGGCAAATTCCTGGACGGCATGACACTGGTGCCGGTGCGCGCCGATTCCACCTGCGTCGATTCTGCCGCTGCAACGGCTGCCGCCGAACGTCTCGTCACCACTGACGGGGTCGTGGCGATCATGGGCGCGGATTGCTCGGGCGTGACAGGTGCGATCCTGTCGAACGTCGCGCTGGCCAACGGTATTCCGATGGTATCGCCGTCCGCCACCTCGCCCGGCCTGTCGACCGCCGAAGACAACGGCCTGTTTTTCCGCACCTCGCCCTCTGATGCACGTCAAGGTGTGGTTCTCGCCGACATCCTCAAGGACAAGGAGATCGACAGCGTCGCGGTGACTTACACCAACAACGACTACGGCAAAGGCCTGTCAGACAGCTTCATCTCGGCGTTCGAGGCAAATGGCGGCACCGTAACGCTGAATGCCCCGCACGAGGATAACAAGGCCGACTATTCGGCTGAGATCGGCGCGCTGGCCTCGGCCGGTGGCGATCTGTTGGTTGTGCTGGGCTATTCGGACTCCGGCGGCAAGGGCGTGATCCAGGCGGCGCTCGACACCGGCGCATTCGACACCTTCATGATGGGCGACGGCATGTATGGCGACGCACTTGTCGAGGCCCTGGGTGCTGACATGGAAGGGTCGTTCGGTGCCGTTCCGTGGAGCGAAGGTGCCGGCGCAGATGCGTTCAAGGCTATCACTGATGCCGCTGGAATCAATGGAGAATCTTCGTTCACGCGCGAAAGCTATGACGCTGCGGCGTTGATCGCGCTGGCGATGATGGCCGGAGGAGAGGCAACCTCTGAGGCGATTGCCACGAACCTGTTGGATGTTGCCAACGCTCCGGGTGAGCAGATCCTGCCCGGAGAGTTGGGTAAGGCGCTGGAAATCCTCGCAAATGGCGGTGACGTCGATTACGTCGGCGCCACCAACGTGGAACTGATCGGGCCCGGCGAAGCGGCAGGCAGCTATCGTCACTACACCATCACTGGTGGCACCTACGAGACGGTCGATTTCAAATAGTCACCGATTGAACGGGAACGCAGTCCGGACATACCGGGCTGCGTAGAAACATCAAATAACGGGGGCAAACCTTTGATCCGGGTTGAAAACCTGCACCGGCATTTCGGCGGATTTCGGGCTGTGGACGGCGCCAGTCTTGAGATTGCCAAAGGTTCGATCACTGGGCTTGTGGGGCCAAACGGCGCCGGCAAGACGACGTTGTTCAACGTGATTGCAGGTGTGCTGCCGCCAACCTCGGGCAAAGTCTGGATGGACGGTGAAGAGATCACCGGATTGCCGCCGCATGTGTTGTTTCACAAAGGGTTGCTGCGCACCTTTCAAATCGCCCACGAATTTTCGTCGATGTCCTGCCGCGAGAACCTGATGATGGTGCCCGGCGGACAATCGGGCGAGACATTGTGGAACGCCTGGTTGCATCGCAGCAGGATCGCAGAAGAAGAAGCTGTTCTGTTGAAGAAGGCGGATGAAGTCCTTGATTTCCTGACAATTTCCCACCTCAGGGATGAAAAGGCGGGGAACCTGTCCGGCGGACAGAAAAAGCTGCTCGAACTGGGGCGGACGATGATGGTGGATGCCAAGATCGTGTTTCTTGACGAGGTGGGTGCCGGAGTCAACCGAACCCTGCTGAACACGATAGGCGACGCGATTCAGCGGTTGAATGTGGAACGGGGATATACCTTTTGCATGATTGAACATGACATGGATTTTATCGGGCGGCTCTGCGATCCGGTCATCGTCATGGCCGAGGGCAAGGTTCTGGCTGAAGGGTCCATTTCTGAGATCAAAGCCAACGAGGCGGTGATCGAAGCCTATCTCGGCACAGGACTCAAGAACAAGGACGCTGTGCAATGATCTGTTTTGCATACCTATATTGTCGCCGCACCGCGGGAGGTTTCCGAGATCCAGCGACAGGGATCCCCCCCCGTGGGTGAACCGTATCTGATCGGAGAGGCCATGATCGGCGGCTATGGTCGGGGCGCGGACATCCTGCACGGCTGCACCATTGCTGTGGAACGCGGTGAAATTGCCGTAATCGTTGGGCCCAACGGCGCCGGCAAATCCACCGCGATGAAGGCGGTTTTTGGGATGCTGGACCTGCGGGCCGGGCATGTGCGGCTGGACGGTGACGATATCACAGCCCTCAGCCCACAGGACCGCGTGGCCAAGGGCATGGGGTTTGTACCGCAGACCCAGAACATCTTTACCTCGATGACGGTCGAAGAGAACCTTGAGATGGGTGCCTTTATCCGGCGCGACGATTTCCGCCAGACCATGGCGCAGGTCTACGACCTGTTCCCGATCCTGCGCGACAAGCGGCGGCAGGCTGCGGGCGAATTGTCCGGCGGCCAGCGCCAGCAGGTGGCGGTGGGTCGGGCATTGATGACGCAGCCACGGGTGCTGATGCTGGACGAGCCGACAGCCGGCGTGTCACCCATTGTGATGGATGAACTTTTCGACCGGATCATCGAGGTGGCGCGCACTGGAATCTCGATCCTGATGGTTGAACAGAACGCGCGCCAGGCGCTGGAAATCGCCGACAAGGGCTATGTTCTGGTGCAAGGTGCCAATGCCTTTACCGGGACGGGCAAGGATTTGCTGGCCAACCCGGATGTTCGGCGGAGTTTCCTTGGCGGATGAAAATTTCGTTCGCCTTATCGCCGCCCCTGCCGACAGAGTTGTGCGATCGGCGCATCCCGAAGCGTGCAGTGCCAGTGGCGCTGACAGGATTTGCGTATTTAGAAAGAGAAGAACCGGGGGTGGCTTTGGAAGTCTGTAAGGGATGCGCGCGATGGATCTGCTGAACGCTGTGGTGGCGCTGGCCAATTTTGTGCTGATCCCGGCAACGGCTTATGGCGCGCAGCTCGCGCTTGGGGCGCTGGGGGTAACGCTGATTTATGGCATTTTGCGATTTTCCAACTTTGCCCATGGCGACACCATGGCATTTGGAACCATGTGTACCATTCTGGTGACCTGGGGATTGCAGACGCTGGGGCTGAGCCTGGGGCCATTGCCCGTTGCCCTGTTGGCGATCCCGTTTGGCATAGTGGGTACCGCGGCGATGGTGCTGTTCACGGATCGGGTTGTCTATCGGTTTTACCGCGCGCAGAAGGTCAAGCCGGTGATTTTGGTGATCGTGTCGATTGGAGTGATGTTCATCACCAATGGCGTGACGCGGTTCATTATCGGCACAGAAGAGCAGAACTTTGCCGATGGGGCGCGGTTTCTGATCGGTGCGCGCGAATTCAAGGCGATGACAGGCCTGGATGAGGGACTCGCGATTCGCACGACGCAGGCAGTCACTGTGGTGACGGCCGTGATTGTAGTGGCGCTACTGTTCTGGTTTCTGAACCGTACGCGCACGGGTAAATCCATGCGAGCCTATTCCGACAACGAGGATCTGGCGCTGCTGTCGGGCATCAGTCCCGAGCGCGTTGTGCTGGTGACCTGGCTGATCGTGGCGGCGCTGGCAACGATCGCCGGGACGCTTTACGGGCTGGATAAGTCATTCAAACCCTTCACATATTTCCAACTGCTGTTGCCGATCTTTGCCGCGGCCATTGTTGGTGGGCTTGGGTCACCGCTGGGCGCGATTGCAGGCGGTTTTGTCATCGCATTCTCCGAGGTCGGCATCACTTACGCCTGGAAGAAGGTATTGGGGTATCTGCTGCCCGATACGCTGGCACCGGACGGGTTGGTGCAACTGATGTCAACGGATTACAAGTTCGCGGTCAGCTTTGTCATTCTGATCATCGTCTTGCTGTTTCGACCAACCGGTCTGTTTGCGGGGAAATCGGTATGAACGATCTGGGGCGCGGCGCGCTGCTGTTTGCCATTGTGGCCGGGCTGATCGTCGGCACAGGGTTCGTGCAAAGCTGGAATTCGGCGCTGCTGATCCTGAACATGGGGCTGGTGAGCGCCGTTATGGCGCTGGGGGTGAACCTTCAATGGGGGTTTGCCGGGCTGTTTAATGTCGGCGTGATGGGGTTCGTCGCCTTGGGCGGGCTGGCCACGGTGCTGGTGTCGATGCCGCCGGTCGGCGCGGCCTGGTCGGCCGGTGCTGGTCGGCTGTTTCTGGCGCTGGCGCTGGGGCTGGCGGTGATTGGCGGCGCCATCGTGATTTGGAGCCGGGTCCGGCGCGGGTTACGGGGATGGTTGGTGGCTGCGGTTTTGGTGGCTGGCTATTTCGCCTTTCGTGCGGTGTTCGATCCAGCCGTGAGCGCGATCGAGGCCGTGGATCCGGCAGCGACTGGATACCTTGGCGGGTTGGGCCTGCCGGTGGTGCTGGCCTGGCCGGTCGGTGGGCTACTGGCGGCCGCTGTGGCCTGGCTGATCGGCAAGACCGCATTGGGGTTGCGATCAGATTATCTGGCCATCGCGACGCTGGGCATTGCCGAGATCATCATTGCCGTTCTCAAGAACGAGGACTGGTTGGCGCGTGGGGTCAAGAACGTGATCGGCCTGCCCCGGCCTGTGCCCTATGAGATTGATTTGCAAAACGATCCCGGTTTTGTCGCCCGTGCGGCAGAACTGGGGGTTGATCCTACGACCGCTTCGACTCTGTATGTCAAGCTGGGCTACGGCCTGATGTTCGCTGTCGTGCTGGTGATCCTGCTGGTGCTGGCGCAGCTCGCGTTAAAGTCGCCCTGGGGACGGATGATGCGCGCGATCCGCGACAACGAAACCGCGGCGCGGGCCATGGGCAAAGATGTCACGCGACGGCATTTGCAGGTCTTTATTTTGGGGTCTGCCGTTTGCGGCATTGCTGGCGCGATGATGACCACGCTTGACGGGCAGTTGACGCCGGGCACTTATCAGCCGCTACGCTATACCTTTCTGATCTGGGTGATGGTGATCGTTGGCGGGTCGGGTAACAATTTTGGTGCCGTTCTGGGCGGGTTACTGATATGGTTCCTGTGGGTGCAGGTCGAACCGATCGGCCAGGCTGTGATGGTGCTGGTCACATCCGGCATGGCAGACGGGTCATGGCTCAAGGCGCATCTGCTGGATTCGGTGCAGCACATGCGGCTGTTGACGATGGGCGTGATCTTGTTGGTGGTGTTGCGGTTCAGCCCGAGGGGTCTATTGCCTGAGAAGTAAGACTGTTGGCAGGTTTCGGCGCCGGGAGGGCGCCAGCCAGGTTAACCCGGCAATGTCAAAATGATGGCCCTGCGATCCGTGGCGACAACCGTGTGTTCGTACTGCACAACCGGCGCGCTCGGCTGACTATAGAGCGTCCATCCATCATCCAGCTCTGCCGCCCACAGACCGCCTTTGGATAGGAACGGCTCAACCGTCAGCACAAGCCCCTTGTTGATACGCCGCTTGTCGTGCTGCGTCGGCCAGGTTGCGATTTCTTCTGGATATTCGTGCAGAGACCGACCGACGCCATGGCTGGCCAGATTGCGGATCAGCGTATAATCCCGCGCCTGAGCAAAGCGGCCAATTGCCGCTCCGATGCCTGCCAGTGATTTGTTGCTGCCAACCTGCGCGATACCGATCTGCATGGCACGGTGCCCGTCACGACAGAGCCGATCCAACGAGGCGCGCACTGGCGCGAGGCGAAATGTTGCCCCGGTATCGGCAAAGTAGCCGTCCTTTGAGGCTGATACGTCAATGTTGACCAGATCGCCGCGGGCGATCACCCTGTCACCGGGGATACCATGCGCGATTTCCTCATTCACACTGATGCAGGTTGTCCCCGGAAAATCATAGCACGATTGCGGCGCTGAGACTGCCCCCTCGCGCTCGAGAAACACGCGACCGATCTCATCCAGCTCGCGTGTCGTCATGCCCGGCGTCATAGCTTTTGCCATGGCTTGCATCGTGTTGGCGACGATTCGACCGATTTCCTCAAGTTTATCCAATTCGTCTTGCTTGGTAATCGTCATTGAAAGGCCCCTAAATCCGTTGGTATCTTAGCGTCTCTGGCCGAAAATGTCCCGCACTGCGCCCTGGTTCGGAAATCACAGAGACGCAAGCAATAGGACTATTGGGCAAGTGACCTGACCGGAGCAAACCGCTATCGTAAAGCAAATACCGGAGATGCCCTAGCCATGACCCAAGCGTTGCAACAGCCACAATCCGAGCCGCCGATGTCGGCGCTGGTGGTGGATGACCATCCTCTGTTTTGCGACGCGCTGACGATGACGCTCCAGTCCATCGCCGATTTCACCACGATCCGCAGCGCGGGCACACTCGAATCCGCCCTGGCCGTGTTGCATCAGGAACCGGGAATTTCGATGATCCTGCTGGATTTGAATCTGCCGGATGTGAACGGGCTGGACGGGCTGGTGCGCCTGCGAAACGCTGCGCCACGTGCCGCGATCATCATCGCATCGAGCATGGCGGACAACCGGATGATCAGCCATGCGCTCAAGGCCGGGGCCAACGGATTCGTGCCCAAACATTCCCAGCGCTCGGTCTTTCGCCGCGCATTCGAAGCGGTGGCGGCAGGCCAGCCCTTTGTGCCGGATGGATATATTGATCCCGACGGACGAGGTGGTGCGACCGCGCCCGAAACCGCGCTGATGCGGCTTGGGTCGCTGACCAACCAACAGGCGCGAATCCTCAATCTGATTTGCGAAGGTAAGCTGAACAAACAGATTGCCTTTGACCTCTCGATTGCCGAAACCACGGTCAAGGCACATGTCACTGCAATCATGCGCAAACTCGGGGTTCACAGTCGCACTCAGGCGGTGCTGATCGCTCAAGAGGCACGGTTTTCGAAGGTCTTGCCAAACGACGAGGAGAGAGCCTAGACTCGCAACCGCACTATTTCAGAAAGCAACGACACGGTGGACGGAGCACAAACCAGCTCTGCCCGGGGGGAGGCCATGTCGACCGGAGCACTTTGCGTGGCACAAGTCGCCTGTGACCACCCTGCCCCGGTTGAAGCGATCTGTGATCAGTTCGGACCGGAACGGTTTGATCTGGTACTGATCTTTGTCTCACCCGACGCAGATTTCACGACCCTGACCCAGAGCGCCATCGGGCGCTTTGGCGGTGCTGACGTTCTGGCCTGTTCCACCGCCGGAGAGCTGGGGCGCGAAGGCTATGAGGATGGCCAAATCATCGCGGTCGGGTTTCCCTCGGCGCTGTTTTCAGTGCAGACCTATGCGATCGACAATCTGGATCATATGGATCAGCAGGCCGTAACCGACGGGCTGATCGAACATCGCGTGGCGCTGGGACAGCGGGCGGGACATATGGCGCAGGAATTTGCCTTTCTCCTCGTCGACGGGCTCAGCCGACGCGAAGAGCATCTGACCACATTGCTGGCTGCCGGACTGGGGCCGATGCCGCTGTTCGGCGGATCAGCCGGGGATGGTACGAATTTCCACGGCACCTGGCTCGCCCGGAATGGGGTGGTGCGGCAGAATGCGGCGCTGGTGGCGCTGGTGCGCACTGTCTGCCCGATCAAGGTGTTCAGCCTGGACCATCTGGTGCCGACCGACACGCGGATGGTGGTGACACGGGCCGATCCCGACCGACGCATCGTGCAGATGATCAATGCAGAACCGGCGGCGCAGGAATACGCAAGGCTGTTGGGCAAAGATCCCAACCAACTTGGCACGTTTACCTTTGCCGCCCATCCCGTGGTCGTGCGGCTGGGAGACAGCCATCACGTGCGCGCCATTCAGCGGGTCAATGCCGACGGCGAGTTGGTGTTCTTTTCCGCCATCAACGAAGGCATGGTCCTGACGCTGGCCGAGCATCAGGACATCGTCCGCCATCTCGAAGACGGCCTGGCGCGGCTCGACCGGGTGGGTGCGCCACCGCCGCAGATCCTGGGGTGCGATTGCCTGCTGCGACGGATAGAAGCCGGGCAAAGCCAGCAAACCCGCGCCATCTCGGACATCCTCAAGCGACGCAACGTGGTGGGGTTTTCAACGTATGGCGAACAGATCGGCGCGCTGCATGTCAATCAGACGCTGACCGGGGTGGCGATCTATGCGCCGCCCGCCCCGAAACAGGTCTGAGCAGTGCCAATGTCAATCATCAATCCTGCCGACAGCGTCGAGCGGCAGAATGAAAAGCTGATTGAGATCACCGAAGCACTGATGCGTCGGGTGGAATACGGCACAACGCAATCCGGTGTGGCCTATGCGCAGTTCGAACGTGCTGCCCTGCTCGAAAAGCGGGTGCGCGAACGCACGCTTGAACTCGAACGCACCCTGGATCTGCTGCACGAATCCAACAGTCAGCTTGGCCGAGCCAACCAGGCAACCGAGGCCGCGCGCCGCAACCTTGCCGACGCCATCGAAACCGTCTCCGAAGGCTTTGCGCTGTTTGATCCCGCCGACACGCTGGTGATGTGCAATTCGCGGTTCTGCCGCGATTTTCGCGATACGGTGCAGGATCTTAGCCCCGGCCTGCCGTTTCCGGATTATGTCGAACGGATCAGCCAGAGCCGCTACCTCGCCCTGCCCGAGGGTGAGACACCCGACCTCTGGCTTGAGCGGCGCATCGACCGCCACAAAGATCGGCACGTGATGTTCAACGTGCAGCTGGCGCATGACCGCTGGTTGCAGGTCAGCGAACATCGCACCGCCAATGGCGGCACCGTGGTGTTGCAGACCGATGTGACCGACATCATCCGGCTGGAACGGCAGGAACATACCCGGCTCAAGGACAAACAGGCGCGGATGATCCGGGCGACGCTGGACCATTTGAATCAGGGCGTCTGCATCTTTGATGAACAGGGCCAGCTGGTTGGCTGGAATCAAAAGCTGGGGCTGCTGCTGTCGCTGCCCGCGCGGCGGCTAAAGCTTGGCGTGTCGTTTATCGGGCTTTTGGATGAACTTGACTCCGGCATCCAGTTTACCCGTGGGATCGACCGCGACACCTTTCGTCTATGGGCTAACGCAACCGGACCACGCCAGCCGGTATCGTTCGAGGTCCGGCGCGGCGAGCGGATGATCCTGCACATCTTTGGGCGCGGGATGCCGGACCGGGGCTTTGTAATTTCCTGCACCGATGTGACCGCCGAACGCGAAGCGGCGCAAAAGCTGCACGAAATGAACGAGATCCTTGAACAGCGGGTGATGGAGCGCACCCTCGAACTTGAGGATGCGCTCAGCGCGGCCGAGCGCGCCAATGCATCAAAATCGCGGTTCGTCGCCGCAGCCAGCCACGACCTGTTGCAGCCTCTGTCGGCGGCCAAGCTGTTTATCTCATCTCTGGCGGACCGCACCGACCGGCCCGATGATGCGGCGGTCCTGAGCAAGGCGGAAACCGCTCTTAGCAGCGCCGAACAAATCATTGACGCATTGCTCAATATCTCGAAACTCGATTCCGAGCGGATGAGCTTTGACATCCGCCCCGTCGCCCTGAGCGAAATCCTGCACCCCCTGCGTGACGAGATGGAGGTGCTGGCGGCAGCCAAAGGGCTGCGTCTGCGGATCGTCGATTGTGGACTTAGCGTCGACACCGATCCCGCCTATCTGCGCCGGGTGGTACAGAACCTGATGGCGAATGCAATCCGCTATACCGAACGCGGTCAGGTGCTGGTGGGTGTGCGCCGCCGGGGTGGATCAGCGCGGATCGAGGTCTGGGATACCGGGCCAGGCATCGCAGAAGAGGATCAGGGCACCATCTTTGAAGAGTTCAAGCGCCTCGACACCAAGGCCAGCCGCAATGACGGGCTGGGGCTGGGACTCGCGATTGTTGAACGGGCCTGTGCCCGGTTGGGTCATCCTCTGGGGCTTTGGTCCGAACCGGGACGCGGCAGCTGCTTTATGGTCAACGTCCCGGTGGCTGGACGTGTTGTCCCGGCACGCACGGCAGACGCGCGCCCGACGCGTCCCACCGGGTTGGCGCAATCGGGACTGATCGTGCTGCTGGTTGAAAACGATCCGCAATTGCGTCGCGCGATCACCATCCTGCTCGAAAGCTGGGGTTTGCATGTTATCGAGGCGTCCGATGCGAGCAGTGCGTTGCAATTGCTTGACGATCTTGAGATCAGCCCCGATGCGCTGGTTCTGGATGAACAGCTGGGCACCGGGCTGTCGGGAACGGCACTCTATGACCAGATCCATCGCTTGAACGGCCCCTTACCCTGCATCATCATATCGGCAAACCGGTCAGCCGAACTGCGGGACCGCTGTTCCGCCCTGGGGCTCGAGCTGATGCACAAGCCGCTGGACCGAAATCGGTTGGGACAATTCCTGAACGCAGCTGCCGCACAATGCTAAGCGGCATTCAGCAGCATCAGTTTCAGGCCAAACAGGTCAGCAGGAATACCGCTAGTCCGGCGCGACTGGCGGATTCAGCGATATCACAATGTGCCGCGACATCCGCGATGCGCATTGGGCAGGCCCAAGTGATGCGGGTTGACGATCAGGATCCACATCGGCGGATGGCCGGGTGCCTGTGTCTTGCGATAAGAGCAGTTGTCCGAAGTGACATAGATCGACTCAGAAACATTGCCGCCCGTCGGCGCCCGCGACGCGGCGTTCCAAACGGTCGCATCATTCGAAAGTCCGGTCGTAAAGCCCTGAATATCAGCAGCGACGGGCGCCGCCATTAAGGCAAGCGTGGCGGCAAGGATGGACGTTTTCATGAGTGTTCTCCAGCAAATGTGTCAGCAGCGCGACCCGTGGCGCCATAAGCCGTTATATGCGGTGGCTCGGGTCAAACCTGTGGAAACAATGTGGCCAGACTATGCGGAATGCGCTGCATTCTCGGCGTATTTTACAGAGTTTTCAACACGCGGCTCTGAGCGGCGGCGCGTGTTCAAAACCGCAATCTTTCCGCTGCAAGGGATCGGAAAATGTGCCGAATTAACATGGTAAGTTGCTTTGACTGAACATTTCGGTCCAAGTCCAGAAGGCAAAGACCAAAGTTTATTCGGCAAGAACCGGGCAGAAAATCAGCGCGGCTCAGACCCGGCTCAAACTCGGCGCAGCGCCAGAACAGCATTCAGACCGCCAAAGGCAAAGGCGTTGGTCAGCGCCACTTCGACCTTTGCCTCGCGTGCCTCGTTCGGAACAACGTCCAGCGCACATTCGGGGTCTGGCTCTTCATATCCGATCGTTGGCGCAATGATTCCGTCGCGCAACGCCATGATACAGGCCAGAAGCTCTACCGCGCCCGTGCCGCCGATGAGGTGACCATGCATCGACTTGGTTGACGAAATCATCAGCTTGTCCGCATGGGTTCCAAAGACATCCGCAACGGCAGCACATTCCGTCTTGTCATTGGCGGCGGTGCCAGTGCCGTGAGCGTTGATATAACCGACCTGTTCGCGCGCGATCCCGGCATCCTGCAACGCGCCCGCGATTGCCCGCGCCGCCCCCTGCTTCGACGGCATCACAATATCTGCGGCGTCCGAGGTCATGGCAAAGCCCACGACTTCGGCCAGCATCTCGGCACCGCGCGCACGGGCGTGCTCATAATCCTCAAAGACAAAAACCCCCGCCCCTTCGCCCTGCACCATGCCGTTGCGGTTGGCGGAAAACGGGCGGCAGGCGTCGCGGCTCATCACGCGCAAACCTTCCCATGCCTTGACCCCACCAAAGCACAGCATCGATTCCGATCCACCGGTGATCATCGCCTGGCTCATGCCGCTGCGCACCATCTGGAACGCCTGCGCCATGGCATGGTTGGAGGATGCGCAGGCCGTGGATACCGTATAGCTCGGTCCTTTGAGGTTGTACTGCATCGACACATGGCTGGCGGCGGCATTGTTCATCAGTTTGGGCACCACAAACGGATGCACCCGGTTTTTGCCATCCTCGTAGACCGAGCGGTAATTATCGTCCCACGTGCTGACACCGCCCCCGGCCGTGCCCAGAACAACACCGGCGCGGGCCGCCAGTTCGCCGCCAAACGTCAGACCGGACTGGTTAATCGCCTCGTGTGCTGCCATCAGGGTAAACTGTGTAAACCGATCATACAGCGTTAGCTGCTGACGGTTGAATATCCCCTCGGGAACGAACCCCTTGACCTGACCGCCGATCTTGATCGACAGCCGGTCAACATCGCGAAATTCGAGATCCGAAATACCGCAACGCCCCTCGCGCATCGCGTCGAGCGTTTCGGGAACATTATGTCCCAGCGCGTTGATGGTTCCGGCGCCGGTGATGACAACCCTCTTCACCCGGCCTGCTCGGCAACCAGTTTTTCGATACCAGAAACGATGCTGGCAACAGATGAGATGTCGAAATCGCTCTGGTTTGGTTCGTTGGCATTGAACGGGATCGAGATATCAAAGGCTTCTTCGATCGCAAAAATACTCTCGACCAGGCCCAGGGAATCGATCCCCAGATCGTCGAGTGTGCTCTCCATCGTCACGTCTGATACCTCAAGAACTGCCTGCTCTGCGATGATCTCTATCACTTTGTCTTTGACGTTCATGTGACACACCTCTTGTTGCGGCTGACGGGGCTGGCGCTGATCTAGTCATTCCCGAGCAGCTTGGAAACTGATTTCTGCATCGCCGCCACATCGCGGAAAAGCCGTGGCAGGCGACGCAGTGCCTTGTAACTCTCAACCTGGGTTTCCATCTTCATGGCCGGATAACCCAGCATCACGCGACCCGCAGGCACGTTTGCCAGCACCTTGGTCGCTCCGCCGGTGATGACGTTATCACCGATGCTCAGGTTGTCGCTGATCCCGGACTGGCCACCTAGAACCACGTTGTTGCCGATACGCGAAGATCCAGCGATGCCCACCTGCGCGCAGATCAGACAGTCGCGCCCGATCACCACGTTGTGGCCAACCTGAGCCAGGTTGTCGAATTTGCAGCCATCGCCCACAACCGTATCCCGCACGCTGCCCCGATCAATACAGGCGTTGGCCCCCAGTTCGACATCGTCACCGATGGTCACGCCGCCCAGCGAATGGATGCGGGCCCAGCTTTGGGCGGTGTCAGTGCCTTGCTCGCCCAGACTCTCGCGGGCGCGCTCGACCCCCGACACCTCGGGTGTGACAAAGGAAAATCCATCCGCGCCGACAATGGCGCCCGGCTGCGCGATGAACCGTGCTCCGATGCGGACACGCGCACCGATGCGCACACCGCTGTGCAACAGGGCCTTTTCCCCCAGATGCGCGTCGCAGCCGACATAACACTGCGGGCCAATGACAGAGCCCGCGCCGATCACGGCACCGGCTGCAATTACCGTAAAAGGGCCAACCGACACGCCGTCACCCAGTTGCGCAGTCGGATCAATGCAGGCCAGCGGATGAATCCCTGCCGCATAGCCCTGCCCCGGATCCATCATCGCTGACAGCCCCGCCATGGCAAAGCGCGGACGCGGTGCGACAATCGCTGCCTTCAGCCCATAGCCCTGCCAGTCCGCCCCTTGCCACAACATGGCTGCACGGGCCTGCCCTTGTGCGATTGTATCGGCATATTCGGGACGCATCGCCAGCGCGATCTGATCCGGGCCACAACGTGCGGGTTCCGCTACGCCAGTGACCATGATCGACGCATCACCAAGCGCCTCGACCCCCAGAGCCGCGGCAATCTGTCCGATGCTATGCGCCATTTGGCCTGTCCCCCGCGTCACGTTACGCGGGCAGGTTTAGCCGCGTTGCGCGGTCAGAGCCACCCCTGCATTGCTCAGCGCATCCCAGATCCGCCCATCGCGTCCATAGACATCCGCACGATAGTTGACCTTGCCTTTGGCGGTGGTAAAGGCCGTGCGATACATAATGTGAACCCTCACCGGTTCGTCCAGATTCACCCGGCTTTCCGCCTTGGAGCGCAGGCGCGATTGAAACAGCCCCTTAGGATCGTCCGTCTGTTTGGCCAGCAAAGCATAGGCAAAATCGAACGGATCGCCCAGCCGGACACAGCCATGGCTATAGGCCCGCACATCATGCGCAAACAGGCTTTTTGACGGCGTATCATGCAGATAGATGTTGTACTTGTTCGGGAACATGAACTTCACCTGACCCAGCGCGTTGCGGGGCCCCGGCGGCTGACGCATCGCAAACGGAAAGCTTGAGGCCGAATATTGCGAGAACCCGTTGCGGGCAACCCGACGACCTCGGCTGTCGGTGATCTCAAGATGGCTGACGGCGCCGGGATTGCGGCGCAGCAGCGGCAGATATTCTTTGACCACGATCGAACGCGGGACATACCAGCTTGGGTTGATGACCATGAATTCCATCACATCCGAAAACTCGGGGGTGCGGCGGTCTGAGCTGTCGGCGCCCACGACGGCGCGGGTTTCAAAGGTCACTTTGTTGTCGTCGATGATCCGGGCGGTAAAATCGGTGAGGTTGACGTTGATATGACGTTTGCCCAGCCCTTCGGGAAAGTTGATCCAACGCTCGCGCTCCATCGCCACGACGATGGATTGCAGCCGCTCTTCGACGCTGCGGTTGATCTCTTTCAATGTCGCACTGCCCGCCACACCGTCGGTTTCAAGACCGTGATCGGTCTGGAATTGCTGCACTGCCATCTGCATTGTCGAATCATAGCTCGCGGCGGCGCTGCGGGTCATATAACCCATGGCGATCATCCGGTTGCGCAACGCAACCACCGCCGTACCGCTCTGCCCCGGCTCAAGCTTGGCTGCATTGACGGCAGGGCCCCAGCCGCCCTGTGGCAACACCCGCTCCAGCAGCAGCTTTTCCTTCATCAGCCGGGCATATTCCTGCGTCCGAGGTGCCAGCGCGCGAAAAAAGACCCGCGGATCACCCTGCGTCAAGGCAACAAGATTGGCCTGGGTGTCGCGCAGCGGCACCTCACGCACCAGTCCGGCATCCACTTTGCGCGGCTCCAACACTCCGGTCTGAAGATCCCGCGCGAAACGGACAAAAACCTGACTCAGTTCAACTTCGATTGCGCCGCGTTCCCGAGCCGTGCGCGCATCACCCATCTTGCGCATCAGCCCCGCCGCATCATAGCGCGGCACCGGAAGACCATGCACCGCCGCAGTTCCAAGCGCCTCGATCAGCGCCATGCGGCGCGCGCGGTCTGCGTCGGTATCGCCGGTCCAGATTGGTGCAAAATCGCGGGCCCGGTAAAAGGCGGCGATTCCATCATCACGCGACGCTTGCTCGGCCACAGTCTGCCTGAAGGCCGTCACCTGCGCGGTTGCCGGGGCGGCAAAGCTGAGCGCAACCGTCCCTGCCAGCAGCAGCGCGCAGAGGCTTTGGCGGATTGCCGGGCGGTCTGTCATCTGCATCATGGAACCTCAAATATGTTATAATTACTTTATTTCGTTGTTTCAGAACAGCTTGCCAACTGTCTAATCACAATTGCTCCATGTCTCTACGAGGGGCGCAATTGATGCAAGGCGGTACCGCAGCGAAACCGAATCGCCACATTGATCAGGATTTAAGCAGATTCTTGCCGAAAGCCCTTGATTGCTAAAAAACCAACCAATTCGATCTTTCGACACGATTCGAGATGTGGCATAAGAATCGTGCATCTGGGGATGAGATGGCAGACCGCGCAACGTCGCGGGAAAACAGGTAAGAGACGACGGGACAGGCACTCTGACATGACTGACGTAAGCTCGGGAAATATCTCGCGGCGCAGCCTTCTTGGCGCGTTCGCAGCAACAGCAATCGCCGCAGCACCGACCTATGCCAACGCAGCAGGATTTCTGCGTGGCGGCGGTGACATCCGGCGGGTCAAGATGATCTCTGGACGGACAGGCGAACGCCTCAACATGATATATTGGGTCGAGGGCGACTATATCGCCGACGCAATCAAGGAAGTGCACTACTTTATGCGCGACTGGCGGACAGACGGCGTCAAAGCGATTGATCTACGCACAATCGACATCATGGCCGCCGCCCACAACATGATGGATGTGAGCGAGCCTTATCTGCTGGTCTCGGGCTACCGCAGCCCGGCCACAAACGCGATGCTACGGTCGCGATCCTCGGGTGTGGCGAAGAATTCGCTCCACCTCAAAGGTCAGGCGGCTGACCTGCGGCTCTCATCGCGGTCGGTCAACCAGATGGCCAAGGCAGCGTCGGCGTGCCGCGCGGGCGGTGTCGGGCGGTATTCCGGTTCGAACTTTGTGCATATGGATTGCGGGCCGGTTCGCAGCTGGGGCCGGTAGATACGCATATCTACCTCACTTAACGCTACCATCGAAAGCACCCCATGGGGTGCTTTTTCGTATCCAAGGTTAACAGTGGTACACCCGGCGAATATATCCCCGCAAACGCTGACATCCTGCAACTACACAGAAATCAAACGGCAATGCATAAGAAAGTGGCGCGGTTGACGGGGCTCGAACCCGCGACCCCCGGCGTGACAGGCCGGTACTCTAACCAGCTGAGCTACAACCGCGCAATGCGCTTACAGGATGGACGGGCAGTGATGGCGCGGTTGACGGGGCTCGAACCCGCGACCCCCGGCGTGACAGGCCGGTACTCTAACCAACTGAGCTACAACCGCTCACTGCCGCCAAGTCCCCTCAGCGTTCGCGGTGTTTATGACGCCTACCGAACATCGTCAAGCAAGGAATTCCCGTTTTTTGACCTTTCCTGCACCGCGGCGCAAAGACGTCAGCGTGCTGGCAGCGGAATGAACTCTGCGTCGTCGCCAGGTGGCAGTTGGAACCGGCCTTGCGCCCAGTCCTCGCGGCGCCATGCCTCTTTGGCCTCTTCGATTCGCTCTTGCGACGAGGCGACAAAGTTCCACCAGATAAAGCGCGGCCCCTCCAGCGTCTCGCCACCCAGCAACATGAGCCGCGCACCCTGCCAGTCTGCCGTCAGGCTGATCCGATCACCGGGCCGGAACACCAGCATTCTGCCGGCCTCATAGGTTTCGCCAGCGACCACAATCGCGCCCTCGACCACGTAGACGCCGCGATCTTCGTGATTGTCTGGCAGGGGCAGCGCGGCACCCGGCTGCAGTATCGCGTCAGCATAGAACATCTCGGATGCGGTCGCGACCGGCGCAGTTTCACCATAGGCATTGCCCAGAATCAGCCGGACCTGTTTGCCCTCTCCCTCGATCAGCGGCAGCGCATCACGGGCGGCGTGGACAAACTCTGCCGGACGATCTTCGTGATCTTTCGGCAGCGCGACCCAGGTCTGAACCCCAAAGAACGGCATCGCGGTGGTCTGGGTCGCGTCATCCGTACGCTCGGAATGCGTGATCCCCTGCCCCGCAACCATCCAGTTGACCGCACCGGGTTCGATCCAGGCGTCTGTACCCAGCGAATCCCGGTGGTGCATCCGCCCGCGATAGAGATAGCTGATCGTCGCCAGACCAATATGCGGATGAGGCCGCACATCCAGCCCGCGTGTGGGCAAAAACTCGGCCGGTCCCATTTGGTCAAAAAAGATAAAGGGCCCGACCATCTGCCGTTTTGGCGCAGGCAGGGCACGACGCACCTCGAAACCACCCAGGTCGCGGGCGCGCGGTATAATCAGGGTCTCAATCGTATCCACGTCGTCGCCGGTCGGGCAATGTGGATCAAGTGCAGGATTCCAGCTCATGGTGTATTCCCTTTTCGCTATCAGATGCGATCAAGGTACATGGCTTTGATGTCGCTGGTAATTCCACACGAGATGCAACACTACGTGCAAATTTGCACGGATCAGCCCAGCAGGCAGAAAACAGTGCATATCCGCAGTGGGTCGTTGGTCAATTTTCGTCAAACAGTTTATCGCGGCGAACCCAAGGCACCCGGCTGCCGCGATCCCCTTTCATCAAATGTGGCAGGAGCCTCGCCGCGCAGCAGATAGCCCACTTACAGCCCGGCTCAGCCTGCCGCTTCGGCCCGCTCAGCCAGGCTAAGCCAGTCTTCCTCGGCCTTGGCCAAGGCGCTCTGCCGCGTCACCAATGCCTCGGTCGCCTTGCGGAACTTCACCGGCTCGCGGGTAAACAGCTCGGGTGTGGCCAGCAACTCTTCCAGCTTGGCAATCTCCGCCTCCAGGCGGGCAATCTCGCCCGGCAGAGCGTCGAGCTTGTGCTGCTCGGTAAAACTCAGTCCTTTTACCGTGGGCGTTGCCGCCTTGGCTGCACCACCTTTGGCCCGCTTGGACCCTTTCTGTGCTTTGACGTCACTGAAATCACCGCCGCGTTGCGAGCGGTAGTCGCTCCAGCCGCCAGCATAGACCGTACCGCGCCCGTCGCCTTCCAGCGCAACAGTTGTACTCGCCACCCGATCCAAAAAGTCGCGGTCGTGGCTGATCAGCAGCACGGTGCCGTCATAATCACCCAGCAAGTCCTGCAACAAATCCAGCGTCTCGACGTCCAGATCGTTGGTCGGTTCGTCCAGCACCAAAAGGTTGCTTTCCCGCGCCATGATCCGGGCCAGCAGCAGCCGCGCCTTTTCACCGCCCGACAACGACCGCACGGGCGCACGTGCCTGCGCCTCATCAAACAGGAATTCCTTGAGATATCCGACCACATGCTTTGGCTGGCCACGCACCAAAATCTGATCCGCCTTGCCCGACACCCGCATCTCGGAATCGCCGGTCATGCTTTCCCACAGACTCATATCAGGATCGAGCCGCGCCCGGCCCTGATCGAACACAGCCACATCCAGATTGGTACCTAACTTGACCGTGCCACTATCGGGGGCAATCTCTCCTGTCAGCATACGGATCAGTGTGGTCTTGCCCACGCCGTTCGGGCCGACAAAGGCAACGCGGTCGCCGCGCTGCACCGTTAGCGAAAAATCCTCGAGCACAACGGCATCACCGAACCGTTTGGAAATCCCCTGCGCGTCGATCACCTTTTTGCCCGACGCCCCGCCGGAACTAAGTCCCATAGCCGCAGTGCCCTGCCGTCGGATCATCGAGCTGCGCTCGGCCCGCAAATCTTGCAACGCGCGCACGCGGCCCTGATTGCGGGTACGCCGGGCGCTGATACCCTCAACCGCCCACTTGGCCTCGGCCTTGATCTTGCGATCCAGCTTGTGACGGTTCTGATCTTCTTCTTCCCAGGTCTTGTCGCGCCAGGCCTCGAAATCGGCAAAGCCCTGCTCTTGCCGCCGCACCGCGCCGCGGTCGATCCACAGCGTCGCGCGCGTCAGCTCGGTCAGGAAACGGCGGTCGTGGCTGATCAGGACAAAGGCCTTGCGTGTGGTCTTTAGCTCGGATTCGAGCCAGCCAATCGCCTCGATATCCAGATGGTTCGTCGGCTCGTCCAGAAGCATCAGGTCCGGTTCCTGCGCCATCAGCCGCGCCAGAGCCGCGCGCCGACGCTCCCCCCCTGACGCTGTCGCCACCAACCGTTCGGGATCGAACTTCAGCCCCTCGCCAGCCCGCTCGACCAGGTACATCTCGCCCGGCTCAAGTCCTTGCGCGGCATAGTCGCCCAGGGTTTCAAATCCAGCTAGATCCGGTTCCTGCTCCATATACCCGACCGAAATTCCCGGCGACACGGTTCGCAAACCGCTATCTGCCTCGACCAGTCCCGCCATGACCTTTAGCAGCGTCGATTTGCCCGACCCGTTGCGCCCGACCAGCGCCACCCGGTCACCGGGCTGCACCACAAGCGACAGATCGGCAAATACCGGATCCCCCCCAAAGGTAAGAGCAATGTCGGAAAGCTGGAAAAGGGGTGTCTGTGCCATGCCGCACCCGCTAGGCCCGTCGCCGGACAAGGTCAAGCGCCCGCACCTTCTTCTCTTGAAAAATACACCGGTAATTGGCGCAAACGAACCCGGCGTTGCAAACAGCAGGCGAAACGCACGTGGGTTTCGAAGGTTGTGGCGCAATTCCGCGATTCAGACTGTCTTCTCTGTCCGATCATCATCCATCACGGTCGGGCGTACCCGCCATCGCCTGCCACCAGTGGGCAGTTCCCCAAATAGCATACCAGACGTCGCGCGGCCGGATCAGCCAGGTTTCACCCGGCGCAAAAGGTCATGCTTCGGGGCGCTTGCGACTACGCCATCCGCCGCGACGACGCGGGGCCTCGGTCGCGGTCAGTCCTTCGGTCAGGACAAGCGTCATCGGATGCCCGACCTCACCGTGGCGCTGCAGCAACTCAGCAATCAGCGCAGAGGTCTGCGCATCCACCGGCACGGCCAGCGCCCAGTCAAGAAAGATCGACCGACATTCGCCATAGCTGATTCCCTCGATCCGATAGGCTTCATAGATCAGCCCCTTGGGATCGACCGTATCACCCTTTCTCATGACGTCTCCTCTGCATCCGGCAGAACCGCGTCCAGTATCGCCGCAGCGGCGGCAGCGTCCTGTTCCAGCTGCGACAACAACGCATCGATTCCCGTAACCCCAGCCAGTTTTGTGAGGAAACGACACCCCCCCGCACCAAGCGCTTGAGGTTTCAGCACGCTGTCCGAAATCAGCCGCGCGCCGATCTGCACGGTCCAGCACAGGGTATGCGTGTGCACCAAATGCGCTGCCTGCGGCGCTGATATCCAACCAAGGTCGCGCGCCGCCTCTATCCCGGTTGCCACGCTGCGATCAGGCGTCGCACTTACCAATGCGCCGGCCTGGGCAAACAGTTCGATGTCCTGCATCCGCCCGCGCCCCAGCTTGGGGTCCCAGGGATCGCTAGCCCTCTTGGCCGCCGCAATTCTTGCGCGCATCTGTGCCACGTCGCGCAGCACCTCATGATCGTCGCGCGGCACGATCAACAAGGTGTTGCGAAATGCCTCGACATCCTGCGCCAACGCCACGGGACCGGCAACAACCCGCGCCCGCGTCAGCGCCAGATGCTCCCAAGTCCAGGCGTCATTCTTTTGATAAGTGCGAAAGGCATCCAGACTGGTTGCCACCGGACCTTGATTGCCTGACGGGCGCAGACGCATGTCCAGCTCATACAGCCGCCCCTCGGCCATCGGCGCGGTCAGACCAGTGATCAATGCCTGTGTCAGTCGCGCATAATAGGTTCGGGACGGCAGCGGGCGACGCCCATCAGACGTCTCGACCCCATCCGGATCATAGATCACGATCACATCAAGGTCCGAACGCGCATGTAACCGCCCGGCACCCAGCGACCCCATGCCCAGCACAACGGCACCCCGCCCCGGCGCCGGGCCGTGCTTTTTGGCAAACTCTGCCTGCACCACCGGCCATAGCCCCGCCAGCGAAGCCTGCGCCAGATCAGCATAGCGCATCCCCGTCTCGGCCGC
This sequence comes from Puniceibacterium sp. IMCC21224, assembly GCF_001038505.1. Lineage (NCBI taxonomy): Bacteria > Pseudomonadati > Pseudomonadota > Alphaproteobacteria > Rhodobacterales > Paracoccaceae > Puniceibacterium > Puniceibacterium sp. IMCC21224. The sequence continues at coordinate 2,502,896 of NZ_LDPY01000001.1, forward strand.
GTCGGCCAGCCCGCGCAACAGATGCACCCCGATGCGAAAATGCCATTCCTTGCCCCAGCGCCGCGCCGCATCCAGCTTGCGTTCATAATCGGCCTCGCGTGCCAGTACGTCGCCCAGTTCAGCAGTCAGTGCCACACCGCCCGGCCAATCGGCAAAGAAATCGCCGCCGATCACCGCATCGAGTACACCCGCATTGCGCGACAGATGCCGCGCCAGATCGGCGGATATGCCCGTGATGTCCACCAGCAGGTCAATGAGCTGCGGATTGGCCTCGAACAGCGAAAACACCTGAACGCCGGCCGGCAACCCTTCGAGAAAGCCGTCGAACGCCAGCAGCGCTTCATCGGGTTTGGCGGCCTGTCCCAGCCGCGACAGGATCTCGGGGCGCAGCCGGTTGAAAATCTCAACCGCGCGCCCGGATCGCAGTGCCGGATAGTTTGGCCAGCGCGACGTGATCGCGTTTTCATTGTCACTTTCCGCCGCTGGTTCACAGGCGTCGGGGGCAAAGAACCCCTCAGTCAGCTGATGCACTTCGGTCAGCCGGTCGCGCAAATCGCGCGTCATCGTGGTCGTGTCCAGCCCCATCAGGCTGGCGAGCCTGTCCAGCCCGTCGTCCGATCCGGGCATGTCGTGGGTCTGCGCGTCGTTGATCATCTGGACCCGGTGTTCGACCTCGCGCAGGTGACGGTAATGCCGCGCCAGCGTCTCAGCCACCTCGGGCGGAAACCAGCCTTTGGACGCCAGCACACGCAACCCCGGCACGGTTCCGCGCACCCGCAGATCCGGATCGCGCCCGCCGGCGATCAACTGCCGTGTCTGGGTGAAAAACTCGATCTCGCGGATACCGCCGCGCCCGAGTTTGAGGTTGTGCCCCGGCACCGTGATCGGCCCGCCCAGCCCCTTGTGTTTGCGAATTCGCAAGCGGATATCGTGCGCATCCTGAATTGCCGCAAAATCCAGATGCCGCCGCCAGATAAACGGGCGCAGCGTCTCAAGAAACGTTTGCCCCGCTGCAATGTCCCCCGCCGCTGGCCGCGCTTTGATATAGGCGGCGCGTTCCCAGGTGCGGCCCAAACTTTCGTAATACCGCTCGGCCGCGTCCATCGCCATGCAGACCGGCGTGACCGATGGATCGGGCCGCAGCCGCAGGTCGGTGCGAAAGACATAGCCGTCGCCGGTCAGATCATTCAGCGTCCCGCTCATCTTGCGGGTGGCGCGGACAAAGCCCGATCGCGCTTCGTGATACTGCTCCGGGTCGAACCGCGTCTCATCAAACAGGCAGATCAAATCGATATCCGACGAATAATTCAGCTCTGCGCCGCCCATTTTGCCCATGGCCAGCACCACCATCCCACAAGCCGTTTCAAGATCCGCCTCGGTCATGCCGGGCAGCTTGCCGCGCTTAACCTCAAGCGCCAGCGCCGGACGCAACGCCGCCTCGCAGGCGAGGTCAGCGAAATCGCTGAGAGTGCCGGTGACCTTTTCCAGCGGCCAAACGCCTGCCAGATCTGCCAGCGCAGTCAACAGCGCCACGCGGCGCTTGGCCTGTCGTAACCCAGGTGCAACCGTGTCGGCCCTGAGCGCGCCGACTTTGGTCATCAGCACGCTTAGCGTGCCCTCGGGATCGTCCAGCGCTGACTGAAGCCATTCAGCCTCGCGCGCGATCAAACCCTTGAGATAGGGACTGCTGCCACCGGTTCCATTCAGCAATTCAGCCACCGCCCCACGGGCCCAGGGCACCGCTTCCAGGGCGTCACGCCCGGCATCGGGTAAATATGGTCGCGGGCAGCGCGTCATGCGAGAAACAAAATCCATACGCGTAAATGCCCATGCCTATGCGTCACATGCAATGGTCTGCGTGGTGCCGAACGGTCACAGTCGTTGCCGCGCAAACAATTTTTTCGGTTTTGGATCGCCCGCGTGTTTTACAAACCCGACATCGCGCCGCTAGGCTTAGCGAAATTCACGCGGAATTTACGGAGCGGTATGTGAGTAAGAGTCTGAAACGTGTCCGTGCAGCGCTTGCCGATGCCGGGATCGAACCCGAGGTTGTCGAGGCGGGACAGGCCAGGACCGCTGCCGAGGCAGCCGCGGCTGTGGGCTGCGCGCTCGACCAGATTGCCAAGTCGATCATCTTTCGTGGCGAGACGTCGCAGACCGCACTGCTATTCCTGACGGCTGGTGGAAATCAGGTAGACGCGGCGCGTGCCTCTGCTCTTGCGGGTGAACCGCTGGGCAAGGCGGATGCCGCGCTGATCCGGTGTCAGACCGGCTTTGCCATTGGCGGGGTCGCGCCCCTGGGGCATCTCAATCCGATCCGCGCCTGGCTTGACCCCCGCCTGCTGGAGTTCGAAACAGTCTGGGCGGCGGCAGGCACGCCCCGGCATGTGTTTGCACTGCGCTCGACGCTTTTACAGCCCCTAACCGGAGCCGAAATAGCGGATTTCACTAAAACCCCACCGCCCCAACACCAGTAACAATTTGAATTAAAAAGAAAGTTTCGTAAATGTAAAAAACATTCACATCAACCCTTGAAGGTTTTGGCCAGAACCCCGATCTATTCAATGTGAACGGCATTCACATTGCAACGCAAACATCGGAGACCACAATGACTTCAACCTATACGAACGCAACGCTTCCTGCCGATGCCGGTTGGTTTTCGCGATGCGAGAGCTGGCTGGACAGCAAGGGCAAAGGCGCATGGGCCGCCGCAATTATACTCGGCTTTATCTTTTTCTGGCCGGTCGGCCTCGCCCTTCTCTTTTACGTGATCTGGAGCAAACGCATGTTTTCAAAATCCTGCGGCAAAGGCCGCCACGCGCATCGCCGTCACCACGGCTTTCACGGTATGAAATCCTCGGGCAACAGCGCCTTTGACGCCTACAAGGAAGAAACGCTGCGCCGTTTGCAGGATGAACAGGAAAACTTTGAGGCATTCCTTGAACGGCTGCGCGCCGCCAAGGACAAGTCCGAGTTCGACCAGTTCATGGAAGACCGCGAAGCCCGAACACGCGGCAACGACGACGCGGAAGCGCCCAACTTGCCAGCATAAACAGGTTTTCGGCGCGGCCCCAGAACGGGGCCGCGCCGTTCTATTGACGTGTCATAATCGCTACCTATTATGCCGACAGCCATACCTACCCCAGACGGAGTGTCTATGGATCATACGATATCCCACTTACCCGACCCGCAGTATCAGCCGCAGTTCTACAACGATGTGCCGCTAAAACGGGCGTTGGCGTGGGTCGTGGACCTGATCGTGGTCCTGGCATTGTTGATCCCGGTTGTCCTGATGACAGCGTTTGTCGGACTTTTCTTCCTGCCAGTGCTGTTTCTCTGCATTAGCTTTGTTTACCGCGTGATAACTCTGGCATCCGGATCTGCGACTTGGGGTATGCGCCTTATGGCGATTGAATTGCGCGACGCCCGCGGGCGACGTTTGACCCCGGGCCTCGCCTTTGTGCATACTTTGGGCTACACGATCTCGCTTTCGCTACCACTGGTGCAACTGGTGTCGGTTATCTTCATGGCCACATCCGAGCACGGCCAGGGCCTGAGCGATATGTCGCTGGGTACCGTAATGATCAACCGTCGGGCATAAAGTCGGCTGATCTCTTGCCGGTCAGAACCCCCATCTTTGCTATCAGCCCAGGTCTCTTGTCACAATGTCTGTGCATGCGAGCTCCGCTAGCCCTCACGCGGTAGGAACCCCGGATTTAGGAACCGCCCTCGGTTGCCTTGCGCCGGGGGGCTTGGCGGCGACAGATTCTGTTGCTACGCTTCGGACTAACAGATCAAACACCGGGACAAACATGCGCCACACGCTGCCACTTGCGCCGCAATTTTATGTGACCGCCCCGCAGCCGTGCCCCTATTTGCCGGGACGGATGGAGCGAAAGCTTTTTACCGCATTGCAGGGTGATACGGCGGAAAAGCTGAATGATTCCCTGTCCAAGCAGGGCTTTCGCCGGTCACAGAACGTGCTGTACCGACCATCTTGTGCGGAATGCGCCGCTTGTCTGTCGGCGCGCATTGATGTGTCTGCGTTCAATCCCAGCCGCAGCCAGCGCCGCACCTTGAATCGCAACCGCCACCTTGTGCGCCGCGCCACCAGCCCATGGGCGACCGAGGATCAGTACAGCCTGTTCCGGCGCTACCTTGACCAGCGCCACGCCGATGGCGGCATGGCCGACATGGACGTGTTCGAATTCGCCGCGATGATCGAAGAGACGCCAATCCGCAGCCGCGTCGTGGAATATGTCAATCGCGACACCGATACACTGACGGCGGTGTGCCTGACAGATGTGCTCGATGATGGGCTGTCGATGGTCTATTCCTTTTACGAACCGACGCTGCCAAAGCAGAGCCTGGGATCCTACATCATATTTGATCATATCGAAATCGCGCGCGAAGCCGGGCTGCCCTATGTCTATCTCGGCTACTGGGTGCCCGGGTCTGACAAGATGGGATACAAGGCCGGGTATTCCGGGCTCGAGATTTATCGCAAGGGCAAGTGGCAAAAACTGCAGCCGTCCGACACTTTTGAGGCGGATATTCACCCGCTCTCGACCGATCCGATTGCGGAACAGGTTGCCAATATTTCGCTGCCCGACGTCCGCGGATGACGCAGCGCCTGCACGCCGTGACGTTGGTTGTACCCGACTATGACACGGCCATCGCGTTTTACGTCGATACCTTGGGATTCACGCTGCTTGACGATCTGAGGTTGTCGGCCAGCAAACGCTGGGTCCGCGTTGCCTTGCCCGGGGACGATGCGACCAGCCTGCTGCTGGCCCGCGCCGACACCCCGGAACAACAGACCAGCATCGGCAATCAGACCGGCGGTCGGGTTGGCTTTTTCCTGGCCACTGACGATTTCCATCGGGACCACTCGGCAATGACCGCCGCTGGCGTGACGTTTGAAGAAAGCCCGCGCAGCGAAGTCTATGGCATCGTTGCCGTCTTTCGCGACCCGTTTGGCAACCGCTGGGATCTGATCCAGTTTACCTGATCCTGCAACTGCCCTGCGCCGATTGAGTTTTTCGCAATCGGGCCTGTCCTTCGGGAACCGTCGCGCGCTTCGGGCGTTCTTATGGCAATGCAAATTCAGGAGGCACAAATGTCCGAGAACACAAAACTCACTCTGCCCGTCACCCGTCTTGCGCGCGAAAACGATAAATTCCGCGACGTGATCTGGACCGGCGATCAGGCGCAACTTGTCCTCATGGCAATTCCCCAGGGCGGCGAAATCGGCGGCGAAGTTCACAAAGGGCATGATCAACTTTTGTGGTTTGTCGAGGGAACAGGCCGGGCCAAAATCGGCGAGACCGAATACGATTTTGGTGAGGGCGATCTGAGCATTGTCCCCTCTGGCACATATCACAATTTCCGCAATACCGGGTCTGGGCCACTGAAACTCTATACAACTTACAGCCCGCCAGAGCATGAACCGGGCGAAAAATACGCCACCAAGAAAGAGGCCGATTCAGCAGAGGCCTGATCGCGCCACCTTGCCACGCAAAACGGCAGACAAAAAAGCGGGCCGCCCCCACCCAGCGCGGCCCGCTTTCTGTTGTCCGGCTCCGCCCACCAGCAGGCGGTAACGTCGACCGGGTCAGTGGTGTGACAAAACCGAACGCCCCAGCCCCCTGGGGTTGTCCGATGTCGCCAACGATCTTAAAGGTGATCTTTCAAAACTTAGTACAACCATAGGTATTTTTCCTTTACGGCAGGAATGAGGCAAATCCTAAATTTTTTGTGAATCTCTCTGCTTCAAACAAGGAACGTCCGCCCCGGCATGGCCGACCGCAGAACCGGGCAACACGGCAATTGGCCCGTTTGGGATCAGTTCGGGATCAGATCCGGCACAATCGTTACAATGCCGGGGAAGAACCACAGGATTGCGAGACCCAGCACCTGGATCAAAACGAACGGGATCACGCCGCGATAGATATGTCCGGTTGTCACCTCTTTTGGCGCGACTCCGCGTAGATAAAATAGCGCAAACCCAAATGGCGGCGTCAGGAACGACGTCTGCAGGTTCACCGCGATCATGATCGTCACCCATTTTGGATCAAACGACCCACCATAGATCACCGGACCCACAATGGGCACCACGATGTAGATGATCTCGAGAAAATCCAGAACAAAGCCCAGAAAGAACAGCACCAGCATCACGATCAGAAAGACTTTGACCTCGGAATCAAAGCTCTTGAGGAAATCCTGAATGTAATGTTCGCCGCCGAACGAAATCACCACCAGGTTCAGCAGCTGTGACGCGATCAGGATGGTGAACACCATGCTGGTAACTTTGGCCGTCTCGCGCACTGCCGGTGTCAGCACGCCGGACTTGAACAGCACCCAACAGGCAAAGAGCAGCCCGAACCCGGCATAGAGATACGCTGCATAAGCCACTGTGAACGCGATCCACGTCTCGACACTGGCACCTTCGGCAAGGTTGATGCGCATATCAAAATTCACGCCGACCAGGATCATCACCATCACCGCAAAGGTCGAATAAAGGATGATCTTGGGGGAACGATCCTGCTCTTTCAGCTTGCGGTACGCCGCCAGCATGATCGCGCCCGCCGCCCCGAGTGCCGCAGCAGGCGTCGGGTTGGTGATGCCGCCCAGGATCGACCCCAGCACCGCAACGATCAGCACCAGCGGCGGAAACACCACCCGGATTAGTTCGTTTTGTGACATGCGGATCGCCGCCTCGCGACAGCCCCAGAGCGCGATACCCGCCGGTATCGCCACCAGCAGCACCACAACCCCGGACGAGGTCAGCGGCCCTACAAACAGCACATCCACCAGCATCACACCCAGAATACCAATCGCGCCCACGATCAGCGGCATTGGCGCAGACGAAGGTGACACCCCACGGGCAAAGGCAAGCGGCACTGCCATCAGGATCAGCAGGATCGCCACGCCGGTGCCAATCGGGGCCGCATTCGCCACCTTTTCCGCCCGCGCCTGCGTAACCTCTTCTGCACTCAGTCGATGGCTTTCGACCGCGCCGCCCGACGCGTCAATCGCCGCCTGTTCCTCAAGTGCTGTATCCCATGCCGACTGCCCATGCAGTTCAATCATCGACGCCTGACAATCCGCGCCAACATTTGTGCGCAGACTTGCCGCCTCACCGATGTCGGAAAAGCTGTCGACCGTGGTGGATTGGCTGCCCACCAGACCAACCTCGGCCAGCAGCAGAGTCCCGGCGATGATCGCAATTGGCACACCAAGGAACCAGGTAAAGCCTTCGCCTTTGGTAATGATCTCACCATTGGCGGCGCCCATCGCGACCGCAGGTGCCTTGTGTGGGTTGAGCATGGCGTAGCCAAAGGCATAGAGCGCATAGAGCATCGCCAGCAGGATCCCCGGCAGCAGCGCCGCCTGAAACAGCGTACCGACCGACACGACCGCAGGCTCACCCAGATAGGTTAGCGCATCGGTGCACCCGGCAAGCTGTGCCCGCGCGTCCTGTGCGGCAGAATAAAGATCCCCCGCAAGCGTGCCCAAAAGGACGATCACGATCGACGGCGGGATAATCTGCCCCAACGTACCCGATGCCGCGATCACTCCGGTCGCCAGTTCCGGCGAGTAATTGTTGCGCAGCATGGTGGGCAGCGCTAGCAGGCCCATCGTCACCACAGTTGCGCCCACAATGCCGGTCGACGCGGCAAGGAACGCGCCCACAACCACAATCGATACCGCCAGACCACCGGGCAGCGGACCAAACACCCGCGCCATCGTGGTCAGCAGGTCGTTGGCGATCTTGGAGCGTTCCAGCACAATCCCCATCAACACGAACATCAGCACCGCCAGAAGCGTCTCGATGCTCTGCCCCGCCAGAACGCGTTCGTTAATGCGGTTGACGATAAAGGACACATTGCGATCCAGTGCAGTCTCCCACCCTTGGGGAAAGACCGAAATGCCGGCGCGCGGCAGGTCCGGGTTGCGAAAGATCGATATGGAATCCGCATTGACCCCGCTGGCCACCAACGCGTCATACGCGCCGGATCCGGTGTCAATGGCCTGGTGAATCAACAAACCGGCGCTGTCCAGCGCCGCGATGATCCCGAAGGAAATGACCCCGGCACCACCGATGGCAAAGGCCACCGGAAAGCCCGAGAGGATTGACGCAAAAAGCGTGGCGAATACGATGATCAGCCCGATCTCGACGCCATCAAGTCCGAATAGCATGTGGTATCCCCCGCCCCTCAGAATTCCGCGTGGTCGTAAGCTTCTTCACCAGCTTCGAGCACGTCTCTATCTAGATATTTGCCTTCTGAATCCTCGCCTTCTGTCCACTCCAGGAACGAGCGGTAAAAGAACGCTATGGCCTGTAGAAAGATCAACCCGCAAAAGGCAACGAGCAGGATCTTGAATAGGAAATAGGCGGTGAAGCCATTCGGGCTAAAGCCGATGGTTTCAACATTCCAGCGCAGGGCGCGGGATTTGTTCAGCAATCGATCCAGCGTGTCGGACGCTGACGGGTTTGGCACGATCAGATGCCGCCACATAAAGAACCATCCGTACAGCCAGATCAGCACCGCCATCGGCATCATAAAGAACAGACTGCCCAGCATGTCGATCACCCGTTTCGCGCGGTAGCTGACCGCCGAATACACCAGATCGACGCGCACATGACCGCCCTGAACGAACGTGTAAGTCAGGCACAGGGCCACGACCAACGCGTTGTAAAACTTGAGCTCTTCGGCCCACCAGCTGATATCGAACTGCAACGGAATACCGAACCCGATCGAGATGTCGGGCCGGGTAAAGATCCGCTGCATGAAGACGATGACCACCTGTTGCAGCACCATCAGCAGGCCCGCCCAGGCAAAGGTGCGGCCCAGCACGTTGGCCAACCCTTCGAGTGCGCGCACACAGCCCCACATGAACCGGTTGGACCACAGGCCCACCGCCGTCAGAACCAGAAACCCGGTAAAACAGACAAAGAAAAACTCGGTCGAGCCGCCGTAATAGACAAATCGCATCACCGCCTGCTTGTCCGACCAGTCCAGCCACAACGCGGGATGTGTCACCGCATAACCGAAATTGTAGAACGCCATCACGATGTTTTGCAGCACCCAGACGGCTCCAATGCCGATGGCGCTGATCGCTTGTCCCAGCCCGACCACCTCGTGTTCGTCCATCTCCCCCCCCGTGCCCCGGTTTGCCCGGACTTTTTCCTGCGAATGTCGCCACAACGGGGCCTCTGTCACCAGAAGCCCCGTTGGTGTTCGCCGTTAAAATTCAGGCTCCGCCCAGCACGCGCACCCGCTGCTCGACATAATAGCCGTCGGATTTGTTGATCCAGGCGGCTGAAGAAGCCATCGACTCGTCAAACGAATTGCGGATTCGCGCAAAAAGCTCGTCGTCCATATAAGCGTCGAGGACCTCTTTCGACGCGGCACCAAAGGCGTCCCAAACATCATCCGGGAACTGCAGCGTCTTGACGCCCTGCGCTTGCAAACGCGCCAGAGCGGCGCCGTTGCTCGCCAGTGTTTCGGACAGTTGGTAATGCGTCACCGCCTGGCAGGCGATGTTCATGATGTCCTTGTGATGCTGGCTCAGGTCATTCCACACGTCAAGGTTGATCGACGCCGCGAGTGCCGATCCCGGCTCGTGGAAACCGGCGGTATAATAGATTTTGGCCACTTCCTGGAAACCAGCGCGTTCGTCGGCCATCGGACCAACCCATTCAAGACCGTCCAGCGCGCCCGAGGACAACGCCTGATACAGCTCACCACCTGGGATGTTCTGGACCGATGCGCCCAGCTTGCCCAGCACTTCGCCACCCAGACCAGGCATACGGAACTTGAGACCGTTGAAATCCGAAGCCGAGTTGATTTCCTTGCGGAACCAGCCACCGGATTGCGATCCGGAATTACCGGCGATCATACCCTTGAGGTTAAAGATCTCGCCCAGCTCGTCATGCAGTTCCTGACCACCACCATGGTGATACCAGTTGGTGACTTCCTGTGCGGTGCCGCCGAATGGTACCGCGGTGAAATAGGCATAGGCCGGGTGCTGCCCGACGAAATAGTAATCCGCCGCGTGGTACATATCCGCCTGCCCCGACGACACAGCGTCGAACACTTCGAGCGCGCCAACCAGCTCACCCGGCGCTTTTTTGTCGATGGTCAGTTCGCCATCCGACAGCTTGCCAACATAGTCGACCAGATAGCTGGCCGCATCGTCCAGCACGGCAAAACCGCGTGGCCAGGACGTGACCATGGTAAGGGTCCGTTTGCCCTGTGCGTAAGCCGGTGCCGCCAGAGTCGAGGCCGCAGCCGCCGATCCACCCAGCGCGGACGTTTTCAGAAATGAACGACGATCCATAGAGTTCCTCCCGTTTGTGGCTGCGCCTGGGCATTTTTCCGCCTCGCGCAGATCGTTAAGTCTGCCGACGGTAGCCCCGCCAAAATGACAGCAAAATACCCAGAGATACGGAGAAGGGGCACATTTCGCGCTAACCCCCGGACAGTTCCCATGATTTTGTTCTGCTTCAGCGACCGATCCTTGCATTTTTGGCTATGCCTTGCCCCGCTGGGCACGCTAACACGGATCATGCGCGCCGGTTTCGCCCGTCTCGATTTCAACTATGGCCAGAAGATCTTTCTTCTGGCCTCGGTTCCGTTGATCATTGTGGCCGCTGTGATTGCGCTGCTTGTCGCGGGACAGTCTCGTGCGCTGGCCGACCGCGAAATCCGCAGTCTTGAAACCCAGTTGCTTGAGGCAAAGAAAGCCGAGCTGCGCAATTACGTCACCCAGGCGCGCAACGGGTTCTACTTTATTTACGGCTCGGCGCCCCCCGACGATCAGGCGGCCAAGGATCAGGTGATGCAGATCCTTGCGGCAATGATCTATGGCGAAGAGGGGTTCTTTTTTGTCTACGACTACGACGGCACCAACCTAGTGTCGCCACGCCAGACCGAGATGATCAACCAAAACTGGTCGGGCCTTAGCGACAGCGAAGGCACTCCCATTGTGGATGAGATGATCCGCATCGCCCGCTCTGGCGCCGGCTATCTGGAATATCTCTGGCCCAAGCCCTCGACCGGGGAAGAGGCGCGGATGATCACCTACGTAACCTCGTTTCCGTCATGGCGATGGGCAGTCGGCACCGGGGTCTACATCGACGATGTGGTTGCCTCGGTCGCGGCCACCCGCGCCGAAGTCGAAACCCGCGTTCGTCGCACCTTTGTCTATATCGGTGGGATCACTCTGGTGGCGTTAATGATCGTGTTCCTGACCGGGCTTGCCCTCAATATCCGCGAACGCAGACTGGCGGATGCCAAGCTTAAGGAACTGACGCAGCGGGTGTTTGACGCACAAGAAGAGGAACGCGGTCGCGTCGCCCGCGAGCTGCACGATGGCATCAGTCAGATCCTCGTCGGGGTGAAATATGCGCTGGATATCACCCGTCGACGTCTGGCCAACGGCGACGACCGCGTGGGTGAGACGCTGGAAAAGGGGATCATCCACCTTGCGGGGGCCATTCAGGAAGTGCGGCGCATTTCACGCGACCTGCGGCCCGGCGTTCTGGATGATCTGGGTCTTGGTCCCGCGATCAAGGCGCTGGCCGAAGATTTCTGCACCCGCACCGGCATCGAGACCGAGTTCGAGACCGTTGTCTTTCGCAACCGGCTAGATCAGGATGCCAAGATCGCGCTATATCGCGTCGCGCAGGAGGCGCTGACCAATGTGGAACGTCATGCTGCTGCCACTCAGGTGCAGATAGACCTGCGCGGCCACACACAGGGGGCCACATTGCGGGTTTCAGACAATGGCATCGGCCTTGAGCAGCCCCGCGACGACCGGGACCGCCCACCCCAGTCCCGCGATGGCATCGGGCTGCGCAATATGCAGGAACGCATGGATCAGCTGGGCGGCATCTTGCGGGTCTTGTCCAGTCGAACCGGCACGGTGATCGAGGCACAGGTGCCGCTGTCACATCTGCTGCCCCCAGGAGACGGCGCCGGGGCGGGAAATACCGGCGGTGACGGCGCAACGACCGACAGCCTGCCCCAAAACAGGAGAACCCGCGCATGACCGTCATCACCCCTGCCCCGATCCGCGTTGTCGTGGTCGATGACCACCCCATGGTCGCCGAAGGGATTGAGGCGATCCTCGACAGCTATGACGATATCGACGTGATCGCCACGCTGTCGGACGGCCAGCAGATCATCGATCAGTTGTTCGCCCTATCGCCGGACGTGATCCTAATGGATCTGAACATGCCCGGACTTGGCGGATTGTCGGCGACCGAAATCATCCTGGAACGCCGCCCGCAAACCCGCGTTCTGATCCTGTCGATGCATGACAGCCCCGAATATATCTCGACCGCGCTCAGCCACGGCGCGCGGGGCTATGTGCTCAAGGACGTGCCGACGGACGAAATCAGGCGCGCCATCGACGTTGTCATGTCCGGCGACCACTACCTGTGTACCGGCGCGACCGGCGCGCTGATGCCGCAGGATAACAGCCGCGAGGCGCTGACCAACCGCGAACAGACGATCCTGCTGCTGCTGGCACAGGGCAAGTCCAACAAAGAGGTGGCGCTGAAACTCGACATCTCGGTGCGCACGGTTGAGACGCATCGCAAGAACCTAAAACGCAAGCTGGGCATCAGCACCACCGCAGGCCTCACTCGGTACGCGCTGGAACATGGTGTGCTGCAGGGCACTGGCATGAACAGCTGAAATCGCACCCGCTGCGGCGTTGCAAACCAACGAATCCCTCAATCCGGGCGGGTTAACTTTACGGAAATGTCAGATAAACCCCATTCTCACGCAAGAAATGCAAAGAAAACAGCCGTCGTCGGCAATTTTTTTTGCCCTTGGGCGGTTGACGTCCCCCGCCACTCGCAATATTGTCGCCCTCGCAATCAATGGAGTGCCCGACAGTGACACCGCTAGTCGTAATTGTAGGAAAGATGCGCATGGGCCGGTAACGGACACCCACAAGGTACCCCATGCGCCCCCGAACCCCACGGGGGCTTTTTTGTGCGCAAAACATGCCGGACGGATCCACAGGGTCCCAAGGGACACAACCAATAGACGTCGTAAACGGAGACACGCGATGACACGTCAGATGACCGGAGCGCAAATAGTGATCCAAGCCCTGAAAGATCAGGGAGTGGACACAGTATTCGGATATCCCGGCGGCGCCGTGCTACCGATTTACGATGCGATCTTTCAGCAAAACGATATCCGCCACTTCCTGGTCCGTCACGAACAGGCTGCGGTGCATGCCGCCGAAGGGTACGCCCGTGCCACCGGCAAACCGGGTGTCGTCCTTGTGACCTCTGGCCCCGGCGCGACCAATGCCGTGACCGGGCTGACGGACGCGCTGATGGATTCGATCCCGATTGTTGTGCTGACCGGGCAGGTTCCGACCTTTATGATCGGCTCTGATGCCTTTCAGGAGGCCGATACCGTCGGCATCACCCGCCCCTGCACCAAACATAACTGGCTGGTCAAAGACACGGCCAAACTCGCCTCGACCATCCATCAGGCCTTTCATGTTGCCATGTCCGGTCGTCCAGGCCCGGTGCTGATCGACATCCCCAAGGATGTGCAGTTTGCCAGCGCCGACTATCAGCCCAAACAAAAGGCCCCCACCGGCCATTATCAGCCGCAGGTCAAGGGCGACATGGAAACGATCATCGAACTGGTCGAAGCGATCGAAAGCGCAGAACGTCCGGTGTTTTACACCGGCGGCGGCGTGATCAATTCTGGCCCTGGCGCCAGCCAGCTTCTGCGCGAGCTGGTCGAGGCGACGGGCATCCCGATCACTTCGACCCTGATGGGCCTCGGCGCCTATCCGGCGTCGGGTAAGAACTGGCTGGGAATGCTGGGGATGCACGGGCTCTACGAGGCCAATCTGGCGATGCATGGCTGTGATCTGATGATCAACATCGGCGCGCGGTTTGATGACCGGATCACCGGACGACTCGACGCGTTCTCGCCAAAGTCCCGCAAGGCACATGTCGACATTGATCCGTCGTCAATCAACAAGGTCATTCGCGTCGATATGCCAATCATCGGCGATGTCGGGCATGTGCTTGAGGATATCCTCAAGGTCTGGAAATCCCGTGGCCGCAAGGTCAACACCGAAGGCCTGCGCAAATGGTGGGCGCGGATCGATGACTGGCGCAAGGTTGATTGCCTGAAATACACGCCTGATCCCAAAACCATCAAACCGCAGCATGCCCTGTCGCGGCTTGAGGCGCTGACCAAGGGCCGGGATCGCTATATCACCACCGAAGTTGGACAGCATCAGATGTGGGCGGCCCAATACCTTGGGTTTGAGGATCCCAACCGCTGGATGACCTCTGGTGGACTGGGAACCATGGGCTACGGCTTTCCGGCGTCTATCGGCGTGCAGGTGGCGCATCCTGACGCGCTGGTGATCAACGTCGCTGGTGAGGCGTCATGGCTGATGAACATGCAGGAAATGGGCACGGCCATGCAGTTCCGCCTGCCGGTCAAGCAGCTTATCCTGAACAACGAACGGCTGGGCATGGTGCGTCAGTGGCAGGAACTGCTGCACGGCGAACGCTACTCGCATTCATGGTCCGAAAGCCTGCCGGATTTTGTAAAACTGGCTGAGGCATTTGGCGCCAAAGGTATCCGGTGTCAGGATCCGGCCGACCTGGATGATGCCATCATGGAAATGCTGAACCACGACGGCCCGGTGATCTTTGACTGCCTGGTGGAAAAACACGAAAATTGTTTTCCGATGATTCCGTCGGGCGAGCCCCATAACAAAATGCTGTTGGGTCAGGCCTCGACCAAGGATGCCATCGGCAGCAAAGGCGCGGTGATGGTCTGATCCACGCCCAAAAGTTTTGAGAAAACTTTTGCCAGGACTTTGGAAAAGTCCTGGCGTCGTACCCAGATTTAAGGAACCGCACATGTCCGCCCTACAAATCAAAAAAGGCTCGTCCAAACATTCGGCCTATAACCTGCGTCCCACATTTTCGGACGTTCAGGAAACCCACACACTCGCCGTTCTGGTCGAGAACGAGCCCGGCGTACTGGCGCGGGTTATCGGCCTCTTTGCCGGACGGGGTTACAACATCGACAGTCTGACCGTGGCCGAGGTCGATCATTTGGGTCATCTCAGCCGCATCACCATCGTCACCACAGGTACACCGCAAGTGATTGAGCAGATCAAGGCCCAGCTTGGCCGGATCGTGCCGGTACACGAAGTGCACGACCTCACCGTCGAAGGGGGATCGGTCGAACGGGAGCTGGCCCTGATCAAGGTCTCGGGCACAGGCGAAAAGCGGGTCGAGGCGCTGCGTCTTGCCGATATCTTTCGTGCTCAGGTGGTTGACAGCACTCTTGAGAGCTTTGTGTTTCAGATCACCGGCACACCGGAAAAAGTCGACGCTTTTGCCGATCTCATGCGTCCCTTGGGTCTGAACGAAGTCGCCCGCACCGGCGTTGCCGCCCTGTCGCGCGGCCATTGATAGGCGCGACAGCTCACTGATCAGTGCGGCTGCGTCGTCTGACGACCAGCCGCATCTCTTAATCCAGATATATCCACGTCATTTCCGGTGCATACTTCGTATCACCGTTTCAGGGACTCGCGCCCATGCGGTTTTTACTGCCCCGGTCTCAGACCAAAATGGCCTGCACCCGCGCCTTGCCGATATAATCCGCCAGCGACACAACGCTGGCCGATGCGACCTGACTTAGTGTGCGCTTGGGTGACTCTTCCCGGGGCGATATTGAGGCAGCCTGATTTATCAGCTTCCGGGCAATTCCCGGACAATGCGACGGCTCCACACGTTGCGGATTGCGCGCCAAACGCAGATCACGCTCTTCGCGCAGATCAAACTGTATCAAGTCACCAGCATCCAGCGGCAACCCGTCCAGCACGCTCTGATCGGTGTGTTCACCCAGATCGTTTTGCGAATAAAAGGCCAAGTTGCCATGATCTTCGCACCAGATGACCGCCTTGCGTTCATCGGTGTTCGTCCACAGTACGACCCCATACATGCTTGTATTGGACATCTCCGAAACCCTTTGCGTCTCTTTTGTCCAACCTTGGGCGAATTCTGCTCTTGCTTACATCGCTATTACCGCGACTCCTGCTTGCATTTTGTGTCACTTCGACTATGCCTCGTTGCGAAAGAGCATCAGCCATGACGCCAATTGGCGTCAAATCGCTGTGCATTCAGTAAAAACGCCCTTGAATGATGGCACTCTGCTCATAGACTACTAAGAAAAGATGAACTCTACCTATGGTTTTCAGCCCACAAAATAGCGGATCTGCCCACAGTCCAGCCGAACTGCGCAACATGCTTGGCGCTAATCTGCGTCGCCTCACACGCGATGCAACCTCAATCTCTGCCCTTTGTCGGAATCTCGGCATCAACCGGACCCAGTTTAACCGCTACTTGTCAGGCGAAAGTTTTCCACGCCCGGACGTTCTGCACCGCATCTGTCGCTTCTTTGACGTTGATGCCCGCATCCTTCTTGAACCGCTGGACGAAATTGACACCGTGCGCCGGGATCTCTTGCACCACCCTGCCGTTGGTGACTTTGTCGGGGCTGGCACGGTATCTTTGAGCGAGGATATCTTTCCTTCGGGATTCTACAGGTTCACCCGCCGCAGCTTTATGGACGACGATCGCTGTGTCCAAGGACTGGTCTATGTGTTTCGCAAGGATGTCTTTACCTTCATCCGTGGCTACGAGGCCAAGGAAGCAATGCGCCAGCAGGGCCTTGCGACCGATACCCGCAGCCGCGAGTTCCGGGGTTTCGTGATTCCACAAGAGGGCGGTGTTGCGGCTCTTGTCAGCCGCCGCAACTCGCTCACCACATCGTTCAACTATCTCGCGGGCGTGCCGTCCTTTCAGAACAATTACTGGGTCGGTTATGCCGCCCGTACAGTCCGTGAAAGCGTCACTGGCCGACGGATCGCTCGGCTGGTGTATGAATACCTCGGCAACGATTTAGCAAAGGTCATGCCAGCCGCCCGGCAAGCAGGATTCTGCAAAGTTGAAGACTTGATCCCGTTTCACCGCACCCAATTGCGGCTGGACGAACCTTTTGTCTAAATCAAAGCTGGGCCCGGTGCGCTGATCGTTCGACGAAAAGTCACCGGGCCTGCCTGACGCCAAAAGGCAGGCGCGCTCAGTCGCGTTGCTGGGCGTCGGCGCGGGATTTACCCGAAACGTTCAGCGCCAGAGTTGCGGCCATAAACGGGTCGAGATCGCCGTCAAGAACCCCCTTGGTGTCCGAAGTTTCATGCTGGGTGCGCAGGTCCTTGACCATTTGGTAGGGCTGCAACACGTAAGACCGGATCTGGTTCCCCCAGCCTGCATCGCCCTTGGCCTCATGCGCCGCGTTGATATCCGCGTGGCGACGGTCCAGTTCCAGCTGATAGAGCCGCGATTTCAACGCCTTCATCGCGATATCGCGGTTCTGGTGCTGGGACTTCTCAGAGCTGGTGACAACGATGCCGGTGGGATGGTGGGTGATCCGCACAGCCGAATCCGTGGTATTCACGTGCTGCCCGCCCGCACCCGAACTGCGGTAGGTATCAATGCGGATATCGTTGGGGTTCACCTCGATCTCGATATTGTCATCCACGACCGGATAGACCCAGATTGACGAAAATGAGGTATGGCGCTTGGCCGCTGAATCGTAAGGCGAGATCCGCACCAGCCGGTGGACACCGGATTCCGATTTCAGCCAGCCATAGGCGTTGGGGCCGCTGATCTTGTAGGCTGCGGATTTGATACCGGTCTCGTCGCCCGCGCTCTCTGATTGCAGTTCGACCTTGTAGCCCTTTTTCTCGGCCCAGCGGACATACATCCGTGCCAGCATCGACGCCCAGTCGCAACTCTCGGTGCCGCCGGCGCCTGCGTTGATTTCAAGAAAGGTGTCGTTGCCGTCGGCCTCACCATCCAGCAGGGCCTCAAGCTCTTTGACACCGGCCGTCGCTTCGAGTGCTTTCAGCGCCGCTTCGGCTTCGGCGACCACCTCGGCATCATCTTCCATCTCACCCATTTCGATAAGTTCGAGGTTGTCCGCCAGTTCCTGCTTGATCGAGGTATAGGTTTCCATCGCGTCGACCAGCATCTGCCGTTCACGCATCAGTTTCTGCGCCGCTTCGGGATCGTTCCACAGGTTAGGATCCTCAACCCGGGCGTTGAATTCCTCGAGCCGGTGCGGGGCGGTGTCCCAGTCCAGCCGCTGACGCAGCAGATCAAGCGATTTCTCGATCTTGTCGACATGGTTCTGAAGCTCTGCGCGCATGAGGGGGTCCTGTCAGTCCTGCTAAGGCCTGCCTGATACCAAGCCAGCGCGTCCGGGACAAGATCAGCCTTTTTGCAGACCTTTGCTCAGTACAGACCACCCGAACTGAGGGACCCAAAGCTGGCCTTGGGCCCGACCACAGCCTTTTTGCCTGAGGATGTGGTGACCTGCCGCGCGGTACCGCCATCTGGCTGGATGATGTCGAAATTACCACCCATGGCAAAGCCACCGTCGAACTGGATGCCAAAGATCGGCTCTTCGCCTTCGCGGAAACATTCGGACACCACATTGGCACCGCTGGCCCCATTGCCCAGACGGGCGCCGGTAAAGCGGTCGATATTGATGAACTGGCACGAGGTCGGGACCTTGAATTTGCCACCGCCGTATTTCTTGACCGCCTGCAGCATGAACTGCTGAAACACCGGGCCGCACATACCGCCACCTGATGCGCCGCGCCCCATGTTGCGTGGCTGATCGTAGCCGATATAGCAGCCCGCGACGATATTGCTGGTAAAGCCGACGAACCAGACATCCTTGGAATCGTTGGTGGTGCCGGTCTTACCTGCGGTTGGAACCGGCAGGTTGACAGTACGGCGGGCGGTCCCGCGTGAGACCACCCCTTCGAGCATGGAGGTCAGCTGATACGCGGTCACCGGGTCCATAACACGTTCGCGGTTGGACACGATGCGCGGACTGCGATCTGACGCGATGTTCAGATCGTCGCAATTCACGCAGTCGCGTTTGTCATGCCGGTAGACAGTGTTGCCGTAACGATCCTGCACCCGGTCAACCAGAGTGGGTTCCACCCGCTCACCGCCATTGGCGAACATCGCATAGGCCGCTACCATTTTGAAAATCGTCGTTTCCTCGGACCCCAGTGCATTGGCCAGCACCCGGCTCATGTGATCATACACGCCGAATTTCTCGGCATACCGCGCGACGGTGTCCATTCCGACCTCTTGGGCAAGGCGGATGGTCATCAGGTTGCGCGACTGTTCGATGCCGGTGCGCAACGGCGTTGGGCCGTAAAAGGTGTTCGACGCGTTCTTGGGACGCCACACACCCTGCGGCGTGTTGATCTCGATCGGGGCGTCCACCACGATGGTCGCCGGGCTATAGCCGCTGTCCAGTGCCGAAGCGTAAACAAAGGGTTTAAAGCTGGACCCCGGCTGACGTTTCGCCTGCGTTGCACGGTTGAACACCGAATGCTGATAGCTGAAACCGCCCTGCATCGCGATCACCCGGCCAGTGTTGACGTCCATCGCCATGAACCCGCCCTGCACCGCGGGCACCTGGCGCAACGTCCAGCGGATGAACGACCCGTCGCTGTCAGCGGTCATGCGGCGGACCAACACCACCTCGCCCACAGCCAGAAGGTCACCCGCGACCTGCGCTTTGCGCCCCAGCTTGCCAGTTGGCAAACGCTTGCGCGCCCATTGGACGTCCTTGGCGGGAATCCAGTGGCCATCCTGATCCTCGGCGACGTTTTCGATCCCGATACGGGCCTCGTTCGCACCAACTTCGAGGACAACTGCCGGATACCATTGGTTTTCGAGGTCGACATCGCGTGACACCGACACCGATCCCAACGCCTCGCGCCAGGCGGCTTCGGACCCCAGCTGGTCGACCGGGATCGTCTTGCCCGTGCCACGCCAGATGCCCAGACTGCGGTCATAGCTTTCAAGCGCGGTGCGCAGCGCCTTGGCCGCCTCGACCTGCATTTCGGGATCAATTGTGGCGCGGACCGAAAAACCGCCGGAAAAGAATTCGCCCTCACCGAAATCACGGCTCAACTGGCGGCGGATTTCGTCGGTGAAATAATCGCGCGGTGGCAGGCTGGCCTGGAACGGATCAAAGTCGCCGTTCTGAACCGATTCCAGTGGCGCTGCGACCTCCTGTTCGTAGACCGCTTGGGTGATATAACCATTCTCTTCCATCTCGCGCAGGACAAAGTCGCGGCGCTGGGTCACGCGTTCCTTGGCGCGAACCGGATGGAAATCGGACGGCGCCTTGGGCAGCGAGGCCAGAAACGCCGCCTCGTGCGGTGACAGGTCTGCCAGAGATTTATTGAAATAGGTCTGTGCGGCGGCCGTCACACCATACGAATTCTGGCCCAGAAAAATCTCGTTCAGGTACAGTTCAAGGATCTTGTCCTTGCTCAGCGTTTCCTCAAGCCGGGTGGCGAGGATGATTTCCTTGATCTTACGCTCGGCGCGCCGGTCGCCCGACAACAGAAAGTTCTTCATAACCTGCTGGGTGATGGTCGAGGCACCGCGCACATCGCGCCCGCGCGTGCGCACGGCGTCGATGGCCGCAGCCGCAATGCCGCGAAGGTCATAGCCCTGATGGGAATAGAAATTCTTGTCCTCGGCGCTGATGAACGCCTCTTTGACCAGATCCGGGATTTCGTTCGCCGGAGTGAACAGGCGGCGTTCCTGCGCGAATTCATCGATGATCCGGCCTTCGGTCGAATAGATCCGACTGATGGTCGGGGGCGTATATTGTGCCAGACTTTCGTGGCTGGGCAGATCGCGGCCATACATCCAGAAGACCGCCCCAATGGTCACAGCCACCATAAACAGGCCGAGCGTCAGCACACTGAAAATTGCTCCGAAAAAGGACAGGATAAATCTGGTCACGCGGCACGGCTCTCTGACTGGGTTGCACGGGGTGACTTATACCGCAGGCGCGCCCGCGTCAAAACACAACGTTGCGTGTGATGGCCGGTTCCTGCCACCGACCACTGCCCCCTATTGGCGCCGCAGTCGGGCCAGTGCCGCATCCTCGACCGCCCAGGCCTGAAGCCCGTCGCGAATACCCGCCGCCATGCCCGCCCGCCAGGCCGGATCACGCAAGTTTCTAAGATCCGCGCTCGTCGACAGAAACCCGAGTTCGATCAGGACCGACGGGATATCGGCCGCCTTGAGCACCGAAAACCCCGCCTGGCGCAGCGGATGTTTGTGCACCCGCCCCACCGCATTGCGGATACCGGCAAGCAGATGCCGCGCCATCGCATGCGACCGTGGGCTGTTGTCCAGCCGCGCCAGCGACATCAGCACATTGGCTACCCGGTCATCCGATCCGGACAGATCCAGCCCTGCGAGCAGATCGTCGCGGTCATGCCGTTCGGCCAGCGCCGCCGAGGCCGCGTCAGACGCCTCATCGGCCAGCGTGTAAATCGCCGCCCCACGCGCCGCGCCTTCCTCCAGCGCATCAGCGTGCAGCGACACAAAGATATCCGCGCCCAGCTCATGCGCGAGCTTCACCCGGCCTTCGAGCGAGACAAAAACATCCGCATCACGGGTCAGCGCCACCTCGAACCCACCCGAGCGTAACAACACTTCGCGTAATTCGCGCGCAAAGGTCAGCATCAGATCAGCCTCGGACAGGCTCTCGGTCTCGGCCCCCGGATCTATGCCACCGTGACCGGGGTCGATCACCACCAGCAGCGGTCCGTCCCCCTTTGGCATCGAGCGAACAGCGGCGGCAGGTGGCAAATCCCAACGTGGATCGCGCGGCGCGCCGGCGACCGCGTCGAATTCCACCTGGCTGGCCCGCGCCAGCTGCACCCTCAGTGCTGCGCGCGCCGTCTCGGGGTCAATCGTCAATCCCGCCTCGCGCAACGTCATCGGCGCGTTCAACAGCGCCACCAGCCGCGACCAGCCGGCACGAAAGCTGCCCATGCGAACACTGTCGATTCCATCAGCCTGGTCAAAGACCTCTGGGTCGGCGGCCTGCCAATCCACCTCGCGGAAATCAAGTACCAGCCGGTTTGGCGCGCTCAGCGTATAGACCCGCCACGGCACACCCTGACTGAGGTCCAGATCAAACGTCACGCCTGCTTTCGCGTCGCGCACCTGCCCACCCTCGAACCGTGCGAGGCCGCCCAGTTCCTGCGCCTGAACATCCTGCAATCCGTGGCCACCCGCCCAAAGCGCCACAGCTACGGCCAAACTCTTGAAAATCTTGCTCATTGCCCCTGCCCCGGCCGGTTTTGCCAAAGCCTACACCGACCGCGCGTCGCTGTGCACCCCCGGACGCAATACGGGCAATCACGCCAAGGTGATGAGGTTTCATTTCACGCGGATTTACGCCACGGAACAAACAAATTGACTCTGCGTCAAATTCCTTTCAATTTGAAAAAATCGTCCGCTGAGCGCCGCCAGACCACACAGTTTCCACAAACAATTTTTTAAATCCGGAGCCCGCCCCATGGCCAATGTCCAATTCTTCGCACCGATCAATTTCCTGACCCGCGAAATTTTCAGCGGCACGACGACCGAAGCCGGCCCCAGCCGCATCGTCGTCGAAACCAGCAATCTGAAGGCCGAATACGGTGGTGCATTCACCTTTAACAACAGTGGTGAAGTCTTTGGTACCTTGCAGACCTTTCGTCAGACCGATTTCGGCGTGTTGCAGTTTGATGCAACCGAGATCAACGCAGACGCTCATTCCATCTTTCATGCGATCAACGCGCGCGTTCTTGGCGACGTGCTCGAAATCGCGCTGGCAAATGACGATGTGCTGACCGCGTCAAGCGGCTCGGACTGGATCAGTGGTTACGCTGGCAATGACATGATCCGCGGCTTTGGCGGGTTTGATACGCTGTTGGGCGGCGACGGTGATGACACCATCATCGCGGGTGACGACAGCCAGCCCGACCCTTCGATCCTTGCTGGTGAAGCGGGCAACGATTCGCTCGTGGGCGGCGAGGGCAATGATCGTATGTCCGGGTCCGATGGCAATGACACCGTGTTCGGCAACGGCGGCAACGACAATATTGGCGGTGGCCTCGGCGATGACAGTTTAAGTGGCGGTAACGGCAACGACACCATCGGTGGCGGTATGGGCGACGATTACATCGACAGCGGTGCCGGACGGAATGTGCTTGCCGGTGGACCGGGCAACGACTTTTTCTTTTTGGGCAATGGCGGCAATACCGCCGGCGGGTCGTTTGGCAATGACACCATCGACTCGGGTGGTGGCGACGACAATCTGGGCGGCGGGACAGGTCAGGATCAGATTTATGGCGGATCGGGCAACGACACAATCGGCGGCGGCGAAGGGAACGACACAATCGTCGGCGGTCTTGGTGACAACTTCCTGGCTGGCGGCGGGCGCGACGACTATATTTATGGGCTGAATGGCAATGACACCATTAACGGTGGGCCGGGCGACGATTTCATGGTCGGAGAATACGGATCGGATCTGTTCGTCTTTAATATGTTTACCCCCGGCGAAGTCGACAGAATCACCGACTTCACCAACGGCGATGATAGATTCCGCTTTAGCGGCATCGAAGGCAGCAACAAACAGGAACGCTTTGATGCGCTTGAGATCGTTGACGTGAACGACACCTTTTTCGGAACGGTCGAGATCAGATATAATGGTCACGTGATTTCACTCGACACGCTTTTTGGTATCAGCGCAGCTGATCTTGGACCCGAGGATTTCATCTTTGTTGCCTGAGTTCTTAGGGCGGTCCCCACTGCCTGACACAGTGCTGTTGGTGCCAATGACATGGCCACCTTCAATTTCGCCCAGCCGATCAATTTTAACACACTTGAGATCTTAACCGACACCATCCTCAAAACGACGTCCACCCGTGTCCTGATTTCTGACGGCGTTTTGGTCGCGCGATACGACTGCGATTTCAGTGAGATAGGGGATCATCCGCGTCTGCCCGGCATCGGCGGCGGACGCCTCCTGATACAAGCTGGAATTCCATGAACTCCTGAGCTTGGCGTCCATCCGCCAGCCCGGCCTGACACACCCTCTGAAACGGATTGATACCATGGCAGATCTAAAAATCTATCAACCGCTGAACTTTCTGACCAGAACCGTGTACTTTGGTGAGTCTCTGGAAAGTACCGCGTCGCGCATCGTGTTCTTTTACACGGACCGGGGGCTTGGATTACTAGATCGCATTGCTGACGATGGCGAATGGAATCTGGCCGAGCAACTGACCGAATTCGGTGGATCGTTCACTTATCCTGAAGATGGCGGTATTTCCGGGCCCATCGAAACATTCGCCATGACGGCATTCGGCATACCACAATTCAACGCAACCGGCATAGATACCCCCGCGCTGACATTGTTTGAAGAAGTGGAATCCCGCGCCGAGGGTGGCGTCGAAGGGATTGATTTTTTCTCCTTCGAAGATGACGATGACATCGTTTTTCTGCTGGTGCCATTAGGCGATCTCATGCGCATAGTACTGGGTCAGAATGACAGCATCACCGGCTCTGTCGGCGCGGACTATATTCTGGGCTACGACGGCAACGATCTGATCGAGGGCAACGGCGGCCTCGACACACTGGTCGGCGGAGACGGTGACGACACCATCACAGCAGGCGACGGCGACGCCATCCTCGCGGGTGAAGGCGGGAACGATTCAATCGTCGGCGGCGGCGGCAACGACAGACTGTCCGGGTCGGATGGCAACGACACCGTCGAGGGGTTTGGCGGTAATGACAATATTGGCGGCGGCCCGGGCGACGATGTGCTGACCGGCAACTCTGGCAACGACACGCTTGGCGGTGGGCTGGGCGACGACTCGGTCCATGGCGGCTACGGCAACGATGTAATGGCCGGCGGGCCAGGCGACGACCTGATGAGCGGCGAAAAAGGCGACGATACCATGGGCGCTTCGTTTGGCGACGATACCGTCTACGGCAGCTGGGGGCGTGACAGCCTGGGTGGCGGCACCGGAAGCGACCTGCTGGATGGCGGGCGTCACGACGACGCCATCGGCGGCGGTGAGGGTAACGACACAGTGCTTGGCGGTGACGGCGACGATTTCCTCGCGGGGGGCGGACGCCATGACAGCGTGGATGGTGGCAACGGCCTCGACACGATCAATGGCGGCTCTGGCAACGACACACTGACCGGCGGCACCGGGGCGGATATGTTTGTTTTCAATAGCATGAACACTGGCGAAGCCGACCTTGTCACCGATTTTGAAGATGGGTTGGACCGCATCCGCCTTGGCGGTGTCGAAGGCATGGGTCGGCAGGGGCGCTTTGACGGGCTCGATATTGCCGACGCCATGATCGACGGTACGGCGGGTGCCACCGTGTCCTACCACGGTCACGTGATCAGCATGATTGGTGTCAGTGCAGCCGATCTGGGCGTCAGTGATTTTGTCTTTGTCTGATCAGCCAGAACCCGCGCCGACGCGCCACATGAAATCACAGGGATATCCTTTCGCCCCTGTGCGGGCTGAGCCACGAAAGGATTGACTCGTCAGCCTCGTGCTTTCAAATTGAAAACGCATTGAGTTCAGCACCAATTCTTCCACCCCACACCAGATGGATATTACACCATGGCAAACGTCGAAATTTACGTCCCGATCAACCTGCTCACCGAAGAAGTATTTTTTGGCAGTGAGCTGGAAAAATCAGCCACCCGGTACGCCATCTCGGATGGCGATAACACCGCCGAATACACCGGCAGTTTCACCTATCCCAGCTCTTTTGGCATCGAAGGTACGCTGCAAACCTTTCGGGTGAGCCGCATGGACGTGCTGCAATTCGATGTGACCGACATCAACGCCGACGCCGCTGCGGTCTTTGCGGGTTATTTCACCCCCGAGGGGCTTCAGGGCGCGCTGTCAGTGGCCTTTGCCCAAGCGGACATTTTCCTGGGTTCAACCGGCACCGACTATATCCTGGGTTACGGCGGCGATGACAGTATCGACAGCAACGGCGGCGCAGACACCATCGAAGGCGGGGATGGTAACGACACACTGATCGGCAGCGACGATGACAACACCCTCGCTGGTGGTGCGGGCAACGATTCCATCCTTGGGTATGACGGCGTTGACCGGATCTCGGGCTCGGACGGCGACGACACGCTGTCCGGCATGGGTGGTGATGATGAAATGGGCGGCGGTCCGGGCATCGACGTCATGATCGGTGGCGACGGCAACGACCGGATGGGCGGCGGCCTGGACACCGATTACATGACCGGCGGCAACGGCGATGACATTGTCAACGGCGGTCCTGGCGACGATTCCAACGATGGAGGCGAAGGCAGCGACACGATGGGCGGCTCGTTTGGCGATGACATCGTGACAGGCGGGCGGGGTGACGACAGCCTGGGTGGCGGCGCGGGCAGGGATTTTGTCGACGGAGAGGACGGCAACGACACCATCGGCGGCGGTGAGGGTAACGACACCATCATCGGCGGCGCGGGCTTTGATTTCCTGGCGGGCGGCGGGCGAAACGACATCATTGACGGCGGCGACGGGCGCGACACGATCAACGGCGGCACAGGTGATGACACGCTGACCGGCGGCACCGGAGTGGATCTGTTTGTCTTTAACATCCTGAACGATGGCGAAATGGACCTGATCACCGATTTTGAGGACGGGCTGGACCGCATCCGCCTGAGCGGTGTCGATGGCGACAACAAACAGGCCCGCGTCGACGCGTTGGACATCGCCGACGCGATGATTGATGGCGAGACGGGTGCCACCGTTACCTACAACGGCCATGTGATATCAGTGGTGGGCGTGGGCGCTGCGGATCTTGGCTTTGACGATTTTGTCTTTGTCTGATCCGCAATGTCCGGCAGGCGCGGGCGTTGCCCCTGCCCGCATACGCGGCCCTACGACCGTGCCGCCATGAACCGGGCCAGTCGCGCCAGACCGTCCTCGATATCCGCGGTCGCACGAGCATAAGAAAAGCGCAGAGTGCCGCCGCCGCGCACTGGATCGAAATCCAGCCCCGGCGTGACAGCTACCCCGGCCTGCTCCAAAATCTCGGCGGCAAAGGCGCGGCTGTCATCGGTCAAATGGCTGACGTCCGCGTAGACATAAAACGCCCCGTCCGGCGGCGCGATCCGATCAAATCCAGCACGCGGCAAACCCTCAAGCATTAGCTGTCGGTTCCGGCGGTAGACCGCCATATTGCCCTGCAATTCGTCGTCGGCATCCATCGCCGCCAACGCCGCGACCTGCGCTGCGTGGGGGGCGCAAATAAACATGTTTTGCGCCAGACGTTCGACCTGCCGCACCTGCGCCTCTGGCACCACCATCCAGCCGACGCGCCAGCCGGTCATGCTGAAGTATTTCGAGAACGAGTTGATCACGCAGACATCATCGCTGATCTCCAACGCGCTGACCGCGCGGCGCTCATATTCGATCCCATGATAAATCTCGTCCGACAGAAATGCAGCCCCCCGCGCCTGACAGTCGTCAATCAGCCCCGCCAGCGCATCGCGATCCAGCATCGTGCCAGTGGGATTGGCGGGTGAGGCGACCATCAGTCCCTCGTACTCCAATCCCGCCAGATCGGACGGCACCGGTTGCAGGCGGTTTTTGGTCGCTGTCTGCACCTCGACCGGCACCAGATCCAGCGCCTTGAGGATCTGCCGGTACGACGGATATCCCGGAGCGCCAAGCGCCACCCGATCCCCCTGGTCAAAAAGCGCCGTGAAGGCGAGGATGAATGCCCCGGAGGATCCCGGCGTCACCACCACACGCGCCGGGTCCAGATCGACATTATACCAATCATTATACAGCGTTGCGATCCGCGCCCGCAGCGTCGGAAGCCCCAGAGCCACGGTATATCCCAGCGCCTCGTCCTGCATCGCACGGGCCAGTGCGGCGCGCGCGGCCTCGGGCGCGGGGGTGCCGGGCTGCCCCACCTCCATGTGGATGATGTGGCGCCCGGCATCCTCGGCGGCGCGGGCGGCTTCCATCACATCCATCACAATGAAGGGATCAACCGCCCCACGGCTTGAGTTTCGCATGCTCTGTTCCCTACACTGCCCGTCACATGCAGGGTTAGAAAACGAATGGGGCGGCGCGTCAATGTTTCACCGGGTCCAAGCAGTCAACGCACTGGCGTGGGCTTTGACATTGCTGCTGATCGCCGCGACACCTGCCCGCGCGATCGGATTGCTGCGCGATGCCGATATCGAATACGGGTTGGCGCAGCTGGCGGCACCGATTCTGCGCGCCTCGGGACTCAGTCCCGAGCAGGTGCGCGTGCTGGTGGTCGACGACAACACCCTCAACGCCTTTGTCGCCGACACGCAGACGATTTTTATCAACGCGGGCCTGATCCTCAAGCTGAACAATGCGCGCTCGTTGCAGGCGGTTCTGGCGCATGAGGCGGCGCATATCGCCAATGGCCACATCACCCGCCGCGCCGGCAATGCCCGCACCGCGCGCACCGCAGCGGGCCTTGGGATGGTCCTTGCCGGGGCCGCAGCGGCAGCGGGTCAGGGACGGGCGGCGGCGGGACTGGCGGTTGGCACGGCATCCTCTGCGCGTGGCGTATTCCTTGGTCACACCCGCGCCGAAGAGGCATCGGCCGATCAAAGTTCCCTGCGCACCATGCTGCGCGCCGGGATCGACCCCCAGGGCGCTGTTGAGGTGATGGAGATTTTTCGCGGCCAAGAGGCGCTGTCGGTTGGTCGTCAGGACCCCTATATGCTGTCGCATCCGCTGTCGCGCGACCGGTTCCGCGCGATGCAGGCCTTTGTCGCTGGGGCCGGCGCCCCACCTGCCCCTGACGGCACCGCGAATTACTGGTTCGCCCGGATCAAAGGCAAGCTGTCGGCCTTTGCCCGCGCGCCCGCCTGGACCCTGCGCCGCGCCGACGAAGGTCCGACCAAGGACATCGAACTGATCCGCAAAGCCGCAGCCTATCATAAGCAGAGCGATGCGACCCGTGCCATTAAGGCCATTGACGGCGCTATCGCCCTGCGCCCGCGCGATCCATTCCTGCTCGACCTCAAGGGGCAGATCCTACTGGAATCGCGCCGCGCTGATGCAGCGGTGCAGACCCTGCAACAGGCTGCGGCCCTTGCGCCGCGCGATGCCCTGATCCTTGGCGGGCTGGGGCGCGCGCAACTGGCCGCAGGGAATCCGCGCGCCGCTCTGGCGACGCTGGAAAAGGCCCGTAGCCGCGATTTCCGCGATGCGCGAATTCTGCGCGACCTTGGCACGGCTTATGCGCAGGACGGACAGAACGGCATGGCTTCGCTTGTCACCGCTGAACGCTATGCCCTGCAGGGACGCCTGCCCGACGCCGAAATTCACGCCAAACGGGCCGAGGCGCTGCTGGCGCGCGGTTCCGGCGCATGGCAACGCGCGCAGGATGTGCTAAATGCTGCGAAACAGACGCAACGACGCTGACACCTTTAACCGCCCCCTCCGGAGATCAAGATGACCAGACAGTTCACCGCCGCCGCAGCCTTTGCGCTTTGCCTTGCCACACCGGCGCTGGCCTTTGACCCCGCCGCCATGTCGGACGCGGAAAAGGCGGCGTTCAACGACGCGGTCCGCGCCTATCTGATGGACAATCCGCAGGTGATCATGGATGCGGTTGACGGGCTAGAGGCACAGCGCGCAGAACAGCAGGCATCAGCCGATGGCACGCTGGTTGCCACCAACCTCGATGCCCTGCATGGCGACGGCTACTCTTGGGTTGGCGGAAACCCCGAGGGCGACGTGACCGTGGTCGAATTTATGGACTACCGCTGCGGCTATTGTCGCAAGGCGCATGACGAAGTGGCCGAACTGGTCGGCAGCGATGGCAACATCCGCTATATCGTCAAGGAATTCCCGATCCTCGGCGAAGCGTCGATGATCTCGTCCCGCTTTGCGATTGCGACGCGGATGATCGCAGGAAACGACGCCTACAAGGCCGCGCATGATGCGCTAATCACGCTGACGGCAGACATGTCGGAACCGGTGCTGCGCCGCCTGTCGGGCACGCTCGGTCTGGATGCGGATGCGGTTCTGGCCAAGATGGATGACCCCGAAGTCGCCCGCGAAATCAATGAGACCCGTGCCCTGGCACAGCGGCTTCAGATCAACGGCACGCCAACCTTTGTCATGGGGGACGAATTGGTGCGCGGCTATGTTCCATTCGCCACAATGCAGGCTATTGTGACCGATCAACGCGCGGACAGCTGACCGACGGGTCAAGGGGCGGGATGGCACCTGCCCCTTTGGCGTTTATTCGGCCGCCTGCGTCGCGGCCTCTGCGGCCTCAAGCTCGGCAGCCTTCTTTTCGACCTGCTCAACGATATGTTCGATCATCGCGTCATTGCCCAGTTTGTGGCTTTGCTTGCCCGCAAGATAGACCATGCCCGCGCCATTGCCGCCGCCGGTGAACCCGACATCGGTCATCAGCGCCTCACCGGGGCCGTTGACGACGCAGCCGATGATGCTCAGCGACATTGGCGTCTTGATATGCTCCAACCGCTGTTCCAGTGCTTCGACCGTCTTGATGACGTCGAACCCCTGACGCGCGCAGGACGGACACGAGATGATGTTGACGCCACGATGCCGCAGACCCAGCGATTTCAGGATTTCGTAGCCAACCTTGACCTCTTCGACCGGATCAGCCGACAGCGACACACGAACCGTGTCACCGATCCCCATCCACAAAAGATTGCCCAGTCCGATGGCCGATTTGATCGTACCGGATGTCAGTCCCCCCGCCTCGGTGATCCCGAGGTGGATCGGCGCATCCGTTGCCTCGGCCAGTTTCTGATAGGCGGCGGCGGCCATGAACACGTCTGACGCCTTGCACGAGATCTTGAACTCGTGAAAATCATTGTCCTGAAGAATGCGGATGTGTTCCAGACCGCTTTCGACCATGGCGTCGGGGCACGGCTCGCCGTACTTTTCCAACAAGTGCTTTTCCAACGATCCGGCGTTGACTCCGATCCGCATCGAACAGCCATAATCCCGCGCCGCCTGAATCACATCGCGTACCCGCTCGGGTGATCCGATGTTGCCCGGATTGATCCGCAGACATGCGGCACCCGCCTCAGCCGCCTCGATCCCGCGTTTGTAGTGGAAATGGATGTCGGCGACGATCGGAACCGGGCTTTCGCGCACGATCTCTTTCAACGCTCTGGACGACTCCTGGTCCGGCACCGACACCCGCACGATATCCGCGCCCGCATCCGCCGACCGCTGAATTTGGTCAATCGTGCCCTTAACGTCCGTGGTCAACGTGTTGGTCATCGTCTGCACGGTGATCGGCGCATCGCCCCCCACCGGCACGTTGCCCACCATGATCTGGCGCGATTTGCGGCGGTAGATGTTGCGCCACGGGCGAATGTGATTGAGGCTCATGCGGGGCTCCCTCGGCGGACAGAACTTTGGGCAGAGGTTGCTCTGCTCCTAGCTTTAGGTAGCGACGCAACACCAATACATCAACCGCGACCTGCCAAGACACGCATGGTGATGAACCTGAAACAGAGGTTATTCTGTCGAGAGGTCGGTGCTGTTCAATTCGGCTACGACGCGCGCCAGATCGGTGTCATCCTCGGCGACCGCAACCTTGTAGCTGGTGGTCAGGTTGGCGACCGAAAGCGGCAGCTTCGACGTGACCTGCCCGCGGCTACCCGCCGGACCATAAGTTTTGCCGTTCACTGCAAAATAGATCGCCCCGGATTCGCCGATGCGCACATTGGCCGGATTTTCCGTTTGCGGCACGGCATAGGTATCGCCAGCCTTCATCGTCGCCTCATGAATGGTGGTGCCATCGGCCGCCCGAACACGCACCCAAGCTTCGCGCACAGCGACCAGAGTCACACCCGGCGCCCTGAGTTCGAGTACACGCGGCGAGTCGGGCACCTGTCCCAGTGCTTCGGCCAGTGCCCGGTCGACGCCATCCTTGATCACGTCGCCCTGCACCTGTGGCAGGTCGGTCTGCGCGGCCTGTGCAAATGCGCCGACGCTGCGCGGATCGAGGGTCGAGATTGGCGCATCCCGCGCAATCAGCACCGGAACGTCCAGCGCCTGCGGTCGATAAAGCCGGTCCAGCGCTTCGTTGCTCGGGGGCGAGAACAGGCCGGCAGCGGCATTCGCTTGCGTGGTCTGGGCATCATCCGCGCCCTGCACCGGGCGTACCGCAGCGTCCAGAGGGTCAAGATCCGACAGGACCACCGGCGTCTGGTCAATCGGCGCCAGCTGCACGCGCTGCACCTCTTGCAATACGGTCCAGCCACCAAAACCGATGCCGCCAATCAGCGCCACCAGCACCAGCATCGACCCGATGGCACCGGGTTCGATCCGCGACAACAGCGAATCGCCGCCGGGTGCGAATGGCAGATTCGGCTGTGCAAAAGGATCGCGCGGCGCTTTGGTCGCGACCGGACGCTCGTCGCGTTTTTTGATGACGCTGGCCTTGTCCGACATGCCATGCGCGGTGACAAAGCCACTTTCGGCGCAAAAGGCGGCAAAGGTGGCGTCAGGGTCCATGTCGAGATATCGCGCATAGGACCGCACATATCCCGCGATAAAGCCAGGTGTGTCAAAAGACGACGGATCACAATTCTCGATCGCTGAGATGTAGCCAGCCTTGATGCGCAATTCGCGCTGAACATCGAGCAGCGATTTACCCATCGTCGCACGTTCGCCACGCATCACATCGCCAAGACGCAGTTCGAAATCATCGAAACCCAGCGGTTTCGCTACATCCACAACTGTCTCGCGCTTGAGTTTGCGCCCGATCATGCCGATTGCCCCGTATCTGCCATGAACCGTCCCGTGTCTGCCCTCTCGCGACACGTTAAGATTCGAGTCGCATTCTTATTCCCAGAACCCTAACACATCGCAAGGAGATATACAGGTTTTAGGCGATCAGGCGCTCAGTTCGGCACGATTCAGCGCGCAATGGGACCATAATTCATCCATCGCCTGCACCAAACGGTCCATCTCACGCGGGCCATGGACGGGCGACGGGGTAAAGCGCAGCCGCTCGGTCCCGCGTGGCACTGTCGGGAAATTGATCGGCTGTACATAGATACCATAGCGCGACAGCAGCATGTCCGACAGTTTCTGGGTGTGGACCGGATCGCCGACCATCACCGGAACGATATGACTGCCATGGTCGATCAGCGGCAGGCCCAGCCCTTTGAGCCGGGTTTTCAGGATTCTTGCCTGTGTCTGGTGCAGATCACGGCGCGCCTGATCGCGCTTGAGCAGCGCGACGGACGTGGCCGCTCCGGCGGCAACGGCAGGCGGCAGCGAAGTAGTAAAGATGAAGCCCGGCGCGTAAGAGCGAATCGCGTCGCACATCTTGTAAGTAGCCGCGATATAGCCACCCATGACGCCATACGCCTTGGCCAGGGTGCCGTTGATGATGTCGATGCGATGCATCAGCCGGTCGCGTTCTGCGACACCCGCCCCGCGCGGGCCATACATACCGACGGCGTGAACCTCATCACAATAGGTCAGCGCACCGAATTCGTCTGCCAGATCGCAGATCGCCGCGATCGGTGAAAAATCGCCGTCCATCGAATAGATTGATTCAAATGCGATCAGCTTGGGCGCAGCCGGATCGTCAGCGGCAAGAAGTTCGCGCAGATGCTCAAGATCATTATGTCGAAAGATCCGCTTGGCCCCGCCATTACGGCGCACACCTTCGATCATCGACGCGTGATTCAGCGAATCGGAATAGATGATCAGACCGGGAAACAGTTTCGGCAGCGTCGACAGGGTTGCGTCGTTGGCGATGTAGGCACTGGTGAACAGCAGTGCCGCCTCTTTGCCATGCAGATCGGCCAGTTCCGCCTCAAGCTGCTTGTGCCAGACCGTGGTCCCCGAAATATTGCGCGTACCGCCCGACCCGGCGCCGGTGGCATCCAGCGCCTCGTGCATGGCCGCCAGAACCTCGGGGTGCTGGCCCATGCCAAGATAATCGTTGCCACACCAGACAGTAATCGGCTCTTCGGAGCCGTCAGATTTGCGCCAGATGGCATGCGGAAACTGCCCGCGCGTGCGTTCGATGTCGATAAACGTCCGGTACCGGCCCTCTTCGTGAAGACGGCCCAGTGCTGTGTCAAGTTTCGCGGTGTAGTCCACCGGACGTCCTCCTGATCTTGATACCCCGCCCCGACGCCGGTTCCAGTCAGGGAACGTCGTACGGGAAAAGGTTTTCGATCTGCTTGAAATATAAGCCTTCGCCCGCGTTGACAACCAGTTTGGGCAGGACCACATGTCGCAGCCTAAGGTCGGGGTGGCGTGACGCTGCGTTCTTTGGCGCCTGATATGTCAGGCCATGCCGCGTGTTGGACGGTCTTTGCTGATGTTAAACTTCATCCCGTCCAGCAATTCAGCCAGATCCGGCCGCGCCGCCGGGCCGTTCGACAGCGCGACAATCTGCGCCGTACCGTCTGGTCGGATGCAATAAACCCCCGGCTCGGCAAAGCGGCGATCGGTCTCGGCCGTTGACAGCGGATCCGAGATATATAGCCCCAGCGCCCGCATCTGCGACTCACTCAGGTCTACAGCCACATCCATCGTCCAGCCAAATTCCGCGACATCGGCACGGGCCTTGTCGAGCGGGTCGGCAGAAACCGCGATAATATCCAGTCCCGCCTCGTTCCAGGCGTCTTTCATCTGCTCAAGCGTATTGAGATAGCGTTTGCAGCGCGGGCAATGTTTGCCACGATAGACCACCAACAGGGTCCATCGGTCCCGTGTGCCGCCAATCGACACAGCGCCGCCGCCGACCGTGTCCCAGCTGATTTGCGGCATTGCCCCGCCGGCAGGAAATCCCGCGCCGCTTGATTGCGTCGCGTTTGCTGTATCCGTCGCCATTGTGCTCTCCTGTTCAGCTGGTGCCATCGGCCCGTACCACAGGCCATGACCACCCTGCCACGTGCCACTTCCCCAGGGCAATATCCATTGACCTCGGACGCCATAACGACAAGTTTGGGGCAAATCAAAATCAAAGGTGGTCCCATGTCTCTTGACGCTGTTCTGTCCCGCATCGACGCCAATCTGCCGGACGCAACCGAACGCCTGTTCGAACTGTTGCGCATCCCCTCGATCTCGACCGACCCGGACTACAAGGACGCCTGCGACACCGCTGCTGACTGGCTGGTGGCCGATCTGCAATCGCTGGGCGTCACCGCGTCGAAACGCCAGACCCCCGGCCATCCGATGGTTGTCGGCCATTTCGACGGTCCCAAGGGGTCGGATGCGCCGCATCTGCTGTTCTATGGCCACTATGATGTGCAGCCGGTCGATCCGCTCGATCTGTGGGACCGTGATCCGTTTGATCCGCAGATCGAAGAGACCGCCAATGGTCCGGTGATCCGCGCCCGTGGGTCCAGCGACGACAAGGGCCAGTTGATGACCTTTATCGAGGCTTGCCGCGCCTGGATTGCGGTCAACGGCACCCTGCCCTGCGCGATCACATTCTTTTTCGAGGGCGAGGAAGAAAGCGGCTCGCCGTCGCTGGTGCCATTTCTCGAAGCCAGCCGCGACGAATTGCGCGCCGATGTCGCGTTGATCTGCGACACCGGGTTGTTCGATTCCCGCGCGCCTGCGATCGTCACCCGCCTGCGCGGCCTGCTGGGTGAAGAACTGACCATCACCGGTGCCTCAAAGGATCTGCACTCGGGTATGTTCGGCGGCCCGGCAATCAATCCGATCCGTGTGCTGTCGCGCATCATCGCCGGGCTACACGACGACACGGGCCGCGTAACAGTCCCACATTTTTATGATGGCGTACCCGAAGTCGCCGCCGATATCATGGCGCAATGGCAGGGGCTGGGATTCGACCATCAAAGTTTTCTCGGCGACGTGGGTCTGAGCACCCCGGCGGGCGAACAGGACCGCACCCCGTTGGAAATGATCTGGTCGCGCCCCACCTGCGAGGTCAATGGCATCTCTGGTGGCTATACCGGAAAGGGCTTCAAAACCGTGCTGCCGTCGCAGGCCTCGGCCAAGATCAGCTTTCGTCTGGTCGGTACACAGGATCCCTTGGCCATTCGGGAAAATTTTCGCGCTCTGGTGCGGTCGCAACTGCCGCCCGACTGTACTGTGACCTTCTCTGGTCACGGTGCGTCGGCCGCGTCGACCATGGCAACGGATCACCCGGCGTTCGAGGCCGCGCGCACCGCCCTGTCGGAAGAATGGCCCGATCCGGCGGCGTATGTGGGGGCCGGCGGCTCGATCCCGGTGGCCGGTCATTTCAAAGGGATCCTCGGAATGGACGCGATGCTGATCGGCTTTGGCCGGGATGACGATCAGATCCATTCGCCGAACGAAAAATACGACATGGAAAGTTTTCACAAAGGGATCCGTAGCTGGGCGCGCATTCTCGACGCATTGGCCTGATACTGGTCTGATATAGTGGGCCTCTCGGCGCGGCGCGGCTTTGGTACTGCGCCGCATACCTGCTAGCCACTGAGCAGTGCGCTACAATCTGGCCATGCGACACAATCAGGAGCGAATCAAACGATCACAATCTCTTCCAAAGGATTAACGTGGGCTTGGGCCGTTCCCCAAGCCGGGGAAACCGTGGCAAATAAGCACCGGACGTTGCGTCAACTCTTAGTATTTAGTAAATTTCTATGATTTAGCCAAGTTTGCGGCCCAAACCAACCACGAGTTCGCCACATTCCCGCACCAAAAATTAACGCATGAAATACGCATTCAGAAAACAGAGCAAAACGGATTTCAACGACCGGCTGCGTCGTCTCAATTCGTCACACGGGTCCGCCGGATCGTACCGTCAGGGCGCCGACACGAACTCGGCCCGCCCGATCCTGTTTACCCTGCTGGGGTTCGCATGGTTCTACACCGTGATCACCGTCGCCGAGCGGAAATCGCATCTCAAGCTCAGCCTGGTTCAGGGCAACCTACCGGCACAATACCATGACATGATCATGGCAGGCCTCGGGGCGCTGCTTGCTGTGTCTGGCGTCATGCTTGTGCTGCATCTGGTCCGCTATCTGATGAAACGCGGTGCCAAGCGCTCGAACAGCGGTGGTATCCTGGTCGGGGCTCTGGTCGCGGCAACCTTGGTTTATACACCGCCCAGCGTCTTTGAAGCAGGCTTTGGCATGTTGGACTCGAATTCGCGCAGCCTGATCATGGCCGCCAGTTCAACTGTGACCGGAAATGTATCCGGCCTGGACTGGAGTGCAATCCAGCTCGTATCCTCCTACAGCAAGTAATCCCGCGACACGGGCACCATGCGATCTTAAACCAGACCGATAAACCGCTCTGGCAGACAGTATTGGTGGTCAAACTCCGGTCGGCCGAATTGCCAGAAACCGGTGTCGCCGCGTGGTTTCCAGCTCTTGTGCATCCGTTTGCGCAGCCACTTCAGGTCAAACCCCTGCTGCATCTGCAACTGTTTAAAACCCTCGAACAGCGCGAGATCCTCGCCCCGCGCCTCGGCAAACCAGTGCCGCCCGATAGATGTATCTTCAACGGCGCCTGCTTCACGTGCCACCGCATTTCTCTGGTCCATTACTTTGATATAATTCTCAAAATCGCAAAACTTTAAGTGCAGCAGATAGAGCGCATCAGGTGTGTTCAGCTTGTCTGATTGTGTATAGTGACCGCCCCTTGCAATCTTGGTTCCCATACTCAGAATACAGGGTTTGGAGTAATGCGGCGCAAGGCGCACATACCTGCGTGGTCCAATGATTTGATCGCTGATCGGCTCAGGCTCAATATCCAGACGATGTATCACTTCGAGGCCCAGCGGCGTCAGCACCCGGCGCAGCGGCGACTTTTCCAGAAATTGTAGTAGGTTCATGCCGCTATCGGGGTCAACGATCACCAGCTCGTCGACATCACCAACAATCACATGGTCGTAATACCCGCGAAGCCCGGCCGCGACGCCGTTCAGCAGCCGCCAGCGCTTCATGTCGAAATTTTGATGCGTATCTCCGGGAATTCCAATGATATTAGCGCCTTGCGCCGTGCCTCTCACCTCATCTTCGCGCCCGTGACTAATGATATAACAATTCTCACGCCCCAGAGTGCCACCATAGTGGCGCAGCCAGGCGCGCAGAAAAAACGGATCGTTCCGCACCATGGTCACAGCGGCGGCTGTTGTCTGCATCTGTCCGGCCTCACGTCAGTTTTGGCGTATGTTACCGCAGGGCTCCTATCAAGAGAATCGCAATCTGCCTTGCGCAGGTTTAACGTGACGCCAACAGGCAAAGCACCATAGGCAACGCGATGATCGCACTGAATATCCCGGAACCGGGTTGGCAGATTTTTCCCTCGGGCACCCCCCCCCGCCGGGTCCAAGTTTTTGGCGAACGTTCGTCCGGCACCAATTTTGTCAAACGGCTGATCGGGCGGAACACCAGCGTGCAACCGATTGAGGATCTGGGCTGGAAACACGGCTTTGCGCAGATGGCAGCGATCCCCGAGGACGTGCTGATAGTCGCCGTGGTACGCGATGCCCGCGCCTGGGCGCTGTCGATGCATGCCAAACCCTGGCACACGCCCTCTGCGATGCAACGCCTTGAATTCACAGATTTCCTTCGGACCGAATGGGCGACCATTGCCGA
The DNA here is from genome assembly GCF_001038505.1 of Puniceibacterium sp. IMCC21224. Taxonomy (NCBI): domain Bacteria; kingdom Pseudomonadati; phylum Pseudomonadota; class Alphaproteobacteria; order Rhodobacterales; family Paracoccaceae; genus Puniceibacterium; species Puniceibacterium sp. IMCC21224. The sequence goes on from NZ_LDPY01000001.1 coordinate 2,541,487, forward strand.
TCGCCCACGGTATTTCCCGCAGGTTGCAGCGTTGGGTGGTACTGGCAGGCCGTTGCAACAGGACCGCCACCCGATCACCGGGCGTGCGTTTGCCAACCTGTTTGCGCTGCGTCGCGCGAAACTTGCCGGGGTGCTGGGATTTTTCCAGCGCGACTGCGCCTTTGTGCTGGTCCGGCTAGAATCGCTGCAAGCCGCGCCAGAGGCGTTTATCGACGCCCTCACCGCGACCCTTGACCTGACCCGACCGCACCCTGATTTCCGTCCTGTTGTCCGACGTCTGGGAGCCAAGTTCAAACCATCGGTCCAAGAGCGTCCCGCAACGCCGGACAGCTTTCCCGCTGCCGCGCTGCCGTTGCTACATGCCACGCTGGATCTGGATGTCGAAGGCGCGCTTGGCTATCACTACTGATCGCGCGGCACCTCATCGGGGGGCGTTTCGTCGATCAGAATACGCCAGGCTGCGCCGTCCAGATCATCGTATTGCCGCACCTTCAGGCTCCAAAGGAAAGCCGCCAGCCCCAGCCCACCCAGGACCAGCGACACCGGGATCAGCACCACCAGCACGTTCACGGGCGCACCCGCAACGCGTTCAGCAGCACCGAAATCGAAGAGGCTGACATCGCGATTGCCGCCATCAGCGGCGTGGCGATCCCCGCCAGCGCCAGAGGCACCGCCACCATGTTATAGACTGCGGCGATACCGAAATTTTCGACCGAGCGCGCCCGCGCCTTGCGTGCGACCCGCAGCAGCACTGGCAATTCGGCCAGTCCATGACTCAGCAGCACGACATCTGACGCCACCCGCGCCAGATCGGTGGCAGACCCCGGCGACACCGAGGCCCAGGCCGATGCCAGCGCCGCCGCATCGTTCAACCCGTCGCCAACCATCAGCACCTTGCGCCCGTCCCGCGCCAGCGCCTCAAGGCCCGCGACCTTTTCAGCGGGCGACATGCCGGCGCGGACCGCTTGTATGCGCAGGGCGTCCGCCACCGGGGCAACCGCGTCGGGTGTGTCGCCCGAAAACAGATGCAGGTCGATCCCCGCCGCTTGCAAAGCAGCCACCGTGTCCGCAGCGCCTTCACGCAGGTTGCTGTCCAACGTTAGATACCAGGCGCCGCTGGGCGTGGTCAGCCAGACACCCGGCCCCGTGCCCGACGTCGTGCCCGACGCCTGCGCGGTCCAGACCGCTGATCCGAGCCGAACCTGGCCCGCATCTGTCTCTGCACCCAGACCGAGTCCCGGATATTCTGTCAGGTTCCGCAGGGCAGCAGGCGCAACATCCCGTGCCCGCAGACCCTGGGCCACCGCACGTGCCACCGGATGCGTTGACCCCTCAGCCAGCGCCAGCGCAATCTGCGCGGCAGACGCAGGCAGTTGCCCGACATCCAGTCGCAACACTCCGTCGGTCAAGGTGCCGGTCTTGTCGAACACCACCGTATCAATCCCGGCAAGCCGTTCCAGCGCGGTGCCATTCTTGACCAGCACCCCGCGCCGGAACAATACGCCTGCCGCCGCCGTAGATACCGCTGGCACAGCCAGACCCAGCGCACAGGGACAGGTGATGATCAACACCGCAACCGCAACCCCCAGCGCATGGCGCATGTCCCCGGTCAGCATCATCCAGCCGACAAAACCCGCCAGCGCCAGCAGATGCACCAGCGGCGCATAGATCTGCGCCGCCCGATCGGCCAATGCGGTGTAACGGTTGCGCGCGGATTCCGCAGCGTCAATCATCGAGGCCATGCGGCGCAGCGTGCTGTCTTCTCCGACAGCCGTGACACCCAGCGTCAGCGCGCCAGCGCCGTTCAGCGCCCCCGCAGGCAGGGAATCCCCCGGAACGCAGGGCATCGGCAGGCTTTCGCCCGTCAGCATCGAATGATCAACGTCGCTGCGCCCCTCTTGTACCAAACCATCTACCGGGACGCGCGCGCCGGGCAACACGGCGATCCTGTCACCGACCGCAATCTCGGCCAGCGCAACGGTTTCGCGTGCCGCGCCGATCAGACGGATCACCCGCGGCACCTCAAGCGCTGTCAGGCGCGCGGCCGCGGATTGCGCCGCACTTCGGCTGCGCTGATCAAGCCAGCGCCCCGCCAGTAGAAAAAAGGTCAGCGACAGCGCCGCATCGAACCAGGCATCTGCGCCACCCATCATCGTCTCATATAACGACATCGCCACAGCCAGCAGAATCGCCAGCGAAATCGGTACATCCATATTCAACCGCCGCGCCGACAGCGCCGCCCAGGCATTGGCAAAGAACGGCTGCGCGCAAAATGCCACCGCCGGCAACGCAATCGCCGCCGAAATCCAGTGGAACATTCCCCGCGTCGCATCGGTCGCTCCGGACCAGACCGCAACTGACAGCAGCATGACGTTCATCATGGCAAATCCTGCGACAGCCACCCGCATCAACAATGCCCGCGCCGCCCGGTCCTGGGGCCCGCCCAGTGTTGCCGTGTCCAGCGGCAGCGCCGCGATCCCCAGCCCGGCCAGATGATCGACCAACCCCTCAACCGAGGCCGCGCCCGTCGCGTGAATCCGCACCCTGCGCTGCGACAGATTGACCCGCGCATTCCCCACCTCGGGCCGTGCTTGCAATCCGTTTTCGACCGTGGCGATACAGGCGGCGCAATGAATGCCCGGCAGGGCAAGGTCGATCACCTGTGGCGCCGCCACATCGCGCACGCCCTCAGCAGGCAGCGCGGCACAGCCGGGACAGGACACCATGCCGGGCTGCTCGACCAGGCTCATCCCGCCTCTCCCTCGGGCTGAAACAGGGTGATGTTGCGTTTGAAACCTGTGCCGTCAGCGGCCAGAAGGTGCAGCCGCAGCACCCAATACCCGCGGTCCAGGTGCACCCGCGCGACAAAGCCAGTCCCGGTCCAGTTCAGCGCCAGTTCTCGGTCATCCGCCACATGGGTCGCCCGCCCCAGCACTGCAGAGGCAATCACCGGCTGCACCGGCGCACCATCGGGACCAGTCAGATCGAGCCGCAGATCGTGCCTATCCAGCCGCGCCTCGACCTCCCAGCCCAGAGCGTCCTGAGCGGTACGGTCGACATCGAACGTCTGGCTCGCCACATAGGAATTTGGCACCTCTAGCCCCGGAAAGGTCGACACGGCCTGATACGCCAGCGTCAGATTGACGCCGATGATCACCGAAAAGCAGCCGCAAAAGATTGCCAGCACATGCCGACCGGTCAGTGGTCCTGTCATTGTGACACCCTCCCGTTAAAGGTTGTGGCGACGCTGGCGCTGGTGCCTGCGGCGAAGTCCTCGACCATCAGGGTTAGGTCGGTGTGGTCGCCGGTTGCCGCAGATGATCCCGGCGCTGCGGTCACATAGACCCGTTGCAGCAGAATTTCGTTGGCGGGCACCGACACTGTCGACGCGTCTTCGCCTTGCAGCGACAGGTTCAGCGCAGCGTCCGAGGTGAGCGACAGACTGAAATCGCGAGGTACATTGCTCATGTTGCGCAGGCGCACGTCGTAGATGTTGCGCACAGATCCATCGGGTTCAAGAACATAGGTCGGGTTGCGTACCGGGGCGACGGTCATATCAATATCTGACCGCATCAGCAGCGCCACAACCAACCCGACCCCGATCAACGACCAGAGCACGGTATATACAATCGTGCGCGGACGCAGGACATGGCGCAGCATCGGCACGGGCGGTTCACCGGCACGTTCCTTTGTCTCGTCGGTCAGGGCAAGATAGCCGATCAGCCCGCGTGGCTGCCCCACACGATCCATCATGTCGTCGCAGGCGTCGATGCAAAGCGCACAGGTGATGCACTCCATCTGCTGGCCGTCGCGAATGTCGATACCCGCCGGACACACATTGACACAGGCCATGCAGTCGATGCAGTCGCCTTGCTGCACCACCGCATCAGCCGCCGACTCTGGCGCAGCATATGCAGTGGCGATACGCGATGCAGCGGCGGCCTTGGCGCCCTTGCGATGCTTGCCGCGTGGCTCTCCGCGCCAGTCGCGATACGCCACGGTAATTGTGCCATCATCCATCATTGCTGCCTGAATGCGTGGCCATGGGCACATATAATTGCAGACCTGTTCGCGCATAAAGCCGCCAAAGACAAAAGTGGTGGCGACCAGCACTCCGATCGACGTGTAAGCCACCGCAGGTGCCTGAAACGTTGCCAACTGCCCCGCCAGCGTCGGCGCGTCGGCAAAGTAAAACACCCACGCCCCGCCTGTCGCTGCCGCAATCAGAAGCCAGACCAGCCATTTGGTCAGCCGTAACCGCCATTTGTGGATGTCCCAAGACTGCCGCCACAGGCGGATTCGCGCATTGCGGTCCCCCTCGATCCAGCGTTCCACCAGGATGAACAGATCAACCCAGACCGTCTGCGGGCAGGTATAGCCGCACCAAACCCGGCCCAACGCCGAGGTGAACAGAAACAGCCCCAAGCCCGCCATGATCAGCAAGCCGGCGACAAAATAGAATTCATGCGGCCAGATTTCGATGAAAAAGAAATAGAACCGCCGCTGCGCAAGGTCGATCAGCACCGCCTGATCGGGCAGGTTTGGTCCCCTGTCCCACCGTATCCAAGGCGTGAGGTAATAGATCCCCAGCGTCACCGCCATGATCGCCCACTTCAACTGGCGAAAGCGGCCCGACACCCGGCGCGGAAAGATCGGCTCGCGGGCGGCAAAGAGCGGAAGGGGGCGTCAGACATGTGGTGGACTCGCTCGAATTATAACTTGCGCCTTTATGCTGCGGCGCAGCGCAACGCGTCTTGACAGAGATCAACCCGGGCCTTTGGAACCGCCCTCTGAGGGCGCATGCTTTACACGCGGCCCCGTCAGGGATGGACCTTTTCGATCTCGGCTTCGCCGCCGCCAAGTTGGTGAACATAGGTCGCCACGGCAGCGACCTCGGCGTCTGACAGGCGCGCGCCCCAGGCGGGCATCACCCCAAAACGGGCCTGATTGACCGTGGTGTGCAGCGCGTCGCGATCCCCACCATACAGCCAGATCGCATCCGACAGATCGGGCGCACCTTCGTCGCGCATCCCCTCACCTGCGTCGCCGTGGCACGACGCGCAGTTGGAGGCAAAAACCTCGGCCCCTGTCGCGGCCAGCGCGATATCATGCTCCTGATCCGAGATTTCGCGTACATGTTCGACAACGGCGTCGATTTCCGCGTTGCTCAGGATCTCGCCAAAGGCGGGCATCTGCGACCAGCGGGCATCGCCGTCGGTGTCGTTGCGAATGCCGTGCCGCACCGTCATGGCGATGTCAGAGACAGACCCACCCCACAGCCAGTCGCTGTCCAGCAGGTTCGGATAGCCAATAGCGCCGGCAGCACCGGACCCGTGGCATTGCGAACAATGGGTGCGAAACACCGCAGCCCCCGAGGACACCGCATATCGGTGCAACTCTCCGCTCGTGTCCGCAGCGACCTGCGGCAGGTCCGCCGCAGCCAGCGCGTTGGCCAGCGGGGTATTGCGTTGCGCAAACGCGGCCTGTTCTGCGGCGACTTCGCCCCGCGTCGACCAGCCGAAAACGCCAGCCGTCGCGCCATTGACCAGCGGCCATGCGGGATACAGCACGGTGTAGATCACGCCCCAGACAATGGTTGCGTAAAACGTCCAAAGCCACCAGCGCGGCAGGGGGTTGTTCAGCTCTTTGATGCCGTCCCAGTCATGCCCGGTGGTGCCAATCTTGGCATCAGACTCTTCGACCAAGGTCTGTGGCTTGCTGTCGCTCATTTGCGCTCTCCTGCGGTCGGTTCCGTCGGCTCCGCGTCGGCACCAACTGACTGACGGGTGCGGTTGACTGTCTCGCGGGCGGGCGCATCCTCGTTGCGAAACGGGATTGCGGCGGTATCAGCATGGGTGCTGCGTGATCCGGGCCGAAACGCCCAAAGCACAACCCCCAGAAAAAACAGCGTCATCGCCAGCAGCATCCAGCTGTCGGCAAATTGACGCATCAGCGAATAGGTATCCATTGTCAGGCCCCCTTCAACGGCTGGCGTCGGCGGTGAAGGTCGAGAAATCGACCAACGTGCCGAGCATCTGGAGATAGGCAATCATCGCGTCTGCTTCGGACACCCCCGGTTGCCCGTCGAAATTGCGCACCTGTGCACCGGGATAGCGTTCGACCAACGCATCATAGTCACTGTCGGGATTGGCCTGGTTCAGCAGATCCGCATGGGCGTTCCCGACCATCTCTTGGGTGTAGGGCACACCCACTGCGACCTGTGTTTCCAGCAGAGCGGTGACATAGCGATCCTCAAGCCGTGTCTCTTCGAGGAAGGCGTAGCCCGGCATGATCGATTCCGGCACCACCGATTGCGGATTGCGCAAATGATCCAGATGCCAGGCGTCGGAATAGCGCCCGCCGACCCGGGCCAGATCCGGCCCGGTGCGTTTTGACCCCCACTGGAATGGATGATCGTACATCGACTCCGCCGCCAGGCTGTAGTGGCCATAGCGTTCCACCTCGTCGCGCATCGGGCGGATCATCTGGCTGTGACAGGTATAACACGCCTCGCGGACATAGATTTCACGCCCCGCCAGTTCCAGCGGCGAATAGGGGCGCATGCCCTCAACCTCTTCGATGGTGTTTTCGAGGTAAAACAGCGGCGCGATTTCCACGATCCCGCCGACAGAGACCACCACCAGCGACAGTACCATCAACAGCGTGGCATTTCGTTCGATCTTGCCATGCCAGTCGATGGTCGCCGTCTCGATCGGTGTCTCATTTGGAATCTTGTCCGGCAGATCGGACAGGGTCGCGACCTTTGGATCGTCCTCGGGTGCGGGGATATTCTTGTTGTGATCGGTCATTTCAGGATCCCCTTATTCTGCCGGAGTGGCGACGATGACAGGTTCACGTGCCCCGCCCCGGATCGTCATTGTGATGTTCCAGGCCATGATCAGCGCACCCGACAGGTACAGAACCCCGCCCAGACCGCGCACCACATACATCGGGAACTTGGCAGACACCGTGTCGGCGAACGAATTCACCAAGAAGCCTTGCGCATCGACTTCGCGCCACATCAGGCCCTCCATGATGCCCGACACCCACATCGACGCGGCGTAAAGCACGATACCAATGGTGGCGAGCCAGAAGTGCCAATCGATAGCGGCCATCGAATGCATCTTCTCGCGCCCCCACAGGCGCGGTGTCAGATAGTAGAGCGCGCCAAAGGTGATCATGCCGTTCCAGCCCAACGCGCCGGAATGTACATGCCCGATGGTCCAATCAGTGTAATGCGACAGCGAGTTCACCGCGCGGATCGACATCATCGGCCCCTCAAAGGTGGACATGCCGTAGAAGGCCAGCGAAATCACCATCATCCGAATAATCGGGTCGGTGCGCAGCTTGTCCCAGGCGCCTTGCAGCGTCATCAGGCCGTTGATCATGCCGCCCCAGCTGGGCATCCACAGGATGATCGAAAACACCATGCCCAGCGTCGTCGCCCAATCCGGCAGTGCCGTGTAGTGCAGGTGGTGCGGGCCAGCCCAGATATAGAGAAAGATCAGCGCCCAGAAGTGTATGATCGACAGCTTGTAGCTATAGACCGGACGGCCTGCCTGCTTGGGCACAAAATAATACATCATGCCCAGAAAGCCCGCCGTCAGGAAAAAGCCGACCGCGTTGTGGCCATACCACCACTGGGTCATCGCATCCTGTACACCAGCAAACAGCTGGATCGAGCGCGAGCCAAAGATGCTGACCGGCAGCGAAAGATTGTTGACGATATGCAGCATCGCCACGGTGACGATAAAGCTAAGCAAGAACCAGTTGGCGACGTAGATGTGCCGCTCGCGCCGCTTGATCAGCGTGCCCATGAACACCGCCAAAAAGGCGACCCAGACCACAGTCAGCCACAGATCGACATACCATTCGGGTTCGGCGTATTCCTTGGATTGAGTCGCGCCCAGAAGGTAGCCGGTAGTAGCCAGCACGATGAACAGGTTGTAGCCCCAGAACACAAACCACCCCAGCTTGCCCCCCCAGAGACGGACACCGCAGGTGCGCTGCACAATGTAAAACGACGACATGATCAGCGCATTGCCACCAAACGCAAACACCACGCCGCTGGTGTGCAATGGCCGCAGGCGGCCAAAGTTGCCATAGGGTTGCGCCCAGTCGAAATTCAGCGCCGGAAAGGCCAGCTGAAAGGCGATAAACACGCCAACAAGCATCCCGACAACACCCCAAAAAGTCGTCGCAACAACCCCTGCCCGTACCACATCGTCCATGTAGCCGGTCGCAACCGCGATCTCGGGCTTTGGCTCGTCCATGCCGCGCACGGTCGACAGAAACATCACGCCCGCGATCAACATGACGATCAACGCATGGACCTGATACGCCAGATCGTGGGCCCAGTTGGCCGCCATGGCCGCAAAAAGGGTCACCAGACCCAAGGCTATCAGTTTGAGAATATCGCCCATCCAGGCTGCCCCTTATGCATGTTCTTTCCGCCACCGAAGTGACGGATCGCGTCATGCTGTGCTTAGGGGCCCGAAAGGAACTACACTTTGATCTGGATCAACATTGCATAAATTCATGCCACGTTGGGGGGGCGTGGGTCCAAACAATCAATCACCGGCGCGGCCGAAACGGTGGATCGCGCTACGCGTTTGGGGGACTGGCTTGCCGCGCTCAGCATCCGCTGGCGCGATTCTGCCCCCCGCATTGTCGTGGCCTTTGGCAGGCACCACAGCGAACAGCTGGACTGGTGCCGCCGCGATTGCCCCCCACAATACGCTCGAAGCCCCCTCCCTCGGGATGTGACCTGCACGCAGTTGGCGCCGGTTGGAATGACTGGCCTTGTGACTGTTCCCAGGGCAAGACCTTCAATTTTTCTTACCTGGTGGGTTCTGCCAAACCGCGTGGAACAGGGTGTGCGGATGCGCCGGGCGCAGCCATTCGTCGGGCAAATACCGTGTACACCCAAAATGCGGTTACTAGTCCAGAGCGATGTGAATGCGGCGGTTCTGCTGGCCCTTATTCTCAATCTTGGCCAGACGCACATGTCCAATCTCTGCGGTTCGGGCCACATGGGTGCCGCCGCATGGTTGCAGATCAACCTGACCCGCCCCGCGCCCAATCCGCACCAGCCGCACATGGCCAGAGCCACGCGGCGGCTGCACCGAACGCGTCTTGACCAGGCCCGGGTTGGCGTCAAGTTCCGCGTCCGTGATCCATTCGTCAGTCACCGACAAATCGCGATCCACCAACATATTCAGCGCCCTTTCCACGGCGTCGCGGTCTTTCGGCGGCTCGGTCATGGAAAAATCCAGACGTCCGGTGCCTGCCCCTACCGCGCCGCCGGTCACCGGCAGCGGGATCACTACCGAAAGCAGATGCAACGCCGTGTGAATTCGCATGTGCCGATATCGCCGATCCCAGTCCAGCGTCTGGTGGATCTGCGCCCCGACAGCGGGCATCCGCTGCGGTTCGGACGGGACCAGAATGCAGGTTCCGTCGTGCCCTAAAAATGCGGTCGCGATGCCCAGGCTGCGGCTATTCCAGCGGATCATGCCACTGTCGCCCGGCTGACCGCCGCCGGTGGTATAGAACACCGATCGGTCAACGACGATGCCCCCCTCGGGCGTTTGCGCCAGAACGATGCCGTCACACTCGCGTAGGTAAGGATCCGTGCGGAATAACAGTTCGGTACTCATCTCGATGCATCCCCCGCGTCGCTATCTTGCGCACCGTCCGCGTTGCTATCGGGGGCGGCATCGGCGCTCGCATCCGGGGCACCATCAGGCGCGAGATCCGGCCCCGTGCCGGAGTGGCTCTTGTGAAGAGTGGCCGCGTCGGATTCTGGCGCGGCGGATAGCTGCGCGGATCTGCGCACCGAATCCAGCACTTCGGGATTACGCAACCAGATATCGCGCTGCGGGAATGGAATATCTATGCCCTCAGCGGCAAAGCGTTCCGAGATTTGGTGATTCATCTCGGTCTGTACATCCAGGATATTGTTCACATTTATCAGGATGGCGCGGATCTCAAAATCCAGACCATTGCTGCCAAAACCCTTGAAATACACGTATGGTTCGGGGTTCATCAGCACTTCGGGATGCTCTCGCGCGATGCCCAGAAGCACATCTGAGACATGGCGCGTGTTGGACCCGTAGGCGGCAGACGCTTTGACAATCACCCGGCCCAGAGAATTGCCACGGGTGTAATTGGTGACCCGTCCGGTGATCAGATCGGCATTGGGCACAATCACATCGGTGCGATCAAACGTCTCGATCCGGGTGGCGCGGACCGAGATGCCGCGCACATAGCCCATTTCATCGCCCACCTCGATCCAGTCACCTTCGGTGATCGGCCGCTCGATCAGCAGGATGATGCCCGAGACAAAGTTTTCAACAATCGTGCGCAGACCGAAACCGATGCCCAATGACAGCGCCCCGGCGACCAGCGCCAGCGACGACAGATCCAGCCCGGCCGCCGACACCGCCGCAAGTCCCGCCAGCGTCAAGCCGACATAGCCAACCCCGGCCACCATCGCATTCTGCCCGCCAAGGTCGATGCGTGTCTTGGGCAAAATCGAACTGCGCAGCCCGCCCTGCAACAGTCGGGTAATCAGATACCCGAACAGAAAGACCAGAACGAAATTCAGGAAATCCGTGGGAGCGATACGGGTGTCACCAACCACGTATCCTTCGCGGAACATCGCCCAGAGTTCAGTCAGGTCCGCCACCCGTGCGCCCCAGATCAGCACCAAAAGCGGCAGACTGCCCAGGATCAGCGCAAACCCCGCCAGCGTTGGAATCAGGCTTTGGGCGTCGGACACGGCCACGCCTGAAACCAGCTCGTACAGATCCGACACCAGGCGTTGCAGCACCATCACCGTGCCAATCAACAGCAACGTCGTGATCGTGGGAAACAGCAGTGACACCGCCAATGTCTTGTATCCCAGAACCGCCGCTACCGGGCTGATCAGGGCGACCATGATCACTGCGCGCCCCACACCGCGGGCGATGCGAAGACGAAAATGCATGCCGTCCTGCTCATGGTCGGCAGGGCCTTCAGTCTCGTTCCCCAGCCGGGCCGCTTCGAGAACCTGACCCAACCGGAACAGCACCAGCGCGCAAACCGCGATGAACGGCAATTCAAGAACCGACAGCACCTCGACCGTGGGGTCGACATAGGCGATCAGGTTCAACATCAACAACCGTAACAGGACCAGCACGGCAAGAATGCTGAAATAATACCGCGCTTCGGTCCGCCGCTTACGCGAAATAGGCAAGGTCGCAACGTGGTCATCACGGGAAAAGGTCTGGCCCGCCAGCCACCGGATATAAACCAGAACGCAGATATACCCCGGTAGAGTTTCCAGAAGATCGTCGCCCCGCGTCCCCACCAGCCCGGTCTGACGTAACGCCGCAGCCAGCGCCACCACCCCGATCAGTGGCAGGATCATCTGCCCCAGCGACAACAGGAACTTCCAGACTCCGGTTCCCCTGCGGGTCATCCGCCGCAGCGCAATCACCCCGCGTTCCGCCCAGACCGGACCGCGATGCATCAACACCAGCGCGATCAGCACCAGCACCAGAACCGACGGCAAACTGTCCAACAGAAGCGTGCGACGCTGCTCTGAGTTCCACGCGGTAAAGGTTTCAGTCCAGACCAGCCGCAGCGTCGACCCCAGCGCCTCAACCGCGCCCGGCCAATAGGTCGGATCGACCGGCACCGGCCCTCTTGAGAAAATCTCGGCGGTCTGCCGGGTGCGGATCGTCTTGTCAATTTCCCGGATCAACCCGTCAGCGCGGGTATAAGCCTCTTCGGCAGCCAGAACCGGCGCGCGCTGCCGCGTCATTTGGTCGTTCAGTTCGGCCCGGCGCGCGGCGATATCCGGCGCCTCGACCGCATCTCCCTCTGGCACCGGCCCAAGCGTATCTATCTGCGCCTGCAAGGTCGCGATACGCTGGCTTTGTTCGCTCTGCGCCTTCTGAAAACTCTCGCGGTAGCGGGCAATCTCGGCGCGCAGCGACTCAAGAGCCATCTCGCTCGCCTGCCCGCTTTCCAGCGCGTTTTCGGCCCGCACGGCGGTGCTTTCCCAGCGCTCCAGTTCCAGCGTCCGGGCGCCGTCCTGCGCCGATACCGGCCCGGCGGCCAGCAGCAGAACCGCCAGCGCAACCCGAAGCCAAGCAAGCACAGGTATCATGCGTCCTCGAACACTCCGGGGATGCTATCTGGGCCACGCTCGAGCCAGACGGGTCGCGGCAATCCCTTTTGCGACAGAAAATCGGGGTTGAACAGCTTGGACTGATAGCGCGTGCCATAGTCACACAGCACCGTCACGATGGTGTGACCCGGCCCCATCTCTTTCGCCATGCGGATTGCGCCGGCAACGTTGATGCCAGTCGATCCACCCAGACACAGCCCCTCATCGCTGAGCAGGTCAAAGACGATCGGTAGCGCCTCTTCGTCCGGGACCTGGCAGACAAAATCCGGTGTGAACCCGTCCAGGTTGGCAGTGATCCGCCCCTGCCCGATGCCTTCGGTGATTGAATCGCCTTCGGATTTGAATTCGCCGGTGGTGTAATAGCTATAAAGCGCAGCCCCCATGGGATCGGCCAAACCAACCTTAACGCCCTTGGGTTGCAGCGCCATGCCGACGCCCGCAACCGTGCCACCCGACCCGGCGGCGCAGATAAAGCCGTCAACCTTGCCGTCGGTCTGCTCCCAGATCTCGGGGCCGGTGGTTTCGATATGGGCGCGGCGGTTGGCAATATTGTCGAATTGGTTCGCCCAGATCACCCCCTTGTCAGAGGTGCGTGCCATCTCTTCGGCCAAACGGCCGGAATAGCGCACATAGTTGTTGGGGTTCCTGTACGGCGCGGCCGGCACCTGCACCAGTTCGGCCCCCGCCAGGCGGATCATATCTTTTTTCTCTTGGCTCTGCGTCTCGGGGATGACGATGACAGTCCGGAATCCCATCGACGCCCCAACCAGCGCAAGCCCGATGCCGGTGTTGCCGGCCGTGCCCTCGACAATCGTGCCGCCGGGCTTCAGCAGGCCGCGTTCAACCGCATCCTTGATGATATACAGGGCGGCACGATCCTTGACCGACTGGCCCGGATTCATGAATTCGGCCTTGCCGAGGATCTCGCACCCCGTCAGTTCACTGGCCGCCCTGAGGCGGATCAGCGGTGTATTTCCAATGGCATTGGCCAGATCGCTTGCGATGCGCATCCTGCGCCCTCCCGTCCGTTCGGTGCTGTTGATTCAGGTGTAGGCGCGCGCCTTGCGGAACTCAACCCGCAGCGCGCAGCGACTCACGTTCCCGTGCCAGCCAGAGCAGCATCATCACCAGCGGCCCGACGTTGATTTCGCCGCTGTCCACCAGCGCCATCGCCTGCGCAAAGGGAATCACGTGGCTGCGGATATCCTCGTTCTCGTTCGCCAGCCCGCCCAGTTGCGTACCGCGGCCCGACAGATCACACAGGCCCATGAAACAATGGAAATATTCGGTGGTATAGCCGGGCGATGCATAGATCCGCACCATCGGACGCAAATCGCCCAACGCAATCCCCGCCTCTTCGACCGCCTCGCGGCGGGCGCAATCGGCAGGGTTTTCGCCGGCATCGACCAGACCTGCAATCGGTTCCAGGACCCAAGGGGCAGGATCACCGCGCATCAGCGGGCCATAGCGCATCTGCTCGATCAGTAGCACGCTGTCATTCACCGGGTCGTACGGCAGCACCAATGCCGCATCAAAGGCGACAAAGCTTTCGCGACCGACCGGTTCACCCATGTCGCCGTCAAAGCGGCGATGACGCAGATCAAATGCCCGCAAACGGAAAAAACCGTCGAAACCGGGCTTTTCCGCCAGAATTTCGACATCTGCGACGGTCATCTGACTGCGTACTGTCTGCGGAGCGGGGGTCGCCGCCAGTTGTTGCGCCCATGCGCGGGCGCAGAAAAACGGCCAGAGTGCGCGCATCTGCTCCGCCGGGCGGCGCCCGAACTGGACCACCATATCGCGCGCCGCAGTGACGGTAATCTGCCCCCAGCGCGATGCCCAATCTGCCAGATCCCAAGGCGCTGCCGGCTGCCACAGCCCGGGCGCCGGAAAATAGACTTGCGCTGTCGCCATAACATCTCCGACCTTCACTGCAACGTCGCGCAGCCGGTATTCAAACCCACCTTCGTAGAAATCGAGCCGGGCAATGTCCCGCTCGCTTAGGCCGCGGACCAAAAGGCCAGGCGTCACGGCGCCCGGTGTCGATACGATCATCGGAAAGCTGTGGCCCGCCACCCAGAATGCGGCGTGATCGGGCAGCACCGACGCCGCGATATCAATTTGCGCCGCAGGACGACCCAGCACAAGCTCAAGCAGCGGCACGTGGCAAAGCGTGCCATAAAAGAAAAGGTCTGTCATTTGAGTTTACCGATACCGGCTGGCCGCGAATTCACCGACGAGCCCCACAATCAGCGCCCCGACAACCAGCGTGCCGATAATCGGGCCCGTCAGGATGATCTGTCCGTATTTGATCCCAAGCTCGAACACCGCAGCAAATGCCTCCATCGGGCCGTCAAAGCGGTTGATCATCGCCAGGCGCACCATTTCATTGCAGGCCTGCACAAAAATCCCCCAGAACACCAGCGCGACAACCCCGGTAAGTCCATTTGAAATACCCGCCGACAGGCCGCGCCCTGCCCGGCTGCCAACGATCCGCCAGCCGCAGATCGCCCCCAGCGCCGCATTGACATAGGAAAACACGCCAAAGGCTGTGCTCTCGGGCATGACCTGTTTGATCATTTCCGAGACATAGTATCCCAGCGCCGCAAGGCACAGGGCAGAGAGCAGCTTGGCGGCAGTGGGCATATGGTCAACTCGGCCTTGTGGTTGTTCTTGTGGTTGTTATCGGGCTGGCGTCGCGATCACAGCAGCAATCCGCAGTGGCGCAAGATGTCTGCCAAAAGTTGCACATCCTGCGGAGGCATTCGTCAAACCCAACTTGGCTGATCTTGTTGCATTTTTCGCCGAATGTGTCGTGTCAGCGACGCAATGACCGGCCTGTACCCGCATCGACGCCCGAACGAACCGACCAGACCCGCCCTCAGAAACCACGATTTTGATACGCATCCAGCGCACGTTGACGCCCCTGGGCCGAATCCACCACCGGATCCGGGTATTGATCATCAGCTGTCAGCCCCCAGCTACGCGGAATCGCCTCAAAGTAACTTAGTGATTCAGGCGATTGAATTTTCTGACCTTCTGCAATCCAGCGTCCGACATAAGCGCCGTCTCGGTCGAACTTGTCGCGCTGGGTCACCGGGTTGAACACCCGGAAATAGGGCGTCGCATCCGGTCCCGACCCCGCCGACCATTGCCAGCC
Organism: Puniceibacterium sp. IMCC21224; assembly: GCF_001038505.1. NCBI lineage: Bacteria > Pseudomonadati > Pseudomonadota > Alphaproteobacteria > Rhodobacterales > Paracoccaceae > Puniceibacterium > Puniceibacterium sp. IMCC21224. The sequence goes on from NZ_LDPY01000001.1 coordinate 2,556,825, forward strand.
CATCGCATTGCTGGCCGGATCCCAGTCGATCAGTGTGGCCGCAAACCAGCTCTGGCCAATTTTCCAATGGGTTTGCAGATGTTTGGTCAGATAGCTCGCGACGATCATCCGCCCGCGATTGTGCATCCGCCCTGTGACGTAAAGTTCGCGCATGGCGGCGTCGACAAACGGTATGCCTGTGCGCCCTTGTTGCCAGGCAATCACCTCGGGATGGAGGTCATTGGTGTTCCAGGGAAAGGCATCCCAGTCCGGTTTCCAATTGTCGCTGAGAATCCGCGGTGTGTGCCACATCAGATGATAGGCAAACTCGCGCCACACCAGTTCCTTGAGAAAGGTGTCCGCCCCTGCCTTGCCCTCTGCGCGGGCGCGCAAACCTGCGTGCCAACAGTGACGCGGGCTGATCTCGCCCAGGCTCAGGTTTTCCGACAGACCCGAAGTGCCATCGACAGCGGGCAGATCACGGGTGCGATCGTAATCTGCAACCTTGTGCGCCATAAAGTCCTGCAAACGCGCGTGCGCCGCCTGTTCACCCAGCCGCACAAAGCGGCGCACCACCGCTGCGCCCCGATGCATCGCATCCCCAAGGCGCCAGTCAGACAGATTTGCGCCCTGCGGCCAGAGATCTGGCGGGCACAGTTGCTGCGGCGCAGGCAAGGGCGGCGCCACATCGCGATCGCGGACCATCTTCCACATCGGAGTAAAGACCTTGTAGAAGCCACCTGTCTTGGTCTCAACCGACCAAGGTTCGAACAGCAAATGCCCGGCAAAGCTCTGGGCGTCGATGCCCCGCGCCCTGAGCGCGGATTTCACATCCGTATCCCGGCTTATGCCATCGGGATCATAGGCGCGTTGCCACCAGACCGCGCCGGCGCCAGTCTCGTCGATCAGGGCCTCAAGCGCGTCGCGCGCATTTCCAGAACGCAGAACCAGCCGACTGCCGATCGCGGCCAGCGCCGCCGCGTGATGCTTTAGCCCCAGCCCAAGTCGCCATTTCGGCGCGGCCCCCACCGCATCAACAGACGCATCGCGCACAAAGACCGGGATCACCGGACGCCCGGTCTGGGCCGCCGCATGCAAAGCCGCATGATCGCCGAGCCGAAGATCACGCCGTATCCAAAGCAGAATCGCCGATCTATCCGTCACCTGTCACTCCCTCAACCCAACTTAGAGCACAGGTAGTGCCACCACAGGTGCGAGGTCAACGCACGCATTGCTTTGACGACACGCCTGCCCCATCGCCCCCCGATGCGTAGCTTGATCCTGCGGCTAAAGCACCTGGTCCAGTGCGGTGATCAGCTGCGCGACCTCAGCGTCGGTGGTGTAATGCACAAAGCTCATCCGCAAAACGCCGCGCTTTGGATCAATCCCCATCGTGGTGAGCGGACGCACCGCATAGAAATCACCGCCCCCGGCCATAATTCCATGGGGTGCCAACGCGGCGGCGACATCTTCGGCTGAGCGGTTCAGCGCCACCGCCACCGTCGGCGCCCGCGCCTCGGCGCAATCCGGGCCCAGCAACCGCACGCCATTGCGCCCCTTGAGGGCATCCAGCAGCGGTTGCAGCAACCTGACCTCGTGCGTGCGCATCAGGTCATGCACAGCAGCGGTCGCTATGCCATGATGCGCCGCCAATGCATCGATATAATCGACCATGCCGGCACAGGCAGCGATCTGCGCGTGATCCGGCCCGGCGGGCGTAAACCGTTTTTCCAGGTCCGCGCCGTTGAAATGGTGTCCCTGATTGGGCAGCGTCTCGCCCAGCTCGCGGCGGATCACCATGATCCCCTGATGCGGGCCATAGGTTTTATAGGCGGAGAACATGTATATATCCGCGCCCAGAGATCCGACATCCGGCAAACCATGCGGCGCATAGCTGACTCCGTCGACACAGACAAAGGCCCCCGCAGCATGGGCCAGTGCGGTGATCTCGACCACTGGATTGATCTCACCCACCACGTTCGAACAATGCGGAAAGCACACCAGCCGCACCTTTTCATCCAGCAACTCTTCGAGCCGCTCGGGGTCCAGATGGCCGGTTTCAGGGTCAATCTTCCATTCGCGGATTTCGATTCCATCCTCGGCCAGCCGTCGCCAGGCGCCTGAATTGGCCTCGTGATCCTGATCGGTGACAATGATTGCCTCACCCGGAGCCATGAATTTGCGAAACGCCTGCGCCAGAACATAAATGTTCTGCGTGGTTGATGGGCCAAAACTAACCTCGTCACCATCCACGCCCAGCAGCGCCGCAAGTCGCGAACGGGCCTCGTCCATTTCCCCCCCGGCAAGGCGCGATGCCTCATAGGGGGCATAGGGCTGCACCTTGCGCTCGCGGTAAAACCGCGTCAGCCGGTCAATCACCGGGGCGCAGGTGTACGATCCGCCCGCATTTTCGAAAAATGCCTGACCCCGCAATGCCTCGGATGAAAAGGCCGGAAACTGCGCCCTGACGAAATCACTGTCCAACATGCCCCTGCCCCTGATGGTTCCCGCCCGGACTGTGCCGGCGATTTTTCATTGGGTCAAGCCGTTCAAAACCGGCCTGAACCAATTGATTTGAAACGACCCCACCCCCGGCGGTGGTGATCTGGGCATAATTACGTTAGCGTGCGTCCCGTGACGCGGGCATCGCCCCAACCAACCCAACGGCAATGTCGACAAATGTGTCGGTGATCTTGGTCAGGCGTGACGGATTCGTCGGCTGACATGCCGGAATAGAGGCAAAGCCACACATACCGGCTGTTAGGCTGGCTTCACGCGGGTGAAGACCTGCAATTCCTGCAATGACAGGGCAAAAAAACACGAAGGGACTTTTATATGACAGACGAACCAAGCGGTCAGGGTATACCTGCACCGGAAGGCGCGTCGGAGGTCATCGATACAAGCTACGAGATCGGACAGGACAATCTCGAAAGCAGAATCGGGCCATTTGGCTTTGACATCCACAACCCAGTCTTCCTGATATCGGGTGCCAGTATCGTGGCATTCGTTTTTTACACACTCGCGCTACCGGTGCAGTCGGGTGAAGTGTTTTCATGGCTATTCAGCTCCGTGACCACGGGCTTTGACTGGTTCTTTATCGGATCGGCGAACATCTTTGTGCTATTCTGCCTGTTCCTGATCGTCAGCCCGTTGGGCAAGATACGGCTGGGCGGCAAGGATGCGACGGCGGATTACACCTATATCGGCTGGTTCGCGATGCTGTTCGCTGCGGGCATGGGCATCGGCCTGATGTTCTATGGCGTCAGTGAACCGATGAGCCACTTTTCGTCATCTCTGGCGGGCACGACGATCGAAAACGGTGTGCGTACCGACTGGGCACCGCTGGGGGCCGCTGCGGGCGACGAAGCCGAGGCCATCCGGCTGGGCATGGCCGCAACGATCTTTCACTGGGGTCTGCACCCTTGGGCGATCTATGCGGTGGTGGCGCTGGCGCTGGCGCTGTTCAGCTACAACAAGGGCCTGCCCCTGACCATCCGCAGCGCGTTTTACCCGATCCTCGGGGAACGGGTCTGGGGCTGGTGGGGCCATGCGATTGACACCCTGGCAGTGTTTGCCACGCTCTTTGGTCTGGCCACATCGCTGGGCTTTGGTGCGACGCAGGCGAATGCCGGTCTGAACCTTCTGTTCGGTGTGCCGATCGGAGCAACCACCGAAGTTCTGCTGATCTCCGGCATCACTGCAATTGCGACAATTTCGGTGCTGCGCGGGCTTGATGGCGGCGTCAAGATCCTGTCCGAGATCAACATGGGCCTCGCGGCGCTCCTGCTGGTCTTTGTGCTCATCGTCGGACCGACGATGCTGATCCTGACCGGGTTCGCTGATGCGCTGCTGGCCTATCTGCAATACCTGCCTGCTCTTTCGAATCCGCTGGGTCGTGAGGATGTCAACTTTTCCCAGGGCTGGACCTCGTTCTACTGGGCGTGGTGGATCAGCTGGTCACCGTTTGTGGGCATGTTCATCGCCCGCGTCAGCCGTGGCCGGACGGTGCGCGAATTCCTGATCTGTGTGCTGCTGATCCCAAGCATGGTCTGCGTGCTGTGGATGTCAGTCTTTGGCGGTGCGGCCATTCATCAGGTCGTCGCTGACGGCTTTACCGGGGCGCAGGATGCCGCGCTTGAGCTGAAGCTGTTTGCGATGCTGGGACAATTGCCTCTGGCTGGAATCACCAGCTTTATCGGCATCATCCTGGTGGTGGTGTTCTTTGTCACCTCGTCGGATTCCGGATCGCTGGTCATCGACACAATCACGGCCGGTGGCAAGGTCGACGCGCCGGTGCCGCAACGGGTGTTCTGGTGCGTGTTCGAAGGCGCCGTGGCAATTGTGCTGCTGCTGAGTGCGGGTGGATTGCAATCGCTGCAAAGCATGGTGATCTCAACCGGGCTGCCGTTCACGCTGGTCCTGCTGGTCATGTGCTGGGCGGTGTTTAAGGGGCTGATGGCGGAACGCCATCTCTGACCCGACCTATATCGTTTAAACTAGGCCCCATGGTTCTGCCACGGGGCCTTTTTCATGCAATTGTTCCAGCGGAGCACGCCTGCGGCGCGCACAGGTTTCCGGCACGGGCTGCACCCTGTTGGGATGCGGCTCGTGTCAGCACATGACATGAGCGTCGTCAGGCGGAAACATCCACCACGACCCGCCCCCGAACCTTGCCTTGCAGAATATCGGCACCAAGCTGGGGCAGATCCGAGAGCGTTGCCGGTTGCACCATGGCGTTCAGCTTGTCCATCGGCAGATCCGCCGCGATCCGTCCCCAGGCCCGCACCCGGTTGTCATAGGGCTGCATCACTGAATCGATCCCCAACAGATTGATCCCGCGCAGCAGGAACGGAATCACTGTCGCAGGCAGCCCGGCCCCCCCCGCCAGCCCCACAGCAGCAACACTGGCACCGTATTTCATCTGCCCCAAAGCGCGCGCCAGCATCGCACCACCGACAGCATCGATACAACCTGCCCAGGTCTCGCCCTCCAAGGGGCGCTTCACGGTTTCGTTAATCTCTTCACGTGGCACGATACGGCTGGCACCAAGGTGGCGCAGATAGTCCTGTGTCTCAGGTCGGCCTGTTACCCCAGCCACCTCATGCCCCAGAGCGGCAAGCAGCGCCACCGCAACCGACCCGACGCCCCCCGCAGCGCCAGTGACCAGAACCGGTCCGGCACCAGGCTCAAGCCCGTGATCCTCAAGTGCCATCACTGCCAGCATCGCGGTCAATCCCGCCGTGCCAACGGCCATCGCAGCGCGGGTGTCCAGCCCCGCAGGCAAAGGCACCAACCAATCGGCCCGGACCCGCGCCTTCTCGGCATAGCCCCCCCAATGCGCCTCCCCGACGCGCCAGCCGGTCAGCACAACCTTGTCGCCAGCCGTGTAGCGCGGATCGGACGACTGCTCGACCGTCCCGGCAAAGTCGATCCCCGGGACATGCGGATAGGTCCGCACCAAGCCACCGCCAGGACCGATGCACAGCCCATCCTTGTAATTCACGGTGGAATATTCCACGGCGACAACAACCTCTCCCTCCGGCAGGTCCTCCAATCCGATCTGCTTGACCGAGGCCGCAGTCTTGCCACTCTCTGCATCTTTCTCCACGACAAGAGCCTTGAACATCGCTTATCCTTTCACTGAACGACGCCGGGCCCGCCCCTGTGTCGTATGGTTGTCGCCGACCCTGCATCGCAAAACCCGCGTATCATTCCCTTAAAACCCGCAAACGCACCTCTGCCAACGGGATGGCGGGCGGGGCGTCGCCGAAGGCGCGCGGCGTTCGACATCACAGCCACGCCCCCGTGTCGGGCATGAAGGCAAAGTCCGTCACAGGGGCAACTGCACCCGCCTGCGTCAACATCGCATGGATCTGCCCGCGGTGATGAGTCTGGTGATTAAACATATGCACCACGCATGGCGCGAAATCCCGCGTGACCTCCCGGCCCACCAACCCCGACACCCAAGTCAGTGGTCCCGCCAATTCACCAGTACCAACCCGCCCAGACCAACCCAGAATCCGCGCATCCAGTCGCAGCCGTTCTGACCGCCATTCGGCCAGATTCTGCGTCATCCGCACGCTGCCGCCGATCCCGTCCGTCGGCGCATCACCGTCTTCAAACCGGCTCATCCACATCAGATCGGCCCAAAGAAGATGGTTCGCCGTCGCCTGTATCGACCCAAAGAACCCCTGCCGGTCCGCCTCAAACTCTGCCACGTCCAAACCGGCAAAGGCGTCTGCCATCTGCCAGTTCTGCCAGGCGTTGTAGCGCGCCATAGCGTCGCAATACTCTGGGCCGATCATCGCAGTCGTCACTTTGGACCTTTCCAGTTGATCGGGCAGATCTCGGCAGACTTGCCACCAAAATCCCAAACCCGCCCAAAATCGCGGACCTTGGATTTCAGCCCCTTTGCAGCAATGATATTCGGACCCATCCAGTATTTCGAATTGCTGATCATCACCGGCTGATCCGGGGTGGCCCCGTCGAGCATCTCGATCTCAGCCTGTATCTTGCGACCGATGAACAATCCGCGCTTGCGTCCGTCGCGCACGATCTCGACCTTCTCGCGCTCTGCCCCGACGATATCCGACACCAGCATCGTGAACAGCCCGGTCGTCCCCCCGGCAGCCCCGCTGAAAATCTGCAACAGCCCGTTATACGCCTTGCCCGAGGCCCGCTCGTCAACATAGGCGGCGACCTTCCAGCCGCCCTCGGCCATGCGGCCAGGGATCTCGACCATCAGGCCGACATTCAGCCCCGCCAGGCTTTCACCCTCAAAATGGCCTTCATCGATCGCGATTGCCATCCAGGCATAACAATGCCCCTCGGTCGGGGGATGCGCGCCCAGGCTGACGACACAGGGACAAAACAGCGTGCAGGAACAGTTCAGAAACAGCTCGCCTTTGATGGCCCATTCCGTTGGCACCATCTTGCGCCGTTTCGGGTTGGTCATGCGCTGATCTATGCGCTGCGACACAGGCAGCCTGTCAGCCCCCGGTACTCGTTCTACTGCCATGTTCGCCCCCTCGCGTTATCCATTTTTCAGATCGGCCCCATCGCCAACGCCACACCCGCCGCGATCAGAGCCCCTCCCAGTGGCTTCATCACAAGATGACCCAGCTGCGGCAGTTTTTCCAACACCATGAACAGCGTCGCCAACCCCATCCAGGCCAGATTCATGAACCCCCCGACGAACCCCAGCACCATAAAGCCCCAGCAACAGCCAACACAAAATGCCCCCAAACCCAGCCCCATGCGCAGCCCGCCAGCACAGCCCCGGCGCCAATGACCCAGAAAAAACAGTGTCGGCGCGTGGCAGACCCCGTGACACACGGCCTTGGCCCGACTGAATTGGAATGCTCCGACGGCGATCAGCAGCGCGGCGGACAGACCACGCGAAGTGGCAATCCCCAGCATGTCAATCCACCCGGCAAACAGCAAACCCAGCTGCAATGCGGCGATCGCTGCCGCGAAACTCACCCAAACTAGAAAATACCCCAGTGACACACCCAGCCACCCGCCCCGTGTGCCATCGGCACTAACCATCAGATCCTCATAGGACCGCAATGTCGGCACCAGAGTCGGCAGCATCATCGCCGCCATCATGATCGCCCACATGGCAAACAACGGGCCGAACCGCGCCATCGGCATCGCCATATCCATGCGCGGATCCATGCCCTGCATCGCCTGCGCCATCGCCCCTGGTCGCCCCAAAAGATCCAGCCCCATGCTGGTGCTCATGGCATACATTGTCCACCACGCGCCCAGAATGGTGGCAAAGAACCCCAGCCATAGGCCGCTGCGCACAATGCCTTGCATCCGGACCCTCCCAAGTCGGCCGCATCTAAACGTGGTTGCCCTTGACGCGACTCGCTGTCGCCTTAATAAATGTCAGACAATTGCAAATCGGGCAAATCCTAAATGTCAGACATATGAAGATCGACCCGAACAGCCGCGCCGACCTCTCGGCCCAAATCGCCAAGGCGATCCGCGATGCCATCGTTGCCGGAAAACTGATTGTCGGTGACCGCCTGCCATCCGAGGCCGAACTGGCCGAGCAATTTTCCGTGTCCCGCCCCACCGTCCGCGAAGCGCTGAAACGGCTCGCTGCCCAGAGCCTGATACGCACCCAGCGAGGCGCAACCGGCGGCGCATTCGTAAATCATCTGAGCTATGACGAAGCGCATAGCCAGCAGATCACCACATCCACCCTGCTGCTGTCGATGAACGCGATCAGCTTTGATGTTGCCTGTGAGGCGCGGTATGCGCTGGAACGTGCCTGTGCCCCGCTGGCCGCGCAACGCCGAACCCAGGCACATCTGCAGATTCTGCGCGACGAGATTGCGACCCAGAGCACAGCAAATCTGAGCGACGAGGCATTTTGTGCCTCTGACGTCACCTTTCACCGCGCGCTGGTCGACGCCGCCGTCAATCCGGTGCTGTCCTACCAACTGGCCGGTGCGGTCGAGGCGATGCAACCGTTGATGAACATGATCACCTTCAGCGCCCGTTCCCGTGTCACCATCATTGCCCTGCACCGCCGCATCGCCGATGCGCTCGAACAGCAGGACAGTGCCGGAACCGATGACGCGCTCGCCGCGCTTGAGATATATACAAAGACGCTGGCGCGTGATGTGATGTCTGTCCGCGCGCCGCACGCCAGCGAAAACCGCTCGAACGCTATCCTCAAAATGCGCTGAATTTTGTTCCTGATGCAGTCATCTGACAAAATTCCATAACGCTTTGAGAACGGGCGCTCAGTGCCCCCGAACTGGTCCCCGGATCATCCTCAATTGTGCGACGACACCAAGCCATGGTCACATCAATTTTCACTTGCCTTCTAGCCACGTCTGACCTTCGGACTGAAATGCCAGAAAACGGGCGGGGTGCGATCGCCCAGCGTGTTCGGGCGGGTTGCGGACGCATCAGAACGCCACTTCAACGCTCTTGTGGTGTGCCATGACCCCAAGTGGCGAAAAATGCGGCGCGACACTCTTTTGTTTCGCTGCAAATTGAATATGCTGAGTCCGCAACCAAAGGGGATGGCGGCATGCCAAGAGGCATCGACTACGGAAATCTAATGCATCGCGCGATGCGCGGACTGATTCAGGAGGTGCTGGAAGGTGTACAGGCCAACGGCCTGCCAAGTGATCATCATTTCTTTATCACCTTTGATACCGGCCACCCGGATGTCGAGATCGCGGACTGGCTGTCCGACCGCTACCCAGGTGAAATGACCGTCGTCATGCAGCACTGGTTCGACAAGCTGGAGGTCACCGACGAAGGCTTTTCCGTGACACTGAACTTTGGGTCAGAACCCGAGCGGCTCTATATTCCCTATGACGCCATCAAAACGTTTGTAGATCCATCGGTTGAATTCGGCCTACGATTCGAGACCCACGCAGAGGACGAGGACGACGATCCGATACCGGTGTCACCCGATCCGGTGAGTGCCGAACAGCCAAGCCCCGCGCCGATAAGCGACAGTGGCAAAAAGGACGCCGAAGTTGTCAGCCTGGATTCGTTTCGCAAATAAACCTCCGGCTGTCCGGCGGAAATTGACCTGAATGTGACCTTAGGTCTTTTTATCCGTCCCATGCGCCTATAAGTCTCGGATGTCAGTGGTTTGCGAGAAGGCGGCACGATGCGCGAAGACGGCCATTTCTACGTTTTTCTGAAACAGCTTTTGCGGCGTCCGCAGGAAATTTCCGCTCTCACCCCCTCGTCAGAAAAGCTTGCCCGCGCTATGGCGCACGAAGTTCCGCCCGGCAGCGGCCCCGTGGTCGAACTGGGCCCCGGCACCGGCAAGATCACCGAAGCATTGCTGAAACAGGACATCCCCGCCGGGGACCTGCACCTGATCGAGTTGAACACCGATTTTGTCGACCACCTGCGCAGCCGGTTTCCGCAAACGCATGTGCATGCCGCTGCGGCACAGTCGCTGGGCAATATGGGCCTGAACGATCTGCGCGCCGTTGTGTCCGGCCTGCCGCTGTTGTCGTTTTCCACGGCATTGCAACGCGAAATTCTGACCGCTGCGTTTGCCGCCCTGCGTCCCGGCGGCGTCTTTATACAATTCACCTACGGACCGCAGCATCCCTTGGCCGAAGAGGTGCTGCGCGAACTGGGCCTCAGCGTCACACGGACTGCGCGGATCTGGGGCAACCTGCCGCCCGCACGGGTCTATGTCTATCGCCGCCGTCCGGTGTGATAGCTGCGCGGGTTAAAGCATTGCCGCGCTGCGCTGCGCCCGCTAAACCGCTAGGAACGTCAGCCGACAGGAGCCTTCCATGACATCGACCCGCACCGAGACCGACAGCTTTGGCCCTCTTGAGGTGCCCGCCGACAAATACTGGGGCGCGCAGACGCAACGCTCGATCATCAACTTTCCCATCGGCTGGGAAAAGCAGCCGGTCGCGATCATTCGCGCGCTTGGCGTGATCAAACAGGCCTGCGCCGCTGTAAACATGGTTCAGGGTGATATGCCAACCGAGATTGGCAATGCCATCACCGCCGCCGCGCAAGAGGTGATTGACGGCAAATATGACGACAATTTTCCGTTGGTGGTCTGGCAGACCGGATCGGGCACCCAGTCCAACATGAACGCGAACGAGGTAATCTCGAACCGCGCGATCGAGATGCTGGGCGGCGAGATGGGTTCGAAAAAGCCGGTGCACCCCAACGATCATTGCAACATGGGCCAGTCGTCGAACGATACCTTCCCGACCGCGATGCATGTCGCCATCGGCATGATGGCGCGCGACATGCTGCTGCCCGGTTTGCACAAACTGCACACAGCCCTTGTCGCCAAATCTAAAGAATTCAAAGATATCATCAAGATCGGTCGCACCCACACCCAGGACGCGACGCCGCTGACGCTGGGCCAGGAATTCGGCGGTTATGCGCATCAGGTCGCCAAAGGCATCAAGCGGGTCGAAATGTGCCTGCCAGACATCTACGAACTGGCGCAGGGCGGTACCGCCGTTGGCACCGGCCTGAATACGAAACAGGGCTGGGACACCCGCGTCGCAGCCGAAATCGCATCGATCACCGATCTCCCCTTTGTCACCGCCGCCAACAAGTTCGAGGCGCTCGCCGCCCACGATGCGATGGTGATGTTCTCAGGCGCACTCAAAACCGTCGCGGCCTCACTGTTCAAGATCGCCAACGACATGCGGTTGCTCGGGTCCGGCCCCCGCTCGGGTCTGGGCGAATTGATCCTTCCCGAGAACGAGCCCGGGTCGTCGATCATGCCGGGCAAGGTCAACCCAACCCAAGCCGAGGCGCTGACCATGGTCTGCGCGCAGGTCATGGGCAATGACGCGGCTGTAGGTTTTGCAGGGTCACAGGGCCATTTCGAACTGAACGTCTATAACCCGATGATGTCGTACAACGTGCTTCAGAGCATGCAGTTGCTGGGTGACGCCGCAGGCAGCTTTACCGACAATATGGTTGTTGGCACGCAGGCCAATATCCCCCGGATCGACAAGCTGATGAAGGAATCGCTGATGTTGGTGACCGCGCTGGCGCCCACCATCGGGTATGACAACGCCACCAAGGTCGCCAAGACCGCACACAAGAACGGCACCACCCTGCGCGAAGAGGCGATCGCCCTTGGCTTTGTCGATGCGGAAACCTTTGACCGCGTGGTGCGCCCCGAAGATATGATTGGACCCAAGGGATGAGCAATCTCACCAACCTCAACAAGGCGCGTAAAGACCGGAAACGTGACGCCGAAAAGCGGGATGCGAACACGCATTCCGCTAAATTCGGACGCAGTAAGGCGGAAAAACAAGCCATGGCAGCCAAGCTGACCAAAGCCGCCAAGGCATTGGACGGTCACCAGCTCGATACCAAGGACGCATGAGCGGCCGCCCGGTCAAACGCTCTCTCACTCTGCGCGGCCACCGTACCTCTGTGTCTCTTGAAGACGCGTTTTGGCGCGCCTTCCGGGACATTGCCGCCGCAGAGAACAAACCGATCAACCAATTGGCAGCCGAAATCGACGCCGACCGAGACATGGATGTCGGCTTGGCCTCGGCCATCCGTGTCCACGTTCTGGACCACTTCAGAAAGAATTAGACCCTCGCGCGCCACGCTCGACCACGCGGTGCAACCGCCGACATTCCAAACTACCCCTTGACGCATCGTGTTCGGACTTGCCAACATATCTGTATGTTGCGACTAGTTGCTGCGGTTCATGCACTCCTTTTGGTATCCCCGGCCTTCGCGTGTGACATCGCGTTGTTATTGACCATGGACGTCTCGAATTCCGTCGATTCCGGCGAATACCGATTGCAAATTGACGGGCTGGCGGATGCCTTGCGCGACTCTGAAATTGCCGAAAAACTGGTGCGGGGTGAAGTGGCCCTTGCTGTTGTGCAATGGTCTGGCCCCGACCGGCAGGAGCTGTCTGTTCCCTGGACGCGGATGCGCACCTTGCTGGATGTGGCACGATTGTCCGACCGCACCCGCTTGCTGCCCCGCGCGTTTATCCTCTCTGATACTGCCCCGGCCGAGGCGCTGTCGTTCTCTCTCAGTCAGTTTCGCGCTGTGCCAGACTGTGAGCGCAAGGTCATCGACATCTCGGGCGACGGCACGCCCAATTCAGGCTCTGACGTCGGACCACAACGCCGTCAGGCCGAAAGAATGGGCGTTACCATAAACGGGCTGGCGATCGAATCCCTTGGCATCGCGATAACCAATTTCTATCGTCGCAATCTGATCACCCGTGATGGTTTTGTCATCACAGCCCGCGGCCATCGCGACTATCCACGCGCGATCCGCCTGAAGATCCTACGCGAAATCACCAAGATTATTGGCTAACCTTCTATCGGGTGCCCACCCTCTCCCGCTTGTTGCGGGATCAGAGTGTCGACGTTCCACCGCAATTTTTCATATTCGGGAGTGTGCCGCGCTACCGCTATTTGGCCGGTCATTGTCCAACAGCGCTAGCGACTGCTAGCTGCGCATTTAGAGAAAATTCAGGGCGCAGCGAAGACCAGAGCGTCAGTTGATTTTTGCAACGGGCCTGAGTGCCGAACCGCATAAGTTTGCATCTGATGAGATGCGACAATAGATGAGTCTGTTTTCTTGCTCACGACGCAAGATGGCAAAAAAAGACCGCCCTGAAAAGGCGGTCTTGGTCGTGCCGTATATGTCGGCTTCAGCCGTCCTGCGGTGTTTTGGCTGTGGGCTGACCGGTAGGCACGGGGCCACGGCCCTTGCTGGACAACGGATCGTCCTGACGCTGGACCGAGCCTTCGAAATGGGCGCCGGATTCGATCGCGATGGTCTTGTGGATGATGTCACCCTCGACCCGTGCAGTCGCGGTCAGGCGCACCTTGAGGCCACGGACACGGCCTACGATGCGGCCATTGACCACAACATCATCAGCAGTCACTTCACCCTTGATTGTGGCGGTTTCACCGACAGTCAGAAGATGGGCGCGAATGTCGCCTTCGACGGTGCCCTCGACCTGAATGTCGCCGGTGGTCTTGAGATTGCCAGTAATGTGCAGATCACTCGACAGGACAGATGCCGGCGGTTTTGCCTTGGGCGCCGAGGATTTAAAATCGCTGGGCCCTGGGCGCGGCATCTCAGGGGCGGCCGGTTTCATGGAATCATCTGCTTTTGGACCGGGCTCGTTGATTTTGCTCTTAGAAAACATCGTTTGCAGCCTTGATATAAATCATCGGATTGACAGCTTCACCGCCGACGCGCACCTCATAGTGCAAATGCGTGCCGGTGGACCGTCCTGTGTTGCCCATATCACCAATACGATCCCCGCGCGAGACCCTTTGGCCGACCTTCACGCGGATTTTCGACAGATGCGCATACCGCGTCTCGATGCCGAATTCGTGCTGGATCTTGATCAGGCGGCCATAGCCGGACTGCCAGTCGGCATGAACGACAACGCCATCGGCGGTCGAATAGATTGCGGTGCCCTGCGGCGCGGCAAAATCGGTGCCTGCATGCAAACGGCCCCAACGGTAGCCAAACCCCGATGTAAAGCGGAACGCGTCCTTGAGCGGTGAGGCGAACGGCGCCTTTTGCACCGCGATACGGTACAGATTCAGCCGGTCCATCTGACCCAGAATACCGTTTGCGCGGGCGGTATCCGCAGAGGGATCTGCGCCGCCGCGGGTCGAAAACGATAACGGTGTCAGCGGACCACCCTGGCCGGAATACCCACGTCGTACCTGGTCAAGAATACGGTCGGGGTTCATGCCCGCAGCCTGAAACATCTTGTCCAGTGGCTTGACCGAGACGGTCATTGCCTCTTCGAGCTGGCGGAAGATGGTGTCGTTCTTTTCTTCCATCGTCCGGATTTCGGTGGCCATTTCGTCGGCCCGTACCAGCGCATCCTGAGCGTCTGCAATCACCTGATCACGCTCGGCTGCGGTGCGCGACAGAGCGTCTGAGAGGAAATTCAGCGTGCTGTCGGACTGCGCCGCTCCGGCTGCGGCAAGGCCGACACCATCACCTTCGATTTGTGCGGTCAGGGCGGCGATCTGGGTGCCCAGCTCCTCGCGGCGCTTCATGGTGTCGCGCAGCGTGGTCTGGATCACGTCGATCCCGGTTTCCATCTCGCGGCGGCGGGTTTCGGAATCGAGCAGTTGTGACTGCATGATCGAAACCTGCTCCAGTGCGGTGTTGAACCGGTCCTGCGCCTTAAGCGCCTCGGCGGCGCGGGAATCGCGTTCCTGGCTAAGGTCGTTGAGGCGCTGTTGATAGGTTTGTTGGTCGCGTTTGGCCTGTTCGCGAAAATTGCCTGCCCCGATGCTGTCCATCAGCAGGATAGCGGTGGCGATGATCGTCCATGCCACCACAAGCGAACCACCGGCAAAGGCGATCGCCTGTGTTTCGGGGCGCAAGCGAATGAACCTGGTGTCTGAATCGGACCGCAAAAACAGTCGACGCTCTGGAAAGAGACGCTCCATGAGCGCATGTGTTTTGATCGCGAACCGCGTTCTCACCTGGTATGTCCCTTTTTCCGTCCCAACGTCAGCACTCGGGTCCCCGTCCCGGCACCTTGGCTAATGGCCTTACCCAGACATTCGATTTTTCGCAACATTTTTGGGCCGACGATTCGGCTGCTTTAACGGAATCGCGCCAAAGCGGCAGAAATCCGCCGATCCCAAAGACTTCGACAGTCCAATTGCCGCGTTGCAGGCAGGCAATAGGATACCTGGTCAGACAGGCTTTGGCGCATTTTTCAGCGCTAAATCACGATTTCAAGTGGCATCCAGACGAACTCAGACCAGCTTGTAGGGCATTGTCTTGGGATCAAGATTATCGCGGCGCACAGCGCTTTGATCGAGTTCGCGCAGATAGGTGGCGGCCCTGGTTGGCGTTGCATATCCCCAACTCGCCCGCGGCCCGTGAAACACATCAACGAGATATGCCGCCTAAATCGAGGACCAGAAAAAGACCGCAGCGCAGTTCTTTGGCGCTCTGACGGCTTTCAAGGTTTTTGGTTTGCGGTGCTCCGGCGCGAAAGGAGGCGCCATGGTTTTCGATTCGCCATCACCTTTGCCGTCGCCCCAACAGCCAGACCGCAGAGCACCGCCTTGGAGATCCCGCCCATCGTGCCCTCGATCAGCATGGCATGAACAGTGCTTGTCGTGACGCCCGCCGCCACGACAAGCATATGCCCGACCCGCCATGTGCGCGGTCGCAATCGCCGCCGAAACACA
This sequence comes from Puniceibacterium sp. IMCC21224, assembly GCF_001038505.1. NCBI lineage: Bacteria > Pseudomonadati > Pseudomonadota > Alphaproteobacteria > Rhodobacterales > Paracoccaceae > Puniceibacterium > Puniceibacterium sp. IMCC21224. The sequence continues at coordinate 2,572,505 of NZ_LDPY01000001.1, forward strand.
GCCAGAACGGCGGCTACAAAAATTGCCCACATGGCAATCACCCCCCAGGGCGTGAATGGCGTTGGCGACCGAAAGAGCAGCGCGTCGATCACGTCAGGCGGGCTTGTGATCCAGAGACCCGCGACGTGGACGATCACGGCCCCGACGAGCGCGCCCCCGACGACGCGGTGCACACGCGCACCGCGTCGGGCAGCCAAGCCAGGCAAGTCCCCCCCGATCAGAAGTGGCTGCGCGAGCAGCAGCACCATCGCGATCACACCTGCAAAACCGGCCACTATGTAAACCGGCTCTCGCCATGCGAGCAGCGGACTCATCAACGCGACGACAACAGGCACAAAAACCGCAGTTGCAAAGGCGAACCATCTCAGGATCGCTCGGTCGGTTCTCATGCTGTCAGACAGGTCGAAGAACGAAGTCGGCACTGAGGGTTTTATCGCGCGCGCTCGACATCACCGGGCGCAGAAAAACCGGCTCATACCCGGCGCTGTCAAAGGCAAGATGGCCATGCGGTTGGCCGAAAGCCGGCACAATCTGTGGCATCTCCAGCCGGAATGTTCCGTCAGACCCTGTCAGGGTCGCACCATGGCTATGTGGATCGCGCTCGTGTCCTTCGGTCGTGTGCGCCCATATTTGAATGCGCTGGCCTGCAAGCGGTGCACCGTCGCCTGCCCGACGCACAGTCCCGGTCATCCAGAACCCTCCACCACCGATGCGTTCAACGACGGGCACGCCCGGCAGGTAATTGTTGGCACCACCTCGCATTGATCGCGTCGCCGCAATACCCTGTGCCATCGCAGGGAAAACGAGGCCGGACAGTCCTGTCGCCACGATAGCCCCTGCAGTGGCAAGGATGGCCCGGCGGTTTGAAGAAGCAGAAGTCATGTCGGTTTCTCTTGTGTGTTTGACGTTCGTACGGGCAAATTTTCTGCGGTGCGTATCGCCGCGCTTCGGCGCATCTGACCGGATCTGTGTAAATTACTATACTCGTTTCGGGCTGAGTTTTGAACTAAGCCCACAGCATCGTGAAGCAGTGGCGCAATCCATCCAACATGAGCCGTACAAGATTGCGGCGGCAACGCTCGCTATTGGCGTGATACGTGACAGAACCAGTGCCCAGCCTGGCCGCCAGGTGATCAAACGTTCGCTTTCAGACATCATGTGCAGGCGCCCTGTCCGCCCCGGACCGCTATTCTGTCAGGGGCGCAGCATTGCTTTTAATAGACTTTGCGCCACAGCGTGATCTAAGGGACTGATAGATCAGCAGAGCCAACTTCGGAAACAGAGGGTGACATGCTTACCAATCTCGATCTCTTGGAACTCACCGCGTTTCGCCACGAACTCCATCGCCATCCCGAATTGTCCGGCGAAGAATTTGAAACGGCCCGCACAATAACCGCAGCTTTGAAACCGATGTCACCATCCCGTATCCTGACCGGTTTGGGCGGCCACGGAGTTGCGGCTGTGTTCGATAGCGGCACAGACGGCCCGACAGTCCTGTTTCGTGCCGAACTTGACGCCTTGCCGATTGAAGAACGCAATGACATTGCCTGGTCGTCCCAGATCCCCGGCAAGAGCCATGTCTGCGGACACGACGGGCACATGACAATGCTGCTTGCCTTGGGACGCATGGTTTCGCGCCAGCCGGTCGCAAAGGGCCGCGTCGTTCTGATGTTCCAGCCCGCAGAAGAAGATGGCAGCGGTGCGAAAGCTGTGGTCGCCGATCCGGCATATCGTGAAATACAAGCTGATTGGGCGTTTGCCATTCACATCGACCCCGGAAAACCATTCGGCTATGTCGCGACCTGCGCTGGCCTGATCAACTGCGCCTCTATGGGGCTAAAGATCACCCTGACCGGTAAGACTGCCCATGCTGCCGATCCGCAAGACGGAGTTTCCCCTGCGTTGGCGGTGGCGAATCTGATCCCGGCACTCGAAGCACTTGGGCGTGGCGGTCCGTTGAACGATGCCTTCAAACTGGTGACGATCACCCATGTTCGGATCGGCGAACCGTCGTTTGGCGTGGCCCCCGGTGAAGGCATGATTTTCGCCACGCTGCGGACTGCCAGAGACGAAGACATGAATCGCATCGAGACAGAGGCCCGCGACGTGGTCATATCAGTGGCACAAAAATTCGGCCTGGGTGTCGAATTCGAGGTGTCAGACAGCTTCGCGGCCTCCATCAACGACAAAGACGCGTACGGCATCGCAACGGCTGCCATGGATGCAATTGACGTACCCTATGGGGCTGCGGGTGTCCCTATGCGCGCGTCCGAGGATTTTGGCGTATTTGGATGGGGTGCAAAGGCTGCGATGATGTGCCTGGGACCGGGCGAGGGCTACGCCGCCCTGCACAATCCCGACTATGACTTTCTTGATGATCTTATCCCCATCGGCAGCGCCATCTTTGAACGCATCGCGCGGGATCTATTGGGAACGGCATGAGGTTGTTACAAAAAGCCGTTTCTGCTCGGGCTTGCCCTGCCGCCGGACACAGGTAATTCACGATTTTTGTGACCGCTCGTCGGGCGCACAGCCGCCGATCATGTAATGGCGGACCTCGATCTCAGCAACCTGACGGTGCCACGTCAAGCACTGCCAGCAATGATTTCCATAAATTGGGGCGCTGCCCTAAAGGTTTCAGGCAGAGCCTGCATTGCCCGGCACGCGACGCTGCAGACGCCATCGCAAATGTGATCGTCGGCGGCAGGTTGCACATCTGCGTTGAGCCGGAACGTTGCGCCGAGTGTACTTCCCAGATGTGCGCGCGCCCGGATTGTAGCGGCGTGTGGCCAGATCGGGCAGCTGGGCTACGCTTGCGGAACAACAACATTCCCGCCCTATCACTCAGTCTGAGCCGGGTCCGGTTTCCGGGCCCGACTCAGTATTTTGATAGCCAGCACTCTTCGGCAGCGACCACAAGTAAGTGCGCCTCCGATGCTGACCGCAGTGGGCCATCAACTCCGTATCGACAGCCCCCACCGGTTTCATTTCATCTGTGTGACAGTCAGCTTGCCTTTTACGCGTTCGGCAACAAACTCGATTTCCTGACCTTCCGACATATTGGCGATCGTGGCCTCGTCAGCGCGGAACACCATCGTCATCGCCGGCATATCCAGATTGACCAGCGGACCGTGAATGATGGTGACCTTACTCGCCTTGGCGTCGATCTTTTTGATCTTGCCGGTGGTGTATTCGACATCTGCCTGCGCCGTCTTTTCGCGCACGTTGATGGGGCCATGCATACCGGACTCGTAGTGGCCAGGGATCAGGCAGGCGAATTCAAATGTCCCTGCGTTCGAAAAGGTCCAGAGAACTTCGCCAGATGCCCCCGTATCCAGACGGATCGAGTTCGGATCATCATGTTCCATGTCCATCGCCGCCATCATCTCTTTGTGCTCGGCATTGCCTTCGACACTGTCGAGAACGAACTCGTGCTCAAGCTCACCCATATTCATGACGTTGAAACGGATGGTCTCGCCCTGCCCGATCTCGAAAGCGGCAGGGTCAAAGATCATGGCACCGTCGTCCGTTTCGCGCATAGAAACGTCGATGGTGCGATCCACGTTGGAGGGATCGCCCGGCATACCGATCATCATTTCGGCATGTTCGGCCGCGTGATCGTCATCGTGGCCTCCGTCATGCGTGCCGGCCGCAAAGGCCGGAGCAGCGAGGAAGACGGCGAGTGCGGAAGTCAAAAGTAGTTTATTCATTGGTTTGTCCTTTGGTTGGGTTGAGTTATTTCGCAGCAGGGCCAATCAACCCTTAGCTGTTGGTTTAGGTGTCAGGATGGTTTTGGGGCTGTCGTTCGAGGCGAACTCCGGTAGTTTGCCCGTCCACTCGTAGGCCTGTTCTCCCGGAGGGTTTTCATACCAGCCGGGGTCCTCGTAATCGTCCGCGTCAATGCCGTCCCGCACCTTCACGACCGAGAACATTCCGCCCATTTCGATGGGGCCGTGCGGCCCCCAACCGGTCATCATCGGGACGGTATTGTCAGGCAGCGGCATTTCCATCGTGCCCATGTCCGCCATGCCAGCGGTGCCCATGGGCATGTATTCCGGCTGGAATTGGCGAATTTTCTCGGCCAGCGGTTTCTTGTTGACGCCGATGAACGTGGGGACGTCGTGACCCATCGCATTCATCGTATGGTGAGACTTGTGGCAATGAATCGCCCAGTCGCCCAGATGGTCGGCCGTGAAATCGAAGGCTCGCATCGCGCCCACGGGAACGTCGATACTAACCTCTGGCCATTGCGCAACAGGGTCCACCCAGCCGCCGTCGGTGCAACTCACCTTGAAATCGTATCCGTGCATGTGGATCGGGTGGTTCGTCATCGTCAGATTGCCAACGCGGACGCGCACGCGGTCACCTTTGTTGACCACCAGCGGATCAATGTCGGGAAAGATCCGGCTGTTCCACGTCCACAGGTTGAAATCCGTCATCGTCATGATGCGCGGAACGTAGGTGCCAGGGTCAATGTCAAAAGCATTCAGCATGATCAGGAAATCACGGTCCACCCGCATGAATTCCGGGTCGCTGGGGTGGACGATAAACATGCCCATCATCCCCATTGCCATCTGCACCATCTCATCCGCGTGCGGGTGATACATGAAGGTCCCGGATTTTATCAGGTCGAACTCGTAAACATAGGTCTTTCCGGGCGGAATGCCTGGGTGGCTTAGCCCGCCGACACCGTCCATACCGGACGGCAGGATCATGCCGTGCCAATGAACGGTGGTATGTTCCGGCAGCTTATTGGTGACATAGATCCGCACCCGGTCGCCTTCGACCGCCTCGATCGTGGGGCCGGTCGACTGGCCGTTATAGCCCCACAGATGCGCGATCATGCCGTCGGCCAGTTCGCGCTCCACCGGCTCGGCAACGAGGTGAAATTCCTTGATGCCGTTGTTCATCCTATGCGGCAACGTCCAGCCATTCAGCGTGACGACAGGATTGTAGTCCGGTCCCGAACTGGGCCGCCGGGTTATCGCGGTGGCCGCAGAATCCATCTGGGCAGCTTCGGGCAGACCCATATTCAGAGTCTTCCCCCATGCCTGCGATGAAACCAGTGTTGCGCCTGCGGCACCGGCTCCGATCAATTGACGTCTATTCAACATATCGCTGTCCTTTCAGTGTCCTGCGCCGCTACCGGCGGCCAATGTCGCACCGTCTCCACCGCCGCCATCGCTGCCCGCTCCACCGCCGTAGATGGCAGCGGTCAGATCAGCCTGAGCCATGTAGAACTCGCGTTTCGCATTCGCGGCTTGCAGCGATGCGCTGAGTTTTTCGCGCACGTCTGTCAGCAGCTCAAAGGTGTTGGTAATCATGCCGTTGTAGGACAACAGTCCCTCGTCCTCGACGGTCTGGCGTAGCGGTACCAGCACGTCGCGATAGTGACGCGCAATCTTGTACGAGGCGTGATAGGTCGTTTCCGCACCGCGCGCCTCGGACCGCACGTTGACTGCCTTTTCAGCCAGCACATTCGCCGCTCGTAGATAGGCCAGTTCCGCCTTGCGCAAGCGGGCCTTGCCGGTGTCGTAGATCGGAATCGCGAATTCCAGTTCTACCTGCGGCGTGGTCTGGGTTTCCCTTTTACCGTCATCCACTTCTCGCTCGGCCTCGAACCCGGCGATGAATTCCAGATCGGTTACCAGACGGGTACTGTCGGTCAGACCAAAGGCCGCAGCCTGAGCCTCGAGTCCCAGCTTTGCTACACGAAGATCGACGCGATTGTTCAGGGCTCTCGCTTCGACATTGTCGATCCGTTCCACGGCCTTTGGCAAAGCGGGCAATGCATCGGGGACAAAGTACAAGACCTCGGAACCCCATAAACCCATGAGGCGGCTAAGGTTTTCCTTGGCGCGCTCGGCATTCAGCCGAGCCTGCGCCAACTGGCCTGCAAGTTCCGCGTTAAAGGCCTGCTCGCGCGCCTGTCCTGCCTTGTTCAGGGCACCGGTCTCGCCCAGCTTGCGCGCCAGTTCTGACCCTGCGTCAGAGGTGGCCTTGGCCCGTTTGAGGTAGCTCGCGACCTCAAACGCGGCGACTGCATCAATCCACGCCTGACGTGTCTGATTGGCCAGGGTGAGCGTGGCGTTCACCGCCTCTAGCTGCGCCGCGCGAAAGTTCACATCAGCGAGGGTCACGCGCTGCCTAAGGGTTTTTGCATCCAGAATGTTCGTCGCGATCATGCCTTCAATGGCTCGGTAGGCACCCAATTCAGCCGCACCGATGCCGAGTATGCCAATCGAAACGACAGGGTTCTCGGGTGTTGCCTCTTGCCAGGCCTCGGCAGCAGATAGACCCACGTTGGCGTAGGAGGCCTGCAAACCTTTATTGTTGAGCAAAGCGACCTGAACGGCAGTGTCCGCCGAGATGGTCTTGCGATGCACCAACGCGTGGACTTCTGTGTTCAACGCGGCATTTTCGTCCCTTGTCTGGGCAAAGACGGTGCGCTTGCCAATGGCTGCAGAAACCTGGTTGGAGACGTTGAAAAAGCCCGCCTTGGACTCAGTATAGGCCCCGGGAACCGCCGTCGCGCAGGCGCCAAGCACCAGCGGAAAGCCAAGCAACAGCGGGCGGCTTAGAATACGCATCAATTGCCCTCCGACTGTTCTTGATTGACTGTTCGCCAGTCGCGGGGGCCGATAGGGCCTCGATAAGTATATCCTGCCATCGGATCGCGGTATTTGACCCGCGCGGACACAGTTGGACTGGTGACCGCATCATGCATTGTCACGTCGGGGAGAGGCGCTGGCTCATATGCACAGGCGCTGGTCGCAAGGGCAAAAACCCCCACGAGTAGTTGAATTTTCATGGTTCTAACCTGATTGATCGACTTCGGGCTCACGCGCGGTCTGCGTGGATCGACGACCCATTAAGGGCCGGTGGTCAGATCAGGGGCTGAGGGGGCCGCAACAATCCAGATCCGCCAAGCGAGGCCGTCTGTTTATGCAGGATTAGATATTTGTTGACCGTAATATGATCGGCAAAAACAGTTCCGGAGTCGCTCAGAAAAACCGACATGCAGATGCCGCCGCAGCATTCATCGGAATCGTGCTCATCGAAAGTCGTATGTGAACCTGCCGCGACTTCACAATCCATACTATGTGATGAGGATGCAGTGTGGATATGGCCAGCATATCTTTCACCAGAGATGGTCGACAAAGCGGGCTTGGCCACATGCATTCCAGATGCAGCATGAGATGAAGATGGCGGCAAAATTATCACGGCAAATGCCAAAAACAGGCAGACGAGTGCCTTAGATACCGCAAACAATGACGTCGCATGCTTCATACACAACCCCTGCGCAATGGAGGGGCACCTGTCAATCCTTCCATAAGGGGGAAGGTTTCTAACTATTTTGTGAGGGCAGCACGGCGTCCGCGCCACGACACCCCGACCGACAAACAGCAAGGCGCCTTGCCGCACGCATGAACCGCTTCGCTTCACCCGGCACCGCCGAGATCATTCGCTAGGCAAAGGCACGTTATCCAATTCTGCCATCGAAGCATCCCGCAGCGATGGTCCCTGCCCGCCCTTCTTAAGCAAACGTTTCCCAAAAGTGGTTGGACTATTGCAGAATTTTCACCTGAAATATCTTTGGAGACAATGCTCGGCGAATCCGATGCTACCCAGTGGGTAGCAGAATTCATCATTTTGTGAATACTATGGCTCCATTTACACAGTCATGTAGATGATACGATAAAAAGCACAATTTTAAACGTAAGTAACTGATTCCATTAAGATGGAAATTTCCAATCTGTGCAATGCAATGCATCGGATTCACAAATGACATCATCGGATTCACCAGAATCACCAATATTCACGGACTCGCGTTTATCGGTCAACGGTGCCGCCCGACTATCAGCATATTGCTTTTGATCACTCCCGCACTTCTGCATCCTTTGGTTTTCAGTGATAAATTCAGATACATCTGTAGGTCGATAAATCCTGGCACCCAACCATGCCGGATCGAGAACCGGCTGTATTCCACGCTGTTCTAAGAGGCGCTGAACTGCACGGAAATGGATTCCAGTCTGCCGCGAGACAGAGGCAAGCGGGGTATAGCGAGCCTGAAATCTCGCGATTTCGGGTCTTGAAACGTAGGCACCTCCGGAGAGGAATACCGTTTCCTTCTTTGACGCCAGCTTAAGCCAAGGGCCATCATGCTTGGCAGTCACCAGCTTCTTCACCGCATCAAGACTGATCCCGAGCGTGAGCGCGACTGCCGTAAGACGCAAGGGCGCGGGTCCACGGCGCCTATCAACAAGGTCGCGGATCATCATCAGATCAAACCGCATGTGATCGATGCGCTGAACACCATTCAGGAGTCTGGTGCCGGTCAACTGACCATCGAGATGCCAGCGGAGTATCTCGACCGTAGATGAGCGCCCCTTCGCAGCCACTGTCAAATTCACGAAGCCTTCTACTTCCGCACTGCACGGCTCAGCGGCACGAAAAACCGAGGCTTTGAAATCTTCGAGATCATCGTGATTGAAGTAGCCTTGCGTCAACCCGACCTGCCCTTCGCTGATCGGCACAATCGATGTGATCACCCCATGAAGTGACATCTGCTCTGCGTGGGTTTTGCTGCAACCGAGCACGTGCTGGACCTTGTTAAGAGGTATTGAATTTTGGATCCGTGCAATCAGCTGCTCGCCCTTCTCCGCTGGGAATACCCATTGATTGAAAGCCGCATCATCCGTGGTTGCAGGGATCAAGCCAGTCTTGCGCATCAGGCGATAAAGGCGGAAGCGATTGATACCGGTTTCGTTTACAAGAGAATTCACAGAATGAACCCGACGATGCAAGACCTCTTGCCCGAGAATGACCTCGCCTGGACCAATCGCAAAGTTCTGAACGATTGCTTCGCGCAAGACATCCCGGAACTGGTCGAAACCCTTGGCGTTTTTGCTGTAATTCATCCAGATAAACAGAAAGCCGAATGCAGCCTGAGGACCCGCACGACCACTACTGCGCCCCGCAGATACACGCAACGTTCCGAAAGCATCAAGGATGGCACTGGGCCCCTTCGCGCAGACTTCGAAGCCGATGTCCCCTACCCGCGCCCAATCTTCCTCTGAATATTCGCTGATCTTCGCATCCGGGCCGTGTTCGATGAGCGCGCCCAACATCTCACAGGCCTTTACAGCTTGCCATACATCCTGCTCATCCAGCCAGGTCAGCCCAGCTGTGCCGATGGAGAGCCGACCAATGACGTAGTTCTGCAAAGCACCTGGTATCAGCTCTCTGGACGGGGATATTCGATTGAGAAGAATATCCTGCTGCGCAAACAGCCTGGGGAGATCAAACGCATTCACTGGGTCCGGTGCCGGAATTTCTTCCAAAGCGACACCATGAAACGGGCACGCCACCACCGGGCGCAACAACCATGACCACCTTAGGCGGGTTGCGCCATCGCCCATTCCAGGCTTGGATTCGGCATCAGCGTGAAGGCAAAGAGGACAATACCTGACGAAGGTTCGGCGGACGACATCCAATGCAAGTGTCTGGCCTCTGAAACTCAAAGAATCCGGGGCATCCTGTCTCAAGGTGTTCAAGTCGATGCATTTGATTGGGTTCGCAGTCAGTGCGGCCACGAAAGTGCTGAAGGTTGTGCTACCAGCGCGAAAATCGCGCCGGTCAATCCCAGTATACCGGCAAAATTTTCCGGCATTTACCCCAGCATGAAAGTAGCCAACACGAGCAAAATAGCCCTGAGCAACTTCATCATCATGAAACTCAAGACGAGGTGTGAGTGCCCTTGGCGTCATTGCGATTCACCTGCAGCTTTGCGAGGACGGCCACGCTTCCGCGCCGGCTTTTTTGCTGATTTAGGTGGTAGAAGAGTTTCATCACCGCTCCCCACATCCGTCACCGCAGCGCCCGCACGCGATGCCCAGTCGCTCAGGTTGAATGGGTTCTCAGGGTTGAAGTGTAGATATTTCAGCTCAAAAATCTTTCTAAAATCCTCAATATCGACCGTATCGCCCCCCTCCTCAAGCGCCCGAATAACGGCATTGGCAATCAGAAACATGCAACGGCCATAGCTACCACGGCAACCATCGTAGATACGATCTGCGAAATAAGGATCAAACTGTATGCTTGGCGCAAGATCGACTGCAGCATCCTGTGTCATGCTCTTGATAGCCCCCCGGATCAGCTCGATCGTTTCGGCCCGCTCAAACGGCAGCAAAGGCAAATCCAGATACCGTTCCGCCAGCTCGATGTTTTCGGACCTCTGATAAACGAATTCCTGCACCTTGGGTGTCCCAATCAGAATGACACAGAACCCACCTCCGTCTTGAGCAAGTGTCTTAAGGAAGAGGTTAACCGGTTCGTTTTTACCCAGTAGGTTGTGGACTTCGTCCATCACGATAATCTTGATGCCAGCCTGTCTCAGACGATGAGTGGCGAGCTCATTGGCCTCGGTCCGAGTGAATTTTGACGGGAAATTATGGTAGTCAGTGGTGCGACACAGGTCCATGCAGACACTCTTCACCGTGGCATCTCCCCGGAGGCGGCAATATGCGATCTGTTCCCCGCAATTTGTATCCGTGAAGCTATCGCCGAACAGCCTCTTCATCACTTGGATGACCATCGTCGTTTTGCCATCCTGCGACGCCGCGGTTACGGTGACGCCCTTGCGCTCATTGCGGAATACCTTGCCTTCGGGCAGCAAATTGCTAACCCTGTCGCGTTTCAAAATCATCTCAAGACGCTCAACAAGATCGTTGTCCCACCGACTTACAAAATACCTCCTCAGGAGCCAGTCAACCATAGCAGGAGTATCATCCAAAGGAGGACGGACGTCACTCTCAGGGGATGGGTTTTTTCCGAGTTCCGCATCCATTTCCGTTGCGGTAAGGGCTATCTCTTTAGTCATATCCATCACTCCATTGTTCCAGGTTTCCAGGTTTTGGTTTTACGGCGGCCAGTTGGTGTTTTCCCTTGCAGGCTGCCCCTTGAGTCTTTCATTTCATTTCGCGCCGGATCACCGTGTGCTCCAGAAAGTTCATCGGTGTCGTTGGCTTCGCCGGGGGAAGCGCTATCGACATTCGGTTGATTGAGAATAGGCACGCCGTAGAGACCGTGAGATTGCTCACCCGCGATGCGGCTGGTTGGTGTGGTAAAGTAGCGAAGGGATTGTTCTTCGAGCTTGATGATGTCCGCTTCGGTTGTAATCCTGCGGCGCGCCATTTTGCGGCGCAGGGCGATCCGACCCTCAATGAGGTCATCAATGTGCCCTTCGGCCCTCCTCCGTTTCTCGGCGGCGTCCGGGTCCCTGTCGATGTGCGCCCTCTTGAGGACAAGATCCCATTTGTCAGAACAGAGTCCCCGCGCCCTGACATCCATTACTTCCAAGGGGATCCAGATATTGGGGCGAATTTCGACTTGGGCTTCACTCATGTTCTCTTCCCACCACCTAATCCGGAACTGGCGGGTGGGATTGCGCAACAAGTGCAGGGCAAACTCCTTGGAAAAATAATTGGCATGAGCAATGCGGATTCCTGTCTGCTGTGCCTGACGGCTCAACGTGGTGCCAAAAACATGAGTCATAACCCTCACGCTTGGAACAGGACGGCACCCCATGCCAACGGTCATCTCATGGCGCCAAAGGTCCGCGGGTGTTTGACCATCCCGGCCGGAATTCGGACAGTTATGGTAGATATCAACAATCCATACGGTCAAAACCTGGATAAGATCATCAAGCGACAAAACCGCCTCTGCCTGAGAGTCGTATTCTCCACGTAACACCGTGTTCGAAAACGTTTTCCCCGGAATACTTGCAAGTAGGTTTTCGTGAACAGTCCGAAAGATCCGCTCTAAAAGGCCACGAATGTATGCCTTCGCTTTTGGAGCTGCGATCTTATCTATCTTGAGCGCAGAACACATCGCGTCAGTCACAAACGCCGTGTAAGCATTGCCGGAATCGTGCATAAGCTTTTCAGGACGAAGAAACTGATCCCATCGCCCCTCGGCTCCGCAGGCTTTACCGATTTCGGTCTTATCCATCATGGACATCATGACGGTCCGCTTGGCCAACTCCGGCGTAGCCGTCATTCCAATCTGCAAACCCAGGATACAGCCGGTAAAAGCGTCCAACGTCACCGAAAGCACAACACGGAGAGGTTTGTCACCCGTAATCTTCAGCTCGCTGAGCTTGGCAGCACCCAACCAGTGGATCAGAAATTCATAGGGAATGATCGTCATCAAATCGATGTCATATTCATCGATCATGACAATCTGCCCCGCTCGCTCTACGTGTAGTCCCTCCCCAGAAATCAACTGATTTCTCAGAAGCCAATCTGGTCCATTTATCTGAAAAATTTGTTCAAGCGGCGCGACCAGGTCTTTCCAATTCTTGACTGTTTGCCTGCAAGGAGGCACGATCTCTTCAAGGTAATCTTCGTCCTCTTTGCTGACGGTTTCACCATTCTGTCTGCGAAGCAAAATGGCATCTGCAAGCATCTTTCGCTCCGCCAAAACCCTCTTCTCAATCTCCTTGTGAAGAGCCGTAACTTTGGGTTTTTCTCGTGTTACACGTTCCTTCAACACCTCTGCTACGATCTTCCCAACAACTGGATGCAGCTTTGAGTTACGATTGCCGGAGAGGTAGCGCCGGTCGACGAGGCTGGCGAAACCCTTTGTGCGCAGCCGTTCATCCCACTGAAGAATCCGTTGAGCTGTGGCAACGTTCTCCGGAACTTTATGGCGACGCATGGGGTGCCGCCTCAATGTATCTGCCCTGAGGTTGAGTTCTCTGATCCGGGCAGGCAACCGAGCCAAAATCTTACCTTCAATCGATGTCACGACGGAGCGGGTAATCTTCTGAAAGCCCTGCTCTGAGCAGATCTCCCGCATCAACATGACCGTCGCATATCGGAGGATCAAATCTTGAGCTGGCCGTTCAGCAAGTGATGCAACGAACTCTGGCTTGAAGGTCTGGCTGTGGTCGATGAACACGAAATCGCTCTCGTCGATGTTCAATGTGCCGTCTATCAGGGCCGCAGTCAGATCAGCATGCGGAATTATACGACGGCCCTCGAACTCAACATCGGGCCGCGTTCCGCGCATAATTTCGGGAATTGCCGCCACATCGGCGCATGGCAAGAAATCAACAAGATAGCCGGCATTTGCACGTCGAACGAAGCAGATACGCCGGTTCTTCAATGTTCCGATAGTGCCGGCTTCAAAACGGAAAACCGGAAGATCTTTATCAGATTTACTCACTGCTGCACCCGACCCGCATTACAAGGCTTTCATGAGATATCTTTTCGTTGGACATCAGGACAAGATTACCCGACTGGATCAGACGGACCAAAGCGCGGAAACCCCGAGGACCCATGCCAATCATCTCAACGAGCAATCTGAGCGCCGTTACATCCGGAAATTCCTTTATGGCGATCAGGGCTTCGCTGTCCGCCATAGGATCAATATCCCGGCATCCACGCATCAAATCTGCGTTGAAAAGCGTCACCGGATCATGACCATATTCTGTAACGAGATACAGTTCATCGATGACACGCTTCGCACGACCATCCTGGCAAACCTGAGTAATTTCATCGCCGAATTCGTTGGAAACCCGACGATACGGTTTATCGGTAAGCCCCAGTTTCCGTTTGTCCGCCTTATGAACCACATGATCCAGATAGTGTTCATGCCGCGTGTTATTATCATCGAGCCAATACAGCGGCCCAACCTGCTCAACCACATCGACGGTATCCGGTTCTGCGAGCGCAATCATCCGAGTGCGATATTCTGCGATACTTCCGCACCGTGAAATCTGCCCACCGCTGCCATCGTTGTCGTTTATCACCATCTGGACAACAAAGTGCCCATGTGACGATTGCGGGATCGCCTTCTTTGCCCGTGAGGGCCGTGGTTCTTTCCATTCGTATTCAGAACTCATTTCATCAGCCCATACTTTTTGCTTCCGGGGCCAAAGCTCCGGGTGATTGGTGTTTGACGAAACTGATGACTTCGAGTATTTGGAACTCATGCAAAAAGTCGACCCAGCCGTCGATGAAGAACAACGCTCGGGCCCTGCAACGGTCTGAGCGTTTTGCTTTTGGAACTACGTCATCGGTCCTCCCTTCCTCGCCGCACGTTTTATAGGTTCCTGACACACGGACTTTGCTCCAGAACTTCCAGTTTCTGGCAACATCAGACCGAATGTGCAGACACAACGATTCGAGTCAACACTTTGATTTTCAATGTATTTATGGAATTTTTGTGTGCATTTCTTTTTTCCGAACCTCAGGCCAAGTCCAGGTGCAGGCAAATGCAAGAATGATGTAGCCAAGAATCTGGTCGCGCATGCCAAATGGACCGCATGCTCGAGAACACGCGGCAAAGCCCGAACAACGCCGAACACAGATTCAGATGCGGGAAAACTTTCCGCGCTAGAACAGAAATGTAAAAGCAATTTGAACACGTGCAAAAGCCCGACGATTGTAAGATTATCGATGGACCTTTTACCGTCTTGGCTGCACTCGCCTGGCTCAAGGGTTGGGAGCCCCTGCCGAAATGTATCGGCTCTCCCGTGTTTTGCACTATGATGATGTCCTACCCGCCGGGCTCATTTCGTCCCAGTTTCCTGAAGGTGTGCAACCTTCCCGACAATTTCTATCTTACAGCAATCGCCCCAATGAGTCGATTCCACGTCAAAAGAATCGAAATGGATAATCGATTCTGAATTTTTTGCCTTTTACAAAAAGAAATTCTTTCGTTTCATTCCCGAAAAATGACACCAATTCATTGAATGTTCGAAAAAAAATTCAAACTAGTCTGGCTTATTTTGGAAGAAGGCACCCTATTTTACGCCCAATGCAGAACATCGGCGAATCAACCGACCCATTGGAATAGCTGCCCATGGAGGCATGTAAAAACGGTTGGAAGATCCGGAAGTTGGCTCGGGCTGCGTCTTCGCCTGAGAAGCTCCATACGATGGAAAAACAGACTCCACCCGCTCAAAGCCCACAACCGCACTTCAGCGATATTACGGCACTGTGGCGCGGCCTGTTGAAACTGGGCCAACATTCGCTGGAGGCGCGTAATTTTATAAATAGCGCATTTAAACTATGCGAACAGCATGGAACCGCAACACAGTCTATGGCAGCGTCCTGAAATGTTCGAATTGCGCACCCTCACCGACGACCATCCCGGCCTGGCGCATTCTCCACTGCTGCGAGGGGCCCTGCTGATCCTGCAATACACGCAGAAGCACGGATCAATTGGCCTCACCAAAACCAAGGCCTTCAAACGCGCCTTCGTCCATTGGGCTGTGGAGCATTTCGACTGGCCTGGCAAAAGTGCAGAAGAAATGTTCCGCTACAACAAGGTGATCAATGAATACGAGTTTCCTCCGCTCGAGATTCTGCATTTCCTCCTGATTTCGCTACGATTGGGGCGTCACTTCAAAGGTGAGTTCCGGTTAACGAAACGTGGTGCCGAGCTGGCACAAGCCCCTGGCCGCCTCTTTGCAGAGTTGATCCCATACTTTGTGTTCCAGGTGGGTCACGCTTCCTATGCGCGCCTGGATGACCGTCCCTTCGGGAAATGGGACGTCTGGTTAAATGTGATTAACGTGGAAGCCGATCATGGCGCTACTGAGGCTGCCTTGTTCCAAACCTTCTATGATGACCCACATGATTGGCACACTGCAGGATGGCGAGAGATGGCCGCGTTTTCATCTTACGTGCTGCGACCGTTAGAATGGGCAGGGTTGCTGATCGAGATCCGCGAAAACGACTCTGACAAGCAGGTCTGCAATATCTTCAAAACCCCGCTCTGGCGTTGCGCACTCAAACTTGAGACCGATGTTATGCTGCGGCCCACGCCCGTTCAGTGAGATGAATCTATCTATTATCTAGGCCTGACGACAGCGCTGCTCCCATTGTTGGACGTTGGCACTGCACAACGTTTTTGAGTGCCCGCTCCATCGGTTGCCCTTCGATATGAATCGCGTCAACTGGATCATGACGGTCAATGATATTGATCTTGTCCCCGCGCCGCTGCGTGATCGGGCAAGAGTGTTTCATCTTGCAGGTTTACAGGCAGAGAATGCCATCGGACACTTTGACCGTTTGACCGCAAGTTGTGACACCACGGCTGAACGGGACCAATGCCGCGCCTTCATCTTGCGGATGGCCGATGGGCCTCGCGGCATCAGTCTACGACAGATCAAGCAACTGGCGGATGTGCTCATGGCGCCGATCGCGCTGCCCTCGAACTAATGCGATGCCGACCCCGCAACTGGGGTTGGCTACCATTAAAGTTAACGTGAAACCATTGATCGCGGCTGTTCCGTAACAACAACCCCATTCGAATTGTGGCTCAAATCTCCGGTCCATCTCACTACATTGATTGAAGACTTTCAGGCCCGAGCCTAAGGTAGCGAAAATAATTGAGGCACAGCACATGTTTACCGGCACCGTTCGCACGCAAATCGACCAAATCTGGAACGCGTTTTGGTCGGGTGGTGTCTCTAACCCTTTGTCCGTCATTGAACAGCTTACATTTCTGCTCTTCATCAAGCGGCTGGATGACCTCCATACCGTCGAAGAGCGCAAATCCGAAGACCTTGGCATCCCGATGCAACGCAACATCTTTCCCGAAGGCGCGGATGATAAGGGCGAGGCTTACGACAACCTCCGCTGGTCCCGTTTCAAGAATTTCGAAGCGCGCGAGATGATGCGGATCGTGGATGAACATGTTTTCCCGTTCCTGCGCCAGATGGGTGAAGAAGGCTCTTCCTACGGCACCCATATGAAGGACGCGCGGCTGGGGTTCTCTAACCCCAACCTGTTGGCCAAGGTCGTGCAGATGCTCGACGACATCCCGATGGAGGACCGCGACACCAAGGGCGACGTGTTCGAATACATGCTGGGCAAGATAGCCAGCGCGGGCCAGAATGGCCAGTTCCGCACACCGCGCCATATCATCAATCTGATGGTCAACCTTATGGCACCGACCCCGCAGGATACCATCTGCGACCCTGCGGTCGGCACCTGCGGCTTCCTTGTGGCTGCGGGCGAATATCTGCGTGACAATCATCCCAAGATGCTGCGCGACAAGGAACAGCGCAAACACTTCCACAACGACATGTTCCACGGCTTTGATTTTGACAGCACCATGCTGCGGATCGGCGCGATGAACATGACGCTGCACGGCGTGGACAACCCTGATGTCGCCTACCGCGATAGTCTGGCCGAGGAACACGGCGCGGATGAGGGTCGCTATTCCCTGATCCTTGCCAACCCGCCCTTTGCCGGATCGCTGGATTATGACACCACGTCCAAAGACCTGCTGAAGATCGTCAAAACCAAAAAGACCGAGCTGCTGTTTATGGCGCTGTTCCTGCGCCTGATGCGCACCGGCGGACGCGCGGCGGTGGTTGTGCCAGATGGGGTGCTGTTCGGCTCCTCTAAGGCGCACAAAGACATCCGCAAAATGCTGGTCGAGGATCACAAACTCGACGCGATCATCAAAATGCCCTCGGGCGTGTTCCGCCCCTATGCCGGTGTGTCCTGCGCCATCGTGGTGTTCACTAAAACCGGTGTCGGCGGCACCGAGGACGTGTGGTTCTATGATATGGAGGCTGACGGGCAAAGCCTTGATGACAAACGCACGCCGCTGCTGGATGCGGACAAACTGGGTCCGACGCCTGCGGTGGCCTTGTCTGAGGACGAACACGCCAAGAACAACCTGCCCGATATCCTGACCCGCTGGCAGGCGTTGGAGGCTGAGGCCGACCGCCCCCGCACCGCGCAAAGCTTTATGGTGCCCGCATCTGAAATCATCGCCACCGGATCATGGGACCTGTCGCTGAACCGTTACAAAGAGATCGAACACGAAGAGGTAGAGCATGCCACCCCGTCCGAGATCATCGCTGACTTGCGCGCGCTAGAGGCCGAGATCACCGAAGGGCTGGATCGGTTGGAGGGGATGCTGGAATGATGACCAATACCACCCCACTGGGTGAACTGGTCAACGTTCAAACCGGTAAGCTGGATGCAAATGCTTCAAGCGCAGATGGCGCTTATCCATTTTTTACCTGCGCACGTGAACCACTTCGAATTGCCGAATGGAAATACGACCTTGATGCAATTCTGATTGCCGGAAACGGTGACCTCAACGTCAAGCATCACGTCGGAAGATTTGACGCATATCAGCGAACCTACATTCTCGATGTTAAGAAAACCGATGTCTTGGATAGCCGGTTTCTTTTTCACTTTATGGACAAATATGTTGAACGGCTGCGCGAGCAGTCAATCGGCGGGATCATCAAATATATTAAACTTGGGATGCTTACGGAGGCGCAAATCCCCCTCCCGCCGCTGGAGGAGCAGAAGCGGATTGCGGGGATATTGGATCAGGCAGACGCGCTCCGCCGCCTCCGCACCCGCGCCCTCGACAAACTGGGCACCCTCGGACAGGCGATCTTTCATGAGATGTTTGGCGATGGGGTTCAGACTGCAAAGCTAACTGACCTCGTTCTTAAGATTACTGACGGCACCCACCAAGCGCCAGAGTGGGCCGACGAAGGAGTTCCCTTCATCTTTGTAAGCAATGTCAGAGGTCAAACAATTAGCCTTGAAACGAACAAGTATGTCACTGATAATGAGTATCATCGGCTAATTAAGCGGACGTCACTTGCGGCAGACGACGTTATTTACACCTGTGTAGGATCTTACGGAAATGCTGCAGTGGTTGGAAAGAAAAACCGCTTTGTTTTCCAGCGTCACATCGCTCACATTAAGCCAAATCCAGACAAACTGGATTCTGTTTATTTGTCCTATGGATTGGAAGCTCCAACCATGCGCGCCCAAGCAGATCGGACCGCTACCGGTATTGCGCAAAAGACGGTGACGTTGACAGCCTTAAAGAAATTCGACTTTCCGGCACCGCCTATGACAAGGCAAAGGGAATTTAGATCACGAGTGGATTCCATTGAACGAATGCGCGCATCGGCACAAACTGCTGTGGGGAGACAACAAGCCCTGTTTGCCTCCCTCCAACACCGCGCCTTTCTCGGGGAGCTCTGAGATGCCTGCCGCGCTCCACCGCCTCACCCTGCCGGGGGAGATGCTGCAACGGGGGTTTTGGCTTTACGTCTGGCGGATCGCGGCCCCAAACGGGCCGCTGCATTACGTTGGTAGAACGGGCGACAACTCCAGCCCCCACGCCGCAGCGCCCTTTACGCGGATGGGGCAGCACCTTGGCACATCGGCCAATTCAAACGCCCTGCGCCGCAACCTGATTGCCCATGGCGTCACCCCCGAAGATTGCACCAGTTACGACCTCATTGCTCACGGTCCGATCTACCCTCAAATAGATCACGACGGCAGCGACCGCGATACCTTGATGGAACGCCACAAACCGCTTCGTGATCAAGTGGGTGCAATGGAAAAGCTGCTGTGCGACGGATTGAAAGACGCAGGTTACGACGTGTTGAATACCGTCAATTGCAAATGGGTTCTGACACCCGAGGGTGAAGAAAAATGGGAAGAGGCAAAACAAGCCTTTCGCCAAGATTTTCCCGCATTAAGGTAGTGGTAATCTTATAGGTTGTTTTAATGTCCCAATTTTCCTTCCTCACCCCTGATTGCTCCGCTCTGAAACAACACGCCGAAAAGGCAGAAAAGCTGGACCTGCCTAAAACGTGCGGCGGGTTTTCGGGACGCGACTAAAATCGGAAACAGTAATTCAAGGGCTCAAAAGAGGTATGCGAGGTTCCGTCGGTCAAAGGTCTTTTGCCCTGGCAGCCAATTCCGCAACCTCCGCAGGGGCCAATGAACGGACCTCACTAAAAGGTTGAGAAAAACCCATACCCGATCTACCCTTACTGAAACCAATATTTCATCGGTTTTTCAAAACTATAAGGCATTTCATGACGCAGACTTTCACCGCCGCTTCGGATGAGGAAATCATCGACCTTATCCAGTTTGCAGAACAAAGGTTGGTCGTAGCAGCGCCCGCCTTTTCGCTGGCGGTGGCCGAAGCCTTGGCCGAAAGAATGTCTGACCTGCCCAAGCTCGCGATGACCATTATCCTCGACGCCGACCCCGAAGTTTACCGCATGGGATATGGCGAGGTTGCCGCGTTAGAAAGCATACGTGCAGCAGCAGCAAAAGAGAGCTTCCGTCTTCAGGAACAGGCAGGCATCAGGATCGGCCTTGTGATCTCAGACGATAGCACTTTGGTATACGCCCCCATTTCGTCAAACATCGAGGCCGGTTCTACCTCCAGCGACAAGCCAAACGGTATTTATTTGGATGGAGCGGTTACCGAGATGTTGGCCGAAAAATCAGCAGGAATCGATGTGCAGGGCCAACCGGTGAAAGCCGAAATAGGGAACGAAAGCCTGAGTGCCGCCCGCGTTGCAGCCACGCAGCAAGACCTAAAAGACACGCCGCCGCTTCCTGTCGACCTCACCCGCAAGCTGAATGTTTTTATAACGCGGGTCCAGTATGTTGAGCTGAAGGCGAAAGGCTATCAAATCAGCCGCAGGCGCGCCGAATTGCCGAAAGAGTTTTTCGGAATGGATAGTGATGATTTGAAGGAACGGATTACCGGAAGGATCGGCACGCCTCTTGATGGGATTGGCAAGCTGGACGTAGAAATCACAATCGGTGAAAAAACTGAAAAGTTGAGTGTGGACGAAAAGTTTCTTCAAAAAGAACGTGATGAGATTCAGAAAGCTCTCACACATGTAATGGCCAAACGCGGCCGCATCATTCTAAGGAAAGACCGCGCCTCTTTCGATCTCCAAATCGAGCGCTTCAAGGCGATCATAGCAGCTTATCAGGAAGCTCTCGGGTCACGCCTTGAGGAGGCACGCGAGCAGTTCAGAGAATCGTTTATCGCAGAATTTCTTGAACGTTGGAAAGCAAATCCACCTGCCAGATTTGGGAGACGTATAGGGGGGACGACAGAAGAAGAATTGCGCGCCGGCATTATAGTCGAGGCAGATATCCTTTTTAATCGTATTGTGAAGCTGGATGGTCCGGACGTTTCCGTGATCTATAAAGATATTGCCATCGAAGACTTAAAGGACGAGAGCTTTATGACTGCGCTGCGTGATGTCATGACAAAGGGCGGAATGAAAAAGGAAGATCTGATTAAGCTCTTTGAACAAGGTGAGGCTGCTGCATCTCAACATAGTTTCAACTTGGAGGGTGCTTCCACTTGACCCAATTCGCATTCCTCGAAGCCGATTTCCCCGAGTTGAAGCAGCACGCTGAAAAAGCGGAAAAGCTGGCCTTGTCCGATCCGCGCGGCGCGTGCTTCTGGTCGCGGCTGACATTGGAAACCGCGCTCAAATGGCTTTATCGTCGTGATCCGGTGTTGCGGAACCCTTACGATCAAACCTTGGCGGCCTTAATCGCCGAACCCAGCCTGACCGAACTCACGGGCCCCGCCATCACCACCAAAGCGAAATATATCAAGGATCAGGGCAACCGCGCCGCCCACGACAGCGGCAAGCCCCTGACCCCGCAAGACGCCGCCGCCACAGTGCGCGAACTATTCCATGTCTGCTACTGGATCGCCCGCACATATGCCACTGGTCCCAAGCCCGATCCCGCGTTATCTTTCGACATTGCCAAGCTGGAAAAGTCCCTCACCATCTCGGCCAGCACGGTTGCGCAAATCCAAAAGGTCGAGGGTGACGTCAAAGCCGCCAACAAACGCGCCGAAGAGGCCGAGGAGGCCCGCAAAGCCTCCGAGGACGGCCGCAAGGCGCTGGAAGAGGAACTGGCCCGTCTGCGCTCCGAGGTCGCCGAGGCCCGCCGCGCCAACCAAGCCGTTCCAGACGATCACGACTATGACGAAGCCACCACGCGCGACGCTTTTATCGACCTGTTGCTGAACGAAGCGGGCTGGCCCCTCGATCAACCCCGCGACCGCGAGTTCCTCGTCACCGGAATGCCCAACCAAAGCGGCGAGGGTATTGTTGATTATGTGCTCTGGGGCGAAGACGGCAAACCCCTGGCCGTTATCGAAGCCAAACGCACCAAAAAAGACAGCCGCACCGGCCAGCAACAGGCCAAGCTCTATGCTGACTGCCTTGAGGCCCAGTTTGGCCGCCGCCCTGTCATGTTTACCACTAACGGTTATGAGCATTGGCTGTGGGACGACGCGCAATACCCTCCGCGCCCTGTGTCGGGTTTCCTCAAGAAAGATGAGCTTGAACTACTGCATCAACGGCGCGGCAATGTGAAACGCCTTGGCGATGTCGAGATTGACGAAGATATTGCAGGCAGGTTCTACCAACAGCGCGCCATCCGCCGCGTGGGCGAAGCCTTCGAGAGACATGCGCAGCGCAAGGCGTTGTTGGTTATGGCCACAGGCAGCGGCAAAACCCGCACTGTGATCGCGTTGATCGATCAGTTGATGCGCGCCAACCGGGTCAAACGCGTGTTATTTCTCGCAGATCGGATCGCGCTGGTGAAACAGGCGCATGGGGCCTTCAAAACGCATTTGGGTGCAACCCCGAGTGCCAACCTGTTGGAGCGCCACGACCCAAAGAAAAACGACTATTCCGGCGCCCGTGTCTGCCTGTCGACTTACCCCACGATGATGGGGCTGATTGAGCAAGTGAAAGGCGGCGAAAAGCGTTTCGGCTCCGGGCACTTCGACATGATCGTCATAGACGAGGCGCACAGGTCGGTTTACCGTAAATACCGCGCCATTTTTGAGTATTTTGACAGCCTGTTGGTCGGGTTGACGGCCACACCACGCGACGAGATAGATAAAGATACCTATTCTCTCTTCGGCCTCGAAAAGGGCGTGCCGACGGATTCCTATGACCTTGATGATGCTGTCAGCGATGGCTTCCTCGTCCCGCCCAAGACGATTTCTGTGCCACTAAAGTTCCAGCGGGATGGCATTGATTATGACCACCTGTCGGATGACGAAAAAGAGGAATGGGACGCAATTGAGTGGGATGAAGATGGCACCGTTCCCGATCGGGTGGAGAGCGCGGAACTGAACAAGTGGTTGTTCAACATCAATACGGTCGACAAAGTTCTGGAGCACTTGATGCGCAACGGCGTCAAAGTTGCGGGTGGAGACCGCCTGGGCAAGACAATCATATTTGCGAAAGGCAGCAAACACGCCCAGTTTATCGTTGAGAGGTTCAATGCCAACTATCCGCACTACAAAGGCGAATTCGCAAAGTTGATCGACTACAGCGTCAGCTATGCGCAGTCTCTGATTGATGCCTTTTCCGAAAAGGAAAAGGCGCCTCATATCGCCGTTTCGGTCGACATGCTTGATACAGGCATCGACGTGCCCGAGGTGGTCAATCTTGTATTTTTTAAGATCGTCAGATCAAAAACGAAGTTCTGGCAAATGACTGGTCGAGGCACGCGACTTTGCCCAGATTTGTTCGGCCCAGGTGATGATAAAAGTGAGTTCGTCATCTTTGATTTCTGCCAGAACCTCGAGTTCTTTAATGAGAACCCCAACGTGACCGATGGCGCATCGGCAAAGCCGATCGGGGAAAGGCTGTTTGTCACCCGCGTTGAGCTTATAGAAGCTGCACAAGAGCACGAAGAACAACATGAAGAGTTCGTAGCCGCTATCAAACAGCGTCTACAGGACGAAGTCAGAGGCATGCCTATTGAGAACTTCATAGTGCGGGCTAAGCGCCGGAGCGTCGAAAGGTTCCAGAAACCCAACGGTTGGTCCGATCTCGATCTTGAAGCCCGACTGGCGCTTGTGGAAAATGTTGCGGGGCTCCCCTCGGCTTTTGACGATGGCACGTTGCCAGCCAAGCAATTTGATCTTCTCTGTTTAAACGCACAGCTCCAATTGCTGAGAAATGAAGGCGGGTTTGGTCGTCTTCAACAACGCATCATTCAATTTGCTTCTGCGCTGGAGGAATTGTCCAATGTGCCCCTAGTCGCCAAGGAATTGGAGTTGATCCTGGAAATCCAGACCGGCGCCTATTGGGACGATATCACCATCGAAATGTTGGAAACCATCAGGCGCCGGCTGCGAGATCTGGCGGAACTGATCCAACCAAAAAAACGGAAGATCGTGATCACCGATTTTGAGGATGAAATCGGAGCGGGAGAAGATGTCACGATGTCCGATATTGGGGACGGTGTGGATAAGGCGCGGTTCAAGATGAAAGTCCGCCGGTTTGTTGATGAGCACCGCAATCACATCACGCTAAACAAGGTCAGATTTGGTGAGCAGTTGACCAAACAGGATCTCGACGAATTGGGCCGTATCCTGATTGATGAGGGCATTGCTGACCAAGCGGCGTTAGAAGGCCTTGCGAACAATGGAGGCTTAGGACGTTTCTTGAGATCATTGACCGGCCTGGATCGCGCTGCGGCAAAGGGGGCGTTTGGCAACTTCACCACACAACACCAACTCAACGCGGATCAAACTGAGTTTCTTGACCTGATAATCAACAGTTTGACCGAAAGTGGTATCGTTGAACCTCAAACTTTTTACGAAAGCCCCTTCACCGATCTGGATGACATGGGCATCTCCGGAATTTTTGATAGAGATCAAGCAAAAGCGATTATTGGCATCGTTCGGACACTAAATGAAGCAACGGCAGCGTAAAGAAAGTTATTTTTCTGTGTCCCTGCAGCTCCGAAGGCACTTGGCCCAGCCCCTCGAAGTCGCAAACATCCTTCAAATAGCCCACTCGATAACATCAGTCACGTTCATCTACTTTTATCGGTCATAATTAAATTAGCCCAAGAGAATTACGCTCAAAATTAGATATCTAATTATTTCTTTTTTATTTTTTTAGTTTGGGTTCTTGAAAACAAATTTTCAATGGAGTTCTACGACATGCCAATCCAAATCGATCCAAGGCCGTCAGCTGACTGTAACTTGACAGAATGGTCAATTCCGGTGGAGCACAATGAACAACTAGTAGAGGCGCTCGCATACTTATATCTTTTTCAAGAGAAGAATGCCCTCAACGTAATTACGGCATTGGAACCCAGACGTAGGCCACCTCGTGGAAAGGTTGCTCAGAATGTAATTTTAAAACTTACTGCTCCAAAACCTGATCTACTTTTAATAATGACGGATGGAACTAAAGAAGAGCAGAGTGTCGCAACCAAACGAGCCGCCAAGCAAGTCGAACACCGTGACGGCCTTCTCTTTCAATACTTGTCATGGATTGCGGCACGTTTGTCGATGCCAAATGGCCACTTGACTGCCCCGCATGTCAGGAGCGCAGACAAAGGCTTCGACGGATTTATCATCGAGATGGATGATATTGGGGAGACACTGAAACGCATCATCCTGTGCGAGGACAAAGCTTCGATTGCACCCAGATCTTTGATAACAAGCAGCGTTTGGAAAGAAATTAAGTCAATTCGTCTCGGCGAACGAGATGACGAAATTCTTGCCGACCTAACTGCACTCGTAAGGCGTGTAGCTGGTCTTGACGATGACAAGGCAGAAGCCATTGTGGATGCGGCATTATGGGAAGAGACCAGACAATTCCGCGTATCGGTGGCCACCGGGGAGAACATTCGACGTGAGGCAGGTTTCGCACACTTGCTCGAAGGCTTCGGCGGTGTCGCACCGGGAAATATGGAAACTCGCATGGGCGGAATACTTGCTTTCCCGGATGTCCGACAAGGATTGAGTGTCTTAGCTGAAGCAATTGCTCGGCGAGTCCGAGCCATCACTGATGAGGCCGCTGAATAACATGTATGACGATAGCACCAGACGCCTCTTGCAGGCCGCACCAAATCTCGATGGACTCGACGCGGCCGTCATGGATGAGCTTTTAACACAGGCACATATTGCCCTGGCAACTGCGCGAGTGGAAGCACAGGACGATGGGGCGGCGATTCAGACACTTGATCGTGTCCGCAGACTTGCCGCGACCTTTGAGGCGTATGTTGTGCTGGGACTGAAACCAGATCAAACCCGTGCTGCAGCTTTCGTCGCAGCCAGCGCACATCAGATCATTGCCCAGACAGCTGACCGACGAGGACAAAACGCCACGCTTCTTTCGAGCGATGCGGTGGATGCGACCCTTTCAAGCACACTTCTTTTTTTGATTGCCGAACGCACTGCGGATGCTGCAGAGGCCGCAGTTCGGCTAAAGGCAAAGGGTGAAAAAAGTGCCGTAAGGCGATCTCTAATTTTAACTGTGCGAGAGTTTGCACGTAACGATTTGGAAAAAGTAACTGAACGTGATCTTGATTCAGACACCATTTCCGACGGCGAAAGTCGTGAGATCGCAACCGACCTTCTTTACCGAGAATGCACACATGCAATACGTTTGCTGGCATGTGAAGCTATAGGCAAGGGAGAGCCAGGCGTCGAGGAGGCAGACCCTGTGCTTCAACATCTCAACCGCGTTGTGGAATTGGCCTTGGCGACCGAGGATGCCGCAATCGGTGAAATCTCTGGACCCATCCACTTCAACTTTGCCGGCCCCTACCACTTGGCAAATCTGATTTACAGACTGGTAGGGGGAGTGCGAAGCGCGATGTTGATAACAACGCCTTCCCCTTCTGGCGCTAATCCTCAGGCATGGCAGAGTTGGCTGGAAACGCAGGCGAGGGCTCGCCCTTTTCTATGGACAAACCATCTAAAAGCTGTGGGGTCTGGTTATTTAGACCGAGGAAGGTCGATGGTGATGACCTCTCCAACCGGGTCCGGGAAAACAACCTTGTCGGTGCTAAAAATTGCAGCAACCAGATGTGCAAATGAGAGCGTCATTTATTTGGCTCCCACACACGCATTGGTTGACCAGGTGGAGACTGACCTCTCCGGTGAAGTTGGCAACTTGGAGACAACCAGCGTTGAAGAATTAGACTTGGACGATATCGGTGACAGGCTGCCAGCAGTATCAGTAATGACACCTGAGAGATGTCTTGCACTTTTAGGTGCGGCACCCGAATTGTTCGATCAGGTTGGCCTTCTTGTATTTGACGAGTTCCATTTAATCGGAGCGTCCGGTGTCGACGGCCTGGCTGCAGCTGATGGGCGCGCAGTCGATGCTATGCTGGCTCTAATGACATTCATCGCCCGCCGTCCCAACGCTGATCTGCTCCTGCTTTCAGCTATGGTTTCTAATGGTCGGGAGATTTCTGATTGGCTTGGACAAATCACCAACCGGAACGTTGACGTCTTCGACGACCCCTGGAAACCTACTCGGCAGCTTCGCTCCTGTGTTATATACGACCGTGGTGAAGTTTCCGCCGCCTCCTTAGAAGCCCTCGCCAAAGAGACCGCAACAGCCCGAGAAACTGTTCCAGCCCGTCCGTATGGACTCTTTTCCCTTGTTGCCGGATGGCATCCCACTCGGACAGAGAAACTCGTCGTCCGCCCTCTTACCGACCGGACGCCACCGCTTAAACAAACTCCTGCTGGCCGATTGAAATCAAACCGAAATGTTGTAGCTGCGGAAATTGCCTCAGACTTTGCGGCAGCGGGCAAGCGAGTGATTGTTTTCTGTGAAAATCCAGGGGCATGTTCCAGCGTGGCACGGACGGTAAATAGTCTTGTTGAAACCGCCAACATTCCATTGGATGAGACCCAAGCAGCTTTGCAAGAAGCAATCCTCATCGATATTGGGTCTCCCGATGCGGCTTTCAGTGCAGCCGACAAACGGGCGACTGTTCATCACGGCGATCTGCTTCCTATAGAGCGGCGCCTAACAGAAAGTGTGTTTCGAGCCCATGGACGAACAAGCGATCCCGATCTAGGCCTCAGTGTTATTGCTGCAACATCAACGATTGCGCAGGGGCTGAATCTACCGTGTGACGTCGTCATCTTGGCCGGGACGGATCGAAGCACCGCTGATGATCCGAGCGGCAACCCTCGATCTGACTTGCAGCCACACGAAATCCTCAACGCTCTCGGCCGCGCCGGACGAGCGGCCTATGCCGCCACGGGTGTTGCGATAGTGGTTCCAGCCTATGTGATACCTGTCGATACGACAAATGTTCGGCTTCACCCCCTGCAAGCACCACTTCCCATCGTTTTCTCTGGGCAAGATGCCTGCGACGCCATTCTTGACCCAATTGCGATGTTGCTCGACCAAATCGAAATCGATGGGGATACTGACCCTCGGACTCAAGCAATGATACGTAGACTTACTGCGGTCACCGAGGATGGCAACACGGGATTTGATCGAGTTGCCAAATCATCTCTTGGGTTTCACGTTCGGCGCGCCAGAAATGAAGATGAAGCCGATGAATGGCTGGAAGCACGCCGGGGAGCACTTGCTGCTGCGGCTGCCCGCCTCGTTGATCCACCAGTATTAGACTGGCAGCAGGATCTGGCCGTTCGAAACGGCGTCCCCCCAGAAATCATCGAACGTTTGAATGCGGCCTTATCAGTTGCTCCAATTGCTGCGACGACAACGACGGATTGGATATCTTGGCTCCTCGATAGTGCGGTGAAAAGCCCCAAAGATCTCACGCTGTTCATTCGAAAAGCATCACTTGATACGGTTTTCAACCGTTCTTGGAAGAACCATCCCGACCCTGCAGCGGCTACTGGTCCAGTAGTGGAAGCCATTAAAACCATGGCCTCAATGTGGTGTGCAGGTCGGTCTCTAATCGAGATCGAGGCCTTCGTTCTAGCTTTCGTTCAAGCGAATGAAGTTAACATCACACAACCGGCACGCAGGTCGAAAACTGCGCAACGTGCGAGAAGGTTTGCAATTCGCATCCTTCCGGACATCGGCTTTCTTTGTGGCCTTTTTGCTCAAATCGTAGCACATCGGGAACTTGAGGATAATTCAGCAACACAGCAGATAGTCCCGATGCTTCAACGTATGATCAAGGCAGGGGACCATGACCGTCATCAGGCGATACTACGCCTTGAGGCAAGGGACCCATCACGAGTGCGCTCATTTAAGTCCTGCGAGGATATGAGACCTCGGTTCACGGCAGGTCCGATGGATACAATTGAAGTCGTTCAAAATGACATTCGCACTGGGATCGCAATCCAAATGTTTAGTGCTCTGGACCCATGAAATACAACGCTCGGTGCATCTGATGCATTACATCTGCCATCAAGAACGCGCTTTTTGTGAATATTATCTTAGCATTTACAAGTCAGACTATTTTGCCGATCATGCTTCCAACTCGGCGTCCCAATAAAGGTAGTCCATCCAGCTGTCGTGCAAATGGTTAGGGGGAAACTTGCGACCCATGTTCAGCAGTTCCTGAGCCGCCGGCGGACGCGGTGGTTTGCATAAGGACATTCCTGATTGGCGCAGGCTCTTGGAGCCTTTGCGCAGATTGCAGGGTGAACACGCCGCAACCACGTTCTGCCAAGATGTGATCCCACCCGCCGCGCGCGGCACAACGTGATCAAAGGTCAGATCCCCCTTGCTGCCACAATACTGGCAGCGGAATTCGTCGCGCAGAAATAGATTAAAGCGCGTGAAGGCCACCCGCTTTTGGGGTTTTACGTAATCTTTAAGCACCACCACGCTGGGAATCCGCAGCGTCATCGAAGGGCTTCGCACCACCTCGTCATATTCCGACACGATATCCACCCTGTCGAGAAAGGCCGCCTTGACCGCCTCTTGCCAGGGCCAAAGGCTGAGCGGGTAATACGACAGCGGCCTGTAATCTGCATTCAGCACCAACGCCGGGTGCTGTTTGAGCGCCCCCGGTTCCCGCACAAATACCGTTCTGAAATCACCGTTCATGGAGGACGTATCTCCTGCCCTGACTGACCTTTGCAGTACCGCAGGGACAAGATATCCTGCCCTTGCGTAAGGACACTATATCTCGCGGAACAGGCCTGACAAGCCCCGCAACATGCTGTGTCGGGTGCACGATTACGAGACCGAGGTAACGCCCATATGACAGGCACGTGGCCCAAAGCGGCCGCCCGGATGTTCACGCACTTTCGAGCTCGGCGGGCAAATCTGCGGCCAGGGATGCGCGAATATGGTCGATCAGACTGCTTTGACCACAACACCTGCCATCGTGCCCCGTTTCATATTTTTGCGCGATGTAGCGGTCATGCGGACAACCACCGTTGCATGTGGTGTAATTCGGACAGGATTTCAGCCGCTCCAACCGCCGGGCCTCATCAGCGATCAGCGTGCGAAAGGCCGTGTCCTGCCGGATCGCGGTGAAATCAGTTTCCAGGATGTTGCCCAGCCGGTAGGCGGGGTCGCCAACGTATTTGTCACAATGATAAATGTCGCCCTCCGGCTCAATATGATAGTTTTCGCCGATACAGCCACCCGACAGGGTGCAAACCTGCGGGTTGCCCTTCATCAGCGACCGCAGCAGCCCGTCCAGTTCGCGCACTTTGATCGTCGGATCGTCCAGCGCGTACCAGTGATCAAAGATATCCTTCATAAACGACTCATACCGCGCCATGGGAAAGAAATCCGTGGTCGCCGCCTCGCCGCTGTAATGCCCCGGAATGTTGTCCGGCACAGCCGGCAGGAACGAGAAATTCCGCACCCCCAGCTCACCGACAATAAAGTCGAAAATCTGCTTTGGTGACAACTTTCCGGTGTGCCGGTTCAGCACCATCAGGATGCCAAAGTTCAGATCATGCTCCCGCGCCATCGCGATGTTCGCCTTGACCTGATCAAAACTGCTGCGCCCGTCGGCGTGGCTGCGGGTCATATCGTGGATCTCGCGCGGGCCGTCGATGCTGATGCCCAGGGTGAATTTGTGCTTGCGCAGAAACGCGCACCATTCCGGTGTCAGGATGGTACCGTTGGTCTGGATCGAGTTGATCACATATTGCCCCGGTTGCAGAAATTCCTTTTGCAGCGCCATGGTCTTGCGAAAAAAATCCATACCCAAAAGCAGCGGCTCACCACCGTGCCAGATGAAATTGACCAGCCGCTGGTCGGGCGTTTGCAGGGCGCGGGCGACCAGATGGGCCAGCACCTCAAAGCTGATGGGACGACCTCTGGACCGCCAGTCATGGCAATACGAACAGCGCAGGTTGCATTTGCGGGTGGTCTTGACGATCAGGTTCAGCGTCGCGGTCATAGCGCGCCTCCTTGAAAATGAATTGCGGGGAAATACGATGTCCCGCGCCAGAACCTGCCCGGCGCGGGACGGGATGGATCAGCGCGACAAACCGCGCAGACGCTTCATCAGATCGACCTCACCAGCCGAGAAATTCACCCGTTCAAAGATCTCTTCGAACCGGTTCAGCGGTGTTTGCGCGAATTCAAAACCCCAGACGATACGCGCCCAAAGCCGGAACCAGATCCGAAACCAGATCCGAAGATTGAGGTATTGCAGCGTGGCATCCTCAAGCGCCCTGCCCTCGCGGTCGACCTTGATCTGGCCGCGCAGTTGTGACGGCACTCGCTCGCCCTGCTGAAACGACATCTCAAAATCTGGCTTGTCGATCTCGGCACCCTTGCGTTCCAACATGATGGCATCTGCCACCTCTGCGACCAGACGCTTGCCTAAATCAAGCTGCGCGTCCTTGTCCTTGGCAAGTTTTTCAACGGCGTCGACCTGTTTGGAAAATTCTTCTTCGGTCATGATAAATCTCCTAAATGTTGATTAAAATTCGTCGCGGTTTGAAAAATGATTACGACACAAATAGGCTGAAATAAGCCGCGCCGTGTTGCGGACTGAAGCATAAAACGCTGAGTCGCACAACTTGGGGACGATACGAACGGCCAAAATTCGCCCATACCGACAGCCTTCACCACCCAGACAACGAAGATGTCAGGACGTTAAATCCGCACGCCAATAGCACACGCGTTCAATCTGGATGGGTGCAGAAACCGTTACTTTTGAAAAGATACGCGGCAGAGCCATTGCTAAACTGCCGCGCGTCTCAGTCCGGCGTTACAGACCGCATTTGTCGCGCATAAACGCCAGTGCCACCGACAAGCCGTCTGGCGCGATGCCATGGCCGGTGCCCTTCATCACGTGGGCAAAGACCTCTTTCCAGCCGGCCCCCTGCAACGTCTCGGCAGCCTGCGGCATGGATTGCACCGGCACAACTTCGTCCGCGTCGCCATGCACCAGCAGCACCGGCGGACGGCAAACCACCTCATCAACCAGCAACTCTGGCTGCAACAGACGTCCGGAAAAGGCAACGATGCCGGCCACCGGATCCTCGCGCCGCGGTGCGACATGCAGCGACATCATTGTGCCCTGCGAGAACCCAAACAGCACGACCTGCTCGGGTAGCAGATCCTCGTCCACCATCAGCGCATCCAGAAATGCATCCAGATCGGCAGCAGCGGTGCGCATACCTGCTTCGGCCTCTTCTTCGCTCGATCCGTCGATCCAGGGGATCGGGAACCACTGAAACCCCATCGGCGATCCGGCGCAATCCTCGGGCGCGTCGGGTGCCACAAACAGCGTGTCCGGCAGATGCTCGCCCAGCTGATCGGCCAGCCCCAGCAGATCGGCCCCATTGGCGCCATAGCCGTGAAGGAACACGACACAAGAGTGTATCTCGCCCGAGACCGGCTCTTTGCGTTCAGCCTGAAGAACCCGTGTCATGAAATGCCCTCTCGTTGTTTTTCCACATGGTAGTAGGCCCAGAGCGTACGCGCCGCAACCGATCTCCAAGG
Source organism: Puniceibacterium sp. IMCC21224 (assembly GCF_001038505.1). Classification (NCBI taxonomy): domain Bacteria; kingdom Pseudomonadati; phylum Pseudomonadota; class Alphaproteobacteria; order Rhodobacterales; family Paracoccaceae; genus Puniceibacterium; species Puniceibacterium sp. IMCC21224. The sequence goes on from NZ_LDPY01000001.1 coordinate 2,605,044, forward strand.
GCTCCAGGCCTCGGCCATCTGGCGCAGATCGCGGTCGCGGGGCCGCTCGGGCAGATCAAACAGCAGACGCGCGCCCTCCTGCAAGGCCAGATCGCCGGGGGCAAAGACATCCGCCCGCCCAAGGCTGAACATTGCATAAATTTCCGCCGTCCATATGCCGATGCCGGTGACGGCTGTCAGGCGTTTGATCACTTCGTCCGTCGGGCAGTCACGCAGCGCGACAAAATCAATCCGTGCCTCGGCCAGCGCACGGGCATAGCGGGCCTTTTGCCGGCTCAGCCCCAAACCGCGCAGGGTCTCATCGTCGGTGTCCAGGATCACGTCCGGGGTTGTACAATTCGCCGCCTCTAGCCGGGCCCAGATCGCGCGGGCGCTGGCGACGCTGACCTGTTGGCTGAGAATGGCGCTGAGCAACTGGTCAAAGCCGTCATCGCGCAGCCGCAATGGCAGCGGGCCCGTGACCTCAAGCGCGCGGGCAAAGCGGGGTTCCGATGCAGCCAGCCACGCCGCCCCTTCGGCGACGCAGGCATCCGAGACAATGACCCGTTCAATACCGCGTGTTTCTGTTCCGGTCATATTTTTGCCAGCCATGTCAGCACCTCCTCGATTGATGTCACCAGCCGCCCCGGTGGCGGAGCTGGCCGCCGGATCAGCGCGACGGGCAGGCCAAGCGCCCGCGCCGCCGCCAGTTTGGGCCAGCCGCCCGGCCCGCCCGCGTCACGCAGCAGCAGCCAGTCAATCCGCAGACGGCGCAACAGCCGCTGCTCTTGTATTTGTGTAAACGGCCCCGTGCCACTGACAAAGCGACCGCGCGGCAGTGGGAACGGCCCCGGATCGGCGTCCAGCACCCGCACCAGCAGTGTGGCGCGCAGGGTGCGCAAAGCCGGCAGATCCGCGCGCCCGGTAGTGACAAAGACCCGCGCTCCCGGTGGGATCACCCGCGCCGCCGCCGCAGAATCGTGCAGATACACCCAACTATCCTGCCGAGTAGGTTGCCATCCCGGCCGTCGCAACACGATGCGGGGCAGATCCAACGCCGCCGCAGCCCGAAAAAGCGCAGAACTGGCCCCCTGATCAAACGGATGCGCCGCATCAATCACCGCGCGCACGCGCCGCTGCGCAAGCCATTCAGGCGTAATCGGACCGACCGAAACAGGACAACGACACTCGTGCGTCAGGCGGTTGGCTCGCGACAATCGCACCGATGCACCGGGGATCAGCCCCGACAGTATCCGGGCCTCTGCCGATCCGCCCAGGATCAAAACCTTTGATGTCGCCCCAATTGCCATGGCCGGTTTGATACGCCGCGCGCGGCGCAAAGACCACGGTAAACCAGAGACATGCAACGCCACCCAATGTGGCGCACCAGAAGAGGAATGCCGCGCCATTTCCTTCCGAGCATTTGGGATAGGAGACACCGCTCACTCCGCCCGATTCACCCGTCAGAACGCAACCGACATCCCCCTTGCGACGCCCGCGCTTTGGCACTACCCAATCGCCATGGCAGATCAGAACCCCACAGCCCGGCGCAACGTGATCGTCCTTGTCATGGCGCAGGCCTTTCTGGGCGCGCAGATGCCGATGATCTTTACCATTGGCGGGCTTGCGGGTCAGTCGTTGGCCTCAAACATCTGCTTTGCCACTTTGCCGATCTCTTTGATCGTGCTGGGTTCGATGCTGACTGCGACGCCGATCTCGGCGTTCATGCAGCGGTTTGGCCGCCGCGCGGGCTTTGTCGTTGGTGCTTTGGGCGGTGCTCTGGGGGGCGCCGTCGGGGCCTACGGGCTGTGGATCGCATCCTTCCCAGTGTTTCTGCTCGGGAGCCTGCTCACCGGCGTCTATATGTCAGCGCAGGGGTTCTACCGCTTTGCCGCCGCCGACACCGCATCCGAAGAATTCCGGCCCAAGGCGATCTCTTATGTCATGGCGGGCGGGCTGGTTTCGGCAATCATCGGCCCGCAACTGGTCAAGCTGACTGCGGATGCCTATGTCGTCCCGTTCGTTGGAACCTATCTGGCGGTGATTTGCGTCAACCTTTTGGGATCGCTGCTGTTTCTGTTTCTCGACATCCCCCGGCCCGCCCCCCCGGCCAAGGATGCCCCCCGTGGCCGCACCCGGTGGGAACTGATCACAACCCCCCGCATCGCGGTCGCTGTGATCTGCGCCATGGTCACCTATATGCTGATGAATCTGGTCATGACCTCGACCCCGCTGGCCGTCGTTGGCTGTGGTTTTGACAAAAACATCGCAGCCGATGTGGTCAGCGCGCATGTACTGGCGATGTTCGTCCCGTCGTTCTTTACCGGACACCTGATCGTGCGTTTTGGGGTGGAGCGGATTCTCGCGACTGGCCTTGTCATCCTTGCCACCGCCGGAGTTGTCGCCCTGACTGGTGTCGAGCTGGCGAATTTCTATGTCGCGCTTGTCCTGCTGGGGCTGGGTTGGAATTTTGGCTTCATCGGGGCCACTACGATGCTGGCCGGGGCACATGCCCCGCACGAGCGTGGGCGGATGCAGGGCATGAACGACCTGATCGTGTTTGGCGGCGTCACTCTGGCGTCGTTGTCCAGCGGCGGGCTGATGAACTGCTCGGGCGGCTCACCGCAAGAGGGCTGGACCGCAGTCAACCTTGCCATGGCCCCGGCGCTTGCGCTGGCGGGCGGTGCGCTGATCTGGCTGGCCACACGGCCCGCACAGGCGTCGCCGCGGTAGCGGCCGGATCAGCCCGTCACCAGCCGCCCCGTCACCAGCCGCCCAGTCACCAGCCGCCCAGTCACCAGCGCCCTGTAGCCGCCTGCCACATCAGCCGCAGCCGCGATTGCACTGAACCAAGGTGCAAACGCCCCTGCGCCACACGCTGCGGTTCGTTCATCGCCAGACGCAACACCGGCTTTGCGAGCCACGCCGCCAACGCCGCCGCTGCGGGGATTGTGCTCCGCACCCGGTTCGCCTGCACAAGACGTTCCAATCCATCAATCGCAAGCGCCCGGACAGCAGGTTCGCGGCCATCGACAAGAGGCACCCGGCCTTTCGCCTCAAGCGCGGGCACGGCGCGCAGATAGCTGGCCATCCCGGTCGCGTATCCCAGATCGCGAGCCGCCGTCGCTGTCGTCGCCCCGAGGGACCGCGCCGCCACAGCCATCAAACTGCCGCCCGTTGCGTCGATGTAACGCTGGAAATGCCCTGCATCCTCAAAGGGATCGCGGTAGATGTCCCAGCGCCGCGCCTCGACCAGCGAAGCCAGCAGGCCAGCGCTTTCGGCATCAATCACCCGCGCCAGCAGAGTCACCACTTCGTGCCGCCGCACCGACCCACCTGCCCGAATCTCGTCCAGCGCATCGCGCCACCATTGCAGCCGCATCTCGGCGATCATGCTTTCCTGGGTCACCCATGGCGCGCGCGCCACCTCAACGTTAAAGGCGTAGATCGGGAAAAGCACCAGCCGCGCCGCCACCGGCGCGGCCATCACCGCCGCAAACCGGTCCGGATCGCCGCGCTGCACCAGCGCCGCACATGCCTTGAGATCGTCGTCAAATTCCATGCCGCGCAGCTAACGCGTTTGCATCGGATCAGCAACCACACCGGTGATCGACGTCATCCTGTTCGGAATTCACACAGGCTATGCAGGCCGAACCAACGCCCAGCGCACATCCGAAGCACATTTTTGCCCCTCACGCTCCAGGCCGGAAAACAGCCGCAGAACAGGGTCGTCCGGTGTCACGCCGCGCATTCCCGGATCAGTTTCCAGCGCACCGCGTCCAGCAGCGCCTCGAACGAGGCGTCAACGATGTTGGCTGACACGCCGACAGTCGACCAGCGCCGTCCCTGTGCATCCTCACTGTCGATGATGACCCGCGTGACCGCCTCGGTGCCGCCTTGCGTGATCCGCACCTTGAAATCGACCAGACGCATATCTTCGATCAGTGCCTGATAGCGCCCCAAATCCTTGGCCAGCGCGCGGGACAGCGCGTTGACCGGGCCGCGGTCGCAGCCGGTTTCGTCCATTGACTCGCTCACCGACAGGGTCTTGACCCCGTCCACCTTGACCACAACCACAGCTTCGGACAGCGACACCATCCGGTCCTGCTTGTTCTTGCGCCGCTCGACGGTGACGCGGTAGCGTTTGACCTCAAAGAACTCGGGCAGCACGCCCAACTCAGCCCGCGCCAGCAATTCAAACGACGCCTCGGCGGTGTCGTAGGAATAGCCCTCGGCCTCGCGCGCTTTGACCAGATCCAGTATGCGGCCCAGCGCCGGATCACCGTTTTCAACCTCAAGCCCCGCCTCGGCCAGCCGTCGGCGCAGATTGCTCTGACCCGCCTGGTTTGACATCGGCACCACCCGGCGGTTGCCGACAACGGCGGGCACCACATGCTCATAAGTCGTCGGATCCTTGAGGATCGCCGACGCATGCAGCCCGGCCTTATGGGCAAAGGCCGACGCACCGACATAGGCCGCCTGCTTCATCGGCACCCGGTTCAGCACCTCGTCCAGCATCCGGCTCACCTTGGTCAGCCCCTCCAGCGCCTCCAGCGTCACCCCGGTCTCGAATTGCTCGGAATATGGTGCTTTCAATAGCAACGTCGGGATCAGGGCCGTAAGGTTGGCATTGCCGCACCGCTCTCCCAGCCCATTCAGCGTACCCTGTACCTGCCGCACACCGGCATCGACAGCAGCCAGCGTGCAGGCAATCGCCATTTCGGTGTCGTTATGGGTATGAATACCCAGCCGGTCGCCCGGCACGCCCGCCAAGATAACCTCAGCCGTGATCCGCCCCACATCCGCAGGCAGCGTGCCGCCATTGGTGTCGCACAGCACGATCCAGCGCGCCCCGGCCTCCAGCGCCGCCCGCAGACAGTCCAGCGCATAGCCCGGATTGGAACGGTAACCGTCAAAGAAATGTTCGGCGTCGAACAAAGCCTCACGCCCGCCCGCCACCAGATGCGCCACCGACGCGCTGATATTCTCAAGGTTCTCATCCAGCGTGATGCCCAGCGCCGTGGTGACATGAAACTCATGCGTCTTGCCGACCAGACAGACCGCCCCGGTACCCGCATTCATCACCGCCGCCAGAACATCGTCATTCTCAGCCGACCGCCCCGCCCGCTTGGTCATGCCAAAGGCCGTCAACCGCGCCCGCGTCACCCCAACCTCATCAAAAAATGCCGAATCCGTCGGGTTGGCCCCCGGCCACCCACCCTCGATGTAGTCCACCCCCAAAGCATCCAGCGCCGCCGCAATCCGTAGCTTCTCGGCCGTTGAAAACTGCACCCCCTGCGTCTGCTGCCCGTCGCGCAAAGTGGTATCATACAGATAGAGCCGCTCTTTCCCCATCACACCACCCCCTGCTTCTTCTCTTCCCAAATACGCCGGGGAGTGTGAGGGGCTGGCCCCTCACTCCGGCATCGCCGTGCGCACCAGTATGCGGCACCAAAAACAACGGTCAAACCCGGATCCCTCTGCGCGCTCACGTAAGATCCTCCAGTCTGGCCGGGTCAAAGCCTGCGGCAGGCACCAGTTCCACCCCGGTCTTGGACATTCTCACTTCAATCCCAGCGCCAGTCAGCGCCGTCTTCAGCCGATCCAGTTCTGAAAAATCCTTGCTTTGCATGGCTGCAGCGCGAACTGTGATCAAACGTTCGGTCCATTTTGACAGATCCACCTGGGTATCGTCCCAGCCGCCCAGATCATCGTCCAGAAGACCCAACAGCTCCGCCCCGGCCTTTAGTGCCGCCGCCTCACCGTTCGCCGCGAGCCGGTGCAATTCCGCCAACGCGCCAGAGGTGTTCAGATCATCGACCAATGCGGACAGCACCGCCGTTGGAACAGGCCCCGCCTCGATACCCGCAACCAACCCACGCCACTTGCGCAGCGTCTTCTCTGCCTCTTCCCGCTTCTTCTCGGTCCAGTCCATCGGCTTGCGGTAGTGCGTCGACAGCATGACAAAGCGGATCACCTCGCCTGGCACACCCTGATCCAGCAGATCGCGCACGGTAAAGAAGTTGCCGAGGCTCTTGGACATCTTCTTGCCCTCGACCTGCAACATCTCGTTGTGCAGCCAGACTTTGGCAAAGGCACCGTCAGGATGCGCGCAGCACGATTGCGCGATCTCGTTCTCATGGTGCGGAAACATCAGGTCGTTGCCACCACCGTGGATATCAAAACTCTCGCCCAGCAATTCCAGCGCCATGGCCGAGCATTCGATATGCCACCCCGGTCGCCCGCGTCCCCACGGGCTGTCCCACCCCGGAATATCTGCGGATGATGGCTTCCACAGGACAAAATCCATCGGATTGCGTTTATAGGGCGCTACCTCAACCCGGGCCCCTGCGATCATGTCATCAACCGAACGCCCCGACAGCGCGCCATAGTTTTTGTAGCTGTCCACCGCGAACAGCACGTGCCCTTCGGCGGCATAGGCGTGGCCGCTGTCGATCAATCCTGCGATCATCGCCACCATCTGCGGGATATACTGCGTCGCACGGGGCATATGGTCCGGTTCCTGCACGCCGACCGCCGCCATATCGTCAAGATACCAGCCGATGGTCTCGTCGGTGATGTCACCGATCGAGCGCCCGGCCGCAGCCGCCCGCGCGTTGATCTTGTCATCCACATCGGTAAAGTTGCGCACGTAGGTCACATGATCCGTGCCATAGACATGCCGTAACAGCCGCGCCAGAACGTCAAACACAATGGCAGGGCGGGCATTGCCCAGATGGGCGCGATCATAGACCGTCGGTCCGCAAACATACATCCGCACGTTGTCGGCATCCAAAGGCGTAAAACGCTCTTTTTTCCGGGTGGCGGTGTTGGTCAGAAAGATGTCCATAGGTCCGTCCTCGCAGGGGGTCGCAGCGGGGCGGGCAACGTCATCTCGGTATGGAAATAGAGGACCGGCCCGCCTGAATTCAGCAGGGAATAATGCAGGGAATGATCGCCGATCCGTTCATGGCGCGGGCATAGCACAGCGGACACGCGTTGCGCAAGCAAGGAGCGTCGCCATAGCGTTTCGGGTTCACAGCGGACCCAAGGTAGATGGACGCACAGGGTTGGCTCAATTGTCCGGTCACTCGCAGAGCGCTGCCCGGAACGCGGTCGCCGGGCTCAGGATCAGAACCGGCCACCCATGTATCAATGGCGCGTTTCAACCATAGCTCACCACTTCGTATTCCACTCCGTCCGGGCCGTCGAAATAGAACCGCTTGCCGGGTTCATAGTCTGCGTGGCTGTGTGGGACATAACCCTCGGCCTGCACCCGCGCTTCGGCAGCCCCCAGATCGTCCACCGTGACGCCAATGTGGTTCAGAGAGCCAAAGCGGCGATAGCGCGGTTCGGCCTTTTGCATTTGTGTGCCGGGACGATAGAGCGCGACATACCCCTGCCCTGCCCCCACATGTACCGAATAGCCGTCGCCCATCGCGGCCCCTTCCCAGCGGACGGTCCAGTCAAAGAGCCGCGTCAAAATCTCTGCTGTGATCCTGGGGTCCGCGACCGCGATATTTACGTGTTCCAGTTGTGCCGACATGGCGATTTCCTTTCCTGAATCCTGCCCCGATATTGCGATGCGACTCAGCGTACATCCTCAAGTGCACTTGAGATCAAGAAGTGAGTAGATCGCGCCGGAAACTCAGGCGATGCTGCAGGCCATGACGTGCAAGCTTGCCAACGATCTCTGCCAAGGTTTTCCCGGTGCGCAATGGTCTGCCCCCTGGGGCGAAGGGCACGACGTGTGGAAGGTCGGCGGCAAGGTGTTCGCCTGTATCGGGACCGTTCAGAACGGCGTTTCGGTCAAGACGCAGTCAATCGAAGATGCCGCCCTGCTGATCGATATGGACCGTGCGACCCGTGCGCCATATTTCCACCGCTCCTGGGTGCTGGTGCCGTTCGATGCGCCGCCACAGGAATTGCAGGACCGTCTGACCACCTCGTACCGGCTGATCCGGGCAGGTCTGCCGAAAAAACTGCAGGCCGCGCTTGATCCGATCTGACCCACGCTTCGCCTGAGCGGCGCGGGGCGCGTCCCTTCCCTCTTTCCCTGCCGGGCCGGGTCTGGCACAGAGACGGCAACGGGCATCAACCGGGTCCGACCGCTCGCGCATCGTCGGAAAAATGCTGCTCCAACTCTCTATCTGAAAGGTTTCACCATGCCCGTATTGTCCACTCGCATCACATCAATCAACGGCGGTGGTTCTGACGGGTGGGACGTGTTCAACCGCGCGCGCGCGATGATCGCCGCGGGGATTGATGTGACCGAACTGACCATCGGCGAACATGATATCCGTACCGACCCCGCGATCCTGAACGCAATGCATGCATCGGCGTTGAACGGGCATACCGGCTATGCTGCGGTGCCGGGTACGAACGCCTTGCGCGACGCTGTCGCCACGCGCCTGACCCGGCAGACCGGAGTGGCCACCAACCGCGACAACGTGCTGATCACACCAGGCGGACAGGCGGCGCTGTTTGCGGCCCATGTCGCGGCCTGCTCTGCGGGCGATACGGCACTTTTTGTCGATCCGTTTTATGCCACCTATCCCGGCTCGATCCGCGCCGCCGGGGCGATACCGCAGGCGATCACCACACGGGCACGCGATCGTTTCCTGCCGCAGCGCGATGCCCTCGCGCTGGCCGCCATCGGGGCTGCGTCGCTGCTTATCAACACACCGAACAACCCGACCGGCACAGTTTATCCCCGTGAAACGCTGGACGACATTGCGACGGTTGTCCGCGATCACGATCTTTGGCTGATCTCGGACGAGGTGTATGACACCCAGGTCTGGGACGGCAGCCACATCTCGCCCCGCGCGCTACCGAGAATGGCCGAGCGCACGCTGGTCATCGGATCGATGTCCAAAAGCCACGCCATGACCGGCAGCCGTCTGGGATGGATCGTCGCACCCGAAGCAGTGATTACCCCGCTGATCGACCTTGCCACCAATACGACCTACGGCGTGCCGGGATATATTCAGGACGCCGCCCTGTTTGCGCTGGAACAAGGTTCGACGCTGGAAGAGGCTGTCGCCGCCCCGTTTCGCCGCCGCCGCATGCTGGCGCAACAGATCCTTGGCGCGCAGTCCGTTGTCGGCCAGATCCCGTCGCAAGGCGCGATGTATGTGATGCTGGACATCCGCGCCACCGCGCTAAGCGGCGAAAGCTTTGCCAATGCCCTGCTGGATACCCATCATATCGCGGTGATGCCGGGTGAAAGCTTTGGCGCGTCAGCGGCAGGTCATGTCCGAGTGGCACTGACCGTAGCTGATGACGCATTGGCACAGGCGCTGGGAACCTTGTGCGAATTTGCCGCCGAACGCGCCACAGCACGCTGACCCGGCGCAGATGCAGGGTTCACCCGCTCACCCGGGCGTCGCAGGCCGCCCGTAAAAATGTGGTCTGCGAAATGTTACGCGCCAGACGCCTTGATCACAAACACGCACTTTACCCAAGCGGGCAAGCTGCCCTAAAGTTGGTGGTGCATGCATTTTACGGGGTACGCCGTGGCAAAGACACCCACTTCAACGATCCGCAACATCGGCCCCGCGTTTGAGGCGTCATTGACGCGCGCCGGTGTCGACTGCGCCGAGATGTTGCGCGATATCGGCGCACACGAGGCCTATCGACGGCTGCTGCTGAATGGATCACAGCCGCATTTCATCCCCTACTACCTTCTGCATATGTCGCTTCAGGGGCGGCCCTGGAACGATTGCAAGGGCGACGAAAAGGCTGCGCTGCGGGTTCAGTTCGACGCGCTCAGGGTTGAGGTGGCGGGCACCGACGAAAAGGGCCGCTCCGATTTCGAAGCGGCCCTTGATGCCATTGGGGTGATCGACCGAAAACGTCGATAGACCCCGAATATATCGCTGAAATAGCGGGCCGGGTTTAGCCGACCAGTTCGAGACCCGAGAAGAAATACGCGATCTCTTCGGCGGCGGTTTCGGGGGCGTCCGAACCGTGGACCGAGTTTTCGCCAACCGATTCCGCAAATTCTGCGCGCACAGTACCAGCCGCCGCATCGGCGGGGTTGGTGGCGCCCATGACTTCACGGTTCTTGGTGATTGCGGATTCGCCTTCGAGAACCTGAACAACAACCGGCTCGGATGCCATGAATTCGCACAGCTCGTCGTAGAACGGACGCTCGGCGTGGACCTTGTAGAATTCGCCGGCCTGCGCTTTTGTCAGCTGGATGCGCTTTTGCGCCACGATCCGCAGACCCGCCTCTTCGAATTTGGCATTGATCTTGCCAGTCAGGTTCCGCTTGGTGGCGTCTGGCTTGATAATGCTCAGCGTGCGTTCGGTGACCATGTGTCGTGCTCCATATGTCGCGAACCGGGACATTTGGCCCGGCGTGTTTACAATTGGCGCTGCGATACCATGCGCCCCTGCGCTTGGAAAGGGTTGTGACGCGCGGTTCTAAACAGATGTTGCGCCCTGCATTAACCCCACGGCAATCGCAACCCGCACTCCGCCACTGTGGGCAGGTCGACGGCGCCGCAGCGATAATATCGTCCAGAACACATTCGACGCACGGTCTGTACTGGCCAGTGTCGCAACGCTCTGCTAAGGCGCGGCCATGTTGAAGATTCAAGAAATAAACTACTCCGTTGAAGGCCGTCCGTTGATGGTCGAAGCCTCTGCAACCATTCCCGAAGGTCACAAGGTTGGTCTGGTCGGTGCCAATGGTGCGGGCAAAACAACGCTGTTCAAACTGATCCGCGGCGAACTGACGCTTGACAGTGGTATCATTTCGCTGCCCAGCCGCGCCAAGATCGGCGGGGTAGCCCAAGAGGTGCCAGCGTCGGAAACCTCGCTGATCGACACGGTGCTGGCCGCAGACACCGAGCGCGCCAAACTCATGGCCGAATCCGAGACCGCGCAGGATGCGCATCGCATCGCGGAAATTCAGACTCGGCTGGCCGATATCGACGCCTGGTCCGCCGAAGCGCGCGCCGCGTCGATTCTCAAGGGTTTGGGTTTTGACGACGACGCGCAGAAAATGCCGTGCAGCGCCTTTTCCGGTGGCTGGCGGATGCGGGTGGCACTGGCGGGGGTACTCTTTGCGCAGCCCGACCTGCTGCTGCTGGACGAACCGACCAACTACCTCGACCTCGAAGGGGCGCTGTGGCTGGAATCCTATCTGGCCAAATATCCGCATACCGTCATCATCATTTCGCACGACCGCGGACTGCTGAACCGCGCCGTTGGCGGAATCCTGCACCTCGAAGAGAAAAAGCTGACCTTCTGGAACGGTCCCTACGACCAGTTCGCCCGCCAGCGCGCCGAACAGCGTGCCGTGCTGACGTCGATGGCCAAAAAACAGCAGGCCCGCAAAGATCACCTGCAAAAATTCGTTGACCGGTTCAAGGCCAAGGCGTCCAAAGCCAAGCAGGCCCAGGCCCGTGTCAAGATGATCGAAAAGATGGACACGATCACCCCGCCCGAAGAGATGGCCAAGCGCGTGTTCAGCTTTCCGCAGCCGGACGAGCTGTCGCCGCCGATCATTCATATCGAAGGCGGGTCGACCGGCTATGGCGACACCCTGGTTCTCAGCCGACTGAATCTGCGCATTGATCAGGACGACCGCATCGCGCTTTTGGGTCGCAACGGTCAGGGCAAATCTACGCTGTCCAAACTGCTGTCGGACCGTCTGCCGCTGATGGACGGCAAGATGACCCGCTCAAACAAGCTAAGGATTGGCTATTTCGCCCAGCATCAGGTCGATGAACTGCATATCGACGAATCTCCCCTCTCGCACCTGCAACGGCTGCGCCCCAATACGATGCAGTCGAAACTGCGGGCCCAATTGGCGGGCTTTGGTCTGGGCGCCGATCAGGCAGACACCGAGGTCGGACGCTTGTCGGGTGGTCAAAAGGCGCGCCTGTCGCTGCTGCTGGCCACCATCGACGCACCCCATCTGCTGATCCTCGATGAGCCGACCAACCACCTCGACATCGAATCGCGCGAGGCATTGGTCGAGGCGCTGACCGCCTATTCCGGTGCTGTCATTCTGGTCAGCCACGACATGCACCTGCTCAGCATGGTCGCGGACCGGCTCTGGCTGGTCAAGGATGGTTCGGTCGCCCCCTACGAGGACGACCTCGAGGCGTATCGCAAGCTGTTGCTGCAACCCGACAAGCCCATCAAACCAGCGAAACCTATCCAGGAAAAACCCAAGCGCCCGTCGCGTGACGCGATTCTGGCGCTGCGCTCGGACGCCCGCAAAGGCGAGGAACGTGTCGCCAAGCTGAATGATATGCGTGACAAGCTGGCAAAAAAACTCGCCAATCCGGAGCTTTACGACGATACCCGTGCGGGCGAACTGGCCACCTGGAACAAAAAATACGCCGAGGTGATGGAGGCATTGGGCCGGGCAGAGGCACTGTGGATGGCCGCGCTGGAAAAGCTGGACGAAGCTGAGACCGTCTGACGCCCGTTCGGACGATTGAGGTCTGCGTGCTTATTGAAACAGCGCCCGGCCATTACGCCCATTGCAAGATCGACCTGCAATGCCTAAGGCTGCGCCCCTATGGACGCAGCCCTTTTAATCCCCGCCTTTGTCACCCTGTTTGTGGTGATCGACCCGATCGGTTTGACGCCAATCTTTATTGCCTTGACCGCCGGGGCAGATGCACGCCACCGGCGCGCGGTCGCCTATCGCGCCTGTCTTGTCGGTGCCGGCGTGTTGTTCCTTTTCGCATTTCTCGGCGAATCCGTGCTGAACTTTATCGGCATTTCGATGCCCGCTTTTCGCATTTCGGGGGGAATCCTGCTGTTCCTGACCGCGCTGGATATGCTGTTTGAACGGCGCAACAAGCGGCGCGAGGACAAGACCTCCACGCCACAGGACATGCCCGATCCGTCAGTCTTTCCGATTGCGATCCCGCTTATTGCCGGTCCCGGCGCCATTGCCTCGATTATTTTGCTGACCGGACAGGCTCAGGGCGCGGTTGGCATGGCCTCGGTGCTGGGTGTGCTGATCGCCGTTCTGCTGATCGTGCTGCTGCTCTTTCTCTCAGCCGGGGTTATCGAACGGATGCTGGGAACAACTGGAATCACGGTTGTGACGCGGCTTTTGGGAATGTTGCTGGCGGCACTGTCGGTCCAGTTTGTGCTGGACGGGCTGCGTGCCTTTGGTCTGGCCAGCTAGACGTGGGATACTGCGCACCTTCAAAACCCGCGCGCTACCCCCTATCTGATCTGTGTAACTGACAGACAGGCGGCACATGTCTTCGAATGATTTTGGAAATCTGATCTACCTTGTCATTCTTGGCGCGGTGCTGGTGTTCTGGGTCCTGGTGCAGAATCGGGGCAACCTGTCGCGCACATTTCAGAATGCGGCGGTCTGGGGCCTGATCTTTGTCGGCACGATCGCGGCCATCGGTATGTGGGGGGACATCCGCCAGACCGTGCGCCCCAGTCAGGCGGTCTTTGCCGATTCCGGCCGGGTCGAGCTGCCACGCGCACCCGACGGACACTATTATGTGACCCTGACGATCAATGATACGCCGGTACGGTTTGTCGTCGACACCGGTGCCAGCGGCGTGGTTCTGACGGCTGACGATGCCGGGCGGATTGGACTGAATGCCGCCGGTCTGGCCTATTTTTCCGAAGCGATGACAGCCAATGGGCCGGTGCGCACTGCCCCTGTGACACTGGACAGCGTGCAGTTGGGGCCGTTCATCGACAAGCGCGTCGGCGCCTACGTCAACGAGGGCGAGATGGAGCAATCTCTGCTTGGCATGACCTATTTGCAACGCTTTGACCGGCTTGAAATTTCCGGCGGTAAAATGATCCTGGAACGCTAACCGCCCTAGCTGCCGCGATGAGTGAGCAGTCAACCACAACGTATTTATTCAGATTCACTTCTCGTGATATGGTGTGCGCCCGGTCCGGCGCCGACCCAAGATCAGGCCTCGGCCTTTTTCTTCCAGCGCCCGGTTTCTTCGGACCAGTATTGCGCCTTGCACCCGGCCCCGGTCAGCAACCGCCACTGGCCGCGCGCCTGATCCAGCGCCTGCGCATCGTGGCCGTCGAACAGCACACAAACCCGTTCCAGCGCCTGCACTTCGTCTGGCCCGACCTCGGCGCCATCGACGCTCATCAGACAGGCCGGATTGTTGGCGGCAGCCCCGGTTGTCAACAGGACGGGCTGCGCCGCATCATGCGGCCCGCCCGCCAGCCCGTGTGGCAGAAACCCCTCTTCGGGCCCCAGCCACAGCCGTTCGTCCAGCCAGCCCATCCGCGCCGCATCGCGCCCCCGCACGGCAACGCGCCAGTCATTCGCCAGCGCGCGCCCCAGCAGTTGCGGCAATACCACCTCAAGCGGGTTATGCGTCAGGTGATAGAAATAGGCCGCCCCCATTGCGCTCAGTCCCGTTCGAACCGTTCAGCCACCAGCCGGTTCAGCGTCATGACGCCCCAGCCGGTCGCGCCCTTGGTCGACAGCACCAGATCCCGCGGCACATGCGCCACCCCGGCGATATCGATGTGAATCCACGGCGTCTCGTCCTTGACGAACCGGCGCAGGAATTCGGTGGCGGTGATCGACCCGGCAGGCCGGCCACCCGAGTTTTTGACATCCGCCATCGGCGTTTTGATCAGGTCGGCATAGGCCCCGCCCATCGGCATCCGCCATGCGCCCTCTTGTTCGGCCTCGGCCGCCTTAAGCAGGCCGGCACACAGGGCGTCATCATTCGAATAGATTGCCGCGTTTTCGTGCCCCAGTGCGACGATGCAGGCACCGGTCAACGTGGCAAGGTCGATCATCGCAGAGGGCTTATAAGTTTCCTGTGCATACCACATGACGTCAGACAGGACGAGCCGCCCCTCGGCATCGGTGTTGATGATCTCGATCGTGTCGCCCTTCATCGAGGTGACAACATCGCCGGGCCGCATCGCAGCAGCATCCGGCATGTTTTCGACCAGCCCGACCAGACCGACCACATTCGCCTTGGCCCCGCGCAGCGCCAGCGCCCGCATCGTACCGGCGACAACACCCGCGCCGCCCATATCCATCGTCATGGATTCCATGCCAGCGGCGGCTTTCAGCGAAATGCCGCCAGTGTCGAACACCACCCCTTTGCCGACCAATGCCAACGGCGCCTCGTCCCCGCCGCCGTTCCAGCGCATGACAACCACCTTGGATGGCGTGACGGACCCCTGCCCGACCGCCAGCAGCGCGTTCATACCCAATTCGGCCAGCCGATCCTCTTCCAGCACCTCGACCTCGACCCCGAGATCGCGCAACCCTTCTAGACGGGCGGCAAATTCGACCGTGGTCAGCACATTGGCAGGTTCATTCACCAGATCGCGAGTAAACGCGACACCCTGGGCCACCGCCATCAGCGCAGCGGCCTCGGCTGCGACGCTGTCAGGATTCGAACAGGCCAACACTGCGGGTTCCGGCAGTTCGCCTTTGTCGGTGCGATGATCGGTAAAGGCGTAGCCGCGCAATGCCAGACCAAAACCAACCTCGGCCGCGCGCGACTGACTTTCGCACAGCACCAGAATGCCTGCACTGCCTGCCATACGCGCCAACGCCGCGCCAGCCTTGCGGGCTTCGGCCACCGAAGGGCGGCGATCAAGACGCACCAGATCCAGCGCCTCGGCGGCGAGTCCGACGGGGAAAGACAAGCTCAGCACGTCGCCGGTCTTGAGCTTTTCCCAGCGCTCAGATTCGACCGCCCGCGCCACCGCACCTTTGGTCAGCCGGTTCAGCCTCCGTGCGCCAATGCTCAGCTTGCCGTCCGGCGTCACAAACACTGCGATGTGGCCGGTTGCATCAGGCAGAGCCGGTAAATTCACCGCGTCGAACGTGATCTTGCGCAATTCTGTCATGTCATCATCCTCACATCTGTTTGTCCCAAGAGGTAATGCCCAAAGGAACCATTGACCAGAGCGACCTTTTCCCCGGCCTCAACACCCGATATGGTCACGCCAACGCTGCTGTGACCGGGGAGAGACGATTGGCCAGATTCGACAGATACGTGCTGTCGCAACTCATGGTGATGTTCGGATTCTTCGCACTCGTTCTGGTGTCGGTCTACTGGGTCAACCGCGCGGTGATCCTGTTCGACAGACTGATTGCGGACGGGCATACGGCGGGGGTGTTCCTTGAATTCACCGCGCTGAGTTTGCCCAACGTGATCCGCATGGTGCTGCCGATGGCGTCCTTTGCCGCGGCGGTCTATGTCACCAACCGGATGAGTGCAGAGTCCGAACTGACTGTGGTACAGGCCACAGGGTTTTCGCCCTGGCAGTTGGCCCGCCCGGTGCTGTGCTTTGGCCTGATCATCGCGGCGATGATGATGGTGCTGACGCATTTCCTCGTCCCCGCCAGCCTGGCCCAACTGCGCGAACGCGAGACCGAGATATCGGGATCTCTCAGCGCGCGGCTGCTGCGCGACGGCGTGTTCCTGCATCCGGCCAAGGGCGTGACGTTCTATATCCGCAACATCACGGATGAGGGCGAGCTGCGCGATGTGTTCCTGTCGGACCGCCGACAAGAGGATCGCGCAGTGATCTACACCGCCCAGAGCGCCTATGTCCTGCGCGATGCTGAGGGCCCCAAGCTGGTGATGCGGTCGGGTCTGGCGCAAACCCTGGTGCGCGACGGAGAGCGATTGTCGACCACCAATTTCGCCGATCTCACCTATGATATCAGCGCATTGATCACCGCCGATGGTCCGGGCCGACGCAAGCGCGAATTCATCCCCACATCCGAGCTGCTGCTCGACACCGACGCCGTCGCCGAAGAGGCGCGCGACACACGTGGAGAGATCCTCGAAGAGGCGCATATGCGGTTCCAGCAACCGATTCTGGCGGTGGTCGCGGCGCTGATCGGCTATTCGGCGCTGATGGTCGGCGGTTTCAGCCGATTTGGCGTCGGCAAGCAAATCGTCGGCGCGATCTTTCTGCTGGTGGTGATCAAGCTGGCGGAAAGTGCCGTCAGCGATCCGGTGCGGGCCAACGCCGCGCTCTGGCCGCTGATCTATCTGCCGTCGCTGATCGGGCTGGTGATCTCTGGCCTGCTGCTGCGTGCGGCCAGCCGCAGCCGGACCCCGCGCCGGTGGCGCGGCAAACGGGCTGTGACAGCATGATCCTGCATTACTACTTTGCGCGCCGGTTTTTGCGGATGTTCCTCAGCGTGCTGATGGTGTTCTTTCTGTTTGTCGGGCTGCTGGATCTGGTCGATCAGATTCGTCGGTTCGATGCCTCTGTGACCTTTTCCGATGTGGTGGTGCTGACGCTGCTCAACACGCCGCAATCACTGTATCAGATGTTGCCGCTGGTGATGATCCTTGCGACCATCGCGCTGTTTCTGGGTCTGGCACGGTCATCCGAGCTTGTGGTTACACGGGCCTCGGGCCGGTCGGGCATGGCGGCGATTGTCGCGCCGGCCATGGTTGCCGCAGTGATCGGTGCCCTCGCAGTCGGGATGGGGAACCCGATTGTGGCGGCAACCTCGAAACGCTATGTCCAGATGGCTGAAACCTTTGAGAATGGCGGAACGGATGTTCTGTCCATCGGGGCCGAGGGGCTGTGGCTGCGCCAGGGCGACGCCGAAGGCCAGACTGTAATCCGCGCCAGCCGCGCCAACCCCGAGGCCACGATCCTGTATGATGTCAGCTTTGTGCAATATGCCCCTCAGCGTGGTCCGGTCCGCAGGCTTCAGGCCGCATCGGCCGAATTGCAAACCGGGCGCTGGGTGCTGCGCGACGCCAAGTCCTGGCCGCTGGGCACCGGCGAGAACCCAGAAATCGCCGCGACGCGGGACGTGATGTTCACCCTGCCTTCAACCCTGACGCAGGACAGCATCCGTGACCGGTTCGGCGACCCGTCTGTGGTGTCAATCTGGGATCTGCCCGCCTATATTGCCGATCTGGAACAGGCCGGATTTTCTGCACGCCGCCATCAAGTCTGGTTGCAGATGGAGCTGGCACGGCCGCTGTTCCTTGTTGCGCTTGTCCTGCTGGGGGCCGGGTTCACTATGCGCCATAGCCGCTTGGGGCGGACCGGAATTGCGGTTCTGGCGGCGATCATGCTGGGCTTTGGGTTGTATTACATCCGCAATTTCGCGCAGATCCTCGGCGACAACGGCCAGATCTCACCAATTCTCGCGGCCTGGGCGCCGCCTCTGGCGTCGCTCTTGCTGGCGATCGGGATCATCTTGCATATGGAGGATGGCTGATGCGGCGTCTGATTGCCCTGTTCTGGCTGCTGGCCACACCTCTTGCGGCGCAGCAAAATGACGCGCAGCCAGACGCGGCGCTGCTGATCGCTGATCTGGTGCAGGTCGAGGGCGAGACACGGCTGATCGCGTCTGGCAACGTCGAGGCGCTGTATGATGGCACCCGACTGACCGCGACGCAAATCGTCTATGACAGCGAGACAGACCGCCTGACCCTGACCGGCCCGATCCGCATCACCGACCCGCAGGGCAACGTGCTGGTGGCGGATAGCGGCCAGATCGATTCCGGGATCGAAAACGGCCTGCTGAACGGTGCCCGCATGGTGCTGGACGAACAATTGCAGATCGCGTCAGTCGAGGCGCGCCGCGTTGGTGGCCGCTATACCCAGCTTAGCCGCGTGGCGGTGACCTCGTGCCAGGTGTGCGGCGACACCTCTGCGCCACTGTGGCAGATCCGCGCCACACGGGTCGTGCATGACCAGCTGGAACGCCAGCTATATTTCGAGAACGCGACACTGCGGGTGTTGGATGTGCCGGTGTTCTACATCCCCTACATGCGCCTGCCCGATCCCACATTGGACCGGGCACGGGGATTCCTGATCCCGTCGATCCGGTCGACCACATTGCTGGGGTTTGGCATCAAGACGCCGTATTTCATCCCGATTGGTGATCATCAGGACATCACACTGACACCCTATCTGTCGCAGGAAACCCGCACGCTTGAGGCGCGCTATCGCCGCGCGTTCCGCAATGGCGCGATTGAGCTGAACGGCGCGCTGACTCAGGACACGCTGATTCCGCAGGACACGCGCGGGTATTTCTTTGCCGAAGGTCTGTTTGACCTGCCCCGCGATTTCAAGCTGAGCTTTAGCATCGAAACCTCATCGGACGAGGCTTACCTGAACGATTACGACTATTCAGGTGCCGACCGCCTGGAGAGCGAGCTGGTCATCAGTCGCGTGCGCCGGGATGAGTACATTTCGGGTGGAATCATCCACTACAACAGCCTGCTCGATGGCGACAGCAACGCCACGCAACCGTCGATCATCACCGACCTGCAATACGAACGACGCCTGTTTCCGCGTCGGATTGGCGGCGAGCTGCGGTTTTCCGCCGTGGCGCACAACCATTATCGCTATTCCGACGATGATGTGGACGGCACCGACGACGACAGCATCGTTGACGGTCGCGACGTCACCCGCCTGACCACCGATATCAGCTGGCGCGACCGCTGGACCCTGCCCGGCGGCATCCGCGCCGGGGCGCTCGGGCAGCTGTGGGTCGATCGTTTCTGGATCAATCAGGACGCAACCAGTCCGAACGATGTCAGCCAGGTCACCCCCGCCGCCTCGGTCGAGTTGCGCTGGCCCTGGACCAAAAGTGGCACTGACGGCGCGCATTACCTGATCGAGCCGGTGGCACAACTGGGCTGGGTCGGTGGTGACAGGCTCAACGTGCCGAATGACGAAAGCACCCGCTCGGAGTTCAGCGAGGGGAATTTGTTGTCGCTGTCACGCTTTGCCGCGCCCGACCGGCGCGAACGTGGCCGCCTTTCGGCGCTTGGCGTGCGGTTCCTGCGCGACGACCCTGATGGCTGGGCCGCCGGGCTGACCCTGGGCCGGGTCTGGCACGAAGAATACGACAGCGCTTTTTCCCGCTCTTCCGGCCTGTCGAATACGACGTCAGATTTCCTTGTCGCCGGGCATCTGGCAACGCAGGACGGGCTGCGCTTTTCGGCGCGCGGGCTGTTTGACACCGACAATCTGCGCATCGACAAGGCCGAGGCCCGGGCCGGCTGGGCGAATGATCGCATGGATCTGACCGCTTCATATGTGTTGCTGGTCACCGACCCGGACGAAGACCGCGATCAGGCGGTGTCGGAATGGACCTTTGAGGGGCGCTATGAATTCACCCCGCGCTGGGCGGCGGAAACCGAAGTCCGCTATGATCTGGCCGACAAACGCTATGACAAGGCCGCCCTCGACATCGAATACCAGAACGAATGCGCGCAGGTGACCTTTTCGGTCTCGCGCAAGTTCGCATCCTCAACTAACCTTGAACCATCGACCGATTTCGGACTGACCGTCGCGCTGAAAGGCTTCAGCACCGGCGGCAGCGCCAAGGAGTACCGCCGCTCATGCAGCACCAGATGACCCGCCCCCCGTTTCGCAGCCTGCCCCGCCTTTGTGCCGTGGTTCTGGGCGCATTCTTTGTACTTGCTTTGCCCGTGGGCAGCCGGGCGCAGGGGCTGTTTGCCCCGGCGATCACAGTCAATGACGCGGTCATCACCGGCTTTGAGCTGGAACAGCGCGCCCTGATGCTGAAGTTGCTGAACGCGCCGGGTGACCCAAGCACGCTGGCGCGCGAACAGCTGATCGACGACAGGCTGCGGGTGCAGGCCGCCAAGGCAGCCGGACTGGTCCCCGCCGAAGAAGAAGTGCTGGACGGCATGACCGAGTTTGCCAGCCGGGCGCAACTCTCGCGCGAAGAGTTCGTCGAATCTCTTGGCGCGTCGGGCGTGGCCGAACAGACCTTCCGTGACTTCGTGATCGCGGGCGTGGCATGGCGACAGCTGGTGCAGGCGCGCTTTGGCCCCCGTGTGCGGATCAACGAGGCCGAGATCGACCGCGCCCTTTCCAGCGGTGGCAGCGGTGCCGGTTCCGTGCGGGTTCTGCTGTCCGAGATTATCATGCCGGCCCCCCCACCCGAGGCAGAAGCCGTCCGTGCCCGGGCGCAGCAGATCGCGCAATACACAACCGAGGCCGAATTTTCGGCTGCGGCACGCAAATATTCGGCCACCGCATCGCGCGGCGCTGGCGGGCGTCTGCCCTGGCAGAACCTGTCGGACCTGCCGCCGGTCCTGCAACCTTTGGTGCTGGGCCTGGCACCGGGCAAAGTGACAGCGCCGCTGCCTATTCCCGACGCCGTGGCACTGTTCCAGCTGCGTGGGATCGAAGAAACGGGCTATACCGCGCCCGAAATCACCGCCGTGGAATACGCAGCCTATTACATGCCCGGCGGTCGCAGTTCCGACACACTGGCCCGCGCCCGTGTGCTGGCAGGCAAAGTGGACCGGTGCGACGACTTGTATGGTGCCGCCAAAGGGCAGCCCGAGGAGGTGCTTGAGCGCGGCAGCAAGGCGCCCGCCGATATCCCCACCGACATCGCCATAGAACTAAGCAAGCTGGACCCCGGCGAAGTCTCGACAGCGCTGACCCGTGCCAACGGACAGACACTGGTGTTCCTGATGCTGTGCGGGCGCAGTACCGCGATCAGCGCAGATGCCTCGCGTGAGGATCTGGCCATCGGTCTGCGCAACCGCCAGCTTGGATCTCAGGCCGACAGCTATCTTGCCGCGTTGCGCGCCGACGCCCGCATCACCGAGCGATGACCAAAGGGGCGGGCGCACCGGCGCCCATCGCGCTAAGTTGCGGTGAACCCGCGGGCATTGGCCCGGAACTGGCGGTGGCAGCATGGTCGGCCCTGCGTGGCGAAGTTCCGTTCTTTTGGATTGGTGACGCCGCGCATCTGCCTGCCAATGCAACCTCGGTTCAGATCACGGCGCCAGAGCAGGCCATGAACGCCGCCAGCGCCGGACTTCCGGTGCTGCATATGCCGTTTGCCGGAGCGCGTACGCCTGGCCGTCCGCAACCTGCACAGGCTCAGGGCGTGATAGATGCGATCACGCGCGGGGTGGCACTGGTGCGCGCCGGGGCGGCGTCAGCCTTGTGTACGCTGCCGATTCACAAGCAGGCGTTGCAGGACGGTGCCGGCTTTGCCTTTCCCGGCCATACCGAGTTTCTTGCCCATCTCGCAAATGTCGGCGAAGTGGTGATGATGCTGGCGTCGGATCAGCTGCGTGTGGTACCGGCCACCATCCATATCCCGCTGTCCGAGGTGCCCGCAGCACTGACGACCGATCTTTTGACTGCGCGCCTGCGCATCACTCATGCGGCGCTGATCGCGCAGTTTGGAATTGCGGCGCCGCGCATCGCTGTTGCCGGCCTAAACCCCCATGCGGGCGAAGGCGGCAAGATGGGGCACGAAGAAATCACGCTGATCACCCCCGCGCTGGACGCACTGAGGGCCGAAGGTATGGACCTGCGCGGGCCGCTATCCGCCGACACGATGTTCCACGCCGCCGCCCGCGCCAGCTATGATGCAGCGGTTTGCATGTATCACGATCAGGCTTTGATCCCGATCAAGACGCTGGATTTTGACCGGGGCGTGAATGTCACCTTAGGTTTGCCGTTCATCCGCACCTCGCCCGACCACGGCACCGCCTTTGACATCGCAGGCACTGGACAGGCCAACGCCAGTTCAACCATCGAGGCGCTGCGTATGGCTTGGCGCCTTGCCCATGGGGCGCATTGACGGGTGTGATCCAAACGGTCATTTCGCGTTGCCGCACCTGCCTCAACCTCGGGCGGACGGATTTCGGTGTATGATGTCAATCCAGAGTCAGCCGTAAGGCCAGGCACTTGGTCGGCTGCCTGTCGACCAATCGCACCCCATCCCAATCTGGCCCCCCATGTGTGGCACTCTGAAATATGCTGCTGTCTGCCGGGCAGCGGTACGAACAAGTAAGTGCCCCCTCTCGACCCAAAACCGCGGCCCATCCCCACGCAGAACGGCGCGAAACAACGGTCTAAAGGCGTGAGTTTTAAAAGAGTCTAAATATCGCGCTTCATGCTTAATATTTAATCATAACGCTTATTTTGGTTTGTCCCGATCCCGCTTTCCTGAGCCTATACAATTGTGACATATCCGCAGAAGTGGTCTGAGCGGGATGCAATATTGACGAGGAGGCAAGGCGTGAAGAAGATCGAAGCGATCATCAAGCCGTTCAAACTCGACGAGGTCAAGGAAGCCCTGCAAGACGCGGGCATTCAGGGATTGTCGGTGATCGAGGTCAAAGGCTTTGGCCGTCAGAAGGGCCATACAGAACTGTATCGTGGCGCCGAATATGTCGTTGATTTTCTGCCCAAGGTGAAAATCGAAGTGGTACTGGACGACGATCAGGTCGACGGCGCCATCGAGGCGATCATTGCCGCGGCAAAAACCGACAAGATCGGCGACGGCAAAATTTTTGTGACCAACGTTGAGCAGGCTATCCGTATCCGGACAGGCGAATCCGGCTCCGACGCACTCTGACCATCACACACCAGACCACAGTTTCGAAAAGACAGAAAAGGACACAGGGAATGAGCAATGAAGCAGTTCTCAAACTGATTGCGGATGAAGGTATCGACTATGTCGATATCCGCTTTACCGATCCCCGCGGCAAACTCCAGCACGTGACCGTTGTCGCGGACCTCGTGGACGAGGATTTCCTTGATGACGGTTTCATGTTCGACGGCTCGTCGATCGCCGGCTGGAAGTCCATCGAAGCTTCGGACATGAAGCTGATGCCCGACACGGAAAGTGTTTACATCGACCCGTTCTACGCCGAAAAAACGCTGTGCATCCATTGCTCGGTTGTAGAACCCGACACCGGCGAAGCGTATGACCGTGATCCGCGCGGCACCGCGGAAAAGGCCGAGGCTTATCTCAAGTCTTCCGGCATTGGCGACGTGTCCTACTGGGGCCCCGAGGCCGAATTCTTCCTGTTCGACGACGTGCGTTATTGCAACAAGATGAACAAAGTGTCCTACGAAGTCGACGCGCTGGACGCGGCCTGGAATTCCGACACCGAATACGAGATGGGCAACACCGGCCACCGTCCCGGCATCAAGGGCGGCTATTTCCCGGTCAACCCGATCGACGACGGTCAGGACATCCGCGCCGAAATGCTCTCGACCATGAAACGTCTGGGCATGAAGGTCGACAAGCATCACCACGAGGTGGCGTCGTGCCAGCACGAGCTGGGTCTGATCTTTGGCACGCTGACCAAACAGGCGGATGAGCTTCAGAAGTACAAGTATGTCATCCACAACGTGGCGCAGGCCTACGGCAAATCGGCAACCTTTATGCCCAAGCCGATCTATGGCGACAACGGCACTGGCATGCACTGCAACATGTCGATCTGGAAAGACGGCAAGCCGCTGTTTGCCGGCGACAAGTACGCTGACCTCAGCTCTGAGGCGCTGTGGTTCATCGGCGGTATCCTGAGCCATGCCAAGTCGCTGAACGCGTTCACCAACCCGTCGACCAACAGCTACAAGCGTCTGATCCCCGGCTTTGAAGCACCCGTTCTGCGCGCCTATTCGGCCAGCAACCGGTCGGGCTGTGTACGAATCCCGTGGACAGATTCGCCGAAAGCCAAACGCGTCGAGGCACGATTCCCCGATCCCGCAGCAAACCCGTATCTGTGTTTCTCTGCCCTTCTGATGGCCGGCCTTGACGGCATCAAGAACAAGATCGACCCGGGCGAGGCGATGGACAAGAACCTCTATGATCTGCCCCCCGAAGAACTGGCCGGCATCCCGACGGTTTGCGGCAGCTTGCGCGAGGCGATGGAAGAGCTGACAAAAGACCACGAATACCTGCTTGCAGGTGACGTGTTCACCAAAAGCCAGATCGAGGGCTACATGGCGCTCAAGATGGAAGAAATCGAATTGTACGAGCACACGCCCCACCCGGTCGAGTTCGGCATGTACTATAGCTGCTGATCCCATTGGCAGTCTGAACAGTGAAAGGCGTCCCTGCTGGGGCGCCTTTTTTACGATTGTGCCGAACTGACGGGCGGGGTGGTGCGATGCGGATCGGCGGTTAAACAGCCAGTCGGAAATCCCGACTTTGCCATGCTGCGATTTAGGGCTATTCTTATTACAAAAGAAGTATCCCGGAGGGCCATATGCGCCGCGTTTTGATCATTTTTGGTTTCAGTCTGTTCATGTCCACCCCGACCCTGGCCGCGCAATGCGGCAATTCCGGTGCGGGTTTCGAAACATGGAAAACCGCCTTTGCCCGCGAGGCTCAGTCGGCCGGTGTAGGTCAGCGCGGCTTGCAGGCTCTGGCCAGCACCCGCTATTCCAACAGCACCATCAGCGCCGACCGCAACCAAAAGAGTTTTAAATACTCGCTCGACAAATTCCTCAAGATACGCGGCGCGGATACGATTGTGGCACAGGGCCGCAAACGCTTGGCCCGCAACCCCGACTTTTACGGCGCGCTGGAACAGCGGTATGGTGTACCTGCAGGCGTGCTGATTGCCATTCACGGCATGGAGACAGCCTTTGGCGGCTTCATGGGGGACAGCTCGGTTGTTTCGGCGATCACGACGCTGGCTTATGATTGCCGCCGCTCGGCGTTTTTTGTCCCGCATGCGATCGGAGCGCTTAAGCTGGTCGATCACGGTTCGATCACGACCGACACCCGTGGTGCAAAACATGGCGAACTGGGCCACACTCAGTTTCTGCCCGGCAACGCCCTGCAATATGGTGTGGACGGCAACGGTGACGGTCGCGTGGATTTCTACAATGAGACCGACGCCATGGCATCGACCGCCAATTTCCTGCGGCAAAAGGGCTGGCGCCCCGGCGTCGGCTATCAGGAAGGTCAGCCAAATTTCAACGTGATCAAGGACTGGAATGCGGCCACCGTCTATCAAAAAGCGATTGCGCTGATGGCGGCCCGCATTCAAGGATAGTCGCGCAATATCCGCAGCATTGTCGCGGGGAGGCCGTATTTTCACCCAGATTCGTCGCAATAGTTAACCTATGTATAACCGCAGACGGATAATTTTGTGATGACGCGTCCTGTGAATGCCTATGCCGCGCTGATCATGCCCGATTCCACAGATTTGGAGCCGGGCAAGTATCTTGAGATTGCACGCGACGTTCTGGCCACGTTGGATTGCCCGCGCGGCGACCCGCCTTTGGTGTCATCGCGGCGCTGTCATACGGCGGGTGAGACGCTTGACCTCGCGGTGCGGGTTGAACTGGATCAGCCCGACCGGCCCCCCCGGATCGTGATCGAGGCGCGGGCGTTTCGCGATGCAGCCTATAGTGACGAACATGGCGCGCAGGTGCTGTCGGATATTGTGCTCGCGGCCTTTGCCCTCTGCAATGCAGAGCTGGTGGAGTGGGACAATCGCGATGTCCGCCTCGACCGAGGCGAATTCATCGCGTTGCGACGGTATGTGTCGCCGCGTCGCACCCCGGTTGTTGCTCTGGTCACGCCCCCTGTGGTCCCCCAGACGGCTTCCAATATGCAACCCCTGCACCAAAAACCGTCCTGGGGCTACGCCAAAGACAAGATCCCGCAGATCGCAGAAGCGCCACGCCGCGCCACCATTTTGTCAGCCCCGCGAGATCAACAGATGGATGACGATCTAGAGCGGCGCCTGATCCGCCGGTTCTGCATCGAGCTGGCCGAAGAGCCGCCTGCCTCAGTGATCGAGCGGTCGCAACCAACCCCGTCCAAAGCCAGGGTCGCGCGGACTGCGGTTGCCGACTCTGCCGATCATTTCGTCGCGGATACGGACTCAACGATTCCCCGCGAAGCTCAGACGAACGACCGTGCCGCGAGACGCCCAATGCTGGCCTCCACGCTGACCGATGTCGCACGGAAGGTAATCGAAACTTATCTGCCGCACATCCGGCTGCGCTTTGCCGCGCAAGTCGCGTCGATCGCGATGCTGTTTGTGATGCTACAAACCACCAATTCCCTTGGATCGGTACTGGCGTTGGTTCTGCCCTAAGTCCACGCGCGACACGCATGGCCCGGGATCAATTTATACCGTCCATAGTGCTGATTATTAATGATAATATTCGCCTATCGGTCGCCGATAGGTGGCATTCATATATCAGCGATAGCGTTCAGGCTTCAGCCCATATTTCGCCAGCTTATCGTAAAAGGTCTTGCGCGGCAGTTTCAGCGCCTCAGCCGCAACGCTGGCCTGCCCCCCCGCGCGCCGCAACGCTTCGCCCAGCAGCGAGCGTTCCACCTGTGCCAATTGATCGGTCAAACCCATGCCTGCGTCCTTTGGCTCAGCTTCGCCCAGCCCGAGGGCAAAGCGCATCGCTGCCGACATGAGTGCCCGTGCATTCCCCGGCCAGTCCTGTGCCATCAGACCGGCGATCACCTCTGGCGTGATCTCGGGCGGGGCCAGCCCGGCCTGCTCGCTCGCCTGCGCCACGTAATGGCGAAACAACACCGGGATATCTTCGGGCCGCTCGGACATCGATGGGATTCGCACCGGCATCACTTCGAGCCGGTAAAACAACTCGGCGCTCAGCCCGCCATCGTCGACCAGCCGTCGCAGATCCTGTGTACTGCCGGCGATCAGTGCCACCCGCCGCGCCTCAAGCGCATCGACCAGCGCCATCTGCGCATCCGTCGGCAAAGCACCGATATCGTCCAAGAACAGCGTGCCCCCGGCGCAGGCGTCAATCAGCTGGTCGAGTGCGACGCGGCTCAGCCCACTTGAGGCGCGCTTTTCGAACGGACCCTTGGCGCGGTTCGAACACAGATGCACCACCTCGGCGATTTTTGAGATGCCGGTGCCCGGAGCGCCAGTGATCAGGACCTCGGTTCCGGCACGTGCGGCTGCGCGCACACGTGCCCGCAACCCCTCGGCCAGCGCAGATTCGCCAAACACCAGCCGCGCCGCCGCATCCCCCGTTTCGATCTGTGCCTTGAGCCGCCGGTTTTCCAACACCAGACCCCGCGTCCGCAGCGCGCGTTCGATCACCGAGGTCAGGTCCGCAGGCGCGCAGGGTTTCTCCAAAAAATCGAACGCCCCCGCCGCCATCGCCCGCACGGCCATGGGAATATCCCCCTCAGCCGTCAACAGAATCACTGGCAGGTCCGGATCCGTCTCGCGCGCGAAATCCAGCAGGTGGAAGCCGTCGCGCCCCGGCATCCGGATATCCGACACCACCACGCCCTCAAAACCCGGGCGAATGTGATCCTTGGCCTCGACAAAGGACCCCGCCATGATCGCCTCGAACGACGCGAGTTCGAGCGTCTGGCCCAGCGCCTCGCGCACAGCCGCGTCATCGTCCACCAAAAGTACGCGCACCGGGCTCATGCCGCCTGTTCCTCTTGCCAGCGTTCCAGCACCACCGAGAACACCGCCCCGCCGCCGGGCCGGTTCGCCCCACGGATGGAGCCGCCAAAACTTTGGACCAGCCCATAGCTGATCGACAGACCTAGTCCCATCCCCTCGGACGCGCCGATCGCCCGCGTTGTATAGAACGGTTCAAAGATCCGTTCCGGTTCCTCGATCCCGGGCCCAGTGTCAGAAAAGGTCACAGTCAGAGGGCCAATTTCGTCCAGACCGATGACCAATCGCCGCTGGTCACGACCGTCCATCACATCCGCTGCATTCGTTACCAGATTGACAAAGACCTGCGCCAGCCGCACCTCTCCACCCCGGACCCAGATCGGCTGATCCGGTTGCTGCCAGTCCAGCGTCACGCCCACCTCGCGCAGCCGTACCTCGGTCAGATCCACTGCCGATTGCAGCACGGCACCCAGATCGACGCGAGAGATCGGCGCGCTTTCCTGCCGCGCAAAGGCGCGCAGGTTCTTGATAATCCGCCCCATCCGCTGAGCCATGTCGGATATGCGCACCAGTGCTTCACCCGCGCGGTCCGGGCGCCCACGGTCCAGAAATGCGCTGCCGTTTTCGGCAAAGGACCGGATTGCCATCAGCGGTTGATTCAACTCGTGACTGATGCCTGCCGACATCTGCCCCAGCGCGCTCAGCTTGCCTGCCTGCACCAGATCCGCCTGCGCCCGTTTCAGCGCTGACTCGGCCTCTTGGCGCTCGGCCACCTCGCGGCGCAATGCGGTATTGCTGAGGCTCAGCGCGCGGGTCCGCGCGGCCACACGTTGTTCAAGCACGGCATTGGCCAGTGCCAGCGTGCGCCGCCGTTCAGTCGCAAGGAACAGCAGCGCGCCAAAGAACAGGCCCACCGCCGCCACTGCCGCAGCCTGCAACGCCGCCAGCCGCCGCGCGGGTGCCACATCGACCAGCGCCACCCCTTCGAGGTCAATCACTGGCAATGGCGTGCTCAGATACAGCGCCCTGCGCGGCACATAGGGGCTCCAGTCCTGGTGCCAAATCTTGTGGCCCGCGACATGCTGTATGCTGACCTCGAACCGGCGACCGTCGGGTGCAGCCATCGCCCCCTCACCCGCGCGACGCCAAAACAGCAGCTCGGACCGATTGGTTACAAAGACCTCGTCGCGCAGATCGGTGAAATAGACAGTCGGCAGATCGCCGCGCCAGTCCTGCTCAAGCGAACCGATGTCGACCACCGCCACCAGCACGCCACGCACCTGTCCGTCCGGCCCAAAGGACGGTGCGGCAAAGCTGTAGGTGCGGCGTCCGAACCCCGCCCGGCGGCCATGCGTCGCCCCCAGCGCGCCCTGCAACGCGCGACGAAACGCCGGTTCCTGTGCCAGCCCGGCAGATGACAGCGGCGTTGACGCCGCCAGCACCTGGCCCGATGCATCGGCATAGAATGCCGCCAGCGTCCCGGTTTTGTCCGCGGCCCCCAGCAACACATCCTGTGCCGCCGGCACCGATCCACCCGAATGCAGTGCCTCAAGCGCCGGATGCTCGGCCATCAACACGGCAAATTCGCGGTAGCGCTGCAACTGTGTCACCAGCCGATCCGCCGCCAGCGCCAGATCAGAGGCCCCGCGCGCCGCCACCTGATCCAGTGCCTGACGATAGCCATAGCTCCACACTCCGCCGCCCAGCGACGCAATGACGGCGAGCAGCAGCGCCATAAGCGCAAGTCGGGATCCAAACAGCCAACGCATTGCCTGTGGTAGCAAGAACCCGCCCCCGCTGACCAGCCCGTTCCACCTGGCCCCCCTGATCGCCACGATGCTCTTGCACCTGCCGCACGGCCACGGCAGGGTCGCGCGATGCAGCATTTCACCCAAGGCCCGGCTGATCCGGCGTTCAATCAGAACCCCTACCCGCTCTATGCCCGGATGCGAGCCGCCGGCGACCTCGTCTGGTGGCAGGATTACGCCATGCCATGTGCCACCAGCCAAAAGGCGGTGCAGGCGCTGCTGCGCGACCGTCGTTTTGGTCGAGAAGTGCCGCCAGAACTGGTCCAGCCGATTCCCACACATTTGGCGCCGTTCTACGCGGTTGAGGCGCATTCCATGCTGGAACTCGAACCGCCCCGCCACACCCGCCTGCGCAGCCTTGTTCTGCGTGCTTTTACCAGCCGCAGGATTGCCGGGCTCGAACCGGAAATCTCGACACTCTGTCATCAGTTGATTGACGCGCTGCCTGCGGGCGGGTGCGACCTGCTGCCAGCCTTTGCACAAAAGCTGCCGGTGATTGTTATCGCTCGCCTGCTGGGGGTGCCCGACGATATGGCGGGCCAATTGATGGCATGGTCTAATGCGATGGTGGCAATGTATCAGGCCCGCCGCAGCCACAGCGTCGAAATCGCCGCAGCGACCGCCGCCGCCGAGTTCGCCGATTTTCTGCGTGATTATGTCAACAAACGCCGCGCCACTCCGCGCGATGATCTGATCACACAGCTGATCACCGCCGAAGAGGTGGGCGACACACTCAGCACCGACGAGCTGATCACCACCTGCATTCTATTATTGAACGCCGGCCACGAGGCGACGGTCCACACCCTTGGGAACGGATTGCGGCATCTGCTGCTTGGCGGGCAGATTGCACGCCCAGAAACAGCCGCCGCAGTGGCCGAAGAGATCCTGCGATTCGATCCGCCGCTGCATATGTTCACGCGCTACGCCTACGAAGATGTAAACGCCTTTGGTCATGATTTTCGGCGCGGCGATCAGGTCGGCTTACTTTTGGCCTCAGCCAACCGGGACGACCGCGCATGGCCCTGCGCAGACCGTTTTGATCCCGCGCGCCATGCCAGCGACACCCGTACGCCTCAGTATGCCAGCTTTGGCGGTGGCCTGCATTTCTGCGTCGGCGCGCCGCTGGCAAGGCTGGAATTGCAGGTGGCGCTGCCAATCCTGTTCGCCCGCCTGCCCGCCCTGCGCCTTGCAGGCCCGCCCATCTATGCGACCAGTTATCACTTTCACGGGCTTGAAGCGCTGCGCGTCACATACTGAACCAAGGTACTGGCGCCCGGACCAGGCAATCACACGGCGCGCGGGGACGTTAGGCGACACCGTCCCAGACAGTGGTCGAGACGTTCATGGCGTGACGGGATGCGCCGCATCACCCCCGGCATCTGGCACCTGCAACCGTGCTGCGGCCAAAGCGCTGACCACGATCATGACCGCCGCCGTTGCAAGACAAAGCTGCACCCCACCCCATTGATAGGCCAGCCCGGACAGCAACGTACCGATTAGCCGTCCGGCCGCGTTCGCCATGTAGTAAAATCCCACATCCATGGTGACGCGCGCATCGGTGCTGAACGCAAGGATCAGATACGAATGCAATGACGAATTGACCGCAAACAACGCACCAAAGATCAGCAATCCGCAGACAACCACAACCGTCAGAGTCAGCGATTGGCCCGGCGCACTCCACAATATCGCGGCGAGGGTGGCGGGCACCAGCGCCAGAACCAGCGCCCAGTTGCGTGCCGCACGCACAAGATCAGGCCCGGACCGACTTGCTGCGTTCAGAATGCGCGGCGCACTGGCCTGAACGGCACCATACAAAATAGTCCAGACCGCCATGAAACTGCCGATCATGAAAAACGCGCTGCGGTTGCCCGCGGCCGTGCCGTCGGACAGGATTGCGTAGAAATAGATGGGAATGCCGACCACAAACCACACATCCCGTGCACCGAAGAGAAAGACACGGGCCAGACTTAGCCAGTTGATGTTGGCGTTCTTGGACAGCACTTCGCGGAATTTGGCGCTCTTGCGCCCACGCGGCAGACCCGCAGGCATCAGGCAAATCAGAGCCACAAGGACCACAGCCAGCGCCACGGCAAGGCCCAGAATTGCAGGTACAAATCCGGCCATCCCCAACAGCACCGCACCCAGAAGAAAACCCAGCCCCTTGACCGCATTTTTAGACCCGGTGAGTACTGCAACCCAGCGGAACAGCCCGCTCTGCCCGCCGGGCGCGAGCAGTTTCACGGCAGATTTTGAGCTCATCTTAGCCAGATCCTTGGCCACACCCGACGCGCCCTGCACCAACATGACATAGACAACCGAAAGGGTCAGCGGCCAGTCGGCATCCAGTTGCGCCAGTGCCATCAGCGCCGCAACCTGCAAGGTCAGGCCGCAATACAGCGTCGTGGCCAGCCCGAACCGCGCCGCAATCCAGCCCGCTGACAGGTTGGTCACAATACCGGCGACCTCATAGAACACGAATAGATAAGCCAGCTGGACCGGCGAAAACCCCAGTTCGTGAAAGTGCAACAACACCAGCATACGCAGCGCGCCGTCGGTCAGCATAAAGGCCCAATAGGCCGCGGTCACGGCAATGTAAGCCGACAGACCGGGGGGACGGCTCACAGGCTTTGCCCTACCATCAATGCGACGTCGACGAGGCGGTGCGCATAGCCCCACTCATTGTCGTACCAGGCATAGATTTTGACCTGTGTGCCGTTGGTCACCATGGTCGAGGGCCCGTCGATGATAGCGGACCGCGGATCGTTGGTGAAATCCGTCGATACCAGCGGCCGTGTCTCGTACCCCAGAATACCCCTGAGCGGGCCCTCTGCCGCCGTCTTGAACAGCGCGTTGACCTCATCGGCGCTGGTGGCCCTGTCCAGTTCGAAAACGCAATCGGTGAGTGAGCCGTTCAGCAACGGAACCCGCACCGCATGGCCATTCAGCCGCCCCTTGAGATCCGGATAGATCAGCGTGATCGCCGTGGCACTGCCGGTCGTCGTCGGGATCAGGGAATTGAGTGCAGAGCGCGCCCGGCGCAGATCCTTGGCAGGACGATCGACGATGGTCTGCGTGTTAGTCACATTATGAATCGTCGTTATCATTCCGTGCTTTATGCCAATTTCTTCGTGCAATACCTTGACCACTGGGGCCAGGCAGTTGGTGGTGCAACTTGCCGCGGTCACGATGTCATGATGCGCCGGGTCATAGGTGTCGTGGTTGACGCCAAAGACGATGTTCGCAACCTTGTCGTCCTTAACCGGAGCCGAGACGACAACCTTTTTCACACCGGCCGCAAGATAGGGCGCGATCCGCTCTGGGGTCTTGAAGTAGCCGGTGCAGTCGATCATCACATCGACCCCGGACAGCGGCAGATCTGCAAGAGATTTTGTCTGAAAAACCGGGATGTTGGTGCCGTTCACTGTGATGCTGTGCCCATCCGACGTTATGTCGGCATGCCAGCGGCCATGTACGCTGTCAAATGCCAACAGATGCGCGTGCATGGCTGGCTCGCCCACAGAGTCGTTGACAAAGACAATCTCGGCACCTTGTTCGAGCATCGGTCGCAACGCCAGCTTGCCCATCCGGCCCAGACCGTTGATTGCGTAGCGGGTCATGCACCGCTCCCATCCAATGAGCCGATCCGGTCCACGTGCGATTGCAAGGCAACCCGATCAAGGCTTTCGAGCGGCAACATCGAAAAGCTGTGAATTCGGTTGTGCAACGCGCCGTAAACCTGCTGAAACGCCAGCGTTTTTTCCGCATCAGTGCCCGTCGCTTTGACCGGATCTGGCTGACCCCAATGACCCGAAATTGGTTGACCACGCCAGGCGGGGCAGTTTTCGTTTGCGGCGCGGTCGCAGACGGTAAAGACAAAATCCATCACTGGCGCACCTTCACCTTGAAACTCGGATATATGTTTGGACCGCAGGTGACTGATATCATGCCCTTTTGCAGCCAGCATCCTGATGGCAAAGGGGTTGAGTTCGGTGTTTGGCCGGGTACCCGCAGAAAAGACCGTGAACCTATCCGGCGCGATTTCACGCAGAATGCATTCAGCAAAAATTGACCGTGCCGAATTCCCACTGCAAATGAAAAGAACATTGTAAGTCATCGTCTTGCCCTTGGTTTGTGAGATGTTTGGTAAGCATGTGATATCCGGTCGCGACCGGCAGCATTCCTCGAACAGAAAACCAACCAGACCACCTGCCGCAGCGGTGTCGGCGCGATAGCACAGCGATGTGCCATGGCGCTCTTGGGTGATCAGCCCGGCCGCGCGCAAAGCGCCAAGGTAAACCGACAGAGTTGATGCCTTGAGCCCGAGCGCCCGCGCAACTTCGCCCGCAGGCAAAGCATCGGGAAAGCGACGCATCAGCAGTCGAAACACCGCAAGTCGACGATCATGCGCCAGGGCTGTAAGTTGGCTGAGAACTCGTTTTTCCATATTTCATGAATACACGAAATATGTGACAGGAAAATTACACCGGGCAAACGCCCGCTTGGCGCTGTCATGCGCGAAGAACCTGTCCCGAAATGGCGATCAGGATATCAGGCGATAATCTCGAACTTTGTCACATCCACCATGCCACGATCGGTGATTTTAAGTGCGGGGATCACCGGAAGCGCCAGAAAGGCCAGTTGTAGAAACGGCTCTTCGAGTGTGACACCCAAAGACTGTGCCGCCGCACGCAAGATTACGAGCTGATCACGCACCTCTTCAAAAGACAGCAGGCTCATCAAGCCGGCCACGGGCAGCGCCAGTTCGGCCAACACCACCCCGCCAGCGGCGACGACAAACCCGCCCTCGATCTCAGACAGACGGTTCGCCGCCAGCGCCATGTCTGCGTAGTCGACACCCACGCAGGCAATGTTGTGATGATCGTGACAGACGGTTGACGCGATAGCCCCCGACTGCAACCCGAACCCACGCACGAACCCGGTGGCGATATTGCCATTCTTGCCATGTCGTTCGATCACGGCGATGCGCACCAGATCCCGGGCGGGGTCAGGACGCTTGTCCCCGTTTTCGATCACAATGCGTTCGTGCAAGTGATCCGTCAGGATCTGGCCCTCGCGGATGCCGATCACATCGGTCTCTTCGCGGTTGGCAGTGGTGCGAAAGTTTTCTGCCCTGACCTGCGGCGCCTTGACCGACGCCAGACCGACTGGCGGTACAATCTGGCGGCCCGCAAAACCGGCGTCATCCACCACACGCCCCGCACACAGCACCAGCTGCGCGTTGCACCCCTCAAGCGAGTCGATGGCGACAATATCAGCACGTTTTCCCGGCGCGATCATGCCACGATCCTTGAGGCCGAATGCCTCGGCCGCTGACAGGGACGCGGCGCGATATGCCGCCAATGGTGGCGTCCCCAGCGAAATCAGCGTGCGGATCATGTAATCCAGATGCCCGTGCTCTCCGATATCCAGTGGGTTGCGGTCATCGGTACACAGGCAAATGTAGGGCGACGTCCGTTCGGTCAAAAGCGGTTGCAGCGCATGCAGATCTTTGGACACCGACCCCTCGCGGATCAGCACCCGCATTCCCTTTTGCAATTTTTCGAGTGCTTCGGTCGCTGACGTCGCCTCGTGTTCGGTGCGGATACCTGCGGCGATATAGGCATTCAGATCGCGCCCCGATAACAACGGGCAATGCCCGTCGATGTGGCCGCCCTCGAACAATGCGAGCTTGTCCATCGCTGCCGGGTCACGGTGCACCACGCCGGGATAATTCATAAACTCAGCCAGTCCAATCCCCGAAGGATGTCCCATCAGCGCAGCCAGATCGACCGCCAACAACTCGGCACCTGCCGTTTCCATATGAGTTGAGGGCACGCAGGACGACAGTTGCACACGGATGTCCATCAGTGTGTGCTCGCTCGCCTGCTGAAAATAACGCACACCAGCCGCGCCGATGACATTGGCAATCTCATGCGGATCGCAGATCGCAGTTGTGACGCCGCGCGGTGCGACGCAGCGGTCAAATTCGAACGGCGTCACCAATGAGGATTCAATATGCAGATGGGTGTCGATGAACCCCGGCACCAGGATCAGTCCGCTGACGTCGATCACCTCTGCACCTTCATACCGTGCGCAGGTTCCGACAATCGTATCGCCGCAGATGGCAATATCGCCCTCTAAAAAATCACCGGTCATCAGATCGAACAACCGCCCGCCGCGCAACACCAGATCGGTAATAGCGTCACCGCGACCCTGGGCGATGCGGGAAATCAGATCGGCCATTGGATGCTCCGTCGGTTACTTTGACCACAAAAGACCGCAATCCGGCGGCCGCGTCCAGATGCAAGGTTGCAGAATTCAGCCACCACATCCCAGGGGCAAACCATAGAGCTGCAAAAGATCAGGGGGACCGCCTGTATGACCTGTCCCCCTTTTCGTTGTCAGTAGTGCCGTATTAGGTGTCACTATTGCCAAAAGCGTCCTTCATGCGCCATGGAAGACGTATCGCTGTCTTCTTTTGCCCGCATATCGTCCACACGCTTCTTACTCGTCAGGGCATAGAACAGGGCCGCAATCAGGGTGAGCGCGGCCAGTCCCGCGACAAAGATGTCTGTCGTCATGGCTCAGTCCTTTCTGCTGTTGCAAAGGGAACGCATGGGCACAACAGGAAGTTCCGCGTGGGTTTAGGTGAATCGTGCCAGCGACGCGACGGCACAAACCCCAATCTCGGGTTTGTGAGTCAGTAGTCGATTGCGTCGGGGATAAAATCGGTCAGGGTGAATTCGACGCGGATGGTGAAAACATCATTTTCGATCCCCTGCTCCAGTTCACCGCCCAACTGTGTCGCAAAAGCGCGGATCAGGCGATGTCCCAGGCCCGAAACCTCGTCTGACGGGGCGGCGTTTTCGCGACAGGAGTTGCTGATTTCGATCACCGCGCGGCGCTCATCTGTCCTGCGAAAGTTCACCCGCACATGCGCTGCACCATCCGGCCCGGTCACAAGGTATTTACCAACATTGGTCAGCGCCTCAGCGGTCAACAGCGACAACGGCACCGCCTGATCAGGATACAACTCGATATCGTCGAGGTTGGTCTCCAGCTTTACCCGCGACCGGGGATGCTCGGAAACAATGGCCATCTGACGGATCAATTCGCCCAACAGCTGGCCCGCGTTCACATGCCCCAGATCTTCAGTCTGGTAGAGATTGCGGTGAATGGTGGCAAGCGAACGGATCCGCTCTTGCAGCTTGAGCAACACCTCGCGGGTTTCGGGCATGTGGCTTTGGCGGATCTGCATATTCATGATCGAAGAAATGAGCTGCAGGTTGTTCTTGACCCGGTGATGCACTTCCTTGAGCAGAATGGTCTTTTCGCGCAACGCGTTTTCCAGCTGCGCCTCGTCTTGCAGGATCGCATTGGCCATGTTCAGGAAATCGCTCTCCATGTCGCGCAATTCCATTGCCATGGCATAATCAGTCGTCCGGTCAGGCAATCGCCGCGTACGCGCAAATGCGCGCATCTGCTGACCCAGAGTGCGGATATGGCGGATCACCAGCCGGTTGATGGCCAAAAAGGCAACGATGACGCTGGCCGCCCACATGGCAAAAGGCAATGTGCGGGCCAAACTATCGTTTTCAACTGAAATGGCGGCGCGGCTTTGCTTGGGCCAGATGCTAAGGGCATGCACCAGACCCGGCACAAGCGGCGCGGTGGCAAAAATACGCACCACTCCATCTGCGCTGCGCGCCTGAAAGCTGTGCGCCGGGGCATCAGCCAACTCTGCGAGATCCAATCGCGCCGGCAGCAATTTCAACGCCTCTTCACGATCCAAATGTGAGGACAGAACGTCGCCATCGGCGTTATAAGTCAGCAGCTCGGTCAAATCGGATGCCGGTTCTTCAAGTTCCTTTTGGCCCAGCCCGTAGGTCGGCACCGAGACCGACACAAAGCCCGCCACTTTATCATTCCGAAAAAACGGCTCTGACACGATCAGGACCGAACTATTGCTGGTCGAGGCGCTTTCATACAGGTTCACCGAAGATCGCTGATGGCGCATCATCGCGGCAAAACGCTGGGTTCCGGACACATCAAAACTACGCTCAGCAGAGGAACAGGTGATGCGCCCGTCCAGATCGACAATCCCTGCATATGTGAAATCGCGCGTGGCTCTCAGATATTCTCGGAAATACCGCTGGCAGGCTTCGGGCGTATTCTTGAACAGGGGAGCCGTGGCACCCAATGCCTGCGCCCCGCCCAACGCCCGCAGGATGGTTTCACGCTCACCCGCTGCGGCCGCTTCGGTCACAGCGATAATACTCAGTTGTGATCGCGCGCGGGTTTCTTCGCCCAGATCTCTGGTCTGGAGATAGGCCACGACGCCAAGTGGCACCAAAGCCACTGACAAAAATCCGATGATGCGCGCCGCGAGCCCGAAGGTCACGGGTCGCGGGCCAGCCGCTCCGATCATGTGGTCAGCCCACCGATGCCGGTCGACTGCCCGACACCACCGCCATCGTGGCGCCGTCCGTCATTTCCAGTGCTTCGTCGTCCGACAGATGCATCAACACCGCCAAACGCGCGCGAGCACGGTTGGTGCGGCTTTTGATTGTGCCAACAGCGACACCGCAGGTTTCGGCGGCCTCTTCATAGGAAAAGCCCGACGCTCCCACCAGAATCAGGGCCTCGCGCTGTTCGTCGTTCAGCTTGGCAAAGGCGGTTTGAAATTCCGCCATCTGCAATCGACCGTCATGGGCCGGCTTTTCCGACAGTTGATCAGTCAGCACATTGTCGACATCCGACACTTCGCGCCCGGCCTTGCGGCGGTTGGAATAATACGTGTTGCGCAGAATGGTGAACAGCCAGGCGCGCATGTTGGTGCCGGGCTGATAACTGTCGATCTTGGTCCAAGCCTTGACCAAGCTGTCCTGCACCATGTCATCCGCCAATGACCCATTCCGCGTCAGGCTAAGCGCAAACGCCCGCAACGCCGGAATATGCTCAACGATTTCGTCGCGGGGATCCGAACTCATTCTGACTCGCTCCGATCATTGTCGGGTTTCTGTTCCTTGAGCTGCGACAGCAGGTCGAGAAACCGGTCGGGCACCTTTTCATCCAGCATATCCTGGTAGACGCGTTTCAGATTCTCGTCGATCACCTGGGACTGTTTGGCTCTGCTGCGATCCTGTGCCATGGTCTTCCTTATGAAATGGATGCATCCAATGCACGAATGGTACGCTGGATTCGGGAACTAACCGGCTCATCGTGCGTTTGGTTCCAGAAAAAATGCAAGAAGGACGATAAAATGACTGAGGTGGACCTTAGCAGCCAGATTGGTGCAGCACTTCCTTATCTGCGAAGATATGCGCGTGCGCTGACCGGCAGCCAGACCAGCGGGGACAATTACGCCGCCGCAACGCTGGAGGCGGTGCTTGCCGACAGGTCGATGATCAACGAGGCATCCAGCGCAAAGCCGGGCCTTTTCAAGGTGTTTCACGGCATCTGGGTGACTACCGGCGCCCCCGTCGTAGACGAGGACAGCGGCCCGCGCGCCGCAGCCCAAAGCCACCTGCGCCGCCTGACCACCAATTCGCGCGAAGCGCTGCTGCTGCATTCGATCGAAGAGTTCACCCTGACGGAAGTGGCAGAAATAATGCAGATCGGCGGCGACGAAGCTGAACAGTTGGTCAATGTCGCACGCCAAGAGATGGCAGACGACATTTCCGGCAGCGTGTTGATCATCGAAGATGAAGCAATCATCGCGATGGATCTGGAAACCATCGTCGCCGACCTTGGCCACCGTGTGACCGGAGTCGCCCGCACCCGCGACGGCGCCGTCAAACTGGGCAAAGCCGACGTGCCGGACCTGATCCTGGCGGATATCCAGCTGGCCGATAACTCGTCCGGGGTCGATGCCGTCGCCGATCTGCTGCGTGACCTTGGGGACCGTCCGGTGATCTTTATCACCGCCTTCCCCGAGCGGCTTTTGACCGGTGAACGCCCAGAGCCTGCGTTCCTGATCTCCAAGCCTTATTCAGAAGAGCAGGTCCGCTCGGCCATCTCGCAGGCGATGTTCTTTTCGTCGACGGAAACGCTCAAGGCCTGACTGTCGTGCCGCATAGCCGGGCGTGATTCGAACGCCCGGTTATGCCGAACGATCAGCCTGACACAAAAAGCAAAAAACGCGCCGGGAAACGGGCGCGTTTTTCGTTCGTGTGCCTCACGAATAGCGCGAGCCAGCGCGGATTGCCACTGGCACGCGAATGGATGTGGTTCAGACTTTTCGCAGTACCCGGAACAACAGGGTCACAACGAAAAGGACCAGAAAGATCACGAACAGGATTTGTGCGATCCCCGCCGTTGCGCTGGCGATCCCGCCAAACCCAAGAACGCCGGCAACGATGGCCACGATGAAAAACAAAAGAGCCCAGTACAGCATTTTTGATCTCCTTTCAGAAAATCAGCGTGAGAAACAAGGTGATGTCAGATCCGGCGTGCACTTGCACGCGGCCCCATCACCAGCCAGATAATAAAGCCCAGAACCGGTAGGATCAGAACCAGGAGCGTCCACAGGACCTTGGCCCCCGTGTCGCGATTCGATCCGATGATCGAGACAATGGCCCATAGATCGAGAGCCAGAATGATCAGACCGCCTAAACCGGCAAATTCTACCATTTCGCATTCCTTTCTTCATTTCCCGGCGCGTCTGGCCGGGCGTCTGGAAAGAGAACTCACCAAACCGCGCTCTGGTTCCCAAATTCGCTCATACGCCTGTTTCATGCAGGACCGTGCGCTGGATATCACGATATGCTCAGCACGATTGATCGGGCCGACAATAGCCCTCACATCCGTACAACGGTGTCAGTTCCAACTGCGGGACTATCGCGGCGTCGGCCCCCTGATAGTCAGCTAATCATGTATTGAGAGAGGTAAAAGGTGGTGGTCCCGGCGCGATTCGAACGCGCGACCTTTCGCTTCGGAGGCGAACACTCTATCCAGCTGAGCTACGGGACCATCTATTCGGTGCGTTTCGGTTTCAGTAGAATCCCGACTTAAACGCTCCGATTTATATCTTACCTTTTCACACGTACTGCCATAGCCTTCCACCCGTGGGTGGCTGAGATCTAACTCAAAGAGCTACGGCGTCTGCGGGTCTATAGCGTCCGGGCCGCCATACGGCAATGCGAAAAACGCCGCATGGCTTGCTGGACTTCAGCACCCCGGCCGCGCATCAGCCAAAAAGCTCGTGCGCCAGCTCCAACGCCTCGATCAGAACGTCCACTTCGTCTTTGGTGTTGTAGAGCCCAAAGGACGCACGGCAGGTCGCGTTCAGCCCAAGGTGATCCATCAGTGGGCCTGTGCAATGCTGACCCGCACGCACCGCGACCCCTTTTTTATCAAGGATGGTCGAGATATCATGCGCATGCGCCGCACCGTCCAGGGTAAAGGAGAAAATCGCGGCCTTGTCGGGCGTCGTCCCCTGCACCTGAAGCCAGTTCAGCCCGTCCAGACGGCTGCGGGCATAGTCGCGCAAGGTGCGTTCATGGGCGGCGATGTTTTCCATCCCGAGGTGCATCATATAGTCCAGCGCCACGCCCAGACCGATGGTCTGCACGATGCCCGGCGTGCCGGCCTCGAACTTCATTGGCGGGTCGTTCCATGTGACCTCGTCTTTATGAACCTCACGGATCATGTCACCGCCGCCGATAAACGGAATCATCTCGGCCATACGGTCCTTGCGGATATAAATCGCGCCGGACCCCGAAGGACCATAAAGTTTGTGCCCGGTGATGGCATAGAAATCACAGCCAATCTGCTCGACATTAATCGGCATGTGAACCGCCGCCTGTGAGCCGTCGACCAGCACTGGCACGCCCTTGTCGCGGGCGCCGTCGCAGATGGCCTTGACGTCGACGACAGTGCCCAGAACGTTCGAAAGATGCGAGATGGCGACAAGTTTGGTCTTTGGTCCGATAGCGTCAATCACCATCTGCGGGTCGAGGTATCCGGTGCTGTCCACATCGACCCATTTCAACACGACACCCTGCCGTTCGCGCAGAAAATGCCAGGGCACGATATTGGCGTGGTGCTCCATCACCGACAGCACGATTTCGTCGCCCGGCTCCATGCGCGGCATCGCCCAGCCATAGGCCACCAGATTGATACCATGGGTGGTGCCGGTGTTGAACACGATCTCGTCAGGGTCCGGGGCCCCCATAAACCGCGCGATGGTGCCGCGCACGCCCTCGTACTTCTCGGTCGCGAGGTTCGACAGGTAGTGCAGGCCGCGGTGAACGTTGGAATATTCCTCGGCGTAGGCGCGGGTCACGGCGTCGATCACCACCTGAGGTTTCTGCGCCGACGCGCCATTGTCCAGATACACCAGTGGCTTGCCATTCACCTCGCGGCTCAGGATCGGAAAATCGCGGCGCACCGCCTCAACGTCATACATCTTAGTCCATTCCCACTGTCGTAGCCCCGATCAGGGCGAGAAAGATTGACAGTCCCAGCGCCATACCTATCGTGCCCAGCACCATCACAAACGCCGATTTAAAGCGG
The DNA here is from genome assembly GCF_001038505.1 of Puniceibacterium sp. IMCC21224. NCBI lineage: Bacteria > Pseudomonadati > Pseudomonadota > Alphaproteobacteria > Rhodobacterales > Paracoccaceae > Puniceibacterium > Puniceibacterium sp. IMCC21224. The sequence continues at coordinate 2,647,504 of NZ_LDPY01000001.1, forward strand.
TTGTCAAAGCCATGGGCCACATCCAGAAAATTGATCATCATCCAACCCTGCACCAGATAGGCGCCCAAAAGGAACCCGCCACCCAGTCCCGCGCCCAGAGGCATCAGCAGTGCATCCACCGCCTGCACCCCGATCCAGAGCCCCTGAACCCAGATGATCAGCAGCCCGATATCCTCGATCCGCCCAGCCCCGCCCATGGCGCGCCCCATCCACGTCACTGCGATGGCCGAGATCGCCAGCAGCCCGCCAATCACCAGCATAAAGATCACCGGACTGGCCAGAAACGCCATCTGCGCCTCGTCCGGCGGCGCAATCATCACCACAGCCAAAGAGACGATGGCGTTCAACACCACCACTAGCGCAAAGGCCAGCAGTATCGCCTGATGGCTGAACCGTGTCGCAATGATTATTCGTGCCGCATCGCGTGGGGCAACAACGCTCTGCCACGCCAGCGCCAAGAGCTGCGAAACGGTCACGACCGGGCCTCTGCGATCCGCAGGCTGCTGAACCAGAACCAGCCGAATACACCGCACCAGACCGCACCGACCAGCGTCAGTGCAGGCCCTGCCCCGACGAAGCCAGCCACAAGCCCATTGAGCAGGATCAGCGGCGTTGACGCGAACAGGCTCCAGAACAGGGCCAGTCGGGCACCATACCAATCGCCCTGCCCGCCCAGCGGCTTCGCCAGCAGATGACTTAGCGCTGCGAGTGTGTACAGCCCCAGCGGCGCGATAAAGATCCAGCCGAATAATGCCCCGGCCAGCAGCGCGTTCAGCTCCAGCGTCTCAAGATGCGCACGGCGCGACAGGACCGGCCATTGCGCAACAAAGACCAGCGCGCAGGCAGCCATAAGGATCGCAAGCGCCCTGTCCTCGCGTTTGCCCGCGTCCAGAAGCCGCCGCATGACACGGCCCGGCCCCCGGTAGGTTGCCACGATATCGCGCGTCACCGGCATGACGCTCAGCCAAGCCGCCGAAGGAGCCAGCCCTCGATCCGGCGGACAATCTCGTCAGCCAGTGCCGAATCCTCGATTTCTTCGACCGCTTCAGCCAGAAACGCCAGTGTCAGCAGGTTGGTGGCCGCAGCGACTGGCACGCCGCGCGAGCGCAGATAGAACAGCGCCTCGTCATCAATCGCCCCCGAAGTGGAACCATGCGAACAGGCGACATCATCGGCATAGATCTCAAGCTCGGGTTTGGCCAGGAACTGGCTGTCCCCATCCAGCAGCAGGCTTTGGCTGATCTGGTAGCCGTCGGTTTTCTGCGCCCCGGCTTTGACCAGAATTTTGCCTTGAAAGACGCCGGTGGCACCGTTGCGCAGCACCTTTTTGAACACCTGACGGCTTTCGCAATTCACCGCGTCATGGGTGATGAACACGGTGTCATCGTGGTGGAAGTCACCGTCGCCGACACAGGCACCGGCCACATGCGCGGTGGCATTGTCGCCGGTCAGTTCAATCACACATTCATTGCGCGTCATCACCCCGTTGGCAGTCAGGGTGAACGATTTGAACACCGACTCTTCGCCCAGACGGGTGAAAAGATGCGTCGCCGCGCGGCGTTCGTGATCACGACCTTGCGCACAGACGTGGTGAAAGATGCCGGTATCGGCGATATCGACTTCGATCACCTTGTTGAACCGGGCAGCCGCCGGACCATTCTCCAACAATGTCAGCTCGGCGCCCGCGTCGATCTTGACTACGTGGTGCAGGATCGCATCAGAAGTCTCTGATTCGTGAAGATAAATCAGGTTGATCGGCTTTGTCACCTTGGCCGATACATGGATCAGCACGCCATCGGTCGCAAAGGCGGTGTTCAGTGCCGCCAAAGAGCGGACAACCGGTTCCTGCCCCTTGGACTCAAGCGTACCGTACAGATCACGAGCCCAGTGGATATCAGTACTACTGTCGGCCAGCCGGTCGATTTTCACCCCGTCAAGCGTCAGATCATCCGACGCATCAGCGTCGAACACCCCGTCCACAAAGACAATTTTCAGCCGGTCGATACCGTCGAACATCGGCGCTTCATCGTTCGCGTGGATCGCGGCGTGGGGTGCGTCGGCCTGAACCAACGTATCAGGGCGGGTATATTTCCAGTACTCATCCCGCCGCCCCGGCAGACCCGTGGCCCGCAAACGCGCCAGCGCGTCACGCCGCGCCACATCCGACCAGCCACCCGAGGGCAGGCTTAGCGATGCGATCCGCGCTTCGGTTTCGTCCAGTTTTGCCTGAGGCACAGCCATCATGCCACCTCCGTCAGAATATCCGCATAGCCATTGTGCTCGACTTCCAGCGCCAGTTCCGGTCCGCCGGTTTTGACGATACGGCCATCAGACATGATGTGTACGACGTCAGGTTTGATATGATCCAGAAGCCGCTGATAATGCGTGATAACCAGAAATCCGCGTCCTTCCGAGCGCAGCGCATTCACGCCATCCGCCACCAACTTCATCGCGTCCACATCGAGGCCGGAATCCGTCTCGTCCAGGATGCACATTTTGGGTTCCAGCATCGCCATTTGCAGGATCTCGTTGCGCTTTTTCTCACCGCCCGAAAAGCCAACGTTGACCGGCCGCTTGAGCATCTCGGCGTCGATCTTGAGATCTTTTGCCTTGGCGCGGATCACCTTGAGGAACTCGGTCGACGACATCTCTTCCTCGCCGCGCGCTTTGCGCTGTGCGTTCACAGCGGTGCGCAGAAACGTCATGTTGCCGACGCCGGGGATCTCGACCGGGTATTGAAACGCCAGAAACAGGCCCGCCGAGGCGCGCTCTTCGGGGTCCATCTCCAGGATATCTTCGCCCAGCAGCGTCGCGCTGCCGTCAGTCACCTCATAGCCGTCACGACCCGACAACACATAGGACAGTGTGGACTTGCCCGACCCGTTCGGCCCCATGATCGCATGCACCTTGCCCGCCTCGACGGTCAGGTTCACACCTTTGAGGATTTGCTTATCCTCTTCTTGAAGTTTCACGTGCAGGTTCTTGATTTCCAACATCTTTACATCCTCATACGTCTGTTTCGGGTGACACACTCAGGGGCGCGTCGTCAATTGCATGATCCGCAAGAGCCGCTGAGGCGGGATCATTTGCGGGGTGATTTCAAACCGCGCCATTCGGCCGGTCATTTCAGGTTGGCCGAGGAACTCTTCGACCTGATGATATTGCTGGCGGTCGGCATAGTCGTCGAACAGCAGCAGCAGCGGCCTTTCAGCCATAAACGCAGCCGCCAACGCACAGCCTTCGCGGAACCGCCCGTCCACCAGAACCACGTCGGGATGGCGGAAGGCAGGTTTTTGCCAGACCTCCAGCGGATAGCGCGGATAGCGTCGCCAGGCACTGTCATCGACCGGACGCCCCCATTCCCGCGTCTCGCCGACATCAGGCCAAAACACGGTCACATCGGTCCCGTCAGCCGGTGGGTTGGCTGCAAACCAACTACGCATCATGTCGGCCCAGTTGCGATCGCTTTCGACCGCAAACACCGTCTTGCCAGGCAATTCCGACGCCAGAACCGTCGACCCACCACTGCCGTATTCGAGGATGACCTCGGCCCGCGCGTAGGCATCGCGCAGCAGCGCGGCCTCGGCCTCGGGCATGGTCAACTCTGGCCGTTGGAGGGTCGGCGTATCAGTCATGCCGCGATGATCACCGCTGTGCCTGAGGCGCTGACCATCAGCATGGAATTTCCCACAACCTCGTAATCCAGATCGACGCCGACCACGGCATTCGCCCCCTTGACCCGCGCGTTCTCTTCCAGTTCTCGCAGGGCGGTTTCGCGGGCATCCTGAAGCTTACTCTCGTAAGCGCCGGACCGGCCCCCGACGATATCGGTGATGCTGGCAAAAAGATCGCGAACGACATTGGCGCCCATGATTGCCTCACCCACCACGATGCCGCGGTAATCGGTGATCTTATGGCCTTCGATCGTGTTGGTCGTTGTGATGATCATCCGTCCATTCCATGATTTTCCGCCCGTCCAGGGCCCTGATCCCGTTTTCATCTACCGTTCCCGCATCACAAACTGCGCAAAAAGACTGCCAGAAAACCCTGACGCAAATGACACCAGCATCACGGTGCCAAGCCCCAGCATCCCCGTAAACGTGCTGACCACGGCGGCAAAACCAGCGCAGAACACGCCCGTCAGCAACGCACTGATCAGGATCGGAGCGACGGACATCGCTTAGCCCCCACGCACATAGGTAAAGACCATCATAGCCAGCAGCGCCAAACCGCCCGCCGCCAGCGCCGTCAGAAAGACCGAGCCATTCAGCAGCCCTTCGGTCTTGCCCGACCTGCGGCGTATCGACATCCCGATCAGCGTCCCGACAAAGACGCCAACCCCGACACCCGCCGATTTGACCAAGAGATACATGAGCATAATCTGCCCCCTGTTCAGACGATGAACGTCAGCCGACCGACCCTTCGAGAGAGATCGCGACCAGCGCCTGCGCCTCCATTGCAAATTCCATCGGCAGCGCCTGCAACACTTCTTTGGCAAAGCCGTTAACGATCAGCGCGACCGCCTCTTCTTCGCCAATGCCACGCTGGCGGCAATAGAACATCTGGTCGTCGTCCACCTTGGAAGTAGTGGCCTCGTGCTCGACCCGCGAGGAATTGTTGCGCACCTCGATATAGGGCACCGTATGCGCACCGCATTTGTCCCCAATCAAGAGAGAGTCGCACTGAGTATAGTTGCGGCTGTCCTTGGCTTTGGGGTGCATCGACACAAGCCCGCGATAGGTGTTCTGGGCCTGGCCCGCGCTGATCCCCTTGGAGACGATCCGCGACTTGGTGCGTTTGCCCAGATGCACCATCTTGGTGCCGGTGTCCGCCTGCTGGTGGTGATTGGTGATGGCGATCGAGTAGAATTCACCTTGTGAATCGTCGCCACGCAGGATGCAGGACGGGTATTTCCACGTCACCGCAGACCCGGTCTCGACCTGGGTCCACATCACCTTGGCCCGGTCACCGCGGCAATCGGCGCGCTTGGTGACAAAGTTGTAGATCCCACCCTTGCCGTTCTCGTCGCCGGGATACCAGTTCTGCACCGTGGAATATTTCACCTCGGCATCTTCTTCGATGATGATTTCCACCACCGCCGCGTGCAGTTGGCTGATGTCGCGCATCGGCGCGGTGCAGCCTTCGAGGTAGCTGACATAGCTCCCCTTGTCGGCAATAATCAACGTCCGCTCGAACTGGCCGGTGTTTTCGGCGTTGATGCGGAAATAGGTCGACAGCTCCATCGGGCAGCGCACGCCGGGCGGGATGTAGACGAACGAGCCATCGGAAAACACGGCGCTGTTCAGCGTGGCGTAAAAGTTGTCCTGTACCGGAACCACCGACCCAAGGTACTTTTTCACCAGCTCAGGATGCTCCTTGATCGCCTCGGAGATCGAGCAGAATATCACGCCAGCGGCCTTCAGCTCTTTTTGAAACGTGGTGCCGACCGACACCGAATCAAACACCGCATCGACGGCGACCTTGCGGCCCTCTGCGGGCGCGTCCTCGGCGCCTTCGACCCCGGCCAGGATCATCTGCTCCTTGAGGGGGATGCCCAGTTTTTTGTAGGTGTCCAACAGTTTGGGGTCGACCTCATCCAGCGACTTTGGCTTTTCGGCCATGCTGGTGGGGCGGGCATAGTAATACTGATCCTGAAAGTCGATTTGGGGATAGTCGACCATCGCCCAGTCCGGTTCCTTCATCTTGAGCCAGCGGTTGTAAGCCCCCATGCGCCATTCGGTCATCCACTCAGGTTCGCCGTTCTTTTCCGAGATCAGCTTGACGATATCCGGCGTCAGCCCCTTGGGGGCATATTCCATCTCGATGTCAGTGTTCCAGCCGTATTTGTACTTGCCGCCGACCTGACGCACCGCATCAACTGTTTCCTGATCGACGCCATCCTTGACCACCACTGCGTCTTCCACTGTCGGATTGTCCAAAGCTGTCATGTCAGACCCTCTTTCTTCTGTGTGCATGCGACCTGCGCATGTCCTTTATTCCATTTTGCACATCCTGCGCCGCGCGCCAGATATGCCCTTGCGGCAGGCTCATGCGGCCCGTGCGCGAAACCTGTGATAGAGACGCAGCCAGGCCTGCGCGCAGGCCATCACGTCCGCCTCTGTCGTCTCGGGCCCCAGACTGATGCGAATTGCCCCGCTGGCTGTGGCCTCGTCGTATCCCATCGCCCGCAAGACCCGGCTGGCGCGAACCTTGCCGCTCGAACAGGCCGAACCGGCGCTAACGGCAAAGCCGGCAAGGTCCATCTGCATCACCTGCGTTTCGCCCTTCCAGCCGGGAATCGCCAGGCAGGAAGTGTTCGGCAGACGCCGCCCCGATTTCCCGACGAAAATAGTCTCTTTGGCGTCAGCCTCAAGGGACAATTCTAGAATGTTTCTAAGTTTTTCGACCCGATCCCAGACGCCAGCCTCAAGATCGCGCGCTGCGGCTTCTGCTGCGGCACCGAATCCAGCAATCCCAATCACATTCTCAGTTCCCGAACGACGGCCCATTTCCTGCCCGCCGCCCCTGATCTGCGCTGCCAAATCGGTGCCACGCCGCACAACCAATGCGCCGATCCCTTTGGGGCCACCCAATTTGTGCGCCGAGATCAGCGCCATCTGGCAGCCCATCCAGTTAAACGCCACCGGCAGCTTGCCAAAAACCTGCGTGGCATCCACCACGGCCAACCCATCCGGCAGATCCTGCACCACACCGGTTTCGGAATTGGCCGCCTGTAATACCGTCCGGTCCGGCGCGGATACCTCTACGCGCCCCACCGTATCCACCGGCAACACCGGATCAATCCAGGCCACCACCGCGTCATGTTCGATATCTGCCCCCAGCAGCCCACGCCCGGCACAGGCCAACGCCGCCGCCTCGGTCGCGCCGGAAACAAAGACCACATCGGCTCCCTCGGCCCCGAACGCCATCGCCACCTGAGCCCGCGCCCGCTCAACCACGGATTTGGCTGCCCGCCCCTCGGCATGTACAGACGACGGATTGCCGACCAGATCCATCGCCGCAATCATCGCCTCGCGCGCCTCTGGCCGTAACGGCGCCGTCGCATTCCAATCCAGATAGATCCGGTTCATGCCCAAAACCCCGCCCTCATGGCAAAGCCATGCCGGGGGTGTCAGGATCTGCCCCTCTCACGCCTCGTCCACCACAGCAAAGAGGTTCGGAACCGCCGGACATGGCACAAGATCATTGCTGACCACATCCGACAACCGCGTCTGGTGCAGGAACACATAGACATGCGCGCTTAGCCCCTGCCACAGACGGTTCGACAGCGATTGCGCCCGGCTGCCCGACAGCGCACCTGACACTCCGGCACCTTTGTGCATGGCATCCACGGTCTCATCGACTGCGGCCAAGATATCCAGAACCTTGATCTCGGTCGCTGGCCGCGCGAGCCGATAACCACCGCCCGGGCCGCGCACTGACGCCACCAGATCCGCACGGCGCAGTTTGACAAAAAGCTGCTCAAGATAGGGCAGCGACACGTCCTGACGCTTGGCGATATCGCTCAGCGTGACCAGCCCGCCCTTTGGTTGCAGCGCGATATCAACCAGCGCCACCATAGCATAACGCCCCTTGGTACTCAGCTTCATCGCGTCCCCTCTTCTGTGCGCGGCGGTCACCTTGACCCTGCGCAGGCCACGCATGATTCTCGCGACCGATTGACCTTATGCACAACTGGCCCTATTTGCCACGGATGCGCGTCCCGAAACCTTTCGGGATTTAGAACCGTTCTAAGGAGCTTGAGCGAATTCGTCAAGAATTCTCAGGCCCGTTAAGGAGCTTGCCCGCCCCATGCCCGAGGTCATCTTTCCCGGACCCGAAGGCCGCCTCGAAGGCCGCTATCACCCGCAAAAAGACCGTGACGCACCGATTGCCATCGTTCTCCATCCGCATCCGCAATTCGGCGGCACGATGAACAACAAGGTCGTCTACAACCTGCACTACGCCTTTTATAACATGGGTTTTACCGTTCTGCGGTTCAATTTCCGTGGCGTCGGGCGCAGCCAGGGCGAATATGATCAGGGCTTGGGTGAGCTGTCCGACGCTGCTTCGGCCCTCGACTACCTGCAGTCGATGAACAACAATTCCAAGCATTGCTGGGTCGCAGGCTTTTCCTTTGGGGCCTGGATCGGCATGCAACTGCTGATGCGACGGCCCGAGATCACCGGCTTTGTCTCGGTCTCGCCGCCGGCGAATATGTACGACTTTTCGTTCCTTGCGCCCTGCCCGGCATCGGGTCTGATCATCAATGGCACCAGTGATCGCGTGGCCCCGCCTGCGGATACCCGGTCTCTGGTCGGAAAACTCAAGGAACAGAAGGGCATCACCATCACCCACGAGCAGATCGAAGGATCGGGCCACTTCTTTGAAGAGCCGCACATGGGCACGATGATCGGCAATGTCACCGACTATGTGAAGCGCCGGTTGACTGAAACCTCGCGCTGACCAATTTCCTGATTCGACGGATCCAGACCCACTGAAAGGGGTAGACCCAAGATGTCCTTTGTGACCGAGCTTGCCGATGAACTGGCCAATGATACGCTCAAGGCGATGGACGACACGGGTGAGGACAGATTGTATGTCGAGGTGGCGAAAGTGCTCGCCGCCTCTTCGACCACGCTGGAAGAGGCGTTTGTGACCGCGATCCGCGTGCGGCTCGCTGAGAGGCGCGCGCGTGTGTACCTCAACGACTTCATCAAGACCGGCAAAGCAGGCGACCTGCCGGGATGAGCCAACGGGCTGATGCGCGTCTTGATTCGCAGATGGCCTTTCTGACCGAGGCGGACCGCCTGAAATCCGTCAACCGTGCGACCAGACTGGCGGACGGGTCGCGCTACGAAAATTCCGCCGAACACAGCTGGCACATCGCGCTATACGCGCTGGTGCTGGGTGAACACGCACCGGACGAGGTGAATATCAACCGCGTCATTCGCATGCTATTGCTGCATGATCTGGTTGAGATCGACGCAGGCGACGCCCCGGTCTTTGGCGATCACGACGCCGAAGCGATGGCAACTAAAGAAATCGCAGCCGCAACGCGATTATTCGGATTGTTGCCCGGTGGTCAGGGCGACAGACTGCGCGCGCTCTGGGACGAATTCGAGTCGAACCAAACCCCGGATGCGATGTTCGCCAAATCGCTCGACCGGTTTCAGCCGCCAAACCAGAACCTAGCCTCGGGGGGCGGATCCTGGATCGAATACAATGTGACGCAAGAGCAGTTCGAGGCCCGTGTCGGTGCCAAGATTGCCAGCGGCGCGCCGACGCTGTGGGACTGGATCAGACCCCGCGCCGCCGCGTTCTTTTCCAAACGCCGCTGACGGCAACGCCCACAGACACCTCACCCCTCAGACACATTAAAAGTGCAGAGCGCGATCCCAGGCGTCGAGCACAGATTCATGCATCATTTCTGACAATGTCGGATGTGGAAACACGGTCTGCATCAGATCCTGTTCTGTGGTCTCCAACTGGCGACCAATGACATAGCCCTGGATCAATTCTGTCACCTCGGCCCCAACCATATGTGCCCCCAACAATGCGCCGGTATTTGCATCAAAGACCGTCTTGATCAGCCCCTGGGGTTCGCCCAAGGCAATCGCCTTGCCATTGCCGGCAAAGGGGAACCGCCCCACCCGGATGGTATGTCCGGCTTGGCGGGCCTTGTCCTCGGTCAGACCAACACTGGCGATCTGTGGCTGGCAATAGGTGCAGCCGGCGATAGATTGCGGATCGACGGCATGCGGGTGACCGCCAGCGATATGCTCGGCCACCATCACCCCTTCGTGGCTGGCCTTGTGTGCCAGCCACGGCCCACCCGCAACATCGCCAATTGCATAGAGCCCTGGCACCCCGGTCAGGCCCATCGCGTCCGTCACCACATGGCCACGCTCGATCCGTACACCAAGCGCCTCAAGCCCCAACCCTTCGGTATTGGCGACGATACCGACGGCGGAAATCACCGTATCGAACGGCTCTTTCGTGGTCCTGCCGTCCTGTTCAATCTCGGCCACGACACCATCAGTGCCACGCTCCAGCGCCTTGACCTTGGTGTTGGTGCGGATCGTCATACCCTGATTTTCAAAGGACTTCTGGGCTAAACCGCTGATCTCGGCATCTTCGATCGGGAGGATGCGGTTCAGCACCTCGACCACATGCACCTCTGCCCCAAGCGCATTGTAAAAGCTGGCAAATTCGATCCCGATGGCACCCGATCCAATGACCAGCAGCCGTTTCGGCATATGTGGCGGCATGAGCGCGTGGCGGTAGGTCCAGACGTGTTTGCCGTCCGCCTCAAGCCCCGGCAATTCGCGTGCCCTTGCGCCGGTGGCCACCACAATCGCGGGCGCACGCAGTACCTGCGCACCCTTGTCAGTCGTCACCGACACCTCGCCCGGCGCGGACAACGTGGCGTTCCCCATAACCGCCGTCACCTTGTTCTTTTTCAGCAGATGCCTGACACCAGAGTTGAGCTGTTTGGCAATCCCGCGCGACCGCTTGACCACCGCATCCAGATCAAATCCCAACCCATCGGCCTGTAGCCCGAATTCCGTCGCGCGCTGCATCAGGTGATACACCTCGGCGGATCGCAACAACGCCTTGGTCGGGATGCAGCCCCAGTTCAGGCAGATGCCGCCCATATGCTCGCGTTCGACAATGGCGACGCGCAGACCCAACTGCGCGCCCCGGATCGCGGCGACATAGCCACCCGGCCCGGCACCGATTACAATCATGTCAAAGTCTTGCGCGGCCATGCCTGCCCCTTTGCCCCCAAGGATGCGCTCAGGCTAGCGCATCCCCAGGAGGGCGGCAATCACCCCTTGGCTGACACCAGTTCGCGGACTGTGCGGCCATAGCCACCGTCCGCGACATAGGCTTTTTCCGGTGCTGTAGGGCAGCGGTCAAGGGCGGCATTGCGCGTCGGAAAGCGGCCAAACTGTCGGATCACTTCGCGATGTGCGCGGGCGTGCAACAGGTTGTTGTCGCCGGTCTGGGTCATCCGTTCTTTCATCAAACGGATGCAACGGTCCTGGTCGGTCAGGTTTTCCGAATGCATCAACGGCATATAAAAGAACTGCCGCGCCGGTTCATCAATCTTGAGATCCCAACCCCGGCTGATCGCCTGCTTGGCCGCCGCCAGCGCATAGCGGTCCGACGCAAAGCTTTTTGGCGTGTCCCGGAACATGTTGCGCGGAAACTGGTCCAACAGGATAATATAGGCCAGCGAACCCGTCGGGTAGGTCAGCCACAGCGCGTGACGCCCTTCCATCGCGCCGGTCCATGCTGCCTCAAAGCGGTCGCGCACTTGCGCGTCCAACGCCTCGCCCCCCTTGTACCAACCATCTGGACCAATCTCGTCCAGCCAGAAACTCAATATATCTTCGGGCGCCACCATGGGGCTATCCTCCGTCCTTATTTTCACCGTTACAATTAGTTTACAAAGAGTAATTCCGGTTTGGACAATCACGTTTCATGTCATTCCGGGCGTAGTTTATGTCAATAGGGCGCGCACTACTGTCCCGTCCAATCGCTCGCCCAGACGAACGAATGGATCATTCCGTCCCGGCCGCCCTGTCGGCACCTGCATCGTCCGCGTCGTCCTCGCGGGCATCGGCGGCGTCGATGGCAAATTCCTGTGCCAGTTCCACCATGACCGGCGACGCCGCCGGGGTCAGCGTGGCATAGGCGCTTGTTTCTTGCGTCAGCGGCGCGGCGCGGCGAGTCATCCGCCAGAGCGCATAGCCCGTCAGCAGCAGCAAAAGCGCCGCAATCAGGATGAAATACCCGCCGGGGCCAACCTGCTGCATCACCCAACCGGTGATCAGTGGACCCGCAATCGCCCCCAAGCCGTTGATAAACAACAACCCAGCCGAAGCACTGGCCATATCCTCGGGTCCAAGAAAGTCGTTGGTATAGGCCATGAGCAGCGAATATAGCGGGTTTGAAGAGCCACCAATCACAAAGGCGGCACACAACAGAACGGTAAAATTCTCGTTCATTATCACAGCTACAACCGCCGCGACGCCACCCAACGCGGCCACCATTGTGATCAGACGGCGGCGGTCCATGCGGTCCGACAGCCAGCCCAGCGGATATTGGAGCACTGTAGCGCCAACATAGAACGAGGCGACAAAGATCGAAATCTGCTTCAGGGTCAGCCCAGCTTCGGTCCCATAGACCGCCGACATACCAAATTGCGCTGCGAACACGCCGCCCAGCAGAAACATGCCGACACAGCCCAAAGGTGAGGTACTGAACAGACTCGGCAGGCTCATCGGTTTGGTGGTTTCAAAGGTCGGTGTCGGGCTGATCGACAGCAGAATCGGCGCAAAGGCGATCGACACGAGGACCGATGGGATCACAAACAGCAGATATCCGCTTGGGTCCGGAATCAACAGCAGCGCCTGCGCCGCAATGATGCCCAGCGTCTGCACGATCATATAAAGCGACAGTGTCTGTCCGCGCGTTTCATTTGTGGCCGAGTTGTTCAGCCAGCTTTCCGCCGTGACATAGACGCCGCAAAAGCAAAATCCGATCACCACCCGCCCCAGCGCCCAGGCCACTGGATGCTGCACCGCAGGGTAAAGGATGATCACCGCCGAGATGAACGACCCAAGCGCCGCAAACACCCGCACATGTCCGACGCGCCGGATCATGCCAGGCGTCATACGCGACGCAAACAGGAAACCCGCGAAATACGCCGACATGACGATGGACATTTCAAACGCGGAAAAACCCGCCGCCCCGCCGCGCACGCCCAAAAGCGAGCCTTGCAGGCCATTGCCCAACATCAACAGCAACATGCCCAGCAGCAACGCCCAGGAACTCTTGAAGACTTCGAACATCATATCAACCTTTTGCCGACCTGGGGTCACAGTACAGATCTAGCGAACACCTGCCCGCGTATCGCAGCCGAACGCGACAAGAATCGCACCCATTCGACAGCCGAGTGTCACAGCGTTCCGGACGCCACAAGCCGGTTGCGACATTCTGGCTCATCTGCACAGAATATAGGCGAGGATCATGACGTGGCGTCATGTGCTGTCAAATAACACGCCATGAATGAACAGCCGTAAATGGCCTAAATTGGGCAATTGAGGCAGCGCAGTGACATTTGCCCGGAACGCCTCGGCCGGAACAGAGGGTGCACAGCGGCACTTATCGTCGAATCAATCTGAGGAAGAGCGCTTTAACCTCTAGATAATCATTTGCAGAAACCGACCTCGAAATTAATCAACCTCTCTGATTTTGCTCATTTTTTGCCGCCACACCCTGATCAGAATTTATCACTATTTCAGATTAAACCGATATCTGGAGTTATTCTCATTACAAATTATCATATTTCCCAATGAAACCATAATATTAGCAATAAGGCGCGCGATTGTGGCAAAAACCTGTCAACTTCGCCCGAATATGATCACAATCTACACGCAAAAATTGTGAACGCGCTGTTTGTCGCACCCCAAGATTTTAGCCCCCAACCTCAGAGGTTCCCCATGTTAAATGGTTTCTCAACACGTGGCTTCATAGCAAGGTTTCGCAAGGAGGAGACAGGTTCCCTATCCGTCGAGGTGGCAATCTGGACGCCGCTGATACTGGCCTCATTGTTGGCGGTCATCGATTTTTCCCACCTCATGGTCTCCAACGCCAGCATGTGGAATGCGGCGCGCAACACCGCCCGCGCAGTGTCGGTACATAGGGTCCGGCCTGACGACGCCGAGCGATATCTGCGCGACAATCTGTTCTTCAACGACACACCCTATATCGTATCGGTTCAATCCGGCACCGACGAAGTGGTGGCGACCGTATCACTGAACATGGCCGACGTTGCGCTGACTCCGATTGTGGGCAGGTACCTCGGTGGCACGATGATTGCCTCAATCTCAATGCTGAAAGAGCCAGAGTGATGCGCGCCTCTCAGATCCTCGGGCGGTTCTATCGAGATGACACCGGAACCGGTACACTGACCAGTCTTTTTCTGGCTGTCACATGCCTCTTATTGGGTGGCGGCGCGGTCGATATCAGCAACGCCTGGCGTGTATCGGAAATCCTGCAATCTTCGGCCGAAGCTTCGGCGATCAGCGCCGCGATCCGCGCATCAGAACCCCTGCCCGGTGATGAGACCCCGAAACAGGTGGCCAAACGCATCGCGCAGGATGGTCTGCGCTACGCGCAAATCGAAAATGCCTGGCATGACGAGAGCTTTGAGATGGGATTTATCGATCCCGTGACCGGCAGCTTTGTGCCGATGGTACTGACTGCGGGCAGATCGCTGGCCCCGGTGCCGACAGCGGTGCGCGTCACGCTGAACCGTGACACAAGGCACGGCACAGCCGAACCTTTGCTGTTTGTGAAACTGTTCGGGTACGATCCCTGGAACATCAAAGGCCGCGCTGTCGCCGAGATCCGTGCGCGCACAGAACTGGACTGCCCCGACCCATTATTGTCGCTACAGACACGGGTTGATGTGTCCGAGCTGGATGTTTTTCTTGGGATCTGTCTCTTGGCCGAAGCCAACATAGACTACGGCGCCAAACCGTTCTGGAAGAATGGCGCGACGGATCGGCTGGTGAACCAGCTTCTGACGCAGAGCCTTGGCTTGCAATCAGCCAACTTGTTCGGGCTGACCCCGCAACTGCAACCGCAGGACCTGCGCGATGCAATCGGAACCGCGACGCAGAACATCAAATTGAACGATCTCGACGATCTTCAGGTGCTGAGCAACGGCAGCTTTTATGTCAATTGCGAAGAGAACGAGGTGCTGCGCCTTGGCGAAGGATTCTTGGTACAGAATGCCGCGATTTTCTCGGAATGTCCGGTGCGGTTTGATGGCGAGGTGAAACTGGAGGCATCGCTGGTGATCTCGAACCTCACGTCGCTGCTGCGCGATCTTGATCAGGTGTCGCTGCGGCCTGACGCGATCCTGACCGGTTCGCCGCCCTGCGCCCCTGGCAACGGCGTGCGCATCCTGCTGTTCGTCGACCTTGCCGCGATGGCCAATATTCCGGCTGTGATCTCAACCGATACGCCGCTTGGTGCCTTTCTGGATGAAACCGTCGAAACCACCGGCACATTGGTAAGCGAAACTGTCGGCCTGCTCGGGGGTATCGTCAACCCGCTGGTGCGTGACATTTCGGAGATAACGACCAACCTGCAATTGCTGCCAATCTGCCTGAATGCACAAACCATGCTGCACTCCGACACGATTGTATTGCGCTGATCTCGCGGGGGGCGGCATCCGCCCTCCCCACCCGGCTCAGGGGATCAACAAAGAGGCATCCCCATAGGAAAAGAACCGGTAATCCTGCGCGACGGCATGCGCATAGATCTGGCGGACACGCGCCCGCCCCATCAATGCAGAAACCAGCATCATCAGCGTGGATTTCGGCAGATGGAAATTGGTCATCAACGCGTCCACCATGGTAAACCGAAAGCCGGGGTAGATAAAGATATCCGTTTCGCCACTCCACGCGCCGAAGCCGCCCGGCGTGCGCTGTGCTGCTGTTTCCAGCAATCGTAGTGCCGTGGTGCCGACGGGAATGATCCGCCCACCTGCTGCGCGGGTGGCTAGGATCTCGGCAGCGGCGGCTTCGGACACTTCGCCCCATTCGGCATGCATCTTGTGGGTGGTCACATCCTCGACCTTGACCGGCAGAAAGGTGCCTGCGCCCACGTGCAGAGTGACATGACTAAAGGTGACACCCCGCGCGGCCAGCGCGTCCAGCAGGGCCGCATCGAAATGCAGTGACGCGGTGGGGGCTGCGACAGCACCCGCATGGCGCGCCCAGACTGTCTGGTAATCATCCTTGTCCTGTTCGTCCGCTGGGCGCTTCGCGGCGATATAGGGCGGCAGCGGCATCGCACCGGCCTGCGCCAGTGCCGCGTCAAAATCATCGCCTGACAGGTTAAAGCGAAGCACGCCCTGACCGTCCTCGCGGCTTTCAAGCACCGCCGACAGATCGTCCGAGAATACGATTGTTTCGCCGTCGCGGACCCGCTTCAACGGTTTCAGCAGTGCGCCCCAACCGCCCGACGCCTTTGGTTCCAGCAGCGTCACTTCGATCCGCGCTTGGGTATCGCCAGCCGCCCCCGTGCGCCGCCGCACACCGTTCAGCCGTGCCGGGATCACACGAGTGTCGTTAAGCACCAGCCGGTCACCGGGTCGCAGCCAGTCGGGCAGATCCGTCACCACCGCATCGGTGATCGCATCCCCCTGCGCCACCAGCAGCCGTGCCGAAGAACGCGGCCGCGCGGGTCGCGTGGCGATCAGCCGCTCGGGCAGGTCAAAGTCAAAATCGTCAAGCTTCATCAGGTGGCCCGTTGCATTCTATTGTATCACACTCTCCGACGTCTGCGGTGGTGCGCGGCGAAAGATTTCGCGAAACATGCCGGGTGTGAACACCGAAAGCGGGTTGACCGCAACCCGTGGACTGCTGGCCGCTCCGGTCAGGTTAAAGTTGAAACCGATCAGCCCCTCGCCCTTGCGGGTGAACAGCGCGCCGATACCGTTGACCAGATAGATCGGTGACAGCACGCCCTGCATATCCAACGCCTTGGTGGCCAGCGTATAATACCCATCCATCGACAGCCCCATCGAGGGTCCGGTGGCGCTCGAACGTTTCAGAATGACCTGCTCTGGGGTCAGGCGAAAATCGGCATCCACCTCGGCGAAGTAGATACCCGAACCGCTAAGCTGGTCCAGCAAGCCGACGATGCTGATCGAATCCAACAGCGCGCCGATGGCCGGCGCGTCGCGCAGCCGCACGTCGCGAATATCCAGCGCGCCGTCATAATTGCCGGGAGCGCCGCGAACCGGGGTCATATTCAGCAGGAAACTGCCGCCCTGCACCGTTTTCAGCAACCCCGCCCCGCGCAGCACCTCGCCTGCGTCATCCGATGCAATGCGGAACGCACTGCGCCCGTTCTGGGGCAACACCTGCCCCCGGATCGGTGCCTGCCCAAGGGCCGCGGTAAAGTTGCCCTGAAAGCCGCCCCGCGTCGTGAAATCGCCGCGAAACCGGTCCAGTGTGATACCGCTCGACACCTGCAACTGCTCGAGCGCCAGCGTCACCGGCGCGCCAGCGCCCGCGGTGCCACCGCTGCCACGGCCCTGACCAAAGGGCGCACGGCGCAGATCCACGCGGCCACCCCGGATCGTCACACCGGGGGTTGCCCCAGCGCCCCGTCCAGTCAGCGTAACCGGTGCATCCAGCCAATCGCCGACGCGTACGCGCGAAAACTCGACCCGGTCGAGCGTTCTGTCGCTGCGCAGCATCACCCGCCCCTCGGCCCGTAGCCCTGGCGCCTCGAGCAGCAGCCGGTCCACATCGGGCACCACCCCCAGAGTGCCTGACACCTCAAGCCGAGCCTTGGTGTTGCGCCCCAGGCTCCAGCCAATCGGGGCAATGGTCATTGCCAGCCCTGCCAGATCCGAGGTCAGTCCAAAACGTGGCGGCGCCCCCTTGGACAGATCGATCCGCACCTGCGCCGGGCCCGAACCGGTGACCAACCCGTCCGGCAGGGCAATCCCCAATGCCTGTGCGCCGCTTTGAGACAGGGTTGCGACCCCATCAACCACGCTACCCGCCCCCGGTTGGCCCAGTGGCATCGACCAGCTGCCCTGCACCGGCACACCCTGCAACGTCGCTTTACCCTCGACGCGTACCAAACCGGGCTGCACCGAAACTGCGAGCGCCTGCGCCTCAAGTACCTTGCCCGGCACGATGATTTCGCTGCGCACGCCTGCCAGAGTGGCGGACAAGTCAAAATCCATATCGGGCAGACGCACGCCCTTTTTCAGCGGTAATTCCAGCCAGCCGCGTACCGCTGCATGACCATCAGCCAGTGCGACCGGTTTGGCAGCCTTTTGCATGATGTTTAGCGGTTCGGAATTCAGCAGCGACAACACGGCCTCGATTGTGCTTTGGGCCGCAACTTCGACCCGGCCCTGCGGCGGTTTGATCCGGGTGTCCGGAATTACAAAACTCGACCCGGCCGCTGCAATCTGCCCCCCCTGAATCGGCGTCAGATGACCGTGATCCAGTATCACCGACAGCCGATTGCCGATCAGCGTGAGCTGGCCCGAGCCATCCTCGACCACTGGCAGGGTTCGGGCGTAGCGTACCTGAGCACCGTCGAACGCAAAATCCAGATAGAGCTGCGGACGCACGCCCGGTTCCGCCCGCAATGCCACCTGCACATCCCGCGCCTGCCCTGCAAGAACGTTCTTGGTTACCCAGTCGCGGGTTTTTGGCGCAACACCCGGCGGCCAATAGCCGATCACTTCATCGGCGCTGGTCGTCGCCATATGCCCGTCCAGCGCCACGCGCCAGCCATCCTCGGCTGCCTCAGCCGTACCACTCAGGTACAGGGGTTCACTTGGTCCCTCGATCCGCAGCCGACCGACCGACAGATGGAATGGTGCCAGATCCAGCTTGAGGTCAACTTCGGCCTGCGCCACTTCGATCGGCGTCGAAAAGAGTTTTCCGGGATCAGCAGTCAAACGCGACACGCGAAATTGGCCCAGTAACGCATGTGGCCAGCCGGTTTCCAATCCCAGCAGCTGCGCCCGCCCTTCGGCCACCGCCGTCCCCAGCGCGCTGTCCACCGACAGCTCGTCAAAGGTCAGGGTGCCGGTGGCGGGCGCGTAGCGGAAATAGGTCCGCGCGCTGGTGAACGGCACCGGCCGGGTGCGCCTGTTGGGGCGCAGGACACCAGCGCTGATCTGCAACGTGGCGCTTAGTTCGCCGAGCTGACCCTGCGCGTCAATCCCCCCCCGCAAGGCGCCAGAAATCGGCGCCTCAAGCGCATCCAGAAACGCCAGAGCCGGGCTTTGCGAGGCGATGTCATGTGACCACAGATCGCGTAGCACAAGGCCAAAAACCACATCGCTGCGGCCAATCGGGCTCTCTGCGTTGACCTCAAGCGTGGCGGCGGTACCACCCCGCCCCAAGACCGCAAGATCCCCAGAAAGTCGCAGCGCGCCACCCTCGCGCGCCAACCGCAGCCGCCCGCCATCCGCGGTCCAGCCACGCCCCGCACGCGCATCGTCATAGCGTAGTGTCAAGGCCTCGACCTCAAGGCTCTCAAGACCGGCAAGCATCGGATCGGCGCTGAGCGTGTCGATGCGCGCGATCAGCGCGGGCAGGTCCGGCGCATTGCCCGCATTTCGGAACGCTGGCCCCAGATCCAGCAGCACCCGGCCATCGCGGTCCCGCTGCACCGACAGGAATGCACCGTTCAGCAGCACCCGCCGCAATGCCAGCTGACCGCGCGCCAGCGCGCGCAGCGACAGACCAGCCTCTAGATCGGTCAGCGCAACAACCGGTGCTCCGGTATCCGTCGCCACGTCCACATCGCGCAGCGACAGCGTTGCCAGCCCGCTGCGGTCCAACTCGACCCCCAGTGCTCCAAAGGTGATCCGCAGCCCTGGCACGGCGTCAGCAATCCGCGCCTCAATTCGGCTGTGCAGCCATTGCGGTGCCATGACCGCACGCCCCATTGCGGCCCAACCCAGAACGCCTGCGGCAATGACAAAGGCGGTGAAGGACAGCAGCACCCACACCCCTGCCCGGCGCCCACGGCGACGCGGACTCGTCCCCTTGGGGGCTGCTTTTTCGGGGATCTGAGCGTCGCTCACTGAAAATCGTACCTCTGCGCTTTAAAGTTGCTCACTTCCTTCTAGTATGAAACGCCGCCCATGAAAATTCCCATCCAAGGAGACACCCGTGCCCGAACCGATTGAAATAGCCCCCGATTTTACGTTGCCCGTGACCGGCGGTATCGAAGTGACGCTGTCAGCCCTGCGTCCGGCCCCGGTCGTGCTGTTCTTTTATCCCCGCGACGACACCTCTGGCTGCACCAAAGAGAACGAGGAATTCACCGCCCTTCTGCCCGAATTCGAGGCGCTGGGGGTCAAAGTCTTTGGTATTTCAAAGGACAGCATCGCCAGCCATGACAAGTTCATGACCAAAAAGGCGCTGCTGGTGCCGCTGCTGTCGGACGAACACGGCGATGTCTGCGAACGCTTTGGCGTCTGGAAGGAAAAGTCGATGTACGGCAAAACCTTTATGGGAATTGAACGCAGCACGTTCCTGATCGACGGCAGCGGTCGGATCGCGCAAAGCTGGCCCAAAGTCAAAGTGCCCGGCCATGCTCAGGCGGTTCTGGACGCCGCCCGCGCGCGATAGCCACGACACTGGCCGGGCGGTCGTTCCGGGGCTGCGGGCCACGCCCAGACGGGCGTTTTGCGCAGTCGTACCGCCGCCTGGCTGGCGCAAATAGGGTAAATCCCAGCGCGTGGTTCGGCCAATCGTACCAACAAGCCAGGTGTCAGTTGCCATCCATGGCAAGGACGGCGCGGCGGTGTGGATGTCCCTAGCACGTTTGTCCTAACAACGGGGCGCTCCCGACCACTGCATCCTGTACAGTGGCCAAAGGACAGGCCTTACTTGGCGGCGGCGGTTCGGTACCCCTTGCGCGCCTTGAACGTCGACCAGACAGTCCAGACCAACAGCATCCCGGTGATGATCATGACCACACAACTGATGGGCCGGTCAAAGAAGGTCATGAAATCCCCACGTGACAGCAGCATGGCGCGGCGGAAGTGCTCCTCCATCAACGGCCCCAAAACGAACCCGAGCAAGAGCGGTGCCGGCGGCAGCGACAAGAAGCGCATCAGATAGCCAAGCGCGCCGAAGAACGCGACCATCCAGATATCCGCCGCACTGTTGTGAACCGTGTAGGTACCGATGCAGATGAACATCAGGACAGCCGGAAACAGCAGATGGTACGGAACAAGCAGCAGCCGAACCCATAGGCCGATCATCGGAACGTTCAGAAGGATCAGCAACAGATTCCCGATCCAGAAACTCATCACCAGACCCCAGAACAGATCCGGATGGTCGGTCATCAGACCAGGCCCCGGATTGATGCCATGAATCATCAGCGCACCCAACATGATTGCCATGGATGCACTGCCCGGAATGCCCAGGGTGAGCGTCGGAATAAAGGCGGTCTGATCCGCCGCATTATTCGCAGCCTCGGGAGCGCAGATCCCCTCCATCGCCCCTTTGCCAAAGCGTGACGGGTCCTTGGCTACTTGCTTTTCGATGGCATAGGCCATGAAAGCCGCAATCGACGGCCCTGTCCCCGGCAAAGTCCCAAAGAACGAGCCAATGCCGGTCCCGCGTATAATCGGCATGACAGAGGTTTTCAAATCTTCCTTGGTCGGCGTCATTGCGCGCAGACTGACGCTTTTGCGGTCGATGCTGGTCATGTCGACCTTGCCGATGCTGTAGATGACTTCGGTCACGCCGAACAGGCCCATCGCCAGCGCAACCAGGCTAAGCCCATCCATCAACTCCATCGTGCCAAACGTAAATCGTGGCACGCCCGAATAGATGTCAGTGCCGACAATACCAAAGGCGACCCCCAGAACCACCATGGCAAGCCCTTTGGCCGGTGACCCCGCCGTGATGGTTGACGCCGCCACAAGGCCCATCAGCATCAGCGCAAAATATTCCGATGATCCGAACTGGAGCGCATAATGCGCGATTGTCGGGGAAAAGATCATCAGCAGGATGATCCCGATGGTTCCACCCACAAACGACGCCAGCGTGGTCATCAGCAGCGCCACTCCTCCGCGCCCCTGCCGGGTCATCGGATAGCCATCCAGACAGGTAACCGCACTCGACGTTGTGCCGGGAATGTTCAGCAGGATGGACGCGGTGTTGCCACCATAAGAGCTTCCGTACCAGATCCCGGCCAGCATGATCAGCGCGGTCGTCGGCTCAAGATGGAATGTCAGAGGAAACAACATCGAGATCGCGGCAAGCGATCCGATCCCCGGAATGACCCCGATCAGCGTCCCGAGAAACACACCAAGAAAGCAATAGCTCAGGTTCGTGACGGACATCGCCGTCTCAAGCCCGATTGAGATATTCGCCAAAAAATCCATCAGAACGGCCACTTGAACATCGACAAGGGCAGATCAAGGCCGATCCTGAACACCATATAGGCCAGCGTACTCAGAAAGAGGCACAAGCCTGCCAGGCTTTTCAGGCTGACCTTGCGTTCGGCAAACGACGACAGGATCGTCGTCGCGAAAATCGCCGGGACAAGCCCGGTCGGCACAACCAATAGCGCAAATGCGGCGATGCTCAGCAGAACCATGATCAGCGATCTGGCATCCACCTCGGGTAAGGTGCCGCGCCGGTAGAACGCTGGTGCCATGATCAACAAACCAAGCACCGCCAGAACAAGGCCGACGCCAAACGGAAACATCCCGGTTCCCATGCGTTTGATCGTGCCAAGATCATAGTTCATCACCGAATAGACGGTGAAGAACAGTCCGGTTGCGCAAATCAATATGCCGGCAATGATGTCACAAGTGTCGACCCGCCCCATCTTATCCTCCCTCAGTTGTCATTTTTCTCAGCCACCCCAATCGCGGGGAAATGCCTTATTCTTCGATGGCGCAGCCGCGCGCCTTTAGGACGGAATCGACCCAGGTCCTGTCATTGCTGCCATCTGCAATCCGGGCCATCTGTGCCGCCTCTGCATCACGTTTGACGATCAGCGCGTTGCTCAGTTCGCCTCCGCCGTCGACGACGATGACGTCGCCCGGCTCGGCCATATCCAGTGCCTTGTGCAGAAACAGGTTGTCACCGGGACGTGTACGCACGGTCAGCGCAGGGCCGCACATATAGCCTGACTGGTGCAACGGGCGCAGGCTGCTTCCCCCTGCGAACAACCGATGCATCGAGTCACTGATATTGGCCACCGGCAGACCATGAAACGCGTCTACCCATTCCTTAGCAACTTTTCGCTTTCGCTGCCGAACTCTTAATCCGATCACCGCACCATGCTCCATATCTCTTATTCGAATTTGATCGCCGGCGACACCAAAGGCCCCCCCACGACGGCTGGGTTGGCCAAAACCTCGCGCCGCAGCGGATGACCGGCAAAGGTGTCGAGCACGTTCTTTACACTGGTCATGGCCATGGCTTTCATGCCGCTGCGGCCTGCCCCTGCGATATGCGGCGTCAGGATGACGTTCGACATTTGCCACAGTGGGTGATGTTGGGGCGGGGGTTCCTGCGCATAACAATCCAGCGCCGCGCCGCCCAGATGCCCCGATTGCAACCCCGCGATCAGCGCGTCTTCTTCCACCAGCCCGCCACGGGCAGTGTTGATTAAAAACGCCCCGCGTGGCATCCGCCAAAGGGTATCGGCATTCATCATATGCATATTCTGCGCCGTGAGCGGACAGTGCAGACTGACCACCTCGCTGGTCGTCAGCAGCTCATCAAGGCTGCTGGTGCGGCCGATCCCATCTGGCACAGCGGTTGCCGGGTCAAAGACCTGTACCTGCATTCCCAATCTCGTGGCCGTGCGCGCGACGATGGAACCAATCGCGCCGCAACCGATCAATCCCAACCTCAAACCGGCGATTTCACGCCCTATATGGCCGTGTTTTCCCCAATGCCCCTGACGCACAGACCGGTCCAGCGCAAAGAAATCTTTGATCAACGCGTAGATCAACCCAATGGTGTGCTCTGCGGCGGAACTGGCATTGGCGCCAGTGGCCTTGAGCACAGGAAGCCCGCGACGCGTTGCTGCCTCCAGATCGATCAGATCGACCCCTACGCCGTGCCGGGACAAAACCACCAGACGATCGGACGCCGCCATGACCGTATCGTCGATCACGCCCTGTCGGACAATGATGCCATCCACACGATGCTGCGCAGCAATTGCAGCCAGTTCAGCGCTATCAATACGCTCTTCCGAATAAACGATGTCGATCCCGTTGGCGTCCAGCAAGGCCCTGGCCTCGTCGTACAACTGATGCCCCGTTACCAGGACGACCTTGCCTGACATACTTTGCTCTCCCCCTGCGCCGCATGACACGGGTCTGTTGTCAAACACCCTCGTTTACGGCCCAGCTCTCTGCGAATGTCGTATACCAAGGACTGTCACCGTTGCATAGATCGAAACAGCGTTTTATTATATTCGCAAAGTCAAAAGGAACATCCCATGGCAAAACGGCCAGAAAGTGTCTCAGCGGTCGAGCGGGCCCTGTCGATCATGCTATCGTTTGAAGAGCAAGACGGCGCTCTTAGTCTTGCCGAACTTGCACGTCGCACCGAACTCGACAAAGCCACCGCGCTCAGGATTGCCCGCACCCTGGCCAACCGGCATTTCCTTGTCCAGAACGTCGACAGTACCTGGCGGCTGGGGCCTGCGCTTATTCGGTTGGGGACGTTCTACCAGTCCAATTTCAACATCCGCGATGTCGCCATGCCGCAGCTGGCGTTGCTGGCCAGAACAACCGGAGAAAGTGCGGCGCTGTATGTGCGCGAAAACGATCACCGCGTCTGCCTGTTTCGCCACGATTCCGAACAATCCATCCGCCATCATGTCCGCGTCGGATCGTTGCTGCCACTGGATCAGGGCGGACCGGGCCGGATCATCCTGGCGTTCAGCGGCGAACCCGGCGAACCCTACGACGATATTCGCCGAAAGGGGTATTATAACACCTTTGGCGAACGCGACCCACAGGTCGCAAGTGTGGCGCTGCCGCTGTTCGAAAATGGTGGCGCCCTGTTCGGGGCACTCGCATTGACGGGCCCGCCCAACCGGTTCACGCTGGATGCGGTTGGTGCCCACCTCAAGGCATTGCGCGCAGCCGGTGCCCAACTGACGCTCGCGCTTGGCGGCAACCCCGAATTTTACGCAACCGACGCTGATATTAATCCTGCATCATCGCCTGACGCGTGTTGATACTTGGGTCGACAGGCGCACTATGTCCGGCCAGCGGTCCGACTGGCTCTGTCACGCACCATTCCATGCAGCCCGAGAGTTTCGGGCCATCAAACGTCAATAAACCCCTGAGGCAATTCGAAATTCTGAAACCTGCTTTGGGCGATATGCTCTGTCATCCGCGGAGCCACAAGTCCCTATGAAGCCGTCGCATATGAAGAGCGCGCCATCGCAGCAGCGCAGATTTTTCGCCTTTGCAACACTCCTGATTTCAGTCAGCACGACAGCTATAGATGGAGCTGCGATCAGCATCGCTCTGCCAACGCTAGCGGATCAGTTTGGCCTGCAATCGGCAACGGCGCTGTGGGTCGTCAACGTCTACCAACTGGTTGTCGTGGCCAGTATGCTGTCGATGGCTGCGTTGGGTGACATTCTGGGTCTGCGACGGGTCTATCTGTTCGGTCTGGCGACCTTTACTGTGATGGCCGGTCTGTCGGCGCTTGCGCCCAGTTTCGGCTGGCTGCTGTTTTTCCGCGCAATTCAAGGGCTTGCCGCAGCGTCAATCATGAGCCTCAACTTTTCGCTGCTACGGTCAACGGTCCCCGCCCAGTATTTGGGGCGCGCCATGGGATTGATGGCCATGTCCGTCGCGGTCGCTGCCAGTATCGGACCAACTCTGGCAGGGGCGCTGCTGACGCTTGGACCCTGGCACTGGATCTTTGCGCTGAGCTTTGGCCTTGGCGCGCTGGCGACCGTCATAGGTTTTTTCAGTCTTCCCGAAACCGACAATCCCAGACGCCCTTTCGATTTTCCAAGTGCGGGTTTAAGTGCGCTGACGTTTGGCTGTCTCTTGTTGGGTGTGAGCGCCATCGGACATCAAATGAGCCGTCCGTTGTTCGTGGGGCTATTCGTTCTGGGAATTGGCGCAGGGTTGGTGCTGTATTGGCGGCTTCGCGACAAGCAGAACCCGCTTCTGCCGCTCGACCTGTTGCGAATCCCCATATTTGCCTTGTCGGTTACGGCGTCGCTCTGTGCATTCTGCGCACAGATGATTGCCTATGTTTCGCTGCCGTTTCATCTGCAAGACACCCTTGGCTTCAGCGTTTTTCAAGCGGGAGCTGTCCTGGGAGCCTGGCCATTGGCCATCGTCTGCACCGCGCCAATCAGCGGAATGCTGTCCGACCGCTTGCCCCCCGGACTCATCGGGTGTTTCGGACTCGGCACTCTCGCGATTGGGCTGGGGATGCTTGCGGCTCAGTCCAGCGACGTTGGTGCGCTGGAAATCGCCTGGCGGCTTGGATTATGCGGAGTTGGCTTTGCTTTATTCCAGACGCCAAACAACCGCACCATACTTGGCTCTGCCCCTTCCGGGCGGTCAGGTGCCGCCGGTGGCGCGCAGGCACTGGCCCGGTTGATTGGGCAGGCGCTTGGTACGGCGCTGGCCACTTTGGCTCTGTCCCGTTTTGCCACCGACGCGACGATCATGGCTCTTGTGATTGCTTGCGGATTTTCGGCCGTCGGGGCGGTGGTCAGCGCTCTGAGGCGCGGGCCGATTTCGATGTCAGCCTGATAAGGCGCGGGCCACACCAGAACGGATCGACGGTGACATTTCGAAATGCGGTAATGTGATCTTTTGGCGACGAGACACACTCACAGGAAACACAAACGCCCCCAGCCATCTCTGGCCGGGGGCGTCAGGAACATTTGGTCAGATCAGACGGCTGCAATCACCGCACGTTTTGTCAGCACTGCCACCAGATGCGCCCGGTATGCTGCTGTGCCATGCAGATCCGCAATCATGTCGTCCGCAGATGCGCTCAGTCCTTCCAACGCAGAGGCTGCGAAATTGCCCGACAGCGCGGCCTCGGCCTCGGTCCAGCGGAATACGCCGTTGTTCGACGCACCGGTGATCGCCACCCGGACGCCATCAGCATATTTTGCAAGGAACACCCCAACGAGGGAAAAGCGCGACGCGGGCTGCTCGAACTTGATATAGGCGGCTTTTTCGGGGACAGGGAATTTCACCTGAGTGATGATCTCACCCTCGTCCAGCGCCGTCTCGAACATCCCGAGGAAATAGTCGTCCGCCGCGATTTCGCGCAGGTTGGTCACGATAATCGCATTCGAAGCGAGCGCCGCCGAAGGATAGCAGGCCGACGGATCGTTGTTGGCGATCGAGCCACCAATCGTGCCACGGTTGCGCACCGCCGGATCGCCGATTTTGCCCGCCAACCCGGCAAGCGCCGGATACGAGGGCACACCCGCCGCCACATCGGCGTGAACCGTGCCACCACCGATGCAGATCCGCCCGGCATCGTCGGTGCTGATTCCCTTCATCTCGGCGATGCCAGTCAGGCTGACCAGCTTGGACGGTGCCGCAAGCCGCTGTTTCAATGTCGGGATCAGCGTTTGCCCCCCCCCAAGCGCCTGCGCTTCGTCCTCGGCCAGTGCAGCCACCGCGTCGGCGACGCTTGCCGGGGTCACAACTTCAAAATTATACATCTCATCTCTCTCCTGTTGCCTTTTCCCTGGCCCAAACCGGAACCTGTCCCCTCTCCCCTAAAAAGGAAAGAGGGTAAGGGAAAGGGAAATACCCTCAGCCGTTCATCGCCGCCCAGACACGCGACGGTGACGCCGGCATATCCATATGATAGATATCATGCCCGCCAGATCGCATCGCGTCCACCACCGCATTGATCACCGCAGGTGGCGATCCGATGGCCCCGGCCTCACCACAGCCCTTTACGCCCAGTGGATTGTGCGTGCAGGGGGTGACGCAGGAATGATCCACCGAATAGAACGGCAGATCATCGGCGCGGGGCATCGCGTAATCCATGTAGGACGCGCTTAGCAACTGGCCGTTCTCGTCATAGGCGCAATTTTCAAGCAGCGCCTGACCGACACCTTGCGCGATCCCGCCATGTACCTGCCCGCTGACGATCATCGGGTTGATGACATTGCCGAAATCATCCGCAGCCGAGAACCGCTCGATCGTGACTTTGCCGGTTTCCGGGTCCAATTCAACCTCGCAGCAATAGGCGCCGCTGGGATAGGTAAAGTTTGACGGATCGTAGAATGCCGTCTCCTCAAGGCCCGGTTCGATATCTTCGAGCGGGTAGTTATGCGGCACATAGGCCGCCAGTGTCACGTCACCCCAAGCCACGGATTTGTCAGTACCCGCGACGCTGAACTTGCCGTCCTTCAGTTCGATATCCGAATCGGCCGCCTCCATCAGATGTGCCGCGATCTTCTTGGCCTTGTTGATGACCTTTTCCGCTGCGCGCACCATGGCTGAACCACCGACCGCGATAGAACGCGATCCATAGGTGCCCATGCCCATCGGCGTCTTGGAGGTGTCGCCATGCACGATTTCGATCATATCCTCGGGGATGCCGATCATCTCGGAAATCACCTGCGGAAACGACGTCTCGTGCCCCTGACCATGGCTGTGGCTGCCGGTCATAACAACGATACCGCCGGTCGCATTCACCCGCACAGTGGCGGATTCGTACAGGCCTGCACGTGCGCCAAGCTGCCCGACAAGGTTCGATGGCGCGATGCCGCAAGCCTCAATATAACAGTTCACGCCTAGGCCGCGCAGCATCCCTTTGGCCTTGGACGCTTCGCGACGCGCTGCAAATCCCGCCAGATCGGCAATCTCTTCGAGCTTGTCCATCGTCGCGGGATAATCACCGGTGTCGTATTCAACCGCAACCGGTGTGGCATAGGGAAATTCGGTGATAAAGTTCTGCCGCCGCAGCGCAATCGGATCGACGCCCAGTTCGCGCGCGGCCTTGTCGACGACGCGCTCAAGCTGGAATGTCGCCTCGGGCCGACCGGCACCGCGATAGGCGTCCACCGGCACGGTGTTGGTGAACACCGCCTTGACGTTCACATAGATCAGCGGCGTCTTGTAGTTGCCGGCCATCAGCGTGCCATGTAGCCATGTCGGCACCGACGGCGCAAACGTGCTGAGATAGGCCCCCATGTTGGCATAGGTGTCGGTGCGCAACGCGGTAAAGTTGTTGTCCGCATCCAGCGCCAGTTCGATCTTGGTCACATGGTCGCGTCCATGGCAGTCGGACATGAAGGCCTCGGACCGGCTCGACGTCCATTTGACGGCGCGGTTCAGTGCCTTGGCAGCAAATGTGCAGAATGCTTCTTCGGCATAATGGAAAATCTTGGTGCCGAAACCGCCGCCCACATCGGGGGCGACAACGCGCAACTTATGCTCTGGGATACCCAGAACAAATGCGCCCATCAGCAGCCGGATCACATGCGGGTTCTGGCTGGTCGTGTAGAGTGTGCTGTCACCGGTGCCACGACTAAAGTCGCCGACAGCCACGCGCGGCTCCATCGGATTGGCGACTAGCCGGTTGTTGACCAGTTCCAGAGTGGTCACATGGGCTGCCGTCTCAAACGCAGCATTCACGGCTGCCTTGTTCTCTTCGACGAAACCCCAATCATAGCACAGGTTATCGCTCAGATCGTCATGCACCAGAGTCGCGCCGGGTTTCAGCGCATCCTTCATGTTGACGACGGCGGGCAGTTCCTCGATGTCGAGCACAATTGCTTCGGCCGCGTCACGTGCTTCGGCCAAAGAATCCGCGACAATCGCAGCAATCGGGTCACCGACGTGACGCACTTTGCCTTGTGCCAGAACCGGGTGGGCCGGTTCCTTCATCACGACGCCGTGCCGGTCGGTGACCTGCCAGCCGCAGGGCAGACCGCCCACGCCCTCGAAATCCGCACCGGTAAAGATCCGCACAACCCCGGGCATTGCTGCCGCCGCTGCCGAGTCAATGCCGTTGATCCGACCATGCGCCACATCCGAGCGTAGGAAATAAACGTAGGCTTGGCCATTCACGTTGATATCGTCGGTATAATTGCCAGCGCCTGTCAAAAAGCGCACGTCCTCACGGCGCTTGCTGCTGGCACCGATGCCACTGTCCTTCGGCATGTCAGTCCTCCTCCCTGGGGAACGGTGGGGTTAAATCCCACCCTACATATCTGGGTAAGGCGGGGTTTCCCCCCACCCCGTGTTCAACTCATTCGGCGGCGATTGCGCCCACATCCTGACCGCTGGCAGCCATGATCGCCTTGACGATGTTGTGGTAGCCGGTGCAGCGGCAGATATTGCCCTCAAGATGATGACGCACCTCGGCCTCGGTCGGCTTGGGATTGTCTTTCAGCAGCGATGCCGCCGACATGATCATACCCGGTGTACAGAACCCGCACTGCAACCCGTGGTGATCCTGGAACGCCTGCTGCAACACGTTCAGCGTCCCGTCTGCATCAGCCTCACCTTCGATGGTGGCGACATTGGCGCCCTCGGCTTCGGATGCGAACATGGTGCAGGATTTGACCAGCTTGCCGTTCACATGCACCGAGCACGCGCCGCACTGGCTGGTGTCACAGCCGACGTGTGTGCCAGTCAGGCGCAGCCCTTCGCGCAGATATTCGACCAGCAATGTGCGCCCCTCAACCTCGCGGCTGACGGACTTGCCGTTCACTGTCATTGATACCTTGGCCATTGAATTCCTCCCGTTATCTTTCGTGTTCTCAATCTCGTGTCGGTCTGCGGTTCTGTCATGTGCCATCAGGACACCATGCGCTTGAACCAGCCTTTTTTCTTGCCGTCCGTGGCTTCGCCTTCGGTGGCAGCCTCGGGATCGGCGGGGCCTTCGACGGCCTCCTGAAAATTCTGAAAGAACTGGTCCGCCATCTTTTTGGCAAAGCCGTCGATGATCCGGCTGCCCAGTTGCGCCAGCTTGCCGCCGACGCTGGCGTCGACCTCGTAGGTCAGCGTGGTTCCCACTTCGGACGGGGCCATAGTCACCCGCGCGCCGCCTTTGGCAAAACCTGCGGCGCCGCCCTTGCCCTCACCGGTCAGGGTCAGCGACTGCGGCTCGATCATGTCCGACAGTGTCACCTGCCCCTTAAAGGTCGCCTTCACCGGGCCGACCTTTTGCGTCACAGATGCTTCGAAACCGTCGTTCGCATTGCCGTTCATGTCGGTGCAGCCCGGCACGCAGGCCTTCAACACTTCGGGGTCCAGAATCGCGGCCCAGACCACTTCGGGGGCCGCCTTGATCTCTCGGGAATCGCTCATCTTCATGGGGTTGGTCCTCTCTCTTGGCCATAACCTAGGCAGTCTGTCCGCAGGGTCATATTAGACCAATTGCCTAGGCTGTCGGTTTGTCTTTGACTCGGTCTCAACCGGGATCGCGCAGGGCGTCCCGCGGTTGCGCGCAAGCTAGGCCAGATTGCGCTGTGGAAACAAGGGGGAGTCGCATCGCGTTCTGCCGCCGGATTGCGACCAATATCCAGTTTGCCAGTCTCGCCAGGGTGGCTATGCTGCTGGAAACCCGACACGATCCAAAACCTGCCCCTGACCTGACACCGGACCCCAGATATGAGCAATGGCCTTTCCGTTCAGTCGGTCAGCTACAATTACGGCGCCAAACAGGCCCTGTCAAACGTCAGCTTTGACGTCCCGCCAGGCCAGTTTGCCGCTCTTCTGGGTCCGAATGGCGCAGGCAAATCGACGCTGTTTTCACTGCTCACCCGGCTGTTCACCACGCCACACGGCAACATTCGCCTGGCGGGGCTTGATATGGCGCGGACACCGCGGCAGGCACTGGGGAAACTGGGTGTGGTGTTTCAGTCGCCGACCCTCGACCTTGATCTGACCATTCGCCAGAACCTGATGTATTTTGCCGCCCTGCACGGGTTGGCGGGCAAACCTGCGCGCCTGCGTATCGACGCGGCGCTGGACCGATTGCAGATCCTTGACCGTGCGTCAGAAAAAGCGCGCAACCTCAATGGAGGCCATCGACGGCGCACCGAGATTGCCCGCGCTCTGATTCACGCCCCATCGGTTTTGCTGCTGGACGAAGCGACTGTGGGGCTGGACGCTGCCGCCCGGCAGTCAATCACCGATCACGTACATCGCCTGTGTGCGGACCAGGGTCTGACGGTGCTGTGGGCCACCCACCTGACCGATGAGGTCTACGACACCGACCAACTGGTGATCCTGCATCAGGGCCGGATTCTGGCCGATGGGGTCTGTACCCAGCTGCGAGGCGACCAGCCGCTCAAGGACTTTTTCCTCGCCAAGACAGCCAGCCAGATGGGGGAGACCGCATGACCCGCTATCTGACCGCTCTCACTGCCATCGTCCTACGCGAGGCGCTGCGCTTTGTGCATCAGCGCGAACGCTTTGTCGCCGCACTGGTCCGCCCGCTGGTCTGGCTGCTGGTGTTTGCCGCCGGGTTTCGCGCCGCACTGGGCCTGTCGATCATCCCGCCCTATCAAACCTATATCACCTACGAGACCTATATCATCCCCGGCCTCTGTGGCATGATCCTGTTGTTTAACGGCATGCAATCCTCGCTTAGCCTGGTTTATGACCGCGAGACCGGGTCGATGCGGCTGCTGCTGACCGCGCCGCTGCCGCGCTGGTGGCTGCTGCTGTGTCGGCTGATCGGCAGCACGATCATTTCAATCGTTCAGGTCTATACATTCCTTGCCATCGCCGCCGCGTTTGACATCACCATGCCGGGCTGGGGGTATGTCACCGCCCTGCCCGCGCTGATGGTGTCGGGCTTGATGCTTGGGGCGCTTGGCCTTGCGCTGTCGAGCTTTATCAAACAGTTGGAAAACTTTGCCGGCGTGATGAACTTTGTGATCTTCCCGATGTTCTTTTTGTCCTCGGCGCTGTACCCACTGTGGAAAATGGCCGAAAGCAGTAGCCTGCTGCGCGACATCTGCGCCGCCAACCCATTTACCCATGCGGTCGAACTGATCCGCTTTGCGCTCTATCAACAATTCAACGGCGTGGCCTTGCTGTGGACCTTGCTGGCCACATTCGCCTTTCTGGCGCTGGCGTTCTGGGGCTATGATCCCGCCCGCGGACTGGTGCGCCGCAAGGGCTGAGCCGCGCGCGCTTATCGCGCCTTGAACAGCCCGCCCAGAATGCCGCGCACGATCCGCCGCCCGGTGGTGCCGCCCAATTCCTTGATCACCGCGCGCCCGAACGCTTCGCCCAATGTATCAGGCTCTGACCGACTACTGCGGCGGGTCGAGATTTTGCGCGTCGACCGTGACGTCGGATCATAGCGCCGGGCACGGCGATATTCCTGTGCCGCCTCGCGCTCGGACATCTCTGCATCCGCCGCGCGTTGTTCGGCCACTTCAGCCTCGGCCGCCGCCTTGGCCGCCCGGTCGCGCAGCATCTCATAGGCCGAAGCGCGATCGACCGGCGCGTCGTATTTGGCACCCAGATCAGACCCGGCAATCACCGCCTTGCGATCAGCCACGCCCAACGGACCAAGCTGTGATGACGGTGGCCGGATCAGCGTCCTCTCAACCATCCCCGGCACCCCCTTCTTTTGTAGCATCGAGGTCACAGCCTCGCCCACGCCCACTTCGCGAATTGCCACTTCGGTATCGAAGGACGGATTGGGTCGGTAGGTTTCCGCCGCCATCCGCAGCGCCTTTTTGTCCCGCGCGGTAAAGGCCCGCAGCGCGTGCTGCACCCGGTTGCCAAGCTGGCCCAGAATATCCTCGGGAATGTCGTCAGGGTTCTGGGTGACAAAATAGACCCCAACCCCCTTGGAACGGATCAGCCGCGCCACCTGTTCAACCTTGTTCACCAGCGCCTTGGGTGCGCCGTCAAACAGCAGATGTGCCTCGTCGAAAAAGAACACCAGCTTGGGTTTGTCGGGATCGCCGACCTCGGGCAGTGTCTCGAACAGCTCGGACAGCAGCCACAGCAGGACGGTGGCGTATAGCCGGGGGGCGCCCATCAACGCGTCCGCCGCAAGAATGTTGACCTGCCCGCGCCCATCCGCGCCAACCCGCATCAGGTCCGCCAGATCCAGCGCCGGTTCACCAAAGAACGCCGTGCCGCCCTGCGTGTCCAGCACCAGCAACCGCCGCTGAATCGCGCCCACCGACTGCACCGAGATATTTCCGTAGCGCAGCGAAAGATCTTTGCGGTTCTCGCCGACCCAGACCAGCAACGCCTGCAGGTCCTTGAGATCAAGCAGCGGCAGCCCCTCTTCGTCCGCCATGCGGAACGCGATATTCAACACGCCTTCCTGCGCTTCGGTCAATTCCAGCAACCGCGCAATCAGCAGCGGCCCCATCTCGGCCACCGTGGTGCGCACCGGATGGCCCTGCTGTCCAAACAGATCCCAGAACGTCACCGGAAATCCGGCATAGGCGTAGCCGTCAAATCCGATGGTGTCTGCCCGCTCGCGAAACGCGCCGTGCAGTTTGAACGCCTCGGACCCGGCGACAGCCAGGCCAGAAAGATCGCCTTTGACATCCGACAGGAACACCGGAACCCCAGCGGCGGAAAACCCTTCGGCGAGGATTTGCAGCGTCACCGTCTTGCCGGTGCCCGTTGCCCCGGCCACCAGCCCGTGGCGGTTGGCATATTTCAGGGCAAGCCATTGTTGTTCGCCGTATTCCGGGCCACCACCACCCAAAAAAATCCCGTCATCCATCATTCTGCCCTTCACACGTTCGGCGCGCCCACACTTTTGGGGTCGTGGGCAAGGCACACGGTCATCGCGCGCATTGCCTGGCCACTCCATCGTCCACCCCCGAACATACTACCTTAACCATTTGCCGCCAGAGTGAAATCTGTTCCGGGCCTCATGTCCAATCTGGCCCTGGACAACTTCCTCCCTGTCAGACTGGCCGCACCTCCGGGTGCGGCGTTTTTTGTGTTCATGCAGGCCGATCGACCGAAATGCGGCGAATTTTGACGCCAACAAACGCATGTCGTGAAACCAAGAACCCCCATTCAATCTTAGGGTGAATAACCTCCGGAACCTGAAGTAAAATTCCCACGAAATCACGCAAAATTCACTGTTGACCGATGTGGGTAACTCTCGTAGCGTCTCGGCATAATAGTCGGCCGGTCCGACAGGGAGAGATAAGGGAAAAGGGGTCGAAAGGCCCCTTTTTCAACGTTTACGGGTCGAAAAATCCGGGTTTCCGGCGATTTGCCGTGATCCTGATCAGCAACGTCCCGCAGCATGTCGGATCGCAGTCCTAGACGCCGGTCCGCGTATCCAAACTGACCCCGACGCGCAGCTTGGATGCAGTCCCGTTCAGCAGGTTTTGTCGGCATGTCCCAGCCGTCGCGATATTTTACCCCTGACACTACGCAACGCCCGTGTTAATCGGCAGACAGACAAAAACTGACGGCTCAAGGAGCTTATTGATGATCAGACCTTTCCTTGTCTCCACGTTGCTTGCCACCACGTTTTCAGTGGCCAGCGCCCAGGCTCAAGACGCAACTCCGACCCCCGAAGCACAAACATCCGAGGCACC
This sequence comes from Puniceibacterium sp. IMCC21224, assembly GCF_001038505.1. Classification (NCBI taxonomy): domain Bacteria; kingdom Pseudomonadati; phylum Pseudomonadota; class Alphaproteobacteria; order Rhodobacterales; family Paracoccaceae; genus Puniceibacterium; species Puniceibacterium sp. IMCC21224. The sequence continues at coordinate 2,682,634 of NZ_LDPY01000001.1, forward strand.
CGCCGAGACCACGCAAGGCGATGCCGCCCAAGTGCTTGACACAGGCGAAGCAGTTGCCGATGGTACCGCCGCTTCGGGCGCCCCTGCGCGTGAGGACAACACCTATGTCAGAGAAACCTCTGGCGACTGGGATCTGCAATGCCTGCGCGTCGAAGAAGGCCCCGAGCCCTGCCAGATGTACCAGCTGCTTAAGGATTCCAATGGCGCGAATGTGGCCGAAGTCAGCCTGTTCAAGGTCGAGGGCGGTGGCCAGGTCGCCGCAGGTGGCACCTTTGTCGCGCCGCTTGAAACCCTGCTGACTCAGAAGCTGAGCATCGGCGTCGACAGCGGCCCGGTCAAGCGCTACGACTTCTCGTTCTGCACACAGGTCGGTTGTTTTGCCCGTGTTGGGTTTACCGCCGAAGAGGTCGCGGCATTCAAGGCCGGCAATGAAGCAAAGATCGCAATTGTGCCGGCTCTTGCCCCCGATCAGCGGGTGCTGGTGACCATGTCACTCAAGGGCTTTACCGCCGCCTACGACCAGATCACCTCGCTCAAGCAGTGAGACGGTATTCGGTCAGAACCTGAACCGCAGGCTCTGACCGCAATCGCCTATTGCATCAGGTCGGCCCGCGCCTCAGCCAGTCCGGCCAGAACCGCTCGTGCTGCGCGTTCGCCCGGTGGCGGTCCACCAAGCCCCAGTCGATCCATTGTCAGCGCCATCGCCTGTGTCTGCGCATCAGGTGCCCTCAGCAGATCCAGCAATGCGTATGAGATCGGCTCAGGCCGACATTTTTCGCCGATGAATTCCGGCACCGCTTGCGTCCCGCTCACCAAATTGACCAGCGTCACCGATGATACCTTCAGCAGCCGCCCGATAATCTGACGGCTCAGCCAGTTCATGTCATAGGCGACAACCATTGGCGTTGCCGCCGCGGCCAGTTCCAGCGACACGGTGCCCGACGCCGCCAATGCCAAATCAGCAGCGGCAAAGGCTGCGCGTTTTTCCTGAAGGCCAGCCGCCTTGGCCCCTGCTCCGCCGCCCCCCTCACGCGGATCGAGTACAAGCGGCTGAACCGGCCAATCCGCCACCAGCGTCTGCACCAATCCGGCCACCGGCGCCGCCGCAGGCAGAACGAAACGCAGATCGGGCCGCTGCTGCGCCACCCGCCCCAACGCCGCGCCAAAGACTGGCGCCAGCCGCGTCACCTCGGATCTGCGCGACCCGGGCAACACCAACACCATCGGCGCCTCACCCAGCCCATGCATCCGCCGGAACTGCGCCACATCCACTGCGCTCGCTTGCGGATCAGTCACCACAGGATGACCGACAAAGTCGCAGCGCATCCCCGCGGCCTCCATATACGGCGGCTCGAACGGGAAAAGCGCCAGCACCTGATCCACATGCGCTGCCATCTTTTTCGCCCGCCCTGGACGCCAGGCCCACACCGTGGGTGCCACGTAATGGACAACCCTGATATCGCTGGCGGCTTTGACCAGCCGGGCGACACGCAGGCAAAATTCCGGCAGGTCGATGGTGATCAGCACGTCCGGCTGTGCGGCAATCACCGCATCGGCAGTCTGCCGAATTCGACGTTTGAGCGCGCGATATTGCGACAGGATCTCTGAAATTCCCATGACCGAGATTTCGTCAATCGGAAAAAGGCTATCAAGCCCCTCGTCGATCATCCGTGGCCCGCCGATGCCACTGAAATCGACGTTGCCCGGCGCACACTTCCGCAAGCCCTGCATCAGCGCCGCACCCAGCTTGTCGCCCGACGGCTCACCCGCGAGAACAAAGACCCGCATCAGCCTGCCACCCCGCGTGACCATAGGAACAGCCCGGCGGCATCTACATCCTGCAGCACCCGTGCGCGATCCAGCACGATCACGCCGCCCGCTTCGATCACGATGCCCGCCAGCCCAGCCCGCGCAACCGCAGCGACCGTAGCCGGGCCGATGGTCGGTAGATCGGCGCGGCGATCCTGACCGGGCTTTGGCGCCTTGAACAGAATCCCGCGCGGTGCGCCATCTGCGTCCGGCAGATCCCCCAGCATCGCATCAGTGCCGCGATCATCCTCTGATTTCACAACCTGCCCTGCGACAATCACGCTGGCCTGCCCCAGATCGGCGCGCCCCATCTGCTTCAGCGCGGCGACACCAACCAGCGCATCCATCTCTGACTCGATCGAGAGAGAGGTTAACGACGGCACACCCGCCGCCATCAGCAGATCCGGCGCAGCCTGATGCGCGGCCAGAACCCCCAGCCCCGCATGTTCAAACAGCGTAATGACCGCGCGCAGCGCTCCGTCGTCGCCCGCCTGCAACGCCGTGTATAGGACCGGCAGCAATGGCTTGGTCAGATTGTCAACCCGCGCCAGATCAATCTCGGGCCTGCGAATAGATCCGCAGAGGCACACTTGGGTCACCGCGCGTGCGCGCAATTCGGCGAACAGACTGCCCAATGTCTCGATCCGAAAGGTGATATCCGCGACCAGTCGATCAGGAGCAAATCCCTCGAACCCGCAGATCAGCGGCGGCACGTCCTGCGCCCCGGCCACGGCGGCCGGCAAGGCGCCGCGCCCTGCGATCAGCGCCAGCACCACCTCAGCCCGGCGTCAGGAAATGCCGGTCGGTGTCGGCCATGATAAAGGCTACGATTTCACGCACATAATCGCTCTGGGTTTCGTCGCCCAACCGTCGGGCACGTTCCTGAAACGACCCGTCGCCCTGTGCCAGCATCTGGAACGCAGCGCGCAGGGCGGTGATGTCGGCACGGCTGACGCCCTTGCGCTTGAGCCCGACAAGGTTCAGCCCGTCCAGCACACCGCGCGGCGCCTGCACGAGGCCGTAGGGGATCACATCATTGGTCACCATTGTGACAGCGCCGATGATTGCACCGCGTCCAATCCGCACCCATTGATGGACCCCTGAAAGGCCGCCGACGATCACGTCATCTTCGATGATGCAGTGCCCGGCCAGCGCGACGGAATTCACCAGAATGACGCGGTTGCCGATCTGTACGTCGTGCGCCACATGACACCCGGCCATGAACAGCCCGTCGTCGCCCACCTTGGTCAGTCCACCACCAGCGCCGGTACCCGCATGCATAGTCACATGCTCGCGGATGCGGTTGCGCGCGCCAATCTCAAGCCGGGTCTTTTCGCCCTGAAATTTAAGATCCTGTGGCACCTCACCGATCACGGCAAAGGAATAAATCGTGCAGCCGTCACCAATTGATGTTTCACCCGTCACCACCACATGACTTTTGAGTGTCACATTCGCACCCAGACGGACCTCGGGGCCGATGTGGCAGAACGGACCAACCTCGCACCCCTCACCGATCACCGCTCCGGGTTCGATCACCGCGCTAGGATGGATGCCCATACTCATTTCGGCAGGTCCATCATGGCGGTGAACTCGGCCTCGGCGGCCATCTCACCCTCAACCGTGGCGACGCCTTTAAAGCGCCAGACCTTGCCGCCCGCCTTGCCGCGCAGCGTTGTCAGCTGCATCCGCAGCTGGTCGCCGGGCACCACTTTGCGGCGGAATTTGCAATTGTCGATCGCCATGAAATATATCAGCATTTCCTTGTCAGCCAGATCCAGCGCGACCCCCACCATCACAGCCGAAGTCTGAGCCATCGCCTCGACAATGGTGACTCCGGGCATGATCGGAGTCCCGGGGAAGTGGCCCTGAAAGTGCGGCTCGTTCATCGATACGTTCTTGATCCCGGTGGCCGAGGCCGTACCGTCGATGTCGATCACGCGGTCCACCAGAAGGAACGGATAGCGATGCGGCAGGATTCGCTGGATCAGCTGAATGTCGGCGCTTTGAAGTGTCTCAGTCATGCGAGTTCCTTTGCAAGTCTTGCGCTCTGCGTAACAATCCCGGCCCGCAGGGGCAAGCGCGTCAGGGCTGAGCCGGCTGTACGGGTGATGTGCCCGGCTGCTGGCTGTCGGGTGTCTGGTCACTTCCGTCCCCGATGGCAGAGTCGATCCGGGCAATGGCGTCATCGGTCACGTCAATCACATCTGCGCTGATAAACACCAGCCGCCGTTCGACAATCAGAGCAGCGCCGGTTTCACGCATAATCGCCTCGATCACCGGCTGCGCGGTGGATAGGAATTCGCGCCGCGCCTCTTCCAGTTTTGTGCCAAGGCTGCGCGCCCGCTCGTCCTGTTCGCCGCGCAGCCGCTGCACTTTTTCGTCAAACGCATCCGCCAGTTCGCGAAACCGCGTGGGTTCCAGACGGTCGCGACGGTCAGTCAGCGATTGCTCCTCGGCCACCAGCGCTGCGGCGATCCGGTCATTTTCGGCGGTGATCACGGCACGTTCCGCCGCCAGTTCACGGTCGATCCGTTTGCCAAACGCACTTTCGGCGAATAGGCGATCCGGCTCAATGGTCAGGATCGGACTTTGCACGCGCCCCTCGACCACCCCTCGCGACAGCGCCTCCTGGGCGACGGCGGGCATCCCACCTGTCAATCCCAGCAGCAGCAAACACAAGGCTGCGCACCGCGCCAGCATCGTCAGAACTGGGTCGAAACGGTCAATTCAAAGCTCTGCGGCTTGTCGTGCTTTTCCTTGACCAACGCCTCGGAAAAGTTGAACCGCAGTGGTCCGATTGCCGTGTCCCAAAACAGCGAGAAACCGATGACGTGCCGCGCCGAGAAATCTTCGTAAAGGACATTGGAGTTGGTATTATCCAGCCCCCAGAGCGACCCGACGTCATAGAACACGCCTCCTGAGATGCCGTATTCCTCTGGCAGACCCAGCGGGAATTCCGCCTCGAACCGTGCGACGGCAAACAGGTTGCCCCCAAGCGCGTCATCAATATCGCCCGGACCGTATTCGCGCGGGCCGATGCCACCATATTCAAACCCGCGCATCACCGACGTCCCCATAAAGAAACGGTCGGTCACGCGGCTTTTGCCCTGGCTGTAGTTCAGCGCGCCAGCCTCAAGCGTGGCGCGGATCGTCACTTCTTCGTTCCAGATCAGCTTTTGCGCCACGGCACGCACGTTTGTCTTGATAAAGGTCGTGTCACCACCCAGGCCGCCGAAATCCTGACCGAATTCCAACAGCACCCCAGCATTGGGATCAAGCCCGGTCCGCCGCGTGTCATAGCTGTAGGTATATCCGACCGAACTGTCCCAGACCTGCCCCAGCGCGGCCTCTGCTGTCACCAGCGCGCCAATATCGCTGCTGGGATTGCTGATTTCCGAAAATTTGGCGCTGTAGCGCACGGACAATTCGGAATTTTCGGCCAGCGGAAAGGTCAGAGACGGGCTGAAACGACCGATCGCAGTGTCATATTCGGCGTTATCCTGATCAGTCTCTTCGTAGCTGAGACCGATACCCAGTTTCAGATCACGCCCCAGAACCGCTGGCTCGGAGAATGTGAACGTATAGCTGCGGTTGTCGGTGCCGGTGTTGAACCCCAGGCTGAGCCCCTGCCCCCGACCAAGGAAATTGCGTTCGCGAAATTCGATTGCCAGGCCAAAGCCGCTGGAACTGGAGTAAGACCCGCCAAAGCTGAGCGAGCCGGTCGACTGCTCTTCGACATTCACGTCAACAATGACCTGTTGCGGGCTGGATCCTTCGCGGGCCTCGACCTCGGCATTGGAAAAGAACCCAAGCGCGCGGATGCGTTCTGCGCTTTCACGAATCTCGCGTGGGTTAAACGGGTCGCCCTCAACCACCTTGAACTGTCGCCGGATGACCCGGTCCAGTGTCGTGGTGTTGCCCTCAATATCAATACGCTCGACAAAGATGCGCGGGCCGCGGGTCAGCAGGAATTCGACATCCAGCGTCAGATCACGGTCATTGCGGGTCACACGCGGTTCAACCCGCACAAAGCTTAGCCCCTTGCGGATTGCCAGCCGCTCCAGGCGCGCAATCTCATTGTCGACCTGATTGGGGGAATAAACCACACCCGAGCGCAGTTTCAGCGCGTCCTGAAACGCGTCAACATCCACCTCTGACAGGTCAGACGAAACTGTCACCTCGCCAAAGTCGAACTGCTGCCCCTCTTCGACGCTGAAACTGACAAAATATCCGTTCCGCTCTTGCGCCAGTTCGGCATTCACACCAGTGATGCGGAAATCGACATAGCCGCGCGACGAATAGAAATCCTGCAACACCTGCTGGTCGAACTGCAGCCGATCCTCGATAAAGGTGTCGCTGCCGATCACTGCGCGAAAAATGCCGGCCTGTTTGGTTTCCAACACGCGGCGCAGACGCCGGTCGGAATAGGCCTGATTGCCGACAAAGGCGATACGCTCAACCTCGGTCACGCCACCTTCAAACACCTCGAACACCAGGTCGACGCGGTTGTCGGACCGCCGGATCACCTTGGGCTGGACCCGCGCTGCGATCCGTCCGGCCTGAACATAGGCCTGCGTAATCATTGCGGCATCGGCTTCTGCCTGGCTGGGGTTGAATACCTTGCGCGACTGGCTCTGAACAACCTGAGTCAGATCCTCGTCTTTGATCCGGTTGTTGCCTTCAAAGCTGATTGTGTTGATCGTCGGGAACTCAACCACCTTGATCACAAGGCGGCTGCCCTCTGGCACGATGTCGACCGTCTCAAACAGACCCGAGGCAAAGATTCGCTGATAGGCGTCATTCAATTGTGCCGCAGACACCGTTTGGCCCCGACCGATTCCGGCATAGCTCAGGATGGTTCCCGGCTCGATGCGCTGATTGCCTTCGATCGTGACGTCGGTGAAATTATAATCCTGCGCCCCGGCGATATGCGGCAGCGCGGTCAAACCCATTGAAATGGAAAGAACAAACACCGAAGCGCCGTGGCGCAACCTGCGCCCTGTGCCTGTGCGGCGCGCTGCGCCTGCAAAAGTCGTGTCGGTCATGCCGCCCATTCCAATCTTTCAGCTCTCGTAAGTTGTGAGTACCGAGATTGGAGGGTCTTGTCAAAAGCCTATAGCGTGTCTTTTTGATTGCCGAACCCTATATCTGGTGCGAATCCGCCACAACCTTACAAGGTGCCGATAAAGGCCCCAAAGAACAGCGCGAAGATGATGGTACAGACATATAGCAGGCGGTCCCAGTTCAGGTTCACCAAAAGGCTAAGGCTGCGGTATCCGGTCTGAATCGTTTGCATGGCGTCACTCTGGTCCTATTTTGACGCCTGAATGTTTACGGGCCAATTGTGGCCGGATTTGGGCGCTATTGCGGTAAACCCCGCCCTGAACAGCGACCATCACAGTTGATTCTAAAGCCTGCAGGCGCTGAACAGTCAGCGCCTGCCCCACCCCGATTACGGGCAGAAGATATCATTCGACAGCGCAAACACCATCAGGCTCAGAACCAGGGTCAGGCCGATTGACATCAGAACCTTGAGTGCGCGGTCACTAGGCGGCCGACCGCGCACGGCCTCGTAGGCGAAAAAACACAAATGCCCACCGTCCAGAACAGGCACAGGAAACAAGTTCAGCATACCCACCGCCGTGCTAAGCACCGCAATGAAAGTGATAAAGCTGGTGGTCCCCGCACTGGCCATCGCACCCGACGTTTCGGCGATACCCAGCGGCCCAGACAGGTTGCACGTGCTGATCGCCCCCGTCACCATATGCCACAGGCCCGACAGCGATCCCTGAACGATCTGCCAGGTACGGGCGACACCTGCGGTGACCGCTTCCCAGACCCCGGGCGTTGTGGTTGCCGGTTCAAAGAACATGCCGCCCGCCACGCCGATCCGGTAGACGGTCTGGAACGAATTGTCTGGCTGCGGCTCGTCCGTGCGGCGCGGCGCCAATGTCATGTCCAGCACATCACCATCACGCCACACCTCAAGCGCGAGCGGCACCCCTTCCGAGGCTTCGACCGCCTCTTTCAGTTGGTCAAAGGCATAAACCTCGGCGCCATTGATGCGCAGAATCACGTCATCTGCCTGCATCCCGCTATCGCTGGCGGCCGAACGTGGCACCACCTGGCTGACCAGCGGCGGAAAGACATATGGACCGGTCACGTCGCGACGCGCATCACCGCGCTGGACGGTATAGGTCAGTTCGGGCTGGCGCGGCAGATTGCGCAAGAAGCTGTCAAAGGCGACCGCATCGTCAAACGCCGGTGGCGACACGCCCTCGATCGCGACCAGCGTATCGCCAGGTTGCAATTCCTGCACCACCGGAAGCGGGCGCAACTCGCCCACTGTCAGCGGCTCGGAGACGACCCCACGCGCAAGGAAAATACCGGAAAACAGCACAATCGACATGGCAAAGTTAAAGGCGGGGCCTGCCGCAACTGTCGCCGCCCGCGCCCAGAGCGGAGCGCCGTTCATTGTGCTCCGCCTCTCGGTTTCGGTCAGGCGCGACATGGCCGCCGCGTCCTTACCACCCGAGGCGTTGTCGTCACCCTTGAATTTCACGTATCCGCCAAAGGGCAGCAGCGCGAACTGCCAGCGCGTGCCGCGCTTGTCCACCCGCGAAAACAGCACCGGCCCAAAGCCTAGCGAAAACACATCCGCGTCAATGCCCGACCAGCGCCCAACAATGTAGTGACCATATTCATGGATCGCCACGATCACCGAAAGCGCCACCACAAAGGCAAGCAAGGTCCAGATGAATCCGCCGAACTGCGGGATCAGGGTGGTCATATCCAAGTGTTCTGCCCTTATGTCTGTCGTATTATTTCGTCAGCGGTCATCCGTCCCAGATGGTCCGCATGGCGCACGTTATCAAGGGAAATCTCGGCATCAATGTGTCCCTGACTGGCCGAAACCCTGTTCAGGGTCGCCTCGACCACCTCGGCCATCTGCATAAAGCCGATGCGCCCGTCGATAAAGTGATCCAGCGCCCGTTCCTTGGCGGCGTTGAAGACAGCACCGGCAAGGCCCCCCGCCTGCATCACGTCGCGCGCCAACCGTAACGCCGGCCAGCGTTCCTCGTCCGGGGCGCGAAACGTCAGCGCGCCGATGCGCACCAGATCCAGCCGCTCTACCGGAAGGTTGCGCCGATCCGGATAATGCAATGCATAGCCGATGGCATGGCGCATGTCGCTGGGGCCGATATGGGCCATCATGCCGCCGTCGCAGAAACCAACCAGCGCATGGACTAACGATTCGGGATGCACCACTGCTTCGATCCGGAACGGGTCTATCTGAAAGAACTCTTTTGTTTCAATAAGTTCCAGTGCCTTGTTGAACATAGAGGCGGAATCTATGGTGATCCGTTGCCCCATATCCCAATTCGGATGTGTCGCGGCCTGCGCCGGGGTGGCGCCGCGCAGCCGCTCAAGTGGCCAATCCCGAAACGCACCACCGCTGGCCGTTAGAATGACGCGCTCTACCGTCTCGATCCGTTCGCCCACAAGTGCCTGAAACACTGCGGAATGTTCGCTGTCGACCGGCAGCACGGCGGCGCCATGTGCCCGCGCCGTTGCCATCACCAGCGGCCCCGCACAAACAAGGCTTTCCTTGTTCGCAAGCGCCAGATCCGCGCCCTGCTGCAAAGCCCGCAAACCGGGTTCCAGCCCAGCCGCGCCAACAATGGCGGACATCACCCAGTCCGTCGGTAGACTGGCCGCCTCATTCAGCGCCGTTTCACCCGCAGCCGCCGCGACCCCGCTGCTTGCAAGCGCATCACGCAAATCTTTCAGCAAACTGTCCTGAGCCGTAACTGCGACCTGCGCCCGCAGGCGGATCGCATCAGCCGCAAGCTGTGCAATATTGCCCGAGCCAGTCAACGCTACCACATCATACGCGCCAGGGTCGCGGGCAATCAGATCAATCGTGTTCTGGCCAATAGATCCTGTCGCGCCAAAGATGGACACACGTTTCATGGTGCGGCCGTGGGCAATCCGGCCAACTGCCCGACGATAACGATGAACAGCGCTGCCCCCAACATCCCGTCAAAACGATCCAGCAGACCGCCATGACCCGGTATCAAATGCGAGCTGTCCTTGGCTCCGCTGCGCCGCTTGATCGCGCTTTCAGAAATATCGCCAATCTGACTCGCCATCGCGACGGCAATGCTGATGCCCATCAACCCGCTACCCGCACTGGTCGCAGCCGCAAATGCCAGACCGACGCCCGCCGCCCCAATCCAGCCAGCCACAGTACCGGACCAGGTCTTTTTCGGGCTGACGCGCGGCCAGAACTTGGGCCCTCCTAGAATGCGACCGGCGAAATAGCCTGCGATATCAGTAACAACAACGACCATAACCAACCAAAACATCCAGATCAGTCCGAAATCGTCGCGCAGTGCCATCATGCCGTATCCGGCCAACAGGATCACAGCGGTGTAGACCGCATAGGTCACACCGCCTTGCTCCATCCGGCCCAGCCCCGCCATCGACGGCACCAGCAGCAGCGGCAGCGCAAAGGAAATCGGCATCTCGATCGCCAGCATCAGCGCCGAACCCGCAATCACGGCCAATACCAGCGCGCTACGATTGCGCCGGTCATCAAGCATGCTGACCAGTTCCCACACCATCACGCCCGAGCAGGCCGCAATCAGCAGATGAAACCACAGCCCCCCCAGCCAGACACCAAGCATCCCCACGGCAACCATGACAACACCAGAAATAACTCTGGGCAGCAGATCGTTGAATTTTCCAGACAGGATCATTGCCTCCCCCGATCAGGCGCGGATCGCGCCATAGCGGCGATCACGTGCGCCATAAGCGCTGGTCAGGCGACCAAATTCTTCTGCCGAGAAATCCGGCCAGAGCGTGTCGATAAATTCGTATTCGGCATAGGCCGACTGCCACAGCAGAAAGTTCGAAATCCGCGCCTCACCGCTGGTGCGGATCACCAGATCAGGATCCGGCAAAACGTAAGTATCCAGATACTTTGGCAAAGTTTCTTCGTTTACGCTGTCAGGGTTTAGTTTGCCCGCGGCCACATCCTGTGCCAGCCGCCGTGTGGCGCGCGCCACCTCGTCCCGACCACCATAGTTCAGCGCAATCGTCAGGTTCACCCCATCGCAAGTTGCTGTCATCTCTTCCATGTCGTCCATCAGCTTGATCAGCTTGGCATCCAGCCGCACACGGTCCCCGATAAAGCGAACGCGCACGTTCTCCTCGCGCAGAGCGCGGGTTTCTTTGGCGATGTAGCGGCGAAACAGGCTCATCAGGCCCGCCACCTCGACCTGAGTGCGCTTCCAGTTCTCGGTCGAAAAGGCAAAGATCGTCAGATAGCGCACACCCAGATCCGGGCAGGCCTCGACCAGTTCGCGAATCCGCCGGGCACCTGCATGGTGCCCGAACAGGCGCGGACGTCCCCGCATCTTGGCCCATCGACCGTTGCCATCCATAATGACAGCAACGTGGTTCGGGCCGGGAACGTCGCGGATCGGTTTGACCATTCCGGTCTCCTTGTCGGGATCAGAGCGGCGATCAGACCTGCATGATCTCTTCTTGTTTGGTTTCCAATGCCTTATCGACCTTGACGATGTATGTATCAGTCAGGTCCTGCACCTCGGATTCCCAGAATTTCTGATCATCCTCGGACAAGCCATCTGCCTTGGCCTTCTTGATCTGGTCCATGCCGTCGCGCCGCAGGTTGCGCACCGAAACACGTGCGTTTTCAGCGTAATGCGCGGCAACCTTGGTCAGCTCGCGGCGGCGTTCTTCGTTCAGCTCGGGGATCGGCAGCATAATGATGGTGCCATTCAGTTGCGGGTTGATTCCAAGCCCACTGTTGCGGATCGCCTTTTCGACCTTGCCCACCAACCCTTTGTCCCAGACGTTAATCGTGACCATCCGGCTTTCCGGTACGTTCACCGTCCCGACCTGATTGATCGGAGTCATGGACCCATAGGCGTCCACCATCACTGGTTCCAGCATCGAGGCCGAAGCCCGCCCGGTGCGCAAGCTCGCAAATTCTGTCCGTAGATTGGTCAGAGCGCCATCCATTCGGCGGGTCAGGTCATCGGTATCAAGTTCAAAATCGTCGGCCATCTGCTCATTCACTCCGGCATTTCGGTTTTGCTTGGGTTTAGTGCACCACAAGGGACATGTATAGACCGTGGGTTCATTTCGCGCCCGGAGAGGCGTCGCAAAACCGCCCGACTCTTCTTTGAGAAAAGTCGGCCTGAAGGTGAGGTGGTCGAGACAGGATCTCAGAATGATCTGATGAAAAATACCATCCCGGACATGAGAATGATATATTTACTGTGACAGTTCTATCTGCGCGCCGTCAGAGCGACGCGCAATGGTACACATTTGCGCCAGGTGGCTTGGTCAAGCCCCCCCCCCTTAAGCGGTAGCCAGCTTTGCCTCGCGCGCGGCCCGCAGTCGCGCGAAATCGTCGCCTGCGTGATAAGATGATCGCGTGAGCGGCGTCGCCGAGACCATCAGGAACCCCTTGCCCAGAGCCGATTTTTCGTACCCTGAAAATTCGTCCGGATGCACGAAACGGTCGACTGCGTGATGTTTGGGCGTTGGTTGCAGATATTGCCCGATGGTCAGGAAATCCACATCCGCCGCGCGCATGTCTTCCATCACCTGCAACACAGCCTGACGCTCTTCGCCCAATCCGACCATGATACCGGATTTGGTGAACATGCTCGGGTCCAGCTCTTTGACGCGCTGCAACAGGCGCAGAGAATGGAAATAACGCGCGCCGGGGCGCACTTCGGGGTATAGCCCCGGCACGGTTTCAAGGTTGTGGTTGAACACATCAGGGCGCGCCTCGACCACCAGTTCGAGGACCTTTGGATCGCAACGGATGAAGTCCGGCGTCAGAATTTCGATCGTGGTGCCAGGGGATTTTTTGCGGATAGCGCGAATGGTCATGGCAAAATGCTCGGCCCCGCCATCCTCGATATCGTCGCGGTCTACCGAAGTGATCACCACATGATTGAGACCCAGCTTTGACACGGCATCGGCAACGCGACCGGGTTCGAACACGTCCAGCGCCTCGGGCGGTTTGCCGGTGGCGATGTTGCAAAAGGTGCAGGCTCGGGTACAGACTTCGCCCATAATCATCATCGTGGCATGGCCTTGCGACCAGCATTCACCGACGTTGGGGCATCCAGCCTCTTCGCAAACTGTCACAAGATTGTTGTCGCGCATGATCTTGCGTGTGTCCACATAGCCCTGCCCGCCCGGTGCCCTGACACGAATCCAGTCCGGTTTCTTGGGTTGGACATTGTCCGGTCGCCGCGCCTTTTCGGGGTGGCGTTGCTGCGGTATCTTGAGGTCACGCATATCTGTCTCCCCCTCAACGGAAAATTCCCTGCTGCTTCTTAGCATATGTCGGAACCAGTACGAGCGCCAGAGACGCATATCCGCCATGCGTCGCCCGCCCACTGGGCGTCGTTCTGAAAAGATCGTTGTGCAAGAGAAATCAACCGCGACCTGCAATCCAAGCGAGATCATGATGCGGTCAACGTCCTATCTCCTGCTGTGTGCGTCGCTATTTTCAGCCCTGAACATTGCCGCCCCTTCCGGCGTCCTGCCGCGACCGCAACCTTGCAAGCCAAAGCGGAACAGGCCATGTAAAGCAGGTAGATTCAGGGAGCGAAAATGGGACTGCCGGTACGGGAACAGGCAAAATACTGGGGCATCGCGCTGACGGTGCTGGTTGTCACGCTCTGGCTTCTGGGCAACGTGCTGTTGCCTTTTGTGCTGGGCGGCGCCATCGCATATTTCCTTGATCCGGTGGCGGACCGGCTGGAGCGGCTGGGATGTTCTCGCGCCATCGCGACGGCAATCATCACAATGGGGGCATTGCTGATCTTTGTCATCATGGCGCTGCTGGTGGTGCCGACGCTGATCCAGCAGGCCGGGCAATTGGTGAATACGGCCCCCAGTCTGGCGCGCGAATTGCTGTCGTTTCTGAGTGACAGGTTCCCGTCGGTCATGGTCGAGGATTCGGTGCTGCGCCAATCGCTGGCCGGCGTCGGAGAGACGATCCGCAGCCGCGGCGGTCAACTGCTTGAGACCGCGCTTAGTTCGGCGGCGTCGATCCTTAATATTATCCTGCTTTTTGTCATCGTGCCGGTAGTAGCAGTCTATCTGCTGCTGGACTGGGACAATATGGTATCGCGGATCGACGAATTGCTGCCGCGTGACCATGCACCGGTGATCCGCCATCTGGCGCGCGAGATTGACAATACTCTGGCATCGTTCCTGCGCGGCATGGGGACGGTCTGCCTGATCCTTGGCACCTATTATGCCGTGGCGCTGATGCTGGTGGGGCTGCAATTCGGACTGGTAGTGGGTTTCATCGCCGGATTGATCACCTTTATTCCCTATATCGGCGCGCTGGTCGGCGGCGTGCTGGCAATCGGGTTGGGCGTGTTCCAGTTCTGGGGCGACTGGGTGTCGCTGGGACTGGTGGCGGCGGTGTTTGTGATCGGTCAGGTGCTTGAGGGCAACGTACTGACACCCAAGCTGGTCGGCGGATCAATCGGGCTGCATCCGGTCTGGCTGTTGCTGGCGTTGTCGGTCTTTGGTGCGCTATTTGGCTTTGTCGGGATGCTGGTGGCGGTGCCGGTGGCGGCATCTCTTGGGGTGATCGCACGCTTTGCGGTCAGCCAATACAAGCACAGCCTGCTTTATCGCGGGGTCGAGGATGACGATCGGCCGACCAGCGACCCGGCTGGCGGCAGAGCCTGAGCCATGGCCGAGCAATTGCGATTTGACCTGCCCTTTCGTCCAGCGCTGGGGCGCGGCGATTTTTATATCTCAGTCGCCAATGCGCTGGCCAGCCGCATGGTGGATAGCGCGCAGCTGTGGCCCGGCGGCAAGCTGGTGCTGGTCGGTCCCGCTGGATCGGGGAAAACCCATCTGGCGCATGTCTGGAGCACCGAGAGCGGCGCCCGCATTCTGGCAGCGACCGATCTGCCCGACGCGGACATACCGGCATTGGCCGAAGGCCCTGTCTGTGTCGAGGATGTGTCCGCTATTGCCGGTGACGCCGCCGCCGAAGAGGCGCTGTTCCATTTGCACAATCTCGTGCTGGCCCAGGGGCACCGCCTGCTGGTGACCGCACGCACCCCACCCGCGCAGTGGGCGTTGCACCTGCCGGATCTGGCCAGCCGCATGACCGGCACCCAGACCGCACGGCTGGAACATCCCGATGACGATCTGCTGGCCGCTGTGATGGCCAAACTCTTTGCTGACCGCCAGATCGTGCCTGCGCCGGATGTGCTGCCCTATCTTGTGCGACACATGTCGCGATCCTTTGATATGGCCCGGCAACTGGTCACAGAGCTGGACAAAGAGGCATTGGGACGTCCGCGCGGCGTCAGCCGCAACCTGGCCCGAACGGTTCTTATTGGGATTGAAGAAAAAATCGCCGATAGTGGAAAATAACGTCACACAGTTTTTACACTACAGCCCAATAAGGCCCTCATGACAAAAGCTGATTTTCTCACCGCCCCCCTGCCAGCGCCAATCGCGCCCGAAGGAATCGACATCACCGGCCCCGGCCGGTTCTATAACCGCGAGATGAGCTGGCTTGGCTTCAACTGGCGTGTGCTGGAAGAGGCTGAAAATCCCCGCGTTCCCCTGCTGGAACGGCTGCGGTTCCTGTCTATTTCGGCCAACAACCTAGACGAATTCTATACCGTGCGGGTCGCTGGTCTGCGTGAGTTGTCATTGTCGGGCAATACCACCCCTGCCGACGACGGACTGACCCCGGCCGAGCAATTGGTGCTGATCAACGAAGATGCCCGCAATCTGATGTTCTCGCAACAGCGTGTCCTGACGTCCCTACGCAAGGAAATGGAGGGTGAGGGCATCGTGATCGCCACCCGCGACACGCTGACCAAGGCCGACGCTACCTTTCTGGCCGAAGCGTTTTTGGAGCAGGTCTTTCCGGTACTGTCGCCCCTGGCGATTGATCCGGCGCATCCCTTTCCGTTCATTGCCAACACCGGCTACTGCCTTGCGCTGCAACTGGAACGCCGCCGCGACAAGCGCGGCCTACAGGCGCTGCTGCCGATCCCGGCGCAGATCGACCGGTTTATCGCCCTACCCGCCGACGAGACCAGCAAACACCGGTTTGTCTTTCTCGAAGATGTGTTGCTGATGCATATCGACAGCCTGTTTCCCGGCTACAACGTCAAAGATTACTTCAACTTCCGTGTGCTGCGCGACAGCGACCTCGAAGTCGAGGACGAGGCCGAAGATCTGGTGCGCGAATTCGAAGTGGCCCTCAAGCGCCGCCGCCGCGGGGAAGTTGTCCGCCTGACCATTTCAGCGGGCGCGCCCAAGGCGTTGAAATCCGTGGTAATGCGCGAATTGCACGTCAAGGATAACGAGGTCATCGAACTGGGCGGCATGATCGGCGTCGCCGACCTCAAGGAACTGGTTTTGGACAGCCGCCCGGACCTGCTGTGGCCGAACTTTACCCCGCGCGTGCCTGAACGAGTTCAGGATCACGACGGCGACATGTTCGCGGCGATACGGCAAAAAGACATGCTGCTGCACCATCCCTACGAGACGTTCGATATGGTGGTGCGGTTCCTGGCGCAGGCTGCGCGCGACCCCGATGTCGTGGCGATCAAGCAGACGCTCTATCGTACCTCGCGCAATTCACCCATCGTCGATGCACTGTGCGAGGCGGCCGAGGATGGCAAGTCGGTCACCGCATTGGTCGAACTCAAGGCCCGGTTTGACGAAGCTGCGAACATTCGTCAGTCACGGCGGCTGGAACGGTCGGGCGCGCATGTGGTTTACGGCTTTCTGGACTGGAAAACCCACGCCAAGATCAGCACAGTGGTGCGCCGTGAGGGCGATAAGCTGGTGACCTATACGCACTACGGCACCGGCAACTACCACCCGATCACGGCCAAGATTTATACCGATCTGTCGTTCTTTACCTGCAACCCGGCGCTGGGACGCGACGCAACCAAGGTGTTCAACTATCTCTCGGGCTATGCCTTGCCCGAAAAGCTGGAAAACCTGTCAATCTCGCCACATTCGCTGAAGCCCACGATGATCGAGATGATCAATGCCGAGGCGGGACATGCCCGCGCAGGCAAGCCGGCACAGATCTGGGTCAAGATGAATTCGCTGATCGAACCGGACATGATCGACGCGCTTTATGCGGCGTCCCAGGCCGGGGTTAAGATTGATCTTGTGATCCGCGGGATCTGCGGCATTCGTCCCGGCATCACCGGCCTGTCCGAGAATATCCGCGTCAAATCCATCGTCGGGCGGTTTTTGGAACATTCCCGCATCGCCTGTTTTGGCAACGGATACGGCCTGCCACATCGCAAATCGCGGGTCTATATCTCGTCCGCGGACTGGATGGGTCGCAATTTGTCACGACGTGTCGAAACCCTCGTTGAGATTGAAAACCCCACCGTCAAAGCACAGATCGTCAGCCAGATTATGGCTGCAAATCTGGCTGACACCGCACAAAGCTGGGTGATGGAGCCGGACGGATCCTTTGCCCGCCATCCAGTTCCCGAGGGGGAGTTCTCGTTTAACTGCCATAAATTCTTTATGGAAAACCCGTCGCTGTCCGGGCGCGGATCGGCTGGGGCGGCGGATGTGCCACAACTGACACACACCGAGGATGGCTAAGACCCGCGTGGTGGCCGTAACGGAAACCGGGCGACGTGCCCGGATTTCTTGACCTGTGAGGCAGGCTGCGCCATGGTGCGGCCAAGTTGCCGGGGATGAAAATGGACGGAACCTCTGAAACGACCCAATCCGAGTGGGGACCGTTTGGACGCCCGCTATTTGACGATCCACAGGCGCGGGCGCTGTCCCGCATTGGTGTGATCGACATTGGTTCGAACTCTGTCCGGTTGGTGGTGTTCGACGGGGCGGCCCGATCGCCAGCCTATTTCTACAACGAAAAGGTGATGTGTGGCCTCGGGGCCGGCATGGCCGAATCCGGGCGGCTGAACCCGCAGGGCCGCGCGCGCGCGTTGTCTGCCATTGCCCGGTTCAAGATGCTGGCCGATGGTATGGGTCTGCCCACCCTGACCGCCGTTGCCACCGCCGCCGTGCGCGAAGCCGAGGACGGCCCTGAATTCCGCCGTGAGGTTGAACAGACCACTGGCCTGCGAATCTGGGTCATCGACGGCGAGGAAGAGGCCCGTCTGTCAGCGCAGGGCGTATTGCTGGGTTGGCCGGGCAGCTATGGCCTTGTCTGCGATATTGGTGGCTCGTCGATGGAACTGGCCGAAATGGCCGGTGGCCGCGTTGGCCGCCGTGTCAGTTCGGGGCTCGGTCCGCTCAAGCTGCGCGACCTGCCCGGCGGGAAAAAGGGCCGTGATCAGGTTATCCGCGACACCGTGGCCCAATTGGCCGACCATATGGGTACGCAGCGCGACCGGCTGTTTCTGGTCGGCGGGTCGTGGCGTGCGATTGCTCGGATCGACATGCACCGCAGGAATTACCCGCTGCACGTTTTGCACGAATACCGCATGACCACAAAGTCAGCGCAGGCGACCGCCAAATTCATCGAAAAGGCTGATCTTGAGGCCCTGCGCAGCGACTGCAACCTGTCATCTGCGCGTATGGCGCTGGTCCCTCTCGCCTCCGAAGTGTTGCACCGCGTGGTTCAGCAATTCCAGCCCAAGGATATCGCGATTTCCAGCTATGGGATTCGCGAGGGGCTGCTGTACGAACAGATGCCACAGGCCCTGCGCGATCGCGATCCGCTGATCGAGGCCTGCCGCTTTGCCGAAGCCAAGGATTCCCGCCTGCCCGGCTTTGGCAAGATGCTGTACCGCTTTGTCATGCCGATCTTTCGCAACGCGTCACCCGCGCGGATACGCATCATCAAGGCCGCCTGCCTGCTGCATGACGTGTCATGGCGCGCGCACCCCGATTACCGGGCTGAAACCTGTTTCGACAATGCCACCCGCGCCAATCTGGGCGGTCTTAAGCATTCCGAGCGGGTGTTTCTCGGCCTTGCCTTGCTGCACCGCTATCGCAACAAACGCGAAGGCACTCGTTTCGAGGATCTTTACGAGATTCTGGACGAGCGTGAAAAACAAGAGGCCGAAGTGCTGGGCAAAGCGATGCGCTTTGGTGCCATGCTGTGGATGTCCGAGGAATCGCAGGCCGGGGCAGAGTTGGAATGGCAACCCAAGAAAAAGATCCTGCGCCTGATACTGACAAAATCCGCCAGACCGTTGTTTGGCGAAGTGGCAGAATCGCGGTTTGGGTCGCTGGCTTCGGCGCTTGGCGCAACCACCGAGGTCAAATCGGTCTGAACCGACAACCAGCGATCAAAGCTCGATTTCGCCGCCTGGCATCAAGGGTTCATCTGGCGTAAACGGATCCAGCGGCACCTTGCGGCGCAGAATGATATCGCCGTTGGGCAGTTTAACTGGCGGATCATAGGCCGACCAATCCTCGACCTCATTCAACAGATCGCGAAGCGCCGGTCCCATTTCGGTGACAAAATCGTTCAGTGCCGGGCGCATATCCTCGGCCAGGGATTGCAGTCCGTCCAGCGCCGGTTCCATTTCCTCAAGAATGCCACGCAAGAACATCCGCGCGCCGTCCTGTATCAAACTGCTATCACCATCCGCGTCGTCGTCCTGCGCGGCGCTAGCGCCCACAAACAAGGTAACGATCAGATAGGCGGCCGCAATATGTCTCATCCATCTAATATAGGATGCCAACGTCGCCCTGCATAGGGTCACAGCGCAATGTCGAGTGTGAGCGGAAAATGATCCGAGGCGCAGAGCAGCGCATCGCGCAGCTCAGGCGTTTCCCAGCATTCCGCATCCTCGAACGGATGCCAGATCCGCCAGCGTTGCGCCTTTGGCCGCAGATCGGGCGATACCATCGCATAGTCCAGTAGCGCCTGCAGATAGCGATGCTCGGGCCGGATGTAGAACCGCGCCGAAGTCGGCTGATCCCCGATGCGCCGGGTCAATGCCTGTGCAGCATGTGGATCATACAGGCGGGGCGGCTCGGCACCCAGGATAATCTCGACCGAGGAGCGGCCAAAAAGGTGTTCGTATTCGTCCAGCCCCGGACCATCGTTCAGATCCCCCAACAAGATCAGGCTGTCGCCGCGATTCAAATGTTCCGCCACGCGGGCGCGCAGCCAAACCGCCTGCGCCAGTTGTTTTCGGCGGTTGGCGATGGAAAAGCGCATCACCTCGTCATGTCCATGCGCGCCATGTGGCGCCTTGGATTTCAGATGCGCGCCGATCAGTCGGAATTCGGCCCCCGTCGCCAGACTGATCACGGCCACTTCGAGCGGTGGCTTGGAAAAGTTCACCTTGTCCTCGGTCGCATCGATATCGAGGTCGATGTGAAAGGTGCCGTCAAAGCGCGGCGCGGGCATGACACCCAGCGCGCCCTGCGGATCATGTCGCGCCGCGATCACATCCGGGTCATAGAGCAGTGCAATTTCCTGCTGCGTCGTATTCACGAACCCCATCAATGCCCGCCACGCCCGCAAATCAAAGGTTTTGGCAAAGGATTCGAGCGCCACAACCGTATTGCGCTTGCGATTGCTGTCCGGTGCCTCGATCACCATGATCGCATCGGCGTCCAGCGCCTGAAACACCCGCCCGAGTGCGGCGATCTGGTCCGCGCGCGTGACCTTGTGGCGGGCGGACCATTCAGCATCGCGGCGCAGCTGCCCCGAATCGTCAAACAGCGCGTCGAACCATTCCACATTGTAGGTGGCGATCCGCATCAGGCGCTTTCGCGGGCCGAGATTTCCCCCCACGCGCGGTTGATATCGACCAGACGCCGTTCCGACATCCGGATCGCTTCGGGGGGAACCCCCCGTGCCATCATTCTGTCCGGATGCGTCTCGCGCACCAATGAGCGCCAGGCGGATCGAATCTGTATCATTGGCGTGTCTGGTGTGACCCCCAGAACCGAATAGGGATCAGGCAGCGCATCGGGCACAAACCGACTGCGCAGGGCGCGAAACTGATGGTCTTGCAGGCCAAATATCTCGGCCACGCGCGCCAGAAACGCGTCCTCGGCCGGATGATACCTGCCGTTGGCAATGGCGATCTGAAACAGCCCCTCCATCAGGTCACAGAGCGTTCTGTTCTGCTTGCGGAACATCCCCTTGATCCGGGCGGCATATTCCTCGAATCCGGCGACATCCTGCCGGGCGAGGTTAAAAACACGTGCCGCGTCCGCTTCGTCCTCGGGACGGATCAGAAACACCTGGCGAAACGCCCTCACCTGTGACCGGGTGACACGTCCATCAGCTTTGGCCATCTTGGCAGACAAGGCGATCACCGCAATTGTGAAAGCGACGGACTGTTCTGGCGGCGTGCGCAGTTTCTCAAAAACAGCCGACAGCCCCTCGCCCTTGGCAAGGGCGGCAACGGCTTCGGTGATGCGGGTCCAGATCGACATTAGTGCAGGATATGAGAAAGCCGCAGGGATGTCAGTGCGACAATCAAAGCATTTTCTGCATCAGCACAAGATCCATCCAACGGCCGAATTTATAGCCAACTTCGGGCAATACGGCGATTTCTCTAAACCCGATCGCAGCGTGAAACGCGACCGCAGCCAGGTTCTCGGCGCTGATCCCGGCCCAGAGCGAATGCACCCCCTGCGCCTGTGCGTGACCTTCGATCACCTGCATTAGTGCCCGTCCGACCCCATGCCCCCGCGCCGCAGGAGCAAGCATGACAGAATGCTCCATCGTGCGGGCATATCCTGGCCCGCCGCGAAACTGCGAATAGGTGGCAAAACCCAACATCGTATCGCCGTCCAACGCGACATGAAACGCGCCACCACGCGAGGTTATATCGGCGATCAGCCCCGCCTCGGTCTTGTGCAGGGTGGTAAAGGTGAAAGCGGTGCGCGCGATGATGTCATTCCATAGCGTGGCGATGGCGGGTGCGTCGGCACTGATAGCGGGTCGCAGGATCACAGCACCACCGCTGCGCCATTTGCGCCCCGAAGATGTGCAGCCAATCCGGGCGTCGTGGTGGTCCGGAATTGTACCCGGGGCTCATCGAGATGGGGAGTCAGCAGGGCGCGCAGTGCCTCAGCCTCGGGGTGGCAGATCTCAAGCTCCCCCAGCCGCCAGCCGGCTTCGGGCAAAGCGTAGCCAGGCGGCACCGGGCTTTGCCATTCAATCAGCGCCGGAAACAGGCCATCGAACGGCAGCAATCCATCGTCGGGCACCGACATCACCCAGTTCAGCGTACCGCGCGACAGCGCGACAGGACGGCCCGCCATCGGCAGCGCCGCCAACGCCGCTGCCATGTCCGGCACCCGGCAGATCCATTTATCAAGCCGCGCAACGCCCTTGAATGTATCCAGCCCAAACCAGCGCGCATAGGGTGGCGGCGGTGCGGCGGGGTCGTTGGCGATCACCTCAATATATTGGCCATCGCCCACCCCAATCAGCGCGTTGTGGGTGGCAAAATGTGGATGCTTGCCGCCCGGATGCAACGGCGCCCCCAATTTTCCCTCGACAAGAGCAGTCCCCTCTTCGAGGGTTTCCCCCAGCACCGCGATGTGATCCAGTTTTAGCACGTGCCTGCCCTTTCCCTGCCGTGGAATCCCCGCGCAGTCCTGCACAGACGAAATACATTAGGTGCCCAAATTTTTTCTGCAAAGGGCAGAAATGCACCGACAACTGCCGAACAGCCCACGCGCTTTGCCGCGCCATCTAGAATTCGTATATTTTCAAGCATTCCCTGCAGCCATACGCCCAGAATTGCGGCGTCAGCTGCGGCCAAAGCTGACATGACTGTTGATCGCGTAAGCATCGGCAAAGGTTGTCGCACTGATGTGTCGCCGGCTAAGTCGTCGGCCATCTGAAAAGATATGCGACCAGAACGGCAAACCGGATGAGCGGTATAAAATAACCGCTCAGACCGCGAGCTGGCATCGCGGGCTGCACAACTATTGGGCATTACTCATTGACTTTTCGGTAACATTTCGGCCTGATAGGCGCAGAAAATCTGTCAGGTCGTCGGCTTGGGTCAGTCGGTGCGCGTCTATCGTCCGCAACACCACAGAGATCGCGCTGTGGATGGCAACCAGCCCCAGATATCGACAAACTGCGCCCTCACGAATACGATGTCCGGCAGATTTCGTTCTTGTAGTTGTCTGATGTGGTTTAAATTGGATGTGATTATCATGAGATTTTGCGATAGGGCTGGCGGCCCGAAACAAGCACCTTTGCCCGCATCGCGACATCGGCGAAAACAATCATCCAGCATCAACTTTTCTGATCGACGCCGCGCTCAGACAGGCAATCCCCCCGAATTTCCACCGCGTGTCACGCACAATCACAAAGCAGGATTTAAAATGGTTTGCAGGATATTGAAACAGACCGCAACAACGCTGGGCCTCTGCGTCACGATAGGTCTGGGGTTGGCCTCGGCAGCGACCGCCCAAGACGAGTTCATTGGTGAGGTCAAGCTGTTCGGCATGAACTTCTGTCCCAGAGGTTGGGCCGCAGCCGAAGGCCAGATCCTTCCTATATCGCAGAACACCGCGTTGTTTTCATTGATCGGGACGATCTACGGCGGTGACGGCACATCCACCATGGCACTGCCCGACCTGCGCGGCCGCGCTGTGGTCAACAACGGCGCAGGTCCTGGACTGTTCCCGATGCAGATCGGACAGCGCGCTGGGATAGAGTTCAAGACGCTCAACACCAGCGAGATGCCCAGACACAACCACATGGTCAACGCCACCAATGCCGATGGCACCAAAGGCGGGCCGGGGACTGACTATCTCGCCGTTGGGCGGGATGATGACACCGGTGAGGCAATTACCTTTTATTCCGAGGGACCATTCAACCGCCAGATGGATAGCGGAATGATTGGAATGAGCGGGGGCGGCATGCCGGTTGATATGCGGCCACCCTATCTGGCAGCGAAATGGTGCATCGCATTGCAGGGCGCCTATCCCCCGCGCAGCTAATCGCCGGCGTGCTGGCCTGAATCGGGGACATTTTGCAGACAGGCCCCGACACCCAACCAATCGTTTACATCAAGGATGCCTCTGATGACATTGTATTCGACGATCCACAAATCCGTGACCGCAGCCGTAGCAGCAACCACCATGCTGACCGCAGGACCCGGACCCGCCCTGGCTGGTAGCTACCCCTTTTTGGGAGAGATCGCGGTCTACGCGTTCAATTACTGCCCTCAAGGTTGGGCCAAGGCCGATGGACAGCTGCTGGCTGTTAGCAGCTATGACGCGCTTTTCAGCCTGTACGGCACGATCTATGGCGGTGACGGGCGCACCACATTCGGGTTGCCGGACCTGCGCGGACGTACGCCACTCAACAGAGGCCAGGGCCCAGGTTTGTCGGACTACCGTCAAGGTACAAGAGGCGGTACGGAAACAACAACGCTGACCATTCAAACGATGCCCGCACACAATCACATGGTCAACGCCACCAACGCCGATGGAACCAAGGGCGGGCCGGGCACTGATTATCTGGCCGTGGCACGCAAACCGGGGTCAAACGACCACATCAGCGTCTACAGCGAAGGCCCCCCCAACAAGCAGATGGACCCGGCAATGATCGAGTTCAGCGGCAGCGGATATTCGTTCGAATCGCGTGCGCCCTATCTGGCGATGACGACCTGCATTTCGCTTTTCGGGATTTACCCCTCACGCAGTTGACGCATGTGCCCGGCAGGCGCGCCTGCTTTACTCATTCTTCCGACAACACGTCGCCTATTCCACAACACTTGGATGACAGGACACGACACCATGACATTCCTTACCAAAATTTTCCGATCCCCTTTGGCGGTCGCCACATTTACAGTGCTTGCCCTGGGCGGGACAGCGCAAGCCCAATCAAATCCCTACCTGGGCACAATCAGCACATTCGGACTCAATTTCTGCCCGCGAGGCTGGGCTGCTGCTGACGGTCAGTTGTTGCCGATCAATCAAAACCAGTCGCTGTATTCGCTGTTCGGCACGTATTATGGTGGCGACGGTCGCACCACATTTGGCCTGCCGGACCTGCGTGGCCGCAGAGCGATCAGCGTAGGACAGGGGCCGGGACTGAGTGCCTATGCCCAGGGGCAACGCGGCGGGATCGAAAATCTGACGCTGAACGACACCGAATTGCCGACCCACAACCACATTGTCAACGCGACCAACGCCGATGGGACCAAGGGCGGGCCGGGAACGGATTTTCTGGCGGTCGCACGGTTTCCCAACGGCGATCCCATCAACCTCTACAGCGAAGGTCCACCCAACCGGCAGATGGATCCGGGCATGATCAGCAGCACCGGCGGCGGCCGCAGCTTTAACATTGTCGATCCATATCAGGTTGTCGAATGGTGTGTGGCGACCGTCGGTATCTTTCCGCCGCGCAACTAAGAAGAGGCCTCCCGGCGCGCGTCGATCACCGCGGGGGGAGGCCACAACCGTCAGAGTCCCAGTTGTCAGGCGGCGTGCGACGCGCGGATCAGTTTCAGGATGTCCTGCGCCGCATCGGGAATGTTGGTCCCCGGGCCAAAGATCGCCTTGACGCCTGCGTCATAGAGAAACTGATAATCCTGCTGCGGGATCACGCCGCCGCAGATCACCAGAATATCCCCTGCCCCAGCGGCCTCCAACGCCTTGACCAGTTGCGGGGCCAGCGTCTTGTGACCTGCTGCCTGAGAGCTGATGCCGATCACATGCACATCGTTGTCGATGGCATCCTGCGCCGCCTCGGCCGGGGTTTGGAACAGCGGGCCGACATCGACGTCAAAGCCGATATCAGCAAAGGCGGTGGCGATGACCTTGGCGCCCCGGTCGTGGCCGTCCTGCCCCATCTTGACCACCAGCATCCGCGGGCGACGGCCCTCATCCTCGGCGAACTGTTCAACCGATGCCTGGATCGCGGCAAATCCGGCATCACCTTCGTAGGCTGCGCCGTACACGCCCGCGAGCGTCTTGACTTCGGCGCGGTGACGTCCGAATTCCTTTTCCATAGCCATGCTGATCTCTCCGACTGTGGCGCGGGCGCGGGCGGCCTCAACAGCTGCCTCAAGCAGATTGCCGCCATCACGCGCGCGGCGGTTCAGTTCATCCAGTGCGGCCGAGCATGCGACTTCGTCGCGGCTGTTGCGAATTGTCGTCAGACGGGCAATCTGGCTTTCGCGCACCCGCACGTTGTCGATATCCAAAATGTCGATCGGATCTTCTTTGTCCTTGCGGTATTTGTTGACGCCAACGATAACCTCGATCCCACGGTCGATATCAGCCTGACGCCTGGCTGCGGTCTCTTCGATCCGCAGCTTGGGCATACCAGTGGCGACGGCTTTGGTCATGCCGCCCATCTCGTCCACTTCTTCGATAATCTTCCACGCGGCCTCGGCCAGATCGGCGGTCAGCTTTTCCACATAGTAGGACCCGGCCAGCGGATCGACCACATTGGTCACCCCCGTCTCTTCCTGCAGGATCAACTGAGTGTTGCGGGCAATGCGGGCGCTGAATTCGGTGGGCAGGGCAATCGCCTCGTCCAGGGCGTTGGTGTGCAGCGACTGGGTGCCGCCCAGAACCGCCGACATCGCCTCGTATGCGGTGCGGATGACGTTGTTGTAGGGATCCTGTTCGGCCAGCGTCACGCCGGATGTCTGGCAGTGGGTACGCAACATCTTGGAACGCGGATCCTGCGCGCCGATCTCGGTCATGATGCGGTGCCAGAGCATACGCGCCGCGCGCAGCTTGGCCGCCTCCATAAAGAAATTCTTGCCGATGGCGAAAAAGAACGACAGCCGTCCAGCGAATTTGTCCACGTCCATGCCGCGCGCCATGGCGGTTTTCACGTATTCCTTGCCGTCCGCCAATGTGAATGCCAACTCTTGCACCAGGTTCGCGCCGGCCTCTTGCATGTGATAGCCAGAGATCGAGATTGAGTTGAATTTCGGCATCTCGGCGCTGGTGTATTCGATGATGTCCGCAATGATCCGCATCGACGGTTCCGGCGGGTAGACATAGGTGTTGCGGACCATGAATTCCTTGAGGATGTCGTTCTGGATCGTGCCCGACAGCACCGCGCGCGCGTGCCCCTGCTCTTCTCCGGCGACGATAAAACTGGCCAGCACCGGGATCACCGCGCCGTTCATGGTCATTGACACGCTGACCGTGTCCAACGGGATGCCGTCGAACAGGATCTTCATGTCTTCGACGGAATCGATGGCCACACCGGCCTTGCCTACGTCGCCTTCGACCCGTTCATGATCGCTGTCATAGCCGCGATGCGTCGCCAGATCGAATGCAACCGAAACACCCTGCTGCCCCGCCGCCAGCGCCTTGCGATAAAAGTTGTTGGAGTCCTCGGCGGTGGAAAAGCCCGCATATTGGCGGATCGTCCACGGGCGGCCCGCATACATCGTCGCCTTGACGCCCCGCGTGAACGGTTCCTGCCCCGGCAAGGTGCCCAAATGCTTCAGCCCGGCGATATCCTCGGCGGTATAGACCGGCTGCACCGGAATCCCTTCGAGCGTGTTCCACGTCAGATCGTCGGGGCTGCGACCGCGCAATTCCTTTTCGGCCAGAACGCGCCACGCTGTCTGTTTGTCGGTCATGGTCGGTATATCCTCTTGTCAGCGAACCCGGCGGCCAGTTTGGCCTGCGCCTGTCCGGTTCTTTGGTATGGCAGTGTCCCCGTCTGATGCGGGGACGATGTGGGCGGCTCTGAGACCTGTGCCTCAGGGCGCGCCGTAAAATAATCCGCGCCGGACAGGCTGCGGAACTTCGCAAATTCGTCAGCAGCAACTATATAGACAGGTATGAAAATGCGTTTTATCTCAGCGCTGTTTGCCGTTTGCGCCACGGCCACACCGGGTTTCACTGCGGGGGCGGAATCCGACGACCCCACCAAAGCCCTGTCCGAAGAAATGATTCTAGACGCCGCCGAACTGGAGCTGGCGCAGTTTTCCTGGATCAAACGGCCAATTCTGGTGTTTGCCGACAACGCCGCCGACCCGCGATATGTGCAGCAGATGCAGTTCATCACCGCGCGGCTGAACGCCCTGCGCGACCGCGATGTGGTGGTGATCACTGACACCAATCCAAGCGCCGGTTCACCAATCCGACAGGCGATGCACGCGCGGGGGTTCATGCTGGTGCTGATCGGCAAGGACGGTACCATCATCGCCCGCAAACCTGCGCCCTGGGACGTGCGCGAAATCTCACGTTCGATCGACAAGATGCCGATGCGTTTGCAAGAGATCCGCGACAGCCACGATGCTGGCCGCCCCTGACTGGCGCAATTGCGCGACGCAGCGCGATACACTATATTGACACTAGGCCACGACACTGGCCGCAACCGAAGGGAACGAGATATGGAACGCGATCCTAACATTCCGCTTACTCCGATCCCGGCGACGGGTCGCTCGGGGCCCCGCCCGGGCTATTGAACGCTTGGGTCAGCGCCTCGGCGGCGATGGCCCCACCGGTGCTGTAGGCGTTGATCAGCCGCAGCGTATATTCACCGAACTGGTAGGCGCGCTGGCGCATCCCGACATAGTCCAAATACATCTGAATTCGGCGATCCTGCGTAATCGTGCGAAAGGTGTCGCCGCGCATATCCTCGGCCAAGGCCATGATCGACGTGATCAAACTGTAGTAGCTGACAACTGCGTCGATGGTTTGGCGCGGCAGCACCTCGATCTCTTCCAGCAGTGCGGAAAACACCCGGTCATGCGATTCCCGCGGAATCAGCGGCACAAATTCGGCATCCGCCTGCATCCGCGCCAAAAGTGCATCGGAATCGCCTTGCGCCTGTCCTTCGCCATAGAATGCCGACAACGTGTCCTGAATTTCAGCAAACAGCGCCTTGTGGTAGTCGCGCAACCGTTCGGCCCGCGTGCGGCGTTTGCCGAGTTCGGCAAAAATCGCCGTGGTCAGCCAGCCAGTTGCGATCACCAGCCCCGCAATCAGCGCTTGCCACAACCGCGGATCGGCCCCCATCACGGCAAACAGCGATACCGTGGGCACCCCCAGTAGCAGCAGAACCGGTAGTGCGATCGTGACAAAAAACTGCAGGATTATGCCCTGCGCGACCCGCGCCTCTTCGCCCAGAAACAACGCACGGGCGCCGCGAAATACGCGGGCCAACAAGGTGTCGCGGGGATCGGTACGGGTCATGGCAGACCTATTCGAATTCCATGATCACATCGTCAACAGCCAGAGAATCGCCAGCCGCCGCGTTGATCTTGGACACCACACCCTTGCGTTCGGCGCGCAGGATGTTCTCCATCTTCATCGCCTCGACAGTACACAGCGCCTGGCCGTCCTGCACTTCATCCCCAACCTCGACATTGACCTTAACAATCAGCCCCGGCATCGGGCACAGCAGCAGCTTTGACGTATCCGGCGGCAGTTTTTCCGGCATCAGCCGTGCCAGTTCCGCCTGACGCGGGCTGCGCACATGCACCTTGAGATCCGCGCCTCGGCTGCGGATGCGGAAACCGCCCGAAATCTTGCCAACCTTGAGCACAAGCGGTGTACCATCCACCGTCATCGTGGCCAGCTGATCACCCGGTGTCCAGTCGCCCGCCACACGCAGCACCGCGCCATCAGCAAAAGTGACTGACGCACCTGTCGGGTCTGCGGCGATCTGGACATCATAATCCATGCCCTGAAGCGCAACATTCCAATCCTCGCCGACCCGGCGTTCGTGGTTGTCCAGCGTGCCCGACACCCGCGCCCGCCGGATTTCAGCCACCCGGTTCATCGCAGCACAAGCGGCGGCGATCCGGCGCAAGGAACCTTCGGGCAGCGCGACGCCTTCGAAACCTTCGGGGTATTCCTCGGCAATAAATGCGGTTGTGATATCACCCGAGGTGAACTTTGGGTGATCCATCACGGCTGACAGGAACGGCAGATTGTGGCCAATCCCCTCGACCTCGAATGAATCGAGCGCATTGCGCATCCCCTCAATCGCGGCTGCACGGGTCGGTCCCCATGTGCAAAGCTTGGCGATCATCGGGTCGTAATACATGCTGATCTCACCGCCCTCATAGACGCCGGTATCGTTGCGTACAACGGCGCCCTCAACGGCGACTTCCGCTGGCGGGCGATACCGTGTCAGCCGACCAATTGAGGGCAGAAAACCGCGATATGGGTCTTCGGCATAGAGGCGGCTTTCCATCGCCCAGCCGTTCAGTTTGACATCGTCCTGGGTGATGCTCAGCGGCTCTCCATTCGCCACACGGATCATCTGTTCGACCAGATCGACCCCGGTGATCAGCTCGGTCACCGGATGTTCAACCTGAAGACGGGTGTTCATTTCGAGGAAATAGAAATTCCGGTCGCCATCGACGATGAATTCGACCGTCCCGGCACTGGTATAGCCCACCGCCTGCGCCAGAGCGCAGGCCTGTTCGCCCATTGCCTTGCGTGTCTCGGGATCAAGGAACGGCGACGGTGCCTCTTCGATGACCTTTTGATTGCGGCGCTGGATCGAACATTCGCGTTCGCCCAGATAGATGCAGTTGCCATGGGCATCCGCCAATACCTGAATTTCGATATGCCGGGGCTGGGTCACAAACTTTTCGATAAAGATCCGGTCGTCGCCAAAGCTGTTCGCCGCCTCGTTCTTGGACGATTGAAAGCCTTCGCGGACCTCGTCTTCTTTCCAGGCGATGCGCATGCCCTTGCCACCACCACCGGCACTGGCCTTGATCATCACCGGATACCCAATCTCACCCGAGATCTTCACCGCTTCGTCGCCATCGGCGATCTCGCCCATGTAGCCGGGAACTGTGCTCACCCCCGCCTCGGCCGCGATCTTTTTCGAGGTGATCTTGTCCCCCATCTTTTCGATGGCGCCGACCGGCGGCCCGACAAAGGCGACACCTTCGGCCGACAGTGCCTCTGCGAATTTGGAGTTTTCGGACAGGAAGCCATAACCGGGATGCACCGCCTGCGCGCCGCTGGCGCGGATTGCCTCCATCACCTTGTCGATGACGATATAGGACTGGTTGGCAGGCGGCGGCCCGATGTGGATCGCCTCGTCCGCCATGGACACATGCAGCGCCTTGCGGTCAGCGTCGGAATAGATCGCCACCGTCTTGATGCCCATCCGGCGCGCCGTCTTGATGACCCGGCAGGCGATTTCGCCCCGGTTGGCTATCAGGATCTTGTCAAACATAGCGGTCCCTTTTCATACATCTTGAGACCTGCGATCCTGTACGATCGCGGGTCCGGTATCTGTTTTGGCAACAAAAAAGCCACCCGTGCGCGCAGCACAGGTGGCCTGAATTTTTGTCGTGGGGCGGTTGCCCCGAACTGCGGTCCTAGTTGCACACACCCGGTGTGAGATCATCGCAGGTGACACCCGCCGCAACGCCGACCGCCGCGCCGACAGTGCCGTCTCCACCGGTTGCGCGATCGATGGCATAGCCGCCGACACCGCCCAACGCGCCGCGTTCGAGGTCAGAGCCTTCGCAGGCTGCAAGGCCGGTAAGGGCGAGGATCGCTGTGAGTTTCGCAAAAGTCTGCATCGGTTATTCTCCGGTTTTTCTGATGTCACTGAAGGGTTAACAGACGCCGGGACTAGTTCGTTCCCAATTATTTTTGCTTCGCGTTTTCGGTCGGCGAGTGTTCGCCCAATCAGCGTATCCCTGCCGGTGCCACAGATTATTTTCGCCGGAACCACCGCGCGTACCGGCGTGCAGACAGAAAAAACGACGGGCACATGACAAGGGGATGCGTCATGCTGCCCGTCAAGGGAAGGGTAACGGTCCATGGAAGAGATCAGACAAGCTGACCCATCCACACAACGCCCGTCCACGTTTGCAAAGCGATCGTACGCTGCCAAGTCCCGGATTTCGTGGCCCGCACCTTCGGCCAGTTCTTGCCCAGATTCCCGCATAGGTGGCAAAGTCACGCCCATTCCCCATTGTCAAAGGCATCGGGAAACGATGCGCGCGCGGCAGCCTCGTTGATGATGAGACGCGACTCATAGCTGACCGGATCAAATGGGTCGTCATAGGTCAGAACTTCGCGCCCCAGCAGCCAGCTCAGGCGGCCCGCATCCAGATTGCCGCGCTCAAAAGGTTCATCCCCGAACTGCCGCCAGAGCGCGCCCATAAAGGCCACATCGGCGCGTTTGTCCGGGGCCCGGCGATCAGCATAGCGTTCGCGCCTGACCAGTGGCGTTGCGCCCTTGGGGTTGGCGCGGCGGATGATAAATTGAAAATCGGTGCCGGGCAGACGCCCGGTAAAGCCGCGATGCTTTAGCATACTGGCCCCTTTTCCTGGTTGGGGCGCAGTGCGCGGCGGAAAATCGGGACGGACCGAACAGCCCGTCCCGAAGTCGTCTTACTTGTACTTACCAGTGTAAACCGGCTCTTGGCTGATGGGCTCGGGGTTAACAACCACGAATTCTTCTTCTTGCTGGCCGCCGCAGGCCGAAAGCGTTGCGACAAAGCCAAACAGTGCCAGCATCTTGATGCTCTTGGACATCTCTTACTCCTGTCAAAGTCAACGGAACCTGCAACACCAACCGGCGCGGCCTGCCCACGTCTTGAGGTAACGGTCACTTGGGTGCAACCACGAACGAAATTACCGCACTTGTAGGGTAAAAGATATGCGTCTGCCTCAGGAGACATGGTTTGTGATACGAAAGCCTCAGTCTGCCCAAAGGATGAGCTTTGCTCACCAAGATATTGTGGGATCATCAAAAAGCCTCCCAAATGCAGCGGTTTCCGTCGACGCTGTAAGCCTCGAAAAACTGCCGGATATCAGGGTTTGCGACGCCAAATTCGGTGGCCGCCTGCGCCAGACTGACAACGATGCGACCGGTTGCGGCGCCCTCTTGAATCAGATGCGGCAGGGCGACGTTCTGACAAAGATAATCCATATCAGCGGAGAGTTGCTCAAGCCCGTGATCTTCTGCACGGATACCCGGCGCAACAAAGCGGAACCGGTGGATCGGACCCGTCGCAGCGCCCTCATCGACCCGTCCGATCAGGCTGACATCCAACCCTGAGGGCAACGTCAGACCATCGTCCGCAGCCCGCACCGGCAGGGCAAACAGCAGCAAGGCAAAAACACGTGACACCCGCGCAATCGCAGGCGATCTAGTGCAGCCCCGACACCAAACGGCTCCTCCCGCCGGGGCTGCGCGGTCTTGGGTCAGACCCGCGACCGTACACTGGATCGGTGGGGCCAGATGCATCAGCCCTGCCCCCCGATCCGCGCCCATCGCATCCAGCGTGCGCGCAGCACCGGATCATTGAGAAGCGCGTCAATCTTTTCGACTGTGCCAGCAGGAGTTGATCCCACCATCAGGCGCCCGCCCGCGCGGACATGCACCCCTTCACATTCTGCACAAATTTGTATCACAGGAGAAAAACCGCGCAAGCCCCTTAGTTTACGCCAAAGATCCTGGCGAATTTGCATCGCAAGGCGGCCACGCCGCGCGGGGGGCAGACGGGTTTCGGCGCTGATGTCGAACCGCGCAGGCAGATGCCGCGCAAGCGTCAGCGTGTCACCGTCGCGCACCACGTTCCACGCATCACGCACAGGTGTACCGCCCTGCCCGCCGACAGCTGCGAATATCTCAGGCTTGGGGGTATTACGGTCAAGGATGATCAACACTCCTGATCGGGGATCATATCAGCGGCACATTGACCGCTGATAGCGAAACGTCTTGGTCACTGACGTGGTTAAAGCGGAATATTATCGTGCTTTTTCCACGGGTTCTGCAATTTTTTACCGCGCAAAGAGGCAAAAGCGCGGCTGACTCGGCGGCGAGTCGAGCGCGGCTGAATCACCTCGTCGATGAACCCACGTTCGGCCGCAACAAACGGGTTGGCAAATCGGTCTTCATAGCTTTTGGCATGGGCGGCGATCTTATCTGAATCGCCCAGATCGGCGCGGTGAATGATTTCAGTCGCGCCTTTTGCCCCCATCACCGCAATCTCTGCGGTTGGCCAGGCATAGTTAAAATCGCCGCGCAAATGTTTCGACGCCATCACGTCATAGGCGCCGCCATACGCCTTGCGGGTGATCACCGTGACTTTTGGCACCGTGGCTTCGCCGTAGGCGAACAGCAGCTTGGCACCGTGTTTGATCACGCCGCCGTATTCCTGGCTGGTGCCGGGCAGAAAGCCGGGCACATCCACCAGCGTCAGGATCGGGATTTCGAAACAGTCGCAGAACCGGACGAACCGCGCGGCCTTGCGTGAGCTGTCGATGTCGAGACACCCGGCCAGCACCATCGGCTGGTTGGCAACCACGCCGACTGTCTGCCCTTCAAGGCGCATGAAACCTGTGATGATGTTCTTGGCGTAATCTTCCTGAATTTCGTAAAAATCTGCCTCATCCGCGATCTTGAGGATCAGTTCCTTCATATCGTAGGGCGTATTGGCATTCTCGGGGATCAAAGTATCGAGCGAAGCTTCGACCCGACCCGGTTCGTCAAAGAACGGCCGCACAGGCGGCTTTTCGCGGTTGTTGAGCGGCAGGAAATCGAAAAGGCGGCGCGCTTCGGCAAGCGCTTCGACATCATTTTCGAACGCGCCGTCGGCCACCGACGATTTACGCGTGTGGGTCGAGGCACCGCCCAACTCTTCGGCGGTGACCTGTTCGTTTGTTACGGTCTTAACCACGTCGGGCCCGGTCACGAACATGTACGAGCTGTCTTTGACCATGAAAATAAAGTCGGTCATCGCCGGGGAATAGACCGCACCACCGGCGCAAGGGCCCATGATCAGGCTGATCTGCGGTACGACACCGGACGCCATGACATTGCGTTGGAACACCTCGGCATAGCCCGCGAGGCTGGCAACGCCCTCTTGAATGCGCGCGCCGCCGGAATCGTTGATGCCGATGACCGGCGCGCCGTTCTGCATCGCCATATCCATGATCTTGCAGATCTTTTGCGCGTGGGTTTCCGACAGCGACCCGCCAAAGACAGTGAAATCCTGCGAAAAGACATAGACCATGCGACCGTTGATCGTGCCCCAGCCGGTCACAACCCCGTCACCATAGGGCTTTTGCTGCTCCATCCCGAAATCGGTGCAACGATGGGTGACGAACATATCGAATTCTTCGAAACTGCCATCATCGAGCAGCAACTCGATCCGTTCGCGTGCGGTCAGCTTGCCCTTGGCGTGCTGTGCGGCGATCCGCTTTTCGCCCCCGCCCAGACGGGCATCAGCGCGGCGGGTTTCAAGCTCCTGGAGAATGTCGGTCATGGCGATCCCTTGTTCTTTGAGGCGTTCCTACAACGGGCGCGGCTCTTGCCTCAAGCGAATTTGCGCAAATTTGCAAACTTAGCTTTAATCACAGTCTGAATAATGCAAATCTGCATATCTACGGCACGGGTCCATGTAGAAATGGACAACGCCGCATTGTCGTCCTACCAACCGAGTTATGCAAGATGCCCCCATTGTCCGATTTTTGGACCGCTCCACTCCGCCACATATTATCACGCTCATCCTGCTGGCAGGGTTGTCGGCGCTGGCGATGAATATCTTTCTGCCGAGCCTGCCCAACATGACGGCATATTTTCAGACCGAATACCGGCTTATGCAACTTTCGGTGGCGATCTATCTGGCCGTGAATGCGCTGCTTCAGGTAGTGATTGGACCGTTATCGGACAAATTAGGGCGGCGGCCGGTGATTCTGGCTGGCCTTTTGGGCTTTATGCTGGCGACCATGGGCTGCATCCTCTCACGCGATCCGTATGTTTTTCTGGCGTTTCGAATGTTGCAGTCAGTGATCGTGACGTC
The DNA here is from genome assembly GCF_001038505.1 of Puniceibacterium sp. IMCC21224. Lineage (NCBI taxonomy): Bacteria > Pseudomonadati > Pseudomonadota > Alphaproteobacteria > Rhodobacterales > Paracoccaceae > Puniceibacterium > Puniceibacterium sp. IMCC21224. The sequence continues at coordinate 2,718,210 of NZ_LDPY01000001.1, forward strand.
GATGGTTCTTAGCCGTGCGGTGGTGCGAGATATGGTGCCACAGGATCAGGCAGCGTCGATGATCGGCTATGTCACCATGGGTATGGCGGTGGTGCCAATGATTGGCCCGGCAGTCGGTGGCATGCTCGACGAGGCGTTTGGCTGGCAGGCGAATTTCTGGCTGTTGCTGCTGCTTGGCGGGCTATTGTTCTGGCTCGCCTGGGCCGATCTGGGCGAGACGGCGTACAGAAGCAGCTTGACCCTACGCCAGCAATTCGGCGAATATCCCGAGCTACTGACCGCGCCACGGTTTTGGGGATTTGCCCTCGCGGCGGCGTTCTGTTCCGGCTCGTTCTTTGCTTACCTGGGCGGAGCCCCTTTTGTCGGAACCGTCGTCTATGGCCTGTCGCCGTCTGAACTGGGGTTTTATTTCGGTGCTCCGGCCATCGGCTACTTCTTGGGGAACTTTGCCTCGGGACGATATTCGACTTTGGTTGGCGTCAATCGGATGGTCCTTTGGGGATCGGTTATCAACACGCTCGGGATCGGTCTGTCGCTGCTGGTGATGGCGTCGGGCTATGGTTCAGTGCTGAGCTTTTTCGGCTTTATGGTTCTGGTCGGTCTGGGCAACGGGTTGGCGATGCCGAACGCCACTGCTGGGATGCTCTCGGTGCGTCCGCATCTGGCCGGCACGGCGAGCGGTTTGGGCGGCGCAATCATGATTGGTGGCGGAGCTGCCCTGTCAGCGCTGGCCGGCGCCTTGCTGCAACCGGGCACTGGTGCCTGGCCACTGCTGTGGATCATGTTCGTGACCAGCCTTTTGGCGGTTGCCAGCATCGTCTTTGTCATCTGGCGCGAACGCCAGCTTGCCGGGCTGGATCCCGCATGACCCGGAGCTGAGCGCAGTGGCGACGCAGAAACTATATGTCGGGGCCAAGCTGCGCGAAATCCGTGTGCGCTTTGGTCTGACGCAAAAGGATTTTGCCGCTAAACTCGGTATCTCCCTGCCCTATCTGAACCAGATGGAGAACAACAACCGCCCGGTCAGCAGCTCAGTCGTGCTGGCACTGGCCCAAGAGTTCGGGCTGGATGTGACCGAATTGGGTCAGGGCGACGCCGAACGGCTGGTGTCCGACATGCGCGAGGCGCTGGCCGATCCGCTTTTTGCCGAAACCGGTCCGCAGCTGGCGGATTTGCGACTGGCAGCGTCGAACGCGCCGGTGTTTGCCCGCGCGTTTCTGGCCTTGCACAAAGCCTATCGGCAGACGCATGAACGGCTTGCCAGTCTGGACGAGGCGCTGGGGCGCGACGGATCACAGATGCAACCCGGCGCATGGGAAGAGGTGCGCGATTTTTTCCATTATTGCGACAATTACATCGACGCCGTCGATCGAGCCGCTGAACGCTTTGCCGCCGGGTTGGGTGAAGATATCCGCGCAGGTGCGATCCATGCGTTAGCCGGTCAGGGGATCAAGACCCGGTTCATCCAGGACGCAATTCTGCGCCAGTTCGATGCCACGACCCGCGAGCTGGATCTATCGTCGCTTGCCCCTGCCGAGACGCAGACATTCCAACTGCTGCTACAGGTGGCACTGCTGCGCCAGGACGCGCTGTTGGAGGCGACTCTGGATCTGGCACGGTTCCGCACTGACGCCGCCCGCGAGATCGCCAAGATCGGGCTGGCCAACTACTTTGCCGGGGCGACGATGATGCCCTACGGCGCGTTTCTGGCAGCGGCACAAGAGACCCGGCACGATCTCGAACGGTTGGCGGCCCGCTTTGGCGCATCCATCGAACAGGTGGCCCACAGGCTGAGCACGATGCAACGTCCCGGCGCCAAGGGAATCCCATTCTTCTTTGTTCGCGTCGATCAGGCGGGCACGATTACCAAACGGCATTCAGCAACCCGATTGCAATTTGCCCGCTATGGCGGCGCCTGCCCACTATGGAACGTGCACCGGGCGTTCGAAACGCCGGGCCAGTTTCTGCGACAACTGGCGGAAACGCCGGATGGTGTGCGCTACCTCAGCGTTGCGCGGGATGTGTCCAAAACCGGTGGGCATTTTGGCGCGCCGGTGCGGCGCTATGCGATCGCACTTGGCTGTGAGGTCCACCATGCCGGGGCACTGGTCTATGCCGACGGGCTGGATCTGGATCGTGACAGTGCGTTTGAGCCGATCGGCATTTCCTGCCGGATCTGCGAGCGGGTGATGTGCCACCAGCGCTCGGTGCCGCCAATGGAACGCACCCTGAAGGTGACGCCAGACCGCCGTGGTGTCCTGCCTTACGATCTGGAGTGAGGGTGGCAAAGGCGCGATGAGGGGCGCTGCCCCTCTTGGCCTGCGGCCAATTCACCCCGGCGTATTTAGAAAGAGAAGAAGCCCAGTCATATGGCAGGCCTATCCGGGTTCGGATAGCGGTTTGCGAGGTCTGCCATCAGGGCACGATCGGTGTCATCCAATGGCCCGGTGGCCCAGGGGCGAAATCGGGATCGGAACGCCGCGAGCAGAATGTCGCCATCGGATTGCGGGCCGTACCCAAAGATCTGCGCATCACGGGCGAAGTCGCCTGATGTTGAAAGTTGAGGCCAGACCGACAGGTCGCGCAGCGCCAGTCGCCGCCAGTCAAAGCGTGGGCCGGGATCGAATTTGCGCGTTGGGGCCAGATCGGAATGGGCGATCACCCGTTCGGGCGGGATCTGCCAGCGTTGCAGGATATTGCTCAGCAGCGTCTCGAGGCGCGCCATCTGTGGCTCGGAAAATGGCTGCGTGCCGGTGTTGGCCAGTTCGATCCCGATCGACCGCGAGTTGACGTCGGTGACTGCACCCCACCGCCCCGCGCCAGCGTGCCAGGCCCGGTCAGCTTCATCGACCAACTGCCACACTATGCCGGCTTCAGAGATAACATAGTGAGCGGAAACTTGGGATTCTGTGTTGCAAAGCCAGTCGCAGGCGGCCTCGGCGCTGGTCATTGCCGTGTAGTGCAGCACAACGATATCAGGCCGCGCAGCATCCCGGCGCGGCCCAGCGTTGAGTGAGGGATACCAGAGCGTGGTCAGAAGCCGCGCACGGCCCGGAACGGTGCCGGATCCCACCCACAAGCATATCCGTCGCCATCAGGGTCAAGTGCCTTTCGGTCCTTGCTCGGACCGCCATTTTCAAGAAATGCCTCTTGCGCCAGATCGGCCGATGCATAGACGGCGCAATTGCGCTGAGTCTTGGCTTCGGATCCAAAGGACGAACGGCTGTAGACCGAGGTGCCGCGAGGATTCGACGTCTTCAACGCGTATTCCACGATATTCGGCCCGCTGTTGCCGGAGCGGCTGGGCAATGCCGTGGGCTGAATCACCTGATACTGAGCACTGTTCCGAGCGATCAGCGCTGCATCGTCACCAATGCTGCGCTCGTTCGACACTGCATCGAAATTGTTCTCTTCCGACATCCCGGCGGCATTTGTGACCACTTCGGGGGCCGGATTCAACGGCGAGGCATTGATGGGGGCGTTGCCGGAGTTTTCGATGGCCGCGTTTGCCGCTGCGATGGCGTCAGCATTGACACCCACGCCGGACGATTCCGTCGACACGCGCGACGGTGCCTGCCCCAACAATTCCGCCTCGCGCCGCGCCTGATAGTCACCATAGTCGCCAAAACCAACGCCCGCGCCACTGTCCGGTACGGTCGGTGCACATCCGGCCAGCATCAGCCCCGCTACACCACAAAGTAGAAGTGTCTTCATCTGTCCCGCCACCTTTAGCCCTGACCGGGCAATTACCACCATTTGGCCGGTTTGGCCACAAAGCCCGCTGCCTGCTCAAGCGCGTAGGCGGTGTTGAGCAGATCGCCCTCTTCCCACGGACGCCCGATCAGTTGCAGGCCCAGCGGCATCCCCTGATGATCCTGCCCGACAGGTACCGAAATACCCGGTAGTCCGGCCAAGTTCACCGTAACCGTGAAGACGTCGTTGAGGTACATTTGCACCGGATCGTCAGACTTCATCCCCAGCGGAAAGGCCGCCGAGGGCGTCGCCGGGGTCAGGATCGCGTCAACACCTTGCTCGAACACCGTCTCAAAGTCACGCTTGATCAGCGTCCGCACCTTGCGGGCGCGGTTATAATAGGCGTCGTAAAAACCGGCCGACAACACGTAGGTGCCGATCATCACGCGGCGCTGTACCTCGGCTCCGAACCCTTCGGCACGGGTCTTTTCGTACATCTCGGTGATGCCGTCACCATGGGACAGCGTGGCACGATGACCGTAGCGGACGCCATCATACCGAGCGAGATTCGACGATGCCTCGGCCGGGGCGATGACATAGTAGGCAGGCAGCGCGTATTTGGTGTGCGGCAGGCTGATGTCGACGATTTTGGCACCGGCATCGCGCAGCATGTCGCGCCCCTGTGACCAAAGCGCCTCGATCTCGTCAGGCATACCATCCATGCGGTATTCGCGCGGGATACCGATGGTCTTACCGCGGATGTCGCCAGTCAGCATCGCCTCAAAGTCCGGCACCGGCAGATCGGCGCTTGTGCTGTCTTTGGGATCGTGGCCGCACATCGCACTCAGCATGATCGCCGCATCGCGCACGTCCTTGGTCATGGGGCCCGCCTGATCCAGCGACGAGGCGAACGCCACGATGCCCCAGCGCGAACAACGGCCATAGGTCGGTTTGATCCCGGTGATGCCGGTAAAGGCCGCAGGCTGGCGTATCGACCCGCCCGTGTCAGTGCCGGTCGCAGCAAGGCAGAGATCCGCTGCCACAGCCGCCGCAGAGCCACCCGACGAACCGCCCGGCGTCAGCGCGGCGTCATCGTTGCCACGCCGCCAGGGATTCACCGCATTGCCATATGTCGACGTCTCGTTGGACGACCCCATGGCAAATTCGTCCATGTTAAGCTTGCCCAGCATGACCGCACCGGCGTTAAAGAGCTGGTTGGTGACTGTACTCTCATATTCGGGTTTGAAACCCTCAAGGATGCGACTGGCGGCCTGACTTGGTACACCTTTGGTGCAGAACAAATCCTTGATCCCCAACGGAATGCCGCAGAGGTCGGGGGCCTCTTCGGGTCCTTTGAGACGCGCATCAGCAGCTTTGGCGGCTGTCATTGCCAGTTCGGGCGTCTTGTGAACAAACGCGCCCAGCGCGTCGGCGGCATCAATGGCTGTCAGGTAGGCGCTGGTCAGCTCTACGCTGGTCACATCGCCTTTACGCAGAGAATCCCGCGCAGCGGCTACGGTCAGTTTCGAAAGATCAGCCATCATTCAACCACCTTGGGTACAGCAAAGAACCCTTCGCGCGTGTCCGGCGCGTTGGCAAGAATCCGGGCCTGCATATTGCCGTCTGTCACCACGTCGTCGCGGCGTTTGAGCCGCATGGGCGTGACCGACACCATCGGCTCAATCCCGTCCACGTCCACTTCTGACAATTGCTCGATAAAGCCGAGGATCGTGTTGAATTCCTGCGCCAGCGCGGGCAGCGCGTCGTCGTCGACCTTGATGCGGGCCAACTTGGCCACGCGGGCGGCGGTCTCGATGTCGATAGACATGGGGGCCTCATTTATCTTGCGTCCTGGCTTTCGCGTTTACCCCCGCCAGAGCCGACCCGCAAGCATGTGACACCCGGAAAGCGCAATGTAACAGTAGGCTGGCCCCGGGGACCAGGTGAAAGAACCGTGCAGTCGGCGGCAGCCTGCTGTGCCGGCACAAAGATCAGGGGAGCAGTTCTAGAGGTGGAGGTCGCCAATCAGCCTGATTTTGGCGTCACCCGTTATCTGACATTTGTTCTGGCGGAAGTGACACTCAGCAATAGCTGTACTGCCCATCCGCTCTCTGCCGCCCAAGCACATTTCAGATCCATGAGCTTAAGCTAACGACAGGCCGAATCCGTCACCAAACGGAAAACTGATTCGGCCGTGCAACGAGATGACTTGGCTTTACAGCAGGGGCCCGAGCAGCCCCTGTCACGCCCCGCGCAAAATCTGGTCCATGCTCACCGAAGGCTGAGCACACCCCGCCTCCCCAACAATTCGCGCGGGCACACCAGCGACTGTCTTGCACGGAGGGACTTCGTCTAGCACAACGGATCCTGCAGCCACTCGACTGCAATTGCCGACGCGGATGTTTCCCAACACCTTGGCTCCGGCACCGATCAGCACGCCATCGCCGATCTTGGGGTGACGATCCTCTTCTTCCTTGCCGGTCCCGCCCAACGTGACCGAGTGAAGCATCGAGACATTGTCTCCGACCACCGCCGTCTCACCGATCACAATTGAATGGGCATGGTCAATCATAATGCCGCGCCCGATCCGCGCTGCGGGATGGATATCAACGCCAAACACCTCAGAGCAGCGCATCTGGAAAAGATAAGCGAGATCGGTTCGCCCCTCGCGCCATAGCCAATTCGCCACACGGTAGGACTGAATAGCCTGAAACCCTTTGAAGAAGAGCAGCGGCTGCAAGAAACGATGGCACGCCGGGTCGCGTTCGAAAACCGCGACAATATCAGCCCGCGCTGCCAACGCCAGCTGTGGGTCCGAAACATACGCCTCGTCACAGATTTCGCGCAGAATCTGTTCGGACATCTCGCCCGACGCTAGCTTGAGTGAGGTCCGATAGGCCAGCGCGCGTTCAATCGTCGGGTGATGCAATACGGAATAATGCACCAGACCACCCAGCAGGGGTTCCGTCGCCACGGCATCTTCTGCTTCGCGCACGATGCGGGCCCAGACCGGATCCAGTTCGGCTATTCTTACACGGGTTTCGGCCATCAGTGCTCTCCTTTGACCACAGTCCTATAACAGATAGGAACCTGAGACAAAAACGCAAACCTGTGATGGCCTGTATTCCCGGTCTAGATGCTATGGGACTCGCACTCCGGGGAGCTTTCTTTGAGCCAGCGGTCTCAGCGCGGCACTCTTTGCGTCCGCAGACCTGTTCGTCGCCTCCGCAACGCCTCTAGCATCAGGATCAGACATTCCACGTAATCAGCATTCTGAAAGCCCGGTTCGGGCGCCAGTGGCAGACGGCTCGCCCGGGCCATCAGCGTACCATTACCCCAGCGCGGGTGTGCCCGCCCGAGACGGCGCAGATAGCGGTCCGCCGCATCCGCCTCGTCCAACATACTTCGGGCGAGCAGCCAGCGCCGTCCCACAGGCGCGCACAGCAATGCCCGAGTCGCAGAAACCATATCGCCAAAGAGCACCGGCCTCATTGGACCACCCTATGGCTGGCAAACGGACCGGGGCCATAGCGGGCCGACACTTGCGCCACAGCGATATCATACTCGCCACTGATCGCATCCTCCCCCTGCATTGCGACCGTATAACTCCAGCCCGGCGTTCCGACCTGCACCTCACGGACCAGCGTTTCCCCCTTGAGGACACGTAGCAGATAGCTCTCGCTTTCCTCGCCCAGCGGCACCTCTGCCAATTCCCAATCGTCACCGTCAATCCTCGTGCGGCGCACCCAGGACACGCCTAGCGCCCCGCCCCGAGGCGTAACCGTAAGATGCGCGGGGCTATATGGACGCAAACCATTGCCATCAAAGGCATGGACTTCCTGCACATAAGAAGGATCGTCATAGCCACGCCGTGCCGGGCCAATCCGGTAATGCCGCGCTTGACGCCGCGAGGCAGAGGCAAGAGAGATTTGTGACGGCGTCCCATCCAGCAGCACGATGATCGACCCAGCGGGCCAAACCTCCGGAATGACGCCATCTGTCCCAAACTGACCACGTAAACGATAACTGAGGAGCCAGGTCCGGTCACCTGCCATCTCAGCATCGCGAAACTGGAAGATTTCCCAGTTGCCCGATGTTCCGTCGCCAATAGCCACCACGTTTCCGCCAGCGATCAATGCCTCATCGGTGACCGATTGCAAGGCACCATAACTCATCTTGACCTGCAAGGCTTCGCCCCGGTCGTAGCGTCCCGACGACGCACCAAAGAGAGCAGTTTCAGTCACGCCAAGCGTCGCACGTGCCGCTATGATCTCGTTCAGGACATAGTCGCTGTCTGTCGCGCTGTCATATACCGCTACGCTGCCCGGCCAAGGGTTCGCAGATAGAGCCAAGTGTGGCGCATGCTCAATCTCCTCGCCGGACATCAATGGCAAATCCATAAAATACGGCTGTACTGGCACCACAGGCTCAAACGGTCGCAAAGTCACCGCATCGTCAGGGAAATCGGAAGGGAGGTACACATCAGGTTCAATGCGTACAGCTTCAATTAGCTGCTGCGACGTCAGTTCAACTCGGTCGATGCGCGCCAGCGTCCGTCCTGACGGCGCCGAAAGCGAGACGATATCACCTGCGCCCAGTGACATTTTTGATGGCGGCAAGGCAAACCGCAAGGTGTCGCGCGACAAACGTGCTTCACTAAGCCAGCGCTCAACGATCTGTCTGCCCTCGGCGCGTGTCAAAGACAGGGCCAGGTCACTTTCGGCCACAGCATGTGTTGCCTCGTCAGGTAAAACGGTTTCCTCGGACACAACCGGATGATCCCCATCGGACTGGACAAAGCGCAGGCGGATGCGGCCTGCCATCTCAACCTCGGCGCTGCGTGTCTCGGATAGATCACCCTCGATCTCATCGCTGACGGCGAGCATCGTGGGATCGAGAGTGACCGGGCGGTGTCCGTCACGCATCCGGAATATCAACGCTCCGCCGCGTTCGATCGCATCAAAACCATAGGCGAGCATCAAAGGCTGCAATGCGCGCCGGGCGTCCGTGACATCCGGTACCGTGTAGCCGCGCACAAATCCATACAGCCCGCGAACATCGTAGTCGCTCAGCCCGACACGTTCACATATCGCGGCCACCACGGATGCCAGTGTGCGTGCCGAAACACGCCCGTTAATCCAGTGACCCCGGCGGTAATTTGGACCATCAGACCAAAGCGCCTCATTATTTGGGAACCATGGATAGGGTCGTGCATCCCACGCCCAGACAAAGGCGCGCGACATGTCGATCATTGAACCGGAATACAACTCGGAGGTCGGATTATTGGCCGGATCATTCCAGAAATGATGCATCGCATGCAAATACTGATGTTGAATCAGCTCATCCCGCAAACCGTTGGAGTATTTCGGTAAAGTGGATTCGGACGATTTGGGATCGATGAACTTGTTTGGCTCGTTGGTTCCCTTGTCCACCGCAGCACAGCCCAGTTCCGTGAACCAGATCGGTTTGGATCCAGGTAGCCAGTCAGTCGTTTGTTCCTGACGAACCCCGGCTATTCGATTGTAGTGCGGTTGCGACCACCACTGGCGAATGTCCTTGTAGCGAAAAACCCACGGCTCGCCATAAGACCCATCAGTGATTGGAACGCGGCGCTGCGCAAATTCGGCTTCACGGGTGGGGTAATACCAGTCGAACCCCTCACCGCCCGCCACATTGGCGGACAGGTAATCCAGATTGTAAATCGACTCATAACTGATATCGGCGTGGTCTTCGCCGTCACGCCAGTCCGAAAGAGGCATGTAGTTGTCAATCCCGACAAAATCGATTTCAGGATCGGACCAAAGCGGATCCAGGTGAAAGAATACGTCACCACTTCCATCCTGGGGGTGATACCCGAAATATTCAGTCCAGTCAGCAGCATAGCCGATCTTGACTCCAACGCCCAGAAGCTGCCGCACATCCGCAGCCAATGTGCGAAGCGCCTCAACTGCCGGAAATCCCTGATCGTCGCGGATCTGGGTAAGACCACGCATTTCCGATCCGATGCAGAATGCGGCAACCCCACCGGCCGCCCCACAAAGTGCCGCCTGATGCAGGATATAACGTCGGTAGCTCCATTCATCCGGTCCAGAATAGCTTACCTTGCCATCACCAATGGTGAAATCACCCGGCTGGACCGTCCCAAAAAATGCGGCAACCTCACCCGTCGCCGCCACCGTGCCGTCAGGAGAGCCATTGCGCCCTGGTGCGACGCTTGTAGTAATCCGCCCTCGCCAGGGCAAAGGCGGCTGATTGTCCAACCCGGTGTAGGGATCTGCCAGACCATTGTCCGCCAGTTGCTCCATCAGCACAAAGGGATAGACCATAACATCCTTCCCATGCTCTTTCATCCGCACGATCGCCTGAATCACCGAGGCATCAGCAGGTGTACCACCATAAACTGGACGGTCATTTTCCTGCGCCACGACTTCTGCCTGATCGCGACGCACACCCGAAACAGCCCAAGGCATTTTTTTGCTGTCAAATTCGGCTTGCTCCACCTTTGGCCGTATCCGGCATTCGCCGCAGCGCAAGTCGTCACCGAACCAGCTAACAACCAGCGATACCGCACCGCAATTTGGCAGCTCGTCTTGCAACATAGTGAGTGAAGTATTGAAATCGGGTTCTTCCGAGGGCGTGCTGACGTTGCTCACGCCGAAAGAGTCGGTGCCATACTTCAGATAGATTGGCTTTGTCGCCAGCGCATATTCGCCCGTCCCGGGGATCATCGCCACCCCGCGAATGGCCAACGGCACATCATCGGCACTTGTCAGGTCCGGGCGCGTCACCTCAAAATTGAACGACGGAACACGATTGCCGAATTTCTGCAGCTGCAGATCCTCGATTACCACATATGCCGTGCCACGATAGGCAGGGACTAGACCAGCCCCCTCCACCGCCGCAATCTTGGGATCGGGCAACTGGTCAGTAGTGCCCTTATAAACCCGCATGTTCAACTCACTGACCGGGATTTCGGCCCCGTCCGCCCAAACCCGGTTGACCCCGCTGATCTCCCCTTCGCACAGCGCAAGCGCCAGATTGACCGAATAGCTATAGCTCTTGACCTGCGGCTGCTGCGGAAAGCCTTTGCCGCCACCGCCACTTTTCTTAACGTGCTCGGTGAATTCTGACGCCCAAATGACATGGGCGCCGACCCGCATCCGCCCATAAACCTGGGCGATGGGTGCACCCTCACCAGCGCCAGTCAACCGAAATCGGTCCACCCTGCCAGTCTCAACTGTTTCGGCTCCCTGCCCCATCAGGCGCTGGTCTATGGCTCGGCCCAGCGTGGCGCCGGCAAAGCGACCAATGGCAGCTGCTGACAACCCAAGAACAGAACCGCCAACAGATCCACCGATCGCTGCACCCGCCGCCGAAAGAAGTAAAGTCGCCATCAGATCGTCTCCTAAGGAAAAGCAAAACGGGCCGCGATGCGCCGTCGCCAGGGTGCCGTCAGGCCACTTTCGATTACGCCATGCCCGGAATAGGCATGCACAAAGGCTGCCAATTCACCGACCACAGATTGCAGTCCCAGATGCTTGGCCACCGCCCCGTTGCGCATTCTAAAGAGCAGAACATCGCCGTGGGATTCCTCTAATAGCGACTTGGGCTCAAGATGTCGCAGGGCAGCTTGCCACAGACGCTCCTCGCCCTGCGGTTCGGACCAATCCATTGTGTAGGCCGGAATTGCCTCGGGCTCGGCGCCCAGAACTTCGCGCCAAACCCCGCGCAACAGACCTAGACAGTCACTGCCCGCCCCCCGAACTGACGCCTGATGCACATATGGCGTGCCGATCCAGCCGCGCGCGGCATCAACGATATGATGTGGCGCGCTCACCGGCGGCTCCCCCCGCCCTGCGCCTTGGCTTGGGTTGGATGGACCATCAACCAGTCATCCTCAGGAATGTCTGGAAATCCTTGGAAGTTCATCAGATTGTTAAATTTCAACCGACAGGTTTCAAACCGCTTATCACAGCCCGATTCTATGCGAACCAGATCGCCCATTGCCAAATATTCGCGTATGGGTTCCCACAGGTCGATGCGTCGGGTCCCAGCCTCGAAGGTATCGCGCTTGATCGTCGCGCTCAGTCCTGCGGCCGCCCCCGAGAGCATTCGCACCCGACCTCGCTGGAACCAACCCGCCTCGAACCCGCTGAGTGGCTGCAAAGAAAAACGCAGAACCCTATTCTCAAACGCCGCGACCAAAGCTCCTTCAAACGCATATCCCGGTGTTTCGACGTCGAACCGGCATATTGCGTCTCCCAACACAGCGGTACATGGCTTCTGGTAAATACGTCCGACAGGTCGGTTCAATGCCTCGCTAAGGCCGCGCAACTCTGCCTGGAACGCGCCGCCTGCCCGACGGATTTCTCCGATTGTGCCACGAAACAGCACTTGTCGTTGCGACACATCCACCCAGTTCACCAACCAGGCCAGGACTTCTGCCCCGTCGAAACGGCCCGCGGCGATGTCCGCCTCCGATATCGCGGTATCGCTGAGCGCGCCCATCGCCTCGGTGTTGTCCACCGACAGTCCGGTACTTTGCTGCAAAGCCAAGGCCGTCAACCCAGTATCAGCCCGAAAACTGAGCCCTGCGAAAGACAGATCACGATCATGGTCAGTGAAGCCCATGCGCAACCCGTCGCTGCGTGTTATCGCCCATGCGCGCGCAACGGTGGTAAGACCCGTAGCCAGATGCGCCTCTAGTTCTGCTTGCAATGCCATCAGACCCGCACCTCGACCACAGGCACATTTGGCACTTCACCTGCTTGGAAACTGGCAACGCTGGTCTGAATTCGGTCGGTATCAAAGCGGACAGGAACATCATATTCATACCCGGCTGAGATTTCTGCATTCAACAACGGAGGCCGAACAAAAGTTACGATTCCAGTCGCCGGATCAACAGTGTAATCTATTCCGTCCCGCTGCTCATCGTCCTGAATTCCGACGCGCACAGCCCCTTGCACCGGTTTGGTGATTGGCCGCGCGTAAGACGACGGACCTGAACGGTAGGTCTTGATCAACTGAAATTCCGTAGCTTTGCCATCACCCTGAGCGATGACCTGATCGTCATACCGAAGGGTTCCCGAGGGCAGACAGGACTTGTAGTCCGACCAGTCCTTCCAGCGAAAGCCATAGAGCTGACCGCGTCGCGCCTCGAAAAACGCCACCAGGCGCTCGATGTCGTCAAGCGATCGCAAGCCGATGCCCGCATCATAGCGTCTGCGCGATTCCGCCCAGGGCGTGTTACGTTCTTCAAAGCCGTTGGTCAGCGTCACGATCTCTGTGCGCCGCTCGGGCCCGCCGACCGAGCCAAAGCTCAGCCGCGATGGAAACTGTATGTCGTGAAAATTCATCCGTCCCACTCCTTACCGGTTGCGCTGGCCGCGTCCCAGCGCGCGCGCCATCTGGGCGGCGATCTGGCTCTGGCTTCGCTGGAACCCCTGTACGTCCGGGGTCGTTATGTTCATCACCACGTTGACAGGCTGTGCGCCGCCACCGGCCCGGACCCCCAGCTTGCCATCGGCGCCGCGCGCCAACGGCATGATCGCCTCGGGCCCGGCCTCTCCCATCAAGCCCGTGCCGCCGCGCATTGGAAACGCCGTGGCCGAGGATACGATACCGCCGTTTGCAAATGGCATCACCCGCCCCTGAGAAAAGCCCGCGCCGTTTGCAAAGGGCGAAAACCCGCCCAAAAGCTGCCCGATCCCCGATGTGATCAGACTGCCTAGATGGTTGGTCACCGGCTGGACTGCAGCACGGTACGCAACCGTGATCATCAAATTGGCCACGGTCCGCAGCGCATCCGACAGCTTGGCCCCGTCCAGGACCACACCGTCGATGGCCTGCGCGAGACCGCGGCTCAGCGAGGCCTCGAATTTTGCCACCCCGCGCCCGGTGTCGGAAAAGGTCTGGTGGATGCGCATCATCTCGATGTTAAAGCCTGCAGCCATCCCCGCAGCCCCGGCAAGCGATGTTTCCAGCGCATCGACCTGCTCTTCCAGCGTCTCAAAGTCGGTCATTCTCAGATTCCTTCCTCTTGTCCGGAAACGCCGCAATCAGCGCGTCCAGCCGCGATCGGTCCATCGGCGGGACCCTCGCCGCATCACCCAGCATCAGCCGCAGTTCCGCAGGCGTCAGCGTCCAAAACTGGTCTGGCCGCAGAGCCAGCCCACTCAGGCCCGCGCGCATCAGGGCCGGCCAGTCGAACCTCACGCTTCCTCACCCGGAAGCATGAAGGCACGCGCCAGCAACTCGGCTGCGGCCTTTGCCGCCGCCATCGGACCCCCGGCAATCTCGGCCACCAGCAGGTCCGCGCTACGTCCCTGCCAGCCGCCGCCACGCAGGCCGGCCACAATCAGCGCCAGAACGTCACGCGTCGTGAAAGCGCCGCCTTCGAACCGTTCGACCAGCGCCATCAGCGATCCGCTGTCCAGCCCAGCTTCAAGTTCTGCCAGCGCCCCGAGAGTGAGGCGCATCACATGGCTTTGCCCGTCGATGACCAGCGCCACCTCTCCGCGCCACGGATTGGCCATGGATCAAACCTCAGGTACGGCGACAAAGGTCAGTTGCCCAGCCGAGGCCAGCGCCATTTCGTAGGTTGCCTCGCCATTGTGTGACCCGGCATATTCGATGCTGGTCAGTTGGAAAGCGCCCTCGACCGTGCCGAAATTCGGGATGATCACCTGGAAATCGGGCATCTCTCCGTCGAAGAAAATCTGGCGAGCGCGTTCATCAGTGTCATCATCTTTGAACACCCCCGACCCCGAGATGGACGCAGACCTGACACCGGCACCCGCCAGCAATTCGCGCCAGCCGCCCTGGCTTTCCAGCGTGGTGACATCCACGGTTTCTGCGTTAAAGCTGACGCGCGTCGCGCGCAGGCCCGCAAACGTCTGGAACTGACCGTCACCGGTCAGATCAACCTTGATCAATAGATCCTTGCCATTCTGTGCACCCATATTCGTCACTCCGTTTTGATTGTTCAGTTGTCTTCGACGCGGGCGCGAAACGTCATCTCGATCCGCCGCAATCCGCCACTTTCGCGCCGCGCCTGTGCGCGCAAAAACCGCAACCCGACCAGTCGGCCCCGCGCCAACTCCAGCTCCGCTTCATTCAGCGCATCGCTGATCGCAACTGCGGTTTCTTTGGCCACCTGAAATCCGGATTGGCTGGTCACCACTGCGACCGTCAGATCGTGCCATGCGCCATTGCCTGTCGTGTCCGACGCATCACGTACCTTTTCCGCACCCAACGTCACATATAACGCCGGAAGCTGTCCCGATGGCAGCGCATCATACACGCGTCCTCCGACCAGGGCAGAAACACCGGGATCATCAACCAACGCCTGGTAGACAGCTGATTGCAACGCGGCGGCATTTGCATAACTCATTGTACGACCTCCTCTTCTGACAGACAGGTCAGGTAGCGGCCCGCGACATCGGTTTCAGTGACCGCCTGGATTTTGAAAACACGCGGTCCCAGCAACAGCCGTTGCCCCGGAACCGGGCGCCTGGATTGTCCGACCGGTGCGGCACGAATGGTGATGCGGTAGCTGGCCGTCGATAACGACCCCGCCTCACCATTGGTTTCCCGACCCGAGCGCGACCGAAGCTCACCCCAAATCGTGCCCAGCGCCGTCCAGACCGAAGTCTGCCCACCTGCTCCGTCCGAAGATGACATCGGCGCCTCAAGCACAAAGCTGCGGTTTAACCGGGGCGGCGTCATAGCGAAAACCCAATGCGCAGCGGGCGATACCGCGCAATCAGACTGGTTACGCCGAACGGCATGCAACCCTGCCCCAAAGCCACATCATTGCGGTATTCGTCATAATGCGCCGCCAACATCAACACTGCTTGGGTCAGATCTCCCGGCAATTCATCAAACGTGTCGGCGACGCCAGAAGTGAACCGGATCGCCGCCAGCCCATCCGTGGGGATAGCCGGAAACGCGGCCGTCCGCGGCCGTAGCCGGGGCACATGCGTATCGACCTCAAGCCGATAGCGCATCGGATCCAGTACGTCAGCCAACCCGTATTCATTGACGACCGTCGCCTCTGACAGATCCACGTCAGGCAACAACGGCCGACACAGGCTCACTTCTGTAACGGACATAACAGGCGCCACAGGCAAGGTCTGGCAGTCAGGCTTTTCCCAGGCATTCACCGTCAGAACAAAGGATCGTCTCAGCAACGCTTTGCCGGTCCGCGACTCAATCGCCGCCAGCGCCGCGCGCAGAAACGAAGTCAGCAAAAGATCCTGCTCGGTGTCCTCAGCAAAACCGCTGCCCAGCCGCAAATGCCGTTTCAGCGCCTCAACAGGCAATGCCGCATCTGGCACAAATGTCTCTTCGACTAGCATCATGTATCTTCTCCGCAAATCGTTCCCGATCCTCTCGGGGACAAAGATGGGCGCGCACCACTCACGTTGCTCGGACGGAGGGGAGCAGCTGGACAACGCGAGCACTCGCAATGTGCGCGCCCCATGACGACCAACCAGATGGCCCGCCGCCATGTCTCAGGCGCTGATTCAGGCGGCTGCGAAACGCAACAGCTTGATCGCGGCGAAATCGCTCACATCGCCGCCAACCCGCTTAGTCGCATAGAACAGCACATGCGGCTTGGCGCTAAAGGGATCACGCAGCACACGCAGATCCGGGCGCTCCGCGATGGTGTACCCCGCGCCAAAGTCCCCAAATGCGATAGAGTCCGATCCCGGAGCGATGTCTGGCATATCCTCGGCGATCAGCACCGGATAACCCAGCAGACGCGCAGGCTCGCCGCTGGCGAAACCGTCCGACCACAGGTGGCGACCATCTCCGTCCTTGAGCTTGCGAAGAACACCGGCAGTCTTGGAGTTCATCACAAAGCTGGCTCCGGCGCGGTACTGCGCACCCAGCGCATAGACCAGATCAATCACCGCATCGCCGTCGCCGATACCGCCATCCGTGCCAGTAGGCACATACCCAATGTTGCCCCAGGTCCAGACGTCATTGTCGACAGAGGCATGGTTCAGAAAGCCGCGCGGCTTATCCACTCCGTCACCGCTGACAAACGCTGCAGCCTCGGCGCGGGCGAATTTGTCCGCGATGCGCCCGGCCAGCCAGCCCTCGATGTCAAAGGCGCTATCATCCAACAGACGCTGGCTCGCTTTTGGCAATGCGTTCAATTCGAACAGCGGGATCGAGATGCGTTCAATCTGCGGCGTCGCAGTCTCAGCCGTCGAAGATGCCTCGTCCGCCCAGCCCGCACCGGCATCGTTGCGGTCGATCAGCACGTCATAGGATGAGGCCTCTACATTGACGATGTTGGCGATCGCCCGGATCGAAGCAGTGGCGGCCAAAACCGATTTCACCGTCTCAGACGTCACCGGATCGACCAGGAAACCGCCGTCGCTGTTCACTGCGGTCGACATCGCCTTGCCTTCGAATTCAACGCCACGCAGCCCATCGTCATCGCCGTTGCGCAAATAGGCGTTGAACGCTTTCTGATAAGGTGCCTCAATGTCGGCGGCGGTGGCCAGCGCGTGGCGCGCGGGCAGAACAGTCTTTCGATCCAGCATGGTCAGTCGCTCTTCCTGTTTGTGAAGCTTTTCGTAAAGATCGGCCCGCAGGCCCTTGATATCCCCGACAAGTCCCGCAATCGCGGTCCCCACGCGGACGGCCGGAGACAGATCTTCTCCGGCCCGAGAATGGCTCTCGGCTGTATTCATCCTAATTTTCCTTGTGTTGAGCGGCAGAGGCTCTTTAGACGCTGCTCATCTCGCGACGCGCACGCTCCAGCGTCTGCGCCAGTTCGCACAGGGCGTTGGCATTCAGGCTATCCCCCTTAGCCGTCACCCGCGCACTGGGCAGCATCGGGAAAGTCACCAGTGACACCTCCCAAAGCTCCAGTTCCGTCAAGAGCCGCTGGCCCTTGTCATTCTTTGTCGCCTTCAGCGTACGATAACCGATCGACAGACCGTCAATCGCCCCCGCAGCGATCAGCGCCGCCGCTTCGCGGCCTTTGGCGACGCTGTCCAGAAGACGTCCCTTGACGTACAGCCCCCGGGCGTCCTCGCGCACCTCTTCCCAGATACCAATCGGTTGCGCCGGATCGTGCTGCCACAGCATCTTCACGCCGCGACGCTCTGTACCCAACCGTTTTAGCGATGCGGCGTAGGCCCCGGCAGCCACCACATCATTGCCTTGGTCGCAGGCACCAAATAGCGAGGCATAGCCCTCAATTCCGGTGCCATCGACAACGGTCAGCTCCGCGTCAAAGCGACAGAACTTATGTTCCAGTTCCATTGGCAGTCCTTTCCCGTTTCCTAGTACCACCCCGAACCCGTTCCTGACCTCAGGGGGCCGCATTCAGCAACCCATTCAGCGCCTGCGCCAAGATTACTGCGACAACGCCATAAACGGTCAGCCACAACCGCCGCTCCAGCCGTTCGATCAGCAACTCGATCCGATCAAGCCGCGCCGCCAGATTGGCAAATTGCAACGACGACACACGCTCATGTGCCTCCAGCCGTAGCCCCGGTGCGCAGTCAAAAGCTTCGAATCCCAGACGCGATTCAGCCATTGACCACATCCTCAGCCAAAGGCGGCAAACCCAGCAACACTCGCTTTTCCGCCGCAGTCAGGAAATCGGCATTCGACACCCTGCTCCACTGTGCATCGCGTTCCGTCGCCAACGCCGGCACCTGATCCAGATCGGGCCGCAGTTCCAGCGTCTCACCCGTAAAACCAGACAGCCACACGCTCACGGCCGCTGACACCCGCGTTGCCAGCGGTAAAACCGTCAAACGGTAGAACGCCCGGTGCGCCTCCTGGTAATTGGCAAAGGTTGCCTCACCCGGGATGCCCAAAAGCATCGGCGGCACACCAAAGGCCACGGCGATCTCGCGCGCCGCCGCTTCCTTGGTTTTCTGAAACTCCATGTCGGCAGGTGAAAACCCCATAGGCTTCCAGTCCAGCCCACCCTCCAGCAACATCGGGCGACCCGCGTTGCGCGCGCCCTGATGATGCGCCTCCATTTCCGACACCAGCCGCTCGTACTGATCCCGGCTC
Organism: Puniceibacterium sp. IMCC21224; assembly: GCF_001038505.1. Lineage (NCBI taxonomy): Bacteria > Pseudomonadati > Pseudomonadota > Alphaproteobacteria > Rhodobacterales > Paracoccaceae > Puniceibacterium > Puniceibacterium sp. IMCC21224. The sequence continues at coordinate 2,736,954 of NZ_LDPY01000001.1, forward strand.
ATACCACCGTGACCGTCAGGGTTCTGGTACACAATCGCGCCCGATGGCCGCGCCGCATTGTCCAACAACCCCTTGGACCAGCGACTTGCCGCGTTGTGAACATCCAGCGCCGCCGCCGCAGCCTGCATCGGGCTGAGGCCATAGTGATCGTCCAGCGGATGAAAGCTCTTGATGTGGCAGACCGCTGGATGCTCTCCGCGCACGTCAAACCGATGCTTGCGGGCTCCAACGCTGTACTCATACGCCACCGGCCAACCATCATGTCCCGGCACCAGCCGCATCCGGTCACTACGCAACACATGCAGTTCCAGCGGCAGCCCCGTCTCACCAGTCACCGCTTCGACATAACCATCACCCGACAGCAGCATCTGACCATAGAGCGCCTCAAACAGCTCGGCCCGGCCCTGACCAGGATTGGGCCTGCGCACCAGGCTCATCAACGGATGGCTCTCATAGCGCACAGCATGATCCTGCAACACCAACGGAAGCGCTGCCGCCGCCTCCGCAATCAGCTTAACCGCACGAAATCCCACCGGATTGCCCGCAAAGCCGCTACGGGTCAGCGATACCGTATCGCGCGGGCTCCAGGCGACGCGCCCTGCGGACTGATAGGCCACCACTGGTCCGGTCGCGCTGGCCTTGACTTCGGGCACCGGCTGCGCCGGGCTCTGCCGCAAGAATTGAAACACCATCGACTGTCGCTCCTCGTTCTTCGGGTACAGGATGCCGTGCGCACCCCGGCAGGGCCCGTCACAGACCCCATCAGATCCCCTTGTCTCTCATTCCGAAACGGCCCCGGATCTGGCTGATCCTCTCGCTTGGCCGAAGTGACCAGAGCGTGTCCGGCCTTCGAAAACCAACCTACAGTCGGTTGATTAACAACGCTTAACTATAGCGTACGCAGGCTCGGGCGACGCCACTTTGCCGCCGGGGTGATCATCAAATCTGTCAACGCCCAGACCAAGGCGTCCACCCGGTCAGGACTGCCCTTTCCATCGTAGCCCATCTGAGTCATCCGGCTCATTTGATCTTCCAGATCGGCCAGCCCGCCGACATGGCGCACACGGCCCTGCTCATAAAGTGCAGCAACCGGCTCGGCCCTTGAAACCTTCCCACGCGAGGCGTGTACCTTGGTCACGGGCACCAGCGCGTCCACCGAGCGCAGGACGGTCTCAACCATGTCGCCACCCTGGTTCACTTCCGCCACCAGCCGGTCGGCCCCCCAATGCTCCATCGCGCGCAGGGCAGCATTAGCCCAGCCCGTCGGGCTGCGACCCTGAACCGTCGCGTCATCCAGCACCACCGCATGCCACTCCTGCGGTGGCCCCTTGAGCACAGCACCAACAACCACGATCCCGCAGGCATCTGACCCGACCTTGCCCGTTACAGGCGGATCCACAGCCACAATGATCCGGTCAAACTCTGGCAGATCCTGCACCCGCAACGCATCCAGCATCTCACGGGTCCACAATGCGCCCTCTGTATCCTCAAGCAGCACACCGTCGAGTTCCTGTCGCCCCAACCGCGTGTCTTGATAGCGCGCCCGCACCTCCTCCAGAAACGACTCTGCCAGATTCGCGCGGTTGGCTTCGGTTAGGGCATGCGTCACCCGCGTTGTCGGAACCTTCAGCAATGCCTTCAGCACCCCCACATTGCGCGGCGTGGTCGTCACACAAACCTGCGGACGCTCACCCAAACGCAAGCCGAATTGCAGCATATCCCATGTGTCCTGCCCCTTTTTCCACTTGGCCAGTTCATCGACCCAAGCCGCATCGAATTGCGGCCCGCGCAAGCTCTCGGGGTCATGCGCAGAAAACGCCATCGCCTCAGCCCCATTCGGCCAGACCAACGCCTTGCGAGTGGCATTCCAATTGGGGCGGCGGTCCGGGGGCGAACAGGCCAGAATGCCGCTCTCGCCGAACACCATGACCTCTCGCACCTGATCCAGTGTCTCCCCCACCAACGCCACGCGCTTGCACCGACCCTGGTCGAGAGGGCGTGCCCCCTCGACCATTGCGCGGACCCATTCCGACCCCGCGCGCGTTTTTCCGGCTCCACGGCCGCCCAGAATGGCCCAGGCGCGCCAGTCCCCTTCCGGAGGCAACTGATGTGGCATTGCCCAGAATTCAAAAAGATACGGCAGTGCCAGTATTTCACCCTGACTCAGATCCCTCAGGAATCCCTCCCTCACGGCAGCATCTGCGGAGGCGAGCCAGACGGCACCCGACCTCAGATCTTGCTCGTTCAAGGTCGAGCCCATAGGAGTGGGCGACGCCGACCCGCGCGCGTTTGACGTTTTCAAGTTCAGCCTCCGTTTCGCGTGCTGCTTTCAACCAATATCGAATATCTGCCAGCGTCTTGCCGGCCTCCCTTGCCTGTCCCACGTCACCGGCCTGCACCTCTTTTTCCAGGGCGCTCAGCTCTCTGCGGATATTGCGCAGCGTGGCAGCAATCGACTTGCGATCCTTTTCCAGCTTCGACATCCGCGTCTCAGGGTTGATCAAGGTCATGTCTGCTCAATGCCTTTTTTCGTGGATCCCCGCCCCGATAAGAGAGAACGAAAAACGGCCTCGGGAATGAACCCGAGGCCGTTTGCCGAACTCCTCCAGCATGTCACAATCTATACGTGCATCCGCTCGCTCTGTCAAGGCAACGCAGCCCAGGAACCGCGCGCAAGGCTTTGAAAAATCTAATAGTTATGAACAAATCTATAATAATTGCGCACCGCGCCACCCGGTTAAAATCCCCCTGAGCCGTGCACCGCACAAGAAAAATGGCGCATCAAGCGCCATTTCCTGTTTTGTAAACTTTCCCTTAGATCTATTGGCTGGCGCGTTCCGCCTCAATCTGACGCCAGCGCGCAACATTGTCATTGTGCTCAGCCAAAGTTGCGGCAAATGCATGCCCGCCCGATCCATCCGCAACAAAAAAGACAAAGTTCGTCTCCAACGGATTAAGCGCCGCCTCGATGCTGGCACGGCCGGGGTTGGCGATAGGCGTCGGCGGCAGCCCTGCAATCACATAGGTGTTGTAAGGTGTCGCTCCACGCAGCTCGCTCTGACGCAGACCGCGGCCCAATACACCCTCTCCCTTGGTGATGCCGTAGATCACCGTTGGATCGGTCTGCAACCGCATCCCTTGGTTCAGCCGGTTGACAAACACGCTGGCCACCTGGCCGCGCTCTTCTGGGACACCGGTTTCCTTTTCGATGATCGACGCAAGAACCAAGGCCTCTTCTTTGCTGTCCAGCGGCAGACCAGGCGCACGGTTGACCCACGCCCGTTCCAGAATCACCTCTTGCGCCCGCGACATCCGGTCCAAAACCGACGCACGCGTGTCACCGGGGGTGATTTCGTAACTGTCTGGCGCCAAACTACCTTCGGGCGGCAGGTCCGCCACCTCCCCGTCGAGCACATCAATCTGGGCCAGTTCGGTGACCACCTGCCAACTTGTCACCCCCTCGGCCAGCGCGACGCGATACCGCGTATCGGCCTTGGCTTTGACTGATGTGTATTCCACCGGGGCATCGTCTGCACCCGGATCGAACTCGGCCACTTCGGAAAACCGTCCAGTCGACGGGTCCAGTTCCCGGACCTGCACGGTCGCCTGATTGATCCCCACGCGATAAACCACTTCGGTACCGCAAGTGCTGGCACCGCCACGCGTGACGATATCGACGATCTCGCCCATCGACGCGTTTTCGGGGACAAGATAACTGCCCGCTTTCAGTTCATCCGTCTTGTCAGTGTAATCCGCCCCCAGCCGGAACAGCACGCCACTGGTGACCGCGCCCTGAGTTACCAGATCGTCCGACACGCGCCGCATGTTTGACCCACGCGGAACCTGCACGCAAATCGGCTGTGCCAGTGGCCCGTCGTCAGAATATTGCGACTGTCCCCACAGCAGCACACCGCCAAAGAGGAACACCGCCACAACAAGAAAGGTCAACGCGTTAGACGCGACGCTGCGCCACATTCAGTCAACCTTTCCGAACAGAACGCTGGCATTGGTGCCGCCAAACCCAAATGAATTCGACAGCGCGTACCGCACATTGCGCTCACGCTTGGCATTGGGCGCCAGATCGACCGCGCTTTCCACCTCAGGATTGTCGAGGTTGATTGTCGGCGGCGCCACCTGATCCCGTATCGCAAGGATCGAAAAGATCGCCTCAATCGCGCCCGCAGCCCCCAGCAGATGCCCGGTCGCGGATTTGGTCGACGACATTGTCACTTTGGACGCCGCATCCCCCAACAGCCGTTCTACCGCCGCCAGTTCGATGGTGTCCGCCATGGTCGAAGTGCCATGCGCGTTGATGTAATCCAGATCGCCCGGCTCAAGCCCAGCTTTCTTGATCGCCGCACGCATCGACCGTTCAGCACCGTCACCATCTGCAGCCGGCGCCGTGATATGATAGGCATCCCCTGACAGGCCGTAACCCAACACTTCGGCATAAATCCGCGCGCCGCGCGCTACAGCGTGCTCGTATTCCTCAAGCACGACGATACCCGCACCTTCGCCCATGACAAACCCGTCGCGGTCGCGATCATAGGGGCGGCTCGCCTTCTTGGGATCGTCAGCGCATTTTGTACTTAGTGCCTTGCAAGCATTAAACCCGGCAATCCCGATTTCCGAGATCGACGCCTCGGCTCCGCCGGCAATCATGACGTCCGCGTCACCATCCTTGATCAGCCGGGCCGCATCGCCAATCGCATGCGCGCCAGTGGAACAGGCCGTCACAACCGAATGGTTCGGCCCCCTAAAGCCGTGGCGGATGCTCACCTGACCGGATATCAGGTTGATCAGCGCACCAGGGATAAAGAACGGGCTGACACGACGCGGTCCCTTTTCCTTGATCAGCACGGCAGTCTCGGCGATCGAGTTCAGTCCGCCAATACCCGATCCGATCATTACGCCGGTACGCAACTGTCCTTCGCGATCCTGAGGCTGCCAGCCAGCGTCACGCACGGCCTGCTCTGCCGCGGCGATGCCAAAGAGAATGAAATCGTCAACCTTGCGCCGGTCTTTCGGCGTCATCCAGTCATCGGGATTAAAGCTGCCGTCCGTCCCGTCACCAAACGGCACTTCACAGGCATAGGTCGTGGCCAGACGACTGGCATCAAACCGTGTGATCGGTCCCGCCCCTGACTCTCCGGCCAGCAAACGGCTCCAGCTTTCTTCGACACCACAAGCCAGCGGTGTCACCAGCCCCAGCCCAGTCACTACTACGCGACGCATGGCACTGCCCTTCCCTCAATTTCTCTGCTTGCCGCTCTTACCCCGCCAGACCCATGAGGGGCAAGACCATGCGGCATCCCCTGCGCAAGCTTCCGCCCCACGCCGCCCGCTTTGGTAATCCGCTCAGCCGTATTCTGGCCCCAGATCGGCGCAGCTGCGCTCAACCCAATGCTCCTGCAGCCAGGCGCAGGGCTTGGATCGGCGGATCAAGCTGCCAGTATACCCTTCAATGGCCTCAGGCATCTTGGGATGGCCGTGAAAACACACCACCCGCGCGTCATCCGGCAGTTCGGGCGCGCGAAGATAATTTCGCGGGAACGGGTTGCAATCGTATTTAAAGCTCACGACCCAAGGTTCGGGGATGTAGACAAAGGCCTCACGATCCATCGCCTTGTGGCTGGTATAGCGCTGCTCGGACCCGCGTGCGGCCTCAACCTCTTCATAAGGATTGGCGGCAAGATCTTCATAGAGAAAACCGTGTTCAGCTGGATCAAAGCGAAACACCGATCCGTGACCAGTCGGGCGTCCCTTGCGTTTTTCGGTCCAATCGTGGCGCATCGCGACTTTCCCGGGCTCAAGCTCAAGCAACGGATCCAGAGATCCCGTGATCACCACGTCCAGATCGAACCCCAGAAACGGTCCCTGCAAATCGGGCACCAGCCCTTTGCGGAACAATGAGACTTTGCGCATCGCCCCCTGCCGGTTGGCCACGGCAAGCGCGGCATTCATCGGCTCCTGGAATGGTTCGACCGGCAAAGGCAAAATGATCACATCGGGATGGATGCCCGCCGAATGCTCAGTCATGCAAAAGAACCGTACCGGCATATTCAGATTGCGCCGCACCCCGGAATACAGCCGGTTGACGTATTCAGGGCCAAAGAGAGTACCCCATTTGATGCAGATGATATTTGCCACCACGTCAATCTCTCCCTCGCGCTGCTGCTGCGTTTAGCTTGGAACGCGTCCTGTGGCCACCCCTGTGCCCGGTCGCGTTCTCCTAGATGACACCACCGCAAGACGTTTGTGCGACTGCAGCAAATCTGATAAGATGTTAGCGCTAACTAATTTTACTGAATGTTATTATTAGCAGAAGCTAACACCAAACCCGCCCAAGGAGGATCCCATGGCGACACCAGACATCGACGACGCAAAAATTGCCGAGGCCGCATTTTACATCTGGCAGGATGAGGGACAACCCTCGGGCCGCGCCCAAGAGCATTGGGCCCAAGCCCAAGCAGCCTTGGTGAGTGCGAAAAAGCGGGCCAAGACCACAAAACCCCGCGCCAAATCCGCGACTCCTAAAAAACCACGTGCCGCCGCCAAGACGGACACCCCCGCCAAAGCGGCGACCAAGCCCGCTGCAAAATCCAAACCGACGCTGCGCGCCCGCAAAACCACCGAATAGTGCTCAGGCGGCGGGCATCCGCCGCTCGACAATTTCCGCCCACCAGCTGCATCCGGCCGGGATGGCCTCGTCGTTGAAATTATACTCTGGGTGATGCACCGCCGCCGTGTCGCCATTGCCGACAAGGATATATGCCCCCGGCCGCTCTTCGAGCATAAAGGCGAAATCCTCGCCTCCCATGACAAGCGGCGCATCATCACATTTTCCCGACACGGCTGTGGCCACATCAGCGGCAAATTGTGTCTGCTCTTCGTGATTGACCATAACGGGGTAATTGCGAACATAGTTAATATCTGCGCGCGCACCAAATGCTTCGGCCACAGAGGTGCAGATCGCTTTGATCCGCGTCTCGGCCAGATCGCGCATTTCGTTGCTCAGGGTACGTACCGTGCCCTTCAGATGGACCCGCTGAGGAATCACGTTGAACGCCTTTGACGAGGTTTCGAACGACGTGACCGACACCACAAGCTGGCTGATGGGATCAGCATTGCGGCTGGCAATCGACTGCATCGCGGTGACGACATGCGCGGCGGCAACGGTGCTGTCGACCGTCTCGTGCGGTTTGGCCGCATGACCACCCTTACCTTCAATCGTGATCTCAAACAGATCCGTCGCAGCAAAGAACGCGCCCGGACGGATGGCAAACTGGCCCACGGGGACACCCGGCCAGTTGTGCATACCGTAGATTTCCTGGATGCCAAAGCGCTCCATCATGCCGTCGTTGCACATCTCGCGCCCGCCACCGCCACCCTCTTCGGCCGGCTGAAAGATCACCGCGACGGTGCCGTCGAAATTGCGCGTCTCAGCCAGATATTGCGCCGCACCCAGCAACATCGCTGTGTGACCGTCATGGCCACAGGCATGCATCGCACCTTCGTTCTGCGATGCATACGGCAATCCGGTCTGTTCGGTGATCGGCAGGGCGTCCATATCGGCGCGCAGCCCGACAACCTTGCCAGATGTCTGGCTTTTCCCTCGGATCACCCCCACCACACCGGTGCGCCCAATGCCTTCGACCACTTCATCGCACCCAAAAGCCCGCAGCTTTTCTGCGACCAGAGCCGAGGTCCGATGCGTCTCAAACAACACCTCGGGATAGGTGTGAATATCGCGGCGCCACTCGGTGATTTGCGGGTGCAGTTCGGCAAGGCGGTTCTTGACCGGCATAAGGACATCTCCTGATCCTGTGATTGGGGCAATCTGCCCGAGAGGTCAGAAAGCTGCAAGCCGTCCCGACTTCAGATCCCGCCCCGTTCACACTGTTGGGATCTGACGACGCGAGCGCACGACACCCGCCGCACCGCGTTCCCGACCCTAAATGTTCGGCCCCGGAACCATCCGGCTACCATCACTGAACCGCGCCATCCGAAACCGCGTCAGATCGACGCCGGGGTCATTGCCACGAATAAGGTCCGAAGCAATCCGACCAAAGGCGGGACCAATCCCGAACCCATGACCGCACATGCCGGTCACCACCGTCAGCCCCGGCAGGGCTGCCACACGATCCACGACCGGCACTACATCGGGCATCACATCAATCATACCAGCCCAGAGCGTTCTTGGCCGAACCTCACCCGCATCGGGAAACGCCTTGGCAAAAGCCGCGCAGGCCGCCCGCGCCTTTTTGACATTGGGTGCCGGGTTCAGGACGCGCAGCCGCTCGAACGGTGTTTCAGAGTCGTCTGACCAACGGCGCGGAGTCCCCCATGCGTCAGGGTATCCCCGCGGAGCGGCGACATGCAGGCGAACGTCAAAGCCACCTTGGCGCAACAGCGGCGCGTATTTCCCTAGCGCGCGAATCGAATCCGGCCCGACATAAAGTTCAGACAGCGTCGAAGGGGCCAGCGTGTACCCGCCATCAGCGCGCGGCCGGAACGCCATCCGATGATCGACCGCAGCCGTTCCCCCCACCTGCGGTAACGGACCGGTTTCCAGTGCCGTGGATCGAACAGAAAGCTGCGGAATATCCACCCCGTGTCGCCGCAGAAAAAGCGATGACCACGCCCCGCCTGCCAACAGGACCTCAGCAGTCCGTATCCGCCCCTTTTCGGTCAGGACACCGGTGACGCGCCCGGCATCAAGGTCAAGCCCGCGCACGGCGCAATGTTCGATCAGCGTCGCCCCTTTGGAACAGGCAAGCCGCGCCAGTTCCGGCACCGCGACCCAGGGTTCCGCCTTGAGATCCGTGGGCGTGTGCAACGCACCCGGCCAGTCGCCCTGCGCTCCCGACAGCACGTCACGCAAAGCATCGCGGCTCACCATACGACTGCTGACACCCAGCGGCGCCGCTTCGCGCAGCCAGTCTTCAAACCCCGCTAAATCGCGGGGCTTGCGCGCCAGATACGTGACCCCGATTTGACGTACGCCCAATCGGCCGTGACATTCGCCGTCCAGCGCCAGCCAAAGCCTCTGCGCCTCATGTGCGATCGGGATCTCTGCCAGATCACGCCCCTGCACTCGTATCCAGCCCCAGTTGCGCGAACTTTGCTCGGCCGCAACCCGACCCTTTTCCAGCACGACCACCGACACACCTGAACGCGCAAGGCAGAGCGCTGTCGAGATGCCAATAATTCCGCCGCCGATGATCACCACATCGACAGATGCAGGCAGCGCCGCATCATGTTCCGGCGGCGTCTGGATCGAAAACGGAAACCCGGTCATTTCGACAGCAGCACCAACAGATCGCGCATAAAGGCATGGCCCGCCTCGAACTGCGCCACGGTGATGTATTCGTCAGGCTGATGCGCCTGCGCGATGTCGCCCGGGCCGCAGACAACAGCGGAATATCCCGCGCGCTGGAACTGCCCGGCCTCGGTGCCATAGGACACCACATTCTGCGAATTATCGCCGGTCAGCCTGCGTACAATCGCCTCGGCCTCACCGTCGGTTTCTGGTACAAGTGCGGGAACATCAAAGCGTTGTTCAACATCAATCCGTGCGTCGGGATGCACGGCCTGCATATCCGCCTCGACGGCGCGCAGCACCTCAAAATAGGCGTCGCGCCAATCATCGAGCTTTTCACCTGGCACAGCACGGAAATCCATGCTGAACCGGCAATCTTTAGCAGTGATATTATGAGCCGTGCCGCCCTGAATCGTTCCCACATGGGCCGTGGTCCACGGCGGAACAAAGACTGCGGCCAGCGCGCTGGGGGTACGGGTCATGCTTTCGGCGTTGCGATCATTCGCCCAGTCGATCAGCTTGGCCGACCACATGATCGCGTTGACGCCGGTGTGCATGATCGAACTGTGAACCTCGAATCCCTGCACATGGGTCCAAAAACCCGCGCCGCCCTTATGGCCAGTGACTGCCTTCATCATCGACGGCTCACCGACGATTACCGCGCTCGCCTTTGGCATCGGCTCCTGCATCGCCTCGATCATCGGCGGCGCACCGATGCAGCCCACCTCTTCGTCATAGCTCAGCGCAAGCTGCAGCGGGCGGCGGATGTTGCCATAGCGCGCCTCGACGAGCGCCCAGATGGCAAGCGCATCAAACCCCTTCATGTCCGTCGTGCCGCGCCCATAGAGCCTGCCATCGCGTTCGGCGACGACAAAGGGGTCCGACGCCCAGGGCTGCCCATCGACCGGCACCACATCAGTGTGACCCGACAGAACCACGCCACCAGCCTCATCCGGCCCGACATGCGCAAAAAGAGCCGCCTTTTCGCCCGTCTCGTCATAGTGCCGATGCGCGGTGATCCTGTGACTGCCCAGATAATCCTCGACCCAGTCAATGAGCGGCAGGTTGCTGTCCCTGCTGACAGTCGGAAAGGCAACGAGACGGTCAAGCAGGTCGCGGGGGCTTAGGCGATGGGGCATCGGGTGTGGTCCTTTTCGGTCTTGGTCCTCGACCCGAGGTAGGGCGTCAGAGACAGCGCAGCAAGGTCAATCCCGCTGATCTGGCCAGAGGCGCCCGACATGCGCACGATTTTATATCGATGGGTGGGTAATACCCGTGCAATGAGTTTATCGGGCGCAACCAGATACAGCCGCCAATAAATATGTTCCGGACAAAGAAAACGACGACCGAACATGCCGACCGCCGTTACAATTCGTTTCAGAAAGCCGAATAGCTCAAGCCGTGGCCAGCATGCCCTGCTCCTGCGCCAGATCGCGCATCCGCTTTTGCAGCTTCTCGAACGCCCGGACCTCGATCTGGCGGATCCGTTCACGGCTGACATCGTACTGGCCGCTCAGATCCTCAAGCGTCACCGTCTTGTCCGACAGACGCCGCTGGGTCAGGATATCTTTTTCGCGATCATTCAGCACGTCCATCGCCTCGGCCAGCAGGGCGCGGCGCGCCTCCAACTCATCGCGTTCGGCATAGTCTCCGGCCTGATCGGCATCCTCGTCCTCAAGCCAGTCCTGCCATTGCATCGTTCCCTCGCCCTCGGACCCGACGGTGGCGTTCAGCGACGCATCCCCGCCCGACAACCGCCGGTTCATCGAGATCACTTCGTCTTCGGTCACTCCCAGATCAGTGGCGATTTTATGCACATGCTCAGGCCGCAGATCACCGTCTTCCAGCGCGCCGATCTTGTTCTTTGCCTTGCGCAGGTTGAAAAACAGCTTTTTCTGCGCCGAAGTGGTGCCCATTTTAACAAGGCTCCATGACCGCAGGACATACTCCTGGATCGACGCGCGGATCCACCACATCGCATAGGTTGCCAGACGAAAGCCCCGCTCGGGATCAAAGCGTTTTACCGCCTGCATCAGGCCCACATTTGCCTCAGAGATGACTTCAGCCTGAGGCAAACCGTAGCCACGATAGCCCATCGCGATTTTAGCAGCCAGCCGCAGATGCGACGTCACCATCTGGTGGGCGGCTTCGGTGTCCTGTTCTTCGACCCATCGTTTGGCCAGCATGTATTCCTGCTCCGGCTCCAACAGCGGGAACTTGCGAATTTCCTGAAGATAACGGCTCAGACCGCCTTCTGGCGTCGGGGCCGGAAGATTACCATAATTGCTCATATCCCTCTTCCCTTCATATTGTCGGGGTCACCCATGTTTAGGTGCTTAACATCTATCTGGTGGCTCACCCGAGGGGATTCAAGCGCGGTAGCGCGCCTTTTGTTGATACGAAGTTAACGCAAACATCCGTCGAAGGTATCGTTATGTCAGTGCTTTCACGCGCATGTGCAGTGCGCGAGAGCGGATCAGCCCCGAATTTGTGCAATCAACCCGGCCATATCCGTCGGCAAATCCGCCTGGAACGCCATCGTCTGGCCGCTCACCGGATGCACGAACCCCAATTCGGTTGCGTGCAGGGCCTGACGGTCAAACCCTGTCACCGCCTGCGCGGCCTCAGCCGATACCGCGCTCGCCGCAAGCTTGCGCCGTCCGCCATAGGTCGGATCCCCGACCAGCCCGTGCCCGATATGCGCCATATGCACTCGGATCTGATGCGTACGCCCGGTCTCAAGACGGCACTCCAGCAGCGCCAGCGTCGGTGGCGTCCCGAATGTCTCCAACAACCGCGCCCGCGTCACCGCATGCCGTCCGGTGCCAAAGAACACGGCCTGTTTCTGCCGGTCAGTCCGGTGACGCGCCAACTGAGTCGTGACACAGATCACATTGCCCGCCTCAGCCGACACACCGCGCAACCCGCGCAATCGTGGGTCGCCAGTGTTCGGCGCGCCGTAACAGATCGCCCGGTAGGACCGCACCGCAGTATGTTTTTCAAACTGGGTTGCAAGACCGTGATGCGCCCGATCCGATTTCGCCACCACCAGCAGGCCACTGGTGTCCTTGTCGATCCGGTGAACAATCCCGGGGCGTTTTTCGCCACCGACACCCGACAGAGCACCGCCGAAATGATGCAGCAGCGCGTTGACCAGCGTGCCGCTGGGTGAACCGGGCGCCGGGTGCACCACCATGCCTGCCGGTTTGTTGATCACGATCAGATCTTCATCTTCGTAGACAACCTCAAGCGGGATCGCTTCGGGGCCGATGTGGCTTTCTTCGGCTTCGGGCAGAGTGATTGCGATCACCTCGCCCTCGGCCACTTTGATCTTGGGGTCGTCCAGCACCACGCCGTCGCGCGTCACGCAGCCCTCACCGATCAGCCGGGTCAGCCGCGTGCGCGACAGTGCCGCTGCCTCTGGCACATCGCGGGCCAGGGCCTTATCAAGGCGCGGCGGCGGTGCCGCTCCGATTGTCACATGCAACAGGCTGGAGGCCATGTCCGATACTCCTGAACCGCCCCTGCCCGAGCCGGCAAATCTGAAATTTCTGCGGCGGCTGGTCACTGTACTGACTGTCACCATGATCGCAGGGCTCATAATCGTGCTGGGCCTGCTTGTCACGCGACTTGGTGCCCGTGGGCCAGCCCTGCCTGACACCATCACCCTGCCCGATGGGACCAGCGCAACCGCCTTTACTCAGGGCGACAACTGGTATGCGGTCGTGACCAAAGACAACCGCATCCTGATCTTCGATCGCCTCACCGGCGCGTTGCGCCAGACCGTCACTCTGGACTGACCTGCATACGCGCATAATCGGCCTTATCAACGCAAAACGCCGCGCTTTGGCGCGGCGGTTTATCCCGAACTAGGGAAAATGGTACCAGCTCCTGGTCTCGAACCAGGGACCTCTTGATCCACAATCAAGCGCTCTAACCAACTGAGCTAAGCCGGCACGTTTGGGCGAAATAACGCCCCTTCCCAAGCATTGCAAGCCCGAATTCCCCGGTTTAAAGGTCAATTTCCCAGGCCTGTTCGACCAGATCGACGCCAAAGCTGTGAACCGGTCCCGAAGAGATCAGCCGCCACCCTGTCGCCGCATACAATGCGCAGGCCGCTCGGTGGCTCTCATGCGTCCAAAGTGCCATGCGCAAATAGCCCCGTGCGCGGGCATAGCCCATGCATTCCGCCAGAAGCCGCTTGCCCAACCCTTTGCCGCGCGCCTCGGGAACCAGCAGGAACAACCGCAGCTTGGCCGTCTGTTCGTCCTGACGTACGCAAAAGATGCTGCCCAGACGCTGACCATCGCACACTGCAATCCAGGCCCGCTCACAGGATGGATCCCGCTCGCGCCCATAGACCGCAAGGATCTCGGCCACCAATAGACCAAAGCTATCGTCGAATCCTTCGGCCTGCGCGTATTGCACGCCGTGCTGCTGCACCAGCCAATCGACGTCGCCCGTTTCCAGATCTCGCAAAACAATGTCCATCCGCGTATCAGATCAGAGCCGCGCTTGCATTTCAACGGCCCCGGTCGTACATCCTTGCCTCGCCATAAACTTTGTCAGGTCTCAGCCCACGTTGGCCGACCACGCATCACCCGGAGACGCCACCATGGGCATCAACACCGAACGTGACATCGAAGCAAATCTCCAGATTGGCCCGACCGACGCGGGCATGGTCCGTCTTTTTGTGATAGCGGGCTCGATCGAGATCCCGATGGATTTCCTGCCCGAAGAGGCCGACGATATCGCAGAAGAAATCCGCGCCGCCGCCGCCGCCGCGCGCAAGGTTAAGCCGCGCCGCTGATCACATCTTGGCGGGGGCCTCCTGCGTGTTGGCTTTGGCTCAATTTCCTGCGGCACCTGTTCAATCCGACCCCACGTAAACTCTCCAAGATCCCTCCCGCACCGCAGCAAGCGCGCAAAGCCTGATCAGAAAGGCGCTCGCGCCCTTCTCAAGTGCTGGATTTCTGCGCTCGCGAACGGATATCTTTCAACGGAGGCGGAGGGAAGGTGACATTCGCTACGGTCTGAATCAAGGCCTGCTGTGCCGAACTACACAGAGCCGCAAACCTGTCCTCAACAGCAGGACCACTCCACAATATGTTAAGCCGCCACAATATATGGCTTAGGCTCAGGACCCATTGATATTCGCTTCGCTGCGTGATTCACGGCTCAAAAAGTGAGCGGTGAACATGTCTGATCTAATCTGGTTATCCGACGCGCAGATGGCGCGTCTTGGCCCCTACTTTCCCAAATCCCACGGCAAGCCACGTGTCGATGACAAGCGCGTTCTTAGCGGGATTATCTTCATCAATCGCAACGGCTTACGGTGGCGTGACGCGCCGAAGGAATACGGCCCACACAAAACGCTCTACAATCGGTGGAAACGCTGGAGTGACAAGGGTATCTTTGCCCAGATGATGGCCGGTCTGGCTGCTGATCACGGCGAACAGACGACGGTCATGATCGACGCCACTTACCTCAAAGCTCATCGAACGGCGTCCAGCCTGGGCGTCAAAAAGGGGGGCGTGGTCGCCTGATTGGTCGAACCAAGGGTGGCATGAACACGAAACTGCACGCCATCTGCGACAGGGGCCGAAAGCGTTGGTCGCTCGACTTCGTGTCTGACAGCCTGTCGTGCGGTCGACGTTTCCGCATATTGAACGTCATCGATGACTTCAGTCGGGAATGTCTGGCTGCTGTTGGCGACACCTCATTCTTGGGCGAACGTGCCGTCGCGAACCCGGTCAACGATGGGGGACACGTCCTGCGCGGTCGAAAAGGTCAGGTCCGCAACAATTGCCCCGTCTTCCAGGCGGAAGGTCCGGGCACGGCCAATGGTGGCGGTTGCGCGGTGCCGGTCGTGACTGTCCAGAAGCGGCACGTCCAGCCCGTCGAGGTTTAGCGACGCCGGGTCCAGAATTTCGAGATATGCGCCGCGCGTATCGCGCCGCTGGATGGGTGTTCCCGCGCCGCCGATGTCTCAGACGCCCAGTGACCAAAGGACTGAGAACCGCCACCAAACCGGCGCTGCGAGGGCGTTGCCGCTTCGTAACTGCTTACGACTTTTGGTTCGGCGGAATGCCGTTTGAAGTGATCGAGGAATCTCATTTGAGTGACCTTGTACCTATGGCCATCATCCGTAATGAATGGAAAAATTAATTCAAACAACTACTTAGCCACATTAAGTGTGAAACCCTCAACGCTCACGCCTTTCGGTGCTGAACTTTGAGTTGGGCGGCATCGATCCAGAGGAACCATCCGGGCAGATTCAAGCTGCCGTCGCGACACACGACTGGGGTGGTGGCCAGCTTGCTGCGGATCGCCGGTCTGGACTGGGCCGCACCGGATTACACGAACCTGTGCCGACCACTGTCCGGTAGTGCATGTTTGCATGCATGAGAGGAGACCGAAGACACTCGCCGTCCAGATCCCGAAGCGGCGCGCCGCTGGTCCGTTGAGCCTGCTGATCCCCTCTCGGGCATTGCCGCGCAACACCCTGCCGGGCAGCGGACAACACCGGTATCAAGTCTCTGGGCGATGGCGCCTTCTCAAAGTTCGCAAGCCAAATGAGTCCTGCGTCCTTGCCGGGCGATGGATACGCTGCCTCACGGCCTTGGGGGGAACGCATCGCCGCGACAGACCCCGACCGTCAGGCTGGCGAAATCCATATTCGCATCGCCTGAGACCAACCGGGAAAGCGGACGCCATACCTCACGCTTGCGATGCGCAACAACGCTCCGCAGTTGATTTGCGGCGCGCCAGACCAAAACCGCCAAGCGCAAAGATCAACATCAGCCCGGTTGCAGGCAGCGGAACCGGGGCAAGAAATGAAGCTTTGACGTTATCGAACGCTGCATAGTTTCCGACGCGGCCAAAGACCACCCGATCAAAGCCTTCGATGTCAGACCAGCCATAGATCGACGGCGCGTTAATGGCGCCTGTGTTCCCGGCTGTCACGAGGTTTCCGCCAAGATAGGTCGACCAAGTGTATGTGTGGTTGCCGGCAGCGTAACCTGACCCAAGGGTCAATTCCAAGCCGTTGAATACGTTCCCGTCCGTTGCGGAAATCGTGTAATCGCCGGTTGAGTAAATATAGTTGCCAGTAAAGGGCGTTGCGCCACTATAAAAACCGGAGTGGCTGTGGCAACCGGCATAGCCGCAATAGTTGCCGGTATTCAGAAACTCCATTCCACCTTCGGTGTATGACGAGTTTGACACCGCAAGCGCGCTTTCAAAGCCCGCAAACGCATCTACTGTTGTGACGGCAGAGCCATCTCCGATTGTGAAAACCGTTGCAGCGCTCGCTGAGCTGGCCAAAAAGACCGCTGCGATTGCTGTGAAGATCCTTTTGTGGACTGTGGTCATCGCTACCATTTTGGTATCCTTCCTCTTTAGTGTGGGACACACCAACTTAATATCGGTCGATAAAGGCGCGTAAATTGTGACAGCTTTAAGGCTTCTCTAGGGTCAGGACTCATAGCCAGTAGATGACGAGTGCAGCGAGGGCGATTGCGGAGAGGAAGACTTTGGGGCAGCGGTCATAGCGGGTTGTGACACGCCGCCAGTCCTTGAGCCTGCCGAACATGATCTCGATCACTGCCCGGCAGTGCATTGCGCAGCAATGTCACGAGAGGGGCGGTTGCGGCGTTTGTAGCGCCGCTTGTCGTATCGGATTGCAGTCTTGCGTTGCTTACGACCCGGGATGCAGGCGCGTATCCCTTTGTCTTTCAACGCTTCTCTGAACCAATCAGCGTCATAGCCGCGATCCCCAAGAAGCCAGTCGACATCTGGCAGGCTGCTCAGCAGTGCTCGGGCACCGATGTAGTCGCTGTACCACTGCCCGGCAGGTGATGCTTGCATCGCCGAGAGGGGTGACCGGCGGTCACGAACAGATTGAGCGGACGTCCATAGCTGTCGCAGATGGCGTGCAGTTTCGTGTTCATGCCACCCTTGGTTCGACCAATCAGGCGACCACGCCCCCCTTTTTGACGCCCAGGCTGGACGCCGTTCGATGAGCTTTGAGGTAAGTGGCGTCGATCATGACCGTCGTCTGTTCGCCGTGATCAGCAGCCAGACCGGCCATCATCTGGGCAAAAATACCCTTGTCACTCCAGCGTTTCCACCGATTGTAGAGCGTTTTGTGTGGGCCGTATTCCTTCGGCGCGTCACGCCACCGTAAGCCGTTGCGATTGATGAAGATAATCCCGCTAAGAACGCGCTTGTCATCGACACGTGGCTTGCCGTGGGATTTGGGAAAGTAGGGGCCAAGACGCGCCATCTGCGCGTCGGATAACCAGATTAGATCAGACATGTTCACCGCTCACTTTTTGAGCCGTGAATCACGCAGCGAAGCGAATATCAATGGGTCCTGAGCCTAAGTTTTAGATGTCACGCTGTCTCTCGTCATACCTGTCGAACTTGTCTGTCCGGATTTCCAATTTTGTCTTAAGTCCGTAATCTTCTCGCCAAAGTTCGGCGATGTATTTTCTAATGGTCCCCTTGGAAAGCCCTACAAGTGGCCGAATCTTAAACATTGCTTCCTGTGCACTGGCGAGCTGCATCATCGGTGTGTCTTTCTCCAATTCGACTTGCGAAGCTATTTGCCCCCCGTATGCATGAACGAGCTTGGCCGCCTCAGAATCATTCCGAACCAAACCAATGTCGGCAGGATAAATCCGGTGCAAAAGAAGCGAACGCAAAGATAAATAAACTGATGCGTGCAAGATTTATCTCTTTTTTCCGGCTGCATAAAAACTCCAATGCGACATCAATTCCCGCCGCCGCTCCAACAAATCCGACCGCGCGTAAGCCCGCTCCACATCAGAACCGACTTGATGCGCCAGCGTCGCCTCTGCCACCTCGCGCGGTGCGCCCGCTTCTTCCCCGGCCCAATCACGGAAGGTGCTGCGGAAGCCATGCACGGTGTATTGCCCGCGCTCCATCCGCCGCATGAGCATCAGAATCGACATATTGGATAGAGGCCGGTGCCGCTTTTGCCCCTCAAACACAAATTCCGACGCCATCGCCTTCATCGGCTCCAGCACCCGCAATAATTCATCCGTAAGAGGAACCCGATGCTGGACCCCGCCCTTCATCCGCGCCGCCGGTATCGTCCAGAGCCGCGCGTCCAGATCCACCTCATTCCATGTCATGCCCAGCACCTCGGACGTGCGACAGGCGGACAAAACCGTGAATTGCAGCGCCTTTGCCGCCGTGGCGCTGCGTCCCTCCAGTTCGGCATAGAAGGCCGGAATATCGCGCCAAGGCATCGCGTCGTGATGCGTCACCTTGACCTTCACCTTGGGCAGAACCCCGGCCTCTTTGACCGCCGTTACCGGGTTTTCGCCATCCCGAAACCCGCGCGACCGACCCACGTCCAGCACCGTCTTGATACGCTGCGCCAGCCGCCGCGCGGTTTCATGCTTGTCTGCCCAGATGGGTGACAGGCACATCAGCACCTCAGGTTGCCCGATGCTATCAACCGGCATCCGGCCAATCTTGGGAAAGGCATAGTCGCGCAACGTGTTCAGCCATTGCGCGCCATGCTTGGCGTTTTTCCAAGTGGGCATCCGGTCAATGTGAACCTGCTGTGCCAGTTCCGAGAATGTGGGGATCTGGCGCTCTGCATTGAAACGCGGGTCAGGCCGGTCAGGCCGGTCTTTGCCATGCGCCGATATTCCAGCGCCCGCTCGCGCGCCGCGTTGAGTGTAACCACATCGGCACCGCCCAAACCAAAGTCGGTGCGTAGCGGCGCGCCCTTGGCGTTTTTCTGGCCCTTGACCGTGACACGGACAATCCAGCGCCGCGCGCCGGACGGGTCCACCACCAAATACAGACCGGCCCCGTCGCCGTGACGGCCCGCGCCCAGGTTCTCCACCAATTTCTTGGTCAGCTTGCCGCCAAGTGCCGCCATCCCGCATACCACCTTCCGTACCACGCAAGGAAAGCATACTGGCAAAATTCAAACAAAGCCAACAAAACCGAACAACCAACAATTCTTGAAGGGATTCAAGGCATTTAGGTAGGTCTAAGCTGGAATGTTAAATTGGGTAAAAACCACCATTGGCGGAAGCGGTGGGATTCGAACCCACGGACGAGTCTCCCCGTCGCTGGTTTTCAAGACCAGTTCCTTAAACCACTCGGACACGCTTCCACTACGCTCGGGGGACATTGCAGGCCATCCTGACTTATGACAACGGATGTCTCCGGCGCCTCAAGTCATGGACATATCGCCACCCCGAAACAACACTCTCTCAATCGACCCTGGCGCTGCAATATGCAGAGCCGCTGCAATAGCCACCAGATTTCCGGTGCCACCGGTGACGCCCAACCGCAAAGTCCAGACGGCATATCCCCCCACGAGCGATTCTGAAAGCACCCAGCGCGGAAATTTTTCCCAGCCCGCGCTGCGGGCTTTTCATGGGCGCGTCAAGCAGCTAAGCTCTGCGCAAATTCGATGGTGCGCAGCACCGCAGGCAAGAGCATTATAGGCTGGACCAACCGGCAAAAGACACGCATCGCAATTGCGCAAGGCAGGCTGAGGGGCATTGGCATGGAAAAAGAGATCTGGGCACGACGCAGAACTGCGGCGGGACGCAGCGCTGTCCTTTTGGCGATGGCTCTCGGCCTTGCCGCGTGCGAAGACGGGCAGATGCCGGGGTTCCTGAAGGCGCAGGACGGCGGTACGGCAGGATCAACGGCATCGGGTAAATCCAGCAAGCAAATGGTCGAACGTGACATTGAGGCCCCCGATGTGTTTCAGGCCACCGAGGCCGGGCTCTGGGATGGTCGCCCATCGCTTGGCGGGGTCTGGGTGGCGCATCCGGATGTGACGGAACCCGAGCGGGTGATCGTGCGCAACGAGCAGAATGGCAAGTTTGTGATTGGTGCGCTGTTCCGTCGTGAACGCGAAACACCGGGACCAAGGTTGCAGGTGTCCTCGGACGCGGCTGCGGCGCTAGGGATGCTGGCCGGTGCGCCCACCAATATCAATGTCGTCGCCCTGCGCCGCGAGGAAGTGGCCGAAGAGGCCCCGCCGCAAACCGACATACCGCCAGTGTCTGACGGGACGGCTTCGGCTGTGGGTGGCCTCGACGCGCCTTCCGCCATCTCTGAGGGAACACTCGAACCGGTAACAGCCGCTGCGGCGGCTGCCATTGACAGGGCACCTGCAACCCCTCCTCTTGCCCCATCGGCCGCAGCAGCAGCGCCGAAACCAGCCGCCCCCGTTGCTGCCAAGCCAGTTCCAGCGCAATCAGCGACAACCAAGTCAAACCTCTCCAAACCTTTTATCCAGATCGGGATTTTCAGCGTCGAAGGAAATGCCAACAACACGGCCACCGCGATGCGTCAGGCCGGAATGGTGCCCACGGTGAAGAAGCAAAGCTCAAGCGGCACGGCGTTCTGGCGTGTGCTTGTCGGTCCGGCGCAAAACAGCGGCGAGTTGGACACGCTGCTGAAAAAGATCAAGGCGAGCGGCTTTACCGACGCGTATGCAGTCAGCAACTGACGGCAGACCCCCGCCGGTGCACCACCGCTTCACTTGCAAATCCCGCGCGCATAGGGCGAAATAACGTCCAAAGCCGCAGGGCAGAACCAACGCAGCGCCGGGCGCCCGCATTGCGACACGTCTGATCGCCACCCAAGGAGCCAGAGCATGAATGTGACTTTCCGCAGAACCACCGCCCTGCTGACAGCCCTGGTGCTGCTGGCCGGTTCTGCACAGGCATTTGACACCCGCGCCAAGGCGGCATTTGTGCTGGACCAGTCCACCGGCACGGTGCTTTTGGCCAAGAACGCCGATGAGGCGCTGCCGCCTGCGTCAATGTCCAAGCTGATGACGCTGTATATGGCGTTTGAGGCTGTGCGCGACGGGCGTCTCAAGCTGGATGAGAAACTGCCAGTGTCGAGCCATGCAATGTCTTATGGCGGCTCGACCATGTTCCTCGACACCACCGACCGGGTTGCCGTCAATGACCTGTTGCAGGGGATTGTCGTGCTGTCGGGCAACGACGCCTGCGCTGTGATCGCCGAGGCCCTCAGCCCCGATGGCACCGAAGCTGGCTTTGCCAAACTGATGACGCGCCGCGCGCAGCAACTTGGCATGACCAATTCGGTGTTTCATAATTCCAACGGCTGGCCGGCCGATGGGCATGTGATGTCGATGCGCGACCTCACGCTGCTTGCCAGTCTGCTCATCAAAGATTTTCCCGACTTCTATCCGATGTTTGCCGAACAGAAATTCGCCTTTGACGGACGGGCGCCGCAGAACGTCAACAACCGCAACCCGCTGCTGGGTCTGGGCATCGGTGCGGATGGGCTCAAGACCGGGCACACGTCTGAGGCGGGCTATGGCCTTGTTGGATCTGCCAAACAGGGTGACCGGCGGGTGATCTTTTCGCTGACCGGGTTGGACAGCACCCGCGCCCGTGCCGAGGAATCCGAGGCAATCGTCAATTGGGCCTTCCGTCAGTTTGCCGAAACCAAGATGACCGCTGCAGGGCAGGCGATCGCCGAGGCTGATGTCTGGATGGGTGCCAGCCCCACTGTGCCGCTGGTGACCCAAGAGGATGTGACCCTGCTTATGCCCGTTCTGCCCGGATCGCAGGTGGAGGCCGAAGTGGTCTATACAGGCCCTCTCAAGGCCCCCATCACAAAGGGACAAAAACTGGCCGAACTGATCATCCGCCCAGAGGGTTTGCCGGAACATAGGGTGCCGCTGGTGGCACAAAGCGCAGTCGCGCGCGGTGGCTTTCTCAACCGGATGATGACGGTGAGCAACGTATTGATTGGCCGGCTGAGCGAAAGCCCCGAGGGGACGATGTGACCACAAACGGCGCAGCGCCGCACGGGCTTTTCATCAGTTTCGAAGGCATCGACGGCTCCGGTAAATCGACACAGGCGCGGCGACTGGCCCGGACCTTGCGCGCGCAGGGCCGCGATGTGGTTCTGACCCGCGAACCCGGCGGCAGCACCGGCGCCGAAGAGATCCGCGCGCTTGTGTTACAGGGTGATCCCGATCGCTGGTCGGCGGAAACCGAACTTTTGCTGTTTACCGCCGCGCGCCGCGATCATCTTGAACGCACGATCCGCCCCGCCCTCGCGGCAGGTCAGATCGTACTGTGCGACCGCTTTGCCGACAGCACCCGGATGTATCAGGGCCTGTCGCGTGGGAACCTGCGCACTGCCGTCGATGTGCTGCACGATCTGATGATCGGGCAAGAGCCCGAGCTGACCTTGCTGATCGACATGGACCCCGGCGCAGCACTGGCCCGCGCCAAGGCCCGCGCAACAATTGAGGAACGGTTCGAAGATTTCGGCCAACCGCTGCAAGACGCGATGCGCGCAGGATTTCTGGCGCTGGCTAAGGAGTTTCCCAACCGTATCCGCGTGATTGACGGCACCCGGGGCGAAGATGACGTTGCCGCAGATATCCTTGCCGCTGTCGTACCGCGTCTGACGAACCTGCAGCCATGAAGGACGATCCCACCCTGCCCGAAGCCGACCGCGTCGAAGGTGCGCCGCACCCGCGCGAGACGCCGCATATGATCGGGCAGCAGGCGGCTGAGCGCGCCTTTCTGGAGGCCTACGGCGCGGAGCGACTGCATCACGGCTGGCTATTGACTGGCCCACAGGGGTTGGGCAAGGCAACGCTGGCCTGGCGCATCGCGCGGTTCCTGCTGGCGACGCCGCCCGCCGGGGATGACGGAATGTTTGGCGCCCCCCCCCCGCCCGCCACGCTCGACATTGCGGCAGATCATCCGGTGATGCGGCGCACGCAGGCGCTGTCCGAACCCGGTCTCTTTCTGCTGCGCCGGGTTTGGGATGCTGACAAAAAGCGGCTCAAGACCCAGCTTACCGTCGAAGAGGTGCGCAAGCTGCGTAATTTCTTTTCCCTCTCCGCAACCGATGGCGGACGCCGTGTGGTGATCGTGGATTCGGCGGACGAGATGAATCCATCCGCCGCCAACGCCATCCTCAAACTACTCGAAGAGCCGCCCGCCCGCACCACGCTGCTGCTGATCAGCCATCAGCCCTCGCGGCTATTGCCGACGATACGGTCACGCTGCCGCGAGCTGCGGCTGGCTCCGCTGATGCCAGCCGACATGGCAGCCGCACTTGCCGCCACCGGGGCCGAAGTCGCCCCGCATCAAACCGAGGCGCTGGCCGCCTTGTCGGCGGGGTCGGTCGGCGCGGCGATCCGGTTGCTCAACCTCGACGGGCTCAAACTATACGCAGAGCTTGTGGCGCTGCTGGGCACTCTGCCCGACCTCGACCGCCCGCGCGCGATTGCGCTGGCCGAAACCGCCGCCGCCCGCGGTCGCGAGGACCGGCTCGACTTGCTGTTCGTCTTGCTGGACCTCGCGCTGGCACGTCTGGCCCGCACCGGCGTCACCGGCGCAGCCCCGCTCCCCGAGGCCGCACAGGGCGAAGCCGCCATCCTGACCCGGCTGTCACGCTCTCTCGATGCCGGACGCGCCTGGGCGACTCTGGCACAGACGGCAGGCGACCGCGCCCGCCATGGCCGCGCAGTGAACATTGATCCTGCTGCCCTCGTTCTCGACTCACTTCTGCATCTGCGCGACACTGCAGCCACATTCGCGCGGTGACCGCTGGCCAGCGCCCACGCGCCACGCAAGATCGGACTGATTGCCCCACAACCCGGTCCTGCCGGGCCTCACCGCCTTGACCCTCTGGCCCACATCCTAGATACCGACGCCATCAGGCCCGGGAAAGACATACGGCATGACCGAACCACATATCACAGACAGCCACTGCCACCTCGACTTTCCGGATTTCGACGGCGAACTTGCCGCCGTTCTGGAGCGCGCCAGCGCCGCAGGGGTGCACCGAATGGTCACGATCTGCACGCGGATGCGCAGCGAACCAAAGGTGCGCGCACTGGCCGAGGCGCATGAACAGGTGTTCTACGCCGCAGGCATCCACCCGATGAGCGCCGCCGAAGAGCCGCTGGTCAGCGTCGATCAGCTCGTGGCGCTGTCGCAACACCCCAAATTTGTCGGATTGGGTGAGACCGGACTCGATTATCACTACACCGCCGACAGCGCCGAGGTGCAGAAACAAAGTCTGCGCATTCACATCGCGGCGGCGCAGGAAACCGGCCTGCCGCTGATTATCCACGCGCGCGCCGCCGATGACGACATGGCCCGCATCCTGACTGAAACCTACCGTGCGCGCCCCTACTCTTGTGTGATGCACTGCTTCTCGTCCAGCCCAGAGCTCGCCCGTGTCGCGCTCGACCTTGGCTTTTACCTGTCGATGTCCGGCATCGCCGCGTTTCCCAAAAGTCAGGCGCTGCGCGACATCTTTGCGGCCGCTCCGCTTGACCGTATCCTTGTGGAAACCGATAGCCCCTACCTCGCTCCGCCACCGCATCGCGGCAAGCGGAACGAACCGGCCTATACCGCACACACCGCCCGCGTCGCGGCCACGGTATTTGACCTCGACTACGCCGATTTCGCCGCGCAGGCCGAACAGAATTTCGAACGCCTGTTTGCCAAGGTCACCGCTTATCAGGCCGCCGCATGACGTCTGAACTGCGTTTCACCATCCTTGGGTGCGGCTCGTCCGGCGGCGTGCCGCGGCTGGGCGGACACTGGGGCGACTGCGACCCCGCAAACCCGCGCAACATCCGCCGACGTTGCTCGCTATTGGTTGAGCGTGAAACACCCGATGGCGTCACCCGCGTGCTAATCGACACCTCGCCGGACCTGCGCTCTCAGCTGCTGGATGCGGGAATCGGATTGTTGGACGGCGTCGCCTATACCCATGCCCATGCTGACCACGTCCACGGCATCGACGATTTGCGGATGATCGTGTTCAATAAACGCCAGCGTCTGGCGGTCTGGGCCGACACAGTAACACAACAAAGCCTGTATGACCGCTTTGCCTATGCCTTTATCCAACCCCAAGGCAGCCAATATCCCGCGATCCTCGATATGCATACCATCAACGGGAACTTCACCATCTCCGGTGCTGGCGGCGATATCACGCTTACCCCGTTCGAGGTCAATCACGGCGGCATCGACGCGCTGGGGTTCCGCATTGGCGGGCTGGCCTACCTGCCCGACGTCCTGCAGATCCCTGACGCAGTCTGGCCGGTGCTGGACGACCTCGATTGCTGGATCGTCGACTCGCTGCGCCGCACCCCACATCCGAGCCACTCCCATCTGGCACAAACGCTGGGCTGGATCGATCGTATGGCGCCCAAACGCGCAGTGCTGACCAACATGCATATCGACCTCGACTACGCGACGGTCGAGTCCGAGACCCCCGCCCACATCACCCCTGCATACGACGGCATGGTGATCCGTTACCCGCTGGACGACGCGCACGCCTGACTGCCAGACGCCGTTTCTTCTCTTTTTAAATACGCAAATCCTGCCGTGCCAAAAGCGCCGCGCCGCCATTCCAGAAACCGATCGCATGCAAGCCCTTCTTGACGTCATCCTCCCCGTCTTTTTAGTCATCGGCTTTGGCTATGTCGCCGCATGGCGTGCCCTCTTTTCCGAAAGCGGCGTCGACGGGCTGATGCAATTCACCCAGAATTTTGCCATCCCCTGCCTGCTGTTTCGCGCGATCTGGACCCTGGATCTTGGGCAGCATTTCAACCCGCTGCTTCTGGTCAGCTTTTATGCCGGTTCAA